>DATGWO010000025.1:0-3949 GCA_035299445.1 Sideroxyarcus sp.
CTGCACGGCGGGCGGCGGGCGCACCCAGGATATTGAGGAAGCGATCGAGGCGATCGTCGTTCACGATGTTCAGGTTGAGCAGGCCCCGGTTGTCCTGCAACCGCACCAGCGTATCGCCCGGCGCCAGGTACGGGCGGTCGTCCAGTGCGATCGCATCCTCCGTCGAGGAGCCGAGGCCGTAGAGCGAGAGAGGGGTGGTGGCGATGCGAAACAGGATTTCGGCGCGCGCGCTATCGAGGTCGACCAGTGCCTGGGTATGGGCCTGGGCCCGTTGTGCAAGTTCGCGGGCGTGTTGAATGCGGCCGGCGAAATAGACTGCGGCGATGGCCAGAATCGCCAGCATCCACATCGTGGCGGCCAGCACAAAACCGCGTTGCGCGCTTCGGCTCACGGCATGCCACCCATCACATCGCGCGCGCGCGGGATCGGCCAGGTCGGTCCGTAATGCGCGGCGACGATGGACCAGGGCGCGCCGTCGCGTTCGCCTTCGAGGGTGATCGCGCTGGGCAGTTGCGGCCACAGGCCGAGCGGGGGCGGCCAGTCCTCGTGTGCCTCCCCGCGGTCGTCCATATAACGCAGCCGCCCCCGGTCGCCCGCCCAGTGCAAGATGATGGGTGCGTCTTTTCCGGTGCCGTAGCGTAGCAGCATCTGGTCGTGTGCGGCATCGCGCGTGAGCGTCAATTCGAAAGGCTGCAAGGCGCCATAGCCGCCGGCAAGCGGGTTGGTGGTCAGGCCTGAGAAGCCGCTCGGTGTGCCCCTGAATACCTGCTTGCCATCCGCGTAATCCGGCTGCATTCCCTGTACCACCTGGCGCAGCCAGTCGGCGCGCAGTCCCTCGCCGCGCAGTCTGGTCAGTTGGTCGTTGAGTCTGTCCTGCATGCCCATCACCTGCGCTGCGCCGTCGAAAAGAATTCCGCCCGCCATGCCGACGATGAGCAGTACCACCAGCATTTCCACCAACGTGAAACCGCGCTGGCAAATGGCGGAAGCGGTGAAGGATGAGCGGCAGAAATTCATGGATGGGAAGGCTTGTGGCGAAGTGCCAATCTTAATCAATTTTTGATTGCATGCGTCGGCATTCCAATCGGCAAGGGCGTTTGCGGGGTGTGGTTTTTTTGCCACACCGAAAAAAAACTGCGGGATGGTCGTTGACACGACCCTGCGCATTGTTATACTGCGAGCGTCTTTCGAAAGACCTCTGCGACAACACAGAGAAAATTGAAGCAAAGTTGTTAGAGCTTTATCAACTTTTTATATAAGGGAAACGATAATGATGAAGAACCAAAAAGTATTGTCGCTCGCAATCGCCGCTGCATTGGGCCTGATGGCTGCGAATGCACAGGCTACGACCGTGACCGCAACGGCTCCGGTTTTCGCAAAGGAACTGTTCCAGGGCTCCACACCTGCCGCAACGGCAATCACCATCCCGGTCGCGAATGCGATCAGGGTGGTGGCTAACACCGCCATTCCGGCAAACTCGACGGTCTACGTTTACGTCAAGCTGACTGGCGCTTCCATCAGCACCATCCCGTCGGTCGCTCCTGGCGTTGCCTCCGCAATCGTCTCCAACGCTGACGGCACGGGCGCTGGCGCAGCGGGCGTGTCCATCACCCTGGCCGCAGCCAGCCTGGGCACCACCACCGGCACCGCCAACCCGGCCGCAGTCGGCGCAGGCGTTGACTACATCGTGTTCAAGCTGGTGACCGTTGCGGACGGCATCGGCGTTGGCGGCACCGTGGCCACTATCGGCGGCGCAGCCACCGGCGCTGGTACTTCCGTTGCCCTGGCGCTGAACAACGCGGCTGCCATCCTGACCACCCCGATCACCGCGACCGCTTCCGTGGGCATCGGCGCACCCGCCAGCCGCTTCGGCGCGCTGCCGGCAACTGCAAGCAACTACGACGCGACTTCCGCTGCAACTAACGTCGCATCGTCCGCACAGGGCGTCACCCTGGCTGCCGCTGCAAACACCGCTCCCGGCAAGATCGACCTGGCTGCCGCCACCGGCTCGGCTACGCGCTTTGCCACCACCCCCACTGCCGACGCTGCTGTGTCTGCCACGATCGCCCAACTGGGTTCGTTCACTGCGACCAACGGCACGGCTGTGCAGGCTGACGGCGCCACGGCTTACACCATGGCTTCCCAGGCTGGCGCAACTGGCCTGTCCCTCACCGTTGCTGCTCCGGCCGGCTTCTTCGGCGCCTTGGGCACCACCGGCAAGGTCGCGCTCGACACCAGCGCTACCTGTGCAACCGGTGCGGGCGGCGTTAACGGCATGACCACCGCAGCGTTCGCAACGGCTGCTGCTGCCGCCGCCGCGACCAGCGTGACCATCCCGTCCACCGCACTGCCGACGACCGCAACAGCGTACTACGTCTGCTACCACCAGCAAGCCACCAACACCGTGGCTATGGTCGAAGGCACCCCGACCCTGGCTGCAACGCTGACCCACACTGTTACGACGACCGACTCCAACAACGCGTTGGCAGCGACCAGCCTGGCAGCGATGTTGTTCAACGGCCAGACCGTCGACGTGCGCAACTATGTGCCCGTGGCGAACGCAGGCTGGCAGAACTATCTGCGTGTGATCAACACCGGTTCGGTGGCTGCACAGGTTAAGGTCTCGATCCTGCCCGAGGCAGGTGGTGCGGCCACCACTCCCGTAGTGCTGATCAATTCGCTGGCAGCAGGCGCAGCACAGACCTTGACTCCGACCCAGATCGAAGCAGCGATCGGCGCACAGGCAGCAGCTGCCCGTCCGCGTCTGCGCGTCACTGCTCCGACCAACGGCCTGGAAGTGCAGAACATCCTGTTCACACCGAACGGTTCGTTCACTGCAATGCAAGGCAAGGAGTAATCGATTGGTCTGATTCGGGCGGCGGCGTCTTTGCCGCCCGGTCTGTCAAACGAAGCAACACGGAAAAAGCGGCCTTGGCCGCTTTTTTCTTGCCTGTGCAGTTTGGTTCAGACTGCACAGGCAAGAGTGGTTATCATCAACCCTGATGTCCATTAGCGCCAAAACACGTCATTCCCGCATAGCGGGTCAATATCAAGTCGCTGTCCGCTTTGCGGGCTGTTTATTTTGGAATCAGGAATGAAGTGTTGAATTTAATGGCTTGTTGTACTATTATTTGTACAATTGAGAAGGAGGCAGACATGGAAGCCATCACTTACAGTCATACACGCCAACATTTGGCAGAGATCATGAATAAAGTAGCCGATGACCGATCTCCGGTACTGATCACTCGGCAAGCTGGGAGTCCTGTTGTGATGATGTCGCTTCAGGACTTCAATGCACTTGAAGAAACGGCTTACCTGATGCGCAGCCCCAAAAATGCGAAGCGACTTATGGAGTCTATCGAGCAGTTGGCGGCCAATGGCGGCAAGGTCATGGAATTGATCGACGATGCCGGTTAAATTCTCCGATCAAGCGTGGGAGGATTACCTGTTCTGGCAGGGCAAGGATAAGTCAACTCTCAAGCGGATCAATGCACTTCTTAAAGACATTCAGCGCTCCCCGTTTGAGGGGATAGGGAAGCCCGAACCGCTCAGGCATAATCTTGCGGGCTTCTGGTCACGAAGAATCGACGAAGAACATCGGCTTGTTTATGCGGTTCAGGACGATACGATTCTGGTGGCTCTGTGTCGCTATCACTATTGAGCCTCAACACTCAATTCCGGATAGCCGTTTATTGCTGGACTCCCGCTTGCGCGGGAATGGTGAGGTTTATGGATTGTTTGGGGAGCGACGTGTTTTCGTGGGTGGAGAAGGGTTCGGAATCAAACTAACGATGGGCTGAGGATGTGGAATGGCTGACGCGATGGCGGGCGGAATGATAGGCGAACTGTTGGTGGCTGCGGGCTTGGTGGAAGCGGCGGAGATCGAGCGCGCGCTGGCCTATCAGCGGGAATTCGGCGGGCGGCTCGGTGCGGTGCTGGTTCGCATGGG
>DATGWO010000026.1:0-6004 GCA_035299445.1 Sideroxyarcus sp.
GGGCCCCACGGGAGCCCATGATCACCGAGCAGCAATATCGCAGACTGATGAACGAATACGAGAAGACCGGCTTGGTCGGTCAGGCGGCGCTGAAGGCGTCGATGGATCGGAAAACAGCGGCGCGGTACGTGGCGCTTGGCCACGGGCCGCAGGAGCGGGAGGCGCGATGGTGGCGAACACGGGAGGACCCGCTGAAGGCGATCTGGCCGGAGGTGGAGCGTTGGCTCACGCGGGCGCCGGAGTTGGAGGCGAAGGCGCTCTTCGAACACCTGCTCGCCAGCCGGCCCGAGGAGCTCAGCGCGCGGTCGCTGCGCACGTTCTACGAGCGGGTGGCGCGGTGGAAACGCGAGCACGGGGCGCCGCAGGAGGTGTTCTTCCCGCAGGCGCGGGAGCCGGGGCGGAGCGTGCAACTGGACTGGACGCATGCCAACGCTCTGGCGGTGCGGATCGGTGGGGAGGCGTTCCCGCACCTGCTCTGCCACGTGGTGCTGCCGTACTCGAACTGGGAATGGGCGGTGCCCTGTCAGTCGGAGTCCTTCCTGTCCTTGAAAGCTGGACTTCTGGCGGGGCTGGAGGAACTCGGCGGGGTGCCCCTGCAGTTGCAGACCGACCAGAGTTCGACGGCGACGCACGCGTTGCGGCGGGGAAAGCGCGAACGCGGGTTCAATCCCGAGTATCTGGCGTTGTGCGCCCATCTGGGTCTGGAGCCGTGCACGATCAACAAGGCTTCGCCGCAGGAAAACGGCGATGTCGAGTCGGCCAACGGGCATCTCAAGCGGCGATTGGAGGCGCATCTGGTGCTGCGCGGCAGCCGCGACTTTGCGACACCCGCCGAGTACGCCGCGTTTGTGGCGAAGGTCTGCACCGGTGCCAACGGGTTGCGGCAGCCCCGGCTCGCCCAGGAGCGCGTGCGGTTGCGCCCGTTGCCCGCCACGCGGTATCCGTTGGCCGAGGAGATGGCCGTGCGGGTGTCGAGCTACGCGACGGCGCGGGTGAAGAACTGCGCGTACTCGCTGCCCAGCCAGCTGATCGGTGCGATGGTGACCGCGCAGATCACGGAGGGCGAAGTGGCGTTCGTCCACGCCGGGCGCGAGGTGGTCCGGTACCGCCGTCGGCGCACCCAGGAGCCGGCGATCGATTACCGGCATGTCATCCACAGCTTGGCGCGCAAACCCGGCGCCTTCGCCGGCTACATCTACCGCGACGAGCTCTTTCCCCGGACCGTGTTCCGCCAGGCTTACGATCGGCTCGAGCAGTTCGACGCGAAACGCTGCGACGCCAGCTACGTGCGGGTGCTCCTGCTGGCGGCGGAACTGGGCGAGGAAGCCGTCGCCGACGTGCTCGGGAAACTATTACGCGAGGGTGCGGTGCCCGACGACCAAGCGGTGCGCCATGCCTTGGCCGGCCCGCCGTCGGGGCCGCCGGAGCTGGCCCGCTTCGAACCGCAACTGCACGACTACGACCAGCTGCTGGAGGTGGGCACATGAGCGCAGCATCCACCGGGATCCTCTTGCGCGCCATGGGACTGACCACGGCCGCTCGCCTGGAGTCCGAGCTCTGTCGCCGGGCCGAGGCGGAGAACTGGGGCTACACGCGTTTCCTGCAACGTCTCCTTGAGGAGGAAAGCAACGAGCGGCTGCGCCGTCGCCTGGAGCGATTGCGCAAACAGTCGGGCCTGCCGACGGGCAAGACGCTGGGCGCACTCGACGAGGCGCGCCTTCCCGAGAAAGTACGCCGCCAGCTGCCCACGTTGCTCACCGGCGAGTTTATCCGTCGCGGCGACAACTTGCTGTGCTTCGGGTTGCCCGGCCGCGGCAAGACGCTCTTCGTCGCCGCCCTCGGCCACGAGCTGATCACCCACCAACAATTGCAGATCCTCTTCACGCCGACCTTCAAGCTGGTCTCCAACCTCCTGGCCGCCAAACGCGACCTGAAGCTGCCCGGCCTGCTCGCGAAGTTGGAACGTTACGACGCGATCATCCTCGACGACCTCGGCTACGTGCAGCAGTCCCGCGAGGAGATGGAGGTGCTCTTCACCTTCCTGGCCGAGCGCTACGAGAAGAAGAGCGTCATCATCACCTCCAACCTGGTCTTCAGCCAATGGGACCAGATCTTCAAGGACCCCATGACCACCATGGCTGCCATCGACCGGCTCGTGCATCATGCCGTCATCCTCGAGTTCACCGGCGAGAGCCATCGCGCCCAGTCCGCGAAGGCCAAGGCCAAAGCTTGAGTCCAGAGGTGGAGGAAGGGGGCCTGACCGGCACCTCTCAAAGCAGAGGTGCCTGCCCCCTTCCTCCACACCTCCTTCCCCCGCTCAAACCATGGGGAGAAATAGTCCGCACTGATGCGGCATTTTAATCCGCATTGACCATCTGCCCGCTGTTCACGCCGCATCCCGAGCTACCGCAGGCTTGAGTTCGGCTCCGCGCGGAAAGATGTCACCCGATGCGGGCGGAGTCGATCAGCGCCGCCACCTCGGCCTCGTCGAAGAGCACGATACGGGCATTGATCTTGTGCCGGGCGATCAGGCCGGCGTCGGCCCAACGAAACAGGGTCCGCGTGCAGATCCCCAGGCGGGCAGCGATGGGCTTGGCCTTGGCGAATCGACGACCTGCCAATCCCTCGGATTGCGCAGCCGGCGCGGTGAGTGATCCCGTCGATTTCTGCATGGCGGCAGTTTCGTTGCGACCGCGCGTCTGAGCAAACGGGAGCGCCTCCCGAAAACAAGGTAGAGCACCTCCCGCGATTCCGGTATCTCACAGACCGATATCGGAGACCGGCTGCGGTTGCTCGCAGCTGATGACGCGCGTTCGCACAGCACATCTCACCGTGGGCATCGCTCTCGGTGGTGGCGAACCGCCGGGATCGACGACGACGCCTTCAAAGCAGCCCCGCCTCGCGGAACGAGTAGTATCCGCGTCCCGCCGGATCGGCCTTCGGATCGCCAACGATGACGTGGTCGATCAGGACGATTTCCAAGATGCGCGCGGCGTCCCGCAGCATTCGAGTGACTCGCAAGTCCGCACCGCTGGGGGCCGGATCGCCGGACGGATGGTTGTGCGCGACACACAAGGCCACCGCTCCCGCCACAATGGCGCCGCGGAACACTTCGCGCGGGGAGACCAAGGTCGACGTCGCCGTCCCTAGGGAAATCAGCTGCCGGCCAATCGGATGATTCCGCCGATCCAGGTAGAGGCAGTAGAACGCTTCCTGAACGGGGCATTCCTCAAAGGCGGAGGCAATGTACTCGCCAATATGTGACGGCGTTTCGATTTCCACAACTTCGCCCAGGGACACGAGGGAGTAGACCATCTTGGCATCGTAAACGCGCATGGTGAGCGCTCGCGCGAGCCGCGTTTCCCATACTCAACAACGTGTCGAGTGATCGAGGGTGCTGCTCGTCTGAGCGCCCGCTCGGGTTGGGCGAAAGTCAAAGCGATGGGTGGAGCGCCGAGGCCGTGGCCCGCGCAGCGGGACCAATCGAGGGGGAAGCGGAACGTTTGCGCGTGGTGGAGCCGCGCAGCGGACGACCTTGACCGCCCATACAATGGGGCGCGACGGACGGGGCAGGTGCTAGAAGAAATCGAGCAAAGCGAGCAACGGGGTGGGACGAAGTCGCCATCGTCGGTATTTCTAGGTCAACGCATCAGGACATCGAAGAAACTCCCAAATGGCATACTCCCCTACTCCGGCGCGGGCCCACTACACCTAACGGGGACCATCGCCTCTTCGACCGAGCGACTTGGGCAGAACAGGTGGAACGGCCAGCGCCGTGATTCCACACATCACCGACGCACGTCGAAAGCTAGCATTGGGCGCAAACAACCACATCGCGTGGCCCACCGCGCGGATCCAGACTGCACAAGTTGGGATCACAAACTAGATGGTCGCACGACCTCCTAATCGCGAGACCGCCAACCAGCGAAATCCGGAGCTCGCCACGTGTATCCGCAGATTCTATATTTTCGTGTAGCTCGCTAACCCAGTAGGTTTGTCCGAAACCCCCAACCCAAGCATGGAACGACCGCACACCCCTCCGAGAAACCAGGGTGCGCCTTGGAACTCACCGACCGAAGCCAAGGTCCGCGCATCCGACTGCGACGACAATGATCAATGCTTCGAGTACCCTGAACTTGTCTTTGCATTTGTTGCGCCGCTTGGTGTCGACCTATCGATAACGGAGAACGCTGTCGCGAAGCGGCTCGAGGAAATTGGATACTCAACCGAACGGATCGGTATTTCCCACGATGTGCTCCCCCAACTTGACCGCGTCCCTCAAAGAGAGTTCGCAAACGAATATGAGCGCATCGGGACAATGATGGACATTGGAACGAGAGCTAGGGTGAAGTATGGTCCTGACATTCTTGCTGAAGGTGTAGCGTCTGAGATCCAGAAACGGCGCAGAGGCAACAAGGGCCGCCCCCGAACGGCCTACTTGGTTCACTCTCTGAAACACCCGGAGGAGGTCCGGCGCTTACGTACTATCTACCCGAGAGGCTTCTATTTGTTCGCCGTTAACGTACCTCCTGATGCTCGCAAAAAGCACCTCATCGGGAAGAGTGGAATGACCCAAGACCGAGCGGAAGAGCTCATGCGGCGCGATAAACTCGAAGACGAGCCCAACGGCCAGCAGGTCAACCAAACATTCCATATGGCGGACTTCTTCGTCGGCTGGGCTCGCGATATCGAACGAGTCCAGAGTAGCGTCCATCGATTCGTCGATATCGCGTTCGGAGCTCCACACCGAACTCCTTCCTTCGGAGAGTACGCAATGTACCTGGCATTCGCGGCTTCGCTTCGTTCAGCGGATCTATCGCGGCAGGTCGGAGCGGTGATCGCTCGCGATGGCGAGATTCTCTCAACGGGAGCAAATGATTGCCCCAAAGCCGGAGGAGGCCTGTACTGGCCGTTCTACGACATCGAAAAGAAGGCCTTTGAGGACTTCCCCAATGGGAGGGACTACATGCGCGGCGAAGACTCAAATCGAAAGGCCCAGTTGCAGATAATCGACGACATCATTACGCGTTTTCGCGGAAAGAGAACACCTCCCAACGGACTAAGGAAGCTAAAAGCCATACTCGAGGACAGCGCGATCGGCTGCTTGACCGAGTTCGGCCGAGTGGTGCATGCCGAAATGGAGGCAATCCTAGCTTGCGGTCGCAAAAGCATCTCCGCTCGTGGAGCTACATTATACTGCATGACTTTCCCCTGCCACAACTGTGCGAAACATATCATTGCAGCCGGTATAAAGCGTGTTGTTTTTGTCGAGCCGTACCTGAAGAGTAAGGCCACAAATCTTCACGATGAGGTAATCAAAATTGAGTACCCTGAAGCTTCTGACTCCGAAGATCACGTCAGCGCCGTAGTCCGCTTCGAGCCATTTTTCGGTGTCGGCCCGCACCGTTTCTATGATTTGTTGTTCGATGAACAACGGTGTCGGCACAGCCATTCGGCGCAAAGACAAGAAGAATGGGAAAGCGGTAAAGTGGACTCCACCCGGCGCGAAGCCACGTGTAAAAATGACTCCGCAGTCATACCTCGACGCCGAGAAGTCCGCCGGCGCCACATTTTTGAGTGTGATAAATACTGAGAAACGCCCAGCGCCTCGCCCCTGATGTTCCGGCCGCCTTGCGATAGATCTGGTCACGCACGCCGGATCCACGACCCAACCCGTGTGCGGCGTAAACGATTCTGTCGCAGGGCCCGCATTGTTGCTCCGCGTGAACAGAGACCTCGTATGTTACACATGCAGTTGGCCACGCGAATGAGCGTAGTTACCAGCAAGCCAGGCGGCCGGGACGCAAAGGGAGCCAACTCGGAAGAGACGTTTCGCCGATGAACTCGCACGTTCCTTGCCCCGCCCCCACCGGCCGTTTTCCATATTTGGGCCGACTGGCCGGGGCGGGAAGCGGCGCGATTGCGCGCATCTCCACTGTCCACTTTCCGGGGTTCACCGCACCTTCATGGTAGCCGGGGTCGTCCAACATCGCCGAACGAATCT
>DATGWO010000027.1:0-323960 GCA_035299445.1 Sideroxyarcus sp.
CGAAGTAGGCGGCGTGGGGGCCGCCGTAACCCATCGGCACGCCGAAGCGCTGGGTGGAGCCCAGCACCACGTCCGCGCCCCATTCGCCGGGCGGCGTGAGCAATACGAGACTCAGGATGTCGGCGGCGACGGCGACGGTCATGCCGTTGGCCTTGGCGCGTTTTACGAAATCAGCATAGTCATGCACCACACCGTTGGCAGCGGGGTATTGCAGCAAGGCGCCATACAGCTTGTCGTTCAACGTGACGGTCTTGAAGTCGCCGATCACCAGTTCGATGCCGAGCGGCTTGGCGCGCGTCTTCAGCAGTTCGATGGTCTGCGGGAAGCATTCGTGCGACACGAAGAAGCTATTCTTGCCCGCGGCGGCATCCTCGCGCGAACGCAGGCCGTGCAGCATGGTCATCGCCTCGGCGGCGGCGGTGGCTTCATCCAGCAGCGAGGCGTTGGCGATCTCCATGCCGGTGAGGTCGCACACCATGGTCTGGAAGTTCAGCAGCGCTTCCAGACGGCCCTGCGCGATCTCGGCCTGGTAGGGCGTGTAAGCGGTGTACCAGCCCGGGTTCTCCAGCACGTTGCGCTGGATGACGGGCGGCACGATGGTGTCGTAATAGCCCAGACCGATATAACTCTTGAACAATTTGTTCTTCGCCGCGATGCCGCGCAAGTGGTTGAGGAAGGCATGCTCGCTCATGCCGTCCGGCAGGTTGAGTGGTTTCTTGAGCCGGATGGCGGCAGGCACGGTCTGGTCGATCAGCGCGTCAAGCGAGGGCGCGTTGATCTTCTTGAGCATGGCCTGCACATCGCTTGCGCTGGGGCCGTTGTGGCGATTGACGAATTGTTCGGTGTTGTTCATGGTCGGGCTGATTTCGAATGTGGGTGACGAAAATAAAAAAGGAGAGAGGCGCAGCCTCTCTCCCTTTTGCCGTGATCAGTGTGCTTCGCTGTCGACGACGGCTTGATAAGCAGCAGCGTCGAGCAGGGCTGCGACGTCGGCGGCATTGTCGGGCTTCATCTTGAAGATCCACGCGCCGTAGGGATCGCTGTTGATGTTCTCGGGAGAGCCGTCCAGGTCGCCGTTGGCAGCAGTCACTTCGCCGGAAACAGGCGCGTACACGTCGGCGGCGGCCTTCACCGATTCCACCACGGCGCACTCTTCCTTGGCCTTCAGCTTGCGGCCGACGGCGGGTGCTTCGACGAACACCATGTCGCCCAGCAGTTCCTGCGCGTGCTGGGTGATGCCCACGGAGATGCTGCCGTCGGCTTCGACTTTGACCCACTCGTGGGATGCGGTGTATTTCAGGTTGGATGGGTTGCTCATGGTCATGTCCTCAAGAAAGATTAAAGTAAGCCTTTGCCGTTGCGGGCGAACGGGTATTTCACTACGGATGCATTCAACAGTTTGTCGCGGATCTCGACCTGCACGGTATCACCGATCTGCACGCCGTTGGGCACGCGTGCCAGCGCGATGGATTTTTCCAAAGTCGGCGAGAAGCTGCCGCTGGTGATCTCGCCGTCGCCGTGCGCGGTCTTCACCTTCTGGTGGCCGCGCAACACGCCGCGATCCAGCAACACGAGACCGACCAGCTTGCTGCTTGGCGGGTTCGCTAGCAGGGCCGCCTTGCCGATGAAGTCGCGCTCGCTCTTCAGGTCGACCGTCCAGGCCAGACCGGATTCCAGCGGGCCGACGGTCTCGTCCATGTCCTGACCGTACAGGTTCATGCCGGCTTCCAGGCGTAGCGTGTCGCGCGCGCCGAGGCCGATGGGCTTCACGCCGGCCTTGTTCAGGTCGTACCAGAACGCTTCCACTTTCTCTTTCGGCAGCATCACCTCGAAACCGTCTTCGCCGGTGTAGCCGGTGCGTGCCACGAAGTATTCGCCGCAGTCCGCGGCTTGGAAGTTCACGAGGTTCTCGGTCGCGGCCTTGGTTTGCGGCAGCACCTGCCATACCTTGGCGCGCGCATTCGGGCCCTGGATGGCGACCATCGCCAGATCGTCGCGCGAGGTGATGGTCAGCTTGGGCGCATGCGTAGCCGCCTGCTGTTTCATCCAAGCGATGTCCTTGTCAGCCGTGCCTGCGTTCACCACGATGCGGAACCACTGCTCGGTCATGAAGTAGATGATGAGGTCATCGATCACATGGCCGTCGGGGCGCAGCATGGCGGAGTAGAGCGCCTTGCCCGGTACGGTGATCTTGTCGGCGTTGTTCGCCAGCAGGTAGCGCAGGAAGGCGCGCACGCCGTCGCCCTTGGCGTCGACCACGCGCATGTGGCACACGTCGAACATGCCGCAGTCGTTGCGCACCTGGTGGTGCTCGTCGATCTGCGAACCGTAGTTCACCGGCATGTCCCAACCGCCGAAATCCACCATCTTGGCGCCCATGGCGCGGTGGGCTGCATTCAAAGGAGTCTGCTTGAGAGTCGTCATGATCGCTTTCAAAAACGTAGTTTCAGTGGAGACTTACCTTTAGGTTAGTCGTAACTACAAATGAAAAAGGGCGAGGCCACATGGCCTCGCCCCCATCTGTCCTTGGTACCTGAGAGATTGCAGCTTGCGCCGCGTGCCCCTTCGGTGGCTGACTTAACAGCGCTCTCCAGATTTGCCTGTTCCGGTTGGTTCTTGAGCCTGAGCGGTTACGGGTGTTGCGCCTTCGGCGGTGCTGGTGTCAGCACGCTCTCCCAATCGGCCTGAACGGCAGGGCGGATTATACCGGAAGTTTCAGTGCGGATAAAAAAGGAACAGCCGGTAGCCCGACGGTTTGAGATCGGTGGTATCCAGGCGCAGTTTGACGTCGAGGTCGCGGTTGGCTGGCAGGCCGAGCTTCTCGTCTTCCCCTGCGTGCAGATAGTCGGCAGGGCGGAACACGCGGCGGGCGACGGCCTTGTCTTGCAGGTCGGTCAGGGTGAGTTCGAGGCTGGGATAGGCCTGCGCAAAGGCGGCGCGATTGTGGATCAAGGCGACCAGGGTGACGATGCCGGTCTGGTCCGGTTCGGCGACGAGTTCGGATGATTCGATCGCCATCAGCTCGGCCTGTTGCGGCAAGGCAACGGCGCAGTGGAGCAGAGTGCAATATTGCGCCAGCAGCGGTTTGAGTCCGGGCAGGCGTGCGGCGAGTTCGACGCGGAAGTGGTAAACGGCTTGTGCCAGCAGCACCAGTGCCAGTAGCAGTGGAAGGAGCACGTTCAACCAGCGACGCTTGCGCGGAGTCGTCTCGGACACTTCATCGGTGAGTTCTTCGACAAAGCGGACTTGTTGTGCGAGGGTGGCCGGTTCTTCTTCCAGGCCGGGAACATCCTTGATCGGGGTGAGGTCGGCTTCCGTTTCATCGGCGCTGGCGTTCCCGGCCGTTGGGGGCTCGGCTTCGATGGGCAGGCTCAGTTGCGGACTCGGTCCGGTATCTTGCAGATTCTCGTGTGCGTTGAACACCTGGTGGCAACGGCCGCAACGCACCAGACCGTCATGCGCGTCGAGTTGCGCATCGGTCACCTTGAAGCGGGTGCCGCATTCGGAGCATTGCGTGATCGCGGTCATCTCTTGTTTCCGGACAGACAACACCAGCCATCTTCCAGCACTGCGGGGGCAAGGTCAAACCATTGCGCGTAGATGCGCATCACTTCTTCTGCCTGCTCGGCGAGGATGCCGGAGAGCACGATGCGGCCGCCCTGCCGGGTGGCTCCGGCCAGCAGCGGCGCGAGCGCGCGCAGCGGGTTGGTGAGGATGTTGGCGACGACCACGTCGTATTGCGCGAGAGCGATGCCTTCGGGCAGATAGAAATCCGCGTGCACCTGGTTCGCCGCGGCATTGTCGCGGCTGGCGACCACGGCTTGCGCATCCACGTCCACGCCGATGGCGCTGCCCGCGCCCAGCTTCATCGCGGCGATGGCGAGGATGCCGGAGCCGCAGCCGTAATCGAGCACCGACTCGCCGCCCTTGATGTTGGCGTCCAGCCAGCGCAGGCACAGCCGTGTGGTGGGGTGGCTGCCGGTGCCGAAGGCGAGGCCGGGGTCGAGCGCGATGTTGATGGCCTTGGGGTCGGTCGGTTCATGCCAGGTCGGCACGATCCACAGGCGGTCGCTGATGCGGATGGGATCGAACTGCGCCTGGGTGATGCGCACCCAGTCGTTCTCTTCCAGGGTCTCGATGCTGTGCTCGGGAAGCGGGGTGATGCCGAGTTCGGTGCAACAGGCTTGCAGGATGCCGGTCACATCGGCGTCGCTGTCGAACAGGGCATTGACGAGGTTGTGCTGCCACACCGCCGAAGTCGGTTCGCCCGGCTCGCCGAAGATGGCCTGCTCGTCGGGCGTGTCGGCGTCCGCATCGAGCATGTCCACCGACAGCGCGCCGCGTGCCAGCAGTGCTTCACTCAGCGCTTCGGCGTAGTCGGCGGAAGCTTGTACCGACAGCGTGAGCCAGGCCATTACTTGCCCTTGCTACGCTCTGCCAGCTTGTGCTCCAGATAATGGATGCTGGTGCCGCCTTGTATGAAAGCGGCGTCGTTCATCAACTCCTGATGCAGCGGGATGTTGGTGTTGATGCCTTCCACCACCATCTCGGACAGGGCGGTGCGCATGCGTGCGATGGCCTGGTCGCGCGTGTCGCCGTAAGCGATGATCTTGCCGATCATCGAGTCGTAATGCGGCGGGATGAAGTAGTTGTTGTACACATGCGAGTCGACGCGGATGCCGGGGCCGCCGGGCACATGCCAGTTGGTGATGCGGCCCGGCGACGGCACGAAAGTGTAGGGATGCTCGGCGTTCACGCGGCATTCGATGGCATGGCCGCGGAACTGGATATCTTTCTGGCGGAACGGCAGTTTCTCGCCGGCGGCGATGCGGATCTGCTGCTGCACGATGTCGATGCCGGTGATCATCTCGGACACCGGATGTTCCACCTGCACGCGGGTGTTCATCTCGATGAAGTAGAACTCGCCGTTCTCGTACAGGAACTCGAACGTGCCCGCGCCGCGGTAGCCGATCTTGCGGCAGGCTTCGGCGCAACGTTCGCCGATCTTGTCGCGCAGTTTGGTGTTGAGCAGCGGGGCCGGTGCTTCCTCGATGATCTTCTGGTGACGGCGCTGCATGGAACAGTCGCGCTCGCCCAGGAACACCGCGTTGCCATGCTGGTCGGCTAGCACCTGGATCTCGATATGGCGCGGGTTCTCGAGGAACTTCTCCATGTACACCATGGGATTGTTGAAGGCTGCCTGCGCTTCGGTGCGGGTCATGGTCACCGCGTTGAGCAGCGCCGCCTCGGTGTGCACCACGCGCATGCCGCGTCCGCCGCCGCCGCCGGAAGCCTTGATGATGACCGGATAGCCGATGAACTTGGCGATACGCATGATCTCGGCCGGATCCTCCGGCAAGGCGCCATCGACGCCGGGCACCACGGGCACGCCGGCCTTCTTCATGGCGTTCTTGGCGGAGACCTTGTCGCCCATCAGGCGGATGGTCTCGGCGCGCGGGCCGATGAAGACGAAGCCGGATTTCTCGCAACGCTCGGAGAAGTCGGCGTTCTCGGACAGGAAGCCGTAGCCGGGGTGGATGGCCTGCGCGTCGGTCACTTCCGCCGCGCTGATGATGGCGGGGACGTGCAGGTAGCTCTGGCTGGAAGGCGCCGGGCCGATACAGACGGACTCGTCCGCCAGCTTCACATACTTGGCATCGGCATCCGCCTCCGAGTGTACGGCAACGGTCTTGATGCCCATTTCGCGACAGGCGCGCTGGATACGCAGCGCGATCTCGCCGCGATTGGCGATCAGGATCTTTTCAAACATGATGGGTTTCTCCGGTGCTGCTGGGGTTCGCGGTTTGCGTTCGAACACAGCCATGATGCGTTAGCCGATGATGAACAGCGGTTGACCGAACTCGACGGCCTGGCCGTTCTCCACGAGGATGGCCTTGATCACGCCGGCCTTGTCGGCCTCGATCTCGTTGAGCAGCTTCATCGCTTCGATGATGCACAGGGTGTCGCCCGCGTTCACGCTCTGGCCGATATCCACAAAAGCCTTGGCGCCGGGAGAGGGCGAGCGGTAGAAGCTGCCGACCATCGGCGACTTGACCACATGACCTTCCGGCGCGGCTGGTGCGGCCGGGGCAGCGGCTGCTGCGGGAGCAGCGGCAGGAGCTGGTGCCGGCGCCGCCATCGGTGCGGCGGCATAGTGGTGTTGCACGGGCGCGGCGACGGAGCTGGCGCGCGAGATGCGCACATGCTCTTCACCTTCGGTGAGTTCCAGTTCGGCGATACCCGAGTTTTCGACCAGCTCGATCAGTGTTTTCAGTTTGCGCAGATCCATTTTTTAGCTCCTTACAGAATGTTGTAGTGCGAATTGCAGGGCGAGTTCATAACCGGTCGCCCCCAGGCCGCTGATGACGCCGACAGCGATATCGGAAAAATAAGACTCTTTGCGGAAAGCCTCGCGGGCGAACACATTGGACAGGTGTACCTCGACGAAGGGGATTGCGACTGCCGCCAGCGCATCGCGTATCGCCACGCTGGTGTGGGTGAACGCCGCCGGATTGATGATGATGAAGTCGGTGCCGTCGGTACGGGCCTGCTGCACGCGGTCTACCAGCGCGCCTTCGGTATTGCTCTGGAAGTATGCCAGCTTTGCGCCATTTTTCTGCGCTTGTGCCGACAACTTGGCGTTAATTTCATCCAACGTGACGCGACCATAGACCTCCGGCTCGCGTGTGCCGAGCAGGTTGAGGTTGGGGCCGTGCAGTACCAAGATGTTCTTCATGGGAGGCGAAGTTTGCCGAAAATGGGCAAGTTTGTCCATCTTTTCGACGCAATTGCGAAAAAGTGGATTGTTTGTATAGGTTTAGACGCCGTGGAAGAAATAGACCGCGAGAATGATGCCCAAGGCCGCGACAAACAGGTTGGTGAAGACGCCGGGGTCGCTACGGTAGCCATCCGGGATCTCGATGGGTTTGAGCGTGCGCAGCAGCCTTTTGTATTGCACCGTGGAATAGATCGCGACGAATACGCCCAGCAAGACGAACGCCAGGCCGGTCCAGAAAGAGATGCCGCGTTGCAACGGCACATTGTGTTGCGGCATCAGGATGGAGACGAACAGTCCGAAACGCTCAATGACGAAGCCGAAGGCCATCAAGGACAGGCTGGTGCGGTTCCAGGCAAGCAGGGTGCGCTCGGCAGCAAAGAACACTCTTGGATCGTTAAGGTCGGACATCGCTCCTCCTGGGTTATAGCCCAGCGTTCTTCAGCGACTGCAGGAAGTGTTGGGCATCTTGATAGCCGGTCACACGAAAATCAGCTTGCTCCCGTCCCGCGGCATCGAAGAACAAGATGGCGGGTGGGCCGAACAGCTGGAAACGTTTGAGCAGGGCTTTGTCTTCGGTATTGTTGGCGGTGACGTCGGCCTGCAGCAATACCGCGTCCTTCAGCGCGGCCTGTACCGCCGCATCGCTGAAGGTGAACCGCTCCATCTCTTTGCACGACACGCACCAGTCGGCATAGAAGTCCAGCATCACCGGCTTGCCCCGGGCTTGGGCGATGCGCGCATCCAGCTCGGCGCTGCTTTTGATCCGCTCGAAGCGCAGCGTGCTCGGCGCTTCCGCGGTGGCGCGGCCGATATTACCGAGCGGGCGCAGGATATCGCGGGCGCCGGACAATGCGCCGATCAGATAAGCCACGCCCAGCAGCAGGGCGAGGATGCCGACCGCCTTGCCCAGCTTGTGCCAGCCGCGGGCGTTGTGCGGCAGCGCGTCCAGCGCATGCAGATAGATGGCGCAGAACACCAGCAGTGCCGCCCACAACAGCATCTGCACGCTGACCGGGATGACCGGCATGACGATCCAGATCGCCATCGCCAGCATCAGCACGCCGAAGAAGCGCTTGACCGCTTCCATCCATGGCCCGGCCTTGGGCAGCAGGGCGCCGGCCGAGGTGCCGATGATGAGCAGCGGCACGCCCATGCCCAGCGCCAGTGCGAACAAGGCGATGCCGCCCAGCAGCGCATCATGGGTCTGGCTTATATATAGCAGCGCGCCGGCCAGGGGGGCGGCGACGCATGGCCCCATGATGATGGCCGACAGCGCGCCCATGCCGAACACGCCGGAAAGATGGCCGCCGTGCAGCTTGTTGCTGGTATCGGTGAGCTTGCTTTGCAGCGCGGTGGGCAATTGCAACTCATACAGCCCGAACATGGCCAGCGACAGCACGACGAACAGCGCGGCGAAGCTGCCCAGCACCCAGGGGGTCTGCAACGAGTTGGAGATGAGGTCGCCGGAATAACCGGCCGCCACGCCGGCCACGGCATAGGTGACCGCCATGCCCAGCACATAGGCCAGCGACAGGATGAAGGCGTGCATGTGGGTGATCTTGTGGCCGCGCCCGACGATGATGCCGGACAGGATGGGGATCATCGGGAATACGCAGGGGGTGAGCGAGAGCAACAGCCCTGCGCCGAAGAAGAACGACACGATCAGCCAGAAGTTGCCGCCTTGGAACAGCTTGGCGATTTGGGTGTTCTCGTTGTCGGCCGGGGCGGGCGCTGTGCTGGGGGCGCTGATGGTTTGGGCGAGGCTGATGCTCAGCGATTTCTCGATGGGCGGGTAGCACAGGCCCTGGTCGCTGCAGCCCTGATAGCTGGCGTTCACCACCAGCGGTTTGCTGATATCCGCCTGCGCCAGCGCGATCTCGGCCTGGAAGCTGTTGTGGTAGACCTCGATCAGGCCGAAATTGGGGTCGTTCTTTTCCTCGCCCTTGGGCAGGGCGACGCGTGCGATCTTGCCGTCGGCGGTGCGGAAGCTGATCTTGTCGCGGTACAGGTAATAGCCGGGGGTGACCT
This sequence comes from Sideroxyarcus sp., assembly GCA_035299445.1. Lineage (GTDB taxonomy): Bacteria > Pseudomonadota > Gammaproteobacteria > Burkholderiales > Gallionellaceae > Sideroxyarcus. Next base: position 8,807 of record DATGWO010000027.1, read on the forward strand.
TGAAGCTGGCCAGCAGCGTGCGCTGGTCGATGGCATGCACCTCCAGTGCAAAGGCCTGGTCGGGCGGCAGGAAGCTGGGCTTCTTGCCGCCGAAGGAGAGGAGATCGGCCTGCGCCAGCGGGGCGATGCACAGCAACAGGATCAACAACAGACGACGCATCATGCTTGGTTCCTTGCTTTGGTTTCTTGTACGACCCAGTCCAGATATTCCGGCAGGCCGGCGCCGACGGGCAGCGCAATGATCTCCGGCAGCTCATACGGATGCAGCTTGCGCAACGCGGCTTCCAGTCGCGGATAGGCTGCACGCGTGGTCTTGATCAGCAGCGGCACTTCGCCGGCATGTTCCAGCTTGCCTTCCCAGCGATACACCGAAGTGCAGCCGGCCAGGATGTTGATGCAGGCCGCGACGCCCGTTGTGACCAGCTCATCGGCGATGCGTTCCGCAGTCGTCCGGTCCGGCGCGTTGGTGACGACTAGCAGGACTTCCGGCGCAGTCATCTGGCGCCCGCCCGCGCGCAGCGCACGCCGAGTTGCAACAGCTCGTCCCATACATCGCCCTGGCGCAGGCCTTTCACCAGCTTGTCGATCTGTGCAGCCTGGCGCAAGGCGCGTTCGGCGAAGACGGGGGTAAAGCGGCGCACCGCGCGCTCCACCAGTTTTTGGCGCACGCCCCACACGCGGGCATCGCGCAATACACCGGCGAGGTTGCCGCTCTGCTGCATGGCGCGCGCGACTTTGGCCAGCGTGCGGATGTCTTCCGCGATCGCCCACAGGATCAGCACCGTGGCGGTACCCTCCGCCTTCAACCCTTCGAGGATGCGCGTGTAACGTGCGGCATCCCCGGCCAGCATCGCCTCGGACAGTTTGAATACGTCGTAGCGCGCCACATCCATCACGGAATCTTTGACCTGATCGAAAGACAGCGGCCCGGCGGGAAACAGCAACGCCAGTTTCTGGATCTCCTGAAAAGCCGCGAGCAGGTTGCCTTCCACGCGTTGCGCCAGGAATGCCAGCGTGTCGGCGTCGGCCGACTGGCCTTGGCGCTTCAGCCGTGCGGATATCCACGCCGGCAGTGCGTTGAGCGAAACTTCGTCGGCGCTGACCACGGTGCCGTGCTGTTCCAGTGCGGTGAACCATTTGCTCTTCATCGCCGTGCCGTCGAGATGCGGCAGCGAGATCAGTGTGAGCGTGTCGGCGTTGAGGTTCTCGCAATGCTCCTGCAGTGCCTGCGCACCCTCGACGCCGGGTTTGCCGGAAGGGATGCGCAGGTCGATCACCTTGCGCTCGGCGAACAGCGACATGCTCTGCGCGCTGTTGCGCAGCTCCGCCCATTTGAAATGCTGTTCGGCGATGATCACCTCGCGCTCGCTGTAACCGGCGGCGCGTGCGGCCGCGCGGATGGCATCGGCCGCCTCGATGGCGAGCAGCAAGGCCGAGCCGTGCACGACATACAGCGATCCCAAACCCTTGGACAGATGCTGCGGCAGGTCTTCGCTGGAGATTCTCATCGCATCGTTCCCATCGCGTTATTGCGGTTGCGGTTTGGCGCGGTTCAAGCGGCGCATGGCCTGCGCCACGGCATCGCTGCGCATGTCCTTGTAGAGCAGCGCTTCTTCCTGCTCCTTGGCGTACACCTGCGCATCGTCGTAAGACATGATGCGCGACAGCGAGATCTCCTCCGCCGGCAGCCAGTCGTTCTGCTGGCTGTCGTAAGCGCGTAGCGAGACGCGGTAGAACAACTGGTATTCCTGCACGCGACCGCTGCCGGAGAGCGACAGGATCTGCTTCTGGGTCTGTTCGGAAACCACTTCGAGGATCAGCTCGGCCTGGTCGGAGCTGGCGGTGAGCGCGACCTTGCTGGCCGTCAACGCGCGGCGCAGATCGGTGACGAACGCCGTTTCGCCGGGCGCTTTCAGGTAGAGCGACTTGAAGCCGAACTCCAGTCCTTTCAGATTGCTGCCGCGCAAATGGAAGCCGCAGGCGGCCAGCGCTAGAGTGGCAAAGAGCAGCAGGAGCCGGGTCGCGCTCGTCATCAGATCACCACGTTGACCAAGCGGCCCGGTACGACGACGATCTTCTTCGCCGTGCCACCTGCCAGCTGTTTCTGCACCGCCTCATGCGCCAGCGCCAGCTGCTCGATGGTTGCCTTGTCGGCATCCTTGGCGACCAGCAGGTTGCCGCGCAGCTTGCCGTTCACCTGGATCACCAGCTCGATTTCGTCCTGCACCAGCGCAGCGGCATCCGCCTTGGGGAAGGCCTGCTCGCGCAGCTGGCTGCCGGGACGCAATGCCGACCACAGCGTTTCCGCGATGTGCGGCACGATGGGCGACAGCAGCAGCACGGTGTTCTCCAGCACTTCTTGCGCCACGCTACGCGCGGCGGGGCTGTCCTCGTCGAACTTGCCCAAAGCATTGAGCAGCTCCATCGTCGCGGCGATGGCGGTGTTGAAAGTCTTGCGGCGGCCGTAGTCGTCGTCGATCTTCTGGATGGTCTGGTGCAGTTGCAGGCGCAACGCCTTGGCATCCGCGCTCAATTCGCCGCCGCTATAAGCAGGCGCCACGCCTTTTTCGACATGCTCGTACACGGCTTTCCACACGCGCTTGAGGAAACGGAACGAACCTTCCACGCCCGCGTCCGACCACTCCAGTTGCTGGTCGGGCGGTGCGGCGAACATCATGAACAGGCGCGCGGTGTCCGCGCCGTATTCGTCGATGATCGCCTGCGGGTCGACGCCGTTGTTCTTCGACTTCGACATCTTCTCGGTGCCGCCGATGATCACGGGCAGGCAGTCCGACTTCAGCTTGGCGCCGATGGGGCGCGCCTTGGCGTCGACTTCCACATCCACGTCGGCGGGGTTGATCCACTGCTTCTTGCCGCCTTCCAGTTCGCGGTAGAACGTGGGCGCCACCACCATGCCCTGCGTGAGCAGGTTCTTGAACGGCTCGTCGCCCTGCACCAGACCTTCGTCGCGCATCAGCTTGTGGAAGAAGCGCGCATACAAGAGGTGCAGGATGGCGTGCTCGATGCCGCCGATGTACTGATCCACCGGCAGCCATTTCTTTGCCGCTTCTTTGTCCACCATGCCGCTGTCGCATTGCGGGCTGGCGTAGCGCGCGTAGTACCAGGACGATTCCACGAAGGTGTCCATGGTGTCGGTCTCGCGCTTGGCCTTGCCGCCGCATTGCGGGCAGCTGCATTCGTAGAATTCCGGCATCTTCGCCAGCGGCGAACCGGCGCCGTCCGGCACCACGTTCTCCGGCAATTTCACCGGCAGTTGATCGTCCGGCACCGCCACATCGCCGCAGCTCGGGCAATGGATGATGGGGATGGGGCAGCCCCAGTAGCGCTGGCGCGAGATGCCCCAGTCGCGCAGGCGGAACTGCGTCTTCTTCTCGCCCAGCCCTTTGGCTGCGAGATCGGCGGCGATGGCGTCCACCGCCTGTGCATGGTTGAGCCCGTCATACTTGCCGGAATCCACGCACACGCCGTTCTCCTTGTCGCCGTACCATTCCTGCCAGGCATCCGCGCTGAACTGCTGTCCCTTTACCGCGATGGACTGCTTGATCGGCAGGCCGTGGCCCTTGGCGAAATGGAAATCGCGCTCGTCGTGCGCCGGCACCGCCATCACCGCGCCCTCGCCGTAGCCCATCAGCACATAGTTGCCGACCCACACCGGCACCTGCTCGCCGGTGAGCGGGTGGGTGACGTTGATGTCCGTTGGCATGCCTTTCTTTTCCATGGTGGCGAGGTCGGCCTCGGCCACGCCGCCGTGCTTGCAACCTTCGATGAAGGCGGCGAGCGCGGGGTTCTTCTTCGCCGCGTAGGTCGCCAGCGGATGCTCCGCCGCCACAGCGACGAAGGTCACGCCCATGATGGTGTCGGCGCGCGTGGTGTACACCCACAGCTTGTCCTGTTTGCCATCCAGCTCATAGGGGAAAGCGAAGCGCACGCCGTAGCTCTTGCCGATCCAGTTGGCCTGCATGGTCTTCACCTGCTCCGGCCAGCCGGACAGGGTGTCCAAATCTTTCAGCAACTCGTCGGCGTATTGCGTGATGCGGAAGAAGTACATCGGGATGTCGCGCTTCTCCACGATGGCGCCGGAGCGCCAGCCGCGCCCGTCGATCACCTGCTCGTTGGCCAGCACGGTGTTGTCCACCGGGTCCCAGTTCACCACGGCGGTCTTCTTGTAGATCACGCCCTTCTGGAACAGCTTGGTGAACAGCCACTGCTCCCAGCGGTAGTAGTCCGGCTTGCAGGTGGTCACTTCGCGCGACCAGTCCACGCCCAGCCCCAGCGACTTCAGCTGCTGCTTCATGTATTCGATGTTGGAATAGGTCCACGCGGCGGGCGGCACGTTGTTGGCCATCGCCGCGTTCTCGGCGGGCAGGCCGAACGCGTCCCAGCCCATCGGCTGCATCACGTTGTAGCCCTTCATGTGGTGGTAGCGCGAGAGTACGTCGCCGATGGTGTAGTTGCGCACATGGCCCATGTGCAGCTTGCCGGACGGGTAGGGGAACATCGACAGGCAATAGTATTTCGGCTTGGGGCTGTCTTCCTTGGCGCGGAAGGTCTGGGTGGCCTCCCATTGCTGTTGGGCGGCGGCTTCGATTTCTTTGGGGGAGTAGTTTTGTTGCATGATGGGCGTCGTTTTATGGGTGCTGGACGAAAATAGGCCGACATTATATCGGTAAGGCGGGCTCCCCAGTGGGCCGTTAGCAGCCGGTTAGCCGCAACGCGGGGTGTTCTGCTAGAATCGCCGTCCAAAAATTTTATTTATTTCATTCAGGAGAGTGGATTATGTCCCGTAAGCATCCCGTTATCGCCGTCACCGGCTCGTCCGGCGCAGGCACCACCACCGTTAAGCGCGCGTTCGAGAACATCTTCCGCCGCGAAAGCATCAAGGCCGCCGTGGTCGAGGGCGACAGCCTGCACAGCCTGGACCGCATGGCGTTCCGCGCCGCCGCCGCCGAAGCCGCCAAGAACGGCAACAACCACTTCAGCCACTTCGGTCCGGAAGCGAACCACTTCGCCAAGATCGAAGAGATGTTCAAGACCTACGGCGACACCGGCATGTGCAAGCGTCGCTACTACGTGCACAGCGACATCGAAGCCGAAGAGCACAACAAGCACTTCAACCTGACCGACCTCAAGCCCGGCGTGTTCACCCCCTGGGAAGACATCGAAGCCAATTCCGACCTGCTGTTCTACGAAGGTTTGCATGGCCTGGTGACCGACGCGGGCGTGGATGCTGCCCAGCACGTCGACCTCGGCATCGGCGTGGTGCCCATCGTCAACTTGGAATGGATCCAGAAGATCCATCGCGACAAGGCCGAGCGCGGCTATTCCGCCGAAGCGACCGTGGACACCATCCTGCGCCGCATGCCGGACTACATCAAGTACATCACCCCGCAGTTCTCGCGCACGCACATCAACTTCCAGCGCGTGTCGACCGTGGACACTTCCAATCCTTTCATCGCGCGCGACATCCCGACCCCGGACGAGAGCTTCGTGGTCATCCGCTTCCGCGAGCCGAAGGGCGTGGACTTCCCGTACTACCTCAACATGATCCCGAACTCCTTCATGTCCCGCGCCAACACCCTGGTGGTGCCCGGCGGCAAGATGAGCTACGCGATGGAGATCATCCTGTCGCCGATCATGCACGACATGATCGAGAAGAAAAAGAAGTAAGCAACACTGTCATGCCGGGCCCGACCCGGCAGCAGAGAACGGGGAAGCAGCGATGCTTCCCCGTTTTTGTTTGCGGCAGTACCTGCGCAACTACCCGAATCACCCCATGGCATTTCGCCGACGGGGGATTAGCATGGCATCGTGCAATGCCTGTTCAATTCACCTCGAGGAGCCAGCCATGAAAAGCAAATACTTGTTGGTGTTGTTGTCTATGGCGAGCCTGATGCTGGGTTCGCAGTCCGCGCTGGCCGCCAGCGCGGCGGTGCGCGAGATGGCGGGAATCATGCTGCATCTGAGCCATTATCCGAGCCATGATGAGAAGGCCAGGCTGAAGTCCATAGCCGTGGACCGGAGTAGCACCGAGCAGGAGCGCGTGATCGCGGCCGCGATCGCGAACCTGGAACATCGGGTGGCGGCCGGGGATGCCGACAAACTCAGGAAGGTGACGAGCGACATGTCCGCACCGGCCGAGGTGCGCGAATTGGCCGGCATCGTCCTGAATGTCAACCACAAGCCGAGCGCGGCGGACAAGGGCAAGCTGGAAGCGATGATGAAGTAAGCATGGCCGTGCCGGTACCCCGGTCGTGCCATGCGGCGCGATGCAGAGGCTGCGCCTGTGGGATAATCGCGCCATGAATTCCTCCCTGCTTTCCGGTCTCAATCCCGAACAACGTGCCGCCGTCGAACTCCCCGCCCGCTCTGCGCTCATCCTTGCCGGCGCGGGCAGCGGCAAGACGCGCGTACTTACCACGCGCATCGCCTACCTGATCAGCACCGGACAAGTTTCGCCGCACGGCATCCTTGCGGTGACCTTCACCAACAAGGCGGCCAAGGAGATGGTGACGCGCCTTTCCGCGATGCTGCCGATCAACACGCGCGGCATGTGGATCGGTACTTTCCACGGCTTGTGCAACCGCATGCTGCGCGCGCACCACCGCGAGGCCAACCTGCCGCAGACCTTCCAGATTCTCGATTCGGGCGACCAGCTGTCCGCCATCAAGCGGCTGATGAAGGCGATGAACATCGACGACGAGAAATACCCGCCGCGCGAGATGCAGAACTTCATCAGCGGCCGCAAGGAGGAAGGCCTGCGCGCACACGAGGTGGAGGCCTACGATCCCTACACGCGGCGCAAGGTCGAGGTGTTTGCCGAATACGACAAACAGTGCCAGCGCGAAGGTGTGGTCGACTTTTCCGAACTGCTGCTGCGCTGCTACGAACTGCTGTCGCGCAACCAGCAGCTGCGCGAACATTATCAGGAGCGCTTCAAGCACATCCTGGTGGACGAGTTTCAGGACACCAACCCGCTGCAATACCGCTGGCTGAAACTGCTGGCGGGGCAGAACAACGCGCTGTTCGCCGTGGGTGACGACGACCAGTCCATCTATGCCTTCCGCGGCGCCAACGTCGGCAACATGCAGGAGCTGCTGCGCGATTTCCATGTCGAGAGCGTGATCAAGCTGGAGCAGAACTACCGCTCGCACGGCAACATCCTCGACGCGGCCAACGCGCTGATCAGCAACAACAAGAGCCGTCTCGGCAAGAACCTGTGGACCGATGCCGACAAGGGCGAGCAGATCCGCGTGTACGAGGCGGGCACCGACGTGGACGAGGCCGCCTTCATCGTCGAGGAGATTAAGCAGCTCCAGCGCGAAGGTGTGAACCTCACCGAGATGGCCTTGCTGTACCGCTCCAACGCGCAGTCGCGCGTGCTGGAGCATGCGCTGGTGTCGGCCGGCTTGTCGTACCGCGTGTACGGCGGCCTGCGCTTCTTCGAGCGGCAGGAGATCAAGCATGCGCTGGCCTACCTGCGGCTGATGGAGAACACCGACGACGACAACGCGCTGCTGCGCATCATCAATTTCCCGACGCGCGGCATCGGTGCGCGCAGCATCGAACAACTGCAGGAGTCGGCGCGCATCAACAACACCACGCTGTGGGACGCGGCGGCGCGTGCCGGCGGCAAAGTCACCGCTTTCGTCGGCCTGATCGAATCGTTGCGCAGCGGCACGGCGAACCTGCCGCTGCCGGAGATCATGGATCACGTGCTGCAGCACAGCGGGCTGGTCGATCACTACAAGAACGAGACCGGCGCGAAGAAGCGCGAAGCGGAAGAGCGGCTGGAGAACCTGAACGAACTGATCAACGCAGCGACCTTGTTCGTGCACGAGAACGAGGACGACAGTCTTACCGCCTTTCTCACCCACGCCTCGCTGGAGTCGGGCGAGCATCAGGCGGGCGACAGCGAGGACGCGCTGCACCTGATGACCGTGCATGCCGCCAAGGGACTGGAGTTCCACACCGTGTTCATCACCGGGCTGGAAGAGAGCCTGTTCCCGCACCAGAACAGCATCGACAACGGCGACCTCGATGAGGAGCGCCGCCTGATGTACGTGGCGATCACCCGTGCACGCCGCCGCCTGTATCTCACTTTTGCCCAGAGCCGCATGCTGCACGGGCAGACGCATTACGGCGCGGCATCGAGCTTCCTGCGCGAATTGCCGGAAGAATTGTTGCACTGGCTGACGCCGCGCTTCGCCGCGCGCAAGCCTGCCTTCCATACCAGCGCGTACGAGACCAGCAGCTACGTCAACGCATTCGCCGCGACGCCGACGCTGGAGAAAGCGCCGCCAACTCCCAGTTCGTTGTGGCGCGTGGGCCAGCGCGTGTTCCACCAGAAGTTCGGCGAAGGCGTGGTGACCGATACCGAGGGCGGCGGCAACGAAGGCCGCGTGCAGGTCAATTTCAAACGCGCGGGCAGCAAGTGGCTGGCGCTGGAATATGCCAAGCTCACCGCCATCTGACGCGCGACTGCGGCTGCTGGTCGAAAGCTACCGGCGCCTCACCGGCAAGCCGCTGCTCGATGCAGTGGCGACGGACGACGGCGCACTGGCCGACATGCTCTGGAATGCGCCGTGTGCCATCGTTGCGCACGGCACCGAGGACGATCCCATTTTCTTCTATGGCAACGCTTACGCATTGCGCTGCTTCGAGATGGAGTTCGGCGAATTCGCGCGGCTGCCGTCGCGGCTCTCCGCCGAGCCGCTGGCACAGGAAGCGCGCGAGAAGGTGTTGCGCCAGGTGGCCGAGCGCGGCTATATCGACGGCTATTCCGGCATGCGCATCGCCAAGAGCGGCAGGCGCTTCATGATCGCCGGATGTACGATATGGAACCTCGTCGATGCAGGCGGCACGCAGCATGGTCAGGCGGCGGCGTTTGTGGTCGCGCCCTGACGCAGACCGTGGTCATTCTTCAATTCGATCAGTAAAGGAGCGGCATATGAGCAAATCATTCAAGGAACTCATCCAGCATCTGAACCCGCCATTGGCTACCTTCCGCAAGGAAGCGGCAGAAACGATGGCCGGTTTCGACGCCATGTCGAAAGCGGCGATGACGGCTGGAACGGTCTCGGCGCTGGACAAGGAGCTGATCGCCACCGCGATCGCCGTGGCCACGCGCTGTGAAGGCTGCATCGCTTATCACGTGCGGGCGCTGGTGCGTCTGGGCGCCACGCGCGAACAGCTCAACGAAGTGCTGGCGGTCGCGGTGTATATGGGCGGCGGCCCCTCGCTGATGTATGCGGGCGAGGTGATGCACGCATTCGAGGAATTCTCGCAGAAGGGGTGATCAGGCGGACGGCGGCGGAAAGGCGGCCGCCAGATGGTCCGGCACCTCGCGCTTGCCGGCTTGGGCCGAAGCGCTGAATTCCAGCACCGCGGTGACCATCACCATGATCAGCGTCGGCATCAGCGCGATGCGTGTCAACGCCGTCCACAGGATGTGCTCCATGTTGTGGTCGCGCGCACCCAGGCTCACCAGCCAGGCGATGAGGACCAGCGCCGCCGAGATCGCGTAACCCAGCATCAGCAAGCGGCAGCGCGCAAAAGCGAACTTCCAGTGCATATCGACGAACCAGCTGGTGGTCTTGCGGCTGCGCAGCCAGATATAGGCGATGAGCATGCCGGAGCAGGCGAGCGGGATCAGCAGTCCGACCATGCCGATCTTCAGGCCGATCATCGCCGGCGTCATGAACAGGTCGAACAGGAACAACCCCGAGATGAACAGGTTGTGCGGCGATTGCGCCAGTTTCACCTCGGCATCGGTGGCGGCGGCGTGATGCATGCTCAGGCTTCGGGCGTCGTCGCAGGCTGGTCGATGGCCGCCAGCTCGTGCGCGAACGGGAAGATGTTGCGGTAGCTGACATAGAGCGAAGTCAGTCCCATCGGCAGCAGTACGATCAGGCCGATGCCGAACGGCAGCAGGCCGAGCACCAGCGCCAGCAGCTGCATGAGGATGCTGTACACGGTGTAGGGCACGAAGTTGCGCAGCGAACCGAGCAGGCTGGCGCGCAATGCGTCTACCGGTGTGGCATCGTGGAAGAAGATCAGCATCGGCGCGTATTGCAGCGCCAGCATCAGCACGAACACCAATGTGAAACCGACCAGCAGGCTGAACGCCACGCCCGAGCCGGCCGTCCACATGGCTTCGACCAGCAACTGCGGATCGTTGGCGGTCTTGAAGCTGTCCAGCATGGTGGTGAGTGCGTCGCCGCCGATGACCACCATCGCGGTGGAAGCGCCGAGCAGGCCCAGCATGACGAACCCGCCGAGCGAGACCAGCCGCGCCGTGTGCTTCTTGAAGCCCGCGAACAACAGCGGCAGTTCGGCTTCCTCTTCTTCTTCCAGCGCGCGGCAGAAACGCATGTAGCCGGCCATCAGCACCGGCATCAGCAGCACGGCGACCAGCGGGCCAAACAGCGGCACATGCAACGCGGCGAACAAGCCCAGCGCGCAGATCAGGGCGAAGGAGACCGCCATCAACGGGTTGCGCATGCCGAGTTGATAGCCGTGCTTGATCCAGATCCAGCCGCGTGCGGCATTCAGTCTCTTGATTTCCATAACGTCCTCGCTTAGAGCCAGACGGGCTGTGCCGTGGCGATGTGGTTCTTCAGAATGCGTTTGAACTGTTCCGGGTCGTGCGCGTGCACCATCTCGCCGTCGCGCGGCAGATGCAGGTCGTACAGGCGCGAGATCCAGAAGCGCAAAGCGGCCAGTCGCAGCATCTTCGGCCAGGCCGCGGCTTCCGTTGCGGTGAACGGCCGCGCGGCGTGGTAGGCGTTCAGCATGGCGCGCGCGCGTTCCGCATCCAGCCTGCCGTCGGCGTTCATGCACCAGTCGTTCACGGTGATGGCGACGTCGTACAGCAGGTTGCCGGTGCAGGCGAAATAGAAATCGATGAGGCCGCCGACGCGCTCGCCGTCCATCAGCACATTGTCGCGGAACAGATCGGCATGGATCACGCCGCGCGGAATTCCGGTCAGCGGCTGGGCGTGCAGTGCCACCTCGCTCTCCAGCAGGGCGGCATCTTCCGCCGACAGGAAGCGCAGCACCTGTTTCGACGCATCGGCGCGCCAGGCGGAGCCGCGCGGGTTGAGCATCTGGTCGCCGAAGCTCTGTCCGGCCACATGCATCTGCCCCAGCATCGCGCCTACCGCCGCGCAGTGCGCCGTAGTCGGCTGCATCACCGACTTGCCGGAAAGGCGGCTGACGATGCAGGCGGGCTTGCCGTTCAGCTCGCCGAGGAAGCGGTTGTTGCGGTCGGCCACCGGCGCCGGGCAGGGGATGCCGTGGCGCGCCAGGTGCGACATCAGGTTGAGATAGAACGGCAGGTCGTCCGCGGTCAACTTCTCGAACAGCGTCAGCACGAAACGGCCGTTGCCGGTGGTGACGAAATAATTGGTGTTCTCGATGCCGGCGGGGATGCCCTGCAGCTCAAGCAGGTTGCCTAGCGAATAGTTATTCAGCCACGCGGTGACGTCGGCTTCGGAGACACTGGTGAATACGGCCATGCAGGGGATCTCGCTTCAGAAACTTTTGATGATCCAGCGCGGCACGCGCAGGCCGGAATCCAGGCTTTCCTGGCGCGCGAACTTGCCGTCGCCGCGCTCATCCACCAGATAGTAAGGCACGCCGTGCTTGGGCGTGATCTTGATCATGTACAGCTTGCCGTTGGCGCGGTACTCCTCCACGGTCTGCGCGGCGTCCTTGGTGATGGTCACCTGCGGCTCGTCGATAGCCTCGTCGGAGGCCAAGGGCGGCGGAGGCGGCACATCGCCCTTGGCGGGCGGTTGCGCCGCGTAGGCGCTGAAACTCAGGCAGGCGAGGGTGATGAAATATAAAGGGCGCATGATGTTTTCCAGTTGGAATGAGGGGCGGATTTTAGCCGATACGCCTCAAAGATTGAGTTGCATCTCGAGTTCGGCGGCGGAAGGTTCGAAACCGCGCGTCTCGTAATGCTTGAAGATGGCGGCGACCACCTGTTCCGGCTCGTCGATCACCTGGATCAGGTTCAAATCGTTGGTGCCGATCATCTTCTCTTCCAGCAGCGTGGTCTTGAACCATTCCACCATGCCGCCCCAGAACTTGCTGCCGACCAGGATGATAGGCATCTTGCGCGTCTTGCCGGTCTGCACCAGCGTCAGCGCTTCCATCAGTTCGTCCAGCGTGCCGAAGCCGCCGGGCATCACCACATAGGCGCTGGCGAACTTTACGAACATCACCTTGCGCGTGAAGAAGTGGTGGAAGGTCTGGCTGATGTTCTGGTAGGGGTTGTTGTGCTGCTCGTGCGGCAGCTGGATGTTGAGGCCGACGCTGGGCGACTTGCCGTAGAACGCACCCTTGTTGGCTGCCTCCATGATGCCGGGGCCGCCGCCGGAGATGACCGAGAAGCCGGCATCGGACAGCAGGCGCGAGATCTCTTCGGTGAGCTTGTAATAGGCATGGTCATGCGGCGTGCGCGCGCTGCCGAAGATGCTCACCGCCGGGTGGATGTTGTTCAGGCGCTGTGTGGCCGAAACGAACTCTGACATAATGCCGAACACCCGCCAGGACTCCTTGGACTGCATCAATTCTGGCGATTGCGCTGGCGGAAGTTTCAAATCGTTGTTCATCTCGGACCTCAAAGCATGAAGACATTGTTGTTGGTGGACGGCTCGTCCTATCTTTATCGCGCATTCCACGCGATGCCGGATCTGCGCAGCCCGCAAGGCGAGCCCACCGGCGCGATCCAGGGGGTGCTCAACATGCTGCGCCGCCTGCGCGCCGACTACCCGGCGGATTATAGCGCCTGCGTGTTCGATGCGAAGGGCAAAACGTTCCGCGACGACTGGTATCCCGAATACAAGGCCAACCGCCCGGCCATGCCGGACGATCTGCGTGCGCAGATCGAGCCGCTGCACGAACTGGTGGCCGCCGCCGGCTGGAACATCCTGATGGTGGACGGCGTCGAGGCCGACGACGTCATCGGCACGCTGGCGCGGCAAGCCTCGCAACACGGCGCACGCTGCATCATCTCCACCGGCGACAAGGACCTCACCCAGCTGGTGGACGACAAGGTGCTGTGGGTCAACACCATGAGTGAAGAGAAGCTCGATGCCGCCGGCGTCACCGCCAAGTTCGGCGTGCCGCCCGAGCGCATCGTCGATTACCTCACGCTGGTTGGCGACACGGTCGATAACGTGCCCGGCGTAGCCAAATGCGGCCCCAAGACCGCCGTCAAATGGCTCACCGAATATGGCACCTTGGATAACCTCATTGCGCATGCCGCCGAGGTGAAAGGTGCGGTCGGCGACAACCTGCGCAGCGCGCTGCAATGGCTGCCCATGGGCAAGCAACTGGTTACGGTGAAATGCGACGTGGCATTGGACAAACGCTTCGACGAACTGGCCGCGCCCGCCGCCGACACCGAAAAACTGAAAGCCATGTACGAGCGCTTCGGCTTCCGCAGCCTGATGCGCGAACTCACGGGCGAAGCGCCCGCAAAGAAACAACCCGCGTCCGTTAGCGTCGAACAACGCCAGTTCGAGCAGGCTCCGCTGCCCACTACCGTCAACGACACCTCCAGCTACGAAGCCATCCTCACCGACGCACAACTCGATGCTTGGCTGCACAAGCTGATGGCTGCTTCTTTGGTCAGCCTCGACACCGAGACCACCGGCCTCGATCCGATGACCGCGCAACTGGTCGGCATCTCGTTCAGCATCACCCCGCACGAAGCCGCCTATCTGCCGCTGGCGCACCATTACCCCGGCGCGCCGGACCAGCTCGGCCGCGAGCACGCGCTGCAAAAACTCAAGCACTGGCTGGAGAGCGCACAGCACAAGAAGCTCGGCCAGAACCTCAAGTACGACCAGCACATCTTCGCCAACCACGGCATCGCCTTGGCAGGCATCGCCGAAGACACGCTGCTGCAATCTTACGTGCTCGAATCGCACAAGCCGCACGAGATGGGCAACCTCGCGCTGCGCCATCTGGGGCTGGCGACGGTGAGCTACACCGACGTGGTGGGCAAGGGCGCCAAGCAGATCGGCTTCGACCAGGTCGACCTCGATACCGCCACCAAGTACGCAGCGGAAGATGCCGACATCACCTTGCAGCTGCACCAGACCCTGTCGCCTCAGCTGCAGGGCCGTCTGGATGCGGTCTACCGGCAAATTGAATTGCCCGTGCGCGAGGTGCTGTTCAAGATGGAGCGCAATGGCGTGCTCATCGACGGCGCCAGACTCTCGCGCCAGAGCCACGAACTCGGCCTGCGCCTGAAGGAGATCGAGCAGCAGGCGTTCGAGGCCGCCGGCCAGCCGTTCAACCTCAACTCGCCCAAGCAACTGGGCGAGATCCTGTTCGACAAGCTCGGCCTGCCGGTGAAGAAGAAGACCGCCACCGGCACGCCCTCCACCGATGAAGAAGTGTTGCAGGAACTCGCGCTCGACTACCCGCTGCCCAAGGTCATTCTCGAACACCGCAGCCTGGCCAAGCTCAAATCCACCTACACCGACAAACTGCCGCAGATGGTGAACGCCAAGACCGGCCGCGTGCACACCAGCTACTCGCAGGCGGTGGCGGTGACGGGTCGTCTCGCATCGAGCGATCCCAACCTGCAGAACATCCCTATCCGCACGCCCGAAGGTCGCCGCATCCGCGAAGCCTTCATCGCGTCGCCGAATGCGCGCATCGTTTCCGCCGACTATTCGCAGATCGAGCTGCGCATCATGGCGCACCTCTCCGGCGACGAAGGGCTGCTGAAAGCGTTCGCGAATGGCGAAGACATCCACCGCGCCACCGCCGCCGAAGTGTTCGGCGTCGCGCTCGACGCGGTGAGCAGCGAACAGCGCCGCTACGCCAAGGTCATCAACTTCGGTTTGATTTACGGTATGTCCGCCTACGGCCTCGCCTCGCAACTCAACATCGAGACCAGCGCCGCCAAGCAATACATCGACCTCTACTTCGCGCGCTACCCCGGCGTGAAGCACTACATGGACAGCACGCGCGAACAGGCCAAGGCGCAAGGCTTCGTCGAGACCTGGTTCGGCCGCCGCCTGTGGCTGCCCGAGATCAACGGTGCCAACGGCATGCGCCGCCAAGCCGCTGAACGCGCCGCCATCAACGCGCCGATGCAGGGCACGGCTGCCGACCTGATCAAGCTGGCGATGATCGCGGTGCAGGATTGGCTGGAGAAAGAGAAGTTGCAAACGAAGCTCATCATGCAGGTGCACGACGAATTGGTGCTGGAAGTGCTGGAATCAGAATTGGTGTTGGTGAAAGAAAAAGTGCGCGAGCTGATGTGCGATGTCGCTGAGTTGAAAGTGCCGCTGGAGGTGGGATTGGGCGAGGGTGGGAATTGGGATGAGGCGCATTAAGCTTCACTAGACCGTTCGTCCTGAGTAGGCGCAGCCGTATCGAAGGATGGGCGAAGCCCGCTGGTTTATTCAAAACCAACACCGTCGGGGGTTGCCCGACAGCAAGTTACTTTCTTTTGCTTCGCCAAAAAGAAAGTAACCAAAGAAAAGGCGACCCCGGTGCGCCGCTGCTTCGCAGTTCCCTGCGTTGCTCGACTGGTCAGGCCTCCTCATAAACTCGCACGACCCGCTACGCGGTCACGTGCTCAAACATATTCGTCGGAATTCCCCTGACCAGCCTGCGCTACTCGGCGGCGCACAGGGGAGGGGTGATTCAGAATCAAAACCTATGGTGGGCAGCTTGCTGCCCACCATATTCAAAACAATATGACTCCGGTACATTGTTGACTCCTGATTCCAAGGATAGACAGCTATGCCTAACTTTAAGCAAATATTCCGATTTATTGAGATCGTCGAATCGAACAGATCAACGGCTATCCTTACGCTGTTTGGTACCGTACTGGCCATCTACGCAACGTTTTATTATGAAAAACGTCCTGAAATAACGGTTCGCACTGATTCTATATCTCGAGTCTTTGACCTATATCAGCCTGTGGGCAACTTAAAAATTATCTATGGCAACCAAGATTTAAGAAGCTCAAAGAAGCAGTTGTGGGCGATGACTGTGACAGTAATTAATACTGGCGGTACAGATATTCGCAAAGTTGATTTTGATGAAACCGTTCCTTTTGGGCTTAAATTTGAGAATGCCGAAATCGTAGATGTTCCCTTACTGCAAACCTCAGATCAGTATTTAAAAGAGAATCTGAAAATGCAGGTGGAGGCCAATCGAATTCTCTTATCGCCCATAATGTTTGACCTTCACAATAGATTCGAGATTAGTTTATTACTGCTTAGTCCTGATGGTGTGATCCCCAGCGTTTTTGGAGCAGGAAAGATCGCAGGAATAAGTAAATTTAATAGTTCAACACTTATGCCCAAGGCTGCCAATAAAAATTGGTGGGCGATGCTAACGGATGCTGATGCACTATGGGTTCAATTTGCAAGGCTAGTGGTATATGGATTTGGAGCATTGCTTGCATTAGTGTTTATTGCAATTTTCGGAGCATTACTGGTTTCCCCTTTTAAGTATTTATCCGAGCAACGGCACAGGAAAAAGCGCATAGATCAAATATCACAATATCGCTCAAGCCGCGCTTGTAACCACGAAACACAATTTTTGTGCGAACAATATATTTCAAGAGGGAGCAAAGCTCTAATTTCGATAATGCGAATTCTCCAAGCTAGCAAATATCGACATCAGCTGGCTCAACAATTAAGTGTGATGGAAGATAGAGCTCTTGCCGATTCCATCATTCAAAGTAGGGCTTCAATCAAGCGAAATTATTGGGCTGTGACCGAATTATCTAATGCTGGAATATATTCTTTTGAAGGAGATATGCCCAAGTGGTCTGATCTCCTTGAGCCTTCATTAATTGAACTAGCTGATTACTTGAAAATAGATTTGAATGATTAGAGCCAACCAAGGCTTGGTTGATTAAGGTGCTCTAATACAATGAAATTGCTACATGGCGGGCAATGCCCGCCATGTTTGTTTTTCGCCTTTGACGTTATTCCCCCTGTGCGCCGCCGAGTAGCGCAGGCTGGTCAGGGGTAGTCCGACGAATATGTTTGAGCACGTGACCGCGTAGCGGGTCGTGCGAGTTTATAAGGAGGCCTGACCAGTCGAGCAACGCAGGGAACTGCGAAGCAGCGGCGCACCGGGGTCGCCTTTTCTTTGGTTACTTTCTTTTTGGCGAAGCAAAAGAAAGTAACTTGCTGTCGGGCAACCCCGGACGGTGTTGATTTTAAATTTGGAGATTAGATGGAACCGTTCTGCTGGTGGGAAGGCGACACCCTGGTACTCAACATCCTCGGCCGCCCCCGCGCCAAAAAAACCAAGATCGGCAAAGTCATCGGCAAACAGCTGGAAATGCATGTCGCCGAGATGCCGGTGCGCGGCCGCGCGACGGCGCATCTGGTGACATTCCTGGCGGGGGAGTTCGATGTGCCGGAGAGCGCGATCACCGTGGTGTTCGGGGTGTACAACGTGAACAAGCAGTTGCGCATCAAGGCGCCGAAACGCTTGCCGGCGGTGATCGCGAAGCAGCTGGGTGCCGCTTCGGCCGCTGAGGATTAACCGAAGAACTTCTTCAATGCGCTGCCCAGCCAGCCGCCTGCCGCTTTGGCCTCGGTGAGTTCCAGGCCGAGCGCTTTTTTGACGCATTCGACGTAATCGGCATCGTCGCCCTTGATGTGGTTGACCAGCCAGATCTTCAGCATGGAGAGCAGTTCGGGGGCGACGTTCTCGCCGGCGGCGGCGCGCTTCTGGAATTCGGCCACGCGTTTGGTGAAGATGTCATGCACGCGTTTGTGCGCCTTGAGGAATGGGTATTCCGCCCTTTCCTGCAGTTCTTCTTCAAAGGCGAAATGGGTGATGGTGTAGTCGACGAGTTCGCCCAGCACGTGGTTCACCGCCTCGGCGTTGCCCGTGTCATTGGCGCTGTCGAGTTCGTTGAGGTAATCGACGATGCGGCGATGCTGTTTGTCGATTACCTCGATGCCGGTATCCAGGTCACTGGACCAGTGCAGGTATGCCATAATTCCTCCCTGTGCTGCGTGCTGTTATTTTTATGTTCGGGTTTCCCAAAGCGGGGGCATTGTTTCTTACCCGTCTGCCCGCGTCAATTACATTAAGTTTGAGCGATTTCCTCAGGTTACGAGTATGACAACAGTCCTACCCGCCAAGCCCCGCAGTCTGTTGCGCCGCTATCTGGCTGCGGGCTATGCGGCGTTCATCGTGTATGCCAGCCTGTCGCCGTTCACCGGCTGGCAGGAGCAGGGGCTGACCTTCCTGGAAGTGCTCACTTCGCCGTTCGCGCAGACTTATACGGCGTTCGATGCGTTCAGCAATCTGCTGGCCTACCTGCCTTTCGGCGTGCTGCTCGGGCTGACCCTGCGCGCGCAGCTGGCGGCGAGATGGAGCGTGCTGGGGGCGATGCTGGGCGGATTGCTGCTTTCCGCCGCGATGGAATACCTGCAGATGTACTTGCCCAGCCGTACCAGTTCCAATTCGGACATCCTCAGCAACGGCATCGGCGTGCTGCTCGGCGCGTTGTTGGCGGTGGGCATCGAGCGGCGCGTCTGGTTCGCGCGCCTCACGGCCTGGCGCATCAGTCTGTTCAGGCGCGGGGCAGGGGCGGATTTCGGGCTGGCGCTGGTGATGTTGTGGATGTTCGCGCAGATCAACCCGTCGCTGCCGCTGCTGGGCAACGTGTTCATCACCGAGCCGGCCTACCGCATGTTTGCCGCGATGCCGGAAGAGCCGTTCAATATCTGGGAGAGTCTGGCGGTCGCCTTGAACCTGCTCATGCTGGGCACCTTGCTGCTCACGCTGTTGCGCTATGGGCGGCATGTGGTGGTCGGCCTGATGATGATGCTGGGCGTGGTCGCGCTGGCGAAGTTCGCGGCGGCGGCGGTGTTGCTGAAATCCTGGGCGTTGATGTTGTGGCTCAACAGCGAGGCGATGCTGGGCATCGTCATCGGGCTGCTGCTGATGGCGGGCATCGCCTGGTTGCCGCGCGTCTGGCTGTTCTGGACGGCGGCGCTGGCGGCGCTGAGCTACCTCTTGCTGGCGAATTGGGTGCTGGACAGTGGCACGCCCTCCGCCGCGATGCGGCTGTATTATTGGCGTTACGGCCACCTGCGCAACTTCAACAACTTGTCGCAGGTCGTATCGTCGCTGTTTCCGCTGCTGCTCGGCGGGTACCTGTGGTGGGCGCGAGCCTCCCGTCACCATGATGAAGGAAAGAGATGAGCCATTACGACAAGCATGTGTTCTTTTGCGTGAACCAGCGCCCGGCCGGCCAGGACTGCTGCAACAATCACGAGGCGCAAGCCGCGCGCGACTATATGAAAGACAAGGTCAAGCTGCTGGGCATCTCCACCGAGAAGAACTACATTCGCGTCAATTCGGCTGGCTGCCTCGGCCGCTGCGAAGAAGGGCCGGTGCTGGTGGTCTATCCGGAAGGCGTCTGGTACACCTATGTCGACAAGGATGACCTCGACGAGATCATCGAAGAGCACCTGAAGAACGGGCGCGTGGTGGAGCGGCTGAAGATCTGATGGCGATCGCATTGCAGAAATTTGCAGCGGCGGGTCCCGCCGGACGCCTCGAAGGTCTCGTGCATCTGCCGTCGGATGCTCCCGCCTGCATTGCCGTGGTGGCGCACCCGCTGCCCACCATGGGCGGCACCATGGAGAACAAGGTCGCGGTGATGCTGGCGCGTACCTTCGCCGAACTCGGCTGTGTCGCCTTGCGTTTCAACTTCCGTGGCGTCGAAGGCAGCGAGGGCGAATACACCGGCGGCGACGGCGAGGAGCAGGACCTGGTCGCGGTGGCGCGTTACGCGCAGGAACAGTTCGGCGAAGAGCTGCCGCTGCTGCTGTCCGGTTTCTCCTTCGGCGGCTACGTGGCCGCACGTGCCGCGCAGCAGCTCAAGCCGCAGCATCTGGTGCTGGCCGCGCCGGCGGTGGGTCGCTTCGCCATGCCGGCGGTGTCGCCCGACACACTGGTCATCCACGGCGAGCGCGACGATGTGGTGCCGCTGGCCGATGCACTGGACTGGGCGCGCCCGCAGCACCTGCCTATCGTGGTGCTGCCGCAGGCCGAGCATTATTTCCACGGGCGCCTGACGCAGTTGCGCGATATCGTGAAGAAACATTTCAATGGAGTCTCATTATGAGCGCAGTCATCCGCGCGACCGGATTGCAAAAGTCCTACGGCGGCCACCGCGTGGTGGACGGTCTCGACCTGTCCATCCGCAAAGGCGAATGCTTCGGCCTGCTTGGCCCCAACGGCGCGGGCAAGACCACCACGCTGCGCATGCTGCTCGGCCTGGTCGCGCCGGATACGGGCAGCGCGACATTGCTCGACCTGCCGGTGCCGCAGGCGGCGCGCGAGGCGCGCATCAAGGTCGGCGTGGTGCCGCAGATGGACAACTTAGATCCCGATTTCACCGTGGCGGAGAACCTGCTGGTGTATGGCCGCTACTTCGGTATGCACGACAGCGAGATCGAAGCGCGTATCCCGTCGTTGCTGGAATTCGCCAGCCTTACCAGCAAGCGCGATGCCAAGGTGCCGACGCTCTCTGGCGGCATGAAACGCCGCCTGACGCTGGCGCGCGCGCTGGTGAACGATCCGGACGTGGTGTTCCTCGACGAGCCGACCACCGGACTCGATCCGCAGGCGCGCCATATCATCTGGCAGCGCCTGCGCGAACTCACCCAGCAGGGCAAGACCTTGCTGCTCACCACGCACTTCATGGACGAGGCCGAGCGCCTGTGCCACCGCCTCGCGGTGATGGACAACGGCAAGCTCATTAGCGAGGGTTCGCCGCGCGAGCTGATCGAACGCAACATCGAGTCGCAGGTGGTGGAGGTGTTCGGCGAGACCTCCGGCCAGTGGGCGGGCGAGCATGCGGCGAAGTTCGCCCAGCGGTTCGAGGTGAGCGGCGAGTCGGTGTTCTGCTATGTGCAGGATGCGCAGCCACTGGTGGCGCATCTGCAAGCGCAAAGCGAGCTGCGCTATCTCCACCGTCCGGCCAATCTGGAAGACGTGTTTCTGAAACTGACCGGCAGGGAGATGCGCGATTGAACCTGATCTTCCGCATGCTGTGGGTGATCGTGCGTTCCTTCTTCATGGCGCGCATGGAAGGGCGTTATACCAGTGCGCTCACGCTGCACGTGCTGCCCAACGACATCGATATCAACTTCCATATGAACAACGGCCGCTACCTGACCATCTGCGATCTCAACCGCGTCGATGTGTTCGCGCGCAGCGGCCTGCTCAAAGCGATGTTCAAGCGCGGCTGGATCCCGGTGATCGCCGAGCACACCATGAGCTACAAGAAGCCGCTCAACCTCTTCCAGTGTTATGAGGTGAGGCTGTCAGTGCAGCGCTGGGACGAGAAGTATTTTTATATGACACACACCTTCACCGTGGGTGACCGCATCATGGCCGAAGGCACCTCGAAAGGCTGCGTGTATGAGCGCGGCGTCGGGGTGGTGGCGCCCGAGCGGGCGTTTGCGGCAGTGGCAGAGGATGGAAAAAAATGAGCAAACAACAATATTTCGCATTGCCGCGCTTGAGTATGCGCTTCTTCCCCATCTGGCGGCGGCACTGGCTGGTGTGGAAGAAGCTCGCCGCACCGTCCATCCTCGGCCACCTGGCCGATCCGGTGATCTACATGCTGGGTCTCGGTTACGGCCTCGGCAGCCTGCTGCCCGAGATGGGCGGCATGTCCTACATGGCCTTCCTCGCGGCGGGCACGGTGTGCTACAGCACGATGAACAGCGCCAGCTTCGAGGCGCTGTATTCCGGCTTCGCGCGCATGCACGAGCAGCGCACCTGGGAGGCGATATTGAACACGCCGGTGTCGCTGGACGATGTGGTGCTGTCCGAGATCCTGTGGGCGGCGACCAAGAGCTTGATGTCGGGCGTGGCGGTGCTGGCGGTGATCTGGATACTCGGTCTGTCGCATTCGACGATGTCGCTGTGGATGATTCCGCTGGCGCTGCTGATCGGCCTGGTGTTCGCTTCCATCGGCCTGATCATGACCGCACTGGCGCCATCGTATGATTTCTTCATGTACTACTTCACGCTGGTGATCACGCCGATGATGCTACTATGCGGCGTGTTTTTCCCGGTTAGCCAGTTGCCGGAAAGCATGCAGTCCGTCGCAGCTGCCTTGCCGCTCACGCATGCCATCGATCTGGCGCGGCCGCTGATGAACGGCAGCATGCCGCCGCAAGCGGCCATGCATATCGCGGTGTTGCTGGCGTATACGCTGGCTGGTTTTTATGTGTCGCTGGTGCTGTTCCGGCGCAGGTTGTCGAGGTAATCATCATGTTGTGGCTCAAGGCATTCCATATCTTTTTCGTCGTCAGCTGGTTCGCCGGTCTGTTCTATCTGCCGCGCATCTTCGTCAATCACGCCATGGCGGAAGAGCGGGCCGTGCGCGAGCGCTTCAAACTGATGGAGCGCAAACTGTACAAGTTCGTCACGCCCATCGGCGCGCTGGCCGTCGTCACCGGCCTGTGGCTGTGGTTCGGCTTCGGTTTCAGCGGCGGCTGGCTGCATGCCAAGACCACGCTGGTGGCCGGACTGGTCGCCTACCATCTGTATTGCGGCCATCTGGTGCAGGTGTTCGCTGAAGATCGCAATGCCAGGAGTCATGTCTGGTTCCGCTTCTTCAATGAAGTGCCGGTGTTCATCCTGCTGGCGGTCGTCATCCTCGTCGTCGTAAAGCCTTTCTGATATGCCCGATTTTTTTGCCACCTGTCCGCGCGGACTGGAAAAACTTCTCGCCGACGAGCTGAATTCGTTCGGCGCCGCCGATGTGCGCATCGGCGCCGGCGGCATCGCTTTCACCGGCGACTGGCCGACCTGCTACCGTATCAACCTGCAAAGCCGCCTCGCCTCGCGCATCCTCTGGCGCGTAAAGGAAGCCACGCGCTTCCGCAGCGAGGACGATGTATACAAGGCTGTGTACGATCTGCCGTGGACACGCTGGTTCGACGTGGACAACACCATCCTGGTGAAGGTCACCGCGATCAAGTGTCCGCTCAAGAGCCTGGAGTTCATCACGCTCAAGATCAAGGATGCGGTGTGTGACAAGTTTCGCGCCGAGAAGAACGCGCGCCCCAGCGTGGCCAAGCTCGAGCCGGACATGCGCATCCATGCGTTCTTCGAGGGCGAGCAGTTCACGCTGTATCTGGATACCTCCGGCGATGCGCTGTACAAGCGCGGCGTGCGCACCCACACCAACATCGCGCCGCTGCGCGAGAACCTGGCCGCCGGCATTTTGATGATGACCGGCTGGAAGCCCGACATCCCGCTGCTCGACCCGATGTGCGGCAGCGGCACCTTCCTCATCGAGGCGGCGCAGATGTCGCTCAACATCATGCCCGGCATCGCGCGCCATTTCGCTTTCGAGAAGTTGAAGAACTTCGACGCCAGGACCTGGAACGCCATGCGCGAGGCCGCCATCGCGGCGCAGAAGCCAGTGGGCGCATTGCCGATCTACGGCAGCGACCTGTATGGCGACGCGCTCAAAGCGGCGCACCAGAACCTGGAAGAGGCGGGCATCCGCGAGACCGTGGACCTGAAACAGTGCAACGCACTGGAAGCATCACCGCCGGAGCAGGAAGGCATCCTCATCGCCAACCTGCCCTACGGCGAGCGCATGGGCGATGAGGACGAACTGGCCGGGTTGTACCCCAAGCTGGGCGATGCGCTGAAGAAGAAGTTCGGCGGCTGGAACGCTTATCTGTTCACGGCCGATCTGCGCATCGCGAAACTGATGCGTCTGACGCCCTCCAAACGCACGCCGCTTTATAACGGCGCGATCGAATGCCGCTTGTTCGAGTACAAGATCGTGGCCGGGAGCAACCGGAAGTAGACGTTACTCCTTCTCCGCCTTCTCGCAGGTGTTGCAAGCCAGCATCGCATTGATCGGGCAGAAGCGTACGGCCGCGGTGACCAGCGCGATGGCGGCAGCCACCAGCACCAGTACCTGCCATAGCATTTCCATCGGCACCAGCAGCCCCACAAGCAGCAGCACGATGCCGAGTATCACGCGGATGCTGCGATCAATACCGCCTACGTTGCATTTCATATCGGCCTCCTGGAAGGATTGAAGTGGGTGCGAGGGCTGAATATAAAGCCGCGCAGCCGGATCGCCGAATAAGCGATTCCATGTATTTGCGGGCAGGGCAGGCTGTAGACAGTGCGCGTTGCGGCCGGGGTGGTTTACTCTTTGGGCAGGTGTTTCTCGTAGAGCAGCTTCAGGTGCAGGATCTCATGCCAGGTGACATCCGGGAAGCCGTCGCGATCCATCCTGCCGCCGCCGCGTCCATCGGGCTGCAACAGGTCGTTGAGATAGGCTTCCGCAACGGGCGAATCCCACAGGCTGACGATCCTCTCCAGGATATGCGGGAATTTATCCGCCAGCGTCTGCGGGTACTGGCTGGGGTGGCATTTCGTGATTTGCAGGACGTTCTCCCGGTCGATCATGGCGGTTCCCCTTCTCATAGCTTCGTTCTCTGGCAGAGCCGAAATTGTGTTTAGCGTAGAGCGGAGCGGGCGGTCGCGTCAATCCCCGTAGTTCGTGGCGCGGCCCAGCGAACCGTTTTCGAGCATAATCCCGCCACGTCAGTTCAGGGAGTGATCATGTCTATCTGCAACAAGTTCTTGCTGGAGCCGGCCAAGGCCGTGCTGGTCGTCATTGATGTGCAGGAGAGGCTTTGTGCCGCGATGGATCAGGCGGCGCTGCAACAGCTGATCAGGAATGCCGGCATCCTGCTGGAAAGCGCGAACGAGCTGGCGGTGCCGGTCATCTTCACCGAGCAATATGTCAAAGGGCTGGGGCCGACCCTGGGCGAACTGAAACAAAGGGTGCCAGCTGCAAGCTGCCATGAAAAACTCACTTTCAGCGGCTGTGGCAACCAGGCGTTCGTGCAGCAACTGAAACAGAGCGGCAGGACGCAGATCATCGTCTGCGGCATGGAAGCGCATGTCTGCGTGCAGCAGACCGTCATCGAACTGCTGGGCGAGGGCTTCGTCGTGCATGTGGTCAAAGATGCCGTGTTGAGCCGCAGCGGCGACAACAAGCAGACCGCCATCGAAGCCATGACGCTGGCCGGAGCGGTGCCGACCAGCACCGAGTCTGCCGTGTTTCAGCTATTGAAGATCGCCGGCACCGACACGTTCAGGAAGCTCTCGAAGCTGGTCAAGTGAGGTGGCACAAACAAAAAAGCCGCGCATCAGCGCGGCTTTGCTCGGGGCATGACAACCTCAAGTCATTCTCAGGTTATCCAGCCCGCTCATCACATCACGGTCCTTGGTGGCCTGTCCTTCCAGCTTGATCTTCAGGCGCAGGTCGTTGACCGAGTCGGCGTTCTTCAACGCCTCTTCGTAGCTGATGGCACCGGTCTCGTGCAGGTCGAACAGCGCTTGGTCGAAGGTCTGCATGCCGAGCTCGCGCGATTTGGCCATGACTTCCTTGATCTCATGCACCTGTCCCTTGAAGATCAGGTCGGCGATCAGCGGCGAGTTGAGCAGGATCTCGATGGCGGCGGCGCGGCCCTTGCCGTCGCGTTTGGGGATCAGGCGCTGCGAGATGAGTGCCTTGATGTTCAGCGACAGGTCCATCAGCAACTGCTCGCGGCGATCTTCCGGGAAGAAGTTGATGATGCGGTCGAGCGCCTGGTTGGCGCTGTTGGCGTGCAATGTGGCCATGCACAAGTGGCCGGTCTCGGCGAAGGCGACGGCGTATTCCATGGTCTCGCGGTCGCGGATCTCGCCGATCAGGATCACGTCCGGCGCTTGGCGCAGCGTGTTCTTCAGCGCAGCGTGCCAGTTGTCGGTGTCCACGCCGACCTCGCGGTGGGTGATGATGCACTTGTCGTGCTCGTGCACATATTCCACCGGATCCTCGATGGTGATGATGTGTCCGTAGCTGTTGTGGTTGCGGTGGCCCAGCATGGCGGCAAGCGAGGTCGATTTGCCGGAGCCGGTGCCGCCGACCAGGATCACCAGGCCGCGCTTGGTCATCACCACATCCTTCAGCACCGGCGGCAAGCCGAGCTCGTCGAAGGTCGGGATCTTGGTGGTGATGGTGCGCAGCACCATGCCGACGCGCTGCTGCTGCATGAACACGTTCACGCGGAAACGGCCGATACCCGGCGGGCTGATGGCGAAATTGCACTCGTGGGTGGATTCGAACTCGGCGGCTTGGCGGTCGTTCATGATGCTGCGCGCCAGTTCCTGCGTATGCTGCGGCGACAGCGCCTGGCTCGACACCGGTGTCATCTTGCCGTCGATCTTGAAGGCGGGCGGGAAGCCGGCGGTGACGAACAGGTCGGATGCTTTCTGCGAGATCATGCCGCGCAGCAGATTGTGAACAAGTTCAGTGGCCTGGTCGCGTTCCATAAGATACCTCTATAAATTCGTTTGGCGGGCGAATCGCTGCGTCGCGTGCTCGCTCACTCCTCGTCTATCAACTGATATGCCTCGTCATTCGCTGCGCGGCTTCTTGCGCTTCATCCCGCGAAACGAATTTCTAGAGGCATCTCCGCTTTGAAATCTTTAAGTTAGCCGGGGAACAGGTCTTTGTTCGCCGCCTTGCCGCGCGCTTCGGCGGAAGACACGACATTGCGTTTCACCAGGTCGCTCAGGCACTGGTCCAGCGTCTGCATGCCGATGTTGCCGCCGGTCTGGATGGCGGAATACATCTGCGGCACTTTGGCTTCGCGGATCAGGTTGCGGATGGCCGGGGTGCAGATCATGATCTCGTGCGCCGCGGCGCGGCCGCTGCCGTCCTTGGTCTTGAGCAGGGTCTGCGAGATCACCGCGCGCAGCGATTCGGACAGCATCGCGCGCACCATCTCCTTCTCGTCGGCGGGGAACACGTCGATGATACGGTCGATGGTTTTGGCGGCTGAGCTGGTGTGCAGTGTGCCGAACACCAAGTGGCCGGTTTCCGCCGCCGACATGGCGAGGCGGATGGTCTCGAGGTCGCGCATTTCGCCGACCAGGATCACGTCCGGGTCTTCGCGCAGCGCCGAGCGCAAGGCGTTGTTGAACGACAGGGTGTGCGGGCCGACTTCGCGCTGGTTGACCAGGCACTTCTTCGATTCATGCACGAATTCGATCGGGTCTTCCACGGTGAGGATGTGGCCCATCTCGTTCTCGTTGATGTGGTTCACCATCGCCGCCAGCGTGGTGGATTTGCCGGAGCCGGTGGGGCCGGTGACCAGCACCATGCCGCGCGGGAATTCGGAGATGTCCTTGAAGATCGCCGGGGCCTTGAGGTCTTCCAGCGACAGGATCTTGGACGGAATGGTACGCATGACGGCGCCAGCGCCGCGGTTCTGGATGAAGGCGTTGACGCGGAAGCGTGCCAGATTCGGCACTTCGAACGAGAAGTCGACCTCCTTGTTCTCTTCGTAATGCTTGCGCTGGCCGTCGTTCATGATGTCGTACACCATGGCGTGCACTTCCTTGTGCTCCATCGCCGGCAGGTTGATGCGGCGCATATCGCCGTGCACGCGGATCATGGGAGGCAAACCGGCGGAAAGGTGCAAGTCGGAGGCTTTGTTCTTCACGCCGAAGGCGAGCAGTTCGGTGATATCCATATATAATCCCTAGAGCTTTTGAAAACCGCGTTGAAAGGCGAATGGCCGGGCGATTATGACTGCAATCCTCTCCAACTTGCAAGCAACCCGCACCGCCATTGCGCAGGCCGCGGAAGCGGTGCACAGGGATGTTGCGGATATCCGTCTGCTGGCCGTGAGCAAGACCTTTCCGGCCGCGGCGGTGCGTGAGGCGTATCGCGCCGGGCAAACGGCTTTCGGCGAGAACTATCTGCAAGAGGCGCTGGGCAAGATGGCCGCATTGCGCGACCTGCCGCTGGAGTGGCATTTCATCGGTCCTGTCCAGAGCAACAAGACGCGCGCCATCGCCGAGAATTTCGCCTGGGTGCACAGTGTCGACCGCCTGAAGATCGCCGAGCGCTTGTCGGCACAGCGGCCCGCACATCTGCCGCCGCTCAACATCTGCCTGCAGGTGAACGTGAGCGGGGAAGACAGCAAGAGCGGTGTCGCCCCGGCAGAAGTGGCGCAACTGGCCAAGGAGGTCTTGCCGCTGCCGCGGCTTAAATTGCGCGGCCTGATGGCGATTCCCGCACCTGCCGCCGATGCAATATCGCGGCGCGCGCCGTTCGCGCAGATGCAATCATTGTTGAAACAGTTGAACTCGCAGGGAATGTTGTTGGATACTTTGTCGATGGGCATGTCGCACGACTATGCGTCAGCGATAGCGGAAGGCGCGACCATCGTGCGTATCGGCACGGCGATATTCGGCAGCAGAGATTACGGAGAACAGAAATGAAGATCACCTTCATCGGCGGCGGCAACATGGCGAAGGCCCTGATCGGCGGGCTTATCAAGCGCGGCTATTCGCCGTCCAAGATGCATGTCGTGGAAGTGGAAAAGACAAAATGCACCGAGCTGCACAATGAGTTCGCGATCAGGGCGACAACCGAGCTGACGGTGGCGGTGCAGCATTGCGAAGCGGTGATCCTCGCGGTCAAGCCGCAGCAATTGCAGGAAGTCGCCACCCAGATTGCGCCTATCCTGGACGGGCAGCTGGTCATTTCCATCGCTGCCGGCATCCGCACGCAAGATATCGCGCGCTGGACAGGTTCGCAGAACATCGTGCGCTGCATGCCGAATACGCCTGCGTTGATACGCTCCGGCGTCACCGCCATGTACGCCGTGCCTGCGGTGAAGCCTGAACAGTGCCATCGCGCCGAGGCGGTGCTCGCTGCCGTGGGCAATACCTTCTGGGTCGAGGAAGAGGAGATGCTGGATGCAGTGACCGCGATCTCCGGCAGCGGCCCGGCCTATGTGTTCTATTTCATCGAGGCCATGCAGCAGGCGGCCTACGAATTGGGTATGGACGAGACGCAGGCGCGGCAGATGGTGCTGGATACCTTTATCGGCGCCAGCAAGCTCGCGCAGAATAGCAAGGACGACATCGCGGTGCTGCGCGCTCGGGTGACCTCGAAGAACGGCACCACCGAACGCGCCTTGCTCAGTATGGAATCCAACCGGGTGAAACAGGACATCGTCGATGCGATCCATGCAGCGGCGGAGCGTTCGAAAGAGATGGGCGACGAGCTGGGAAAGGATAATTGATGCTGGCTGAAGCCCTGTCGTTCCTGATCGACGCGCTGGTGCAACCGTTCGCCGCCGTGCTGCTGTTCCGTTTCCATGCCGTGTGGCTGCAAGCGCCGATGCGCAATCCCATCGGCGAATTCGTCATGGCGATCACCGATTTTGTCGTGTTGCGCGTGCGCCGCTTCGTGCCAGCCGTCCGCGGCCTGGACATGGGTACGCTGCTGCTGGCGTTCGCGGTCGAGTTCATTTATCTGGCTGCCTTGTTATGGGTGCAGGGCTATCCGTATGAGGGCAATCCCTTGCCGGGGCTGGCTGCTTGGACGGCGGTCAAGCTGCTCAAGCTGAGTTTCTACCTGCTCATCGCCAGCCTGCTGGTCGAGGCGATCCTGTCCTGGGTCAACCCGCACACCCCGCTGGCGCCGATGCTGCGGGCGGTCAACGGCCCGTTCCTGCAGCCTTTGCGCCGGCGTATCCCGCCGGTGGGCAATTTCGATCTGTCGATGCTGGTGTTGTTCATCATCTGCCAGCTCATCCTGATCGTGCCGATCGGCGGCCTGGAGCAGGCCGTCACGCGCCTGCTGTGAGTGCCTGGTATCGCCATAGCGGGGATGTCATCACCCTCACGCTGCATGTGCAGCCTGGTGCAAAACGCAGTGAAATCGCGGGCTTGCATGGCGATGCGCTGAAGATAAGACTCGCTGCGCCGCCCGTTGAAGGGCGCGCCAACGAGGCATTGCTCAAGCTGGTGGCGGACATTTTCGGGGTGCCGCTGCGTAGCGTCGAGCTCAAACAGGGTGGGCAATCGCGGCATAAAGTCGTGGCGATCACCGGCAGCCGGGTCGATCCGGCCAGTCTCTTGGCGGCTTGATCAGAGGACGTTGCAACATTTTTGATGCACGAGGTACTTGCCAATCGGCCTGATATCAACAACAATTCGTAGCCGCAGTAGATGTTAACCACAACCAGAGGGAGCAATAGCAATGAACCGTAAAGAACTGATCGACGCATTGGCAGCAAAGACCGGCAACAGCAAGGCTGAAGCAGACCGTAACATCGCATCTCTGATCGAAATCATCACAGCCACTCTGAAGAAGGGTGACAACGTTGCATTGGTTGGCTTCGGTACTTTCGAAGTGCGCAAGCGTGCAGCTCGCACCGGCCGCAACCCGGCTACCGGCGCTGAGATCAAGATCAAGGCAACCAAGGCCCCGGCATTCAAGGCTGGCGCAGGCCTGAAGGCTGCTGTTAACGGCGCTAAGAAGTAAGTTAACTTAGCTACTGTTGTGCAAAAGGCCGACTAACCGTCGGCCTTTTTGTTTGCTGTTCTGCAACAACCGGAAATCTCCGGTCGATTATCTAGTGGTGCTGGTCGGCGGCGGCAGGTTTTCCGGGAGCGGCCGGTTTCCTCGTTGCAGGCACCGGCTTTGGTTTGCCCTTGTTGAGCAGGGCGCCCGCATTTTCCAGTTTCGCCGAATCGGTTTCACCGTTGATGTTGATCAGGTGCAGCTTGCCCGCACCCTGGTGCAAGTCATCGGCGAAGTCCATCACGGCGCCGATGACGATAAGCTGTCCGGCCGCAATCTCTTCCGAAAACTTGAACATCGCCGCAGTGACCTGGTTGTGCACGTTGGTCTTAACTCCGTCCAAGTTGGTGATCTCTTTGGGGATGGCGATGGTGTCCAGTTCGCGCTTGATGGCCGGGGATTCCTTGGAGTAGTTGCCGCTCGCTGCCGAGATGGCACCGCAACGCGAATGGCCGAGGAACAGCAGCACGGGGGTGCGCAGGTGGTGTACGCCATATTCCACCGAACCTTCGGCTGTGCCCATCTGGTTGCCGATGTTGCGCACCATGAACAGGTCGCCTTCCGGTGTGCGGTTGAACATGTTGGCCTGCACACGGGAATCCGAGCAGGTCACAACGGTCGCTTTGGGCATCTGCCCTTTGGACAGGTCGGCAAAGAACTCGATCTTGTGTGTAGCCATGTACACGCTGTTGTCGGCCTTGAGGTTGTTCAGGAAGTCGATGATGACGGCATTCTGGCCGTTGGCCTCATCCGGACTGGGCGCATCTTGAGCATGGGAAGAAAGCGACAGCGACAGGCTGAGGGTGAATAGCAGTGCAAAGAGTCGGTTCATATGGCGCATCCGGCTTTGGAATCAGGGTGGTCTAGACTATCAGTCCCGCATCGCACCCAACAAACAAAAAGAGCGGCTTTTGCCGCTCTTTTTGTTTTGGACTTGGCGCCGCCTTAGTGGTGCGCGTGTTCCTTGTGTCCGCCGGCTGCCTTGGCGGTCAGTGCGGTCTGGATGCCCTTGGCATCGGTCGCGCCGTTGACGTTGATGATGTTGAGCTTGCCGGCGCCCTGTTTCATATCGTCGGCGAGGTCATACACAGCACCCACGATCACCAGCTCACCCGCCTTGACCTTGTCGTCGAACTCTTTCAGTGCAGCGGCGACCTGGTTGTTGACGTTGGCCTTCACGCCCTCGATGTCTCCGGCAACCTTGCCGATGGTGTCCAGTTCCTTCTTGATATCCGGCTCCAGGCTGGAATAGTCACCGCTGGCGGCCTTGATCGCGCCGCAACGGGCGTGGCCGATGAAGATCAGCAGCGAGGATGCCAGGTGGTTCACGCCGTACTGCACGGAACCCTTTGCAGTAGCCAGCTGGTTGCCGATGTTGCGCACCATGAACAGGTCGCCCTCGGGGGTCTTGTCCATCATGTTGGTGTGCACGCGCGAATCGGAGCAGGTCACCACGGTGGCACGGGGATGTTGCCCTTTGGCCAGTTCCTGGAAGAAAGTGGCGCCCTTGGCGGCGATATAAGCGCTGTCGTCGGCCTGGATTTCCTTGATGATGGCTTGCGCCACGGCAGCGTCGCCGTGTGCGTGCTCATCGGCGAAAGCGGGGGCGGCAACAAAAAGTGCGGCCAGAGCGGCTACGAGGTATTTCTTGAACATACTGAGTCTCCCTGAGTCGGTGTTATCGTTATGAATATATTTATAAAACATCAAACATGGCCTGCGGGCCGAGGGAATTAACGCGCGACTGTTACATCAGGATGACATCGTATTGCTCTTGGCTGTATAAATTCTCGACTTGCAGCGAGACCGGCTTGCCGATGAAGTCGGACAGCTGGGCGAGGCTCTGCGATTCCTCGTCCAGGAACAGGTCGATGACCTGTTGCGAGCCGAGGATGCGGTATTCGCGGGCATTGAACTGGCGAGCCTCGCGCACGATCTCGCGCAGGATCTCGTAGCACACGGTCTGGGCGGTCTTCACCTCGCCGCGCCCTTGGCAAGTGGGGCAGGGCTCGCACAGCACATGTGCCAGGCTTTCCCGAGTCCGCTTGCGGGTCATTTCCACCAAGCCCAAGGCCGAGAAGCCATTGACGCTGATGCGGGTGCGGTCACGCGCCAGCATCTTCTTGAATTCCTCCAGCACGGCATCGCGGTGTTCAGCGCTGTCCATGTCGATGAAGTCGCAGATGATGATGCCGCCGAGATTGCGCAGGCGCAGTTGGCGGGCGATGACCTGTGCCGCTTCCAGATTCGTCTTGAAGATGGTGTCGTCGAAGGTGCGGCCACCGACGAAGCCGCCGGTGTTCACATCCACCGTGGTCAGCGCCTCGGTCTGGTCGATGATGAGATAACCGCCGGATTTCAGGTCGACGCGGCGCGACAGCGCGCGCTCGATCTCTTCTTCCACGCTGTACAGGTCGAACAACGGGCGTGCGCCGGCATAACGTTCGAGTTTGGGCACGGCGGCGGCGATGTAATCGGTGGCGAATGTCAGCATGCGTTCGTGCGTCTCGCGCGAGTCGACCAGGATGCGCGTGGTTTCCTCGTTCACGAAATCGCGCAATACGCGCAGGCTGATGTCCAGTTCCTTGTACAGCAGGGCGGGGGCGCCCAGGCGTTGTGATTGCTGCTGCAGATGGTTCCACAATTTATCCAGGTAGGCGACATCGGCGCGCAGCTCGCTGTCGGAGGCGGACTCTGCCATGGTGCGGATGATGTAGCCACCCTTGTGCTCGGCCGGCAGCACCTGCTGCAATTTGG
The DNA here is from genome assembly GCA_035299445.1 of Sideroxyarcus sp. Taxonomy (GTDB): domain Bacteria; phylum Pseudomonadota; class Gammaproteobacteria; order Burkholderiales; family Gallionellaceae; genus Sideroxyarcus. The sequence continues at coordinate 42,033 of DATGWO010000027.1, forward strand.
CGCGCAGCGATTCGCGCTCTTCCTCATTCTCGATGCGCTGCGACACGCCGATATGCGACTCCTGCGGCAGATAGACCAGCAGGCGCCCGGCAAAGCTGAGCTGGGTGGAAAGCCGCGCGCCTTTGGTGCCGATCGGGTCCTTGATCACCTGCACCAGCAGGCTCTGGCCTTCGAACAGCACTTTCTCGATGGGCTTCGCGGCATCGCCTTGGCTGCTGTTCTCCCAGATGTCGGCGACATGCAGGAAGGCGGAGCGCTCCAGGCCGATGTCGATGAATGCCGACTGCATGCCGGGCAGCACGCGCTTCACCTTGCCGATGTAGACGTTGCTCACCAGTCCGCGCTGGCTGCCGCGCTCGATGTGCAGTTCCTGCACCACGCCTTGCTGCATCACGGCGACGCGCGTCTCCTGCGGGGTGACGTTGATCAGGATTTCTTCTGTCATGGTGCGGGATATCCGAATAGTTTCAGCAATTCTACCGTCTCGAACAGCGGCAACCCCATCACGCCGGTATAGCTGCCTTCGATATGCTTTACGAACGCCCCCGCATAGCCCTGGATGCCGTAGGCGCCGGCCTTGTCATGCGCTTCGCGGGTGAGCAGGTAACGGCGGATACGGTCGTCGTCCAGTGTGCCGAAAGTGATGGTGGTGGTCGACAGGCGCATCTCCACCCGTTCGCGGAAAGCTACGGCGACCGCGGTCAGGACTTGATGCTGTGTGCCCGACAGCATGCGCAGTATCTCGGTGGCGTGTTCATTGTTGTCCGGTTTGCCGATGATCTTGCCATCCAGCGTGACCGTGGTGTCCGCTGCCAATACCGGGAATTGCGGCAGGTTGCGCAGGGCCAGTGTTTTCCAGCCGGCTTCAGCCTTGTTGTGACAGACACGCTGCACGTAATCCAGCGGCAGTTCGCCGGCGTGCGGAGTCTCGTCCACGTCCACCGTGCGGCGCAGGTCGCTGCGCAGCAATAAAGGCTCGAAGCGGATGCCGATCTGCTTGAGCAGTTCGCGGCGGCGCGGGCTTTGCGAGGCGAGGTAGATGCGGGGCAGTCCGATGTTCATGGTTCATTCTCGGTGATACGGATGATTGTGCATCAGGCTGTGCGCGCGGTACAACTGCTCCGCCAGCAGCACGCGCACCATGCCGTGCGGCAGGGTGAAGGCGGACAGCGCCAGCAGCTGGCGGGCCTGCTGCTTGACCGACTCGTGCAAGCCATCGGCGCCGCCGATGATGAACGCGACATCACAGCCTTGCCGCATCCAGTCCTGCATCTGCCCGGCGAATTGTTTGGTGGTGGGGGTGGCGCCGCGCTCGTCGAGTGCGATGCAGAAGGCGCCGGCAGGCAACGCAGCCTTGATGCGCTGCGCCTCTGCTTCCATGATCTGTGCGGCGGTCTTGCCGCTGTTGCGCGCTTCCGGCTTGATCTCGATCAGCGAGATCGCCGCTTCGCGCGGCATGCGTTTGGCGTACTCGTTGAAACCCTCGGTGATCCACGACGGCATCTTGTTGCCCACCGCGAGGATCAGCAGTTTCATTTTGCCGGGTTAGCGGTGCGCTGCTTGGGGTGCACGCCCCACAGTTCTTCCAGGTTGTAATAGGCGCGCACCGCGGGCTGCATGATGTGTACCAGCACTTCGCCGAAGTCGACCAGGATCCATTCGCCGCTCTGCTGTCCTTCGGTGCTGAGCGGCACTTCGTCCAGTTCCTTGAGCTTCTTCTCGACGTTGTCCGACAGTGCCTTGGTTTGCCTTGTCGATTGTGCGCTGGCGACGATCATGCGCTCGAACAGCGGGCTGAGTTTGCTGGTGTCGATGACGGTGATGTCGAGAGCCTTGACGTCTTCCAATGCGGCTACGATGGCCTGGACCTTTTCTTCTGTGCTTAGCATGTACGGTAGAGTGTGTTGGTGTTGATGTAGTTGGCGACCGCTTCCGGAACCAGGTAACGGACGTTCTTTCCTTCCGCGCAACGGCGGCGGATGTCGGTGGAGGAGATTTCCAGCGCGGGCATGTCGGCGACGAAGATAGCCCCGTGTGGTGCTTCTTGTAGCGCGGCCGCACCTGGTGCGAGGCGCGCACGGTATTCGGCTTGCAGCGCCGCATCGGCACCGGTCATCGCATTGCCCAGCGGCTGTCCGCCGGCGCGTTGCAGCACCACGATATGCGCCAATTCGAACAGGCTCCGCCATTCATGCCAGGTATGCAACTGCAGGAAGGCATCGCCGCCGAGGATCAGGCACAAGGGACGTTGTGCGCCCAGCTCGACACGCAGGCCGGCTAACGTGTCGACCGTATAGCACGGGTCGGCACGGAACACCTCACGCACATCGACGAGGAAATCTGGGTGGCCGTGCAGCGCCAGGCGCACCATTTCCCAGCGCGCCTTGGCCGATGCTTGCGGTGCGGCGCGGTGCGGCGGCGTGCCGCAAGGCACGAACAGCACCTGCTCGAGTCCGCACTGCTCCAGCGCTTCCTGAGCGATACGCAGATGCCCATGGTGGATGGGATCGAACGTGCCGCCGAGGATGCCGATAGGTGCGCTCACCGCTTACAGCGCCAATCTGCGCATGTCGGACAGCACGTGCGCGAGATAGGTGGTGAAACGGGCGCCCGCGGCACCGTCGATCACGCGGTGGTCGTAGGACAGCGACAGCGGCAGCATCAGGCGCGGCACGAACTCGCCGTCCTTCCACACCGGTTTCATGCTGGAACGCGACACGCCGAGGATGGCGACTTCCGGCGCGTTGATGATCGGCGTGAACGAGGTGCCGCCGATACCGCCCAGGCTGGAGATGGTGAAGCAGCCGCCTTGCATGTCGGCAGCGGTGATTTTGAGGTCACGCGCTTTGGCGCTGACTTCGCCCAGCTCTTTCGCCAGTTGCACGATGCCTTTCTGATCGACGTCGCGGATCACCGGCACCATCAGGCCATTGGGCGTGTCGACCGCCACGCCGATGTGGATGTATTTTTTCAGCACCAGGTTCTCGCCGCCGGCATCCAGCGATGCACAGAAATCCGGGAAGTGCTTGAGCGTGATCGCGCAGGCCTTGAGCATGAAGGCCAGCGGGGTGATCTTGATGTTCTGCTTGGCGTATTCCGCGCCTAGTTCCTTGCGGAAGGCCTCCATCTCGCTGATGTCGGCTTCCTCGAACTGCGTCACATGCGGGATCATCACCCAGTTGCGGTGCAGGTTGGCGCCGGAGATCTTCTTGATGCGCGATAGTGCCTTGGTTTCAATCGCGCCGAACTTGGCGAAATCCACTTCCGGCCATGGCAACAGGCCGGGCAGGGCGCCGCCGCCAGTGCTGCTTGTGCCGCCACTAGCCAGCGATTGCTTGACGAAGTTCTGCACGTCCTCCTTGGTGATGCGCCCCTTGACGGCGCTGCCTTTCACGCGCGTCAGATCCACTCCGAGTTCGCGTGCGAAGCGGCGGATGGAAGGGCTGGCGTGTGCCTTGCCACCATTCGATACGGTAGCGACTGGGGCAGGTGTTGCAGCGGGGGCCGGAGCAACCGCTGGTGCCGCGACCGGAGCAGGCTTGGGAGCGCTGGGGGCCGGTGCGGCGGTGATAGCTGCGGGTGCCGAAGCGGCGCCACTGGCTTCCAGCAGAGCGATCAGGTCGCCTTCGGAGACCTTGTCGCCGACCTTGACCTTGAGTTCGGTGACCTTGCCGGCGAACGGCGCGGGCACATCCATGGTGGCTTTGTCGGTCTCCAGCGTGATCAGCGTCTGTTCCGCCTGCACGCTGTCGCCGGCTTTGACGGCAACCTCGATGATCTCCACATTCTTGAAACTGCCGATGTCCGGCACGACTACATTCTTGATCTCTGCCATGTCTTGTTCTCCGGCTTAAACCGTCACCGGGTTCGGTTTGTCGGGGTTGATCTGGTATTGCTTGATCGCCTTGCTGACCACGCTCGCTTCGATGCTGCCTTCGTCGGCCAGTGCTTTCAATGCGGCGACGGCGACGTAGTAGCGATCCACCTCGAAGAACTGACGCAGCTTCTTGCGGAAGTCGGAGCGGCCGAAACCGTCGGTACCCAAGGTCTTGTAGCTGGCCTTCACATACGGGCGGATCTGGTCGGGGTAGGCGCGGATGTAATCGGTCGCGGCCACCACCGGGGTCTTGGCGTCGAGGCATTGCTCGACGTAACTCACGCGTGCCTTGGCTTCCGGATGCAGCATGTTCCAGCGCTCGCAGTCGATGCCGTCGCGACGCAGCTCGTTGAAGCTGGTCACGCTCCACACATCGGACGAGATGTCGAAGTCGCGTGCCAACAGCTCGGCTGCGGCGATGACTTCGCGCAGGATGGTGCCGCTGCCCAGCAACTGCACCTTGGCCTTGGATTTGCCCTTGGTCGTGCTGAACTTGTACATGCCCTTGATGATGCCCTCCTCGGCGCCCTTGGGCATGGCGGGATGGGTGTAGTTCTCGTTCATCACCGTGAGGTAATAGAACACATCCTCCTGTTTCTTGTACATGCGCTCCATGCCGTGCTGCACGATTACCGCCAGCTCGTAGGCGAAGGTCGGGTCGTACGACACGCAGTTCGGGATCATGGCCGCCTGCAAGTGGCTGTGGCCGTCCTGGTGTTGCAGGCCTTCGCCGTTCAGTGTAGTGCGGCCGGCGGTGCCACCGACCAGGAAGCCGCGCGCACGCAAGTCGCCCGCCGCCCAAGCCAGGTCGCCGATGCGCTGGAAGCCGAACATCGAGTAGTAGATGTAGAACGGGATCATCGCCACGCCGTGGTTGGCGTAGGCGGTCGCCGCGGCGATCCAGTCGGCCATGCCGCCGGCCTCGTTGATGCCTTCCTGCAGGATCTGGCCGGTCTTGTCTTCCTTGTAGTACATCAGCTGGTCGGCATCCTGCGGGGTGTACAGCTGGCCCACCTGCGAGAAGATGCCGAGCTGGCGGAACATGCCTTCCATACCGAAGGTGCGCGACTCGTCCGGTACGATCGGCACGATCTGCTTGCCGATGCTCTTGTCCTTGACCAGCATGCCGAGCAGGCGCACGAAGGCCATGGTGGTGGAGAACTCGCGGTCTTCGCTGGATTTCAGCAGCGCATCGAACGCATCCAGTGACGGGGTGTTGAGCGGGTGTGCCAGCGGTTCGCGCGCGGGCAGATGGCCCATCGCGGCAGCGCGTTCCTTCAGGTATTTGGCTTCCTGGCTGTCCGGCGCGGGGCGCACGAAGGGAATCTGGCCCAGTTGCTCGTCGCTTACCGGGATGTTGAAGCGGTCGCGGAATTTGCGCAGCGACTCTTCGTCCATCTTCTTCTGCTGGTGGGTCGGGTTCTGCGCCTCGCCGGAGGAGCCCATGCCGTAGCCCTTCACCGTCTTGGCGAGGATCACGGTCGGCTGGCCGGTATGTTTGGTGGCAGCAGTGTAGGCGGCGAACACCTTGAAGGGGTCATGGCCGCCGCGGTTCAGGCGCCAAATCTCGTCGTCCGACATGTCGGCGACCAGTTCCAGCAGCTCCGGATATTTCCCGAAGAAGTGCTGGCGCACGTAGGCGCCGTCGCGTGCCTTGTAGGTCTGGTATTCGCCGTCCACCACCTCTTCCATGCGCTTGAGCAGCAGGCCGCTCTTGTCCTTGGCCAGCAGGCGGTCCCAGTGGCGACCCCACACCACCTTGATGACGTTCCAGCCCGCACCGCGGAATACGCCTTCGAGTTCCTGGATGATCTTGCCGTTGCCGCGCACCGGGCCATCCAGGCGCTGCAGGTTGCAGTTGATGACGAACACCAGGTTGTCGAGCTTCTCGCGTCCGGCCATCGAAATCGCGCCCAGCGATTCCGGCTCGTCGGTCTCGCCGTCGCCGAGGAAGGCCCAGACCTTGCGACCGTTGGTGCTGGCGAGTCCGCGGTGCTGCAGGTAGCGCATGAAGCGCGCCTGGTAGATGGCCATCAACGGGCCCAGGCCCATGGAGACGGTGGGGAACTGCCAGAAACTGGGCATCAGCCACGGGTGCGGATAGGAAGACAGACCGTCACCATCCACTTCCTGGCGGAACTTGCGCAGCTGGTCTTCGCTCAGGCGGCCTTCGATGAAGGCGCGCGCATAGATGCCGGGTGCGGAGTGGCCCTGGATGTACAGCAGGTCGCCACCATGATCTTTGGTGGCACCGCGGAAGAAATGGTTGAAGCCGATGTCATACAGCGTCGCGGCGGAAGCGAAGCTGGCGATGTGGCCACCGAGCTCGGACGATTCCTTATTGGCGTTCAGGATGATGGCCATCGCGTTCCAGCGCGTCAGCGCGCGGATGCGGTGTTCCAGCTCATGGTTGCCGGGTGAGCGCTCTTCCTTGTCGACCGGGATGGTGTTGATGTAGGGCGTGGTGGCGCTGATCGGCATGTCGTCGCCGGCCATGCGCGCGTGGTTGATCAGCTGGTCCAGCAGGAAGTGGGCGCGTTCTGCGCCTTCTTCCTTCAATACCGATTGGAGCGCGTCCAGCCACTCCTGGGTTTCTTGCGGATCGTAATCGGGTTGCTGTATCGCCATCTTTTAACTCTCTTCCTCTTTGCAACGTAACGTTTCGTTCTCCGTCACCAACCATTCCACCTTCTGGTCGGTACTCTCCGACGGAATCTCTGGTACCACTTGCAGCGCGAATGCCCCGGCGGCCAAAGTCGGCCGGTGTGACATGCGCGCCAACAGCTTGTCGTAAAAGCCGCCGCCGTAGCCCAGGCGGTCACCCTCGCGGGTGAAGGCCACGCCGGGCAGCAGGATGAAATCCAGCGTTTCCAGCGCTTCCACTTTGGGACAGCGTTCCATCACCGGCTCGCGTATACCCCAAGACCCGGGCGCTACATCCAGTTGCAGGTCTTGCACCTTATATAGGTCCAAATGCCGGCTTGCCCGGTTCACGCGCGGCAGCAGGACTTGCTTGCCGTCAATCAGCGCCTGGCGCACCCACAGTTCGGCGGCCAGTTCTGCCCCGAAATTCAGGTAACCCAGTACGGTCCGGGCCTGCCGATAGGCAGGCAGATCGCATACGGCGCCGATAATGGCGCGGCTTAGGCGCATATTTTCGGGGGTGCCCAGCTTTTCGCGGGCGGCGATTATACTTTGCCTGAGTGCCTGCTTCCTAGCTTGGATGCTCATTCCTGTGCTCCCCTTGAGTTGAAAATCGGCAAAGTTGCGCCATTTATTGCCGTACTTGCATCAAATCTGCCAAATTTCGCATTAATAATTATTATTGGGCGGCGCAATAAACGGGGGCTGGCTAGGTGGGTGCGCCTATATCGGGATTCGGCTGTTCTCATTACCGGCTGGGGTTTGCTACAAATTCGCGGGGGAGGCGCGAATGTCGCCAATCACCCCAGGAACAGCCGATATGCCGGGTTTTCACTCTCGTCCCAATAAGGATAACCAAGAGTATCAAGGAAGGTCTTGAGCGCTTTCTTGTCGCTACGCGGGACCTGCATGCCGACCAGCACGCGGCCATAGTCGGCGCCATGGTTGCGGTAATGGAACAGCGAGATGTTCCAGTTGTGGCTCATGCTGTTAAGGAAATTCATCAGTGCACCGGGGCGCTCCGGAAATTCGAAACGGAACAGGATCTCGTCCTTGACCTCTGGGGCGTGGCCGCCGACGAGGTGGCGCAGGTGCAGCTTCGCCATCTCATTGTCGGACAGATCCAGCGTGGCCAGTTTGCTGCGCTGCAGCTTGTCCACCAGATCGGCGGTCTCGGACTGGTCGCGCACCTGGATGCCGACGAACACCTGTGCCGCGGAGGGGTCGGCGTAGCGGTAGTTGAACTCTGTGATGTTGCGCTTGCCGAGCAGTGAGCAGAATTTGCGGAAGCTGCCGGGTGTCTCCGGGATGGTCACCGCGAGGATGGCCTCGCGCTTCTCGCCGATCTCGGCGCGCTCGGCCACGAAACGCAGGCGGTCGAAGTTCATGTTCGCGCCGCTGCATACCGTTACCAGTGTCTCGCCCTTGAGTTTCTCGCGCTTGGCATACAGCTTGGCGCCTGCGATTGCGAGCGCGCCCGCCGGCTCGAGGATGGAGCGCGTATCCTGGAACACGTCCTTGATGGCGGCGCACACCGCATCGGTGTCTACCAGCACCACCTCATCCACGAACTGCTTGCACAGGCGGAAGGTCTCCTCCCCCGCAAGTTTCACTGCGGTGCCGTCCGAGAACAGGCCTACGTCGTTGAGCGTGACGCGCTTCCGGCCCTTCAGTGAGCGCGCCATGGCATCGGAGTCGGTGGTTTGCACGCCGATCACCTTGATGTCCGGTCGCACCTGCTTGACGTAGGCGGCCACGCCCGCGACCAGACCGCCGCCGCCGATGGCGCAGAAGATGGCGTGGATCGGGGTCTGGTGTTGGCGCAGGATCTCCATGGCGATGGTGCCCTGTCCAGCGATCACGTCGGGGTCGTCGAAGGGGTGCACGAAGGTCAGTCCTCGTTCCTGCTCCAGTGCGTACGCATGGGTGCAGGCATCACTGTAGCTGTCACCGTGCAGCACGATCTCCACCGCACGTTGGCCGAAATGTTTGACGGCTTCGATCTTCACTTGCGGGGTGGTGGTCGGCATCACGATGGTCGCCTTGCAGCCGAGACGGTGGGCGGACAGCGCCACGCCCTGGGCATGGTTGCCTGCCGAAGCGGCGATCACGCCGCGCTTGAGTTGTTCGGGTGTGAGCTGCGCCATCTTGTTGTAGGCGCCGCGCAACTTGAACGAGAACACCGGCTGCATGTCCTCGCGTTTGAACAGAATGGTGTTGCCGGTGCGCGCGGACAGATTGGGCGCGGCTTCCAGCGGCGTTTCGATGGCCACGTCATAGACGCGGGCGGTGAGGATGCGTTTCAGATAACTTTGCATGATGAACTGCGGACAATTGAATTGTCCGCAAGATTAGCAGGAAACGGGCCGAATGCCTAAATGCGCAGCCCGCTGACCTTATAGAAGTTCACCAGATTGCTCAGGTCGTCGAACACTGCCGCCGCGCCATTGAAATCCTGCTTGTGCGTGTAGGGGTTCATGGTGACGTAGGTCTTGATTCCGGCCGCCAGGGCGGAGCGCAGTCCGTTGTAGGAATCTTCCAGGGCGATGCAATCCTGCGGCGCCAACTTGAGCTCGTTCAACACCCAGTTGTAAATGTCCGGCGCGGGCTTCTTGTTCGGTACGATGTCGCCGCAACCGATGGCGTCGAAGTGCTTTTCCCAATCTTTGCTCAAGCCGACTTCGAGCAGGGTGGCGACGTTTTCGGGCGAGGTGGTGGTGGCGATGGCGAGCCTGATGCCGGCCTTGTGTGCATCGGCGATCAGCTGCTTGATGCCGGGGCGCAGCGGGATGTGCCCATCGCGGAGCATGGCGGTGTAGTGCGCCGTCTTCTGCATGTGTAGCCGCTTTACGAAGTCGTCGTAGTCGGTGGGCTTCTGGAAGTCCGGCAGATAGCTTTCGACGTAATGCTTGATGCGCTCCTTGCCGCCGGTCACCTTGAGCAACTTGTCGTATAACGCAACGTCCCAGTTCCACGGGAGGTGGTTCTCGCTGAACGCCTTGTTGAAGGCGATGCGGTGCGCGTCCTCGGTATCGGCCAGGGTGCCGTCGACGTCGAAAATGATGGCTTTGATGGTCATGTTGGTCTTGTCGTTGTGGTGGTTGGTCAATGCATGCCGGGGAACTTACCGGCCATGCTTTTCATCATTTTGCCCATCATGCCCTTGTTGCTGAACATCTTCATCATCTTTTGCGACTGCTCGAACTGGTTCAGCAACTGATTGACGTGCATTACCTGAACGCCGGCGCCGGCGGCGATGCGCTTCTTGCGCGAGGCCTTGATCTGCTCGGGGTGGGCGCGTTCCCACGGGGTCATGGAGTTGATGATGCCTTCGGTGCGGTTGATCTGGCGTTCGTCTACCTTGGCGGTTTGCGCGGCCTGCGCCAGTTGTGCGGGCAGTTTGTCCATCAGCGCCGACATGCCGCCCATCTTCTTCATCTGCACTATCTGCATCTTGAAGTCGTTGAGGTCGAAGCCCTTGCCGGTCTGCATTTTCTTTGCCAGCTTCTGAGCTTCGCCCACGTCCACATTGCGCTGCGCTTCTTCCAGCAGCGACAGCACGTCGCCCATGCCGAGGATGCGTTGCGCCATGCGCTCGGGGTGGAAGGCTTCGAGGCCGTTGGGTTTTTCGCTGACGCCGACGAACTTGATCGGTTTGCCGGTGATCTGCCGCACCGACAGCGCGGCACCGCCGCGTGCATCGCCGTCCAGCTTGGTGAGGATGACGCCAGTGAGCGGCAGCGTATCGCCGAAAGCCTTGGCGGTGTTCACTGCGTCCTGGCCGGTCATGGCATCGACCACGAACAGGGTCTCGATCGGTTTGAGTGTGGCGTGCAGATCCTTGATCTCGGCCATCATGGCTTCGTCCACGGCGAGGCGGCCGGCGGTGTCGACGATGAGAATCTCATGATGATGCTTCTTCGCCCAGTCGTGCGCGGCCAGCGCGATGTCGCGCGGTTTCTGCGACACATCGGATGGGAAGAAATCGACTCCTAACTGTTGCGCCAGCATGCGCAGTTGCTCGATGGCGGCGGGGCGATACACGTCGCAGCTCACCAGCAATACTTTTTTCTTGTGCTGCTCGCTGAGCAGCTTGGCCAGCTTGCCGCTGCTGGTGGTCTTGCCCGCGCCCTGCAGGCCGGCCATCAGGATCACGGCGGGCGGCACGGTGGCGAGGTTGATGCCTTCGTTGGCGTCGCCCATCAGTTTGGTGAGCTCGCGGTTTACTACGCCGATCAGAGCCTGGCCCGGCGTGAGGCTGCCGATGACTTCCTGGCCGAGGGCGGCTTCTTTTACCGTAACGATGAATTCCTTGACCACTGGCAGTGCGACGTCGGCTTCGAGCAGGGCCAAGCGCACTTCGCGCAGCGCATCCTGGATGTTGCTTTCGGTCAGGCGTGCTTGGCCGCGCAGATTCTTGACGATGCCGGTGAAGCGTTGCGTGAGGTTGTCCAACATGATTGAAATCCCGAGTTTGTTTCAGCGAGCGCTGCTGTAGTTATTTTTGCGGCGCTTCCTGTAGAATCCGCACAGTCTAAAACATCTGCACTCCCCATGTCGAACCAAGCCCTGCATCTGCTCACGTTTGTCCTTTATGCCATTCTGGCCATTTTGTTCTGGCGCGCGCAGGCGGCCGGCAATGCCGAACAGCAGAATCGCGGTGCGCTGGGTTTTGCGGTGATCGTGCCGTTGGTGCTGCACGGCTGGTTGCTGTACGACACACTCTTTATATGGGGCGCACTGAATCTCGGTCTGGTGTACGCGTTGTCGCTGATCCTGTGGCTGACCGTGCTGGTATATTGGCTGGCGCGCTATTTCTACCCGCTTTCCAGTTTGCAAACGCTGGTTTTGCCTTTGGCTGCGGTCAGCACTGTGTTGCCGGCCATCTTCCCGGATGCGCATATCCTGTCCCAGCCGGCTTCCGGGCTGTTCGATACCCATGTGTTGGGCGCCATGCTGGCCTATAGCCTGTTCACTATCGCAGCCTTGCATGCAGGGCTGATTGCGCTGGTGGAAAAGCGCCTGCACCATGCCAAGCTGCCCAAGGTGTTGCAGAACCTGCCGCCGTTGCTGACCATGGAGAGCTTGCTTTTCCGCGTCATTGGTGTGGGTTTCGTGCTGCTGACCATCACCGTCGCTTCCGGCATCCTGTTTTCCGAGAAGATATTCGGCCATCCCTGGCAATTCACTCATAAGGTGTTGTTCGGCATGGCTTCTTGGGTAGTGTTTGCAATGTTGCTGTGGGGGCACCATTTTCATGGTTGGCGCGGCCACACGGCAGTGCGCTGGACATTGAGCGGCTTTGGCTTCCTCGTTCTGGCCTATCTGGGTACCCAATTCGTGCTGGAAGTCGTCCTGCAACGCTGATTCCCCTCTCAGAAACAATCCTTGCCAAGATTCAACGGTATATCGTAGAATTCGCGCCCTTTTGGCATTGGCCGAAATAATCTATTGGGTAATTACTATGGTAGTCATTCGTCTTTCTCGTGGCGGCTCGAAGAATCGTCCCTATTACAACGTAGTGGTTGCGGATTCTCGCAATCGTCGTGACGGTCGTTTCATCGAGCGTATCGGTTTCTACAATCCGTTGGCAGCTGAAGGTTCGGAAGGTCTGCGCATTCAGCTGGATCGCGTTACGCACTGGCAGGACAAGGGCGCGCAGTTGAGCGAGACCGTCGGCCGTCTGGTCAAAAAAGCCGGTGCAGCAGCCAAGGCCTGATAAGGCAAGCCCCATGGTTGTCATGGGGAAGGTGGTTGCGGCACAGGGCATCCAGGGTTGGGTGAAGGTGCAGACCTTTACCGAATATCTGGACAGCTTGCTCGACTACGACACTTGGTATCTGGGCAATGAGCAGTCATGGCGTCCGCTCGAAGTTCTTGAGGCGAATGTGCATGGCAAGGTGCTTGTTGCCAAGCTGGGTGGCATAGTCGATCGCACCGCCGCCGAAAAGTGCAAAGGGCTGTTGATTGCGGTTCCGCGCGACAGTTTGCCGGAACAGGCGGAAGGTGAATACTACTGGTCCGACTTGATCGGTTTGTCGGTGGAGAACCTGGCCGGCGAAAAGTTCGGCACGGTGGTCTCGCTGCTGGAGACCGGCGCGAACGACGTGCTGGTGATCAAGGGCGAGGGCGACGAAACGTTAATGCCGTTCATTGCCAGCGTCATCCAGCAAGTGGATTTGCAGAATAAATTGATCCGGGTGGACTGGCAGGCGGATTACCTCAAATGAGGTTCGATGTCATCACGCTGTTTCCCGAGATGTTCGAGGCGCTCACCAAATACGGCGTGACGCGCAGGGCGGCAGAGCAGGGCAAGTTCGAGTTGCAGGCGTGGAACCCCAGGGACTTCACGACCGACAACTACCGCACCATCGACGACCGCCCCTACGGCGGCGGCCCTGGGATGGTGATGTTGGCAGAGCCGCTGGAAAAGGCGATCAGCGCAGCGAAAGCAGCGCAGGCGCAAAGCGGCAAGGCGAAGAGTCGTGTGATCCACCTCTCGCCGCAAGGCAGGCAGCTCACCCATGACGTGGTGATGGAACTGCTGGCGCGGGATGAAGGATTGATATTGCTGGCGAGCCGTTACGAGGGCGTGGATGAACGCCTGTTGGCGAGCCAGGTGGATGAAGAGCTTTCCATCGGGGATTACGTGTTGTCCGGTGGTGAGTTGGCAGCGATGGTGGTGATGGACAGCGTGGTGCGGCAGATCCCCGGCGTATTGGGCGACGTTGCATCGGCGCAGCAGGATTCCTTCGTACAAGGCCTGCTGGATTGTCCGCACTACACGCGGCCCGAGGTTTATAACGGTGTGGCGGTTCCGGAGGTGTTGATGTCCGGACACCATGCCGAGATAGAGAAGTGGCGATTGAAGCAGGCATTAGGCAGGACTGCGGAACGTCGCCCGGATTTGCTGGCGCATCGCCAGTTGACTAAACAGGAAGCTCGGCTACTGGCAGAGTACCAGCAGGAACAAGCTTTCGCACAACAAGAGGAAACAAAATGAATCTGATCGCAATTCTCGAAAAAGAAGAAATCGCCCGTCTGGGCAAAACCATCCCGGACTTCGCGCCCGGCGACACCGTGATCGTCAACGTGAACGTGGTCGAAGGTGACAAGAAACGCACCCAGGCTTTCGAGGGCGTGGTGATCGCCAAGCGCAACAAGGGGTTGAACTCCAGCTTCATCGTGCGCAAGGTATCCTCCGGCGAAGGCGTGGAGCGTACGTTCCAGACCTACTCTCCGAGCGTCGCCAGCATCGAAGTGAAGCGCCGCGGCGATGTGCGCCGCGCCAAGCTGTACTACCTGCGCGACCGTTCCGGCAAGTCGGCACGTATCAAAGAGAAGTTGCCTGCACGCAAAACCGCAGCGTAAGCGGCAACGGCAAGCAGCAGCAAAACGGGAGCTTCGGCTCCCGTTTCTATTTGATGGTCTCCCGCTTTCCAATTTCACATCGGCTATGATGTGCGCATGAGATTCCAAGCCATCATTTCCGCGCCATTCGGCAAACTCGGTATCCGTTGTTCAGATACGGATCTGTTGGCCATCGAATTCCTGCCCGGGAAAACTAAAGTGCAGTCGCCGCAGAGCGCAATGGCGAAAGCGATCTGCGCCGAGCTGGAGGCTTATCTGGCCGATAGTAAACATGAGATCGACCTGCCTTTCGAGCTCGCCGGCACACATCATCAGTGCAAGGTGTGGCAGGCGATGCTGGACATCCCGCGCGGCCAGACCAAGAGCTATGGTGAGTTGGCAAAACAACTTGGGTCCAGTGCGCAGGCGGTCGGCCAGGCTTGCGGCAGCAATCCGCTACCCATCGTCATTCCCTGTCATCGCGTGGTGGGCAAATCGGGACTGGGCGGGTTCATGAAGCACGCCGAAGGCGATGCGCTTGACATCAAGCGCTGGTTGCTGGCACATGAACGACGCTGAGCTGCTCGACGAATTCAGCGACGCGCTCTGGCTTGAAGACGGGCTTTCCCGCAACACCCTCGACAGCTACCGCCGCGACCTGAACAAATTCGCCCAATGGCTGCAAGCGCAGCACGGGGGCGGCTTGCTGGCCGCCACCCACGCCGACATACAGGGCTTTCTGGCGCATCTGGTGAGCGGCGAGAAAGCCAAAGCCACTTCCACCTCGCGCACCATCTCCAGCCTCAAGCGCCTGTTCCGCTATCTGCTGCGGCAGAACCGGATAACGGTCGACCCGACCTTGCAGATCGCAACGCCCAAGCTGCCGCGCAGCCTGCCCAAGAGCCTCACCGAAGAGGATGTCGAGCTGCTGCTACGCGCGCCGGATACCACGACGCCGCTCGGCATGCGCGACCGCACCATGCTGGAAGTGCTGTACGCCAGCGGGTTGCGCGTATCGGAGCTGGTTGGGTTGCGTGTGGCGCAGGTGAGTCTGGACATGGGCGTGACACGGGTGATGGGCAAGGGCAGCAAGGAGCGGCTTGTGCCGCTTGGCGAGGAGGCGCTGGACTGGGTCAAATGCTATCTTGCGGAAGCACGTCCCGTCTTGCTCGCCGGTAAGGTGAGCGACGCACTGTTTGTGACCGGGCGCGGAGAAGGGATGACCCGACAGATGTTCTGGTATCTGATCAAGAAGCACGCAAAGACCGGGGGGCTGCGCAAACCGCTGTCGCCGCACACTTTGCGCCATGCCTTCGCGACGCACTTGCTCAATCACGGTGCCGACTTGCGTGTGGTGCAGATGCTGCTGGGACATTCGGATATCTCGACTACTCAGATATACACGCATGTGGCCCGGGAGCGGTTGAAGCGCTTGCATGCGATGCATCATCCGCGCGGGTAGTGTGGCGTGGTGGAGGTGATCAGGATCGAACTGACGACCTTCTGATTGCGAACCAGACGCTCTCCCAACTGAGCTACACCCCCACGACGGGCACATCGTAAATCCATTGCGCCGATTTGGAAAGAGGCGGCAGACAAAGGCTTGCATTGTTTCTAAATTGGCCATTTCCTGCAATAATCCGGCACGAAACGATATTGTCGATCACTGAATCAGGATAAAAAATGGCTTTGACACAAGATGATCTGAAACGCGCCGTCGCACAAGCGGCGATCGCCTATGTTCCAAATGATTGCATTGTGGGGGTGGGTACCGGCTCCACCGCCAATTTCTTCATCGACGAGTTGGCCAAGATTAAGGGCAAGATCCGCGGCGCTGTCGCCAGCTCGGAAGCTTCCGCGAAGCGCTTGCAAGGCCACGGTATCGAGGTGCTGTCGCTGAACGATGCGGGCGATCTGCCGGTATATGTGGACGGGGCGGACGAGATCACCAAACACATGCACATGGTCAAGGGTGGCGGCGGTGCGCTGACGCGCGAGAAGATTGTCGCGGCAGCCAGCAAGAAATTCATCTGCGTGTGCGATGCGAGCAAGCTGGTAGACGTGCTCGGCAAGTTCCCGCTGCCGATCGAAGTGATCCCGATGGCGCGCAGCTACATCGCGCGCGAGGTGGTGAAACTGGGCGGCCAGCCGAAATTGCGCGAGGGCTTCACCACCGACAATGGCAACGTGATCCTGGATGTGCACAACTTGCAGATCATGAACCCGGTGGAGTTGGAGACCTTGCTGAACCAATTGCCCGGTGTGGTGACCAACGGTCTGTTCGCGCGCCGCGCAGCGGATGTGCTGCTGCTGGGTACGCCGGACGGGGTGAAGACGCTCACTGCGCAGTAACAAAAGTTTAACGGTGCTTGCTTAGCATCCGTCATTTGCAATAATCCTTAAGGAACGATCATGGCCGGCAGCGAACATACCTCGAAACAATTCGACGCGGAACTCGAAGCGGTGCGCGCCCGCGTGTTGCAGATGGGCGGACTGGTCGAAAGCCAGATCCGTTTGGCGGTCGAGTCGCTGACCACGGGTGATGTGGCGCTGATGAACCGCGTGATCGACGATGACCACCGCGTCAACGCGATGGAAGTCGAGATCGATGAGAATTGCAGTCATATCCTGGTGCGCCGCCAGCCGGCCGCCGGCGACCTGCGCATGGTGATGACCGTGATCAAGACCATCACCGATCTCGAGCGTATCGGCGACGAGGCGGAAAAAATCGCGCGTATGGCCAAGCTGCTGTCGCAAAAGGAACGCCTGCACCTGCCGCGCTACAACGAGATCAAGCATGCGGCCGATATTGCGGTGGACATGCTGCGGAAATCGCTGGATGCCTTCGCCCGTCTCGATCTGGCTACCGCCGCACAGGTGGTGCGCCAGGACGAACAGGTGGATGAAGAATTCCGCGCCATCATGCGTTACCTCATCACCTTCATGATGGAAGACCCGCGCACCATCTCCACCTCGCTCGAGATCCTGTTCGTCGCCAAGGCCATCGAGCGTATCGGCGACCACGCCAAGAACATGTCAGAATACGTGGTGTACATGGTCAAGGGGCGCGACGTGCGCCACGTCACCGTGGAAGAGATCGAGCGCGAAGTCCAGCAGTAAGCCGCCGTAATCCCACCCGTGCAACACCAACCACTCCTCGCGGCAGTCGATCTCGGTTCCAACAGTTTCCGGCTGCAAGTGGCCCGCGTGGAGAACGACCAGCTGTACATGCTGGACGGCTTGCGCGAAGCGGTGCGACTCGCAGCCGGTCTCACCGAAGACAAGCGCCTCGACAAACCCGCGCAACAACGCGCGCTCTCCTGTTTGCAACGCTTTGGCGAACGCCTGCGCGGCCTGCCGCGCGAAGCGGTGCGTGCGGTCGGCACCAACTCCCTGCGTGTCGCCAAGAATGCTCCCGAATTTCTGCAACAAGCCGAAGTGGCACTCGGTTTCCCTATCGAAGTCATCGCTGGACGCGAAGAGGCGCGGCTGATCTATCTTGGCGTCGCGCAAGGCCTGCCGCAATCGGAAGGCAAGCGACTGGTGATGGACATCGGCGGGGGCTCCACCGAATTCATCGTCGGTAGCGGCCTGCAACCGCTCAAGCTGGAAAGCCTGTACATGGGCTGCGTCAGCTACAGTGTGCGCCACTTTCCCGACGGCAAGATCAACAAATCCAACCTCAAGCAGGCCGAACTGGCCGCGCGCAACGAGGTGCTCTCCATCGCTGCCGAGTTCTCGTGCGGTCATTGGGATGTGGCGCTGGGCTCTTCCGGCAGTGCGCGCGTGTTGTGCGACATCCTCGAGCAGAACGGTTACAGCAATGGCGGCATCACGCGCGAAGGGCTGGAGCAACTGCGCGCACAACTGCTCAAGGCTGGCGATGTGAACAGGCTTGAACTGCAAGGATTGAAGCCGGACCGCATCCCGGTGTTGCCTGGCGGCTTCGCCATCATGTATGCCGCCTTTTGCGAACTCGGTATCGAGCGCATGCAGACCGCGCTCGGCGCACTGCGCGAAGGTGTGTTGTACGACCTGCTCGGACGTTTCCATCACAATGACATGCGCGAAGTCACGGTGCAGCAATTCATGCGCCGCTACCATGCGGATGCGCGCCAGGCAGAGCGCGTGGCGCATCTGGCAAACCTGCTCGCGGGACAGTTCCTGGAGGGGCAACTCGGCGAGGAAGGTGCGCAATTACTCAACTGGGCGGCCAAGCTGCACGAGATCGGTATCAGCGTCGCGCACAGCGGCTATCACAAACATACCGCCTACATTCTTGCCAACGCCGATATGCCCGGGTTCTCAAAAAAGGAACAAGCTCATCTGAGTTTGCTGGCGCTGGCGCATCGCGGTGGCTTGGAAAAATTGCGCGGCATGCTCAGCACACAAGAACAACTGGCGCAGGTCATGGCGTTGCGTCTGGCGGCACTGATTTATCGCAACCGCGGCGATGTCGAATTGCCGGCCATGCAGGGGCGGTTCAGCGGCACCAAATTTCACCTCACGCTGGCGTCGGGCTGGTTGGCGCGCAACCCGCTCACCGAAGCAGCCCTGCTGGACGAGAGCAAGCAATGGAAAGACCTTGGCGTAAGTATGCAAGTCATCGAGGGGTGAGGCAGAATTCGCAGTCATAGCAACCAACCGGAGTCGTTGAAATGAAGCAAATCAAAATCATTCTGATCAGTTTGGTGATTGGCGTGCTTATCGGCATGGCATTGGGCGTCAACATCGGTCGCGAGAAACCGCTGCTCTCCAACCCCTTTGCCAAAGAAGAATCGCTGATTGACCGTGCCAAGCGCCTAGGCAACGAAACGCTGGAGCAAAGCGGCAAGGCGCTGGAAAAAACCGGACAGGCTTTGCAAGGCAAGTAAGCCGGCTTCCCTCTTTTCATCCCGTGATAGACTCCGCCCCGAAGCTGGCTAGACAGTCGCTGCACACTTTTGCTGTGTAGAGGAAAGTCCGGGCTCCGCAGAGCGGGATGCCGGTTAACGACCGGACGCCGTGAGGCGATGGAAAGTGCCACAGAAAATACACCGCCGATGGCTGCGCAAGCGGTACAGGTAAGGTTGAAATGGCGAGGTAAGAGCTCACCGCGCTGGTGGCAACACCAGTGGCAGGGTAAACCCCATCCGGAGCAAGACCAAATAGGCTGGCTATGACGTTGCTCGCGTCGCCAGCGGGTAGGTTGCTTGAGCGTCAGGTAACGAAACGCCTAGAGGAATGACTGTCCACGACAGAACCCGGCTTATCGGCTGGCTTCACTTCTTTTCAATGCATCGGGTCTCGATTATTTTTTGAGGCTGTTCGCATGGGCGGTCTGCCCGAGTATATAGACCTCCATCACAAAGCACTTTAGCTTGATTTCCCAATTCATTGCTTTTTAAGCATATTTATTTCGCATTAACGAGGTGCGCTAAGCCTTTGTCCCGTAAAGAGAAATCCAGGTTTCTTGCTTGACCGGCTGCCATTTTCTCAATATAGTGAGCGTAAGTGGTAAAAAGTGGGTAAAGGTGGGAATTGGCGATGTTCCAGGGAGCGACGCAACTTAATCTGGATAGCAAGGGCAGGCTCGCGGTACCGGCGCGGTATCGCGACATGTTGCTTGCGCATTGTGCGGGTCAGCTGGTGCTGACTGCCGATGCCGACGGTTGCCTGCTGGTCTATCCGCAGCCCGAGTGGCAACCCATCCGTGAGAAGCTGATGAAGCTCTCCGCCTTCGATCCGCGCATCCGCGCGCTACAACGTTTCCTGGTCGGCCATGCTGAAGATGCGGTGATGGATGCCGTCGGCCGAGTGCTGGTTTCCCCCACGCTGCGCACATTCGCCGTGCTGGACAAGCGCGTGATGCTGGTGGGGCAGGGCAACAAGTTCGAGTTGTGGGATGAGGCGCGCTGGCAGGCGCAGAACGAAAAAATGACCGGTTTCACGGCGGACAACCTGCCGCCCGAGCTGGAGGGCTTCACGCTGTGAGCCAGCCATTGGCTCATACGACCGTCCTGTTGAATGAAGCAGTCGAGGTGTTGCAAGTGCGGGCGGACGGCGTCTATGTGGATTGCACGTTCGGACGCGGCGGGCACAGCCGGCTGATATTGGAAAAGCTGGGTGAGCACGGCAGGCTGATTGCGCTGGACAAGGATCCGATGGCGATTGCCGCAGGCAAGGTGATCGGCGATGCGCGTTTCCAGCTGGTGCATAGCGGCTTCGAACATCTGGCCGAGGCGTTGCGCGAACTTCATGTCGACAAGGTCGATGGTGTGTTGCTGGATTTGGGCGTGTCGTCACCGCAGCTGGACGACGAACAGCGCGGGTTCAGTTTCCGGTTCGATGCGCCGCTGGACATGCGCATGGATACCAGCAGGGGGCAGACGGCGGCGGAGTGGTTGGCAGCGGTGGATGAGGGCGAACTCACGGAGGTGATATTTGATTACGGCGAAGAACGGTTTGCTAGGCAGATTGCAAGGTCGATTGTTGCTGCGCGCCAGGAACGAGAGATCGTCACCACGAAACAGCTCGGCGACATCGTCGCGCAAAGTGTACGTACGCGCGAACCCGGCAAAAATCCGGCTACGCGCACCTTTCAGGCTATACGGATTCATATCAACCGCGAGCTCGAAGAACTCGAGAGCGTATTGCCGCAATGCGTGGACCATTTGAAGCCGGGCGGACGCATGGCAGTGATCAGTTTCCATTCGCTGGAAGACCGCATGGTCAAGCGCTTTCTGCGTGACATGGCGCAAGGCGACAAATTGCCGAAGAACGTGCCGATCCGCGCCGCCGACGTGCCGCAAGGCAAAGTGCGCCTGGTCGGCAAGCCGATCCATGCGTCGGCTGCGGAGGTGGCGGCGAACCCGCGCGCGCGCAGCGCGGTGTTGCGGGTGGCGGAGCGTTTAGGTGGCTAGGCTGAATGTCCTGTTACTGATTTTGGTCATCGCGTGCGCGTTGGGGGTAGTCACCTCCCAACATAAGGCGCGCAAGTTGTTTGTGGAATTGCAGCAGGAAAAAGACAGGGCGCAGCAGATGGATGTGGAGTGGGGGCAGTTGCAGCTTGAGCAGGGCACGCTGGCTATGCCGGCGCGCGTGGAGAACATCGCCGCCCGTCAATTGCAGATGCAGATGCCGCAATCCGGGCAGATCCGTTATATCCGCACGGGCTCGGTGATGGCGGGGCGGCCATGAATTACGCCACCACGCCCATCCAGACCACCGGGCAGATCGCCTTGCCGGCATGGCGCTCGCGCGTGCTGTTCGTGCTGTTGCTGGCCGGGCTGGCGGCATTGCTGGTGCGTTCGATCTACCTGCAGGGAATCAACAACGAATTCCTGCAGCAGAAGGGCGATGCGCGCTACGGCCGCGTGGTCGAGATCCATGCCCATCGCGGCATGATCACCGACCGACATGGGGAGCCGTTGGCAGTGAGCACGCCGGTCGAATCGGTATGGGCGAGTCCGGCGGATGTCGAGGTCTCGATCAAACAGATCATCCGCTTGGCGCAGATCGTCGGCATGACGCCGGAAGAAGTGAAAGAGCGCCTGACCAACACCTCGCGCGATTTCGTCTATCTCAAACGGCAGCTGCCGCCGGAACAGGCCGCGAAAGTAGTGAAGCTCGGGATTCCCGGCGTATCGCTGCAACGCGAATACCGGCGCTACTATCCCGGCGGTGAAGTCACCTCGCATCTGATCGGCTTCACCGATGTGGACGACAACGGCCAGGAAGGGATCGAGCTGGCGTTGCAGGCGCAACTCGGCGGCAAGGCCGGCAGTCA
The DNA here is from genome assembly GCA_035299445.1 of Sideroxyarcus sp. GTDB lineage: Bacteria > Pseudomonadota > Gammaproteobacteria > Burkholderiales > Gallionellaceae > Sideroxyarcus. The sequence continues at coordinate 63,671 of DATGWO010000027.1, forward strand.
ACAAGTCATCAAGGATAGACGCGGCTTCATCGTCGAGGACGTCGCCAGTTTGCGCGCGCCCAAGGCTGGCAGCGACATCGCTCTGAGTATCGACAGCAAGATCCAATCGCTGGCCTACCGCGAGGTCAAACTGGCTGTGGAGAAACATCGCGCCAAGGCCGGCTCCATCATCGTGCTCGATGCTAAGACTGGTGAAGTGCTGGCGCTGGCGAACTGGCCTTCCTACAACTCCAACAATCGCGAGAAGCCTTCGTTGTCGCTGCTGCGCAACCATGCGGTGACCGACCTGTTCGAGCCGGGCTCCACCATGAAGCCGTTCACCGTCGCGGCAGCGCTGGAAACGGGCAAGGTGCAGCCGAATACAGTGATCGATACGGCCGGCGGTGTGCTCACCGTGAACGGCCGCAAGATCCACGACACCCATCCGGAGCGTGCGCTCACCGTGGCGCAGGTGATCCAGAAATCCAGCAACGTCGGCACCGCCAAGATCGCGCTCGGCATGCAACCGGAGACGTTCTGGCATAGCCTGAGCGAGAGCGGATTCGGCGCGCAGACCGGCAGCGAGTTCCCCGGCGAGGCGGCGGGCAGGCTGCGCGACTACAAGAAGTGGCGGCCTATCGAACAGGCCACCATGTCGTACGGCAACGGCATCTCGGTCAATCTGTTGCAACTGGCGCGCGCCTACACCGTGTTCGCCAACAACGGTGAATTGCTGCCGATCACGCTGCTGAAACAGGAGACGCCCGCGCTGGGCGTCAAAGTCTATTCGGATCGCACGGCACATGCCGTGCGCGACATGATGGAAATGGTGGTGAAGCCCGGCGGGACCGCACCGCTGGCGCAGGTGCCGGGATACCGTGTGGCGGGCAAGACCGGCACTGCGCACAAGCTCGAGAACGGCAAATACGTCGACCGCTATGTGGCTTCGTTCGTCGGCATGGCGCCGGCATCCGACCCGCGGCTGATCGTCGCGGTGATGATCAACGAACCGGGCGGCGCGGTGTATTACGGCGGCCAGGTCGCGGCACCGGCGTTCAGCAGCGTGATGGGCGCTGCACTGCGCGTGCTCAACGTGCCCAACGATGCGCCGCTGGATAACGTGATGCAGGCGCCGGACGAGATCATCAAGGAGGAAGTGTGAACATCCGCCTCGATGAATTGAATGCATTGGGTGTGAATATAGAGCGGTTGGTATCCGACAGTCGCGCTATCCGCTCCGGTGACACTTTCGTCGCTTATCCCGGCACGCAGGCCGACGGTCGCCGTTTCATCGCGCAGGCGATAGCGCAGGGCGCGAACGCAGTGATCTGGGAAGCGCATGGTTTCCAGTGGAATGATGAGTGGCACGTCCCCAATCTGGCGGTCCCCGATCTGCGCCACCAGGTCGGCTTGATCGCCGACAAGGTCTACGAGCATCCGTCGGAGAAACTGTGGATGGTCGGCGTCACCGGCACCAACGGCAAGACCTCGTGCAGCCACTGGCTGGCAAAGACGTTCAGCGCGCTGGGACGCAAGAGCGCGCTGCTCGGCACTTTGGGCAACGGCTTCCCCGGCGCACTGCAAGCGACCGCCAATACCACGCCGGATGCGCTGCTGGTGCACGGCCTGTTGGCCGACTATATGCAGCAGGGCGCACAAGCGGCGGTGATGGAGGTCTCTTCGCACGCGCTTACGCAAGGCCGCGTCAACGGCGTGCATTACGACGTCGCGCTGCTCACCAACCTGACGCGCGACCATCTCGATTATCACGGCGACATGCAGAGCTATGCTGCCGCCAAACGGCGCCTGTTCGACTGGGCGGAACTCAAGCATGCGGTGCTCAACCTCGACGACGAGTTCGGTGCGGAGCTGGCGCAGTCGCTACAGGATGCCGAGGTCGAAGTGGTCGGTTACGGCCTGAACGACGAATCGTTGAAATTGGCCGAACGTCTCGGCATCCGCATGGTATACGGCGAACTGACGCAGATGGATGCGCAAGGACTGGCGCTGCGGCTGCATACCAGCTGGGGGGCGGCGCCGCTGCAAAGCAAGCTGATCGGTCGTTTCAATGCCTCCAACCTGCTCGGCAGCCTGGCGGTGTTGCTGGTCAGCGGCGTACATCTGGAAGATGCGGTGCGCGAACTCGGCTTGCAGAAGGCGGTGGCAGGACGCATGCAGACACTGGGCGGCAAGGACAAGCCCTCGGTGGTGGTGGATTACGCACACACGCCGGATGCGCTAGAGAAGGTGCTGGGCACTTTGCGCGAAGTGACCGAGCCCTCTGGCGGCAAGGTCATCTGCGTGTTCGGCTGCGGCGGCGACCGTGACCGCGGCAAACGTCCGATGATGGGTACCGTCGCTTCCCGGTTCGCCGACGTGCGCATCGTCACCAGCGACAACCCGCGCAGCGAAGAACCCGGCGCGATCATCGACGCCATCGTCATGGGCATGCAGGGCGAATACCAGGTGATCGAAGATCGCGCCAAAGCTATCGCCCAAGCCATCCGCAAAGCGCAGGTGATCGACACCGTGCTGATCGCGGGCAAAGGGCACGAGGATTATCAGGAGATCGCCGGCGTGCGCCATCCGTTCAGCGACAGCGAGATCGCCCGCCGCGAGCTCAGCATGTGGAAGCCGGAGGAGCGCTGGCTATGATGCAGCTCTCCCAAGCCGCCCACGCATTGCACGCGCAGCATAGCGGTGCGGATGTGCGTTTCTCCGCAGTTTCCACCGATACGCGCAGCATCCGCCAGGGCGACCTGTTCATCGCACTCAAGGGCGAGCACTTCGACGGCGCCAGGTTCGTGGCACAAGCCGCCCAGGCCGGCGCGGTCGCCGCGATCGTGAATGCCGATGCAACCGTCGATAACGCACCGTGCCCGCTGCTGCGCGTGGCGGACACGCGCATCGCACTCGGCCACCTTGCCGCGCACTGGCGCGCACAGTTCGACATCCCGCTGGTCGCCATCACCGGCAGCAACGGCAAGACCACGGTGAAAGAGATGCTGGCCGCCATTTTGCGTGCCGCTACCGGCGATGAAGAAAGCGTGCTGGCGACCAAAGGTAATTTCAACAACGACATCGGCATGCCGCTCACGCTGTTGCAGCTGCGCGGGTCGCACCGCTTTGCCGTGATCGAGATGGGCATGAACCATCCCGGCGAGATCGATTACCTCACCCGCATCGCGCACCCCGATGTGGCGCTGGTCAACAACGCCAGCGGTGCGCACCTGCAGGGGCTGGGTTCGGTGGAAGGCGTGGCGCGCGCCAAGGGCGAGATCTTTGCCGGATTGGCACGTACCGGCACGGCGGTCATCAATGCAGACGACAGCCATGCAGCGTTGTGGCGCACGTTGGCGGACAAGCATCGCGTGTTCGACTTCGCGCTGGAACATGCGGCCGCAGTGCGCGGCGAATGGCGGGTGCAAGGTTACGGCGGCGTATTGAATGCACATGCGCCCGAAGGCGAACTGCGCATCGCGTTGCAAGTGCCGGGCGAGCATAACGCGCGCAACGCGCTGGCTGCGGCGACCGCCGCGCTGGCGCTGCAGGTGCCGTTGGCCACCATCGTCAAAGGGTTGGAAAGTTTCGGCGGAGTGGCCGGGCGCTTGCAGCGCAAGCAGGCAATGCACGGGGCGACCCTGATCGACGATACCTACAACGCCAATCCAGCCTCGATGCATGCCGCGCTGGAAGTGCTGGCGCAGGCGGCAGGCAAGCGCATCTTCGTGCTGGGCGACATGGGCGAGCTGGGTGAAGGCGCGGCGCAGTTCCATCGCGAGATCGGCATCGCGGCACGCGAGCTGGGCATCGAACAGCTGTTCGCACTCGGCACATTGAGTGTGCAGACGGTGGCGGAGTTCGGTGCGGGCGCGCAGCATTTCGCCGACATTGAAGCGCTGCAAACGGCGCTGGATAAACAACTGGATGCGCAGACCACGGTGCTGGTGAAAGGGTCGCGCTTTATGAAGATGGAACGAGTTGTGCAATTTTGCGCGCTACACAAGGAGGAAGCATGCTGCTCGCATTAGCCCAATGGTTGGCACAGGACGTGCGCACGTTCAGCGTGTTCAATTACATCACGCTGCGCGCGGTGCTGGCGGCGATGACGGCACTGTTCATCTCCTTCATGCTGGGGCCGTGGATGATACGCAAACTGACCGCGCTGAAGATCGGCCAGGCGGTGCGCAGCGACGGCCCGCAGACCCATTTGGTGAAGGCGGGCACGCCGACCATGGGCGGCGCGCTGATCCTCGCCTCGGTCGCCATCACCACCCTGTTGTGGGGCGACCTGCACAACGCCTACGTGTGGGTGGTGCTGCTCACCACGCTGGGCGTGGGCGCCATCGGCTGGGTGGATGATTATCGCAAGGTGGTCTACAAGAACCCGGACGGCCTGTCGGCCAAGGCCAAGATGTTCTGGCAATCGCTGATCGCGCTCGCGGTCGGCATCTTCCTGTGGTCGCACGCCACACTGCCGGCGCAGACCGAACTGATCGTGCCGTTCTTCAAGAACCTGGTGTTCCCGCTCGGCATGGTCGGCTTCATCGTGCTGGTCTATCTGGTCATCGTCGGCAGCAGCAACGCGGTGAACCTCACCGATGGCCTCGACGGCCTCGCCATCATGCCCACGGTGATGGTGGCGAGCGCGCTGGCGATCTTCGCTTATGTCGCCGGCCACGCCGAGTTCTCCAAATATCTGGGCGAGCCGTCCATTCCCGGTGCGGGCGAACTGGCGGTGTTCTGCGCGGCCATCGCCGGCGCGGGTCTGGCTTTCCTGTGGTTCAACGCCTACCCGGCGGAAGTGTTCATGGGCGATGTTGGCGCGCTGGCTCTGGGCGCGGCTCTGGGCGCAGTGGCAGTGATCATCCGCCAGGAACTGGTGCTGTTCATCATGGGCGGCGTGTTCGTGGTGGAGGCGGTGTCGGTGATGCTGCAAGTGTCCTGGTTCAAATACACCAAGAAGAAATACGGCACGGGGCAGCGCATCCTGCTGATGGCGCCGCTGCACCATCACTTCGAGCAGAAAGGCTGGAAAGAGACGCAGGTCGTGGTCCGTTTCTGGATCATCACCATGTTGCTGGTTTTGATCGGATTGGCGACGCTGAAACTCAGATAAACGATGAAAGAACTGCGCGGACAATCGGTGCTGGTCCTCGGTCTCGGTGAGACCGGGCTGTCGCTCGTGCGCTACCTGAGTGCGCAGGGGGCGCAGGTGCGCGTCGCCGACAGTCGCGATGCGCCGCCCGGTCTGGCGGAGCTGAAGAAGGAAGTGCCGGATGCGGATGTGCGTTGCGGCGTGTTCCGCAGCGAACTGCTGGAAGGCATCGAGCTGATCGCCATCAGCCCCGGCGTGCCGGTGGCCGAGCCGCTGGTGCAGAAGGCGCTGGCGCAGCGCATCCCGGTGGTGGGCGATATCGAGCTGTTCGCGCGTGCGCTGCCGCAGCAGAACACCCCGAAGATCATCGCCATCACCGGCGCCAACGGCAAGACCACCGTCACCAGCATGGTCGGCGCGATGTGCCGCGCGGCGGGGCTGGATACCGAAGTGGCGGGCAACATCTCGCCCGCCGTGCTCGACGTGCTGCACAGGCGCAAGGGCGCCCAGCCGCAGGTGTGGGTGCTGGAGCTGTCGAGTTTCCAATTGGAGACGACTTACAGCCTGAGTGCCGATGCGGCGACGGTACTCAACATCAGCGAAGACCATCTTGACCGTTATGCCGACATGGCCGACTACATCGCGGCCAAGGCGCGCATCTTCCGCAGCTCCGGTAAAGGCGGGACGCAGGTGCTCAATCGCGAAGACGGCGAAAGCATGGGGATGGCGCTGCGCGAGCGCAGCATGGTCAGCTTCGGCCTGAATACGCCGCCGACCCCGCTGGATTGGGGCGTCGAGCAAGATGGCGGTGAGCTGTGGCTGGTGCAAGGCGAAGCGCGCGCGATGAAGGCAGACGAATTGCAGGTGGTCGGCCAACACAACATCGCCAATGCGCTGGCCGCGCTGGCGTTGTGTCGCGCAGTGGGCATTCCGCTTGCGCCGCTGGTGAAGGCCTTGCGCGAATTCAAGGGGCTGCCGCACCGGGTGGAGAAGGTGGCGGAGATCAAAGGAGTGACCTATTACGACGACTCCAAGGGCACCAACGTCGGCGCCACCTGCGCCGCGTTGAACGGTCTGGGTAAACCGGCGGTGATCATCCTCGGCGGCGACGGCAAGGGGCAGGACTTCGCGCCGCTGAAGCCTGCGGTGGCGCAGCATGCGCGTGCCGTCGTGCTGATCGGCCGCGACGCGCGGCTGATCGCCGAAGCGTTGCAGGGCTGCGGCGTGCCGGTGCTGAATGCCGCCGACATGGACGAGGCGGTACGTCTGGCCGGTCAGGCTGCGGAATCCGGCGATGCAGTGCTGATGTCGCCGGCCTGCGCCAGTTTCGACATGTACCGGAACTACCTGCACCGCGCGGAAGTGTTCATCGCAGCGGTGAAGAGAGAGGGGGCGGCATGCTGAGCACGGCATTGAACGCTCCGCGCCGCAGCATGGCCGAATACGACACCGTGCTGGTGTGGGTCGTCACCGCGCTGCTGTCCATCGGTCTGGTGATGGTCTACTCCGCCTCGATTGCGACGGCCGAAGCGGGCAAATACACCAGCCATCAGGCCACCTATTACCTGGTGCGCCACAGCATCTTCATCCTGACCGGCGTGGTGGCGGGCGTGATCGCCTTCCAAATACCGACCCAGATGTGGCAGAAATATGCGCCCTACCTGTTCCTGATCGGCGTCGTGTTGCTGTTGCTGGTGTTGCTCCCTGGCGTCGGCAAAGCCGTCAACGGCAGCCGCCGCTGGCTGTCGCTGGGCATCATCAACCTGCAGCCGTCGGAGCTGATGAAACTGTTCGCTGTGCTGTACGCCGCCGACTATGCCGTGCGCAAGGGCGCGGTGAAGGATCATCTGCTCAAGCCTTTCCTGCCGATGTTCGGCGTGATGGCGCTGGTCGGTGCACTGCTGCTGCTGGAACCGGACATGGGCGCGTTCGTGGTGATCGTGTCTATCGCGATGTGTACATTGTGGCTGGGCGGCTTCAACCTCAAGATCTTCGGCGGGCTGGTCGTGCTGCTGCCGCTGGCCTTCGCCGCGCTGATCTTCTCTTCTGAATATCGCATGCAGCGCGTCATCGGTTTCCTCGACCCCTGGGCCGACCCGTACGGCAAGGGCTACCAGCTCAGCCATGCGCTGATCGCTTTCGGTCGCGGCGAATGGTTGGGCGTCGGGCTCGGCGGCAGCGTGGAGAAACTGTTCTATTTGCCGGAAGCGCACACCGACTTCCTGCTCGCGGTGATCGCCGAAGAACTCGGGTTGCTCGGCGTATGTGCGGTGCTGCTGCTGTTCGCCTGGTTCATCGTGCGTGCTTTCGCCATCGGCCGCCAGGCGGCGATGTCCGAGCGGCTGTTCCCCGCGCTGGTGGCGCAGGGCATCGCGGTGTGGCTGGGCGTGCAGGCGATGATCAACATCGGCGTGAACATGGGCGTGCTGCCGACCAAGGGGCTGACCCTGCCGTTCCTGAGTTTCGGCGGCAGCGGTGTGGTGGTGAACTGCGTGGCGATCGCGGTGCTGCTCAGGATCGATTACGAAAACCGCCGGGTCGCAAGAGGTTTACCGATATGAACGTTGAGCGACTCGTTATCTTTGAGCGGGGAGCAAATGGCTGCGCTCCGGCGGTTTCGGCTAAGGCTAACTTGCGCAAGCAAGTTAAGCCCCAACGGGGCGGCCGTAGCCAAAATCGGCGAGTGGCGCGGGGGTTGCCGATATGAGCCGCACCATCCTGATCATGGCGGGCGGCACCGGCGGCCACATCTATCCGGGTCTCGCGGTGGCCGATGCGCTGCGCGCACAGGGCTGGAACATCGTGTGGCTCGGCGCACCGGGCAGCATGGAAGCGGAACTGGTACCCAAGCACGGTTATCCGGTGGCGTGGGTGAACTTCTCCGGCGTGCGCGGCAAGGGATTGCTGCGGCTGCTGACCTTGCCGTTCACGCTGTTGCGTGCGCTGTGGCAGAGCGCGGATGCCATCTTCCGCCACCGGCCCGATGTGGTGCTGGGCATGGGCGGTTACATCACCATGCCGGGCGGCTTGATGGCGGCGCTGTTGCGCCGCCCACTGGTGATCCACGAGCAGAACTCCATCGCCGGCATGAGCAACAAGCTGTTGGCAAAACTGGCGACGCGGGTGTTGAGCGGCTTCCCCGATGTGCTGAAAGACACCGAGTGGTGCGGCAATCCGGTGCGCGCCGACATCGCCGCCTTGCCAGCGCCGCAGGTGCGTTTCGCCGGACGCGCTGGCCGCCTGAACGTGCTGGTGGTGGGTGGCAGTTTGGGTGCGAAGGCACTCAACGATGCATTGCCGCAAGCCTTGGCGATGCTGGGCGAGCAGGAGCGGCCGCAGGTGCTGCACCAGACCGGCAAGAAGAATTTCGAGACGGTGCAACAGCTGTATGCAAAGGCGGGAGTGAGTGCCGATATCCGCGCGTTCGTCGATGACATGGCTGACCAGTATGCAAGAGCCGATGTGGTGATCTGCCGTGCGGGCGCATTGACCATCGCCGAGCTGGCAGCCGCGGGTGCAGCCAGCGTGCTGGTCCCGTTCCCATTCGCGGTGGACGACCATCAGACGCACAACGCACGCTTCCTGAGCGAGCACGGTGCGGCAGTGTTGCTGCCGCAAAAAGAAATGAGCGCAGAGAAGCTGGCGCAACAGTTGCGCGGATTGAACCGCGAGAAATTGCTGGCGATGGCGCAAGCCGCGCGCAGCCTGGCGAAACCGGATGCGACGCAACAGGTGGCGCAAGTATGCATCTCTCTGGCGGGATAAAACGAATATGAAACATAAAGTCAAAAACATCCACTTCGTCGGTATCGGCGGTTCCGGTATGAACGGTATTGCCGAGGTGCTGCTCAATCTGGGCTTCAAGGTGAGCGGTTCCGACCTGTCGGAAAGCACGGTCACCCAGCGTCTGCAGGGCTTGGGTGCCCGCATCACCATCGGCCACGATGCGAAGAATCTGCAGGATGCCGATGCGGTGGTGACCTCTACCGCGGTGAAAGCGGACAACCCGGAAGTGGTGGCGGCGCGCGAGCAGCGCATCCCCATCGTGCCGCGCGCGGTGATGCTGGCCGAGCTGATGCGGCTGCGCCAAGGCATTGCGGTGGCGGGTACGCACGGCAAGACCACCACCACCTCGCTGGTGACCAGCGTGCTGGCCAAGGGCGGTTACGACCCGACCTTCGTCATTGGCGGCCGCTTGAACAGCAGCGGCGCGAACGCACGCCTCGGCACCGGCGAGTTCATTGTGGCGGAGGCGGACGAATCCGATGCCTCGTTCTTGTATCTCCCGCCGATCCTTGCGGTGGTCACCAACATCGATGCCGACCACATGGAGACCTACGGCCACGATTTCGGCAAGCTGAAACAGGCCTTCGTCGATTTTGTCGAACGCCTGCCGTTCTACGGCCGCGCCATGTTGTGTGTGGACGACGAGAACGTGCGCGAGATCCTGCCGCGCATCAGCAAGCCGGTCACTACCTACGGCATGAACGGGGATGCGCAGATACGTGCCGTCAACGTGCGGCACGAGGGGGGCAAGATGCGCTTCACCGCGCAATGCCGTCATGACGACAAATGCCAGTTCGACGGTAAGCCGCTCGACCTCGATGTCACGCTCAACCTCGCGGGCGAGCACAACGTGCTCAACGCGCTGGCCGCCATCGCGGTCGGCCTCGAAGTCGGTGTGGCACCTGCCGCCATTGCGGCAGCGCTGGCCGAATTCGAAGGTGTGGGACGGCGCATGCAGCGTTACGGCGAGATCCCGTTGCCATTGGGCGGCTCGTTCACGCTGATCGACGACTATGGCCACCATCCGGTGGAAATGAAAGCGACGCTGGCTGCCGTGCGCGGCGCCTTCCCCGGCAAGCGCTTGCTGCTGGCGTTCCAGCCGCACCGCTATACACGCACGCGCGACCTGTTCGAGGATTTCGTGAAGGTGCTGGCCGGCGTGGATGTGCTGGCGTTGGCGGATGTGTATGCGGCCGGCGAAGCACCCATCGTCGCGGCGGACGGCCGCGCCATGATGCATGCCTTGCGTGTGGCAGGGCAGAGCGAGGCCGTGTTCGTCGAGAACATCGCCGACATGCCGCAAACCATCATGCAGATGGCGCGCGACGGCGATGTGGTGTTGACCATGGGAGCGGGTTCCATCGGCGGCGTGCCGAATCTGGTGAAGCAGCTGGCGCAAAAATGAACATGAGCGAGCCGACACAGTTCAGTGACAGCAGGTTGCGCGGGGAGATGCTCCACGACGAACCCATGTCGCGCCACGTGAGCTGGCGTGCGGGTGGCGTCGCGCGGCACTTGTACCGGCCGGCCGATCTCGCCGATCTGCAACAGTTCTTGCGGCAGACGCCAGTAAGCGAAGCGCTGCTGGCGGTCGGGCTCGGAAGCAACCTGCTGGTGCGCGACGGCGGTTATCGCGGCACCGCGGTGCAGATGGTGGGCGCGCTGACCGAGCTGCGCATGGACGGCGATCTGATCTATGTGCAGGCCGGTGTGGCAGGTGCGAAGCTGGCACGCTTCGCGGCCAGCAACAACTTGTGCGGTGCGGAATTCTTCGTCGGCATCCCCGGCACGCTGGGCGGCATGCTGGCAATGAACGCCGGTTGCTACGGCAGCGAGACCTGGCAGAAGGTGGTGCGCGTGCAGGTGCTGACGCGCAGCGGCGAACTGATCGAGCGCACACCGCAGGAATACGCCATCGGTTATCGCCATGTGGCGCTGCACAAAGCGAACGAGGAGTTCTTCGTCGGCGCTTGGCTGCGGCTGGAAGCCGGCGATGTGGAAAAGGCGCGCCAGGACATCAAGGCGCTGATGGAGAAGCGCAGCGCCAGCCAGCCTTTGCAGCAGCCGAATGCAGGCTCGGTGTTCCGCAATCCGCCGGGCAATCATGCGGCGAAATTGATCGAAGGCTGCGGCTTGAAAGGCAAGCGCATCGGCGGTGCGCAGGTGTCGGAGAAGCATGCCAACTTCATCGTCAATGCGGGTGGCGCGACGGCGACGGATATCGAGAGCCTGATCGAAGAGGTGCATGCGACGGTGTTGCGGCAAACCGGCGTCGAATTGCATCCCGAAGTAAGAATCGTAGGAGAAAAAAGCAAGTGAACAAATTCGGAAAAGTGGCGGTGTTGTTCGGCGGCAGATCGGCCGAGCGCGAAGTGTCGTTGAAGAGCGGTAATGCGGTGCTGGCCGCACTGCAGCGCAGCGGCGTGGATGCGCATGCGTTCGATCCGGCCGAGCGCGATCTGTCCGAACTGAAGAAGGAGAAGTTCGATCGCGTGTTCATCGCACTGCATGGACGCTTCGGCGAAGACGGCACGGTGCAGGGTGCGCTGGAACTGCTGGGCATTCCCTATACCGGCAGCGGCGTGATGGCCTCGGCCATCGCCATGGACAAATGGCGCACCAAGCTGGTGTGGCAGGCGGCGGGTTTGCCGATCCCGGAGTACGAGGCGCTGACCGCCCCGACCGACTGGAACGCGGTGGCCGACCACCTCGACCTGCCGCTGTTCGTGAAACCGGCCAGCGAGGGCAGCAGCGTCGGCGTGAGCAAGGTGAAGACGGTGGAAGAGTTGCCGCTCGCCTATGCCGAAGCGGCGAAGCACGACAAGGTGGTGATCGCCGAGAGTTTCATGAGCGGCGGCGAATACACGGTGGCGGTGCTGAACGGCCGCGCCTTGCCGGTGATCAAGATCGAGCCGGCCAACGAGTTCTATGACTACGAGGCGAAATACCTGCGCGACGACACGCGCTATCTGTGCCCGTGCGGACTCTCCGCGGAGGATGAGGCCGAGATGCAGCACTTGGCGCAACTGGCGTTCCAGCTGATCGGGGGGCAAGGCTGGGGGCGCGTGGATTTCCTGCGCGGCGACGACAACAAGTCGTACCTGCTGGAGATCAACACCTCGCCCGGCATGACCGACCACAGCCTGGTGCCGATGGCGGCACGCCAGGCGGGTATCAGTTTCGAGCAGCTGGTGGTGCAGATCCTGGAGGGGGCGCATGTGGGATAACACGCCACTGCTGCGCGGCATCGCCAACGCCTTGTTCGGCCTCAGCCTGGTGCTGGTGCTGTACGGCGCGGCGCGCTACGTGCTGCAGTTGCCGGTGTTCCCGTTGCGCACGGTGGAGCTGACCGCGGCGCCGCAGCGCGTGCCGGTCCAGTTGCTGGAGAAGGTGGTGCATGAGCAGATCAGCGGAAACTTCTTCACCGTCGATCTGGAGCGGACGCGGCAGTCGTTCGAGCAGTTGCCCTGGGTGCGCAAGGTGAGCGTGCGGCGCAAGTTCCCGTGGAGTCTGGAGGTGGAAGTGGAAGAGCATGTCGCGCTGGCCAGCTGGAACGGTACGGCGCTGGTGAACACGCATGGCGAGGTGTTTGTGGGCAAGACGGAACAGCTGTTGCCGGTTTTCACCGGACAGCCGGACACCTCGGCACAGGTAACGCAGATGTACGGCGAGTTGAGTGCCACGCTGGCGCCGATGCAACAGCAGATCACGCAGATCAGCCTGTCGCCGCGCTTCGCCTGGCAAGTGAAACTGGATGGCGGCATGGTGCTGGAGTTGGGGCGCGAGCAGATGCAGGAACGCCTGGCGCGTTTCGTGAAGGTGTATCCGTACAGTCTGGCCGCGCTGGCACGACCGGCGAACCATGTCGACTTGCGCTATCGCAACGGATTTGCGGCATATCTGCCGGGCGGGAATGTTTGAAGGTGTAGCAAGGGGACAACGATGAGCAAGAACAGGGAAAGCAAGAATCTGATCGTGGCGCTGGACATCGGCACGTCGAAGATCGCGTGCATCGTCGCCGAGATCAGGCCGGAAGGCACGCTGGAAGTGATCGGCGCCGGCATGCACCAGTCTTCCGGCATGAAGAAGGGCATGGTGGTGAACATCGATGCGACGGTCGGTGCCATCCAGCGCGCGCTGGAAGAGGCCGAACTGATGGCCGACTGCAAGATCCGCGAGGTCTATACCGGCATCGCCGGCAGCCACATCCGCAGTTCCAATGCCAACGGCATGATCAAGATCAAGGACAAGGAAGTGGCACATGCCGATGTGGTTCGCGCGGTGGAGACGGCCAGTTCGATTGCTCTGCCGGGCGACCAGCAGATCCTGCACATCCTCGAGCAGGAGTTCAGTATCGACGGACAGGAAGGCATCAAGAAGCCGTTGGGCATGAGCGGTATGCGGCTGGAGGTGGAGGTGCACATCGTCACCGGCGCGGTGTCGGCGGTGCAGAACATCCTCAAGTGCATCCATCGTTGCGGCCTGGAAGTGAACGAAATGATCCTGCAGCCGCTGGCTTCGAGCAAGGCGGTGCTGGCCGACGACGAGAAGGAACTGGGCGTGTGTCTGGTGGACATCGGTGGCGGCACCACCGACGTGGCGATCTTCACCAACGGCGCCATCCGCCACACGGCGGTGATCCCCATCGCGGGCGACCAGATCACCAACGACATCGCCATGGCGTTGCGCACTCCGACCAAGGACGCCGAGGACATCAAGATCAAGTACGGCTGCGCTTTGCGCCAGCTGGCCACCGATGCGCCGATCGAAGTGCCCGGCGTGGGCGAACGCAGTGCGCGCACCCTGTCGCGGCAGACGCTGGCGGAGGTGATCGAGCCGCGCGTGGAAGAGCTGTATTCGCTGGTGCAGCAGGAGCTGCGCCGCAGCGGTTTCGAGGATCTGCTGTCGTCCGGCATCGTGCTGACCGGCGGCAGCAGCGCTATGCAGGGCATGGTCGAGCTGGGCGAGGAGATATTCCACATGCCGGTGCGGCAGGGCCTGCCGCGCAACATCGGCGGCTTGTCCGATGTGGTGAAGACGCCGCGTTACGCGACCGGAGCAGGCTTGCTGAGCTACGGGCTGGAGCGTTATCAGCGCGAGGGCGTGTCGCGCGCCAATTCGGGGTCGTTCGGGGATGTGCTGGCCAATATGAAGACTTGGTTTCAGCGTAATTTTTAGTAGTTCGGGTTCAGGGTCGGTTTGCAATTTAGAAAAGGAGAAAAGCTATGTTTGAATTGATGGATGCACAGCCGCAAGGCGCGGTAATCAAGGTGATCGGGGTGGGCGGCTGCGGCGGCAATGCGGTCAACCACATGATCGAGCAAGCCGTGAACGGCGTCGAATTCGTCGCCATCAATACCGACGCGCAGGCGCTGCGCAGCAACAAAGCGCGCAGCCAGTTGCAGATCGGCTGCGGACTGACCAAGGGACTGGGCGCGGGCGCCAAGCCGGAGATCGGCCAGGCGGCGGCGCTGGAGGACCGCGAGCGCATCGCCGAGCTGCTGGAAGGCGTGGACATGGTGTTCATCACCGCCGGCATGGGCGGCGGCACCGGCACCGGTGCGGCACCGGTGGTGGCAGAGATCGCCAAGGAGAAAGGCATCCTGACCGTGGCGGTGGTGACCAAGCCGTTCGAACACGAGCGCAAGCGCATGCAGTTGGCGCAGGCCGGCATCGAGGCGCTGTCCGAATATGTCGACTCGCTGATCATCGTGCCGAACGAGAAGCTGATGACGGTGCTGGGCGAAGACACCACGCTGTTGGACGCCTACCGTGCATCGAATGGCGTGCTGCAAGGCGCGGTTGCCGGCATCGCCGAAGTGATCAATGTGGACGGCATGGTGAACGTCGACTTTGCCGATGTGCGCACATTGATGTCGGAGAACGGCATGGCGATGATGGGTTCGGCCACTGCTACCGGCCCGAACCGCTCCAGCGAGGCGGCAGAGGGGGCGATGTCCAGCCCGCTACTGGAAGATGTCGATCTGTCAGGTGCGCGCGGCGTGCTGGTGAACATCACAGCCAGCTCCAACTTCACCATGCGTGAATACAAGGAAGTGATGCGTTGCGTGCAGGGAGTGGCCGCCGAAGATGCGACGGTGATCGTAGGTCAGGTGTTCGACGAGAGCATGGGCGACGAGCTGCGCGTGACCATCGTGGCGACCGGACTCGGTACGCCGCTGTCGCGCAAGCAGCCGAAGCCGGTGCTGGCTTACGAGAAGCAATTGCGCACCGGTACGCATGACGCACCGATGGTGAACTACAACGAGCTGGATATGCCGGCGGTTATCCGCACCGGCCGCCATCGCGAAGCGGTCGAAGCGATGAAGCAATCCGGCGTCGATACGCTGGATATCCCGTCGTTCTTGCGCAAGCAGGCCGACTGATCACGGGGCGAAGTGAAATGGCGCGGCGGCGGGGCTCCCGTGCGCCTGTGTTAAACTTCGCACCTGTTCTATCGGGTCAAAACAAATGGTCAAGCAGCGCACATTGAAGACGGCGGTGCAGGCGACAGGTGTCGGGCTGCATACCGGCGAGAAGGTCTATCTGACCTTGCGCCCGGCTGCGGTCGACAGCGGCATCGTGTTCCGCCGCGTCGATCTGCCGCATCCCGTCGATATTCGCGCCGAGGCGCATGCGGTACACGACACGCGTCTTTCCACTTGCCTGGAGGCCAACGGTGCGCGCGTGGCGACGGTCGAGCATTTGATGTCGGCCTTGGCCGGATTGGGTATCGATAACGCTATCGTCGAGTTGAGCAGTTCCGAGCTGCCGATCATGGATGGCAGCGCCGGCACGTTCATCTTCCTGCTGCAATCTGCCGGCATCGTCGATCAGGCTGCGGCGAAGAAGTTCATCCGCATCAAGAAGGCTGTTGAAGTCAAGGATGGCGACAAATGGGTGAAATTCGAGCCATACAACGGCTATAAGCTGAATTTCACCATCAATTTCGCCCACCCAGTGTTCGCCAGCACCAGGCAGAACGTGACGGTCGATTTGGGTACGCAGTCCTATATAAAAGAAGTGAGCCGCGCCCGCACTTTCGGTTTCATGCAGGAAGTCGAATACATGCGTTCGCAGGGGCTGGCGCTGGGCGGCAACCTCGATAACGCCATCGTGATGGACGAATACCGCGTCATCAACCCGGATGGGTTGCGTTTCGAGGACGAGTTCGTTAAGCACAAAGTGCTGGATGCCATCGGTGACCTGTACTTGCTCGGACACCCGCTGATCGGCGCCTTCTCCGGCTACAAATCGGGGCATGCGCTGAATAACGCTTTGTGTCGTACCCTGCTGGCCGACGAGGCGGCGTGGGAGTTCACCACCTTCGAGAAGCCGGAAGAGGCGCCCGACTTCCTGCGTTTGCAGCTACAGGCGGCCTGACCGGCGTCCGCGATGCTTATCCGCCTCGCGCTGTTAATCGCCATCCTGCTGATCGTATCTTCTGCCATCATGTATGCGTTCACTCGCGACCAGCGTTATTCGCGCTTCATCTGGCAGGTCGTGCGCTTCATGGCTTATGTGTTGCTGGTGTTCGGGGCGCTGTACCTGCTTGAACGCTACGGCCTGGTCGCTTGGCGGGTATCGGTTTAGCGTTTGAGCAGTCGCTCAAGGGCGGTTTTAAGGGGGGAGTC
This sequence comes from Sideroxyarcus sp., assembly GCA_035299445.1. Classification (GTDB taxonomy): domain Bacteria; phylum Pseudomonadota; class Gammaproteobacteria; order Burkholderiales; family Gallionellaceae; genus Sideroxyarcus. Next base: position 80,168 of record DATGWO010000027.1, read on the forward strand.
GGCCAGTCGATCGCCCAGCTTGCCCAGCGCATCCTGTGCCGTTTTGCCCAATTTGCGTGGTTCGGACTTCGCTCTGCGCGGCGGAACCGTGACTTGCACCTTGATTTGAATTCCAGTAATCTCGCATCCCATTGCTTGAAAAAGGGAAATTAGCTCTGTGCTCATCTGCCGGAGTTTGGCGGCGACGGCGCCATTGTTCGCGGCGATGATCAGGGTCTGCTGATGCAGCTGCCATACCCGGCTGCTGCGTGACAGGGCGGGCGGGGTGATGGATTCGTAGTGCTGTTGCAAGGCCGCCAGTTGTTTGGCCTTGTTTGAGAATTGCCGCAGTTCATGGTTGGATGCCAAGTAGGCGTTCAGGCGGTGCGGCACGGTAGTTCACATAAATCGCGTCAAAAGGGGATTGCGTGAATATTATTCTAGTTTCGAATCGCTTGGCAAAAGCCCGCACTATCAGGCTGACCACGGCGCACTTGGTTGTGCTGGCCATTTTGGCCTCAGGTTTGTTCATTGCCGCAGTATTGGCTGCCCAGTACGCCATTGTGCGTTTGCAGCCGGGCATGATGAGCAACGAGTTGCGCACCTGGTTGGCCAGTGCGCAGCAAGATGAACAGCAAAAGCAGCAGGCTTACCTGCGCAAGAGTCTGGATACTCTGGCGATGAATCTCGGGCAGATGCAGGCGCAGTTGCTGCGGCTGGACGGCTTGGGCGCGCGCCTGGCCAAACTGACCGGCATGAAACCGCAGGAATTCTCGTTCGGACAGCCGCCGGCGCAAGGGGGGCCGTACTTGCCGGCATCCATGCATCAGGAGATATCACTGGGCGGCATGGAGCAGCAGATGGCCGAATTGAACGCCCTGCTGAGCGATCGCAGCGACAAGCTGGTGGCGCTGGAGACCCTGCTGATGCAGGATAAGTTGAGCAAAAAGCTGCTGCCATCCGTGGCGCCCATCACGGAAGGATGGTATTCGTCGAATTTCGGTTGGCGCATCGATCCCTTCACCGGTAAGAATGCCATGCATGAAGGGGTGGACTACATGGTGCCAGCGGGCACATCCATTTATGCCTCTGCCGGCGGCATGGTGGTGTATGCGGACACCCATCCTCAGTATGGTAATATGGTTGAGATTGATCACGGCAACCAGGTCATCACGCGCTATGCGCACGCTTCCAAGTTGCTGGTCAAGGTCGGCGATGTGGTGCGGCGCGGTCGCGAGATCGCCAAGGTAGGAAGTACGGGGCGTTCCACAGGTAACCACCTGCACTTCGAAGTGAGATATAAAGGCATCGCCCAGAATCCGGTTCGCTTCCTGGAAAAAGCAGCCAGTTGATGCGACAAGCTTAGTCGAAGGGTGAGGTGTTTGCCTCACCCTTTTTTATTTGTTCGTTGGCAGTAAAGAAGAAAATAACAGCATGATCTCCAAATTGTTGAAATCCGTATTCGGCAGTCGTAACGACCGCCTGCTTAAACAATATCGCCAGACCGTTGTGCGCATTAATGCACTGGAAGGGCAGATGTCGGCTCTGTCCGATGATGAGTTGCGCGGCAAGACGGAAGAGTTCAAGCGGCGTGTGCAGCTGGGCGAGACGCTGGATGTGCTCTTGCCGGAGGCCTTTGCGGTCGTGCGCGAAGGCGGCAAACGCGCATTGCAGATGCGTCACTTCGATGTGCAGCTGATCGGCGGCATGACGCTGCATTATGGCAAGATCGCCGAGATGCGCACCGGCGAGGGCAAGACGCTGATGGCGACGCTGCCGGCCTACCTGAATGCTTTGTCCGGCAAGGGCGTGCACGTGGTCACGGTGAACGACTATCTGGCGGCGCGCGATGCCGAGTGGATGGGCAAGCTGTACCGCTTCCTCGGCTTGTCGGTGGGCGTAATCCTGACCAGCATGGAGCATAAGGACAAACAGGCGGCCTACGGCGCGGACATCACCTACGGCACCAACAACGAATTTGGTTTTGACTACCTGCGCGACAACATGGCAGCCAACGCCGAGGACCGATTCCAGCGTGGCTTGAATTTCGCAGTAGTGGACGAGGTCGACTCGATCCTGATCGATGAGGCGCGCACGCCGCTGATCATCTCCGGCCAGGCGGAAGACAACCTCGATGTGTATCTGGCGATGGACAAGCTGGCGCCCAAGCTCAAACGTCAGGCAGACGAGAATGCCCCCGGCGATTACCATGTCGACGAGAAGAACCACCAGATCCTGCTGAGCGAATCCGGGCACGAGCATGCCGAGGCCCTGCTGGCCCAAGCCGGCCTGCTGCCTGCGGGCGGCAGCTTGTACGATCCGGCCAACATCACGCTGATCCACCATCTGTATGCCGCGTTGCGAGCGCACAATCTGTTCCTGCGCGACCAGCACTATGTGGTGCAGAACGGCGAGGTGGTGATCGTGGACGAATTCACCGGCCGCCTGATGTCCGGTCGCCGCTGGTCCGACGGCCTGCATCAGGCGGTGGAGGCCAAGGAAGGTGTGGCGATCCAGAAAGAGAATCAGACGCTGGCGTCGATCACTTTCCAGAACTACTTCCGCATGTACAGCAAGCTGTCCGGCATGACAGGCACCGCGGACACCGAGGCCTACGAGTTCCAGAGCATCTACAACCTCGAGACCGTCATCATTCCGCCGCACCGGCCTACGGTGCGCAAGGACCTGATGGACAAGGTCTATCTCAGCACGGCTGAGAAATACACGGCGGTCATCGCGGACATACGCGATTGTTACCAGCGCGGTCAGCCGGTGCTGGTGGGCACGACATCCATTGAGACCTCGGAGCTACTGTCTTCGCTGCTCGACAAAGAGAAATTGCCGCATCAGGTTCTGAACGCCAAGCAGCACGCGCGCGAGGCCGAGATCGTGGCGCAGGCCGGACGTCCCAAGATGATCACCATCGCCACCAACATGGCCGGTCGCGGCACCGACATCGTGCTGGGCGGCAACGTGGAGAAGCCGATCGAATTGGTGCGCATGGATGACAGTCTGGATGCGGCAACCAAGGAGCAGCGCATCGCCCAGCTGCGCGCCGAGTGGCAACCGATCCACGAGCAGGTCATCGCCAGCGGCGGCCTGCACATCATCGGCACCGAGCGCCACGAGTCGCGCCGCGTCGATAACCAGCTGCGCGGCCGTTCCGGCCGTCAGGGCGACCCCGGTTCCAGCCGCTTCTACCTGTCGTTGGAAGACCCGCTGCTGCGGATTTTTGCCTCCGACCGCGTTGCGGCGATCATGAACCGCTTCAAGCTGCCCGAGGGCGAGGCCATCGAGCATAGCTGGGTAACACGCGCGATCGAGAATGCACAACGCAAGGTCGAGGCGCGCAACTTCGATATGCGCAAGCAGATCCTGGAGTACGACGACGTCGCCAACGACCAGCGCAAGGTCATCTATCAGCAGCGCGCTGAATTGCTGGAGAGCAGTGATATTTCGGAGACCATCTCCGCGATGCGCGAAGGCGTGCTGGCCGATACCGTTGCCGAGTACCTTCCGCACGGCAGCATGGAAGAGCAGTGGGATGTGCCCGGATTGGAAAAGGCGCTGGCTGCCGAATTCCAGTTGCATCTGCCGGTGGTGCAGTGGCTGGAGCAGGATAAGCAGCTGGATCAGGATGGCCTGCTGAAGCGCATTATCGAGTCGGCGCAGACGCAATATCAGGCCAAGGTGGCGCAGGTCGGCGGCGAGGTGATGCACGGTTACGAGCGCATCGTCATGCTGCAAAGCCTGGACCAGCATTGGCGCGAGCATCTGGCGGCGCTGGACCACTTGCGTCAGGGCATCCATCTGCGCGGCTATGCGCAGAAGAACCCCAAGCAGGAATACAAGCGCGAGGCGTTCGAGCTGTTCTCCACCATGCTGGAGGCGATCAAGCGCGATGTGACGCAGACGCTGCTGAATGTGCAGATCCGCAGCGAGGCCGATGTGGCAGCGGCGGAAGCGCCCCACGCGCCGGAAAATGTGCAGTATCATCACGCCGATTACGAGGAGGCGCTGGGGCAAGGCGGGCAGAAAGAGGCCGAGCACAAGCCGTTCGTGCGCGGCGGGGAAAAGGTCGGGCGCAACGATCCGTGCCCGTGCGGTTCGGGTAAAAAATACAAGCAGTGCCATGGCAAATTGAACTGATGCAATCAACTTCTGGGGAGAAGAGAATGACAAAAGACGACCTGATCATACAAACCTTGCACAACTCCACGTTGACCGAGGAGTTGCGCGATTCCGAGATCGAACAGCTGGCCAGTCTGATCTCGGTGCGCGATTACAAGGCGGGCGAGTACATCCTCAAACCCGGCGATGTCGTGCTGAAAGATTCTCTGCTGATCCTCGGCAGCGGCGATGTGGAAGCGACCGCCAACACCGGCGGTGAACAGATGACGCTGCATATGCTGCAACCCGGCGACCTGGCCGGCATCATCGGTTTTGTCGGCGGCAGCGTAATGCAGATCAGCGCGACCACTATCGCCAAGACCGACAGCAAGGTACTGGTGCTGGAGCGCTCCAAATTCGAATCCCTGTTGAACACCCAGCCGGCCATCGTGTATTACGTGATGCGCGGCATCGTGCGTTACACCCACGGCATCGTGCGCCGCATGAATGCCCAGTCGGTGGAAATGAGCAATTACCTGTACAAGACCGGAGGGCGTTTCTAAACATGCCGGTCAATCTAGCTGCGCCCGTTGCGGGTTCTTTGTTGCCCGTTGCGGGCGTTTCCTTGGGCATTGCGGAAGCGGGCATCAAGCGCGCCAACCGCAAGGATTTGCTGGTCATCAAGCTGGACGAGGGCGCAAACGTTGCGGGTGTGTTCACAACCAACCGTTTCTGCGCTGCGCCGGTGACTGTGGCAAAAGAACACCTCGCCGCGAATAAAGGCATCTGCGCGCTGGTGGTTAACACCGGCAACGCCAATGCCGGCACCGGCGAGCAGGGCATGAAGGCGGCGCGCGATACCTGTGTCGAGCTGGCTAGGTTGCTGGGTTGCGCGTCCGAACAAGTGCTGCCGTATTCCACCGGCGTCATCATGGAACCGCTGCCGCTCGACAAGATCTTCGCCGGTCTGCCGAATGCCATCGCTGATCTGAAAGCCGACAACTGGTTCGATGCGTCGCAGGCAATCATGACCACCGACATCGTCGCCAAGGCGGTGTCCAAACAGGTGCAGATCAACGGCAAGACGGTCACTGTCACCGGCATGTCGAAGGGGTCCGGCATGATCCACCCCAACATGGCCACCATGCTGGGTTACATCGCCACCGATGCAGCCATCGCGACACCATTGTTGCAACAGATGGTGAGCGAAGCCGCGAATAAATCGTTCAATTGCATTACCGTGGACGGCGACACTTCCACCAACGATGCGCTGATGCTCATCGCCACCGGCAAGAGCGGCGTGGCGATAGATGCGGCGAACCGCGCCGCATTGCAGACGGTCATCACCGAAGTTGCCACCGTGCTGGCGCAAGCCATCGTGCGCGACGGCGAAGGCGCCACCAAGTTCATCACCATCAAGGTCGAAGGCGGCAAGGACGAGGCCGAGTGCAAGAAGATCGGCTATGCCATCGCCCACTCGCCGCTGGTGAAGACCGCATTCTTCGCTTCCGACCCCAACCTCGGCCGTATCCTCGCCGCCATCGGTTATGCCGGAATCGGCGATCTCGATGTCGCAAAGCTGAAGCTGTACCTCGACGATGTGCTGGTGGCCGAGCATGGCGGACGCGCGGCGAGCTATCAGGAAGCCGACGGCCAGCGCGTGATGCAGCAGAGCGACATCACCATCCGCGTGCTGCTCAACCGCGGGCCGGTCGATGCTACGCTGTGGACGTGCGACTTCTCTTACGACTACGTGAAGATCAACGCCAGCTACAGAAGTTGATCTGCGTCTCCCGTACGGGTGAAGATTCTATGGATAAGCTAGACAGATTCCTCGCCCGTGCCGAAGGCTTGCTCTCCCGCCTCGAAACCATTCTCCCCGCAGCGCAGTTGTCGGCGCCGGACTGGCAGGCTGCTGCTGCGTTCCGCTGGGATCATCAGCAGCATACGCTGCACCCCGTTCCGAATTTCCAGCGCATCGCGCTTGCCGACCTGCTTGGCATCGACGAGCAGAAGCAGCGCGTGCAACAGAACACCCTGCAATTCGTGCAGGGCGGCACGGCCAACAACGTGCTGCTGTCGGGTGCGCGCGGTACCGGCAAGTCTTCCCTGGTGAAAGCGCTGTTGAACGAATATGCAGCGCAGGGGCTGCGCGTGATCCAGATCGACAAGCAGGGGCTGATCGATCTGTCGCATATCGTCGGGCTGGTGCAGGGGCGCGCCGAGCGCTTCATCCTGTATTGCGACGACCTCTCTTTCAACGATGCCGAGCCGGGTTATCAGGCGCTCAAGGCCGCCCTGGACGGTGACTTGGTGGCGTTCTCCGACAACCTGCTGATCTACGCCACCTCCAACCGTCGTCACCTGATGCCCGACTATATGCAGGACAATCTCGCGACGAAATATGTCGGCGAGGAGGTGCATCCGGCGGAGAGCGTGGAGGAAAAGGTATCGCTGTCCGAGCGTTTCGGTTTGTGGATATCGTTCTATCCGTTCACACAGGATGAATATCTGGCAGTGGCCGCGCATTGGTTGGCACATCACGGCTGGCAGCAGGGCATGTCAGGCGAGGTGCGCACGGCGGCGCTGCAATGGTCGCTGCTGCGCGGATCGCGCAGCGGGCGGGTGGCGGGGCAATTCGCCAGGGATTGGTGCGGGCGGCATGTCGAAAGATAAAGTCGTCGAAGTTTCTGCTGCCGTGTTGCAGAAGTCGGACGGCACTTTTCTGCTGGCGCAGCGCCCGGCCGGCAAGATCTGGGCGGGCTACTGGGAATTCCCCGGCGGCAAGGTCGAGCCGGGCGAGACGGCGCAGCATGCCCTCGTGCGCGAACTGCGCGAAGAGCTGGGCATCGAGGTGCAAACCGCCTACCCGTGGCTGACACGGGTATTCACCTATCCGCACGCGACCGTACGGCTGAGTTTCTTCCGCGTAACCTCTTGGCGTGGCGAACCACACCCGCATGAGGGGCAGCAGTTCGCCTGGCAGCGACCGGCCGAAGTTTCGGTGCAGCCGATGCTGCCGGCCAACGCTCCCATCCTGCGCGCACTCGAATTGCCGACCCTGTATGCCATCAGCAACGCTGCCGAGCTGGGCGTGGAGCCGTTCCTAGCCAGGCTGCAAGCCAGGCTGGATGAGGGGGTGCGGCTGGTGCAGCTGCGCGAGAAAGGCTTGTCGCGGGATGTTTTGCGCGAATTGGTGCTCCGTGTGGTGGCGTTGGCACATGCGTACGGCGCGAGGGTGTTGCTCAACGGTGATGTGGAGTTGGTGCGGGAGGCCGGAGCCGACGGCGTGCAGCTGACGGCAACGCAACTGGCCGGATTGAGCGAGCGCCCGCCCGTTGACTGGTGTGCGGCATCCTGCCACAACGCGGAAGAATTACGCAGAGCGGAAGCGTTGGGCTGCGACTTTGCGTTGTTAAGTCCGGTGTTGCCGACCCGATCGCATCCGGGTGTGCCGCATCTGGGCTGGGAAAGATTTGCTGCCATCGCTGCGGGATCGACCATTCCGGTGTATGCGTTGGGCGGTTTGCAGCAGGAGGATATGCAAGCCGCATGGCGACACGGCGCACACGGTATCGCCTTGTTGCGTCAGGCCTGGTGATCGGCGTCGGGCAGTTCCTGTTCGCGTTGTTCGACGCGGTATTCTTCGTTCGCCCATTTGCCCAGATCGATGAGTTTGCAGCGTTCGCTGCAAAACGGACGGAAGCGGTTGCTGCTGTCCCATACATGTTCCTTGCCGCATTGTGGGCAGGCGACGACAGGTGGCTTGCTCATTGCAGCGAACAGAAGGTCAGATCGAACGCAACATCTTGGTCGTACAGCGAGGTCTTGGCGGTGTAATTGGCCGCGACGAAGCGGATGTTGAGCGCATATTTATTGGCGCTGATTTCGGGGATGCAGGGCAGCTCGGCATTGATCGAGATGCTCAACATTTGCGCCACGCGGCCGCCCTGCATCTGCTGGAAGCTGCCGTGAAAGGCGGTGAAGTGATGGGTGCGGCCGCTCTCGCGCAACAGCTTGAGCAGGATGGCGATGCCGTCGCGCAACGGCAGCATCGGGCCGATCCAGCCGTGCAGGTACTCGCGGCGCAGCTGCGCGGCTTGGTGTTGCCAGTAGTGGTAGGAAGGCAGGTCGAACTCGCAGACGCCGCCCGGGATGACGGCGCGCTGTTTGATGCCCATCAGCCATTCGTCGTCGCGCAGGTGCTGGCCGATCTTGCCGCTCATTTTCAGCAGTCCGGCGCTGGCGGTCTCGATTTCGGCGATGACCGCATCCAGTGCGTCTTCCGATATCTCCGGATTGTTGTGCAGTGCGACCAGCGCTTTTTTCTGGCGCTCCAGTTCTTGCAGCAGTTCGGATTTGAGATCGGCGCGGCTGGCGACTTCAAGTATTTCGAACAGTACCCCGAGTGCCGCGTGATGATCCGGACTCTCATCGCTTTCAATGAAGCGGCTGATGCGGAAGAAGAGATCCTCAAGGCGCAACATGGTGCGCACACGTTCGTTGAGAGGAAACTCGTAGCTGATCACAATGGCCTTGCGGTGACGGGATTTGATTGGATGCGAAAGATATAGGCCCGTTTCCGTGGCGTCAATCGCTTTCCGCGGCCAAAACCGACAAACGGCGGTGTATTCCGACAACCTGTCGTTTAAGGTCGTCCAGACTGCCGTCGTTGTGGATGACTTCGTCGGCCAGCCGCATGCGCTCGGAGCGGCCGATCTGTTGTGCCATGATGGCGCGTACATTGCATTCATCGAGGCTGCTGCGCTGCATGGTGCGGGTGATTTGGGTGGCTTCCGGGCAGTCTACGGTGATGATGCGATGCAGCCAGTCGGCATAACGTCCGCTCTCGAACAGCAGCGGCACGATGATCAGCGTGTAGGGCGCTGCTGTCGGAGCGGCTGCTTGCCGGCGCGCCTGCTCTAGGATGAGCGGGTGCAGGATGCCTTCCAGCTGCTGCCTAGCGGCGGCATCGGCAAAAATGGCCGCACGCATTTGCGCACGGTTCAAGCTGCCATCCGCCGCGATATAACCGGCGCCGAAACTGTCACGAATCGGCGCAATCGCCGCGCCGCCGGCACGGGTGAGTTCATGGGAGATCGCATCGGTATCGATGATGCGGACCCCCAGCGCTGCAAATTGTTCAGCGACCGTGCTTTTGCCACTGCCGATGCCGCCTGTTAGTCCGACCAGATAGTTCACGGTGCCAGCAGTTGCAGATAGCTTTGTGTCAGCTGCTGCCCCCAGAACAAGGCGATCAGGCCACCGCCGGCGAGGTAGGGGCCGAACGGGATGGGGATGTTGCGGCCGTGTTTGGCGAATATGATGAGCGCAATGCCGACCACGGCGCCGACCAGCGACGAGAGCAGGATGGCCAGCGGCAGCAAGGTCCAGCCGAACCAGGCGCCGATGGCCGCGAGCAGCTTGAAGTCGCCGTAGCCCATGCCTTCCTTGCCGGTGGTGAGCTTGAACAGCCAGTACACGCCCCACAGCACCAGATATCCGGCGGCCGCGCCGATGACGGCATTCGGCAGAGAAGTGAACACGTTGTTGAGATTGAGCAACAACCCGAGCCAGAGTAGCGGCAGGGTGATGTCGTCGGGCAGCAACTGGGTGTCGAAATCGATGAAGGTGAGCGCGATCAGCGCCCAGATGAATACGATGGCGGCGATACCTGCGACACTGAAGCCGAAATGCCATGCGGCATAGGCGCACAATATTCCGCTAATTGCCTCGACGATCGGGTAGCGCAGCGAGATGCTTGCGCCGCAACCCTTGCATTTGCCGCGCAGGAACAGGTAGCTCAATACCGGAATGTTCTCTATCGCGCTGATCGCGTGGCCGCAGTGCGGGCAGGCGGAGCGCGGTACCATCAGATTGTAGCGCGACGAGTCTTTGGGCGGTTGCCCGTTCAGTTCCGCGCATTGCGAGTGCCACTCGCGTTCCATCATTTTGGGCAGACGGTGGATGACGACATTCAGGAAACTGCCGACGAGCAGGCCGAGTATGCCGGCGAAGAGTGCGAAGGTCAGCGAGGAGTTTTGCAATAGGAGCAACATCGAATCACCTTGTGGATACAAAAAAGGCGCGGCATCGCCGCGCCTTTTGCAAAATTTCCTGTTTAGCCGACTGCCTGACCCATCTTGAAGATCGGCAGATACATCGCCACCACCATGCCGCCGATGAGGGTGCCGAGCACCACCATGATGACGGGTTCCATCAGGCTGGACAGTGCCTCTACTGCATCGTCCACCTCGGCCTCGTAGAAATCGGCAACTTTGGACAGCATGCTGTCGATCGAGCCGGATTCTTCGCCGATGGCGACCATTTGCAATACCATGCTGGGGAAAACGTCGGCATTTTGCATCGCGACGTTCAGGCTGGTACCCGAGGTGACGTCGCGCTGGATCTGCTTGGTCGCGTCGTAATACACTGCGTTGCCGGCCGCACCGGCTACCGAATCAAATGCCTCGACCAGCGGAACGCCAGCCGCGAACATGGTGGACAGGGTACGTGCCCAGCGTGCAATACTGGCGATTCTGACCAAGCGGCCGAATATCGGCATCTTCAGCATCAGCCTGTCCATGAAGTGTTGCATCTTCTTGCTGCGTTTCCAGAAGTAGAAGAACGTATAGAGCGTGCCGCCGATGATGCTGAAGATCGCCCACCACCATGCCACGAAGAAATCGGACATGCTCATCACGACCAGAGTTGGTGCCGGCAGGTCGGCACCGAAGCTGGAGAACAGTTCTTTGAACGCCGGAATCACGAAGATCATGATGACCGCGGTGATGACGAAAGCGATGACGATAATGGATACTGGGTAGAACAAGGCCGACTTGATCTTGCTCTTGATTGCCTGGATCTTCTCTTTGTAAGTGGCTAGACGATCCAGCAAGCTGTCCAAAATACCGGCAGCTTCACCTGCGCCGATCAGGTTGCAATAGAGGTCGTCGAAGTACAGCGGGAATTTGCGGAAGGATTGTTCCAGGCTGCTGCCGGTCTCAACGTCGGTCTTGATGTCGAACAACAGGCGGGCAACGGCAGGGTTCTCATGCCCCTTGCCGACGATATCGAAAGCCTGCAACAGCGGCACGCCGGATTTCAGCATGGTGGCGAGCTGGCGCGTGAACAGGGTGATATCCTTTTCGGTGACTTTGCCGCCGCCGGTCGAGCTTTTCTTGATCTTGGATACGGTGATGCCTTGCCGCCGCAAATGTGCCGATACACTGGCTTCACCGGCGCCACGCATTTCGCCTTTGACGATCTTGCCGGATTTGTCCTTGCCTTCCCAACTGTACTGATGTTCTTTTGTTTTTTCAGATTTGTCAGCAGCCATCTAGTGACCTCGATTCAGTGTGTCGTCTGGCGGACTTCTTGCCAATCGTTAATGTTTTTGTCGATGCGGCGGATTATAAAGGGCTTTTGAATGATGCATGGCTTTACCTGCTTTGTAAAGGTTAGCCGGGATGGTGTATTTGTGGCGGGAACAGGCGTGCGACTTTGACCGCACGATCCTGCGTCTGGATGATTTCGATTGGATAATCGCCGATCTTCAAGCTGGTTCCGGCTTCAGGGATGTCCTGCAGGTGTTCCAGGATCAGGCCGTTGAGCGTCTTTGCCTCGCCCAACGGCAGATGCAGCCCTAGCTTGCGGTTCAGCTCGCGCAGACTGCTGCTCCCCTCCAGCAACAGGCTACCGTCTTCATGGCGCAGGAATTTGCCGGTGGCCGAGGGCGACTGCGTGGTGAAATCGCCGACGATCTCCTCAAGGATGTTCTCCAGCGTTACCAGGCCAAGCAGTTCGCCGTATTCGTCCACCACCAGCCCCAAGCGTGCCTGGCGTTCCTGGAACTGTTGCAATTGCTTGAGCAGTGGCGTGTCGGACGGGATGAAATAAGGATCGTGCAGGATGTTGCGCAGTTGGGCGGCATCCAGTGCCTCTTCCTGCAAGAGCGGCAATACGCGTTTGATATGCAGGATGCCGACGACATTGCTCGGTGTCTCCGCATAGACCGGCAGTAGCGTGTGATGGCAAGTGATGACTTGCTGGCGCAGCTCGGCCGGATCGGCTTCGATGTTGAGCGCCTCGATCTGGTTGCGCGGGACCATCACGTCGTTGACGGTGATGCGCTCGAGGTCGACGAGGTTCAGCAGCATCTTCTGGTGTTTGCGCGGCAGGAAATGCTCGGCCTCCAGCACCAGGCCGCGCAACTCTTCCAAAGTCATCTTTTGTTTGCTCTGGTCGGTCTGCACCTTGATGTGCAGTAGCCCCAACACGCCTTTCACCAGCGCGGTCGCCACCGACACCACCGGGTGGAACAGCGTGATTAGCGGCGCGAGCAGATAACTGGAGGGTAGGGCGACGCGTTCCGGATAGCTGGCTGCGACGATCTTGGGCATGATCTCGCTGAACACCAGCAGCACGAAGGTGATGGCCAGCGTACCGGCGAGCAGCGCAAATTCGCTGGTGCCGAACAGGCGCAGGATGACGATGTTGGTGACTGCCGCGGCCGCGACGTTGAGCAGCGTGTTGCCGAACAGGATGGAGCCGAGCAGCTTGTCCACCTTGGAGAGCAAACGTCCGGTCAACTTCGCACTACGGTTGCCTTTGCGTACCAGGTGATTCAGGCGATAGCGGTTGATCGCCATCATGCTGGTCTCGGCCGCGGAGAACCATGCGCCGAGAACCACCAGCAACAGCAGGATGCCGAGCAGGGCGTTTAATGAGATGTCTTCCAAAATATAAGGCTAACTAATAGGATGGGTGAGTATCGTGGAGCTGCTGCGGGGTGTCAACGCGGCTACCATTCCTTGAACACGATGCCGATGCCGAGCGTGGTCTGCCAGTGGTTGTAATCGATCAGGCTGTCGCCATAACCGGTGGTGAGCTGGAAATTGAGCTGGGAAGAACGGCCGATCTTGAACGGGCTGGCCCAATCGAGCTGCAGGAAGCCTTTGTGGCCGTTCGGATCGAGATTGCTGCGCAACAGCAGGATGATCTCGTCGTCCCGTTCCGGCAACCAGTGCACCACCAGCTCGGCGCGTCCGATGAAGCGCGTCAGGTCGGGGTTGTCATCTTTGGGGGCTCTCTCCGGTATGCGCCACCAGCCGCGCCCCATTACATAGATATCTTCCCATTCCCAGCCGCCCTGCGCGTATAGCCGGTTCCAGCTGCGCGAATCCGGCTCGTTGCGCCCGTTCGACTGGTGCGAGAAGCCGAGGTTGAGCAGCTTCCAGCCCTCTGCGTTGCCGGTGCCGAAGGTGCCGATCAGTTCCGGCTCGTAATTCGATTCGCGGAAGGGCGATGAATTGCCGACATTGAAGGCCTGCCAAAAAGCCTGCTGGGTGAAGGCGCCCCACAGGCGGAAATTCTTGAAACCGGCGAACTCGAGATCGCGGTAATTGCCTATCTCCGATTTGGCGCTGAACTGGAACTTCGTTTCGACCTTCTTGTATGGGTAGGCTGTCGTCACCGAATGATTCGGCGAGGGCGAAGCCGGCATGGTGTCGACGTTCGAGGTATAGCGGACCAGCACATAATTTTTGCGGTAAGGCTCCAAGCGGCGGATGCCATCGGCATCCGGATTGCCCTGTCCGTCCAGATCCCAGGCGCGGGTCAGGTAACTGCGCGGTGTCGGCTTTACGGTGGCCGCCTCGTCGTAACACTTGAGTCGCTCGGTTTTATTGGCGATGCCCGAACAGGCTGCCATGGCGGCGTCTTGCGCCTGCGCGGGCAGGCAGGCACATAGCGACGCAAGAATAAGGGCGCGCTGCAGCATCCGGCTTTATCGCGCGCGACGGTAAGCCCACACCATCAGGCTAGCACCCACCAGCACCATCGGCACGCTCAACCACTGCCCCATGCTGATGCCGAACGTCATGTAACCGAAGATGCCGTCATCCGGGTTGCGCGTGAACTCGCCGAGGAAGCGGAAGCAGCCGTAGGCGGCGATGGAAAGGCCGAGTACTGCGCCGGTCGGGCGCGGTTTGCGCGAATACAACCACAGCAGGGCGAACAGCGCGACGCCTTCCATGGCGAACTCATACAGCTGCGACGGATGGCGCGGTACATTGTCTACCTGCGGGAACACCATGCCCCAAGGCAGGTCGGTCGGACGGCCCCACAACTCGCCGTTGATGAAATTGCCGATGCGGCCGAACGCCAGCCCCGGCGGCGTCAGCGGCGCGACGAAATCCATCAATGCCAGCCAATTGATGTTCCGGCTGCGCGCGAACAACGCCATCGCCACCAACACGCCGAGGAAGCCGCCATGGAACGACATGCCGCCTTCCCACACCGCAAAGATCTTCAGTGGGTGCGAGAAATAATAGCCAGGGTTATAGAACAGCACTTCACCCAGCCGCCCGCCCAGCACCACACCCAGCACGCCGTAGAACAGCAAGTCATCAAGGAACTTCTCGTCCCAGCCGGGCTGATTCAGCTTGCGTAGCCGCACCCGACCAAGCCAGATGAAGACCACAAAACCGAGCAGGTACATCAGCCCGTACCAGTGGATGCTGAGCGGGCCGAGATGAAGGGCGACGGGGTCGAATTGGGGATGGGTCAACATGGGGCGCGAATGTACCACAGTGCCAAGAAATGCAGATCAAAGCCAACGATGGCACACCGTGAAGATATAGGCCGTTTGGCATATTGACCACAGCAGCACAGGCGGCTACGGTGCTGGGCATTGACTCAACTGGGCGCTGGTATGGGAAAAAGATCGTATGTGCAACGGCAATGCGGTGTGAGCTGGCGAGTGGTGATGCGGCAATTGGTGCCAGCCCCGTTTAACCGGCAATCTTTTCAGGGTGGGCGGTACGAGGAAAACATTTGCGATGCTGCCCCCTTTAGCGATGGAACAGCCAACAACCGGCAAACGGTGCGAACTATGCAGCACAACTTGAATGGAGGGATGCGGCATGAACCCACTTCACGCAACACTGAAATGCATTGCGAAACTCGGATTGATCTTGATGATGGTGGCGAGCATGAGCGCAGATGCGGGATGGTTCGGCCTATTCAGCGGCAGCGAAAAATGGAAGGAAGAGGTTCAATTAAGCGATGGCAGGGTCATTGTTGTTGAGCGCGAGCAACTCAACGAAAGCGGAGGTGATGAATGGGCTCTAAACCGGGGCGGAGGCAAACCTAAGGAGTACCGGATTCGCTTTGCAAGCCAGAACGAGACGGGAAAGATGATTGAGTGGCGATCGGTAAAAGTTGACTCTTTTCGATGGCCAGAAGTGCCTTTAGTTCTGGATTTCATCGCAGGGCAACCGACTATTTTCACATTAGTTGCCGAGCAAGGTACCAATTGCTGTGAAGTTTATTCCAAGTATGTTTATCACCATGGCAGTTGGCGCGAAGAGCCGCTTCCTGAGCAGTTCGACCCGCATACGAATAATTTATTTTATGGAAATCGCAAAAACATGCCGTCGTTTCTGGATTTGACGGAGAAGGCCAAACGGCAGTCCGATAGCGGTTATCGGCGGGCACTTAAAGCAGTTGGGCCATCTCGAAAAGTCAAAGTTAACTAGCTGAATTTAAAATTCATCATAAGGAGATTTACCATGCCTACCACCCTAGAATATATGCAATTTGCAACCGGTGTTTATGTGGCATCTTTGCGTAACAGAATCGATCTGCCCGCACAGAACTAAAGGGGGCAGCATCGCAATTGATTCTCACTGACATGCGTTACTGTTCACAGCCCGCTTAAGGGTAGTCGCTCGGGAGCGCGCATGAAAGAGTGCGGGCGAATCGGTTAGAATGCGCCTTCACACATTCGTGCTTCAACTTTCCAGTAGAGAGACGCCATGCCGCAATATCGTTCCCGCACTTCCACCCACGGCCGCAACATGGCTGGCGCGCGTTCCTTGTGGCGCGCCACCGGCATGCAAGAGGCCGACTTCGGCAAGCCCATCATCGCCATCGCCAATTCCTTCACCCAGTTCGTGCCCGGCCACGTGCACCTCAAGGACATGGGCCAGCTGGTGGCGCGCGAGATCGAGAAGGCGGGCGGCATCGCCAAGGAGTTCAACACCATCGCCATCGACGACGGCATCGCGATGGGCCATGACGGCATGCTGTATTCCTTGCCCTCGCGCGACTTGATCGCCGATTCGGTGGAATACATGGTCAACGCGCACTGCGCCGACGCGCTGGTGTGCATCTCCAACTGCGACAAGATCACGCCGGGCATGCTGATGGCGGCGATGCGCTTGAACATCCCGGTGGTGTTCGTCTCCGGCGGGCCGATGGAGGCGGGCAAGGTCAATTGGCAGGGCAAGATCAAGGGCCTCGATCTGGTGGATGCCATGGTCGCGGCGGCAGATGGTCGTATCAGCGACGAGGAAGTCGATGCCATCGAGCGTTCCGCTTGCCCCACCTGCGGCTCCTGCTCCGGCATGTTCACCGCGAACTCGATGAACTGTCTGACCGAGGCATTGGGATTAAGCCTGCCGGGCAACGGTTCGCTGGTGGCGACGCATGCCGAGCGCAAGCAACTGTTTCTGCGTGCTGGGCGCACTATCGTTGAATTGTGCAAACGCTATTACGAGCAGGACGATGCCGCAGTGTTGCCGCGCAGCATCGCGACCTTCGCGGCGTTTGAGAACGCGATGACGTTGGATATCGCCATGGGCGGTTCGACCAACACCGTGCTGCATCTGCTGGCTGTCGCACGCGAGGCGGGCGTGGATTTCACCATGAAGGACATGGATCGCCTGTCGCGCCACGTACCGACCTTGTGCAAGGTTGCGCCATCAAGCGAATACCATATGGAAGACGTGCATCGCGCCGGCGGTATCGCCGCGATCCTGGGCGAGCTGGATAGGGCGGGATTGCTGCACGGCGAGGTCGGCACGGTACATAGCAAGACGCTGCGCGACGGACTCAAGCAATGGGATGTCGCACAAACGCAAAGCGAAGATGTGAAGAGGTTCTTCCGCGCCGCCCCCGGCGGCATCGCCACCACCATCGCCTTCTCGCAATCCATGCTGTATCCGGAGTTGGATGTGGATCGCACCAAGGGCTGCATCCGCGACAAGGCGCATGCCTACTCGCAGGATGGCGGCCTGGCGGTGTTGCATGGCAACATCGCGCTGGACGGCTGCATCGTAAAGACCGCTGGGGTGGACGAGAGCATCCTCAAGTTCAGCGGTCGTGCGCGCGTGTTCGAGAGCCAGGATGCTGCGGTGCATGGCATTCTGGAGGACAAGATCGTTGCGGGTGACGTGGTGGTGATCCGTTATGAAGGACCGCGCGGCGGCCCCGGTATGCAGGAGATGCTGTACCCGACCTCGTACCTGAAATCGAAAGGGCTGGGCAAAGCCTGCGCATTGCTCACCGACGGGCGTTTCTCCGGCGGCACCTCCGGCCTTTCCATCGGCCATGTTTCGCCCGAGGCGGCCAGCGGCGGCGCCATCGGCCTGGTGCAGGAAGGCGACGCCATCGAGATCGACATCCCGAACCGCACGATCAATCTGATCATCTCGGATGCCGAGCTGGCACAGCGCCGTGCCGCCATGGGAGCCAAGGGCAAGCAAGCCTGGAAGCCGGCTGCAGCGCGTCCGCGCAAGGTGTCGGCCGCGCTGCGGGCTTATGCGGCGATGGTCACCAGTGCCGACAAAGGTGCGGTGCGCGATGTGTCTCAGGTGGAGAACGAATAACGCCATAAAAGCGGGAAGGGAGTGGAGGTATGAAAGCCATACTGATTGCGAATCCCAAAGGCGGTAGCGGCAAGACCACGCTCTCCACCAACATCGCGGGTTACCTTGCTTCGCGCGGACATCGGGTAGCGATACTTGATCTGGATCGGCAAAAATCGGCCACGCAGTGGCTGGCCAGCCGTCCACCGGGGTTGCCTGCGGTCGAATTGATGCAGTCGGAGATAGAAAGAGACTCGCCGCTCGAGTGGCTGGTGATCGACTCCCCTGCCGGATTGCACGGCAAGAATCTGGAGCATGCGCTGAAGTTGGTGCACAAGGTGATCGTTCCGATTGCCCCTTCCGCTTTCGATATCCAGGCCAGCCGCGATTTTCTCGAAGTGCTGCATCATGAAAAGATGGTGCGCAAAGGCAAGATATTCGTGGGAGCGGTGGGGATGCGCATGGATCCGCGCACGCGCGCCGCGCTGACGCTGGAACAATTCCTGAAAGGCCTCGACCTGCCCGTACTGGCTTATCTGCGCGAAACGCAGGCTTACGTCAACGCGGCCTTTGAAGGCAAGACCTTGTTCGATCTGCCGCCCTCGTATGCGCAACGCGAACTCGAGCAGTGGGCTTATCTGCTCAATTGGCTGGAACAGTCGGACTGACTCAATTTAACCGCCTCAAGGAGGATGATATGAAAAGGACGTTTATCTCTATGTCGCTGATGATCGCGCTTGGCGGCTGCCAGCCGGATGCTGCGACCAAACAGCCAGAGCCGGCGGCAGTTGTGCCGGCACCTGCCATCGTGAGCGAAGTCGTCGCGACTGCGCCAGTTGTCGTTGCCGAAAAGACAGCAAAGACGGCGGTAAAGGTTGCCAAGCCGGTGCAGCCTATGCCGATAGCCGCTTCCGCGCCGGCTGCGGCAGTTCCGGTTGTTGTTAAGCCTGAGGCTAAATCTGAAGCCAAGGTGGAAGTCAAAGAGGTCAAGGCCGAAGCCGTGCTGTCCGATGCCGAGGGGCGTAAATTGGCGCAACAGAGCAATTGTTTCATATGTCACATGATAGACAAGAAGCTGATCGGGCCGTCGTGGAAGGATATTGCGGCGAAATATCGCGGGCAGCCGGATGCTGAAACCAGGCTGATCGGCAAGGTTGCCAAGGGGAGCAGTGGCGTATGGGGCGGTTCGCCCATGCCGCCGAACGCCCCTCGGGTGAACGAGGTGGATATCAGGGCGCTGGTGCGGTTCATCCTGGCGTTGAATTGAACCGGATGGGATGTCAACGCCGGGTGCCGAATTGACGTTATTGGCCGACATGCCTCGGCATGTTGCAAATCCGGCGGGGTTGTTTAGAATGCAGGCGGGGTAATCACTCCGCTCGTTTCAAATGTAGTCAAACCTATAAATGGAGAGAAAATGAAATCTATCGTTATGAGCATGATCGCAGCAGCTGGTCTGATGGTGGCTGGTTCCGCAATGGCAGTTGATATTCCTGCAGAAGGCGCACCGTGCAAGGCTTGCCATGCAATCGACAAGAAGGTTGTTGGCCCGGCATGGAAGGCAGTTGCCGAGAAGTACAAGGGCGACGCAGATGCGGCAAACAAGATCGCTGCGAACATCACTAAGGGCGGCAAGTTCGACTGGAAGATGGGCTCTATGCCACCTAAGGGCATGGCGAAGTCTGACGCTGATATCAAGAAGCTGGCTGAATTCATCGCTGGCTTGAAGTAAGCATCTGGCCTCATGACAAGCCGACGCTCAGCGTCGGCTTGTCTTTATCTGATGGCGGCAAATAGAAGTCGGAGCGTATATGAAGAAAAGTCACGTTATCCTGATGGCGTTGTGCGCGGGTATGTTGGTTGCTTGCGACAATAACCAGCAAGCATCAACGGGCGCTGCAACGAAGACCGTTGTCTCGGGCAGGGAAGGCATGCCGGCCGTGGCAATGAAGAACTCCTGCGATGCTTGCCACACGATAAATACCAAGAAAGTGGGCCCGGCCTGGATGGACGTGTCAAAAAGATATAAGGGTAATCCGGACGCTGTGGCGTACCTGGATGCCAAGATCAAAAAAGGTGGTGCCGGAGCGTGGGGGGCGATGCCGATGCCGCCCAATTCGGCACTCCCCGAAGCCGAGCGCAAAGAGCTGGTTAGCTTCATTTTGGGGCTGGCAAAATAAGGTTGCCATTTGCAATCGCCAAAAAAGCCGACGCATGTCGGCTTTTTTGTTGCCTCCGAAACGCTGAATTGACAAGGGATAGGGGGCTACGCATAATCCGAAAATCCTTTGAATCCGCCGATCTTCACTATGTTCAACCACAAAATCGCATTCCTTGTCGTGCTCGGCATGGCACTCGCCGGCTGCGGGAAATCCGAAACGGCGGCAGTCTCGAATTCCGGTGAATTGGTGATCAGGATCGGCGCCGCCGCCCCGCTCACCGGCCCGCAGGCCCACATCGGCAAGGACAACGAATACGGCACGCGCATGGCGATCGACGATGCGAATGCCAAAGGTGTGATGATCGGCGGCAAGAAGGCGCATTTCGAGTTGCTGAGTGAAGACGACCAGACCGACCCCAAGACCGCGACCATCGTGGCGCAGAAGCTGGTCGATGCCAAGGTGAACGGCGTCATCGGCCATCTCAATTCCGGTACCAGCATCCCCGCTTCCTCCATCTACTTCAAGAACGGCATCCCGCAGATTTCTCCATCGGCCACGGCGGTCAAGTTCACCGCGCAGGGGTACAACACCGCGTTCCGCGTGATGACCAATGATGCGCAGCAGGGCAAGGCGCTGGGCGAGTTCGCCGTCAAGGTGCTCGGGTTGAAGAATATCGCGGTGATCGACGATCGCACTGCCTATGGCCAGGGACTGGCGGACGAGTTCGTCAAATCGGCCGAGGCTAACGGCGCCAGGATCGTCGCGCGCGAATACACCACCGACAAGTCGGTAGACTTCACTGCCGTGCTGACTTCGCTCAAAGGCAAACAGCCCGAGCTGTTGTTCTTCGGCGGCATGGACCCGCAGGGCGTGCCGATGGTGAAGCAGCTGCGCTCGCTCGGTATGAAGACGCAATTCATGATGGGTGACGGCGGCTATACGCCCAAGCTGATCGAGCTGGGTGGCGGCGCTGAAGAGGGTACCTATGCGTCCTTGCCCGGGGTACCGCTGGACAAAATGCCGAACGGGCGCGACTTCGCCAAACGTTATGAAGCACAATTCCATCAGCCCATCCAGCTGTATGCGCCGTATTGCTATGACGCGGTCAATGTGATGATCGCCGCCATGCAGAAAGCCGGTTCCGCCGAACCCGCCAAATACCTCCCGGAGATCGGCAAGGTCGAGCTCGATGGTGTCACCGCTAGGATCGCGTTCGACGAGAAGGGCGATATCCGCGGTGGCGCGGTCACGGTGTATCAGGTGCGTCAGGGGCAATGGCATGCCGTGCAGACCATGGGCGGTGCGGCCGCGGCCAAGCCGTGATGCGACTGGCAGTGATCGAAAGCGACACCCCGTGTGTCGCTTTTTCTTTGTGTAGAGCGCGCTGACTGTGGATATCCTGTTCCAACAGATCATCAACGGGCTGGTGCAGGGCAGCGTGTATGCGCTGGTGGCTCTCGGTTACACCATGGTGTACGGCATCCTCGGCCTGATCAATTTCGCGCACGGCGAAGTGGTGATGATAGGTGCGATGATCGCGCTTACCGCGTTGCAGGCTTTGCTGGCGGCGGCCTTTGCGCCGGTGCTGGCGGTGCTGCTCAGTCTCATGATTGCGATGGCAGTGTGCATGGCGCTGGGCTATAGCATCGAGCGCATCGCCTACCGTCCGTTGCGCAACGCGCCGCGTCTCGCGCCGCTGATCACCGCCATCGGCGTCTCCATCGTGTTGCAGAACCTGGCGATGATGATCTGGGGGCGCGAATACCATTCCTTCACCCTCCCGTTCAGCAATGCTTCGCACCAGATCGGCGGTGCGATGGTGAACGACGTGCAGATCGTCATCGTCATCGTCGCGCTGTTCATCATGGCCGGCTTGATGTGGCTGGTGCATCACACCCGTACCGGTCGCACCATGCGCGCCGTGGCCGAGAATCCCGCCGCCGCCACGCTGATGGGCGTGGACATCAACCGCGTCATCTCGGTCACCTTCATGCTCGGCTCCGCACTGGCCGCCATCGCCGGTTTCATGGTCAGCGCCAACTACGGCATCGTGCATTACTACATGGGTTTCATGCTGGGACTGAAAGCGTTCACCGCAGCAGTGCTGGGCGGTATCGGTAACTTGCGCGGCGCGATGCTGGGCGGCGTGCTGCTGGGCCTGATCGAGAGCCTGGGCGCTGGCTACATCGGCGACCTCACCGGCGGCTTCCTCGGCAGCCACTACCAGGATGTGTTCGCCTTCTTCGTGCTGATCGCGGTGTTGATCTTCCGTCCGTCCGGCTTGCTCGGCGAGAAACTGGCGGAGCGCGCATGAAGTTGCACCGCTCATCCGGCCACCTTACCCTTGCCATCGCACTGCTGGCGTTGCCCTTCATCATCGACGCACTGTTCGGCCACGGTTGGGTGCGCATCGCCGACTTCGCGCTGCTCTACATCATGCTCGCGCTCGGGCTGAACATCGTGGTCGGCTACGCCGGCTTGCTCGACCTGGGCTACATCGCCTTCTTCTCGGTGGGTGCCTACACCTATGCGCTGCTCGGTTCGCCGCAGTTCGGTTTGCACTGGCCGATGTATGTGGTTCTGCCGCTGGGTGCGTTGATTGCCTGCGGCTTCGGCGTGCTGCTCGGCGCGCCCACGCTGAAACTGCGCGGCGACTACCTCGCCATCGTCACGCTCGGCTTCGGCGAGATCATCCGCATCTTCCTCAACAACCTGAACGCGCCGGTCAACATCACCAACGGACCGCAAGGCATCAGCGCCATCGACCCGCTGCAGGTCGGCGGATTCTCGTTCGGCAGTTCGTTTGAATGGATGGGACTGCGCGTGGACGACGTGCACCTGCACTACTACCTGTTCCTCGGCTTCACCCTGCTGGTGATCTTCGTCTCGCGCCGCCTGGAAGACTCGCGCATCGGCCGTGCCTGGGTGGCGATTCGCGAGGACGAGGTCGCCGCCTCGGCCATGGGCATCAACACGCGCAACATCAAGCTGCTCGCCTTCGCCATGGGCGCCACCTTCGGCGGCATTTCCGGCGGCTTGTTCGCCGGCTTCCAGGGCTTCGTCAGCCCGGAGAGCTTCAGCCTGATGGAGTCCATCATGGTGTTGTGCATGGTAGTGCTGGGTGGCATGGGCAACATCGGCGGCGTGGTGCTCGGCGGCGTGCTGCTGGTGGCGCTGCCGGAGCTGTTCCGCAACGCGGCGGGACCGGTGCAGCAGGCGCTGTTCGGCAAGGTTGTGGTCGATCCGGAAAGTCTGCGCATGCTGATGTTCGGCCTCGCGTTGATCCTGGTGATGCTGTGGCGTCCGGCCGGACTGTGGCCGTCCACTCAGCGTCGCCGCGAATTCGATGCCGACGACGGTGTGCTGCATCAGGAGCAGGAGACGGTGTATGACGCCAGCAAGTGATCGTCTGCTGGAGCTGACCAGTGTCGGCAAGCACTTCGGTGGCGTGCATGCGCTGGCCGATGTATCGCTGCATATCAAGCAGGGCGAGATCTACGGCCTGATTGGCCCTAACGGTGCGGGCAAGACCACGCTGTTTAACGTGGTCACCGGCTTGTATCAACTTGATAGCGGTGGATTCCAGTTCGACGGGCAAAGCTACACGCGCTGCAAACCGCACCTGCTGGCACAAGCCGGCATCGCGCGCACCTTCCAGAACATCCGCCTGTTCGCCAACATGACGGCACTGGAGAACATCATGGTCGGCCGCCATTTGCGCACGCGCACCGGCATCTGGGGTGCGCTCACGCGCAACGCCGCCGCCCGCGCCGAAGAGCGCGCCACCGTGCAGCGCGCCCGCGAATTGCTGGATTATGTCGGTATCACCTGCGCGCACCAGACTCTGGCCAAGCATCTTTCCTATGGCGAACAGCGCCGTCTCGAGATCGCGCGCGCGCTGGCCACCGAACCGAAGCTGCTCGCGCTGGACGAACCAGCCGCCGGCATGAACGCCACCGAGACGGTTACCTTGAAAGCGTTGCTGCAAAAGATACGCGCTAGCGGTATCACCGTGCTGCTCATCGAGCACGACGTTAAACTCATCATGGGCTTGTGCGACCGCATTGCCGTGCTGGACTACGGCAGGAAGATCGCCGAGGGCGTGCCGGAAGAAGTGCGCCGCGACAAGGCGGTGATCGCCGCCTATCTGGGCGGGGAGGCGGCATGAATCTGCTCGAAGTCGACAACCTGAAAGTTTCCTACGGCGGCATCCAGGCGATCAAAGGCATCAGCCTCACCATCGCCCAAGGCGAGCTCGTCACCCTCATCGGCAGCAACGGTGCGGGCAAGACCACTACACTCAAGGCGCTGGCCGGATTGCTGCATCCCGCCGCCGGCACGCTCAGCTACCGCAATGAATCCTTGCTCAATGTTCCCGCGCACCGGCGCGTGGCCAATGGTATTGCCCTCGTGCCGGAAGGTCGCGGCATCTTCGCGCGGCTCACGGTGGAAGAGAATCTGCTGATGGGCGCCTACGTGCGCCGCGACAAGGTGGAGACCGCCACCGACTTGGAACGCCAATATGCGTTGTTCCCCCGCTTGGCCGAGCGCCGCACGCAACTTGCGGGCACCCTCTCCGGTGGCGAACAGCAGATGGTCGCCATGGCGCGCGCATTGATGAGTCATCCGATCTTGCTGATGCTGGATGAACCCAGCATGGGTCTCGCCCCGCTGATGGTGGAAAAGATCTTCGAGACCATACGCGACATCTCTGCCCAAGGCGTGACTATTTTGCTGGTCGAACAGAACGCCAAGCTGGCGCTGGAAGCCGCGCAACGCGGCTATGTGCTGGAGAGCGGAGCGATCACCCTGTCGGGTGCGGCGAGTGAGCTGCTGGGGAGCGATGCGGTGCAGCGGGCGTATCTCGGTGCTTAGGCCAGTACCTTCCACAACACTTTTGCTGCGAGTCCGATCAGCAACACCGCAAACAATTTCCGTAATACCACCACATTTGTGCGATGCGCCGTCTTCGCGCCTATCGGGGCGGTGATGACACTCACGATGGCACAGCCCAGCATGGCCGGCAGATAAACGTACCCCAAGCTGGAAGCCGGCAAGCCTGTAACGTGCATGCCGGTGAGGATGTAACCAATAGTGCCGCCGACAGCGATGGGGAAGCCGATGGCGGAGGCGGTGCCGATGGCGTGACGTATCGGTACGTTGCACCAGATCAGGAACGGTACGGTGATGGTGCCGCCGCCGACGGAGACCAGGGTGCTGATCCATCCGGTGAAGGTTCCCGTCAGCGTCATGCCGGCGAGGGCGGGCAGTTGGCGCGAGGCATGCGGCTGCACATCGAGCAGGATCTGCGATGCCGCGAACAGCACGAACAGCGCGAAGAATATGGTGAGAAAAAAGGGTGAGATGCTGGCGGCGACGAGAGTGCCGATGGCGGTGCCGAGCAGGATGCCGGGGGTGATGCGGCGCACGACCTGCCAGTTCACCGCGCCGTGCTGGTGGTGCTTGTGCATGCTGGCGATGGAGGTGAACAGGATGACGGCCATCGCGCTGCCCAGTGCCAGGTGCATGGCGTGTTGCGCGGGGAAGTGTTGCGCCTCGAACAGCATCAGCAACACCGGGACCAGTATGGTGCCGCCGCCGATGCCGAACATGCCGCCGAGGAATCCGGCGACTGCGCCCAGCGCCAGATAAGCGGCGATCCACTCCATTATCCGTGTGCCAGCTTGGTAGTGATGAAGCGCCACTCCGCCGGGTCGAGCGGGGTGATGGACAGGCGATTGCCGCGTTGCAGCGTGCGCATGTTCTCCAGTTCGGGGTGACGCTTGAGCTCTTCGATGGAGATGAGTGCGATCTTCTTTACCAGCTGCACATCGACATTGAACCAGCGTGGCGTCTCTTGCGTGGCCTTCGCGTCGAAGTATTTGCTCTTCCTGTCGAACTGCGTGGCATCGGGATAGGCGGTGCTGCTGACTTGTGCGATGCCGGCGATGCCGGGTTCCTTGCAGTTGGAGTGATAGAACAGCACACCGTCGCCGACCTGCATCTGGTCGCGCATGAAGTTGCGCGCTTGGTAGTTGCGCACGCCGTACCAAGCCACGGTCTGGTCTTTCATCGCGGCCAAGTCGTCGATGCTGACATCGGAGGGTTCGGATTTCATCAACCAGTAACGCACGTTCCAACTCCACAAAAGAAAAGTGCGACCCCGGAAGATCGCACTGGAATAAAGCCCCGCCTGTGCCGTTGGTCCAATGTTCTTGAACCGGGGTTCAAGATGGGTCGATTCCCGGCCACTTCAGGTTCATCCGCGAGGGATGATCACAACGGTGGTTTTGATGGGGCACAACCATAGCATTAAGCTCATTGGTTCTAAGAAGTTATGAACCTCACGAACACCGCAGGAGCAACCTTAAAACAACTCATCCTGTTCCGCCAAAGCAGCATCGATGGTTGCCTGCATGGCACCCATTCTACGCTTCAAATCGGCCAGGTCAAAACCGCCGCCGACGCGGGTGGTGAGCAGTTCGTGGGTGATGTTGAGCGCGGCCATGATGGCGATGCGTTCGATCGAGGCGATCTTGCCGGCGTCGCGGATCTCGCGCATCTTCTTGTCCAGATAGGCGACGGCATCGAGCAGTTCGGCGCGCTCATCTTCGGGGCAGGCGACGCGCAACTCGCGGTCGAGGATGGTCACATCCAGCGAACTGATCTTGCTCATGATGCGTCCTCGGGAAGTTGGGTAAGCAGTTTTTCCAGGCGTCGGGCGGCTTCGTCGACCTTGTCCTGACTCTTGCGCTGCTGACTGAGTGCCGCTGCGATCTCTTGGCGCAATTGCTGATTCTCGGCGCGCAGGCGCTGAGTGAGTTGTACCAATTGCGATAATTTCTGGTCGAGGGCGTCGAGTTCGCTGTGCATGCTCGAACTATAATTTTAAAAAGCCTGTTAAGTCAATTGCTAACGCTGTGTTTTGCAAGTGCTTTGGAATTTTTGTGAAAAGGCTCTGCTACAATTGCGGCCGCTTCAAGGTGCAGAAAGGCGCGAGCCTTTCAGTTAAACGGGAAACAGGTGAGGAAGCATTAACTCCGATACCTGTGCTGCCCCCGCAACGGTAAGCAAGTGTGGATGCATCAACCAGCCACTGTGCACAAGCATGGGAAGGCGATGCGTTTGGTCTTGCGAGCCCGGATACCGGCCTTGGACGAGGTTCAGGAAGTGCGCGGGAGGCGCATGGATGCTCGTTCTGCCAGAGTCATTCTTGTTTTTCTCCGCTTTCCTGATTTTGTTCAATGTTCCAACGGGGACGCTTGGAACTTAAATCTAGGAAGCATCATGAAACGGAAACATCTTTTTGCCGCAATGATTTTTGCGGCTACCTCCGTGGCGCAAGCCGCCACCGAAACGCTGGACGAAGTCGTAGTTACAGCTACCCGCTTCGAAGATAAATTGGCAAACAAGCCTGTCAACGTGACGGTGATCACACAGGAAGATATTCGGCAAAGCAGCGCTCGTACCTTACCCGAATTGCTTTCGGCGCAAGCCGGTATTGCGGCACGCGACCTGTTCGGAAATAACGCGGCTTCTGCGTCGGTGGATATGCGCGGCTTTGGCGCGGCATCAGGGCAGAACACATTGATTCTGCTGGATGGACGGCGTATCACGGACGCCGATTTATCGGGCGTGCAGTGGTCGGCAATCCCGTTTGCGGCTATCGAACGCATCGAGATCGTGCGCGGTAGTGGCGCTGTGTTGTACGGCGACGGTGCAAGCAGCGGGGTCATCAACATCATCACCCGCACTTCCTCGCAGCAGGGGAGCCATGGTGCACTGAGCGTGCGGGGCGGCAGTTACGGCACGAGCGACGTGCAGGCCGGCGGTGGTTATTTCAATGGCAAAGCGGGTATTGATGTGACCGCCAGCAAATTTGGCGCGCGCGGCTATCGCGCAAACAATCGCAACGATCAGGCCAATGTCCAAGCGAACGTTCGCTGGCTGACCGAGGCGGGTGAATTGGTTTTCAAGATGGCGATGGATCAGCAAACAATCAGGCTGCCCGGGGCGCGCACAGTGCAGCCGGCACTGGGCGTGGATCAGGTGAGTACCGACCCGCGCGGCGCCACCACTCCGCTGGACTATGCCAGCCGCGATGGCAACCAGTTGGCATTGGAGTGGCAGCAGGATGTGGCCGGGGCAGACCTCAACATCGGTATCGCTCGTCGCAGCAAGAACCAGAAATCGTATTTCGATTTTGGCGGATTTCCTTCTTATCGTGACGGCGACCTGACCGTGAATTCATTGACTCCTCGCGTACGCATTCCGCATGAGATGGGCGGCGAGAGCTCGCTGGTAGTCGGCGTGGACGTGCATCGCTGGGACTATTCCCAGCGGATTTCCAATTCTCCGGCGAATATCAACCAGCCCATCAACCGTATCGCCATGAGTCAGCATAACGATGCATGGTATGTGCAGAACACCACACAACTTTCCGGTGCGACCACTCTGCTGGCCGGATTCCGCAATGAGCGGATAGCCATGAACGGTAGCGACGTCTACGACGGTGCCGCACCCGGTGCTTTCTTTGGTTCAGCTGCGCCGGCGGGATCATTCTCCGCTTCAAAGAGTGCGCATGAAATCGGTTTGCGACACCAGCTTGATTCGGGACTGGCAGTAAATGGTAAGACCGGACGCAGTTTCCGCTTTGCCAATGTGGATGAGATATACGAATACGGTCCAGCCTTTACCAACCAGTTCCAATTCCTGCGCCCGCAGACAGTGGTGGGCAGCGAGTTGTGGCTTGACCAGCGTGTACGGGACAGAAGCTGGCGCGCGGCGGTGTTCAGCAACAAGGTGTACGACGAGATCCACCTCGACCCGTTCGGCACCGGGGTGGGCAACACCAATCTGGAGCCTTCGCGCCGCCAAGGGATGGAGTTGGATGGCAAGTGGCAGGCGCTGGCCGATGTGATGTTGAATGCGGCCTATACCTACACCGATGCCCGCTTCCTCTCAGGTATATGGGCTGGCAAGCGCGTTCCCTTGGTTGCGAGCCGTAAAGCCAGCATGGCGGCGTCGTGGATGGTTAGTGAGCAGACGCGGCTGAATGCGGCCTGGAGCTACGTGGGTTCCCAATTCATGGAAAACGACGAGCCCAATACGCTTGGGATGAAGATTCCGGCCTACTCATTGGTCGACCTCAAGCTGGCGCACGAAATGGGGGCATTGCAATTGAACGCATCGGTGAACAATCTGTTTGATCGCAAGTACTTTAACTATGCGGTCAGCAGCCAGTTCACTGCGGGGAAATACAACGCCTACCCCTTGGCGGGGCGTACGTTCTATATGGGTCTGAGCTACCGTATGTAACATTAGGGACGGCGAAATTTTGCCTTTTCTGTTAAAGTTGCCGCCAATTCGGAATTGGCGGCAATGTACAAGGAGTCAACATGAAAATCTTGCAGAATCAAACAGTATGGATAGGCGCGGCACTGCTCTCGTTGATCGCGCTGACGCGCTATAACCACTTCGGCTCGGTGGCGGCGTTGCCGGACGCTTCGTATGCGGTGTTCTTTCTGGGCGGGCTGTTCCTCGGGCGTGTGCGCGGGGCACTGGCGGTGATGGCGCTGTTGCTGGTGGAAGCAGCCTTGGTCGACTATTACGCGATCAATTTCAATAACGTGAGCGCATGGTGCGTGACCTCGGCTTACGGTTTCCTGATGGTGGCTTATGCCAGCCTGTGGTTCGTCGGCCGTTGGTATGCGCCGCGTTATGACTTTTCCGGCAAGGGTCTGTTGGGTTTGGCGGCAGCTACCGTGGCAGCGGGCAGCCTGGCTTTCGTCATCGCCAATGTGAGCTTCTATCTGCTTGCCGGCTATTTCGACAGCATGAGTGCGGCCGACTATGTCGCCAGCGTGTCGCAATACTATGGTTCTTACGTCGAAGTGACCGTGCTCTATGTCGGCTGCGCCGTTATCGTGCAGATGATCCATGCCGTGCTCACCGGCAAGGTGCAACGCGACAACAAAGCCGTTTAACCTGTTGTGGCTGAACCCGCTGGACGCAGCAAGCAGCAGATGACCTCTACCCAGCTTTACCTGCGGCTGCTGACTTACGTCCGTCCCTACTGGAAGGTGTTCGCCATCTCCGTCATCTGCATGGCGATAACGGCGGCGACCGAGCCGCTGCTGCCGGCTTTGCTCAAGCCCTTCCTGGACGGCACTTTTGTGGAAAAGGATGACAGCGTCATCCGCTGGGCGCCGATTTTCATCCTGGCCATTTTCTTTGTGCGCGGCGTGGCCGGCTTCATCGGCACCTATGCCATCAACTGGGTGGGTAATAAACTGGTGATGGACCTGCGCGCCGAGATGTTCCGCAAGCTCATGTCGCTGCCGACCCGCTTCTACGACGACCATGCCACCGGTGCGCTGATTTCGAAGCTGATCTTTGACGTGACACAGGTCACCGCCGCCGCCACCAGCGCGGTCACCATCATCATTCGCGATTCCATCATCATCGTCGGTCTGCTCGGCTGGCTGCTGTACCTGGACTGGAAGCTGACCATGCTGTCGCTGCTGATCGCGCCGGTCGTGGCGTTTGTGATCAGCACCATCAACCGGCGCTTGCGCTCATCCAGCCGCGAATCGCAGCGGGCCATGGGCAGCATCACCCAGGTGATCGAAGAGAGCGTGACTGCGCACAAGGTGGTCAAGCTGTTCGGTGGGCAGGATTACGAGCAGCGGCGCTTCAACGAGGAATCCAACTGGGTGCGCCGCCATGCCATGAAGCAGGCGGCCGCCGCCGCCGCCAACGTGCCCATCGTACAACTCGTGGCGGCTATCGCACTGGCCGCCATCGTCTATCTCGCCATCCAGCAAGCCCAAACGGACGCCACCACGATCGGCAGCTTCCTGTCTTTTGTCGCGGCCATGCTGATGCTGACCGCACCGTTGAAGCGGCTCACTAGTGTCGCTGAATATATGCAGCGCGGCCTGGCCGCTTCGGAGAGCGTGTTCGAACTGATCGACACCCCGGGCGAAACGGATACCGGCAAGGCGTTGATGAGCCGCACCACCGGCACTCTGGCGTTCGAGCATGTCAGCCTGTCGTACCAAGCGGATGACAGATTGGCGCTGGACGATATCTGTCTCGACATTCCGGCCGGCATGTCGGTGGCGCTGGTCGGCGCTTCGGGCAGCGGCAAGAGCACCATGGCCAATCTGGTGCCGCGCTTCTATACGCCGACCAGCGGACGCATCACACTGGACGGGCAAGACATCCGCGACCTGACATTGGCCAGCCTGCGCGCCAACATCGCCTTGGTGAGCCAGGAGGTGGTGCTGTTCAACGATACCATCGCGGCCAACATCGCCTACGGCCAGACACGCGAAGTGTCGGAAAGCGAGATCGTCGCGGCGGCGACAGCGGCGCATGCCATGGAATTCATCCGCGATCTGCCGCAAGGCTTGGATACGCTGGTCGGCGAGAAGGGGGTACGCCTGTCCGGCGGTCAGCGCCAGCGCATCGCCATCGCGCGCGCGATCCTGAAAGACGCGCCCATCCTGATCCTGGACGAGGCCACTTCAGCGCTGGACAGCGAGTCCGAGCGCCATGTGCAGGCCGCGCTGGAGACGCTGATGCAGGGGCGCACCACGTTGGTCATCGCCCACCGCCTGTCCACCATCGAGAAGGCCGACCGCATCGTAGTCATGCAAAAGGGCAGGATCGTCGAGACGGGGACGCACGCCGAGCTGCTGGCTAAGGGCGGCGTCTACGCGCAATTGCACCGCGTGCAGTTCGATTGGGGCGATACGGTCTCGGAAAATTAGCATCATCCGGTTGACACCCTTGGCGCATCTGGTAAATTTCATACCCTAGCATTTCAGTCAACCAAGTCCCACCCATTTCAAGGAGATCATCATGGCCGTACTCGTAGGTAAGCAAGCCCCCGATTTCAGCGCTGTCGCCGTTATGGGCAACAACGAGATCAACGAAACCTTCAATTTCAAGAAATACATCAATGGCAAATATGCCGTGGTGTTCTTCTACCCGCTGGACTTCACATTCGTCTGCCCTTCCGAACTGATCGCGTTCAACCATCGCCTGGACGAATTCAAGAAGCGCAACGTCGAAGTCATCGGCGTATCCATCGACTCGCAATTCACCCACCTGGCCTGGAAGAACACCCCGGTCGAGAAGGGCGGTATCGGCCAGGTCCAGTATCCGTTGATCGCCGACGTCAAGCACGAGATCTGCAAGGCCTATGATGTTGAGTTCGACGCCGCCGGTGTGGCTTTCCGCGGTTCGTTCCTGATCGACCGCGCCGGTACGGTGCGTCACCAGGTGGTGAACGATCTGCCGCTCGGACGTAACATCGACGAGATGCTGCGCATGGTCGATGCGCTGCAATTCACCGAAGAGCACGGCGAAGTCTGCCCGGCAGGCTGGAACAAAGGCAAGGCCGGCATGAACGCCTCGACCGAAGGTGTTGCCCAGTACCTGGCGAAGCACGCCAAGGAACTGTAAGCGTCCCGCTTCATACCGGACTGAAAAGGCTCCTGCGGGAGCCTTTTTCATTGCGGCCGTGTCGGCGTCTTGATTTAAAATGCGCGGCGTTAATCGTGACGGAGTGCCCCATGCTGATCTGGTTCGTCGTTCTCTATCTGCTGGTTTCCATCGGTATCGGCCTGTATGCCGCGACGCGTGTGCATAACGCCAAGGACTTTGCCGTTGCCGGCCGCCACCTGCCGCTGCCCATCGTCACCGCGACGGTGTTCGCCACCTGGTTCGGCGCGGAGACGGTGCTGGGCATCTCGGCGACGTTCGTGAAAGAGGGCATGGGCGGCGTGGTGGCCGACCCGTTCGGTGCCAGCCTGTGCCTGATCCTCGCCGGTCTGTTCTTCGCCAACAAGCTGTACCGCATGAACCTGCTGACCATCGGCGACTTCTATCGCGTGCGCTACAACAAGGCCGTCGAACTGATCGCGGCGATCTGCATCGTGGTGTCCTATCTCGGCTGGGTGTCGGCGCAGATCATGGCGCTGGGGTTGGTGTTCAACGTGGTGAGCGGCGGCGCGGTGTCGCAGGAGACCGGCATGGTGATTGGCGCACTGATCGTGCTGACCTACACCACCTTTGGCGGCATGTGGTCGGTGGCGCTGCTCGACTTCGTGCAGATGACGGTGATCATGTGCGGCATGCTGTTCATCGCCTGGTTCGTCAGCGGCATGACCGGCGGGGTAGGGGTGGTGGTGGCGCATGCCGAAGCGGCGGGCAAGCTCAATTTCTTCCCGCAGGGCGACTACACCCATTGGGTGCCGTTCATCGGCGCCTGGCTCACCATGATGCTGGGCTCCATTCCGCAACAGGACGTGTTCCAGCGCATCACCGCCGCGAAGAACCAGCAGACCGCTGTACGCGGCTCGGTGCTGGGTGGCTCGCTGTATTTCGTGTTCGCCTTCGTACCGATGTTCCTGGCCTATTCCGCCACGCTGGTCGATCCCAAGGTGTTTGGCGAATTGCTGGAGCAGGATTCGCAGCTGATCCTGCCGACGCTGATCCTCGAGCACACCCCGGTATTCGCGCAGGTGATCTTCTTCGGCGCGTTGCTGTCGGCCATCATGAGCTGCTCATCGGCCACCCTGCTGGCGCCCTCGGTAGCGTTCACCGAAAACATCCTCAAGCACTTCATCCTCAAAGGCATGAACGACCGCCAGTTCCTGCTGGCGATGCGGATCACCCTGTGGGGCTTCGGCGTGATCGTGCTCGGGGTGGCGTTGAATGCCGAACTGTCCATCTTCAAGATGGTGGAGAACGCCTACAAGATCACCCTGGTCGCCGCCTTCCCGCCGCTGCTGCTCGGCTTGTACTGGAAGCGTGCCAATACTCAGGGCGCACTTTGTGCGATGGTGCTCGGCCTCTCGACCTGGATACTGTGCGAAGTGTTCGAGCCATCGGAAGTCTGGCCTGCACAACTGATCGGCCTGATGGTGAGCATGAGCAGCATGATCATCGGCTCGCTGCTGCCCAATTTCATCGGCCGGCATGCGGAACCGCACCGCCGCCCGAACCATCACATCGCGGCACAGGTCGAGCATTCCACCTGACTGTCATGTTGCTGTCATAATTCTTTCATACCATCGCAGGCAGACTGAAACGAGAGATGGAGAGAAACATGACGACTGCGAACATACTGCTGGTGGAAGACGAACCGGCGATCCAGGAACTGCTGGCCTTCAATGTGGCGCAGTGCGGTTTCCGCGCCATCCAGGCCCATGATGCCGAAGCGGCGCTGGGACACATCAATCGCGCCTTGCCCGACCTCATCCTGCTCGACTGGATGCTGCCGGGCACCTCCGGCGTCGAGCTGGCGCGGCGCTTGCGCGCCGATTCGCGCACGCGCGACATCCCCATCATCATGCTGACGGCGCGTACCGACGAGCGCGACAAGATCCTCGGACTGGAATCAGGAGCCGACGACTACATCACCAAGCCGTTCTCGCCGCGCGAACTGATGGCGCGCATCCGCGCCGTACTGCGCCGCCGCGCGCCGCAGATGAGCGACGAGACCGTGCGCGTGGAAGGACTGGAACTGTCGCCTACCACGCATCGCGTGAGCGTCAACGGCGCCAACGTCGAGCTTGGGCCTACGGAGTTCCGTCTGCTGCATTTCTTCATGACCCATCCCGAACGTGTCTACAGCCGCGCACAGCTGCTCGACCATGTGTGGGGCGACCATGTGTTCGTCGAAGAGCGCACCGTCGACGTGCACATCCGCCGCCTGCGTCAGGCGCTGGAGCCTTCCGGCGTGGATGCGCTGGTGCAGACCGTGCGCGGCAGCGGCTACCGTTTTTCCAAGGAATGACGCTTCCGCTTGGTTTGCGCTGCGCATCACCGCTTATAATGCCGCCAGTCAAATTTTGAGGTCTTGCAGTGAGCGATTTCTGGCAGCGCGCCATCGTCCATCCGTTCTTCCTGTTCCTGCTGGTGCTGGTCGTGCTGGTGTGGGTGCTGGTGGGCGCTTTGCCGGCGGCGCTGTTCTTCGGCATCGGCGTTTCGGTGCGCCTGTTCCTCCATCTGCGCAATCTCGCGGCATTCGAATATTGGCTGGAAGATCCAGACACGCGCGGCGTGCCTGACGGCAGCGGCCTGTGGGAGGACGTCTTCTCCAAGCTCAATACCCTGACCAAGCGCCGCCGCCAGGAGCGCCAGCAACATGCCGATGCCTTGCGCCAGATGGAACAGGCCACCTCGGCGCTACCCGAGGGCGTGGTGATCCTGGATGAGGCGGATCGCATCGAATGGTGCAACCCGCTGGCCGAGCGTCACTTCGGCCTGGATGTCGGGCGCGACATCGGCCAGCAGATCACCTACCTCGCGAGGCAGCCGGAATTCGTGCAATACCTTGCGATGAAGAGCTTTAGCGAACCGCTGAAGATGCGCGACATGCGCCACGAAGGCACGGTGCTGTCGGTGAAGCTGATCGCCTACGGCAGCAACAAGCGGCTGCTGATCAGCCGCGACATCACCCAGTTCGAGCGCGCCGAGACCATGCGCCGCGACTTCGTCGCCAACGTCTCGCACGAGCTGCGCACGCCGCTCACCGTGGTGAACGGCTTCGTCGAGACGTTGCAGGATATGCCCAAGTTGGACAACGACATGGCGCGGCGCGCCCTGCACCTGATGGGCGAGCAGACCTCGCGCATGGAGAGCCTGGTGGACGACCTGCTCACTCTGTCGCGGCTGGAGAACGCGCAGAACACCGTGCAGGAAGAGAAGGTCTGCGTGCCGGAACTGGTGCGTGTATTGCATGAAGAGGGGCGGTCGCTCAGCAACGGCCAGCATGATATCCGGCTCGAGATGGAGAGTGAGGCTTGCATCAGCGGTAGCGTGAGCGAGCTGCATAGCGCTTTCGGCAACCTGGTGAGCAATGCGATCCGCTACACACCGCAGGACGGCGAGATCGTCATACGCTGGAGCGAGCAGCCGGACGGCCAGATGGCGTTCAGCGTGAGCGACAGCGGCATCGGCATCGCGCCGCAGCACATCCCGCGCCTGACCGAGCGTTTCTACCGGGTCGACCGCAGCCGCTCACGCGAAACGGGCGGTACCGGCCTGGGATTGGCTATCGTCAAACACATCGCCATGCGCCATCAGGCACAACTCGAGATTGCCAGCGAGGAAGGCGAGGGCAGCACGTTCAGCATCGTTTTTCCGGCCAAGCGGCGCTGGCAGGAAGTCAGCCCTTCGCAGTGAAACTCACACGCTCGTAATCGGCGCCCTTTTCCACGCTGATCCCCAGCGCCACATTCTGCTTCTTGTTCTCCGGCAAGGCGAGTTCAATCTGGCGACCGGCATGGAACCAGTCGCGCGGCAGGATGAGGCTGGCGGGGATGCGCAGGTTGGCCATCTCCGGCAGCAGCAGCGCGGCCGTTGCGCCGGAAGCCAGATTGCCGCTGGCGCTGCCGCGCGCGATAACGGCTTGTGGCAGGCCGGGCAGGTAACGCACACCGATGTAGAGCTGGCCGCTGCGGGAGACGCTGACCAGTGTGGTCACGCCGACGCGGTAGGTGGCGGCTTCCGGTTTGTGCACGCAGACGATCTGGTTCAGACCCAGGCGTTCGCCGAACGTCGTCTTGCGCAACAGCCGCCCATGCAGCAAACCATCCTCTTCCACCAGCCATTCCTCGGCGAGAAAGCCGAGCTGGGATATCTTGTGGTGGTCGGTCTCGTCCAGCACGCGGCCGAATGTCTCGATCTGCTTTTGTTTTTCTTTGTCGGCGATGCCGCCGCTGGCAGGCGTTTTGAATGGCTTGCCGGCGATATGCGCATAGATCTTTTCCAGCCCGTTGCACAGTTGCACGGTGGCGGTATCGCGCATCTCATCGACGAGCGATTCGTTGCGCTTCTCGCACCAGCAGGCGTGCAGGCGGTTGAGCAGCTCGGTGCAGTCCTTGCTGTTCAGCTCGTCGCCCAGTTCAACCTGCTGCGGCGTTTGCCCCTGCTGCAACAGGATGGTCTTCACGCGGATGAGTTTGGACAACGGCACCATTGCCAGATAGCGCATGCCCGGTTCGGCCGTGGCGCGGGCTACCGGCACCAGCCCGTGCATACCCGCCAGGTCGACCGCCAGCGGCGGCGCGTCTTCCTTGCTCATGCTGCAGCGCGGCTCGATGGTGAAGGTGTCGCCCCACTGTTCCAGCCAGCGGTCGACGATGTGCCACTGGCTGCGCGTCAGCCCGAGCAGGCGCGCGCGGTGCAGCAGCAGCATCTTGGCAAACAGCGTGCGGCCGGAGACGGCACGGCCGCTACGGCTGTATTTGTCGGCCACTGCTTCCTGTTGCAGTCCCTGTTGCTCGATATGTGCATAGATCGAATGGAGGCGTTGCCATGATTTGCCGTCCGGCTCGTAGCCGGCACGCAGGAATTCGGCGAGCTGCAAGCCGCTGTACAGCAGGCAACGGTGAGCCAGCAGCGCGCCCTCGGCGGCGAGCGAGGCATCGCCCGCATCGCGCGACTGGAAGCAGCGCAGATAACCGTTGAGCATGCCCTGCCACAGGTTGGACGAGGCGATGAGCGAGAGGAACTCCTCGTCGGCGAGCGGCAGTTTCTTGCCGAGCAGTTTCTTGCCGAAATCGGCCTGCACCGTGGCGACGGTCTCGCGCAGGGTCTCCAGCGTCTGTAGACGTTCCTTGCCGCGCATCGCATGGCGGTTGAGCTCGTCCAGTTGCGTGCGCAGCGAGCCGTGCGCCAGGTTGAGATTGGTCAGTTGCAGCTGGCTCAGCCACTTCGCACAAGAGGCCGCATCGGTGAAAGCGGGTTTGGCGAGGTCGTCGGTCGGGTCCAGTGGCAACATGTTCGCTCCTATAGCAGCACGCGTTCGATACCGCCCTCATTGGCCTTGGCGACATAGTCGCCGAGCCAGTTCTTGCCGAGCAGATGCTTGGCCATTTCCACCACCACATAACCGGCTTCGGCCTGCACATCCTCGGTGTAGCGCGACAGGCCTTGTTGGCAGGCAGGGCAGGAGGTGAGAATCTTCACCTTGTCGGTGCCATCGGCACGCAGGGCGGCGGCGGTCTTGCGCAGTTCCTCTTCCTTGCGGAATCTCACCTGCGTGGCCACATCCGGCCGCGTCATGGCGAAGGTGCCGGCTTCGCCGCAGCAGCGTTCGTTCAGCGGTACCTCGCTGCCCATCAATTGGTTCACCACCTTGATCGGCTGGTAGGTCTTCATCGGCGTGTGGCAGGGGTCGTGGTACATGTAGCGCGTCCCGCTCACGCCCTCCAGTTTCACACCTTTTTCCAGCAGGTACTCGTGGATGTCGAGCAGGCGGCAGCCGGGGAATATCTTGTCGAACTGGTATTGCAGCAACTGGTCCATGCAGGTGCCGCACGACACCACCACGGTCTTGATGTCGAGGTAGTTGAGTGTATTCGCCACACGGTGGAACAGTACGCGGTTGTCGGTGGTGATCTGGCTGCCCTTATCCTCGAAGCCGGCCGAGGTCTGCGGATAGCCGCAGCACAGGTAGCCCGGCGGCAGCACCGTGGTGGCGCCGAGGTCGAACAGCATGGCCTGGGTCGCCAGGCCGATCTCGCTATACAACCGCTCCGAACCACAGCCGGGGAAATAGAACACCGCCTCGCTGTCCTCGCCGGCTTTGCGCGGGTCGCGGATCACCGGCACGATGGTGTTGTCCTCGATGTCGAGCATCGCGCGCACGGTCTTGCTCGCCACCTTGGCGGGCAGCGGTTTGTTCACGAAGTGGATCACCTGCGCGACGATGGGCGGCTTGCCCACGGTGGCCGGCGGATGCGCGGTCTGCGCGCGGTACAAGCCAAAGTGTTTGGCGAGGCTATGACCCAGGCGCTGCGCTTTGTAGCTCCACTGGATCATCACCTTGCGTAGCGCCTTGATGGTGGCCGGGTCGGTGCTGTTGAGATACAGCATGGAGAGCGCGCTGACCGGGTTGAATTTCTTCTGCCCCTGCTTGCGCAGGAAGTTGCGCATCGCCATCGACACGTTGCCGAAGTCGATGTCGACCGGGCACGGGCTCTCGCACTTGTGGCACACCGTGCAGTGGTCGGCCACATCGTTGAACTCGTCGAAATGCGCGATGGAGACGCCGCGCCGCGTCTGCTCTTCATACAGGAAGGCCTCGATCAGCAGCGAAGTGGCGAGGATCTTGTTGCGCGGCGAATAGAGCAGGTTGGCGCGCGGCACGTGGGTGTTGCACACCGGTTTGCACTTGCCGCAACGTAGGCAGTCCTTGATCGAGTCGGAGATGTTGCCCAGCTCGCTCTTCTCCAAGATCAGGCTCTCCAGCTCCATCAGGTTGAAGCTGGGGGTGTAGGCATGCTCGAGGTTGCTGCCCTGGAGCAGCTTGCCCTTGTTGAAGCGTCCTTCCGGATCGACCTTCTGCTTGTAGGCGGTGAACGGTGCGATCTCCGCTTCCTCGAGGAAGTCGAACTTGGTGATGCCGATGCCATGCTCGCCCGAGATCACGCCGCCCAAGTCCTTCGCCAGCTGCATGATGCGGTCCACCGCGCCGTAGGCCTGTTGCAGCATGGCGTAGTCGTCGGAGTTGACCGGAATGTTGGTGTGCACGTTGCCATCGCCGGCATGCATGTGCAGCGCCACGAACACGCGGCTCTTTAGCACGCGCGCATGGATCGCTTCGCATTGTTCGAGGATGGTTTGATAGGTGCGGCCGCTGAAGATCT
Organism: Sideroxyarcus sp.; assembly: GCA_035299445.1. GTDB lineage: Bacteria > Pseudomonadota > Gammaproteobacteria > Burkholderiales > Gallionellaceae > Sideroxyarcus. The sequence goes on from DATGWO010000027.1 coordinate 119,744, forward strand.
GGCACAACGGTTCGCGCACTTCGCGTTTCCACGAGGCGCGCACGCTGCGGTCCTGCAAGGCCTGAAACACGCTGCCGCTCAGCCCGTTGCTGCCGGGGATATCGGCTGCCGGAGCATCGAGGTTGTCCAGCAGCCATTGCCAGTGGGTGCGGACGGCGGCCAGCAACTCTTTCGCCTGCTGTTGGCGGTTGCCGAGCAGTTCGGCATCGCCGAGCTGCGCATCGTCCTGATAGTACAGCGGCAGTTCGCCGGCGAAGAACTCGGTCAATGCGTCGATCAGCTTCAGCTTGTTGTCGAGCGACAGTTCGATGTTGATGCACTCCACGCCGTCGCAATAATCGCCCATGCGCGGCAACGGGATCACCACATCCTCGTTGATCTTGAACGCGTTGGTATGTTTGGCGATCGCGGCGGTGCGCGCGCGGTCCAGCCAGAACTTCTTGCGTGCCTCGGCGGAGACGGCGATGAAGCCCTCGCCGTGGCGCAGGTTGGCCATGCGCACGATCTCTGAAGCGGCTTCGCCCACCGCGCGTTCGTCGTCGCCTACCACATCGGCGACCAGCACCATCTTCGGCCGCGTGCCGCGCTTCGATTTGGTGGCATAGCCCACCGCCTTCAGGTAGCGCTCGTCCAGGTGTTCCAGCCCGGCCAGCAGTGCGGGCGAGCTGCCGTTGCGGCGGTCGAAGTAACCGGTGATCTCGACGATGGCGGGCACCGCCTCGCGCACCGTGCCGAAGAACTCCAGGCACACGGTGCGGGTGTGCGCGTGCGCACGATGCAGGATGAAGCGCGCCGAGGTGATGATGCCGTCGCAGCCTTCCTTCTGGATGCCGGGCAGGCCGGACAGGAATTTGTCGGTCACGTCCTTGCCGAGTCCGGCCTTGCGGAACCCGCTGCCGCGTATGGTCAGCGTCTCCGGTGCGCCGTGCGGCGTCTTGCCGTCGGCCTCGAAACGCGAGATGCGGAAGTGCGCGTTCTCGGTGTCGTGGATCTTGCCGAGGTTGTGGTCGATGCGCTCCACGGTCATCCACAGTCCGTCGGGCGTGACCATCTTCCACGAGACCAGGTTGTCCAGCGCAGTGCCCCACAGCACGGCCTTCTTGCCGCCCGCGTTCATGGCCACGTTGCCGCCGATGCAGGAGGCGTCAGCCGAGGTCGGATCGACCGCGAACACCAGCCCGTTGTGTTCCGCCGCCTCCATCACGCGGCGCGTCACCACGCCGGCGCCGCAATGGATGGTGGCGTAGGGTTCGGAAAGTCCCGGCAGCGTCAGCTGCTCCACCGGTGACAGCGTGTCGAGCTTCTCGGTGTTGATGACCGCGGAATATTTGGTCAGCGGGATGGCGCCGCCGGTATAGCCGGTGCCGCCGCCGCGCGGGATCAGCGTCAGGCCGAGCTCGATGCAGGCGCGCACCAGCGGAGCCACTTCGGCCTCGCTGTCCGGGTGCAGCACCACGAACGGATATTCCACGCGCCAGTCGGTGGCATCGGTCACATGCGACACGCGTGCCAGCCCGTCGAACTGGATGTTGTCCTTGCGTGTGATGCGGCTCAGCGTGCGCAACGCGCGTTTGCGCAGTTGCAGCGTGTGTTCGAACTCGGCGGCGAACTGGTCGACCGCGTCATTGGTCAGTTCGAGCAGGCGTTTTACTTTCTGGTTCTCCTGGCGCCTGGACTCGATCGCATTCAGGCGGTGGCGCAGTGCGCCGATCAGCGCTTCGCGACGCTTGCGGTTTGCCAGCAGGTCGTCTTCCAGATAGGGGTTGCGCATCAGCACCCACATGTCGCCCAGCACCTCATACAGCATCTGCGCCGAACGGCCGGTGCGGCGCTCTTCGCGCAGGGTGTTGATGATGTCCCACGCCTCGCTGCCGAGGATGCGCAGCACGATCTCGCGGTCGGAGAAGGAGGTGTAGTTGTAGGGGATTTCGCGTAAACGTGCGGTCATGATTTTCTGCCGTTCAACAAGGCGTGCATTCTACTCCATTGCGCGCCGTTGCTCGACCCTGACGGAACAGGGGCGACCTGTTAAGCTGGTCGCCATGATGCAGATCGGAACAGATACCCCGTTGCGCCTGTTCTTTGCGCTCTGGCCAGAGGCCAAGGAGCGCAAAGCGCTGGCGGCATGGCAACCGCCGTTGCAGGAGCTGTGCGGTGGCCGCTTGATGCTGGCGGATACGCTGCATGCCACCCTGGTGTTCCTCGGCGAAGTGGGCGCATCCCGCCTGGAGGCGTTGTGCCTTGCCGCACAGGAGGTGGAGTTCCGGCGGGTCGGGTTGACGCTGACGACCGCGCGGTATTGGGGGCACAACCACATCGTCTACGCCGCGCCGGATGCGCTGCCGCCGCCATTGGCCGAGCTGGTGCACGATCTTGAGCGCAGCCTGCGCAAGCATGGTTTCTGGTTCGAGGAGCGCCCGTACAAGCCGCATGTCACACTGCTGCGCGGTGCCGACTGGACCGACGCGCCGTTGCCGCCCATGCCGGCGGTGCACTGGCGGTTCGATGAGTTTGCGCTGGTGCAGTCGCTGCGCGATGAGCAGGGCGCGCACTACGAGGTGTTGGCGCGGTTTGCCGCCGCCCAATAGAATGGGGCACGTTTAACGGGGTACGCGATGCTGCATGCTTTCACGCTGAAAAACGGACGGTTGCACCGCATCCCTGTCGAGGCGGGCGGCGATCTGGGCGGTACGCCGCCGGTCTGGCTGGACATGGTCGAAGCTACGCCCGCGGAGATCGAATGGGTCGAATCCATCTGCGATCTGCATCTGCCCCGTCCTGAGCACTTGCGCGATATCGAGGCCAGCGCACGCTTCTTCGAGCAGGATGGCGACCTGCACTTGCGCTCCGATTTCCTTTCCGGCAAAGAGAGTCATTCACACAGTGTAGCCGTGGCGTTCGTGCTGACCGGCGAGACGCTCATCAGTATCCACGAGGAAGACCTGCCCATCTTCCGTCTGCTGCGCATCAAATTGCACGCCGAGACGGGTGACATCCTGGATTGCCGCGATGTGCTGATCGATCTGTACGGCATGGATATCGAGTATTCCGCCGACACACTGGAAAAGGTCTACGCCGATCTTGGTTCGGTGAGCCAGGACGTGCTCGGCTCGCCGTTGAGCGACAAACAGGCCTTGGCCAGCCTGGCAGCGATCGCGCATGCCGAGCATGTCAACGGCCGCATCCGCCGCAACGTGATGGATACCCGGCGCGCGCTGTCCCACCTGGTCCGCGGCAAGCGGCTCAGCCTGGCGCAGGTGGAAGAGGTGCGCCAGATACAGCAGGACATCGAATCGCTGGACGGCCATACCGCCTTTTTGTTCGACAAGATCAACTTCCTGATGAACACCACCGTCGGCTTTATCAACATCAACCAGAACAAGATCGTGCGGCTGTTCTCGGTGGTGTCGGTGGCCTTGCTGCCGCCCACGCTGATCGCCTCCGTCTACGGCATGAATTTCCAGTTCATGCCTGAGCTCGGCTGGAAATTCGGTTATCCGTTCGCGCTGTTGCTGATGCTGCTGTCGGTGGGCGTGCCGTTCTGGTTCTTCTGGCGCAAGGGCTGGCTCAAGTAACCATGCGCATCTGGTCGCTGCATCCCCGGCATCTCGATACCAAAGGGCTGGTGGCCTTGTGGCGCGAGACGCTGCTGGCGCAGAAGGTGTTGCGCGGCGAGACCAAGGGCTATCGCAACCATCCGCAATTGAACCGTTTCAACGCCCATCCCGAGCCGCTCGCCGCCATCGCCTTCTATCTGCATGAGGTGCAGTGCGAAGCGACCAGACGCGGCTATCGCTTCGATGCGGGCAAGATCGGCCGCTTCGGCAAGGTCGGCCGCATCCCGGTACACGATGGACAGGTGGCTTACGAATGGTCACACCTCAGGGCCAAGCTCAAGCAGCGCGATCCAGAAGCCTATCGGCGGTCAGGCGGGGTCGAGCCTGCCGTGCATCCGCTGTTCCGGGTCGTGGCGGGCGAGGTGGAAGACTGGGAAGTGGTCTGATCAGCCTTCCGCGGGCAGCAGCTGTTCGATGCACCACGCCGCCGCCGCCAGCCCCATGCTGGCGGTCACCGTCACCGCCGAGCCGTAACCCGAGCAGCTCAGGTCGCTGGTGGCGCAAGCTGCGCCGCGCTGCGAGGGCTCTTCCAGATACACGCAGGTCACGCCGAACTTGCCGTTCTTGCGCGGCAGGATATTGAGCGACTTCTTCAACGTCGTGCGGATGCGTGCCAGCAAGGCATCGTGCGTGGCGCGGGCGAGATCGTCACGCCGCAGTTTGAGCGGGTCGCGCTTGCCGCCCGCCGCGCCGCACACCACCAGTTTGATCTTGTTGAAGCGCGCATGGGCGATCAGCGCCGCCTTCACCTTTGCCTCGTCGCAGGCGTCGATCACCGCATCGAAAGCGCCGGGCGGGACGAGCTGCGCCATGTTCTCCTGCGTGAGGAACTCCTCGACCACCGTCACCTTGCAGGCCGGGTTGATGTCGCGGATGCGCGCCCGCAGCACATCCACCTTGGCTTCGCCCAGCGTGCTATCGAGCGCCTGTATCTGCCGGTTCACGTTCGATACCGCCACGTTGTCGAAATCGATCAGCGTCAGGTTGCCGATGCCGCTGCGCGCCAGCGCCTCCACCGCCCAAGAGCCGACCCCGCCGACGCCGATCACCGCCACGCGGCGGTGGTGCAGCGCGGCACGCGCGCCGTCGCCGTACAGGCGGTCGAGTCCGCCGAAGCGGCGGGTGTGGTCGGGGTCGAGGGTGTGGGGCATGGGCGTTAGATATAACGAATTATTGGTGAAGTCGCTATTGAGGCGGCTTTACAAACGTGGCAGGCGATGGGAAGGCTTCGTGGGCAGGAAAATATATAGCTCCTTCCACAATAATTTCAGGAAAGGGGTTGTCACTCATTTTCCCCTCCCAATAATTTCGCGCGCATTTTTCCCAATCAGTCGGTAGGCTGTTTAGCCAAACGGTGTCAGCTCTGTGGACGTTGCTGTTGAGGAGAATTCTGCATTCATGCACGTTCTTCGGCTCATTTTGAAACCATTCAGCCAAAGCTTTCTCAACTAATTGGTAATTATCAAATAGGTACAGCGATTTCAGTCTTGGCGGGCGATCTGGAAATTCTGAGTTTCGTATTCGTTCGAAAAGCATCTCCTTTTCGTCATTTAATCTCGAAAAGGAGTAAGGCGTTTGTGCGTTCAGCAAATGAGGTTCCGCTCTAATGCCTGCCGAAACGCTAAGCAGTGCGCCTTTATGTACCATGACGTTGTTGTAGAAAATCATGGCATTCGTCCCCACGGTAGGTACGAGGTGCCAATACTGTTGCGTACCCGCCATAGTCGGACCCCAGCAGGTATTTACAATCATGGTTTCCATCTCTTTTCTCTACATGCAATTTGTAATAACTAGCAGTAATTATTCTTTCACACTGCATTTGATGATGGATTCTACATTTTGCGTTGTTGTTTGTTTAATCTCTTCCAATCTCATATTTCGCAACCCCGCCAGCGTCTGCGCGATGCGCGGCAGGTACTTGGGTTCGTTCGGCGCTCCCTTCTCCAGAAAATCCGGCGGGATGTCCGGCGCGTCGGTCTCCAGCACGAGGCTTTCCAGCGGCAGGGTGGCGGCGAGTTCGCGCAGCCGGGTGGCGCGGCTATAGGTCATCGCGCCACCGAAGCCCAGCTTGAAGCCGAGCTTGATGAATTCGTCCGCCTGTTGGCGGCTGCCGTTGAAGGCGTGGGCGATGCCGCCGCGCACCTTGTGCTGGCGCAGGTGCTTGAGCACCGTGTCCTGCGCGCGGCGGATGTGCAGCAGCACCGGCAGGTCGAACTCGCGCGCCAGCTTCAGCTGTTCGACGAAGAAGAATTCCTGGCAAGCCTGATCGTAATGGTTGATGAAGAAATCCAGGCCGATCTCGCCGATGGCGACGGGGCGATGCCGTTGCAGGTAGTCGCGCAGCACCTTGAGGTCGTCCGGATGGGCGTTATCGGTGTACATCGGGTGGATGCCGTAGGCGGGAACGCAGCCGGGGAATCGCATGCACAGTTCGCGCACGGCCTCGAAATTGGCGCGCGCCACCGATGGCACGACGATGCGCTGCACTCCGGCTGCCGCGGCGTTGTGCACGATGTCGGCTTGCGTGTCGCCGAATTCGGCGGCGTCGAGATGGCAGTGGGTGTCGATGAAATGCATGGGGCCTATGTTAAACTCCAAGCACTGTTTATGCGAGGCAACATCATGTCTGGAAACACCTTCGGCACTCTCTTCACCGTCACCTCCTTCGGCGAATCGCACGGCGCGGCCATCGGCTGCATCGTCGATGGATGCCCGCCGGGAATGGAACTCACCGCCGAATATATCCAGACCGATCTCGATCGCCGCAAGCCCGGCACCTCGCGCCATGTGACGCAGCGCCGCGAGAGCGACACGGTGGAGATCCTGTCCGGCGTGTTCGAAGGCAAGACCACCGGCACACCCATCGCCCTGCTGATCCGCAACGAAGACCAGCGCAGCAAGGACTACGGCAGCATCGCCGAGACCTTCCGCCCCGGCCACGCCGACTACACCTATTGGCAGAAATACGGCATCCGCGACTATCGCGGCGGCGGCCGCGCTTCGGCGCGCGAGACGGCAGCGCGCGTGGCGGCGGGCGCCATCGCCAAGAAATGGCTGCACGAGCAATACGGCGTGGAAGTGCGCGGCTACCTGGAGCAGCTCGGCGAGATCGTCATCCCGTTCAAGAGCTGGGGCGACCTGCATGAGGACGGCAACAGCTTCTTCGTCGTCGATGCCAGCTACATCGGCCAACTCGAAGACTACATGGACGCCCTGCGCAAATCGGGCGACTCCATCGGCGCCAAACTCGCCGTGGTGGCACACAACGTTCCTGTCGGCTGGGGCGAACCGGTGTTCGACCGGCTGGATGCCGACATTGCGCATGCGCTGATGGGCATCAACGCGGTGAAGGGCGTCGAGATCGGTGCGGGTTTCGGCTGCGTGACGCAACGCGGCAGCGAACACGGTGACGAACTCACGCCGCAGGGCTTCAAATCCAACCTTGCCGGCGGCATCCTCGGTGGCATCTCCACCGGGCAGGATATCGTGGCGCGCTATGCCATCAAGCCCACTTCAAGCATCCGCATCGAGCGCGATTCCATCAACAAGGCAGGCGAGCCGGTGAAGGTCTCTACCGAAGGGCGGCATGATCCGTGTGTGGGCATCCGCGCTACGCCGATCGCGGAGGCGATGGTGGCGTTGGTGTTGATGGATCATGCGTTGAGGCATCGGGGGCAGTGTGGGGATGTGGTTTGTGAGACGGTGAAAATTCGTTAGCTCGCTTCTTCTTTATGCTTACGGTAGATAAGCTGAAAACGTATGCAGCCTTTGATGGCGATATAGATGGATGGGCTAGGTCATCCATCTCCCCTAATAAGGATGTCATGGAAGATGCAGATTGGTATCTTATAAATGAACTGCTTATGGGGCTTATAGCAGTTGATGTGGGTAATACATCTGAGACATTTCTGCGTGACTTGGAAAATAAGATAAACACATCAACTGCCGATCAAGCCTGCCGTGATGCATTAAGAAAACTTGCTGCGCACCATAGGGGTAATAAGCAAGCATAGCGACATCCATCGAAAACCGCCGGGGGTTGCCCGGCAGCAAGTTACCTTTCTTGTCTTGCCAAGAAAGGTAACCCAAAGAAGGCGCCCCCGGTGCGCCGCCCACTGCGTGGGTTCCCTGCGTTGCTCGAACGTCCGGGCCTCCTCATAAACTCGCACGATCCGCTGCGCGGCCACGTGCTCAAACATATTCGTCGGACTGCCCCCGGACGTCCTGCGCTACTCGGCGGCGCACAGGGGAAGGTAAGACAAAGGCGGTTTTGTGTGCGCTGCGCGCACGTTTTGTCTTTTGTTGTTAGCGAGGCGGGCGTTGCCCGCCTCGCTGGTTTTTGGGTTTTGATTTTGACATGCCATCCCTTGTGCACCGCCGAGTAGCGGAGACTGGTCAGGGGTAGTCGGCGAGGACTGTCTGAGCGCGTAGCGCGAGTTCCGCAGCCGCCTGACCAGTCGAGCAACGCAGGGAACCCCGAAGGGGCGGCGCACCAGGGTCGCCTTTTCTTTGGCTACTTTCTTTTTGGCGAAGCAAAAGAAAGTAGCTTGCTGTCGGGCAACCCCCGACGGTGTTGGTTTTAAAGTGTGGAGGGAGTGTAAAGAGTGTTCCCCCACCCTAGCCCTCCCCCGGTGGGAGGGGGGATAAAACCATCACTCCCCCCACTTCTCCATCAAAGCCTGCTCGACCCCAAGGTGATCGAGTATCCGAGCCACCACAAAATCCACCATATCCTGCACACCCTGCGGATCATGATAGAACCCCGGGTTAGGCGGCATGATGGTCGCGCCGGCATGTGACAGCTTCAGCATGTTCTCCAGATGAATTGAAGAGAACGGCATCTCTCTCGGCGCCAGGATCAGCGTGCGCTTCTCCTTCAGCATCACATCCGCCGCACGGCAGATCAGGTCGTCGCTGATGCCGCCGGCGATCTTGCCGAGCGTGCCCATGGTGCAGGGACACACCACCATCGCGTCGCCGGGGTTGGAGCCGGAGGCCATCGGGGCGTACCAGTCCTGGATGCCGAAGACTTTCAGTTCGCCGCTGAACTGCCCCAGTCGCTCTTTCAGCATCTGCTCTGCCTCCTGCGGGCGCGAGGGCAGGGTGAGGTTCATCTCTTGTGCGGCGACGATCTGCGCGGCTTGCGAATAGACGAGGTGCACACGCTGGCCGCTTTGCAGCAGGCATTCGAGCAGGCGCATGCCGTAGGGCAGGCCGGAGGCGCCGGTGAGCGCTAACGTTATCGTCTTCATGGTCGTGATTCCGGTTCGGGTTTGTTGTCATTATCCATGAAACTCGCGGCGACCAAGCCGTTCACCGTGCCGAACACCAGCGCGGCGGCGGCGAAGATGGGGATGAGGTAGGCGATGCCGCTGTGCGGGATCAGCCACAGGTAGACGATCAGCATCTGCCCGGCGATATGGGCGAAGGCGGCGAGGATGCTGTGCGTCACTGCGCCGAAGAAACGCTGCGGCAGGTGCATGCTCAGCGCGAGCACGGCGAGGCTGCACACTGCACCGGAGAGGCTGAGGAAGAAACCGGGCGCGAGGAAGTTGCCGAACAGCAGGCTGCCCGCGACCACGCGCAGCAGCGACACCCAGGCCGCTGCGCGCCAGCCGTAGCGCGCCAGCACGATCAGGGTGACGATGTTGGCCAATCCCGGTTTCACTCCCGGCAGCGGCGTGGGGATGGCGTTCTCCAGCACGGTGAGGCCGAGCGCGACTGCCGCCATCTTCGCGATGTGGTGGTCTTCCGGTGTGGTGTCGAGCTTAATAGTTGAGGCTGTCATATTTCTTCTCGCCTCCGGTCAGTTCGACACTCACTTCGTTCGGCAGGCACACGGCGATCTCGCCCTCCTGCTGTATCCAGCCCTGGCGCACGCAGTATTGCCGCGGACTGGGGTCGCTGCTGATGCGCGCCTTGCGCTTTTCGATGGTGACGATGCTGGTGCCGAGCGGGCCGGGCACTTCGATCTGCTGGTCGCGCGACAGCGGCACTTCCTTGAACACTTTGCCGCCGCTGCGGATGAGTGCGGTGTCGGCGATGCCGCCGTTCCACAGTTTGACGGTGAGCAATGCGACGCAGATGCCGCCCGCCAGCAGCGTCAGCCAGTCGCCCGCTTTGAGGTGGGGCAGCGTCGCTGCGCGCAACTTCTCATGCGAGCTCACGGTGACGCACCAGTACCTGTTGCTGCGAAATGAAGTGTTGCGCGAGTTTTTCGGCGAGATAGACCGAGCGGTGTTGTCCGCCGGTGCAGCCGATGGCGATGGTGAGATAGCTGCGGTTGTCGGCGATGTAGCTGGGCAGCCAGCTTTCGACGAAGCCGCGGATATCCTGGTACATCTTCTGCGCGAGCGGAGTGCCGTCGAGGAAGTCGATCACCGGCTGGTCGCGCCCGGTGAACGGGCGCAGCAGCGGGTCGTAATGCGGGTTGGGCAGGCAGCGCACGTCGAACACCAGGTCGGCATCCAGCGGCAGGCCGTTCTTGAAGCCGAACGATTCGAACAGCAGGGTGAGGCGCGCGCGGTCCAGCGCGATGAACTGCTTGATCCAGGCGCGCAGCGCGTTGGCATTCAGGTCGCTGGTGTCGATGTGGTGGCCGATGCTGGCGATCTCGGCGAGCAGCTCGCGCTCGTAGGCGACGCATTCCGGCAGGGTCTTCACGCCGTCGCTGAGCGGGTGCAGGCGGCGCGTCTCGGAGAAGCGTTTGACCAGCGTCTCGTCCTTGGCGTCGAGGAACAGCACATGCACGTCGATGTCCTGCTGGCGGAGTTTGTCGATATATTGCGGCAGCAACACGACGCTGTTGCCGCTGCGCACGTCGACGCTGACGGCGACCTTGCTGACGCCGGCCAGGCTCAGGTTGTTGGTCAGTACATGCAGCAGCCCGGCGGGCAGGTTGTCGACGCAGTAATAGCCGCTGTCTTCCAGCACATTCAGCGCCACGCTCTTGCCGGAGCCGGATAGACCACTGATGAGGAAGAGTTGCACGGTCACTGATCCTGCAAGTGCTGGTCGTGGCGCGCGATGAATTCCTGCATGGTGTCGATGCCGCGCTGCTGCAACACGAAGTTGCGCGCGGCGGCCTCGACCAGCACGGACAGGTTGCGCCCGGCCATCACCGGGATCTCGACCTTGCTGATCTTGACGCCCATGATCTCTTCCGAGCTGGAGGAGGGCAGGCGGTCGAGCTTGGACAGGTCATCGTGCGGCGGACGGTACAGGTGCACGATGAGCTTGAGGCTTTTCTTGCGGCGCACGGCGGTCTCGCCGAACATGGTGCGGATGTTGAGCATGCCGAGGCCGCGTACTTCGAGGAAGTCGCGCAGCAGGTCGGGGCAGCGTCCTTCCAGCGTCTCCGGTGAGATGCGGTACAGCTCGGTGATGTCGTCGGCCACCAGGCCGCTGCCGCGCGTGATGAGTTCCAGCGCCAGCTCGCTCTTGCCCACGCCGCTGTCGCCGGTGATCATCACGCCGACGCCGAGCACGTCGAGGAACACGCCGTGGCGGGTGGTGGAGTCGGCCAGCGCCTTGACGATGTAGTGGCGGATCATCCACATCAGGTGCACGCTGCCCAGCGGCGAATGGAACAGCGGGGTGTGCGTGCGGTTGGCGAAATCGAGCAGGCCTTTGGGGATCTCGGTGTCGCCCGCCACGATCAGGCCCAGCGGTTCGCCCTTTTCGAGCTGCGCGAGCGCCACCGCCAGGTCGGCGGGAGAGAGCGCATGCAGGTAATCGAGTTCGGTCGTGCTCAGCACCTGCACCCAGTTCGGGTGGATCAGGTTCATGTGGCCGATCAGGCCGCGGTTGGAGGCGTTGACGGTCTCGCTCTCCAGCACGCGGTCCGCGCCTTCCGCGCCGCCTACCCAGGTCAGCCCGAGGCGTTCCTGTTTGTCGGTGAAGAGCTGGCGGATGTTGACGCGGCTCATGCTCAGTTCGTCTTCCAGTTCACGAACAGCTGGTGGATCGCGGCGGGATCGTTGGTGTTCTGCAGTTGCTCGCGGAACGACGGGTCGCTGAACATTTGCGCCAGTTCGCCCAGCAGTTGCAGATGCAGGTCGGTGGCGCGTTCCGGCACCAGCAGCACGAAGATGAAATTCACCGGCAGGCCGTCAGGAGCGTCGAACGGGATCGGATTCTGCATCTTGACGAAGGCGGCCGCCGCATCGCGCAGCCCCTTGACGCGGCCGTGCGGGATGGCGACGCCCTGTCCCAGCCCGGTGGAACCCAGTTTCTCGCGGGCGAACAGGCTGTCGAACACCTGGCTGCGCGCGATGTTCTGCGTGTTCTCGAACAACAGGCCGACGCGTTCGAACACGCGTTTCTTGCTGGCCGATTCGCTGTCGAGCAGCACGCATTCGGGCGTTAGTATTTTGCTGATCAGACTCATGGGTACCTCTAAAAATCCAGATTTCATCCCAACTGATGGAACTACTAGCCATTCCACTTGGTTGTCAAAATACGCCAACTAAGTGGCTGGTTATGCGGCGTTGCGGAATCTTCCCGCGCCTTGCATTTGGGCGAACTCTGAATTTTTAGAGGTACCCATATGCCAATTCATCATTACAAAAAAACGGGGCAACCGTTTCCGGTTGCCCCGCATTGTTTCATTCTACCGCCTGATGCTTGCCCGATTCGTCGTGGCGGCGCGCAGTGTTCTTTTCCTTGTGTTTCAGAACCTGGCGGTCCAGCGAGTCGATCAGCGCGTCGATGGCGACATACAGGTTGCTGTCCTCGGTCTCGGCATGGATGTTCTTGCCGGAGATGTGCACGGTGGCCTCGGCTTTTTGTACCAGCTTGTCCACCGACAGGATCACGTTGACGTCGATCACGTTGTCGAAATGGCGTTTGACCTTGTCCAGTTTGCTGGTGACGTGTTCACGGATGGCCGGGGTGATTTCGAGGTGACGTCCTGTGAGGTTGAGGTTCATGGCCTGCTCCTTTATGGTTAGAGTGATTTACGAAGGTTTACCGGAAGGATGTTCATTCCCTCGCGGTATTTTGCCACGGTACGGCGGGCGACCAATATGCCCTGCTGTGCCAGGATCTCAGACATGCGACTGTCGGTGAGGGGGTGTTTGGCATCCTCCTCGCTGACCAGTTGCTTGATGAGTGCGCGTATGGCGGTGGAGGAACACGCACCGCCGGCTTCGGTGGCGAGTCCGCTGCCGAAGAAATATTTGAATTCGTAGATGCCGCGCGGGGTGAGCATGAACTTCTGCGTGGTCACGCGCGAAATGGTGGATTCGTGCAGTTCGAGCTGTTCGGCGATCTCGCGCAGCACCAGCGGGCGCATGGCGATGTCGCCGTGCTCGAAGAACTGGCGCTGGCGCTCGACGATGGCCTGCGACACGCGCAGGATGGTTTCGAAGCGCTGTTGCAGGTTCTTGATGAACCAGCGCGCTTCCTGCAGCTGGCCGGCCATCTCCTGCGCGCTCTTGTCGCCGCGCTGTTGCAGGATGTTGGCGTACACTTGGTTGATGCGCAGGCGCGGCATCGCTTCCGGGTTGAGGCGCGCGCGCCAGATGCCGCCGTGGCGCTCCACCAGCACATCCGGCACCACATAGTCGGCGGCGCGCTGCTCGAAGGCCGAGCCGGGCTTGGGTTGCAGGTGCACGATCAGGTCCTGCGCGCAGCGCAGTTCGTCGTCGTCGCAGCGCAGGGTTTTTTTCAGCTTGTTGAAATCGCGCGCGGCGAGCAGGTCGAGGTGGTTGCTCACCAGCGCCAGCGCGAGGTCGCGGCCCGGCACATCCTCGGGCATGGCTTGCAGTTGCAAGGCCAGGCACTCGCTCAGGTTGCGCGCGCCGATGCCGGGCATGTCCAGATATTGCAGCTGCACCAGCGCCGTCTCCAGATCGTCCAGCGTGATATCCAGTTCCGGCGGCAGCAGTTCGGCGATCTCTTCCAGCGGCTGCGACAGGTAGGCGTTCTCGTCCAGCGCGTCGATCAGCAGGCCGACGATCTTCTTGTCGCGCGCATCCAGCAGGCTCATGTTCAGTTGCCAGAGCAGGTGCTCGCGCAGGCTGGGTTTGTCGGCGGCGACTTCGCTGTAACCCTCGTCCTCGTCGTCCGGGCTGGCGGCCGACGAGGAGAACGACGGTTCCTGCCACTCGCTGCTGTCGTCGCTGCGCGCTTCGGTTTCAGGCACGGCGCTTTCGGCGCTGTTGGCCGGGGCGGGCGCGTCGGTGCTGCCGTTGCCGCTGTAGGTCTGGTTGGTGGTGTCATCCTCGCGTTCGAGGAAAGGGTTCTCGTCCAGCAGGCGTACGGTTTCCTGATTGATCTCCAGCGTCGACAGTTGCAACAGCTTGATAGCCTGCTGCAACTGGGGCGTCAGCGTCAGTTGTTGGGATTGCCTGAGTTGGAGAGAGTGTTTCATTGCCGGGTCTTGGTGTGGGGCGGCGTCTTCTTATAACTTGAAGTGCTCGCCCAGATACACCTTCCTCACGCCCTCATTATAGATGATTTCATCTGGCTTGCCTTCGGCCATCACCGAGCCGGCATTGATGATGTAGGCTCGGTCGCAGATGCCCAGCGTCTCGCGCACGTTGTGGTCGGTGATCAGCACGCCGATGTTGCGCTCCTTGAGGAAGCGGATGATCTTCTGGATGTCCAGCACGGCGATGGGGTCGACCCCGGCGAACGGCTCGTCCAGCAGGATGAAGCGCGGGGCGGTGGCCAGCGCGCGGGCGATCTCCACGCGCCGCCGTTCGCCGCCGGACAGGCTGATGGCCGCGCTGTTGCGGATGTGGGTGATATGCAGGTCGTTCAGCAGCGCTTCCAGCCGTTCGTCGATCTCGGCCTGGGCATAGCCCTGCAGTTCCAGCACCGCCTGGATGTTCTCGGTCACGGTGAGGCGGCGGAAGATGGAAGCCTCCTGCGGCAGGTAGGCCAGGCCGAGGCGGGCGCGGCGGTGCATCGGGAAGTGGGTGACATCCTGCTCGTCGATGAAGATCTCGCCGCCGTCCGCGGCGACCAGGCCGACGATCATGTAGAAGCTGGTGGTCTTGCCGGCGCCGTTGGGGCCGAGCAGGCCGACGACTTCGCCGCTCTTCACGGACAGCGAGACATCCTGCACCACGGTACGGGCGCGATAGCGTTTCTTCAGCGAGACGGTACGGAGTTCACTCATGGTTTGGGTTTCGAAAGCGTTGAGCTGGGTTGGATGGTGAGCGCGTCGTTCTTGGGCGGGACGGCTGCCGCCGCGTCTTTGCTCTTCGGTTGCAGCACGGCGCGCACGCGACCGTCGGACGGTGAGTCCGGGTCCATGCCGGGGCGGCCGACCACTTGGAAGGCTTCGGTGCGTGTGTCGTAGCTGATGTGGTCGCCCTGCACATCGTCCTGTTCGCGCTTGACGCGGGCGCGCACGTAGAAATCGACTTTCTCGGCGCGCGTGTCGTATTCGATGCGCTCGCCGTAACCTTCCATGTATTCGTCGGTGCCCTCGTGGCGCTGGCGGAAACTGGCGAGCCGGCCGGTCGCGGTAAGGTGTTTGTAGCCGTGTTTGTCCTGGGTGACGACGATCTTGTCGGCCTGGACTACCAGCGTGCCTTGGGTGAGTTTCACCGCCCCGCTGAACACGCTGACCTGCTGCTGTTCGCTGATGTCCACGCGATCCGCCTCGAGATGGATGGGCTTTTCGCGGTCGGCCGTATCGGCGCCCGCCGCAGCGGCGCAGCACAGCAGGACGAGGCCTGACAGCAATTTATTCGATCGGCTCATGGGTGGATCTGACTTGCGACAGCAGTTTGACGGTATGCGCCTTGTTGTCGAGCTCCATGCCGACGGCGCGGATGGTGTTGTGCGCATCGGTCATCACGACCATGCGGTTGGTTTCCGCCCAGTCGTTGTCCGGGATGAGATGCAGGTAATTGGTGACGAAGCGCTGCTCGTCGCCGTTGAGGGTATGGCGCCGGATGTGCACATCGTCGTACAGGAACACTTCATCGCCTTTGCTGCTCAGCATGCCGGTGGCGGAAGAGGTGACGGTCGGCGGGCGGTCGGCATACAGGCTGGAGAAACGCGGCGACTGCAAATGCGTGGTGTCGTCGTCCGGGTAATGCCACAGCTTCTCGGCGGTGAGCATCTGGTGCGGCCGGCCTGCCGCGTTGAGCGTGACGGCGGAGAGGTTGTCGATCGTATAGTCCACATCATGCCGCTGCTGGGCTGCCACCGGCGGCAGCGGCAATACCTGCTGGTTGAGCCAGTGGGTCGCCATCAGCAGCAGGAGCAGCGGCAGCAGCGGCAGCCAGGCACGCGCCTTGTTCAACAGGTGGGTGATGTGTTTCATCTCAGGTAGTAGGCGAGCTGGGCGTCGAGATTGCCCTGTGCGCCGAGGATCAGTTCGCACACTTCGCGCACCGCGCCGTGACCGGCTTCACGCTGGCTCACGTAATGCGCATGGTCGCGCACCAGCTGCGGGGCGCCCGGTACGCTCAAGGCCAGGCCGACGCGGCGCATCGCCGGCAGGTCGACCACGTCGTCGCCCATGAAGGCGGCCTGTTCGGGGGAGAGCTGCAGGTCGGCCAGCAACGATTGCATCGCCGCCAGTTTGTCTTCCACGCCCTGGTACAGGCGGGTGATGCCGAGGTTCTTGGCGCGCAGCTCGACGCATTTCGAGGTGCGCCCGGTGATGATGGCCAGTTCCATGCCCGATGCCTTGAGCATCTTGAGGCCGTGGCCGTCGAGCGAGTTGAAGCGTTTGAACTCCTCGCCTGAATCGGAAAGGTAGAGGCCGCCGTCGGTGAGCACGCCGTCCACGTCGAAAGCGACGAGGTGCAGCGGTTTGATCCGGGCGGCGAGTTGCATCAGATGACTTTCGCTTTCAGCAGGTCGTGCATGTTCAATGCGCCGACCAGTTTCCTGTTGCCGTCCACCACCACCAGCTGGCTGATGTTGTACTGCTCCATCAGTTGCACCGCTTCCACCGCCAGCGCATCGGGGCCGATGCTGCGCGGGTTTTTGGACATCACCGCGCTCACCGGCGTGGTGCTGAAATCCAGTTTCTTCTCCAGCGTGCGGCGCAGGTCGCCATCGGTGTAGATGCCGAGCAGGTGCTTGCCATCGTCGACGATGGCGGTCATGCCCAAGCCTTTGCGCGAAATCTCCAGCACCGCATCGGCCAGTGTCGCAGTCTCGCGCACCGACGGCACGCTGGCATTGGCGTGCATCACGTCGCGCACATGGGTGAGCAGGCGCCGCCCCAGGCTGCCGCCGGGGTGCGAGCGCGCGAAGTCTTCCTCGCCGAAGCCCTTGGCATCGAGCAGCGCGACGGCCAGCGCATCGCCCAGCGCCAGTGCGGCGGTGGTACTGGCGGTGGGGGCGAGCCCCATCGGGCAGGCTTCCTGCGCCACCGAGCCGTTGAGGTGCACATCGGCGGCCTGCGCCAGGCTGGATTGCGGATTGCCGGTCAGGCTGATGAGGTGCGCGCCCTGGCGCTTGATGACCGGAACGATGGTCAGCAGCTCTTCGCTCTCGCCGGAATAGGAAATGGCGATGAACACGTCCTGCGCGGTGACCATGCCGAGATCGCCGTGGCTGGCTTCGCCGGGATGCACGAAATAGGCGGGGGTGCCGGTGCTGGACATGGTCGCCGCGATCTTGCGCGCGATGTGGCCGGACTTGCCCATGCCGCTGACGATCACCCGGCCCTTGCAGGCGAGGATGAGGTTCAGCGCCTTTACGAAATCGCCATCGATACGTTGAGTGAGCGCCCGGACGGCGTCGGCTTCGATGATCAGAACCTGGCGTGCGAGGTCGAGCGCATGCGGTGCGGCGGTAAGAGGTTTATTCATGCGGCAAATTATAACAGTGCACCCAAAGCACGGCTAAATTTTGCAACTGCGCGAAGTTGAGGCATCATCGGGGGCATGAATAGTTCACTGCATTTGATCATCATTTTGTTGGCTGTCGCTGTTGGCGTGGTGGTGCTGTGCCGCATCCTGCGTCTGCCCGCAATGCTCGGTTACCTTCTCGTCGGCATCACCATCGGCCCGCATGCTCTGGGCTGGATACCCGATGCGCCGGAGACGCGCCACCTCGCCGAATTCGGCGTAGTGTTCCTGATGTTCAGCATCGGTCTCGAATTCAGCCTCGCGCGCCTGCGCGCCATGCAGCGGCTGGTGTTCGGTCTGGGTACGGCGCAGGTCGTCGCTACCATGGTGCTGGTGATGTTGTCGTCGCTGTTCTTCGATCTCGATTGGCGCGCCGGCCTGGCGCTGGGCGGTATCCTGGCCATGTCTTCCACTGCCATCGTCAGCAAGATGCTGGTCGAGCGTGCCGAGCTGACCGCGCCGCACGGCCAGAAGATCATGGGCGTGCTGCTGTTTCAGGATCTGGCTGTGGTGCCGCTCATCATCATCATTCCCGCACTGGCGGAAAGCGGCGCCGAACTCAGTGGCACTCTTGCCGTCGCCATGCTCAAGGCGGCATTCCTGTTGGCGGCACTGCTCATGTTCGGGCAGAAACTGCTGCGCCCCTGGTTCCACCTGGTGGCGGAACAGAAATCGTCCGAACTGTTCATGCTCAACGTGTTGTTGTTCACGCTCGGCATGGCCTGGCTCACCGAACTGTCCGGCCTGTCGCTGGCGCTTGGTGCATTCGTCGCGGGCATGCTGATCTCCGAGACGGAATACCGTTATCAGGTGGAAGAAGACATCAAGCCGTTCCGCGATGTGCTGCTGGGCCTGTTCTTCGTCACCATCGGCATGATGCTCGACTTGCACACCGTCATCGACGGTTGGGGCTGGGTGCTGTTGATCCTGCTGATCCTGATCCCGTTCAAGGCGGCCGTGGTCGCCTTGCTGGTGCGCGGTTTTGCCGGTGAGTGGGGGACGGGCTTGCGCACCGGTCTCGGTCTGGCGCAGGCGGGCGAGTTCGGTTTTGTGCTGTTGACCTTGGCCGGCAATGTGGAGTTGCTGCCGCACAATGTGATGCAGAACGTGCTGGCGGCCATGCTGCTCTCCATGCTGATCGCGCCGTTCCTGATCCAGCATGCCGAAGCCATCGTGCGCCGCATCTCGCCGGAAGAATGGACGAACCGCGCCATGCAGATGCACCAGATCGCAGTGAGCAGCATGGCGAGCAACCAGCACATCATCATCTGCGGCTACGGTCGCAGCGGCCAGGCGCTGGCGAAATATCTGAGCGGGGAAGGCATCAGTTTCATCGCGCTCGATCTCGATTCGCGCCGCGTGCGCGAAGCCTCGGCAGCGGGCGAGCGCGTGGTCTATGGCGATGCGGGCAAGCATGAAGTGCTGCAAGCCGCCGGCCTGATGCGCGCCAAGGCGCTTGCCATCACTTACGACGACAAACATTCCGCGCTCAAGATATTGCACCACATCAAAGCGTCGCGCCCCGACCTGCCCGTGGTGGTGCGCACTGCCGACGACACCCATATCTCCGAGCTCAAACAGGCCGGCGCCGCCGAAGTGGTGGCCGAAGTCACCGAAGGCAGCGTCATGCTCGCCTCGCAAACACTGTTGCTTTCCGGCGTGCCGCTCAGCCGCGTCATCCGCCACATCCAGGAGGCGCGTGCCAAGCGCTACAGCATGTTCAGCGGCTACTTCCGTTCCGCACCGCAGCCCGATCCGGTGGGGGACGATACCGAAAGCCATCAGCCCCGCTTCCAGAACGTGATGATCAACGAGGGTGATGCCGCAGTGGGCAGGCAACTGCGCGACATCAAACTCGACGAACTCAATGTTGAAGTGAATGCCATCCGCCGCCACAACGTGGAAGGCAGCCAGCCGTCGGGCGACATGCTGCTGCGCGCGAATGATGTGCTGGTGCTGCTGGGGCAGCCGGTGACGCTGGAGGCGGCGGAGAAGCGGTTGCGCGAAGGATAGTCGTTACTCAGCAACGACGACTTGTTGGCGTCCTGGTGTGATTTTGAGTGCTTAGCTTTGCCGGCTGCTTTGGCTGTGTAGTGATTGCTAAAGCCTGATGGAGCTGGGAGCTGCTTGGCTTTGCGCGAAGTTGCGTATCTTGCGAACTCTCGCCATCCCCAATTCCACATAAGAATTCCAGGCATGAAAAAAGCCCGCCGAAGCGGGCTTTGAAATGTCACGCCGGAGTTTGTTTAGGACCCCATGCAGACTAGATAAGAGCTGGCATCATCAATATTTGCGTTAGCAATGGGGGCTCCTCCACTTACGGTTGTAGCTGCCATCATGGAGCCGGTATTTGTTACGCCGTCGTCCATTGTGATATCCAGCTGCTTAACGAATTTACCCAGAATGCCATCGGAGCAGATAATGTAAGTTCCGCGCAGGCCGGTAATCGGTGTGTTTGAGCCGCTGGCAATACCAATTTTGCCGCCAGTTGCATTGGTCGGATGGATGTCGGTGGTGACATCGGTCGGTCCGGCGGCTAAGCCGGCCATGCGCACGTGTTGCCAGAACAGATGTGTCTCGGCCTTGGCTGTTGCATTCCAGGCACCCTCAAGTACGCCATTGCCGGGACTGGCGCCATCGACACCACTCGCGGCGGCAACCACGCCACTTATGCCTGCCAAGTGCAATGTGTCGACTTGGGCGTCATCGCCCGGCAGTGCACGGAACTTGTCCTGATAGCCGTAGATATAAACCGGGATGTTCTTGAAATCAGTTGCGAGGTTTTTCACCTTCGCGCTGTTGATGAGTTCCTGACCTTTCAGCACGCCGCCGAGCAGCAGGCCGATGATCACCAGTACGATGGCGATTTCGATCAGGGTGAAGCCGGATTGATTGCGTTTCATTTTATGATTCCCCCAAATGGATTCTGTGTTTGCATATTGAAGCCTTGCGGGCAAGTTACAGCAATAGACGTGCCAAAGATTATTTTTTCACGAAAATTCAGTTGGTAGCGGAGTATTGTTGGTTCAATTGCTACTGTGGGTTGCGATTTGGATAGGCTAGAATGACGAACCTTTGACAAAGATGACGAAATGCTGACACTTGCTTTGGGAAAATTGATGCGTTCCAGCCGCTGGCTGTCATTTGCCATGCTGGTGGTGTTGCATCTGGCGCTTTGGCTGGGGACGGCGAGCTTGTGGATGCGGCCTTTGGTGTTGATGCATCTCGGCTTGTTCCTGCTGTGGCAGCCCTTGTGGCGCGGCGAGAGCAAGCTGCGCCCGGGCGGGGCGGCGTTCATCATTGCGATGAGCCTGATTGCGCTGCTCTGGCTCAACTGGTGGGTGCTGGCGTTCTGGGTGAGCGTGCTGTTTGCGCTGGTCGGCGGGCGGGTGTTCGCCTTCCAGACCCGTTGGCAGCGCTTGTATTACCTGCTGGTGATGGCGTACCTGCTGGCCATCCTTTTGCTTTATGTCGTCCCGCAACTGTTCGCCTTGCCTGCGTTAGGTGAGGTGGTGGCCAATCTGATGAATGTCGGGCTGCCGTTATTGCTGCTGGCCATGGCGCTCATTCCGGTCGGGAGCGACCAGGCCGATTCCGAGCAGGCGGTGGATTTCATTTACATCTTGCTGTTGTTCACCTTGCTGACTTTATTGGTGCTGGGCAGTCTGGCATTTATGACCTTGGGGCAGCACGGTTATCTGGATGCCCTGATGCGCACTTTGTTCATCATCGCCATCATGCTGTTGATGTTGGGCGGGCTGTGGAATCCGCGTCTGGGATTCTCCGGCTTTCAGGCGCTGTTCTCGCGTTACTTGTTGACGATCGGCACACCGCTCGAAATATGGCTCAAGCGCCTCGCCGAAGCCGCGCAGCAAGAGCAGAATCCCGAGACCTTTCTTGCGCGTGCCACCGAATACCTTACCGAGATGTCTTGGGTTTCCGGGTTGTCGTGGGCGTCGGATCGCGGGCACGGCACCTTGGGAGTCTCCAGCCCCTATCGCATCGAAATGTCCGACCAGGACTTGAATCTCATATTGTTCAGCCGCCAAGCGGTGTCCCCAACGGTGCTGCTGCACGTGCGTTTGCTCACCCAGCTGCTGGGACATTTTTACCAAGCCAAGCGGCGCGAGCAGCACCTGCGCGAGATCGCCCGTATGCAAGCCATCTATGAGACCGGCGCACGCCTGACGCATGACCTCAAGAACATGTTGCAATCCTTGTTTGCGCTTACGTCTGTGGCTCAACACCAGCCGGAAAAAGCACAGCCGATCCTGCAGCGCCAATTGCCCGTGCTCACCCAGCGCATCGAACTCATCCTCGCCAAACTCAAAAGTCCGCAAGAGCAAAATGAAGAAGCAGAGTTATCGCTGGAGAGATGGTGGGGGAATCTGCGCCAGCGCCAGCAGCATCGCGACATTATCTGGAATGTGGTGGGCAAGCTGGATGGCCTTTCCATTCCCGCGCCCTTGTTCGATTGTGTTGCCGACAACCTGATTGACAATGCCTGCAACAAACGTCTGCGTGAGCCCGGTATCAGTGTCACCGTTACATTGACTGCGGAGCCATTCAGCTTAAGTATCAGTGACAGCGGCAGCGCTATCCCCAGCGTCATCGCCCATCAGGTATTGCATGGCATCGTTCCCTCCGAGGATGGGTTGGGCATCGGCCTGTATCAAGTCGCCCGCTGGGCGATGCAATCTGGCTATCGGTTGGAGTTGAGGGAAAACAAAGCCGGTGCAGTGAGTTTTGTGCTGGTTAGGGGCGAGCAGTTGGGTGTTGTAAAAATGCCACAAACTCCGACAACGTTTTGACAGCACCTCCCTGCACTCGCTATCTTCCGTCCCCGATGGTCGCAAAGGGTATGTAGTGCGGTTATCAGTACTTGTGATTTTTTCGCAGTCAAATTTTCCTCGAGGAGAAATAATGAAGAAAGTAGCTCTCTCTTTGGCAGGCGTGCTGGCAGCAGCAGCGTTCGCGCCAGAAGCTTCCGCTCTGCCAGCGTTTGCACGTCAAACCGGCATGGCATGTTCCGCTTGCCACTTCCAGCACTTCCCAGTGTTGAATGGCTTCGGTCAGGCATTCCGCGCATCCGGCTACACTCTGATGGGCGCACAAGGCAAGGTTGAAGGCGAACACCTGTCTCTGCCTGACACAATGAACGCAGCTTTCCTGTTGAAGGTTCGTTATCAAAAAAATAACAATGCTGTTGCTGCAGGCACTACACCTGGTTCTAGCGAGGCTACTGGCCAAGTCCAGTTCCCAGACGAGTACAGCTTGTTCTTCGGTGGCCGCATCGCTGACAGCGACAACATCAAGATCGGTTTCATGACCGAGAACGCACCTCTTGGCGGCGGTTTTGGTGCTGGCATTTTCAACGGTATCAAGGTTCCGGTCGTGGTGAGCTTGGGCGCGGCTGACGTGCTGGTGGTTCCCTATATCACTGATGCACTGGGCGCTGCTTACGGTTTCGAGCAGTCCAGCACCGGCGTAACCCGCGGTATCCGTTGGGCTGAACACCGTCGTGAAGTTTCCGCTGCCCAGTTCACTGGCGTTGGTTCCGGCGCTGCACAAGGCGTGGCATTCGTGGCCAAGACTGACATGGGTTATGTCAACTTCAGTAAGTGGCACGCCGGAGTTGGTACTGGCAATATGACTTCCACATGGCTGCGCGTTGCAGCAACTCCTACCGTTGCTGACTGGAACCTGCACGTTGGCTTCGGTTTGGCCAGCGGCTCGAGCCAGGCTGCTACGGCAGACGCTGGTGTGGAGACCAAGGGCAACACGATCGACGTTCAGGCTCAAGGCGAACTGGCCGGTATGGAAACCAGCTTCTACTTGCAGAACTCGACTGCTAACAAGACTTCCGCAGCGGCTGCAGCAAGTGGATTCGTCAACCAGTACAACAATTCCACTGTGAACGATGTCAAGGCCACTTCCGTTGGCGCTGACTTCACTGTTATTCCGCACACTCTGAGCGTTGGTGTTGCTCTGCGTAACGGTAAGAACAAAGGTGGCTTCACCGACAATGCTACTACCGTTGCTGTCGTGTACGACCTGTTCATGAACGTTGCTCTGGTGGCTAACTACTCCATGTACTCTGGCAATGCCAAGGACAATGGCGGTTATGCAACTCACTGCGGTACTGTGACTGGCTCTAACTGCATGACCTTGATGCTGGAAGCTTCGTACTAAGTCGATGCCTGATAGGATCGGCTAAGCGCAAGCAAAGCTGATCCGACACAGCTAGACTGCGTAGTAAATCAACAAGGGAGACTTCGGTCTCCCTTGTTTTTTGTGCGTGCAAAACCGGCAGCGGGTAAAATCGCGCGCCATGAATCCCGCTTTATCCCCAATTGCACAGCGCCGTCTGGCGCGTATCCAGCAGCTCTCCAGTATCGAATATCCTGCCGACCTGCCCGTGGTGGCGCGGCGCGAGGAATTGGCGCAGGCCATCGAAAAGAACCAGGTAGTCATCGTCTGTGGCGAGACCGGCTCGGGCAAGACCACGCAGTTGCCCAAGATATGCTTGAGTCTCGGACGCGGCGTGCTCGGAGTTATTGGCCACACCCAGCCACGGCGGGTGGCGGCGCGTTCGGTGGCGGCGCGCATCGCGCAGGAGCTGAAATCCGAACTGGGTGGCTTGGTCGGTTACAAGGTGCGTTTCAACGACAAGGTGTCGCCCGACACCTGCATCAAGCTGATGACCGATGGCATCCTGCTGGCCGAGATTCATCACGACCCGCTGTTGAAGAATTACGACACCATCATCATCGACGAGGCGCACGAGCGCTCGCTCAACATCGACTTCCTGCTGGGCTATCTGCGCCAGTTGCTGCCGCGTCGCCCCGACCTGAAGCTCATCATCACCTCGGCCACGCTGGATGCGGAGCGCTTCTCCAAACATTTTAACAATGCACCTGTGCTGCAAGTCTCAGGCCGTACCTACCCGGTCGAGGTGCGTTACCGCCCGCCGCAGCAGAACGAAGAGGGCGATACGCAAGACGTGCCGCAGGCGGTGTGTAGCGCGCTGGATGAATTGAGCATCGGCGGCCTCAGGGGCGACGTGCTGGTGTTCCTGCCGGGCGAGCGCGAGATACGCGACACCGCCGAGGCGCTGCGCAAGCATCAGCACAAGGGCATCGAGATTTTGCCGCTGTTCTCGCGTCTGTCCGTGGCGGAGCAGGATCGTGTGTTCAAGCCCGCCTCCGGCGTGCGTTGCGTGGTGCTGGCAACCAACGTGGCCGAGACCTCGCTCACCGTGCCCAACATCGGCTATGTGATCGATTCGGGTCTTGCGCGCATCAACCGCTACAGCGTGCGCCAGAAGGTGGAGCAGCTGCGTATCGAGGATATCGCCCGCGCCGCGGCCAACCAGCGCGCCGGACGTTGCGGCCGGGTGATGAGCGGCATTTGCATCCGCCTGTACGAGGAGGCGGACTTTTTGCAGCGGCCCGAGTTCACCGATGCCGAGATCTTCCGCGTCTCGCTGGCCACAGTCATCCTGCGCATGAGCGCGCTTGGACTGGGCGAGGTGGAGAAGTTTCCGTTCATCGAGCCGCCGGGTTCTCGCGCGATCACGGACGGTTACCAGTTGCTGCAGGAGCTGAACGCCATCGACGACCAGCGCCTGCTCACGCCGCTGGGGCATGAACTGGCCAAGCTGCCGCTCGATCCCAAGATTGCGCGCCTGCTGCTGGCGGGGCGGCAGTACCACTGCCTGAGCGAGATCCTCATCATCGCCAGCGCGCTGGCCCTGCAGGACCCGCGCGATCGACCCTCCGAACGGCGCGAGGCGGCGGACGCGGCGCACCAGCGCTTCAACGACGAGCGCTCGGATTTCCTGGCCTACATCAAGCTGTGGGCCTGGTTCCAGGAGGCGCTGAAGCACAAGAAGACCAACAAGCTGTGGGCGAACGAATGCCGCGACAAGTTCTTGTCTCCGCTGCGCTTGCGCGAATGGCACGAGCTGCACCAGCAGCTGCATGCGCAGGTGTCGGAGATGGGCATGCGCTTCAACGAACAGCCCGCCAGCTACGAGCAGATCCACAAGGCCTTGCTGACCGGCCTGCTCGGCAACATCGGCTGCCGCTCCACCAGCGAACCGCACTACCTCGGCCCGCGCGAGATCAAGTTTTTCATCGCCTCCAACTCGGTGTTGGCGAAAAAAGGCACGAAGTGGGTGGTGGCGGCAGAGATCGTGGAGACCACCAAACTGTTCGCGCGCTGCGTGGCGCGCATCGAGCCGGAGTGGCTGGAAGAGGTCGGCGCGCACTTGATCAAGCGCAGCTACTTCGACGCGCACTGGGAGAAGAAGGCGGCGCAGGTGGCGGCGTGGGAGCGTAGCACCTTGTACGGCCTCCTCATCAATCCGAAGAGGCGCGTGCACTACGGGCCGATGAATCCGGAGGAGGCGCGCGCGGTGTTCATCCGCGAGGCGCTGGTGAACGGCGAGTTCAACAGCCAAGCAGCATTTTTCGCGCACAACCAGAAACTGATCGCCGACATCGAAGCGCTGGAGCACAAGGCGCGCCGCCCCGATGTGCTGGTGGACGACGAACTGATCTTCGCGTTCTACGACCAGCGCATCCCTTCAGGTATCCATAACGGCGCAGCGTTCGAGCATTGGCGCAAAGAGGCCGAGCGCGAGCAGCCCAAGCTGCTGTACCTGAAGAAGGATGACCTGATGCGCCACGAGGCGGCTGGCATCACCACCGAGCAGTTCCCGCCGCAGCTGCTGATGAACAACGTGAGCTATGCGCTGGCGTACAACTTCGCACCCGGCAAGAGCGACGACGGCGTGACGCTGACCGTGCCGCAGGCTCTGCTCAACCAGGTGTCGGCGGCGCGCTGCGAATGGCTGGTGCCGGGCATCCTGGCCGAGAAAGTCGCACAGCTGGTGAAGTCGCTGCCGCAGAAACTGCGCCGCCATTGCGTGCCGGTGCCGGAGTTCGCGGCGGCGTTCTGCGCAGCGGTGCCGCCTTCCGACACGCCATTGCTGCAAGCCATTGCGCGTTACATCCGCGAGCAGAAGCAGCTCGACGTACCGCTGGATGCGTTCCGGCTGGAGCAACTGCCGGCGCACCTGCTGATGAATTTCCGCGTGGTGGACGCGCATGGACGGCAGCTTGGCATGTCGCGCAACTTCGCCCAGTTGCGCGGTGAGTGGGCGCCCAAGCAGGCGGTCACGCCTGTCGTGGCGGCCGCGAAGAGCGCCGCGCCGCAACAGAAGGCTAGTGGCGAGCGTTACACCGAATGGCGCTTCGGCGATTTCAAGCCGACGCGCGAAGAAAGTCGCGCCGGGCAGACCGTCACTGTGTTCAACGCGCTGGTGGATGAGGGCGATGCGGTGACCTTGCAGAGCTTCGATACGCAGGATGCCGCCAAGGCGGCGCACCGTCTCGGCCTGCGCCGGCTGTTCATGCTGGCGTTGAAAGAGCAGGTGAAATATCTGGAGAAGAACCTGCCGGACATGCAGAAGCTGGCGATGCTGTTCATGCCCTTCGGTTCCCATCAGGACTTGCAGCGGCAGATTCTGGCGGTGACTTTCGATCGCTGCTGCCTGAACGAACCGTGGCCGGAAACGGAAAAAGAGTTCGCCACCCGCAGCAAGGAGGCCAAGGCGCGCCTCAATCTGGTGGGGCAGGAGATCGCGCGGCTGGTGGGTGCGGTGCTCACCGAGTACCAAGCGTTGCAGAAAGCCTTGCCCGGTTTCAAGGCCCACGGCCAGGCGACACAGGACATCCGCAGCCAGTGCGAGCGCCTGCTGCACAAGGAATGGGTCGCGGCTACGCCCTACGAACGCATGCAGCACTTGCCGCGTTATCTGAAGGCGATCAACGTGCGGCTGGAGAAGCTGCGTGCCAACCCGGCGCGCGATGCGCAAAACATGGCGCAGATGGCCCCGCTGTTGCAGCAATGGCAGCGCAGGCTGCAGGCGCAGCAGGGCGAGGTCGATGCGCGGCTGGAGGATTTCGGCTGGATGGTGCAGGAGTTGCGCGTATCGCTGTTCGCGCAGGAGCTGAAGACGCCGGTGATCGTGTCGGTGAAACGGCTGGAGAAGATACTGGCCGGACTCGGTTAGAATCGGGATATATCGGATCGGAGTGGTTTCGTCATGTCGCAGAAAAAAGTGGATGTGCTGCTGGTCGGTGCGGGGGTGATGAGTGCGACGCTGGGCAAGTTGCTGGCGCAGCTTGATCCTTCCCTGAAAATCCTGATGGTTGAACGTCTTGCCCATGTGGCGCACGAAAGTTCGCACGGCCTCAACAACGCCGGCACCGGGCATGCCGGTTATTGCGAACTCAATTACACCCCGCAGCAGGCGGACGGCAGCGTGAAGGTCGACCGCGCGTTGGAGATCAATGCCGCGTTCGAGGTCTCGTTGCAGTTCTGGTCGTATCTGGTCGAGCAGGGGCTGTTGCCGCCTTCCGACAAGTTCATCAATCCGGTGTTCCACCAGAGCTTCGTCTGGGGCGAAGAGAACGTCGCCTTCCTGCGCAAGCGTTATCAGGCCTTGCACCAGCATCACCTGTTCGAGGAAATGGAATACAGCGAAGACCACGCCGTGCTGCACAAGTGGATGCCGTTGGTGATGCGCGGCCGCGATCCGCAGCAGAAGGTCGCCGCGACTCAGGTGAAGCACGGCACCGATGTAGATTTCGGTTTCCTCACGCGCAAGCTGGTGAAGGCGCTGCAAAAGCTGCCGAACTTTGAGCTGAAGCTCAGCCACACCATCGCCAGCATGAAGCAGCACGACGACGGCCGCTGGCATGTGCGGGTGAAAGACAACCACAGCGATGCGGTGCGCACCGTGAATGCCGGCTTCGTGTTCCTCGGTGCGGGCGGCGGCGCATTGCCGTTGTTGCAGAAATCCGGGATACCGGAAGCCAAAGGTTACGGCGGTTTCCCGGTCAGCGGTCAGTGGCTGATCTGCCGCGATCCCAAGCTGGTGAAGCAGCACACCACCAAGGTGTACGGCAAGGCCTCGGTCGGCGCACCGCCGATGTCGGTGCCGCATCTGGATGCACGCATCATCGACGGCGAATCGGCGCTGCTGTTCGGCCCGTTCGCCAGCATCACCACCAAGTTCCTCAAGGAAGGCTCGGTGCTCGATCTGTTTTCCTCGCTCAAATCCAGCAACCTGAAGCCGATGTTGGCGGTGGCGCGCGACAACATGGACCTGACGCGCTATCTCGTCACCGAGGCGTTCAAGTCGCACAAGGATCGGGTCGCGGCATTGCGCGAGTTCTATGCCGATGCGCAGGAGGCTGATTGGCAGCTGGCCTCGGCTGGACAGCGTGTGCAGATCATCAAGGGCTGCGACAAGAAGGGCGGCAAGCTGGAGTTCGGCACCGAGATCGTCACTTCGCGCGACGGTACGCTGGCTTCCTTGCTGGGGGCATCTCCCGGTGCATCCACTTCGGTGCAGGCGATGATCGAGGTGATCGAGCGCTGTTTCAAGTCGCGCATGAAGTCGGCCGAGTGGAAGCGCAAGATGAAGGAGATGGTCCCGTCCTACGGCGAGTCGCTGGACGAGAACGTGGCGCTGTTGCACGAGGTGCGCCGGCGCACACTGGCCACCCTTGGCCTGGAAAAGCCTAAGGCTGGATAGGGCGCAGGCTATAATCGGCGCATGGCTTGACCCGACGCGGATTGCCTTATGAACATGATGCGCCTTGGCAGATTGCCGGGGCCATAACAGGGAGTGGACGATGAACAAGCAAGAAGTGCAGATGCTCAGGGAAGAGATCGAAATGATGATGGCGGAGCGCATGCGCCTGCTCAAGGTGGTCGGTGCGGCCGCGGTGCTGGTGGCGAATGCGGATGCGGCGAAGTTGCAGTCGAATGCCGTGGCTGCCGCCGAAATGCTGTCCGAGATGCTGAACCAGCTGCCCGAGGAGACGCTGAAGGACGCGCTCGAATCGGTTCATGCGGAGCCGGATGAGGCGTAATCAGTGAGGCGAGATTGAACAAGGCTCCGCAAAAAATCGGACTCATCCTGACCGGCGGCGGCGCGCGCGCTGCCTACCAGGTCGGCGTACTCAAGGCGATCGCCGAGTTCATGCCGCGCCGCGCGCGCTCTCCTTTCCATATCATCTGCGGTACTTCGGCCGGTGCCTTGAATGCGGTGACGCTGGCGGTGAACGCCGGGCATTTTCGCAAGGGGGTGAAGTATCTGCTCGGCATCTGGAACAATTCCAAGGTGAACAACATCTATCGTTCGGACCTGCTGGGGGTGGCCGTCAACAGCGGTCGCTGGCTGGCAGGACTGGTGTTGAGCGTGCTCGGCATCAACCGCATGAACCGCATCTCGCTGCTGGACAATTCACCGCTGGCGCTGTTCCTGGAGGAGACGCTGCCCTGCGAGAAGATCCAGGAGAACATCGATGCGGGTGCATTGCATGCCTTGAGTGTGACTGCATCCGGCTACAGCTCCGGCCATTCGGTGACGTTCTATCAGGGGGTGAGCGGTATCCAGCCGTGGAAGCGCGCGCGCCGTCTCGGGGTCGAGACCAAGATCGGCATCGAGCATCTGCTGGCTTCATCTTCCATTCCGTTCATCTTTCCGGCTGTGCATATCCATCGCGAATATTTCGGCGACGGTTCGGTACGCCAGATCGCGCCGATCAGTTCCGCGCTGCATCTGGGGGCGGACAAGGTGATGCTGATGGGCGCGTGGCACGCCGAGGACGACGAGGAGCGTCGCGGCAAGATGGATACCTACCCGACGCTGGCGCAGATCGCCGGACATGCGCTGGACAGCATCTTCCTGGATAGCCTGGAGGTCGATCTGGAGCGCTTGCAGCGCATCAACGATACGGTGAAATTCATTCCCGAGGAACTTCGCGCGGCCACCAGGATGCGCCACATCGACGTACTGGTCATCACGCCGAGCCAGTCGCTGGAGCGGGTGGCCGAGCGACATATCTCCCAGCTGCCGTGGACCATCCGCCTGTTGTTGCGCTCGGTCGGGGTGATGCGGCGCAGCGGTGCGAATCTGGTGAGTTACCTGCTGTTCGATCGGCACTATTGCCGTGCGCTGATCGAGCTCGGATATCAGGACGCGCTGAAACGTCGCGAGGAGATCATGGCATTCCTCGATTGCAATGCCGAGTCCGACCGTTGCGACATGCCGCAATGAGCGCGGCGGATGCACCCAGGCCGCTGACCTTCGCCCTGTTGCGCAAACTGGCCGACGGCGAATTCCATTCTGGCGAGGCGCTGGCGCGGCAACTGGGCGTCACCCGCACCACCATCCATAACGCATTGCGCGATGTCGAAAGCTACGGCTTGGCCTTGTACAGCATACGTGGGCGCGGCTATAAGCTGGCGCGGCCGTTGCAATGGCTGGATGCCGGACTGGTGTGCGCGCAACTCGGCGCGGCTGTGAACGATCTGCACATCGAGATCCTCGATCAGGCCGCCTCCAGCAATGCGTTGCTGTTGCAGCGTTGCACGCAAGGCGCCGCCAGCGGCACGGTGCTGGCGGTGGAATGGCAGACTGCGGGGCGCGGCCGTTTGGGCAGGACGTGGCATTCCGGTCTGGGCGATGCGCTCACCTTCTCCCTGTTGTGGCGTTTCAAGAGCGGGCTGGCTGCGCTGTCCGGCCTGAGCCTGGCGGTCGGCGTCGCCATGATGCGTGCGCTGGACGAGCTCGGTGTGCCGGGGGCCGGATTGAAATGGCCGAACGATGTGGTGCTGGGCGGCGGCAAACTCGCCGGGATATTGCTCGAAGCACAGGGCGACATGCTGGGGCCGAGTGCGGTGGTGATCGGCATCGGCCTCAATCTGTCTGTGCCGGACGCGGTGCGCGAGCGTGTCGACCAGCCGGTGGCCGATCTGGCTGCGCTGCAGATGCCCATGCCCGAGCGCAACCGGGTGCTTGCGGTATCATTGAAACATTTGACGGCAGTGCTGCACGAATTCGCGGCACACGGTTTTGCGCCGCTGCGTGCCGAGTGGGAAAGCCGCCATGTGTTCCGGCAGCGCCCGGTCAGGTTGGCTCTGCCGGATGGTTCGCATATCGCTGGCACCGCACTGGGGGTGAACAACGACGGAGCACTGCGTCTGCAGACCGGACAGGGAGAGCAACTGTTCAATGCGGGCGAAGTCAGTTTGAGGAGCGCATAAAGTGCTATTGCTGGATGTCGGTAACAGCCGTTGCAAATGGGCGATGGTGCGGGACGGAATGTGGGTGCAGCAGGGCGCGGTGGGCAACACTGAGTGGCTCGCCTTGCACCAGGCATTGACCGCCTTGCCGCCGCCTTCGCGCATCCTGATATCCAATGTGGCGGGCGAGGCAATGGCGCAACGGTTGCGCGCGGTCTGCGACGAGTGGGACTGCCAACCCGAATTCATCGCGGCATGTGCGCAGCAGTGCGGCGTGCGCAACGGTTACGAACACCCAGAACGTTTGGGCAGCGACCGCTGGGCGGCGCTGATCGCCGCTTGGCAACACGTGCACGATGCCTGTCTGGTGGTGAATTGCGGCACGGCGACGACAGTCGATGCCTTGTCGGCCCAGGGCGAGTTCCTTGGCGGCCTGATAATGCCCGGTGTCGGGCTGATGCGGCACAGTCTGGCGACGAACACGGCCCAGCTCAGTGAAGCGCAGGGTACGTTGCGCGAGTTTCCGCGCAACACGGCCGATGCCATCCATAGCGGCATGCTGCGCGCCACCTTGGGGGCGATAAGCCATCAGTTCCGCTTGTTGCAAGAGCGGCATGGGCAGGTACACTGCCTGATCGGCGGCGGTGCTGCGGACGTCGTGCAGCCGCATCTCGGGCTGCCGTTCAAGCGCGTCGACAACATGGTGTTGCTGGGGTTGCAGGTCATCGGAGAGACGAAGGTATGAGCAAGTGGATCGCAGGATTGTTGTTGCTGGCCAATCTGGCGCTATTCGGCTGGATGCGCTGGGGCGGGATGTTGACCGAGGACGGTTCCGCAATGACCGCGCAAATTCCCTTGAATGAGGAAAAGATCCGGCTATTGGAGATTGCGCCTGCTTCCGCTGTTGCTCCGGACTCTGTGCCGGCATTGCAGCCGGCGGCGGCAAGCGCGGTTGCCAATGTACCGTCAGGTACAAAATCCGGTGGAGTGGCAAGCATGGCGCCACCTCAAACTTCGGCCCCGGTGCCGATCTCGATTCCTTTGGCGCCGCTCCGTCCTACGTCCGCGCAGTCTGCATCGCCATCTGCGGACAAGCCTGCCGCCGGGCACTCGGCAGATTGCATCGAGTGGGGGGAATTCTCCGGCAAGGATTTGCTTCGTGCCCAGCAGTCCTTGGCAATGCTGAAGTTGGGTGAGGATCTGTCTCAGCGTACGGTGGAGCAGAATCATGCCTATTGGGTGTATATCCCCCCGTTAAAGAAGCGTTCCGATGTGGAGCGGAAGATCGCCCAACTGAAACAGCGCGGCGTCAAGGATTATTTCGTGGTGAAGGACGACAAGGAATGGCAAAACGCGATTTCGCTCGGACTTTTCAAATCGAAGGAGGCCGCCCAGAACCACCTGGCCGTGCTGCGTACACAAGACGTTCGGTCGGCCAGAATCGGCGAACGTTCGAGCAAGCTGAAATTTACGGTGTTCATCGTGAAAGAGCCGGATAGCGGTACGGCAGATAAGCTCAAGGCCTTGCACAAAGAGTTTACGGGTAGTGAACTCAAAGTAACAGCATGCCGCAATTGACAGCGGGGGCGTAAATCAGCAAAATGCCGCCCTTCGTCGAGGCGCGCGGGCGAATTTAACAGCGCAAGGTTCGCGGTGATATAGCTCAGCTGGTTAGAGCACAGCACTCATAATGCTGGGGTCGGTGGTTCAAGTCCACCTATCACCACCAAATAAAAAAACTCCAGCACAGGCTGGAGTTTTTTATTTTTATTGCTAGTGCTTCGGTTTACTTATTGTCGGAGAACAGCTGCTTCACCATCCACAAAGAGAACCAGACTGCGCCTATTGCGGTACCGATTGCACTGATATCAGCGATAAATGACATTTTTTGCTCCTCCCTAGATAGATTGAACACACCGATGAAATGGGTGTTTGAATCCTAGCATAGTTTATTTTTATCGCAAGTATTTTGTGCAAGCGCAAAAAGCCTGACGGGGATTCCCGTAGGCAATCGAGGAGATGGTGTTTCGGGCGAGGAACCCTAGGCAGGATTCCCCGCCAAAGCAGGGCTTAGTCTGCTTTCTTGAACAACTGGAGCGTGATCCACGCGGCAAAGCCGAAAGCGAAAAGTGCGGTACCGATCGATGCTACGTCTGCAATGATGGACATGTGTCCTCTCCCTGATAAGCTAAGTTTTAATGACATCTATAATCGCAATAGGTAACTAAGGCATGCATAATAATAGTTGACTAAAGCTTTTCGAATTATATAAGTAAATTCCTCGGGATAAGTCCACAATCTATCTAAGGCTTAGATAAATGAGGCCTTTACTTCAACTGTCGGTAATTAATGGAAATTCGGATTTGAGCGTACCAACGAAACTTTATATCAAGACTTACGGTTGCCAGATGAACGAGTATGACTCGGACAAGATGGCGGACGTGATGCGCGCCGGTAGCGACGTGGTGCAGACGGACAAGCCGGAAGAGGCTGATGTCATCCTGTTCAACACCTGTTCCATTCGCGAGAAGGCGGAAGACAAGGTGTTTTCGGACCTCGGGCGGGCGCGCGCGCTGAAGCAATGCAACCCGAAACTGCTAATCGGCGTCGGTGGTTGTGTCGCCAGTCAGGAAGGGGAGGCCATCATTAGGCGCGCGCCCTACGTGGATGTGGTGTTCGGCCCGCAGACCTTGCACCGCTTGCCGCAGTTGATCGCGGCAAGGCGGGCGAGTGGCAGGCCGCAGATCGATATCAGTTTCCCAGAGATAGAGAAATTCGACCATGTTCCGGCGGCGCAGACATCGCATGGTGCCGCATTCGTCTCCATCATGGAGGGGTGCAGCAAATACTGCAGTTATTGCGTGGTGCCGTTCACCCGCGGCGAAGAAATGTCGCGCCCGTATGCCGACGTGATGCGCGAGGTGGACAGTTTGGTGGTACAAGGCGTGAGTGAGATCACCTTGCTCGGGCAGAACGTCAACGCATACCAAGGCGAAACTGAAGATGGCGACACGGTCGATTTCGCCTTCTTGGTGCAGGCGGTGGCTGCATTGCCCGGTGTGCAGCGTTTGCGCTATATGACATCGCACCCGCGAGAAATGTCGCAGCGCCTGATCGATCTGTATGCGACCACACCCAAGCTGGCCGGACACCTGCACCTGCCGGTGCAATCTGGATCGGACCGGGTGTTGGCCGCGATGAAGCGCGGCTATACGGCGCTCGAGTACAAATCCATCGTGCGTAAACTGCGCGCGGCGCGGCCGGACCTCTCCATCACCTCGGACTTCATCGTCGGTTTTCCCGGCGAGACCGATGCCGATTTCGAGGCCACCATGAAGCTAATCGACGATGTCGGCTTCGATGCCAGTTTCAGTTATATCTTCAGCCCGCGTCCCGGTACGCCGGCGGCTGAGATGAAGGACGATACACCGGAGGCAACCAAGTTGGCGCGCCTGCATCGCGTGCAGTCACGCATCGCCGAACTGGAGCAGCAGGTCAGTGCCGCCATGGCAGGCACGGTACAGCGCGTGCTGGTGGAGAACGTCTCACGCAAGAGCGAGCTGGAGATGGCGGGCCGCACCGAGAACAACCGCGTGGTGAACTTCGCCGGTTCGCCCGGTATGTTGGGGCGCTATGTGGATGTGCGCATCCTGTCGGGAACCATGCATACCTTGCGCGGGGAACTGGTGACACAGCCATGAGCGAGTCGGTGAATCTTTCTTTCGAGCCGGTCGACAACGCGCGGCTGGCCAACCTGTGCGGCGCGTTCGACGAGAATTTGCGCCAGATCGAAACTGCGCTGGAAGTGAACATCGCGCGGCGCGGCGAACGCTTCACCATCACCGGTGCGCAAGCCGAGATGGCGCGCGGCGTGATGGAGCGTTTCTACCTCGAAGCCAAACACGACATCACGCTGGAGCGTTTGCAACTCGGCTTGATCGAGGCGATGAAGCACGACCTGCCCGATGCGCAGAGCGAATCGGTGCCGTTGCTGATGATGCGCAAGGCCGAGGTGCGCGGACGCACCGTGCGCCAGAACGAATACCTGCAAGCCATTCAGGAACACGACATCACTTTCGGCGTCGGCCCCGCCGGCACCGGCAAGACCTATCTGGCGGTCGCTTCGGCGGTGGATGCCCTGCAGCGCGAGACGGTGAAACGCCTGGTGCTGGTGCGCCCGGCGGTGGAGGCGGGCGAGCGGCTCGGTTTCCTGCCGGGCGACATGACGCAGAAGGTCGACCCCTACCTGCGCCCGTTGTATGACGCGTTGTATGACCTGATGGGGCTGGACAAGGTGGCCAAGGCGTTCGAGCGCGGCATGATTGAGATCGCGCCGCTGGCCTACATGCGCGGCCGCACACTCAACCATTCCTTCATCATTCTGGACGAAGCGCAGAACACCACGCCGGAGCAGATGAAGATGTTCCTCACGCGTATCGGTTTCGGCAGCAAGGCGGTCATCACCGGCGACGTGACGCAGATCGACCTTGCGCGCGGGCAGAAGAGCGGCCTCAACGATGCGCGCATCGTGCTCAGGGATGTGCGCGGCATCGCTTTCCAGCAGTTCCTCGCCGAAGACGTGGTGCGCCATCCGCTGGTGCAGAAGATCGTTTCGGCTTACGAAAAATACGACAAGAATCATGACTGATCCGCATAAACTCTCGCTGTCGGTGCAATACGCCAGCAACGCCAAGAAACTGCCGACGCGGCAACAGTTCCGCCGCTGGGTAAAAGCCGCGCTGGAGCAGGATGTGCAGATCGCCTTGCGCATCGTGGACGAGGCCGAAGGACGCGAATTGAATCTGGGTTATCGCAACAAGGACTACGCGACCAACGTGCTGACCTTCGTCTACGACGACACCGAACCGCTGTATGGCGATGTGGTGATCTGCGCACCGGTGGTGGCGCGCGAGGCGAAGGAACAGGGCAAGGACCTGCTTGCGCATTACGCGCACCTCACCATCCATGCGGCCCTGCATTTGCAGGGTTACGATCACGAAAAGAAGCGCGATGCCGAGAAGATGGAGGCGCGCGAGACTGCGTTGCTGCTCAAATTGCGGTATCCTGCACCCTATCTTGTTAGTTGATGTTTGGTAATGGACGGTTCAGAAAGTAGTAACAAACCCACCTTGTTGGAACGGCTCTCCACGATGTTGCTGCGTGAGCCGGAAGATCGCGAACAACTCATCGCATTGTTGCACAGCGCCTACGAACGCAACCTGCTGGATGCCGAGGCACTCTCCATGATGGAAGGCGTCATCCAGGTGTCGGAGCGCCAGGTGCGCGAAATCATGATCCCGCGCGCGCAGATGGATGTCATCGACATCAGCCAGCCGCCGGCACAGTTCATCCCCTACGTGATCGAGACCGCGCACTCGCGCTTTCCCGTCATCGATGGCGACAAGGACAACATCATCGGCATCCTGCTCGCCAAGGATTTGCTGCGCTATTACGCGGGAGAGGAATTCGACGTGCGCGACATGTTGCGTCCGGCCGTGTTCGTGCCGGAAGCAAAGCGCCTCAATGTGCTGCTGCGCGACTTCCGCAGCAACCGCAACCACATCGCGCTGGTGGTGGATGAATACGGCGGCGTGAGCGGCATGGTCACCATCGAGGACGTGCTGGAACAGATCGTCGGCGACATCGCCGATGAATACGATTTCGACGAGTCTGAAGACAACATCATCCGCGCCGACGCCGAACACTGGCGTGTCAAGGCGGATACCGAGATCGGTGATTTCAATGTTGCTCTGGGGGCGGATTTCAGCGACGAGGACTGCGACACCATCGGCGGCCTGGTGCTGAAGGCGGCGGGACAGCTGCCCAAGCGCGGCGAGAGTTTCCAGGTCGGCGAATGGCGTTTCACCGTGCTGCGCGCCGACAGCCGCAGGTTGTATTCGTTGCTGGTGGAGCGCCCGTTGATCGAAACGGGCGAGCAGGTCTAGCGCGAGTTAGAACTTCTCATCCTCGCGAAAATAGCGCCACTGCCCTTGCGGCAGGTCGCCCAAGCGCACCTTGCCGATGCGCACGCGCTTCAGGGCGGTGACGCGCAAGCCCACCATCTCGCACATGCGGCGGATCTGGCGCTTCTTGCCTTCCTTGAGGATGAAGCGCAGCTGGTCGTCGTTCTGCCAACTCACTTTCGCCGGTTTCAGTTTCTTGCCGTCCAATGACAGGCCGTGGTTGAGCATCGCCAGGCCGTTGGTGTCGATCTTGCCCTGCACTCGCACCAGATATTCTTTCTCGATCGGCGAGTCCTCGCCGATGAGCTGCTTGGCGACTCGGCCATCCTGGGTGAGCACCAGCAGCCCGGTCGAGTCGATGTCGAGGCGCCCGGCTGGGGCGAGGTTGAGCAATTGGCTGCGGTGGAAGCGCTGCGGCGACTTGTCTTCTTCCCAGCGGGTGGCGGCATCGAGCAGCAAGATGGCCGGCTTGTAACCCTGCTCCGCCTGTCCCGACACATAGCCTACCGGCTTGTGCAGCAGGATGGTGACGCGTCCCTGTTGCTTGGCCTGGGCGGCTTTCTCCAGCGTGATCTTTTGCGTCGGCAATATCTTCGTGCCGAGCTCGCTCACGGTCTCGCCGTCCACCTTCACCCAACCTTTGGCGATGTAGTCGTCTGCTTCGCGGCGCGAGCAGAGGCCCTGTTCGGACATCAATTTCGATAAACGTATTTTTTCCATTTTTTAACCTAATGCGGGGAACAGGCCGCGCAGCCCCCCCGCCATGAATTCGACTGCGATAGCGGCGAGCAATAGCCCCATCAGGCGGGTGACGATATTGCTGCCGATCTTGCCGAGGCGTTGTGACACCCACGGCGCGATCAAGAAAGTGAGCCAGACAGTGAGGCTCAGCAGGAACAGGATGAGTCCCATAGCCATGTAGTGCCCAGGCACTGTTGCCTTGTGTGCATCGAGGATCACCGTGCTGATCGCGCCGGGCCCGGCCAGCAGCGGCGTGGAGAGCGGCACGATGGCGACCGAGGTGGTGGCGTCGCCGTCGGTGCTTTCGTTGGGGCTAGCGCTCGGCTTGTCGCCGATGAGCATGTTGATCGACATCAGCAGCAGCAGGATGCCGCCGGCCATGCGGAACGAATGGATGCTGATGCCGAAGAACTCGAGGATCGCCTCGCCCAGCAGCAGCGCGGCGAGCAGGATCGTCAGCACCGACAGCGAGGCCACACGGCCGACGCGTTCGCGCTTCTGTGCAGTCATGCCAGCGGTGAAAGCGATGATGATGGGGATGATCCCCACCGGATCGATGATCGCGAACAGGCTGATGAAGATTTTTGCGTATTCTGTAAATTCCAGCATGGTCGCGTTACACGATGTGATCCACCAGTTGCCCCACCGCCATGCGCAGGCGGCGCGACAGGCTCACCGCGATGGCACGGATGACGCGCGCCGCGATGCGCGGGTGTTCTTCCAGCATCTTGTCCAGCGCCTCTTTCGACAGCGTCAGCAGCACGCTGTCTTCCAAAGCCTTGCAGGTGGCGGAGCGGCGCTCGCCGTCCAGCACCGCCATCTCGCCCAGGGCGCGGCCATGCCCCAGCGTGACCACTTCCACCTGCTCCTCGTTCTGGTTGGCCTTGATTACTTCGATGCTGCCAGAATGCACGATGCACATGAAGTTGCCGATATCGCCCTCTTCGAAGACGTTCTCGCCGGCGGCCACCTTGTTGACGCCGAAATAATGCGCAGCGGCGCGCAGTTCGGCGGGGGGCAGGTGGTTGAACAGGTCGCAATCGATCAGCATCGAGCTGATCTCTTCAAGCAGGGCGGACGGGTTGGCCATGGTACGGCTTGGGGTTAACGGTGATGGCGGCGGAAGTTACACCGTATAATCCGGCGAATCAACTTTATCGCCGCCCGCCGTGAACAGACTCATCGCCTCGCTCTATCTGCACGCCTTCCTTGCAGGTGCCATCGCCGTGTTCGGCTTCGCCCCTTTCGGCATCTTCCCCTTGCCCATCCTTGCACTCGCCGTGCTGTTCCATCTGTGGAGCAAGGCGGAACGCCCGGCCCAAGCCGCCTGGCTCGGCTTCGCTTTCGGCATGGGGCTGTTCTGCGCTGGCATCGGCTGGATCTATGTCGCGCTGCATGTCTACGGCTACATGCATCCCATCCTCGCGGCTACCGCCACGGCGCTGTTCGCGGCGGTGAACGCCACGCTGCCCGCATTGGCCGGTTATGCCCAGGCCAAGTTCAAAGCGTCGCCGCAGCTGCGCCTGCTGTTGATCATGCCTGCCATCTGGACGCTGGCGGAATGGTTGCGCGGCCTGTTGTTCACTGGCTTCCCTTGGCTCTCCGTCGGCTACTCGCAAGTGCCGGACAGCTCGCTGGCCGGCTACGCGCCGCTGCTCGGCGTGTTCGGCGTGTCGCTGCTTGTGGCGGTGAGTGCGGCGCTGTTGCTGCTCTTGTGGAACGTGCGCTGGAGTAAGCAGGGCAAGTTCGCCTTGGGCATGCTGCTGGTGTTGTGGCTGGGTGGTGCGTTGCTGCGCACGGTGGCGTGGACGCAGCAGCAAGGCGAGCCGCTCAAGGTCAGCCTGCTGCAAGGGAACATCGCGCAGGATGCCAAGTTCGAAGAAGCGGCCCTGATCGGCACGCTGGAGACCTACCGCCGCCTCGCGCAAAGCAGCGAGGCGCGCCTGCTCGTCATGCCAGAGACCGCGCTGCCCCTGCTGCGCGACAACGTGCCGGAAAGTTACCAGGTCATCCTCGGCGACCATGTGCGCCGCAACAGCGGAGATATCCTCATCGGCGCGTTCGAGAAAGAGAGCGGCAGCTACTACAACAGCGTGTATTCGCTCGGCAGCTCGCCCAGTCAGCACTACCGCAAGGATCACCTTGTTCCCTTCGGCGAGTTCATCCCGCTACGCGGCCTGCTCGGCTGGCTCATCAACGAAGTGTTGCAGATACCAATGGGTGACCTCGCCCGCGGCGGATCGGCGCAAGCCCCGCTCAATGTCGCCGGGCAAAAGGTCGCGGTGAACATCTGCTACGAGGATGCCTTCGGCGAAGAGATCATCCGCGCCTTGCCTGAGGCCACCCTGCTGGTGAACGTCACCAACGACGCCTGGTACGGCAACTCGCACGCCGCAGAGCAGCACAACCAGCTGTCGCAGATGCGCGCGCTGGAAACGGGGCGCATGATGTTGCGCGCCACCAACACTGGCGTCACCTCCGTGATCGATAAGGATGGGCGCGTCCTCGCCATGCTGCCGCAGCACGAGGAAGGCGTGCTGACCGCCGAGGTGCAAGGCTATGCGGGCAGCACGCCCTATGTGCGGTGGGGTAATGCGGCGATGCTGCTGTTGGCCGTGGCAATGCTGGGCGTGGCGTGGAAGTTGCGCACCCGATGAGCTGGGTTTGCTACCTGTTGCGATGTGCCGACGACACGCTCTATTGTGGCATCACCAACGACCTCGACAAGCGCCTCGCCGCGCACAACGCAGGCGAGGGGGCCAAGTACACGCGTGGCCGCACGCCGGTGGAACTGCTGTATCGCGAATCCTGTGCCGACAAATCCGCTGCGCTGAAGCGCGAGCTGGAGATCAAGTCGCTGTCCCGAGCCGAGAAACTGGCCTTGTGCGGGATGACGTAACCCGCCTAAACCCGTAAAATGCGGCCTTTCGCAAATCAGCGGGTATTTAGTTTATGCATACTTTGGGTTCCGACGTCACGCGCTCGGCGCATGAGTCTTCACCGAAAGTCGGCCAGGGGCCGACTTTTCAGCAAGTCATCCTGACGCTGCAGAAATTCTGGGACAAGCAGGGCTGCGCGCTGCTGCAACCCTACGATATCGAGGTCGGTGCTGGTACATTCCACACCGCCACCTTCCTGCGTGCGATCGGCCCCGAGCCTTGGCGTGCCGCCTATGTGCAGCCGTCGCGCCGCCCCAAGGACGGCCGCTATGGCGAGAACCCCAACCGCTTGCAGCATTACTACCAGTACCAGGTAGTGCTGAAACCTTCGCCTGACAACATCCAGGAACTGTATCTCGACAGCTTGCGCGCGCTGGGCATCAACACGCAGGAGCACGACATCCGTTTCGTCGAGGACGATTGGGAGTCACCGACGCTGGGTGCATGGGGGCTGGGCTGGGAGGTATGGCTGGATGGCATGGAAGTGACGCAGTTCACTTATTTCCAGGAAGTCGGTTCGCTCACCTGCAAGCCGGTGCTGGGCGAGATCACCTACGGTCTGGAGCGGCTGGCCATGTACCTGCAGGGCGTGGAGAACGTGTATGACCTGGTGTGGGCCAAGAACGGCGACACCATCGTCACCTATGGCGACGTGTATCACCAGAACGAGGTGGAGCAGTCGAAATACAACTTCGAACATTCCAACGTCGAGATGCTGTTCCGCCATTTCAATGAATACGAGGGCGAAGCCAAACGCCTGATGGAAGCCGGCTTGGCGTTGCCCGGCTTCGAGATGGTGATGAAGTGTTCGCATACCTTCAACCTGCTGGATGCGCGCGGCGCGATCTCGGTCACCGAGCGCGCTGCTTACATCGGCCGCGTGCGCGCGCTGGCGCGCCAGGTGGCGCAGGCCTATTACGATTCACGCGAGGCATTGGGTTTCCCCATGGCTAAACAGATGGAGAAATCGGCATGAGCACAGAAACATTATTGATCGAACTGCTCACCGAAGAGCTGCCGCCGAAAGCGCTGGAAAAGCTTTCCGCCACTTTCGCCAACGAAGTGTTCGCCGCGCTGAAGGAGCAGGCACTGCTGAGCGAGGCAAGCGCATTGACGCCGTTTGCCACACCGCGTCGTCTGGCGCTGAGCATCAGTGCGGTGCTGGCGCAGCAGCCCGACCGCATCATCGAGCGCAAGGGCCCGGCCGTGGCGGCGGGGCAGGATGCGGAAGGCAAGCCGACCAAGGCGCTGGAAGGCTTCATGCGCTCGGCTGGCGTGGCGGGCATGGCGCAGTTGCAGCGCGTGGGCGAAGGCAAGGCCGAATGTTTCGTGGCGCGCATCGAGCAGAAGGGCAAGGCGCTCGACGAATATCTGCAAGACATCATCATTCAGGCCCTGAAGAAATTGCCGGTGCCGAAGCTAATGCGTTGGGGCGATTCCGAACACCAGTTCGTGCGTCCGGTGCATGCGCTGACCATCCTGCACGGCAAGCGCGTGGTAACGACCGAGGTGCTGGGGCTGACCAGCGGCAACGTCACCAGCGGTCACCGCTTCCTGTGCAGTGAGCGCGTGACCATCGAGCATGCCGACGATTACGAAGCCACGCTGGCGCGCGACGGGCGCGTGGTGGCCAGCTTTGCGCACCGGCGCGAGAGCATCGTGGCGCGACTGGATCAATTGGCCGAGGAGAACGAGGCGATCTGGGTGGGCCATGCCAACTTCGATCTGGAGAAGCTGCTGTCCATGTCCAACGAGGAGCGCAGCGTGCTCTCCACGCTGCTGGACGAGGTGACCGGTCTGGTCGAGTGGCCGGAAGTCTACGTCGGCAAGTTCGAAGAGGAGTTCCTCGACGTGCCGCAGGAATGCCTGATCCTCACCATGCAGCAGAACCAGAAATATTTCCCGTTGCTGGATGCATCCACCGGCAAGCTGCTGAACAAATTCCTGATCGTCTCCAACATGCAGGTGAGCGATCCGCACCACATCATCGAAGGCAACCAGCGCGTGGTGCGCCCGCGTTTGTCCGATGCGCGCTTCTTCTTCAACCAGGACCGCAAGCAGAAACTGGAATCCCGCGTCGAGAAGCTCGGCAACGTGGTGTATCACAACAAGCTGGGTTCGCAGTTGCAGCGCGTCGAGCGCATCACCACGCTGGCCGGCACCATCGCGCGCCTGCTGGAGGCGGACAAGGCCAAGGCCGAACTGGCCGCGCGCCTGTGCAAGGCCGACCTGCTGACCGACATGGTCGGCGAGTTCCCCGAACTGCAAGGCATCATCGGCCGCTACTACGCGTTCCATGATGGTGAAGAACTGGAAGTGGCGAACGCCATCGAGGCGCATTACCACCCGCGTTTCGCTGGGGATTCCCTGCCGCTGGGCAATGTCGCTTGTGCGGTGGCCTTGGCCGACAAGCTGGAGACCATCGTCGGTATCTACGGCATCGGCCAGGTGCCGACCGGCGACAAGGACCCGTTCGGCCTGCGCCGCCAGGCGCTGGGCATCCTGCGCATCCTGATCGAGACGCCGCTCGACCTGCCGTTGCCGGCGCTGCTCAAGGCGGCGGCCGACAATTTTCCGGCGGGCATGTTGAGCGCGACGGTGGCGGCGGATGTGGAAGATTTCATGCTGGACCGCTTGCGCGGATACCTGCGCGACCGCAGTTTCGACGTGTCGCACATCGAGGCGGTGCTGGCGGTGCTGAACGGCCGTCTGCACGAGGTGTTGCCGCGCTTGCAGGGCGTGCGCGCTTTTGCGGCGCTGGCGGCGGCGAAGGATCTGGCGGCAGCCAACAAGCGCGT
The DNA here is from genome assembly GCA_035299445.1 of Sideroxyarcus sp. Classification (GTDB taxonomy): domain Bacteria; phylum Pseudomonadota; class Gammaproteobacteria; order Burkholderiales; family Gallionellaceae; genus Sideroxyarcus. The sequence goes on from DATGWO010000027.1 coordinate 163,740, forward strand.
GCAGAACATCATGCGCAAGAACCAGGAAGAGCTGGGCGCGGCGGTGGCGGATGCGGCGTTCGACGCCAAGCTGATGGCCGACGATGCCGAGCGCAACCTGCACCAGGCGATAGCGGACATCACGCCGATGGCGCGCGGCTATTTCGAGCGCGGCGATTACAGCAAGAACCTGAAGACGCTGGTCACGCTCAAGCCGTTCATCGACGATTTCTTCGATCAGGTGATGGTGATGGCGGAAGACCGCAAGCTGCGCATCAACCGCGCGTTGCTGCTCAAGCAGCTGGGCGGGCTGATGAACCAGGTTGCTGACATCTCGAAACTGGCGGCATGAGCAAGCTCATCATCCTCGACCGCGACGGCGTCATCAATTTCGATTCCGACCAGTTCATCAAGAACCCGGAAGAATGGAAGCCGATCCCCGGCAGCCTGGAGGCCATCGCGCGCCTGTGCCAGGCCGACTACCGCGTGGTGGTGGCGACCAACCAGTCCGGCATCGGGCGCGGCCTGTTCGACATGCCGACACTGAACGCGATCCACGACAAGATGCATAAGGCGTGTGCGCTGGTCGGCGGCCGCATCGACGCGGTGTTCTTCTGCCCGCACACCAACGATGCGAACTGCGGTTGCCGCAAGCCGAAGAGTGGCATGATGGAGGAGATCGCCGTGCGTTACGGCGTCAGCCTCAAAGGCGTGCCGGCGGTGGGCGATTCGTTGCGCGACCTGGAAGCGGCGGCACGGCTGGAGGCGCAGCCTTATCTGGTGCTGACCGGCAAGGGGGCTAAGACACAGGAAAAGGGTGGCTTGCCCGAAGGTACCCAGATCTATCCCGATCTGGCGGCGGTGGTGGCGACACTGGTATGACGTTCATCCGCTCCCTTATCTTCTTTCTGGTGCAACTGGTCTGGACGCCCATCTATGCCTCGATGGTGGTGTTCGTGTTCCCGCTACCACCGCATACCCGTTACCGTATCGCCAGCGGATTGGCCTACAGCACCCTGTGGCTGCTGCGCGTGATTTGCGGCATCAAGATGGAAGTGCGCGGCGCCGAGAACATCCCGCAACAGCCGTGTATCGTGATGTGCAAGCATCAGTCGGCGTGGGAGACTTTCTCGCTGCAGACGGTGTTCCCGCCGCAGGTGTGGGTGCTCAAGCGCGAGTTGCTGTGGTTGCCGTTTTTCGGCTGGGGCCTGGCGGTGACCAGTCCAATTGCGATCGACCGCAGCAAAGGCAAACAGGCGATGCGCCAGTTGCTGGAGCAGGGCAAGGACAGGCTGGCGCAGGGATTCTGCGTGGTGATCTTCCCCGAGGGTACGCGCATGCCGTATGGCGTGCGCGGCAAATACAAGATCGGCGGCGCCATGCTGGGCGAGAGCACCGGCGTGCCGGTGGTGCCGGTGGCGCACAATGCCGGCAAGTTCTGGGGGCGCAATTCCTTCCTCAAGCATCCCGGCACGATAGTCATGAGCATCGGTCAACCCATCGATCCGAAAGGACTCAAGGCGGACGAGATCAGCCGCCGCGTCGAGGACTGGATCGAGAACGAGATGACCAAGCTGGACTGATGTTCAACGTAACACGCAAGAAGCCGCTTCCGCCCGTCGTCGAACAACGCAACATTCACCTTTCCGGCAAAGAGATCAGCTACACCCTCAAGCGCAGCGGTTACCGGCGCAGCATCGGCCTGCGCATCGACGACCGCGGCCTCACCGTCAATGCCCCGTTGCGTGCTTCGGAGAAATGGCTGCACAGCGTGCTGCACGACAAAGCCGACTGGGTGGTCGACAAGCTTGATAGCTGGCAATCGAAAAAAGCGCCGCCGATAGTCTGGCAGGAAGGTTCGCGCATCCCGTTCCGCGGCGAGGAGTTCGTGCTGTGCTTGATGCCCAAGACTCGCGGTGCGACAGCGCAATTGCAGGGCGAGCTATTGCATGTACCAGTCGGCGTGGAGGCCGAACCGGCACAGATCGAGAAGGCGGTGACGGTCTGGTATCGCAAGGAAGCGCTCAGGGTATTTGAAGAGTGTGTCGAACATTTCGCGCCACTGCTGCAGGTGGCGCCGTGCGAGATCAAGCTGTCGTCCGCGCGCACCCAATGGGGCAGTTGTACCGTGCGCGGCGTGGTGCGGCTGAACTGGCAACTGGTGAAGATGCCGTTGCACCTGATCGACTACGTGGTGGTGCACGAGCTGGCGCATCTGGTCGAGATGAATCATTCGCCCGCGTTCTGGCGGGTGGTGGAGAGTGCCTGTCCGGACTACAAGCAGTGCCGCGCCGAGTTGCGCAGCTACGGGGTGGCGGCATAGGGGTGCGACGATATGCCGCATTCCCATTTGGACGGATCAGCCCTAGAGTTCGTCCTGCTAGGCGGCTGGACGCTTCCCTTAGTCTCCTCCCGGATGAAAGAAATACCCTCCGCTTGGCAACCGCACCGTTCAGAAATCCAGCTGCGTCCCAGTGCCGAGTCGCACCAGCTCCCTTAGTTTTGCAAACAGTTCGCTGCCGTCACGCTGGCTCAGCCAGCGGCCACCCTGATAGTTGTAGTGAAACCCGCCGGACTTGGCGGCCAGCCAGATCTCGCGGTTCGGCACATGGCGGTTGACCACCAGTTTGCTGCCGTCGGCAAATTCCATTTCCAGCACTGAGCCGTTGCTGTCGTAATCGAGATCGGCGTCGCCGGCGTCGATGACCTGCTCGATGCGGGCAAACACGGCATCGGCCAATCGGTTGAAGTCGCTTTCCGTCATATAATCCCGTCCGTTTCGATTCCAAGAAAGAATGCAGCCATGCGTATCGCCGGCATTATGTTGCTGTTGCTCGTCGCCTTGCAAGGATGCGGCCGTAAAGGGCCGCTGTTGTTGCCTCCGGCACATGCAGAAGCGCAAACCGCTCCCGACCAATCCGCACAGAAGAAATGACCATGAGTGAATATTTCCATTACCAGCAAGACCAGTTGTATGCCGAGAACGTCGCCCTGGGCGAGATCGCGCAGCGCTTCGGCACTCCCTGTTACGTCTATTCGCGCGCCGCGCTCGCCGACGGCTATCGCCAGTTCGCCGAAGCGTTCAAGAGCCGCGAACATCTGATCTGCTACGCGGTGAAGGCGAACTCGAACATCGCCATCCTCAACCTGTTCGCGCGTCTGGGGGCGGGTTTCGACATCGTTTCCGGCGGCGAATTGCAGCGTGTGCTGGCCGCGGGAGGGGCGGCGAACAAGGTGGTGTTCTCCGGCGTGGGCAAGAGCGAAGCCGAGATGCGCCAAGCGCTGGAAGCCGGCATCCTGTGTTTCAACGTCGAGTCGGCGCCCGAGCTGGAGCGGCTGAACGAGGTGGCCGGCAGCATGGGCAAGGTCGCGCCGATCAGCCTGCGCGTGAATCCCGATGTCGACGCGAAGACCCATCCGTACATTTCCACCGGGCTCAAGCAGAACAAATTCGGCGTGGCCTATACCGAAGCGCTGGCGCTGTATCTCAAAGCGGCGGGCATGCCGCATCTGCGCATCACCGGCATGGATTGCCACATCGGATCGCAGCTCACCGAAGCCAGCCCGTTCATCGCGGCGGCGGAAAAGGTGCTGGCACTGGTCGACCGCCTGGCAGCGGCGGGCATTGTGCTGGAGCACCTCGACCTGGGCGGCGGACTCGGTATCCGTTACGACGACGAGACGCCGCCGTCCATCGCCGAATATGCCCAGGCCTTGCTGGGTGCGCTGCAAGGTCGGGCCGAGAAGATCATCGTCGAGCCGGGACGGGTGCTGGTCGGCAACGCCGGCGTGCTGCTGACGCGCATCGAATATCTCAAATACGGCGAGGAGAAGAACTTCGCCATCGTCGATGCGGCAATGAACGACCTGATGCGCCCGGCACTTTACGACGCCTACCACGCCATCCGGCCGCTGCAAAAAAGAGCCGGCGCGGCACGGCAATACGAGGTCGTCGGCCCGATCTGCGAGACTGGCGACTTCATCGGTCATGCCCGCGAAATGGCCGTGGATACAGGCGATACGCTGGTTGTGATGTCGGCCGGGGCGTACGGAATGAGCATGAGTTCGAACTACAACACGCGTCCGCGCGCAGCGGAAGTGATGGTTGACGGAGCGCTCGTCCATCTCATCCGGGAGCGCGAAACAGTCCGCCAGCTCTACGCTGCAGAGCGAATCGTCGCGTGAAAATTATTTGGCAAAAAACACATAAAAGTGTTGCGCATTATTTTTAATCGCGCATAGAATGCAGTCACCGTGCGTGTTGGGAGATTTCAAGTGCTAGAAAGGCGCATCGGGAGTGCAGTTGGTGCACGCAATGTCGTAACTGGTTAGTCCATCAATTTTTATAAGGAATGAAAATGGCTGCAACAACCAAAGCAAAAAGCACCACCAAAAAGGCTGCCGCAAAGAAGCCAGCTGCAAAGAAAACCGTAGCAGCTAAGAAGCCAGCTGCCAAAAAAGTAGCCGCCAAGAAGCCGGCTGCAAAGAAAGCCGTAGCAGCTAAGAAGCCAGCCGCCAAGAAAGTAGCCGCCAAGAAGCCGGCAGTGAAAAAAGCAGCAGCTAAGCCAGCCGCTAAAAAAGTAGCTGCCAAGAAGCCGGCAGTGAAAAAGGCAGCAGCTAAGCCAGCCGTCAAGAAAGTAGCCGCCAAGAAACCGGCAGCGAAAAAAGCAGCAGCTAAAAAGCCTGCCAAGAAAGCTGTAGCGAAAAAAGCTGCCGCTCCTGTTGCAGGTAAAGGCATCCTCGGCGCCTAAGCTTCGTAGATTGGGGCGGGCGCCGGGTAGTTGCGTTTCGCCCTTTCTGCGATCTCCGCGTTGAGCGGGGAAGTTAGTTATTCCTTCAAAGTTTGTTGAGTCCTTCAGCGAACCGTGTGGCCTTTATCCCCTGCAATTCTGCGACCTTGGCAGACGCGTTGCGGTCCTACTTTGATCCATTCAGAGCGAGCACATGAACAATAAATGGTTAAGTGCGGTGTGTCTGTCGCTGTTGTTGCTGGCGGCCTGTAACAAGAAATCCGATGAGAGAAAGACGGAGATACCTGCCATTCCGGTGACAGTGGCGCAGAGCGAATTGCGCAAGATGGAATTGCAGGAAGAGTCGGTCGGGGTGCTGGAGAGCCTGGCCGATCCTGTCGTATCTACCGAAGTGGCGGGGCGGGTGACGGAGGTGCGCGCAGCCGCTGGCAGCGAGGTGAAAGCCGGCCAGATTCTGGCGGTGCTGGACGGGCGCGATGCCGGTTTGTCCCGTCAGGCGGCACAGGCCGAGGCGCGGCGCGTGGAGACGCTTGGCAATAATCAGACGCGCAATCTTGAACGCTTGAAACAGTTGCGCGAGCAGAATTTCATTTCCCAGGCGGCGCTGGATGATGCCATCGCGCAGCATGCCGCCACGCAGGATCAGCTGTCCGGAGCACATGCCCAGCTCGGCCTCGCCGAGCGCAACGTGGGCAAGACCAATGTACTGTCGCCGGTGGATGGGCGCGTCGAAAAGCAGATCGCCGTTGCCGGGCAATATGTGAAATTGGGCGACCCGATGTTTCAGGTGGTGTCGCTGAACAGGCTGCGGGCACGACTGCCTTTCCCCGAGACGATGGCTGGCAAGGTGCAGCGCGGCATGCCGGTCCGGATCGGCGTGGCCGGCGGCGATGCCACGTTGACCGCCAGGATCGCCGAGATCCGCCCGATGACAGCCGCGACCAACCGCTCGTTCGATGCCTATGCGGTGTTCGACAATCCCGGCATGTGGCGGCCGGGTGCGACGGTGACGGCGACCGTGGTGCTGGAAGAACATAAGGATGCCGTGACCGTGCCGGAACAGAGTGTAGTGCTGCGTCCGGTGGGTGAAGTGGTGTATGTGGTGGACGGCGACAAGGTGCGTCAACGCGCGGTGAAGGTCGGCATCAGTCAGCATGGCTGGGTGGAGATCAAGGAAGGGCTGCAGGGCAACGAGGCGGTAGTGGTGGACGGTGCCGGTTTCCTTGCCGAAGGCGCCAGGGTGACGGTGGCGGGCAGGCCGCCATTCGCCGGCGCGCAGTGACCGGTCTGCCATTACCGGATTCCCGTCATGAACCTGCCTGAGTTATCCATCAAGCGTCATGTCCTCGCCGTCATGCTGAGTGGCGCGTTGATGCTGTTCGGCCTGATCTCGTATCAGCGCGTCGGGGTGGATCAGTTCCCCAAGGTGGATTTTCCCATCATCACGGTGACCACCACTTTGCGCGGGGCCAATCCGGAAAATGTGGATATGAGCGTCACCAGCGTGGTCGAGGGGGCGATCAACAGCGTTCCCGGCATCGAGCACGTGCAGTCCAGTTCTTCGCCCGGCGTCTCCGTGGTGGTCATCACTTTCAGCCTGGAAAAGAACGTCGATATCGCGTTCAACGAGGTGCAGTCCAAGATCAGTCAGGTGCTGCGCCGGCTGCCCCGGGATGCCGATGCGCCGGTGGTGGCGAAGATGGATACCGGCGCCAATGCCGTGTTCTGGGTCATGCTGCAGGGCGACCGCACCGTGCAGCAGCTCAACCAGTATGCGGCGAATGTCGTCAAAAAGAAGCTCGAGAGCATCAACGGTGTCGGCGAGGTGCGCATCGGCGGGCGGCGCGACCGCACCATCCGCATCCATGCCGACCCGGTGCGCATGGCATCGCTCGGCATTGCCGCACAGGATGTTTCCGCTGCGTTCAGCCGCGAACACCTGCAGATGCCTGGCGGCTTCCTGGTGGGCAATTACAACGAATTCCTGCTGCGCCTCGACCTCGAGTTCCACAGCCTGAAAGAACTGCGGCGCATGGTGGTGGCTTATCGCGACGGTGCACCGATCCGCCTGCAGGACATCGCCACGGTCGAGGATGGCCTGTCCGAATACCGCCAGCTGGCGCGTTTCAACGGCCAGCCGGGAGTGGGCATCGGTATCGTCAAGGTGTCCGGCTCCAACACCGTCGAGGTGATCGACGCGGTGAAGAAGCGCCTGAACGAGGAGATCATCCCCCAGCTGCCGCCGGGGATGACGCTGAAGATCGCCTCGGACGACTCCACTTTCATTATCGAGATGATCGACTCGTTGCGCGAGCACCTGCTCGAGGGCACGCTGCTGGCGGCCATCGTGGTGTGGGTGTTCCTGCGCAGCGTGCGTTCCACCATCATCATTTCCGTGGCGATCCCGGTGTCGTTGCTGGGCGCCATCGCGGCGCTGTATTTCCTCGGTTACACGTTGAACTCGATGACACTGCTCGGACTGTTGCTGCTGGTCGGGGTGGTGGTGGACGATTCCATCGTGGTGCTGGAGAACATCTACCGACACCGCGAGGATCTCGATCCGGACCCGATCGGCGCCGCCCTCAACGGCAGCCGCGAAGTGGTGTTCGCGGTGATCGCCGCTTCGTTGGCGCTGGTGTCCATCTTTGCGCCGGTCGCCTTCATGAGCGGCATCATCGGCATGTTCTTCAAATCGTTCGCCGTGGTGGTGACGGTGGGGGTGCTGGTATCGCTGTTCGTTTCGCTGACACTCACCCCGATGCTGTGCTCGCGTTTTCTCGACACCACCAAAAAGCACGGACGCTTGTATTACATGCTGGACGGCGTGTTTCACCGGCTGGACCAGTTCTACCGCGGCGCGCTCGAACGGGTATTGCGGCACCGCTGGAAAGTGGTGGGCGCGACGCTTCTGATCGTGGCTTCCAGCGGCATCTTCTTTGCCAAGGTGGGCAAGGGCTTCATGCCCGACGAGGATCAGAGCGGCTTCCGCGTCAATGCCAAGGTACCGCTGGGGTCCTCCATCGAATACACCAAGGGTAGATTGATCGAGATCGAGAAGGTGCTGGCGAAGCACAAAGAGATCACCGGCATGTACAGCGGGGTAGGGCTGGGTTCGTCGGGGCAGGTCAACCAGGCCTTCGTCAACGTGAAGATGCTGCCGCGCAACGAGCGCGATATCCGCCAACAGGAATTGATGGCGCAACTGCGCAAGGAACTGGCGGAGATCCCGGGCGTGAGGGCGTTCCCTTCACCCACCGCGCGCGTCGGCGGGCAGCGCGGCGAACCGTTGCAGTTCGTGTTGACCGGAACCAGTCTGGCCGAAGTGGGCAGGCTGGCGGGCGAATTGCAAAGCAGGCTCATCAGGGAGGTGCCGGGGCTGGGGCGCGTCGATCTTGATATGCAGCTCGACCTGCCCGAACTGGTGTTCCGGGTGGAGCGCGAGAAAGCGGCGGCACTCGGTTTGTCCGCACAGGATGTCGCTTCAGCCATCAACATCATGAGCGGCGGCGTGGATGTGGCGCAATACAACGACGAGCCGGGTGACGGCCAGCGCTATTACGTGCGCATCAAGGCGGGCGAGGGCTTGCTCGACAAACCCGGGGATCTGCGCCGCCTGTACATCCGCGCCAAGGACGGCAGCATGGTGCGGCTGGATAATGTCGCCATCTTCGAGCAGAAACTCGGTGCCGCCGTGGTCGGACGTTACGACCTGCAATATTCCGCCACCTTCTATGCCTCGCCGACCATCCCGCTGGGTGAGGCGACCCAGAAACTGCAGCAGATCGCCGACGCCATGCTGCCGGCCGGCTATCAGGTCAAGCTGATCGGCCAGGCCGCCGAATTCGGCAAGACCGTGGGCTATATGCTGTTCGCCTTCGGCCTCGCCATCGTGTTGTTGTACATGGTGCTGGCCAGCCAGTTCAATTCCTTCGTGCAGCCGTTCATCATCATGGTGGCGCAACCGCTGGCGATCGTCGGCGGCATCGTGGCGTTGTGGCTGACCGGCGCCACGCTCAACATCTATTCGATGATCGGCCTGGTGCTGCTGGTGGGGTTGGTGGCGAAGAACTCGATCCTGCTGATCGACCTGACCAACCAGCGGCGCGAGCAGGGCATGGGCGTCGACGAATCGTTGCTGGATGCCTGTCCGACGCGGATGCGGCCGGTGTTGATGACGTCCGCCACCATCATCCTCGCGCTGTTTCCGGCGGCACTCGGGTTGGGGGCGGGGGCGGAGACCAACGGCCCGCTGTCGGTCGCGGTGATCGGCGGCATGTTCTCTTCCACCCTGCTCACGCTGGTGGTGGTGCCGGCAGTGTACTCGTTGGTGGAAAGCGGCTTGCAGCGCTGGTCGCAGCGCAGCAGGCGTCTCTAGCCGATCACTCGGTAGCTTCGACGACCTGCTTCGCTTCGGCGTAGAGGAAATCCAGATCCTCCGCGTCGATCTGCAATATCTGCAAGCAGCCCTCGCCGAGCTTCGGCCACTCCTGCGTCATGTCCAGGCCGAGCTGCTGTTGCGAGATGTGTTCCGCGAACTGCGCCGTCGCGATGAGCAGGCGGGGCAATTCCGGCAGCGGGGAATCCGGCGTCAATGCCTTCAGGTCGTGGTGGTGGAGGATGCCCAGATACATATCCTCAGGCAGCCACCAGCTCTTGGCCAGCGCGCTGCCGACCACGGCATGGTTGGTGTGTATGCCGGCGTCTTCCATGTCGGTGAACGGTTTTTCCAGGTCTCGGTTCGCCTGGCTCAACACCTGCTTGTAGTTGGGGAAGCGCTCCAGCAGCACCGGGATGCCGCAGTCGTGGAACAGGCCGTAGGTGTAGGCATCCTCGGGAATGAGGCCGTGGATGTCCAGCTTGTGCGCCAGCCAGGCGCACAGGCGTGCGGTGCGTGCCGAGGCATCCCAGAAGCGGATCAGGTTCGCGGTATTGGGGAACGCCTTGCGCAGGATGATGGCGGCGATGGTGTGGCTGGCGACCTTGAGGCCGAGTATCGTCAAGGCGTCATGCACCGAACGCGCCCTTTGCTGCCGCGCAAAATAAGGTGAATTGGTGGTCTTGATCAAGCCCGCCGCGAGGGCGACATCGGCGCTGATAATGCTGATCAGGCGATTGTGGTCCGGCTCGTCTTTGCTCAACTCATCCATGATGCGATTGAGAATATCCGGACAGGGCGGGATCTCGACCTTCAGCAGGACGCGCTCAAGCAGCGGGTCTGCGTTCTGCGGAGTGATGGAGCTTATGTCGGTCATTTCTGTGTCAAGTGCGTGATAAGATTGCGGCCGGTTGCTTATTGAAGCGCTCCGGCAACCAACGGCAGCCGGAAAATAACACAAGCAGTGTCCGGGTGGCTATGGAATTTCACCAGCGATGACGCACCGCCCGAAGGCGGCAAGAGAATAGCGGAGCGCTGCGGCGCCCGGGCAGGAGAGAGTTTTCCAGATGCAAGACAAGCCGACAAAATTTCCGGCGTCAGACTGGCATTCGCCGCAGGGGGCACGCGAGTCATCGCGCTCCATGCAAGAGCTGGATTCGGAAAATTTGTTCTTTCAGGCGATTCTGGACAACGCCCCGCAGGGCATCTGGTTCCTCGGTGTCGATGGCCGCCTGCAATTCGTCAACAAGACTTTCTGCGAGGCGGTCGGCATCACCGAAGAGCGCTTCCTCGCCGCCGGCCATTATGTCGAAGTGTTGCCGCAAAACATCGCGGCCAATTGCATCCGTTCCGATACCGAATGTATGGCGCAAGACGGCCCCCATGTTTCGATGGAATGGTTGCCGTTCGTGGACGGCAAAGACCACCTGCTGGAGATCACCAAGGTCAAGGTGCTGAACAAGGACGGTTCGCCGCGCGGGCTGATCGGGCTGGCGGCAGACGTCACCGAGCGCAAGCAGGCGGAAGAACGTTTGCGCCTTACCGCCAAGGTGTTCGAGAACACGCTGGAGGGGATCACCATCGCCGATCGCGACGGCAACATCCTCGAGGTGAACGACGCCTTCACCAGAATCACCGGTTATTCGCGCGACGAGCTGGTCGGCAAGAATCCGCGCATCCTGCAATCCGGCCGTCAGGATGCCGATTTCTACAAATCGATGTGGCAATCCATCCTCGAACACGGGCACTGGCGCGGCGAGGTGTGGAACCGCAAGAAGGATGGCGAGCTGTTGGCCGAGATACTCACCATCTCGGCGATCACCGATAACGACGGCACTGTCACCAACTATGTCGGCATCTCTTCCGACATCACCCTGCTCAAGCAGCATGAGAAACAGCTGGAGCACATCGCGCATTACGATGCGCTGACCGGCGTGCCCAACCGCGTGCTGCTGGCAGACCGCCTGCGCCAGGCGTTGGCGCACAGCAAGCGAGAGGGCACCATCCTCGCGGTCTGCTATCTCGACCTGGATGGTTTCAAGCTCGTCAACGACACGATGGGGCATGAGGCCGGCGACAAGGTGCTGATCGAAGTGACCCGGCGCATCAAGGACACGATCCGCGGCGATGATACCGTTGCCCGGCTGGGCGGCGACGAGTTCGCCGTGCTGTTGCTCGGTTTGCGCGCCTCGGCGGAATGTTCGGCCAGCCTGAGCCGCCTGCTGGAGGCGATCAGCCAGCCGATCGAGATCAAGGGCAGGATGTTCGAGGTCAGCGCCAGCATCGGTGTCGCGCTCTATCCCACCGACGAATACGATGCCGACACCTTGTTGCGCCACGCCGATCAGGCGATGTATACCGCGAAACAGTCGGGCAAGAACCGTTACCACCTGTACGACGCCGAGAGCGACCTGCGTGCGCGCTTCCATCAGGAATTCATGCGGCAGGTTGCGCTGGCGCTGAAGCAGCAGGAATTCGAATTGTATTTCCAGCCGAAGGTGGATCTGCGCTCATGCCGCGTGACCGGCGCGGAAGCGCTGATCCGCTGGAATCACCCGGCACAGGGCCTGCTGGCCCCGGCCGATTTCCTGCCTGCCCTCGAAGGTACGTTGCTGGAGATCGAACTCGGCGACTGGGTGGTGGCAGCGGCGCTGGCGCAACTGGCGGCATGGCACGAAGCCGGGCTGGCGCTGGAGCTGAGCATCAACATCTCGGCGCATCATCTGCAGGCCAACGACTTTGCCTGGAAATTGAAACGCAAGCTGCTGCGCTATCCGCAGCTGCCGAAAGGCTGCCTGCAGGTCGAGGTGCTGGAAACGGCGGCGCTGGAGGACATCCCCTGGGTGAGCGAAACCATCGAGCGTTGCCGCAAGCTCGGCGTCAGCTTCGCCCTGGATGACTTCGGCACCGGCTATTCGTCGCTGTCCTATCTGGGCCGGTTGCCGGTCGACACGCTCAAGATCGACCAGTCCTTCATCCGCGACATGCTGCACGATAAGGGCGACCACGCCATCGTGCAGGGCGTCATCGCGCTGGCGCAGGCGTTCGAACGCAAGACCGTGGCCGAGGGAATCGAGACCGAAGAGCTGTTCCATGCCCTGGTGGCGATGGGCTGCGAATACGGGCAAGGCTACGGCATCGCCCGCCCGATGCCGGCAAGCGCATTGCCGGCATGGCTGGAGAAGTGGGACAACAAGCCGTTCAGCTGAGTGCCGGGCTTGCCGGATCAGTGGATCAGGAAGATCGTCGCCAAGCCGAGGAAGATGAAGAAACCGCCGCTGTCGGTGATGGCGGTCAGCATCACACTGGCGCCGATGGCCGGGTCGCGGCCGATGCGCTGCATCAGTAGCGGGATGCCGATGCCGACCAGCGCGCCCAGCGTGAGGTTCAGCATCATCGCGCTGGTCATCACCAGTCCCAGCGGCACGCTGTGATACAGGAAGTAGGCGAATAGCCCGGCGATGCCGCCCCACACCAGCCCGTTCAGGCCGCTGATCGCCAGCTCCTTGTACATCATGCGCTTCGCGTTGCTCGGGGTGATCTGCCCCAGCGCCAGTGAACGGATGATGATGGTCGTGGTCTGGTTGGCCGAGTTGCCGGCGATGCCCGCGACGATGGGCATCAGCGTGGCGAGCGCCACGAATTTCTCGATGGTGCCTTCGAACTCGCCGATCACGCGCGAGGCGAAGAACGCGGTGCACAGGTTCAGCGCCAGCCAGGTCCAGCGGTTCTGCGCCGATTTCCACACGGAAGCGAAGATATCCTCCTCCTCGCGCAGACCGGCCTGGTTCAGCAGGTCCGTCTCCGATTCGGAGCGGATGAAGTCGAGCACCACGTTCACCGTCACGCGGCCGACCAGCTTGCCATCCTCGTCCACCACCGGCGCCGACACCAGGTCGTAACGCTCGAAGGCCTGCGCCGCCTGGTCGGCCTTGTCGTCCGGGTCGAGCTTGATGGTATCGGTCAGCATCAGCTTGCCCACCTCCACCTCCGGCTCGTTCACCACGATCAGGTTGATCGGCAGCACGCCGAGGAAACGGTCGTCGCGGTCGGTCACGAACACTTGGTCGGTATGGTCGGGCAGTACGTCGAAGCGGCGCAGGTAGCGCGACACCGTCTCCAGCGTCACATCCGCGCGCACGTGCACCATGTTGAAGTCCATCAGCGCGCCGACCGAATCCTCCGGGTAGGACATCGCCGCGCGCAACTGCTCGCGCTCCTCGATCGAGAGCGACTTGAACACGTCGCGCATCACGTGCTGCGGCAGGTCGGGGGCGAGGTCGGCGATCTCGTCGGTGTCCAGTTGCTCGGTCGCTTCCACCAGCTCGTCGCGGCTCATGGTGGCGATCAGCGATTCGCGCACCGAATCCGACACCTCGATCAGGATCTCGCCGTCGCGGTCGGCCTTCACCAGATCCCACACCATCAGGCGCTGCTCGATGGGCAGCGCTTCCAATATATAGGCGATGTCGGCGGGGTGCAGTTCGGCCAGCTTCTCGCGCAGCTCGGCCAAGTGGCGCTTGTGCACCATCTTGTCGAGCAGCTCGTGGCGCTCGTCGCGCGGCAATTCCTGGCGGTGCGTCACCGTTTCCACCAATGCCTGTTTCTCCAGCAGGTGCTGTACCTGCTGGAGATGGTCCTGTACGTTCTCGGTGTAGTGGTGTTCGCGGTTCTCGGTCATGGTCGCGCCCTTGGGATTGGCGCGTATTGTAAAGAAATTGCCGACGGGGCGGAAAGGATTCTCGACCGCAGGGGCGGGCTGTCCGCCCCGCCGATACGGCCCTATGCCGATCCGGCGGCAACCCGCTTTTTCGATAAACCGCCCAAACACCCCGTTATTCAACGTATCGGATCGGGCAGCCATCCGGATAATGGCAGGCATCCTCCCCCGCAAAGTAATACGACTTTTTCCTACAGCGGTGGAAAAAACTCCCTACAGAATAATTAGCCGTTCTCCGATTTTTTCTGGACGCCTCCTTGCGCACAATGCAACCGTCGAATGAGACAACACATTGAGCACGAGGAGACGAACATGAACGCACTGCAACTGCACGAAGAGATCAAAGAGATCAACCTGTCCTACATGATGCTGGCCAAGCAGATGATCCAGGACGACAAGACCAGCGCCATCTTCCGCCTGGGCATCAACGAAGAGACAGCCGACCTGGTCGCCGGACTGACGCCCGCCCAGATCCTCAAGATGGCCTCTTCCAACATGATGCTGTGCAGCTTCCGCTTCGACGAGCGCCTGCTGCTGAACCTGGTCACCGATTACAACAAGGACCGCATGATGTCGCAGGCCCACGCCGCCATTCTGATGGCAGCGCGTCCGGCCGAGGCACTGGCAGTCTGAGCGAAGCAAACCTGGAAGAGGGGGAGACCAACATGCGTAACAAGAGCGTAATCAACGAAGCCCGCGAGATACAGATCGCCGTGGAACTCATCGACCTGGGAGCCCGCCTGCAAGTGTTGCAGGAAGAGACCGCCCTCAGCCGCGAACGCCTGCTGCGCCTGTACAAGGAAGTCAAAGGCGAATCGCCCTCCAAGGGCATGCTGCCTTACTCCACCGACTGGTTCATGACCTGGTTGCCCAACATTCATTCCTCGCTGTTCATGGGCATCCACCAGTACCTGACCAAGAATTCCAGCATCAGCGGCGTCCAAGCCCTAATCAAGAGCTACCGCCTCTACCTCGAACAGATCCGCATCTCGCAGGGCGAACCCGAACTCAGCATCACCCGCGCCTGGTTCCTCATCCGCTTCTTCGAGGCCAACATGCTCGAACTGGCCGTCTGCAAGGAATGCGGCGGACACTTCATCACGCACACCGACGAATTGAACAAGGACTATGTCTGCGGCATCTGCCGTCCGCCCTCGCGCGCCGGCAAGACCAAAAAGGTCGCCGAAGCCATCGCCGCCTGACAGGAAAACGCAGCACCGCACTTCTGACGTTGTTTGGTTGTTCAACTAAAGCAGGGAGGATGTCATGCGAGCACACCACGTTGTAATTCCCCACGCGGCATTCCATGCCATGGAAGCCGGCCGTTTCGACCAGCTCAAACTGGGCGGCCTGATCGTTCAGGACGATTCGGAAGAGGATTACGAATCCGAGTACAGCACGGACGCGCTTGCCGGGGACGTCGTCGAATTCCTGAGGGAAATGGTGGACGAGTAGGGCGGGGCGGCCGGGAGCGGCCGCTGCTGCGTCCCGATTTCCCCCTCAGAACCGCATCGCGTAACTCACCGTTGTTCTGCCTTGAACGCGGGTGACGAAGACGCTGCCCAGATAGGCTCCCAGCGCCGCGCCGGCAGCTGTTGCTGCCAGGTCTTGCAGCGTGCACTCCCCCGAAGTAAGGGCATCTTCCACTTCCTTGGCGACACCGATCGCGGTGCCGGTATAGAAGCCTTTGTCCGGGTCGCCGCTATGCGTCGTAACCAGCGCGGCGACCGCCACTCCTGCGGCGAAGTGCAGGTTCTTGTCGTCGCCGCTCCACACATCGTTGGCAACGCACCGGGCATGTGCAGGATGGGAGATGGTTGCGATGAGCAGTGCGGCGAGCAGGCGTCTCATGGCCGTGGCGGGGGAGCGCGCTCAGGGGATCTCCGCATCCGGCATGCGGTCGAGGATGACGATGGTCTTGGCCAGCATGCCGCGCGCTTCGCGGTGTTTGTCGTAATAGCGCGGGTTGGGTACCATCGCGGCAAGTTTGGCGGCCTGCTCCGGGCTGAGTCTGGATGCGCTGACGCCGAAGTAATGGCGCGCCGCCGCTTCCGCGCCGAATACGCCGTTGCCCCATTCGATCACGTTCAGGTAGATCTCGAAGATACGCCGCTTGTCCATCACCGCTTCCAGCATCAGCGTGATGATGGCTTCTTCGCCTTTGCGCCAGGGCGTGCGCTTGGTGGAGAGGAACAGGTTCTTCGCCAGCTGCTGGCTGATGGTGGAACCGCCCGCGACGATCTTGCCCTTCTTCTTGTTCTTCTCGTAAGCCTTGGCGATGCCTTCCCAATCGAAGCCCTCGTGGTCGACGAACTTCGCATCTTCCGAGGCGATCAGCGCACGCTTGAGGTGGTTGGAGATCTTGGGATAGTCGACCCACTTATGCTGCAGCTCGGCGTTCGGGTTTTTGTCCTGCATCACTTCCAGCCGGTCTTCCATGAAGGCGCTGGTCGCCGGATTGAATTTGATCCACCAGCAGATGTGGGCGAACAACCACAGCTGGTACAGCACCAGCAGCAGCAACAGCGCCAGCACGATGCGCCAGAACAGGCCTTTTGCTTTTTTCATTTGCGCAGGGTTTCGAGCACGGAGCGGGTGTTCGGTTTGACGCCGCGCCACAGGTCGAAGGCCACCGCCGCCTGCTCAATTAGCATGCCCAGACCATCCGCGACGATGGTAGCGCCATGGCGGCGTGCATAGGCCATGAACGGCGTTTCGCGACCATACATCATGTCGTAGGCCAGTGCGCCGGGTTTGAACAGACCGTCCGGTAGCGGTGGCAGCTCATCGCGCAATCCGCTGGAAGTGGCGTTGATGACGATGTCGTAACTGCGGCCAGGCAGGTCTTCATAGCGTCGCGTGCGCACCGAGCAGGGGCCTTCGAACTCTTTGACGAGCGCCCGCGCCTTCTCCATGTTGCGGTTGGCGACCTCGATGCTGACGCCGGTGTTGAACAGCGGCCACATCACGCCAGCCGCCGCGCCGCCTGCGCCCAGCAGCAGCACATCCTTCCACATCATCTCGATGCCGAGATTCTGCTGGATATCCAGCACCAGACCGGGACCGTCGGTGTTGGTGCCGAGTATTCTGCCGTCGCGGAAGATCAGGGTGTTGACCGCCTTGGCATCCTGCGCGCGCTGCCCCAGTTCGTCGCACAGCTGGTAGGCCTCGAACTTGAACGGCACGGTGACGTTGCAGCCCTTGTAGCCCTCATCGCGCAGGCGCTGGATGGTGGCGGCGAAGCCGTCCAGCGGCGCTTCGATGGCTTCGTAGCTCATGTCCTGCCCGGTCTGGGCGGCGAACATCTTGTGGATGAGCGGCGATTTGCTGTGCGAGATGGGGTTGCCGATGACGGCGTAACGGTCGGTCATGCTGGTTTATGGCTGCATCGAAAAGGTGGCGGATTATAACGGGTTAGTCGCCGCGCTTCAGCAGCGCGGTGAGCAGCCCCGCCAGCATCAGCGCCCACACGATGGCCGCTCCCGCAGGCAGGTCGAGCCACACCGACAGCAGCAGGCCGGAGGCATAACCGGCGATGCCGATGGCGAAGGCGTGGAGGTAGCGCCGACGGGTGAGGCGATAAGTCATCAGTGCGGGCACGATCAGGCTGGCGAACACCAGATAGATGCCGACCAGTTGCACCGAGGCGGTGACGGCCAGCGCGAACAGCGCATAGAAACCGAAATGCCCCAGCCGCAACCGCAAGCCGCGCCACAAGGCGAGCAGGGCGGCGCTGAGCAATGCGGTGGCGATGAGTTGGGTATCGTTCACCCACAGAATCTGGCCGACCAGCAGGTCTTGCAGATGCTCACCCGCATGCACGTCGCGGCTCATGAGCAGGATGCCGAGGCTGGCGGCGAGCACGAAGGTCAGGCCGATGCAGGCTTCTTTCACATCGGGCACGTTGCGCTCGATCCAGGTGAGCAGTGCCGCGCCGCCCAGTGCGCTGGCTACGGCGACGGCTTGCACCAGCAGTGGTTGCTCACCCAGGTCGAGCAGGGCGGCGAGGATCACGCCGAGTCCGGCGATCTGCGCCACCGCGAGGTCGGCGAAGATCACGCCGCGTTGCAGCACGCGCATGCCGAACGGGATGTGCGTGGCGAGCACCAGCAGGCCGGCGATGAAGGCGGGCAGCAGGATGTCGAATTCGATGGTATTCATTGCAATCCTTTCAGCAGGCGTGCGACGGTGTCGTCGAACAGGCCGTATAAATCTGTAGCCTCTGCGCTGCCGCCCACGGTGTAGGGCAGTTCCACCGCAGCGATGTTGGCACGCTGCGCGATCCAGGCGGAAGGCCGGCCATCCTGATACGCCGCGCGCACCACCATCTTCGCCGGATACTGTTGCAGCGTGTTGAGCACCAGCGACAGATGCGCCGCGCTCGGCTCCATGCCGGGCTTGGGTTCCAGCGTGGTCACTTCTTTCAATCCAAGCCAGCTACTCAGGTAGGGGAAGCCCTTGTGCTGCACGACGACAGGCATGCCTTTGAGCGGTGCAGCCTGCTTTTCCCATTTGGCGATCGCAGTGCGCCATTGCCCGGTGAAGGCGGCGAGGCGCTGCTTGTATGCTGCCGCGTTGGCCGGGTCGAGTTGCATCAGCCGTTTGGCCAGCGCTTCCGCCACGGGCAGAAAATTGCGCGGGTCGGTCTGGATGTGCGGATTGCCCTGCGCATGCACATCGCCCTCGCCGCGATCCAGTTGTGTCGGCACTTCCAGCATGTGTACGACAGAGGCTGCCTCGAAATAGCCGTTGCTGCCGGGCTGCACCTTGCCGTTGCCCGATTCGCGCAGCACCAGCGGCAGCCACGCCACTTCCAGTTCCGCACCCGTACACACCACCAGATCGGTGCGACGCGCTTTGGCGATCAGGCTCGGTCGTGCCTCGATGCGGTGCGGGTCTTGCAATGCCGTGGTGGCGGTGTAGACGGTGGCTTTGTCGCCCGCCAGTTCCTGTGTGAGTGCGGCCCATTCCGGTTCGCAGGCGAACACGCTGAGCGCAGCGTGGGCGGTGCTGCTCAGCAACAGCAGGGAGAGGATTGCAATAACGTTCTTCATGCTCTCTCCTAGTAGCTGTGCGCGCCGTGCGCACCCATGCTCATGCTGTATTGCAGGAAGAACTGGTTATCGACCAGTCCTTGGCGCGAACGGTCATGCGCCAGTTGCGCACGCAGTCGCGAGAACTCGCTTGGGCTGTAGTCCAGCATCAGCGCGGTTCGGTTCGGCTGGTAGGCATAGTTGTTGATGACGTTGCCGACATTCAGCGCGCCGATCTGTGCGACGCCGGGATCGAGCCGGTCGTAACGCAACGCCGTTCTCCAGCGCGGCATGAACTGGTATACGCCCTGCACATAGAAGCCGCCCTGCGTGACGGCGAAAGTGTCGCGGATGTTGGCGCCGGCGGTATCGTAGGTGAGATGGCCGTTCTCGCTGCGGCGGAAATACTCGGCTTGCAGCTTCACCTGTGAGTTGCGCGGATTGCCGTCGGGCGCGTATTTCCACACTAGATCCATGCCCACGGTCCGGCTGTCGCCGTTGAAGCTGTTGCTCACCCCGCCTGCCGTGCCAAGTAGGTCCGGCACTGCATCGCTGACTGCATCTGCGCGCCGCGTCTGGTGCAGCGACACGCCCGCGCGCCAGCTCTGCGCGATGCCGATGTCATCGCCGGCATGCACGAACAACACGCCCGCACCGCTGCCATTCTTGGCCCGGTCGGTGCCGGGGAAGCCGCGCCCTTTGCCCATCTCGCCGCCGATCTCGACGAACATGTCGGTCGGTGCCAGCCACTTCAGTTGCAGGCCGTCCTCGCCCAACTGGTTCTCCCATAGCGCGGCATACACCAGCGGTTGGTCGACGAAGTCCCAAGCATGGGCATGCTGCTCATTGAGGTAGCCGAGCCCGGAAAAGAAACGGCCGAACTTGAGGTTGAGACCGTCGCCGAGCGCAGTGGTCTGCACAAAAGCATTCTCCACGCTGATGCCGCCGGCCGCCGCAAGCGCCAGCGTGGCCACGCCGCGGAATTGCGGGTCGATATTGGCCGAGATACCCATCTCCGATTCGCCGAGATTGAAGCCTTGCTCATGTCCCGGATTGGGGTTCATGGCGAAGCCGGTGGCCGGGATGGCGGGATCGCGCTGCAGGCTGGCATAGCCGCCCGAGAGGATCAGCGAGAAAGCAGGGTTGAACGCCGCTTCGTTATTGCCTGCTGCACAGGCGCATGCCGCATGGCCCAGCAGCACGGAAGCGCACGTGCATAGGCAGATGTTCTTGAACATGGATCACTCCGACAAAGTAAACACAGGACCCCGCAGATCAAATGCGGGGAATGGGCGAACTAGGCGGAGCGGGGCGGTGCGCGCGCCGCGAAAGCGCTGAACGCGGCGGAGTGGAAGGTGACGGAGAGAGAGGAAGAGGTTTCTTCCAGGTTCGAAGCAAAATCGAACTGGATGTCGCTGCTGCCCAGCGCGCTGCCGACCTGCGCATAGGCGGCGCACAGCTCGCAATGCTGGTCGTGCGGCAGCGACTGGTCCTGCGATTGCTCGGCCAGCGTGTGCGCGATGCCGTGCGTCAGCCCGCCGAGCTGGGTGAACAGCAGGGCGAGGACGAGATAAAACAGCAGGAACAGGCGGGACGATTTCATGGCGGCGCCACCTTAACAAAGGCGAGGGAAGGCGGCAAGAGTCGTTGTGCCAGGCAAAATAAAACCGCCCGCAGGGGCGGGCGGTCTTGATGGAGCTGCCGTGCTTTACTGGATCTTCCGGATGATGGAGTTTCCAAAATCCGCGAGATAGAGCGAGCCATTGACATAGACCATTCCGGATGGATAGGTGAAGCGTGCCGCCGCCCCGGTTGCATTGACGACACCCGATGCTCCCGCTGTGCCAGCCAGGGTGGTGACAACGCCGGTGCTGACGACAATCTTGCGAAGCGTGTGATTCCAGGTGTCGGACACATACAGGTTGCCGCTGTCATAAGTGAGCCACTCTGGGAAAAAGAAGCGGGCGGCTGTGCCTGTTCCATCGGTCGAGCCGGCAGGGTTGATGCCCAACGACGGGGCAGCGGCATTTATCCAAGAGCTTCCGGCGAGCGTCGAGACCATTTGTGTCGCTACATTGATCTGGCGGATGTTGTTGTTGCCGGTGTCGGCAACGAACAGGTTGGTGCCGTCGTTTGTAATGCCTATTGAAGCAAAGAAAAGCGCGTTGGTGCCTGCGGCATTGGTGCTATAGCCAAAACTGCCGACGGTTCCCGCAAACGTGCTGACGGTATTGGTATTCAGATCTATTTTGCGGACGGTGCCATTGGATGAATCGGTTACGTAAAGATTGGTGCCCAGTTTGGTAATCCCCATCGGGCAGTTAAACAAGGCAGAGGTGTTGCTGCCATCGGTAACGCCGGAAGCGCCGGTGATGCTGCCGGCAAAGGTGGATACCACACCCGTCGAGATGACGATCTTGCGGATGTTGTTGTTGGCGCAGTCCGTAACGTAAAGGTTGCTGCCGTCGGTTGTAATTCCGAAAGGATCATTGAAGCGCGCCGCAGTGCCTGTTCCGTCTGCCACGCCGGATGCGCCAATCGTGCTGCCTGCCAGAGTGCTTACCGCTCCGGTGGAAATGAGAATTTGGCGGACATTCGCTCCAGAGGGGTCGGTTACATACAGGTACGTGCCATCGCTGGTAATGTTGGCAGGAGTGGCAAATTGAGCGACAGAGCTGGCGCCGTCAGTGAGTCCCAGAGACGTCCCGGTAAAGGTGCTGGCGAGTCCGGATAATGCGGCGGCGGAAGGTGTGGAAGACGATCCGCCGCCACCGCCACCGCCACCTCCGCAGCCGGCAAGTATCAGGGTGGCGACAGCGGAGAGTCCGATGCCGAGTTCGGTGAATTTACGCAAGTTGCCTTTGATGTTCATGCCGCCCCTTTCGATTGTGATTCCGATATCCGTTTAGGTGCACGGGATTTAAAAAGCCGCCGGAATGTAGCGGGAATGCGAGGCGATGGATATATGCCGTTTGGCATATTGTTCAGTAGAGTGGGATGTGCTAACTGACATTCTCAATGTGGCATGGCTGCCACTTGGCGCTGCTGCACAACGCAGGTGCCGCTTGGGCTGCTACTCGCTTTCCAAGCGGTCCGTGCTGGTGAATATCCAGGTGCGGGTGATGCTGAGCACATCCAGTTCTTTGCGGATGTCTGGCGGGAAGGGAGCGTAGGGTGCTGCGAGTTTGACGATGCGGATCGCCGATGCGTCGAGGATGCGCTGGCCGGAGGGGCGGTTGATCTCGATGCTTTCCACGCTGCCGTCGGCGCGGATGGAGACGGTGAGGGTGAGCTTGCCGTAGATCTTCTGGCGGCGCGCCATCTCGGGGTAGTTCAGGTTGCCGATGCGCTCGACCTTGGCGCGCCAGTCTTCCACGTATTGGGCGAAGCGATATTCCTGCGTGCGTGCGCCGATGAATTTGCGGCGCGGCAGCTTCTCATACATGTCGAGGTTCTTGCTGATCTGCGCTTCGAGGCGGGCGATCTCCAGCGAGCGTTTCACCAGGTCCTGACCGTTGGCATTGTCGCTGGTCTGCCGTTGTTCGTCCTTTTCTTCCCACACGCTGTAGTCGCCCTTGCTGCGCGTCAGCAGACGCTTGGTCTCCTGCTCCAGCTGGCGCATGCGCTGGGTACTTTGTTCCGGCGTGAAGCGCTTGTCGTCGCCCAGCACCGGGAACGGCGTCTTGGCACGGCGATCGTCCTCGGTGTTGCCGCCGCCGTCGAGGTTGCTCTGGGCGTAGGCGGTGGCATTGTTCGGGCGGTTGCGCGATTTGCTGTTGACCAGCACCACTTCCAGCGGTTGGCTGATGACGGGGATGTTCTTCCAGTCGGGCACGATGAAGCTGATGCCGAACAGCAAGAAAGCATGCAGCGCCAGCGAGAACAGCACGGCCAGTGTCAGCCGTTGCTTGAAGAAGCGCAGCACGTTGGCGAACCGTAGCTTCATGCAGGAACTTCCGTGTGTGCGATGTGGCGCGCATCGAAGTTCAGGTCGAGCAGATCGATGCTGCCGATCTCCAGCATCACCTGGGTGTTCGGCGGCAGCTCGGGCAGCGAGGGGATGCGGCCGACCAGCGGGATGTCATTGAGCTTGACCAGGTTCTCGCGCAACACGGTGGCCGCGGCCTGTTTCACTTCTTCCTGCAACAGCCAGCGCAGGCACCAGTATCGTTCCATGTTGCGCTGGAACTCGGCGTAGGTGGTGTAGGCGGTGTCGAAGTCGCGCAAGATGGCATACAGCGCGGTGTCGTTCTTCGCATAGGTCGGAGTCTCTTCGCGCAGCGCGCTGATCAACTGGCGCTGGTTCACCAGGTCGACATAGCGGCGCAACGGCGAGCTCGACCAGGCGTAGTGCGATACGCCCAAGCCCTGATGCGGCGCGGCGACGGTGCTCATCTTCACCTTGCCGTTGTTCTGCGTGCGGTAGATGCCGGCCACCTTGTGGTCATCGAGCAGTTTTCCCCAGCTGCTGTTGGCCAGGATCATCAGTTCCGACACCACTTTGTCGATGGGCGAACCGCGCAGGCGGTGGCCGATGGTGATGCGGTCGTTCTCGACCTGGAAGGTGTAGTCGATCTGCTGCGTGCTGTTGTCGGCCGCTTTGCCGCGCACGGCCTCGAGCTTGTTGGCGAAGTCCCACAGCAGCCTGAGTTCGGCGGCGTAGGGGTAATCGAGCTTGCCTGCGGCCAGCGTCTCCTCGTTGAACAGCGGCTCCAGCGTGTCGTGGCGCAGGTTGGCGGCGATGTGCAGGCGTTCGATGCGGCTCTCTTGGCCGACGATCTCCAGCGCATCGTTCACTTCCACATATAGCGACAGCGCCGGGCAGACCTTGTCCGCACACAGCGTGAAGGCCTGCACCACGTTGTCCGGCAGCATGGTGATCTTGTCGCCCGGCATGTACACGGTGGACATGCGCTGTGCGGCGATGGCGTCGATCTCCGAATTCGGTGCGATGCCCAAGGCCGGTGCGGCGATGTGGATGCCGATGCGCCAGTTGCCGTTCGCCAGCTTTTCGAGCGAGAAGGCATCATCGATCTCGGTGGTGCTGGCGTCGTCGATGCTGAAGGCGTTGACGGCGGCCAGCGGCAGCTCGGGATGTTCTGCCACGGTCACGGCGGGGAAGCCGGTGCCCTTGGGGAAGTTCTCGAACAGGAACTTGTTCAGGTGGTAATCGCGGGTGGAAGGCAGCGCGCCGCACTTTTCCAGCAGGTGGGCAGCGGAGAGGTGGGTGGCGGCACAGGCCGCTTCCAGCGCCTTCACCTCGATGGTGTTGCGATCCGGCTGGTACAACACCATGGTCAGTTTGTCGGCGAATTCCGCCGGCAATTTGAACTGCGTGAGTTCTTCGATGTAACGCGCCTGCAGCTCGGCTTGCAGGCGCTTCTTTTCGGCGCTGGCAAGCGCCGATTTCAAGGCATCGGGCGGCGCGGCCTTGTAGCGGCCCTTGCCTTTTTTGTAGAAATACATCGGCGAACCGTGCAGGCGGATCAGTGCACCGGCCGCCTCGATCGGCTCCGGGGTGTGGCCGAAATAGTCCTGTGCCAGTGTGCCGAAGTCAAATTCTTCCTGCGGCGAGGCTTCCCATAGGAACTCGATGTCGATATCGGCAGCCACACGCTCGGCGCGTTCCATGAACTCGCTCAGGCCGGGCTGGGCGAAACGCAGCATCACGTTGGTCGACTTGATCTTGCTGCGCTTGCCGTGGGTGTTCTCCACCTGGAGCGAGGTGGTGTTGTCGGCGAGGATGCTGCCGACCTTGAAGCCACCGTCTTCTTCGTAAAAGATATTCATCTGGGATCGCACAAAAAGGTGCGCGATTATAACAGCGCGGGCAGAACTTCCTTCGTGCTAATCTGTCTCTCTCCGGCCCGTACGCGGGCCGTGTTTCACCCCATTCATTTCCAGGAGAATTTTATGAATAAGATCATCGGCAGTCTCTTTGTTGCTTCCGGTTTGTTCGCTTTCGCTACCGCCGCATCCGCCTGTGAGGGCATGCACCATGGTTCCGGGGATGCCTGCCCGACGGGGGGCAAGTTCATCAAGGAGATGGACAAGAACGGCGACGGTACGATCAGCAAGAAGGAGTTCGACGCGTTCCACGGCGAGCGCTTCAAGGAGCTGGACGCCAACAAGGATGGCAAGATCAGCGCCGACGAGATGGAAGCGCCGCACAAGATGATGATGGAAAAAGGCCGCGATATCTTCGAAAAGCGCTATGACGAGTCTGACATCAACCACGACGGCGCCTTGAGCAAGGACGAGGCCGAGATCGGCATGCCGATGCTGTTCTCCCGCTTTGACGAGGCCGATGCGAACAAGGACGGCAAGGTCAGCAAGGATGAGATCAGGGAGATGTTCAAGCAGCACCGCGAAGAGCGCGGCGGCAAGGGCATGATGCGCGGCAAGGAATAACCGCTTATCCCGCGGCAAATGAAACAGGCCAGCTGAACGCTGGCCTGTTTGTTTTACGGCTGCTGCAAATTACTTGGTGGCAAGGATCGTTGCCACCATCGCCTTGATGTCAGCGTCGCTGACGGCAGCCGGGGTGGCGGGCATTGCCATCGTGCCCCAGTTGCCGGCACCGCCCTTGCGAACCTTGGCCTCCAGCTTGGCGGCCGCACCGGCGTCGCCGGCATATTTCGCGGCGATGGCTTTTTGCGCCGGGCCCACGGTCTTGGCGGCCACCTGGTGGCAGGCCATGCAGTTGTTTTTCTTCAGCAGCGCTGCACCGTCGTCTGCGAGGGCATTGCCCGCAAACATCAGGCTGCCGGACAGAACCAATAAATGACGGAATTTCATGATGTGCTCCTTTGCGTTGAAAAATCGGTGAAGCTCTTAAGGCAGTTCGAGTATATGCGTGCAGATTGTTGCATTTCTTGATGCAAGTCAATCGCGCGTTGCCGTATTTTGGTGCGGATGCCCGCAGATGTTAACATCCGGCTTATTTTGCAAGGCAGGGAAGAATCATGGCGGGACATAGTAAATGGGCGAACATCCAGCATCGCAAAGGTGCTCAGGATGCCAAGCGCGGCAAGATATTCACGCGTCTGATCAAGGAGATCACCGTTGCGGCCAAACTCGGCGGCAGCGATCCCGACATCAACCCGCGCCTGCGTCTGGCGATGGAGAAGGCCTATGACAACAACATGCCCAAGGACAATGTCGAGCGTGCGATCAAGCGCGGCGCCGGCGAACTGGAAGGCGTGGACTACATGGAGCTGCGCTATGAAGGTTACGGCATCAACGGCGCGGCGGTGATCGTCGACTGCATGACCGACAACAAGACGCGCACCGTGGCAGATGTGCGCCATGCCTTCGCCAAATACGGCGGCAACCTTGGCACCGACGGTTGCGTCGCGTTCCTGTTCAAACATTGCGGCCAGCTGATCTTCGCCCCCGGCACCGACGAGAATGCGCTGATGGAAGTGGCGCTGGATGCGGGCGCCGAAGACATCGTCAGCAACGACGACGGCAGCATCGAAGTCATCACCGCGCCTTACGATTTCGTGGCGGTGAAGCAGCGCTTGGAAGCGGCCGGCTTCAAGCCGGAGATGGGTGAGGTCACCATGAAGGCCGATACCGATATCGAGTTCACCGGCGACGACGCAGTGAAGATGCAGAAATTGCTGGATGCGCTGGAAGACCTGGGCGATGTGCAGGAGGTCTACACCAATGCGGTGATCGAGGGCTGATGCGCATCCTCGGCATCGACCCCGGCCTGCGCATCACCGGGTTCGGACTCATAGATAAAGAAGGCCAGCAGTTGCACTACGTCGCCAGCGGCTGCATCAAGACGCCCGATGGCGAATTGCCGCCGCGATTGAAAGTGATCCTGACGTCGCTGGGTGAGGTGATTGCCCGGCATCAGCCGCAACAAGTGGCAGTGGAAAAAGTATTCGTCAACGTGAATCCGCAATCCACCCTGTTGCTCGGACAGGCCCGCGGTGCGGCGATCTGTGCGGCGGTGCAGGCCGACCTGCCGGTGGCGGAATACACCGCGCTGCAAGTGAAACAAGCCGTGGTCGGCAACGGTCATGCCGACAAGGAGCAGGTGCAGGAGATGGTGAAGCGCTTGCTGCAGTTGTCCGGTACGCCCAGCCCGGATGCGGCGGATGCGCTGGCTTGCGCCATCTGCCATGCGCACGGCGGCATGGGGCTGGGTGCGCTGGTGACCAAGGGTCTTAGGGTGAAGGGGGGCAGGCTGGTATGACGCAACCGATGGAACCGACACTGGAGACATTCTCGAACCCGCTCGCGCGTTATGTCGCCGCGACCCGTCCGGCCTTTCTCAGCGCGAGCCTGATGGCTTGCCTGCTCGGGTTGGCGAGTGCCTGGCATGACGGCCTTGCTTTCGATGTTCCGCTTGCACTGGTCACGCTGCTGTTTGCCCTGCTGGCACAGGCTGGCGTGAACGTGCTCAACGATTATTACGATGCGCTGAACGGCACCGACGCGCGCAACACCGAGCGCATCTTCCCGTTCACCGGGGGCAGCCGCTTCATCCAGAACGGCGTGATGACGCAAGCCGAGATGCGCAATTTCGGCTTCGCGCTGATGGCGGGCGTGGCCGCAGCCGGATTGTGGCTGATGGCGCGCTCCACGCCGCAGCTGGCCTATGTCGGCATCGCCGGTCTGTTCATCGGCTGGGCCTATTCCGCGCCGCCGTTCAGGCTCAACAGTCGCGGCTGGGGCGAGCTGTGCGTGGCGGCCGGATTCCTCGCCATCACGGTCGGCAGCGATCTGGTGCAGCGCAAAGGCTTTGTCGCTGTGCCGTTTATCGCCGGCTTGTCCTATGCATTGCTGGTGACCAACCTGCTTTACATCAACCAGTTCCCGGATCGCAGCGCTGATACTGCGGCGGGCAAACTGCACTGGGTGGCGCGACTGGAAGTGCAGCACGCGCGCTGGGGCTATGCGCTGATCGTGGTGCTGGCTTATATATGGCTGTTGCTGGCGGTGGTGTCGGGCTGGTTGCCGTTGTTGGCGCTGCTGGCGTTTTTGGCGTTGCCGCTGAGCATCAAGGCTGCGGCGCTCTTATTGCGCCATGCCGCGCAACCACGGCAGCTTGGCGATGCGATCAAGCTGACCATTGCTGCGATGATGGCGCACGGTGCGCTGCTGTCGCTGGCATTGATTTTGAGTAAGGGAAACACATGATCGGAAGATTGAGTGGCACGCTGCTGGAAAAGAACCCGCCGCAGATATTGCTGGATGTGCAGGGCGTGGGTTACGAGGTCGACGTGCCGATGAGCACGTTCTACAACCTGCCTGCGCTGAACGAGAAGGTGGTGCTGCATACGCATTTCGTGGTGCGCGAGGACGCGCAACTGCTGTACGGCTTCGCCACGCAGGAAGAGCGTGTCGCTTTCCGCCAGCTGCTCAAGATCAGCGGCGTCGGCCCCAAGCTGGCGCTGTCGGTGTTGTCCGGTTTGAGCATCGCCGACTTGGCTGCGGCGGTGGCGAACAAGGATGCGGCGCGCCTGACCAAGGTGCCCGGCATCGGCAAGAAGACGGCAGAACGCCTGTTGCTGGAACTGCAGGGCAAGTTTGCGGTGAGCGGCGCGAGCGGGGCGCAAGGCGCGACTGCCGCATCGTCTGGCAGCGACATCGTTAACGCGCTGATCGCGCTGGGCTACAACGAGAAGGAAGCCGATTGGGCGGCGAAACAGCTGCCCAAGGAGGTGGATGTCTCCGGCGGCATCAGACAGGCGCTTAAGTTATTATCCAAAGCATGATCCACAACGACGACCTCAGCGCCGCACCGCGCATCATCTCCGCCGCCCCAGCCTCGCAACAGGAAGAGGCGCTGGAGCGTGCGTTGCGCCCCAAGCAGCTCGACGAATACGTGGGGCAGGAGAAGATACGCGGGCAGCTGGAGATATTCATCCAGGCGGCGAAGAAGCGCGGCGAGCCGCTCGACCATGTGCTGCTGTTCGGCCCGCCCGGCTTGGGCAAGACCACGCTGGCGCAGATCATCGCGCGCGAGATGGGGGTGAACATCCGCCACACTTCCGGCCCGGTGCTGGAGCGCGCGGGCGACCTGGCGGCGCTGCTCACCAACCTCGAGCCCAACGACGTGCTGTTCATCGACGAGATCCACCGCCTGTCGCCGGTGGTGGAGGAGATCCTGTACCCCGCGCTGGAGGATTACCAGATCGACATCATGATCGGCGAGGGGCCGGGTGCGCGCTCGGTGAAGATCGACCTGCCGCCGTTTACGCTGGTGGGCGCGACCACGCGCGCCGGCATGCTCACCAATCCGTTGCGCGACCGCTTCGGTATCGTTGCGCGGCTGGAGTTCTATACGCCGCAGGAGTTGCAGCGCATCGTCACGCGCTCGTCGAATCTGCTCGAATTGCCCATTTCGCCCGATGGTGCGCTGGAGATCGCCAATCGTTCACGCGGCACGCCGCGTATCGCCAACCGTTTGCTGCGCCGCGTGCGCGACTACGCGGATGTGCGCGCCGAAGGGCATGCCACGCGCGAGGTGGCCGATGCGGCACTGACCATGCTGGATGTGGATGCGCGCGGACTGGATGTGATGGACCGCAAGTTGTTGCAAGCGGTGATCGAGAAGTTCATGGGCGGGCCGGTCGGGGTGGACAACCTCGCTGCCGCGATAGGCGAGGAGCGCGACACCATCGAGGATGTGCTGGAGCCGTATCTCATCCAGCAGGGCTATCTGCAACGCACGCCGCGCGGGCGCATGGCGACGGCGAGCGCCTATCAGCATTTCGGCTTGATCCAGCCGAGGAATGGCAACAACAAGGAGCTGTGGGATGAGTAGGCACAAGGCCGTTTTCTCGCTGCCGACGCGGGTCTATTTCCAGGACACCGATGCCGGCGGCGTGGTGTATCACGCCAGCTATGTGAACTTCATGGAGCGCTCGCGCACCGAGTGGTTGCGCACCTTCGGCTACAGCAACGGTGCGCTGATGAAAGAGCTGGGTGTGGTGTTCGTGGTGCGCTCGCTCAAGCTGGACTATCTGAAACCGGCTGTGCTCGACGACATGCTGGCGGTGACTTCGCAGATCAAGGAGATCGGGCGCAGCCGCCTGAACATCCACCAGACCGTGATGCGCGGCGAGGAGCGGCTGGTGGAAGGCGAAGTGCATCTGGTGTGCGTGGACGTGCAGACCTTCAAGCCGGTGAGCGTGCCGGATGTGTTGCGGAACCAATGGAAAGACTGACATGGAATTGATCGGAGATATGTCCTTCATCCAGCTCGTTACCAACGCCAGCCTGCTGGTGCAGCTGGTGATGGGTTTGCTGCTGCTGGTGTCGCTGATGTCGTGGTGGTACATCTTCCTCAAGATGTTCGCGGTGCGCGCGGCGGTGAAGCAGACGCGCGATTTCGAGGACGAGTTCTGGGGCAATCCCAACCTGAACGCGCTCTACCAGCGAGCGGCGAACAGCATGCGCGACGATACTGGTGCGCTGGAGCGCATTTTCGCCGCCGGCTTCGCCGAGTTCGTCAAACTGAAAAAGACGCATGGTGTAGACAGCGCGGCGGTGATGGACGGCACGCGCCGTGCCATGCGCGCGCGCTACCAGCGCGAGGTGGACCACCTCGAATCGCACCTGTCTTTTCTCGCCACGGTCGGTTCGGTCAGCCCGTACGTCGGTTTGTTCGGTACGGTGTGGGGCATCATGAACGCGTTCCGCGGCCTGTCGAACGTCGGGCAGGCGACGCTCGCGCATGTAGCGCCCGGCATCGCCGAGGCGCTGGTGGCGACGGCGATGGGCCTGTTCGCCGCGATCCCGGCAGTGGTGGCGTATAACCGTTACGTGCACGACGTGACGCGCCTGTCGTCGCGCTTCGACAGCTTCATCGAGGAGTTCTCCAACGTGCTGCAGAGGCAACCATGACACGGTGCGCGATAGGGATGGGTGCGGGAATGGTTGCCTTGTGCCTCCTCCCGCAAACGGCTGGCTTCGCCAGTAACGTGTTGGAGGCACAGCCCTGATGGAGCAGCGCCGCAGCGAACATCGCCCGATGGCGCAGATCAACGTCGTGCCGTACATCGACGTGATGCTGGTATTGCTGGTGATCTTCATGATCACCGCGCCGTTGATGAATCCCGGGCAGATCGATCTGCCCAGCGTGGGCAAGTCGCTGGCACCGCCGGTGGCGCCGCTGGAGATCGTCATCAAGAAAGACACCACGCTGGTCTTGCGCGATCACGGCAAGGGCGGGCAGGAAGCGCCGGTGTCGCGCGATGAGCTGGCTGCCCGTTTGCAGCAGGCCCTGAAGAAGAATCCCGAGCAGCCGGTGGTGATCTCAGCCGACAAGAACGTGCGCTATGAAGAGGTGGTCAACGTGATGGACACCTTGCAACAGCAGCACATCAAGAAGATCGGTTTGCTCGCCAAGAGCCGATGAACGCCGCGCTGGATTATCGGGAACCCTATCGTTTCTCTGCCGGCATGCTGGCGCTGACGGTGCATCTGGCTTTCTTCGCGTTGCTGTATTTCGGCGTGCGCTGGCAGGCGCAGCCGCCGGAAGAGTTCATGGTGGAGATGTGGGATAGCCTGCCGAACACCGAGGTCGCGCCCGCGCCCACGCCTGAGCCGGCGCCTCCGGTCAAAACGGAGCCGGCGCCTGTGCCCAAGGTCGTGGCTCCGGTGTTGCCGCCGGTGAAGGCGGCTATCGAAGTGCCGGACAAGAAGAAGCAGAAGGCCAAAGAGAAAGAGGCGCAAGCCAAAAAGGATCTGGCGAAAGAGAAGGCCGTCGCCAAGGCGAAGCAGGAAAAAGAGCAGCGCGAGCTGGATGAGTATGTGGCGCGCCGCATGCAGTCGGAACGGGAGCGCGTGCGCGCCGAAGTGGATGCGGCGGTGGCGACCCAGGTGGGCAAATACCAGGACATGATCCGCAGCAAGATCCGGCGCAACATCGTGATGCCGCCGGATGTGCCGGAGACGGCGAAGGCGGAATTCAAGGTGACGCTGCTGCCCGGCGGCGACGTACTGGAGGTCGAATTGCTGAAGAGCAGCGGCAATGCGGCATATGACAATGCGGTCGAGCGCGCCATCTACAAGGCGCAGCCGCTGCCGTTGCCGAGCGATGCGAGTCTGCAAAAGATGTTCCGCGAATTGAAGTTGACGATCAGGCCATAGGAAAGGGCGAGTATGCGTATTTGGTTCGGACTGTTGTTCGGGGTATGTGTGACGATGTCCGCGCGCGCTGCGCTGGATATCGAGATCACCGGTGCGGGCGAGCACCAGACGCCGATCTCGGTGGTGCGTTTCGCCAACGAAGAACGTATCGGCGGGCAGTCGCTCAGCAGCGTGGTGAGCAACGACCTGGTGCGTACCGGATTGTTCAAACTCATCGATCCGGCCGGCAAGGCGCCGCATGAGCCGGGTGAAGTGAGATATGCCGAATGGGCAGGCGTGGAAGCGATAGTCATCGGCAGTGTGCGCCTGCTCGACGGTGGCCGCACCGAAGTGAAATTCCGCCTGCTCGATGCGGTGCGCCAGACCGAGTTGGTCGGCATGAACGTGACCGGCAGGACCGAGCAGGTGCGCGCGATCGCGCATCGCATCGCCGACCTGGTGTACGAGCGGATGACCGGCAGTCCGGGCGTGTTCAGCACACGTATCGCCTACGTCAATCGCGAGGCGAAGAAATACCGGCTGGTGGTGGCGGACAGCGACGGTTACGGCGAGCAGACCTTGCTGGCGCTGAACGAGCCGATCATGTCGCCGGCATGGTCGCCCGATGGCAGCCAGCTCGCCTATGTGAGTTTCGAGCGCGGCCATGCGTCGGTCTATGTGCAATCGCTGGCGACGCAGAAGCGCACTTTGCTGGCCGATTTTCCCGGCAGCAACAGCGCACCGACCTGGGCGCCGGACGGCAAGCATCTTGCGCTCGTGTTGACGCGCGACGGCAGCTCGCAGCTGTACATCTCGCATATCGACGGGAGCGACCTGCGCCGCATCACGTTCAACGAGACCATCGATACCGAGCCGGCCTTTTCGCCCGACGGCAAGTGGCTGCTGTTCACTTCCGATCGCGGTGGCAAGCCACAGATATACCGTGTAGCGACCGAAGGGGGCTATGCCGAACGGATGACCTTCGAAGGCAGCAGCAATTTTTCGCCGCGGTACAGCCCGGATGGCAAGAGTTTCGTTTATTCGCATTACAACGGCGGTGTGTTCTACATCGCGGTGCAGGATTTCGAGAGCAAACAGATGCAGATATTGACGCCGGGCGGATGGGACAAAAAACCCAGTTTCGCCCCCAACGGCAAGCTGGTCTTGTTCGCGACCGAGTCGCAAGGTCGTGGTATATTGGCGACCGTATCCAGCGATGGCAGAGTGAAGCAAAAAATGGTCGCTCAGCGCGGCGATATCCGCGAGCCGGTGTGGGGGCCTTTCTCGAAGTAATAAATCTCGATGACCAAGGAGTTCAAAATGAAAAAAGTCGTACTCAGTATCATATTGGCGAATTTGTTGGTGGCTTGCGCGAGCGACAAGCCGAAAGAGGAAGTCAGCGAGCCGGCAGCCGCGACTTCAACCGAATCCACAGCCGATGCCGCTACCGCACCGGCTGAAACGGCGTCTACCTCCGCTGCTCCTGTCGCGGCTGAGGCCGACGCTGCCGCAGCCGAAGCGGCAGCAGCGAGCGCAGCGGCGGCGAACGAAGTGGCCGACCTGATGGAGAAGCGCAGCGTGTTCTTCCCGTTTGATGTGGATGCGGTGCAGGCAGCCGACCGTGACACGATCGCCGCACACGGCGCCTATCTGGGCAAGAACAAAAATGCCAAGGTGCGCGTGGAAGGCAACGCGGACGAGCGCGGCAGCAGCGAATACAACCTGGGTCTGGGGCAGCGCCGCGCCAACAACGTACGCAAGGCGCTGATCCTGGCCGGCGCCAGGTCGTCGCAGATCGAGACAGTGAGCTTCGGCGAAGAGAAGCCGCGCGCAAGCGGCCATGACGAAGAGTCCTGGGCGCAAAACCGCCGCGCCGACATCGTCTATACCGCCAAGTAAACCGGCCGAGCGATGCGCTTCTGGTTGTTTGCCTGTTTGTGTGCACTGAGCAGCCAAGCCTCGGCGGGGCTGTTCGCGGATGACGAGGCGCGCAAACAGATCCAGCAACTGGATGCGCGCATCGTCAAGCTGGAGCAGGCGCTGGCCGCTGCGGAAGAGAGCAAAGAGCAGCAGATACGCTCGATGCTCGACTTGCAGATGCAGATGGAAGCGATCAACACCGAGTTGCGCAAGCTGCGCGGGCAGAATGAGGAGTTGGTGCATAGTCTGCAGGACGCCGAGAAGCGCCAGAAGGATTTCTATATCGATCTGGATACGCGCTTGCGGCGTTTTGAAGGCGCGGACGCCCCGCCGGTGACCGAGCGGGCCGACGGCACCAAGGATGTCTCGGAAGACCCGGTCGGCGAGAACCGCATGTTCGAGGCGGCCTATACGCTATACAAGGCAGAGAACTACCGGAGCGCAGCCGAGGCATTCGGTGCCTTCCTGAAGAGTTATCCGCAATCGGTGCATGAGGCGAATGTCCATTACTGGATGGGCAATGCCTTTTTCCTGCTGAAGGATTGCAAGAGCAGTGTGAACAGTTACCAGGCGCTGATCGACAAATACCTGGATCATCCGCGCGTGCCGGAGGCGATGCTCAATATCGCCGATTGCCAGCTGGACATGAAGAGCAAGACGGCGGCAAAGAAGACGTTGAAGCAGCTCATTTCCCAATTCCCGGGCAGCGACGCATCGGAGAAGGCCAAGAAGCGCCTTGCCGCGATCAAGTAAGCGGGGTGATCGATATGTCCTCCGCCAACGACTCGCTGCGTATCAGCGAGATCTTTTTTTCCCTGCAGGGTGAGACCAGCCGAGTCGGCTTACCGACTGTGTTCGTGCGCCTGACCGGCTGTCCGTTGCGTTGCAGCTACTGCGACACTACCTACGCTTTCAGCGGCGGCCAGAACATGACCATTGCGGCGATCATGGGCGAGGTGGCCAAGTATGCTCCGCGCCATGTCTGCGTCACCGGCGGCGAGCCGCTGGCGCAGAAGAACTGCTTGTCTTTGCTGCGCGCCCTGTGCGATGCGGGCTACGACGTTTCGCTGGAGACCGGCGGCGCGGTGGATGTGAGCGGGGTGGATGCGCGCGTGGCCAAAGTGCTGGACATCAAGACTCCCGCTTCCGGCGAGGCGAAAAAGAACCTGTGGGGCAACCTGCAGTATCTCAATCCGCACGACGAGATCAAATTCGTGCTGTGCGATGAGGCAGATTACCAGTGGGCGAAGCAGGTATTGGCGGAGCATGGATTGGCACAGCGGTGCGCGGTGTTGTTCTCGCCGGCACAAGGCCAACTTGCCGCCAAGGATGTCGCGGAATGGATATTGCACGACCGCCTGCCGGTGCGCTTGCAGGTGCAATTGCACAAACTATTGTGGGGTAACGAGGTGGGGCGATGAAGCGGGCGGTGGTATTGCTGTCGGGCGGACTGGATTCGGCCACGGTGCTGGCGATGGCGCGTGCGCAGGATTTCGAGTGCCATACCCTGAGCGTGGATTACGGCCAGCGCCATCATGCCGAGATCGCGGCGGCCCGGCGCGTGGCGCGCGAACTCGGTGCGCGCGAACACCGCCTCATCAGCATAGACCTCACCGCATTCGGCGGATCGGCGCTGACCGACAGCAATATCGCGGTGCCGGAACAGGCGAGCACAGGCATTCCGCTGACCTATGTGCCGGCCCGCAACACCATCATGCTGTCGCTCGCCTTGGCCTGGGCCGAGGTGCTCAAGGCGCAGGACATCTTTTTCGGAGTGAACGCGGTGGACTATTCCGGTTACCCGGATTGCCGCCCGGAGTATGTCGAAGCGTTCGAACGCATGGCCAACCTGGCGACCAAAGCGGCAGTGGAAGGCAAGCCGCTCACTTTGCATGCCCCGTTGCTGCATTTGAGCAAAGCCGAGATCGTCAAAGAGGGCGTGCGGCTGGGGGTGGATTATGCGAGTACTGTTTCCTGCTATCAGGCCGATGAGCAAGGCCGTGCCTGCGGCGTATGCGACTCGTGCCGCTTGCGCCGTGAAGGCTTCCTGGCTGCCGGTATATCTGATCCCACGCGTTATCGGATTGCATAGAGCAATGCCGGTTGTTTGACACTCAAAGTCAAACCCGTATAATGCGCGCTCCCTTTTGGGACGGGGTCGGTAGCTCAGTCGGTAGAGCAGCGGACTTTTAATCCGTTGGTCGCGAGTTCGAATCTCGCCCGACCCACCAGTTTTAAAAGTGCGGCGAAAGCCATCACTTCGCCGCTTTAGCTCAGTTGGTAGAGCAACCGCCTTGTAAGCGGTAGGTCGTCAGTTCGAATCCGACAAGCGGCACCAAAAAAAAGGCCTGCAGAAATGCAGGCCTTTTGCTTGTTGCTCGCTTTGGCTCAGGCGGTGCCGAACTTGGTCTCCACCATCACGCCGATCTCCTTCAGAAACGGTGTCGGCAAGGTGCCGCCGGCGCAGACGATCACCCCGTCATTGGGGATCTCGGTTTCCTGATCACCGTGTTTCATGACGATGGTGTCCTTGCCGATCTGCTTGACGCCGGACTTCAGCAGGATGGTGAGCTTCTTGGCATCTTCCATGGCTTTCAGTTTGTCGCGGTTCTTCGGTTTGGCGCCGCCGAAGGCCTTGCCGAAATCTTCGCCGCGGGCGGACAAGGTCACCGTCGTTCCCGGCTGTTCGGCAATTGCCATTGCCGCTTCCACTGCGCTGTCGCCGCCGCCGACCACGACCACATGCATGTTGCGGTATTGCTCGGGGTCGATCAGCCGGTACACGACCTTGGGTTGCTCTTCTCCCGGGACATTCAATTTGCGCGGCGTGCCGCGTCGTCCGATGGCAAGCAGTACCGCGCGCGTTTCATAGCTGCCCTTGGATGTTTTTACCAGGAAGCCGTTGTCGGTCTTGGTGATGGTTTCCATGCGTTCGTTGTAGTTCAGCTTGATGCCGGTCTTTTCGATGATGCCGAGCCAGAACTCGAGCAGCTTTTCCTTGCTGACTTCCTTGAAGTGCATTTCGCCGATGACCGGCAGCTTGACCGGTGCTGTCATCGCGATCTTGTTGCGCGGATATTGGAAGATCGCGCCGCCCAGCGATGCCTCCTGCTCAAGGGTGATATAGCGCAATTTGTGATGCATGGCCCCCAGCGATGCGCCCAAGCCGGCTGGGCCAGCGCCGATGATGATCACGTCGTAGGGGTTGCTGCTGCCTTTCAGTTTGGCGATGGAGTCCATCGCCTGCGATCCCTGGCTGGCCGCCTTGCGGATCAGGCCCATGCCGCCCAGCTCGCCGGCGATGAAGATGCCCGGTACATTGGTCTCGAATGTCGGGGAGACTTGCGGGATGTCCATGCCGCGCTTCTCGGTACCGAACACCAGCGTGATGGCGTCGTGCGGGCAGGCGGCAGCGCAAGCGCCGTGGCCGATGCAGTGTGTGGGATTGATCAGCACGGCCTTGCCCTTGATCATGCCGATGGCGCCCTCCGGGCAGGCCGTGATGCAGCTGCCTGAGCCGAGGCAAAGACGCGGGTCGATTTCCGGGTGTAATGAGGAAGGTTCGGTCAGCCCGGCTTCTACTGCTTCTTTGAGTTGTGCGACCGAGTTTTTCTCCTTCTTTTTCTTTCCGCTTAGGTAGATATAAAGAATGACAAACAGTGGAACGAGATAAATGGCGAGGTCGAAGATATCCATGCGGGTGGCGCCTTAAGTTGAGAAGTGGTAAGTCTTTGTCTAAGTGTCTGTTGCTGCGAATTGGTTCCCAATGCCCGAGCTCTGGCATGGGGTATTACCTGCGACTCGGAACTTAATTCGGTCACGGCTGGTCGTAGCGCGACGCATTCTATGTTGCATATCTGCATAAAACAAATAATCAATTTGGCGCGCGTCTCTTCATTGTTACAATGTGCGGCCAATTTAGAGCGCAGGTCAATTTAATATCAGGAAGAGAAATGAAAGCAAAGAATCAATCGGAGCATGCGCACTGGCTGATATTCATCGGGATCGTGGGCCTTATCACGGTCGGCGGATATTTTGTCGTGTACCCGCAGACGCTTTACAAGCCGGGCGAGGAGTTGTTCGATTTCGGCTACAACCTTGGCCTGATCGGCGGGTTGATGATGCTGACGTTGCTGCTCTATCCTTTGCGCAAGCGCTGGAAATTCATCGAGAACCTCGGCTTCCTGCCCACCTGGTTCAAATGGCACATGGTGTTAGGTATCTTGGGGCCATTGTTCATCATTTTCCATTCCACTTACCACGTCTACATTCCGTTTATCCACCCGACCGGTTCCATCAATGCGGCAGTGGCAATGTATTGCATGCTGCTGGTGTCGGGCAGCGGTACGTTCGGCCGCTTCTTCTATACCAAGATCCACCACGGCCTGTATGGCAGGCAAACCACAGTGAACGAACTGCGTGCCGAGATGGAACAGACCGGCGATGTCAAATCAATCTTCAATTTTGCGCCCGACATCGAGAAAGCGCTGGATGACTTCCGTACCCGTGCCGAAAGCTACAGCAAGGAATCCGGCTATGGCTTCGTGCATTTCTTCAAGGTGGGCATCGAGGCGTCCGCGCTTTCACGCCGGCTTTCCAGGGAATTGCACCAAGTGATGCGCGCGCAGGCAAATGAGAATCATTTCAGTCAGCAGCAAATGAGCGGTATGGAGCAGATGTATCGCGAGTACCACGAAAAACTCATTGCCTATCTCAGGGCGGTTCGCGATGCAGCCCAGTTCCACACCTACGAGCGATTGTTCTCCTGGTGGCACATATTCCATATCCCCTTGGTTTACATGATGGTATTCAGTGCGATCTATCACGTGTATGCGGTCCATGCTTTTTAATTATTGAGTCGTCAAATGGTCAATTTCATTCGCCCTTTTATCTTGCTCTGTCTGTTGTTTGCGCCTGTGATGCAGGCGCAGGCGAACAAGCTATTGATGCCAGGAGATGTCATTCAGGGGCACGCCAAAGAAGAAGAGGCTTGCGAAAAGTGCCACAAGAAATTCGATAAAGGCGCGCAAACCAGGCTGTGTCAGGATTGCCATAAGGAAATCGGCAAGGACGTGGCCGAGAAGAAGGGCTATCACGGCCTGATGGAGCAGGGTAAAGAGTGCAAGGAGTGCCATGCGGAACACAAAGGCCGCGACTTCAAGGCGGCCGCATTCGATCACGACAAATTCGACCACAAGTTGACCGATTATCCGTTGAAGGGCAAGCACGCCGATCCCAAGGTGAAGTGCGAAGACTGCCATAAGGCAGGCAAGAAATTCAGCGAGGCGCCGTCTGCCTGCGTGTCCTGCCACAAGAAAGAGGACGACAAGGCGCATAAGGGTAACTTCGGTACCAAGTGCCATGAATGCCACGTCGAGAAGGACTGGAAAGAGATCGAATTCGATCATGCCAAGCGCACCAAATATCCGCTGCTGGGCAAGCACAAGGAAGCCAAGTGCTCGGCCTGCCACAAGGGCGACCTGTTCAAGGACAAACTGAAGACCACTTGCGTTTCCTGCCACCAGAAGGAAGACGAGAAAGCGCACAAGGGCAAGTTCGGGCCGAAGTGCGAGACCTGCCACGTCGAGCGCGGCTGGAAGGAAATCCTGTTCGATCACGACAAGAAGACCAAGTACCCGCTGCTGGGCAAGCACAAGGAAGCCAAGTGTTCCGGTTGCCATAAGGGCGATCCGGCCAAGGACAAGGGTATGAAGACTACCTGCGTGTCCTGCCACAAGAAAGACGATGACAAGGCGCACAAGGGCAACTTCGGGCCGAAGTGCGAAACCTGCCACGTCGAGCGCGACTGGAAGGAAATCCTGTTCGATCACGACAAGAAGACCAAGTATCCGTTGCTCGGCAAGCATAAGGACGCCAAGTGTACCGCTTGCCACAAGGGTGACCTGTACAAGGACAAGTTGCAGATGACTTGCGTCTCTTGCCACAAGAAAGAAGACGACAAGGCGCACAAGGGCAACTTCGGCGTGAAGTGCGAGTCTTGCCACGTCGAAAAGAGCTGGAAGGAAGTCACTTTCGACCACGACAAGAAGACCAAGTACCCGCTGTTGGGCAAGCACAAGACGGCCAAGTGCGCGAGCTGCCACAAGGGCGACCTGTACAAGGACAAGCTGCAGACCAACTGCCTCTCCTGCCATGAGAAGGATGACAAGCACAAAGGTCAGGAAGGCAAGAAATGCGAGACTTGCCACAACGAACAGGATTGGAAGAAGACCACGTTCAATCACAACAAGATGTCAACGTTTCCGCTGCTCGGGCGTCATATGCTGGTGGAGTGCAAAAAGTGCCACGAAGGCGTGACGTTCAAGGATGCCAAGTCGGATTGCTGGTCGTGCCATGAGCGGGACGATGCGAAGGTGCACAAACGCCGCTTCGGCACCGAGTGCCAGGATTGCCACAACACGCGCGACTGGATGGCGTGGGATTTCAATCACGACAAGACCAACTTCAAGCTGGGCGGCGCGCACAAGAAAGTGGCGAACAAATGCTACGCCTGCCACGCCAAGCCGATGACCAAGAAGGTGTTGCTGTCCACGGCATGCGGCAGCTGCCATGACCGCGATGACGTGCACAACGGCAACTTTGGCGACCGCTGCGAACGTTGCCATGACGGGGATAATTGGAAGCAGGTGAAAATGGGCGTAACCGCCTCTGGCAACACGAACGACTCGAAGAAGAAGAGATAATTCAAACCGTAGATGGGTAGCAATAATTATTGGAGGTGGACCATGAAACGACTAGGACGAACAATTGGCGGTTTGATCGCCATCGCGCTAACCGTGGCTTCTTTGCAGGCTGTGGCCGCTGAAACCAAACTGGGGGGGCGTGACTTCAATCACACCACCACCGGCTACCCGCTTTCCGGCGGACATGCCATTGCAGCATGCGAAACCTGCCACGTCGGCGGTGTTTTCAAAGGCACGCCAAGGAATTGCGACGGCTGCCACGCCGTGGGCAAGCGCATTCTGGCGACGCCGAAATCCAACGCGCACATCGTTACCGATGCGCCGTGCGAAAGCTGCCACTTCAACACTTCCACTTTCCTAGGGGCGCGCTACAACCACGGCACCGCCGTGCCGGGGCAATGTTTGACTTGCCATAACGGCAGGCTGTCCATGCAAAAGCCGGCAACCCACAATACCGGCAACAAGGCGACCAAATCTTGCGATAGTTGCCACCGCTCGACTTCATGGTTGCCGGCAAGCTGGAACCACACTTCCGCAGCGGCCTGCTCGAGCTGCCATGTCAGCAGCCCGGAGGTTTCTGCACCGAACCGTAAGCCGGTAGGTCATGCCGCACCGGCGCTCAAGGGCACCCTTGAATGCGATTCCTGCCACAACTACAGCGGCTGGTATCCGAACCGGTTCAAGCACAACACCGGTGCGGCATGCACAAGCTGCCACGACGGGGTTCTTGCGACCGGCAAGCCTGCAGGTCACGTTGCGACGACCGACGAATGTAACCAGTGTCATTACACGGCAGTAGCATGGGTGCCCGCGCTGGGCGGCAAACCGGCCAACCATATTCCCTACAATGCTGGCGTGGCATGCACCAGCTGTCACGTTGGGCTTGGCACGGTCAACGTCACCACATTGCATACCTATAGCGTTGCGTCCAGCACTTGCGCGACCTGCCATATCAAACCCAATCCTTACGAAGGGAATAATCAGAAGACCAAGAGTAATCACGACGGTAGCAGCGGAAATAACTGCACCGGCTGCCATGAGCATTCATCTGCCGGCAGCTACGGAAAATGGTAGTTGGTTGATCATTAATGGGCCGCGCGCGTGTTGCTGCGCGGCCTTTTATGCAGATTTTGAAAACACATAAAAAGTCGTTTTAGGAGTAGAGCAATGACGCGCAACTATTACTACAAGCTGAAATGCCTTATTGGCGGATTATTGGCGGCGGCAATTTCCGGCAATGTGCTGGCGCAGCCGCTGGACGACGTTAATCTCGAGTTCCAGGATCAGGGGGTGGTTGCCACCATCCGGCTGACCGGGCCGGTGCGTTATGTGAGTCATTTCCCGGAGAGCCACGGCAAGACGCTGGAAATCTTTTATGAGCGTGTGCAGGGGCCGACCAGCAACGAGGCTTGGGTGGACAACGAGGTGCGAAATTCGCCACCTTCCGGCCTTATTCCGAGTTTCACCGTAACGACGCGCGACCAGCAAACCAAACCCAAATTGGTGATCGAGTTCGCGCGCGAGGCTGAATACAGCGTTACCGCAGGCAAGGATAACCGCAGTCTGTTGGTCACCATCCGTCCGGAGAAGCGCCCCGTCGCAACGGGTGCGTTGCCGTTGTTGCCGGCCATCCCGCCGGCCGCAGCTGCTCCCGCAGGCACGCTTACCGCAGAGCAGGCCACTGCCGCCGAGACCAACAAGCAGGCGCGGGCGCTGATGGTGCAGGGGCGCGATGCCCTGGCGGCCAAAAACAACGAAGCGGCGGTGGAAGCCTTCAACAAGCTGCTGCTGCTGCCACCCAACGATTTCACGCAGGATGCCCAAGAGTGGGTGGGTGTGGCGCGTGAGCGGGCCAATCAGAAAGAACGGGCGCAGGTCGAGTACGAGTTGTACCTGCGGCTCTATCCGGAAGGCGAATCTGCTGCGCGTGTGGCCCAGCGCTTGGCCGGGTTGTCGGGCAGCGGTGCCGATCAGGGCATCGTCGAAGCCGGGGAGAAGAAACGTCAGGCGCGCTGGATGAGTTTCGGCGCCGTGTCTTCGCGTTACTACTTCGGCAAGAGCAAGATCGAATCGACGCAGTCGTTCAATGGCGCGCCGGAAACGCTCTCGACAACATTGACGGATCAATCGATGTTGATCACTAGCCTGGATGCATCGGAGCGTTATGTCAGCGATGAATACGACGGCCGCCTGGTGTTCCGCGATGTGAACACCAAGAATTTCCTGGCGAACAAATCCGGCCAGAACCGGGTGTATGCGGCGTATGGCGAGATCAAGAGCCGCACGCAGGATTACATGGTGCGCGTTGGCCGCCAATCCGCCTACGGCGGCGGTGTGCTGGGGCGTTTCGACGGCCTTTCCGGCGGGTATGGCAATGCGCAGGAGTTGCGCGTCAATGCGGTCGTGGGTTCGCTGGCCGATTATTCGCAAGGCAGCAAGCCCAAGTTCTTCGGTGCGAGCGTAGATCGCGGCGCGTTTTCTTTCTACGGTATCAATCAAACCGTGGACGGTGTGCAAGACCGCCGCGGTTTGGGGGCGGAATGGCGCTACTTCGAGGATAAAAATACGGCCTATGCCTTGCTGGACTATGACACTTACTTCAAGGCCGTGAATGCAGCGCAATTTATGGGAACCACGTCTGCCTTGGACGGAACGGTCAGCTTCATGGTGGACCATCGCAAAGCCCCTTCACTGAGCATCCGCAATGCATTGAACGGTGCCGGCACATCGTCCATCAATGACTTGCTGCAGGCCACCTCTGCCAGTACCTTGCGAGAGCTGGCGCTGTCGCGCACGGCGATCGCCAATATGGGGCAGATCGGCCTGACGGTTCCTTGGCGTGACAAGTGGCAAGTGGGCGGCGATTTCCGTTTGACCAACACGACTGGCTTGATGCCCAGCGGCCAGACGATAGATCCTGTTACCGGTTTGCCGATCACTCAATGTACCGGCACTCAAACGACCCAGGGATGTATGAATGCCCAACCGGGCCGTGGGCTGGAAAAGAGCGTGACTGGCCAGTTGATTGGTAGCGGTCTGGTGAAGGACGGCGATATCTGGTCGGGTAGCGCCACTTACAGCACCAGCAGTGCCGTGAACGGTTATTCGATCTTCCTGTACAACCACACGCTTTATGTGAGCGGCTGGACATCGGATGTGTCGTTGCAGATGTACAGCGCCAAGGATCAGCTCGGCGGCAAGACCTCGCGTACATCACCCATGTTGCGCGGTGCTTATCGCCTGAGAGAGCAGATATTCCTGGATGTCGATGGCGGCCTTGAGTTCACCAAGTACAGCGGTGCACAGGTGAGCACCAAGACCACGCGTTACTTCTTCTCCGGCGGCGTACGCTGGGATTTCTAAGCGGTTCCGGTTCAGTCATTAAGCCGCCGGCGCAAGCCGGCGGCTTTTTTATGCCGAAAACTCCTGCGCTTTGTGCGGTGCTCTGGTAAATTCCGGCCTATCGCAAAGGGGTGCTTCATCATGAAAATCCACGAATACCAAGGTAAAGAGATACTGCGCGAGTTCGGCGTGCCGACGCCGCGCGGGATGGCGTGTTTCAGCGTCGACGAGGCGGTCGCTGCCGCACAGCAACTGGGCGGCAAGGTCTGGGTGGTGAAGGCGCAGATCCACGCCGGCGGCCGCG
This sequence comes from Sideroxyarcus sp., assembly GCA_035299445.1. GTDB lineage: Bacteria > Pseudomonadota > Gammaproteobacteria > Burkholderiales > Gallionellaceae > Sideroxyarcus. The sequence goes on from DATGWO010000027.1 coordinate 207,963, forward strand.
GCAAGGGCGGCGGCGTGAAAATGGCGAAGTCGCTGGACGAGGTGCGCCAGTACGCGCAACAGATCCTCGGCATGCAGCTGGTCACGCATCAGACCGGGCCGGAGGGGCAGAAGGTGCGCCGCCTGCTGATCGAGGAAGGCGCGCAGATCGTCAAGGAGTTCTATGTCGGCATGGTGGTGGATCGCGCCTCGCAGCGCGTCGCCCTGCTGGCTTCCAGCGAAGGCGGCGTGGAGATCGAAGAAGTGGCCAAACATACGCCGGAGAAGATACGCACCGTGCGCATCGATCCTGCCACCGGCTTGATTGTGGACGAAGCGGCGCAAGCGGCGCGCAGCATCGGCATTCCCGACGTGGCGAGTGCGGAGGCGGTCAAGGTGCTGCAAGGTCTCTATCGCGCTTTTGTGGAAAAGGATGCGATGCTGGCTGAGATCAATCCGCTGATCCTGACGGCGGACAATCGCGTGGTGGCGCTGGATGCGAAATTCAATTTCGATTCCAACGCGCTGTACCGCCATCCGGAAATTGTGGCGTATCGCGATCTGGATGAAGAAGACCCGGCCGAGATCGAGGCGTCCAAGTTCGAGCTGAGTTACATCCAGCTCGACGGCGACATCGGCTGCTTGGTCAACGGCGCCGGCTTGGCGATGGCGACCATGGACATCATCAAGTTGTATGGCGGCAGTCCGGCGAACTTCCTCGATGTGGGCGGCGGAGCGAGCAAAGAGAAAGTCACCGAGGCCTTCAAGCTGATGCTGAAGAACCCGCACCTGAAGGCCATCCTGGTGAATATCTTCGGCGGCATCATGAAGTGCGACGTGATCGCCGAGGGCGTGGTGGCTGCGGCGCGCGAGGTGAGTTTGAATGTACCGCTGGTGGTGCGTCTCGAAGGCACCAACGTCGAGTTGGGCAAGAAGATATTGGCTGAATCCGGTTTGCCCATCATCTCCGGTAACGATATGGCGGACGCGGCACAAAAAGTCGTGGCGGCAGCAAAGGGGGCGAAATGAGCATCCTCATCAACAAAGATACCCGGGTCATCACCCAGGGCATGACCGGCAAGGTCGGTCAGTTCCACACCTTCCATTGCAAGCAGTATGCGAACGGCGCCAACTGTTTCGTGGCGGGGGTGAATCCCAAGAAAGCGGGCGAGGATTTCGAGGGTATCCCGGTCTATGCATCCGTGCGCGAGGCGAAGCAGGCGACCGGCGCGACGGTGTCGGTGATCTACGTGCCACCATCGGGTGCGGCGGCGGCTATCGACGAGGCTGTGGAGGCCGATCTCGATCTGGTGATCTGCATTACCGAGGGCATCCCGGTGCACGACATGCTGAAGACGCGCTACAAGATGCAAGGCAAGCGCACGCTGCTGATCGGGCCGAATTGCCCGGGCCTGATCACTCCGGACGAGATCAAGATCGGCATCATGCCGGGGCACATCCACAAGAAGGGCCGCATTGGCGTGGTGTCGCGCTCTGGCACGCTGACCTATGAGGCGGTCGGACAGCTTACCGCGCTGGGCTATGGGCAATCTTCCTGTGTCGGCATCGGCGGCGACCCGATCAACGGCCTCAAGCACATCGATGTGATGAAGCTGTTCAACGACGATCCCGAGACCGATGCGGTGATCATGGTCGGCGAGATCGGCGGTAGCGATGAAGAAGAATGCGCGCGCTGGATCAAGGCGAACATGAAGAAGCCGGTGGTCGGCTTCATCGCGGGTGTGACCGCGCCGGAAGGCAAGCGCATGGGCCATGCCGGCGCAATCATCTCCGGCGGGCAAGGCGGGGCCAACGAGAAATTGGCGGTAATGGAAGAGTGCGGCATCCACATCACGCGCAACCCGGCGGAGATGGGGCGCACGATGCAGAAAATTCTGAAAGGTTAACAATGCTGGAGATGTTTGCTACCCCCCAGTTCTGGGTGGACGTGTTCAAGATCATTATGATTGACCTGCTGCTGTCGGGCGACAACGCGGTGGTGATCGCGCTGGCGTGCCGCAATTTGCCTGAAGCGCAGCGCAAGAAAGGCATCATGTACGGCGTGGGCGGGGCGATCGGCCTGCGCGTGGTGCTGACGTTCTTTGCCGTAAGCCTGTTGTCATTGCCTTATCTGAAATTGGTCGGCGCGCTGCTGCTGCTGTGGATCGGCATCAAGCTGATCCTGCCGGACGAGGAGCATGGCGAAGGCAATATCAAGGCTGAGGCAAACTTGTGGGGGGCGGTGAAAACCATCATCGTCGCCGACTTCGTGATGAGCCTGGACAACGTGCTGGGGGTGGCCGCCGCGGCGCACGGCAACGTGTGGCTGCTGGTGTTCGGCCTGCTGATCAGCATCCCGATGATCGCGTGGAGCAGTCAGCTGGTGCTGAAGCTGATCGACCGTTTCCCGTTCATCATCTATGCGGGCGGTGCGCTGCTCGGCTACGTGGCCGGCGAAATGCTGGTCAGCGAAGCTTTGTTCAAGCCGCTGATGGAAACGCGGCATTATCTGCACTGGCTGGTGCCGGCGGCATGTGCGGTGCTGGTGCTGGCGGTCGGCAAATGGCTGGCGCTGCGCAAGGCGGTTGGTGCCGAGGCGGTGCATTTGGTCGATGAGCAGGTGTCTGTGACACGCGATAAATCTTGAGGGGACGGGTATGAAAGTATTGATTCCGGTAGACGGTTCGGCGGTGGGCAATCGTGCGGTGGACCATGTGATCGCCAGTACGGCGCAATTGAAGGAAGCGCCGCAGATACATTTACTCAACGTGCAGTGGAAATTGGCTTCCGGCAACGTGAAGCTGTTCATCAACAAAGATACGATCAACGATTATTACCGCGAACAAGGGGAGGCGGCCTTGGCTGCCGCCCGCGCCAAACTGGACAAGGCGGGCCTGCCTTACAGTTATCACATCGCCATCGGCACACCGGCAGAGGCGATCGTCCAGTATGCCCAAGAACAGCACGTCGACCAGATCACGATGAATGCGCAGGGACAAGGTACTCTGTCCGAGTTGCTGCTCGGCTCGGTCGCCAGCAAGGTGGTCCAGTTGGCGAGAATCCCGGTTTTGCTTACCAAGTAGATAGATATTTCTGATAAATCAAACGAATATGGCCTGATTTTGGAAAATGTTTTACTATCTGCTCCTGTAAGCTCAGGGGATTGAGTGAAAACGGGCAGCGTGAATTTATGAAAAAAGCATTTTGGAAGGCCGACTGGTTCACCGGTTTGCTGGTTGCTTTGTTGTTCCTGGCGGTAGCCGGCAGCGACCTGATGCAAAGTCTGGAGCGCAAGGCTTATGACATTGCGGTACGCGCGTCGGTAAAAGCCCCCAGCGACAAGATCGCCGTCATCGCCATCGATGATCAGAGCATCGCCAATCTCGGCCGCTGGCCATGGCAGCGCGAAGTCCATGCGATGATGATCGATCTGCTGGCGACCGGTAATGCCAAGGTCATCGGGCACACTGTCTTGTTCTCCGAGCCGCAGGTCGACGCCGGCCTGTCCTATCTGGAAAACCTCGGGCTGATGCTGGCCAATTCGTCGCTGCAGAACTCCAATCCGGAGGAATGGGCGCAGCTGAACGAGTTCATGCAGGACGCGCTCTCCCATCTCGATAACGACAAGAAACTCGCCGAGAGCATGGCCAAGGCGAACAATGTGCTGCTTGGCATGATCTTCGAACTGGGTGAGTCGCAGGGGAATCCTGATGCACCCCTGCCCGAGTTCGTGGCAAAGAACGCGCTGACCAACGTGCAGCCGGGAGCGCCGGGGGCAAGTCCCTCGTCCACGGTGGCGGTGCTGCCTCCCATCCCTTTGCTGGGCGAAAGTGCCGTGGCGATCGGACACTTGACCATGGCCAAGGATGTGGATGGCGGCGTGCGTGCCGACCCGCTGGTGTTGGCCTATTACAACCAGTACTTTCCATCGCTGTCCCTCATGCTGGCGGCCAAGAGCCTGAACTTGGAGCCGAAAGATATCCAGGTTTCCCTGGGCAAATCGGTCAGGCTTGGAAATCTCAACATTCCCACCGATTCCGCATCGCTGATGCACACGCATTTTTACAGCGACCTGCAAGGCAAGCCGGCATTTACGGTGGATTCGTTCTATGACGTGCTCTCTGGCAAGATTCCGCCCGAGAAATATCGCGACAAGATCGTGCTAATCGGCGTGACGGCGGCAGGAGTCGGCGAGTTCCCGGTAACGCCGGTGTCGCCGGGGATGTCGCCGGTGCTGACGCTGGCGCATTCGGTGTCGAGCATCCTGAAGCAGGACTTCTTCGTCGTGCCGGAGTGGGCGTTCTGGACATCGAAGGGTGTCCTGCTGCTCGTTTCGTTGTATCTGATCCTGTTGTTGCCGCGGCTGTCCGCCGGCATCGGCGCCAGCCTGACTGGCGTGGTCTTCATCGCGTTGCTGGGAAGTCATTTCTTCCTGATGACGACGCAGGGCATCTGGGTGCAGCTGATGGTGCCGGCCACCTTGCTGCTGGTCGGCCACCTGTTGTTGACCACCAAGCGCTTCCTGGTGACGGAAAAGGGCAAGGAAAAATCCGATGCCGAATCCGCCGAGAGCAACCGCATGCTGGGTTTGGCGTTCCAGGGGCAGGGGCAGCTGGATATGGCTTTCGATAAGTTCCGCAAGGTGCCGTTGGACGATAGCCTGATGGATGTGCTGTACAACCTCGGGCTGGATTTCGAGCGCAAACGCCAGTTCAACAAGGCTGAGTCGGTGTTCAAGTACATGGCCCAGCACAATCCGAAATTCCGCGATCTGGAAGAGCGTACGGCACAGTCCAAGGCCATGTCGGAAACCATCATCCTCGGCGGTGCCTCGGGCCGCAGCAACGACAGCACGATGAAGCTCGATCGCGCGGGCGTCGCCAAGCCCATGCTCGGGCGCTATGAGATCGAGAAGGAACTGGGCAAAGGCGCGATGGGCGTGGTTTACCTCGGCAAGGACCCGAAGATCAGCCGTGTCGTGGCGATCAAGACCATGGCGTTGTCGCAGGAGTTCGAGGCGGACGAGCTGGAGGACGTCAAGGCACGTTTCTTCCGCGAGGCCGAAACGGCCGGACGCCTGAACCACCCCAACATCGTCACCATGTACGACGCGGGCGAAGAGCACGATCTGGCCTACATCGCGATGGAGTTCCTCAAAGGCAAGGACCTGGTGCCCTACACCAAGCGCGACAACCTGTTGCCGCTGCCGAAAGTGTTGAGCATCGTTGCGCGGGTTGCGGATGCGCTCGGCTATGCGCATGGGCTGAACGTGGTGCACCGCGATATCAAGCCGGCCAACATCATGTACGACATCGAGAGCGACACGGTAAAAGTGACCGACTTCGGTATCGCCCGCATCACCGACTCCTCCAAGACCAAGACCGGCATGGTGTTGGGTACGCCTTCCTACATGTCGCCGGAACAATTGTCGGGCGCCAAGATCGAGGGGCATTCGGACCTGTTCTCGCTGGGTGTGAGCCTGTACCAACTGGTGTGTGGTAAGCTGCCGTTCGAGGGGGACTCGATGGCGCAGCTCATGTTCCGGATCGCCAACGAGCCGCATGCCGACATTCGGAGCATCAGCCCGGACGTGCCGCCGTGTGTGGTTGCCATCATCAACAAGGCGTTGGCGAAGAAGGTGGAAGACCGTTATGCCAGCGGAGCCGAGATGGCTGAGGCCATACGCCAGTGCGCGGCGACGCTCGGATAGCGGCGCAGATGGCGACTGAAGAGAAACAAGAAGAATACGTTTTCAGGGGTGGACGTGGATATACGAGATGCGCTTGAGATAGTCAGTCAGACCGACCCCGGCATGGTGCGCTCGCATAACGAGGATAGCGTCACCTTCGATGCGGGTTGTGGCTTGGTGGTGCTGGCCGACGGCATGGGTGGCTATAATGCCGGCGAAGTGGCCAGCGGTATTGCGGTCTCGGTGGTGGCCAGCGAGGTACGGCACCGGCTGGAGGAAGCGCGGCCGGAGCAGCTGGATGAGGCGGGTGAAGAGCTGGGCGTGGCGTTGTTGCGTGATAACGTCAAAAAAGCCAACCTTTCCATCTTCCATGCGGCGCAAAGCCAGCCCCAATATTCCGGCATGGGGACGACCATCGTCACTGCGTTGTTCTATGACGATCGTGTGGCGGTGGCGCATATCGGCGATTCGCGCATGTACCGTTTGCGCGGCGAGCAGTTCGAGACCATCACTCGCGATCATTCGCTGCTGCAGGAGCAAATCGACAGCGGTTTGATCAGCAAAGAGGATGCGCGCCAGTCGAAGAACAAGAATCTGGTGACGCGCGCGGTGGGCATCGATGCTGACGTCGAGCCCGAGTTGCATGTGCATGACGTCCAGGTCGGCGATGTGTATCTGCTGTGCTCCGACGGCCTGAACGACATGGTGGAGGATGACGATATCGGCATGACGTTGCAGATGTTGCAGAACAATCTGCCGTTGGCCGCAAAACAGCTGATAGAGCTGGCGAATGACAATGGCGGGCGCGACAACGTGTCGGTCATTCTGGTAAAGGTAGCCGGATCGTTTGCGGCGCCCCGCGGGTTGTGGGCGAAGTTGCGTTCCTGGTTCGGGAATTAAGATAGCAAGAGTTAACTACGGGGATTGATGATATGCCGGCTAAATTGATACTCAGCATGGATGGTGCGGTGCTGAAAGAATATCCGCTGAATAAAGAGCGCACGACCATCGGTCGCAAGCCGCACAACGACATCGTGATCGACAACTTGGCCGTCAGCAGCGAGCATGCCGCCATCGTCACCATCCTGAACGATTCTTTCCTGGAAGATCTGGACAGTACCAACGGCCTGACTGTGAACGGCACGCCGACCAAGAAGCACTTCCTGCAGAACAACGACCTGATCGAGATCGGCAAATACAAGCTTAAGTATCTGAACGACCAGCCGACGCAGACCACTGCCGCTGATTTCGAGAAGACCATGGTGCTGCGTGCGCCGGTGAAACCCTCCCCGGTAGCTCATCAGGTCGACGCGATGGCGAACAAGACGCAATCCACCACGCAATTCAATGCGACCGCCACCTCTGCGGCGCCGGTCAAGGCAGATGCCACTGGCGGGCAGCCGCCAGCCGCGGCAGTGCAGATTCTGAACGGCCCGAATTCTGGCAAGGAACTGGAGCTGGTCAAGAACCTGACTACCTTGGGCAAGCCCGGGGTGCAAGTCGCGGTGCTGGCGCGCCGTCCGCACGGTTATTTCATCACACACGTGGAAGGCGGCAGCTTCCCACTGGTGAACGGCTCGTCCATCGGTGAGCAGCCCCATCAGCTGAACGATCATGACCTCATCGAGCTGGCCGGGGTGAAGATGGAGTTCTACTTCAAGACCTGATCGCTAACGTGATCTGTCAATGCGCAATCCGGCGGTGTGACAAGTGAAGAAGCATGCACTGCTCATCGCGATCGGTTTGGCGGTCGTTTTGCTGTTCCTGGGCGATGCGGCCAAGCTTTACCGCCTCGGATTCGTCCAATTCATCGATGCCAAGCTCTACGACTATCGTCTGCGGCTGACCTTGCCGGAAAGCGGCGATGATCGCATCGTCATCCTCGATATCGACGAAAAAAGCCTGAAGGAAGACGGGCGCTGGCCCTGGAGTCGCGACAAGATGGCGGTGCTGATGGATCAATTGTTCGAGCGCTATGGTGTTGCCGTGGTCGGCTTCGACGTCGTGTTCGCCGAAAAGGACAACAGTTCCGGCCTCAAGGTGTTGCAGGAGCTTGGGCGCGGCCAATTCAAAGATGTGGCGCAGTTCCAGTCCGTGCTTGCCAGGATCAGGCCGCATCTTGAATACGACCAGCTGTTCGCCGACAAGATGAAGCAGCGCAATGTGGTGCTCGGTTATTACTTCAGCAACAGTGAGCCGGGGGCGGATAGCAGTGCCTCAGGCAAGTTGCCTGAACCGGTATTTCCGCCGGGGACGTTCGGCGGTCGTCCTGCCTCCTTCCTGAAGTGGGACAGTTTCGGTGCGAACCTGCCGGAATTGCAGCGTAGCGCGGTGTCGGCCGGGCATTTCAATCCGGTGGTGGATTTCGACGGTGTGGTGCGCCGGGTGCCGATGATCGTCGAGTACGACGGCGCCTATTACGAATCCCTGTCGTTGGCAGTGGTGCGTGCCGTGCTGGGTATGCCCAGGCTGTCACCCGGTTATGCTGCCGAACAGGACGCCAGTTACGCCGGGCTGGAATGGCTGACACTGGAAACGGTGCAGGGCGATCTGATTGTGCCGGTGGATGCCGAGGTCAGTGCGCTGGTGTCCTACCGCGGCGGGCGCGGGACATTCCGTTACATCTCGGCAGCGGACGTGCTGCACGGGCGCGTACCGGCAGGCGAGCTGAAGAACAAGATCATACTGGTGGGGACTTCCGCGCCGGGGCTGATGGATATGCGTACCACACCGGTAGGCGAGGTCTATCCCGGGGTCGAGGTGCATGCAAGCATGATCAGCGGCATCCTCAATCAGGATATCAAGCACAGCCCGTCCTATGTGCTCGGTGCGAATGTGCTGCTGGTTCTGGTCGTTGGCGTGGTGCTGGCGGTTCTGTTGCCATTGTTGAACCCGTTCTTCGGGACCTTGCTCTCGCTGGGCATGCTGTCACTCGCACTGGCCGTCAATACTTCGTTGTGGGCGTACGCGGATATCGCCATGCCTTTGGCGGCGGGGCTGATCATGGTGCTTACTTTGTTTGCGCTGAACATGACCTATGGTTATTTCACCACGGAACGTACCAAGCGTCAGATCACCGGTCTGTTCGGCCAGTACGTGCCGAGCGAGGTGGTGAACGAGTTGAGCAAGAATCCGGAGCAGGTGTCGATGGAGGGCGATAGCCGAGAGATGACCATCCTGTTCTCCGACGTGCGCGGCTTTACCACCATCTCCGAGGGGCTGGAGCCGAAAGAGCTGTCCGAGCTGATGAACGAATTCCTGACGCCGCTTTCGCGGGTGATCTACGGCCACCGCGGCACGATTGATAAATACATGGGCGACTGTATCATGGCATTCTGGGGCGCGCCGCTGCCCGATGCGCGCCATGCCTATCAGGCGGTATTGTCCGGCCTGGAGATGCAGCGCACGCTGGCTGCGTTGCAGCCGCATTTCAAAGCACGCGGCTGGCCGGAGATCCACATCGGGGTCGGCATCAATACCGGGCGCGTCAGTGTCGGCAATATGGGTTCCGAGGTGCGCGTCGCTTACACGGTGATGGGCGACGCGGTGAATCTGGCTTCGCGCCTGGAAGGCATCACCAAGGAATACGGCGCCGGCGTCGTGGTGGGTGAGGGCACCAAGGCGGCGGCACCGGAATTCGTCTACCGCGAACTCGATTTGGTGCGCGTCAAGGGCAAAGACAAGCCGGTCGCCATCTTCGAGCCGATAGGGCTGGCCGGCGAGGTCGGTCAGCCGGTGCTGGATGAGATCGAGTCGTTCCGCCAGGTGCTGGTGATGTACCGCAAGCAGGAGTGGGATAAAGCCGGGCAGCAACTGGCCGGCTTGTTGAAGGGCGCGCCCGGCGCGAAGTTGTATGAGGTTTACGCTGAGCGGGTCGCGTACTATCGCAGCAACCCGCCCGGCGAGAACTGGGATGGCGTATTCGTCTTCAAGACGAAATAAGTGACGGCAGGGACGCTAAAATGAAAGTGAGAATACTGGGTTGCAGCGGCGGGGTCGGTGGCAATTTGCGCACCACCTCGTTATTGCTCGATCACGATGTGCTGATTGACGCGGGAACCGGCCTGAGCGATCTGAGCCTGGCCGAGATGAGCGTGATTGACCACATCTTCGTGACCCATTCGCATCTCGACCATATCGCCTGCCTGCCCTTGCTGATCGACAGTGTCGGCTTCATGCGCGATAAGCCCTTGGTCATCCATGCCACCGACGAGACCCTGGCCATCCTCAAGCGGCATGTCTTCAATTGGGAGGTATGGCCCGATTTCAGCCAGATACCCAACCTGCACCAGCCGATCCTGCGTTTTGAAAGCATCGCGCTGGGAGTGACGGTGGCTCTGGGCGGCCGCAAACTCACTCCGCTGCCGGCCAACCACGTGGTCCCGGCGGTCGGCTTTCACATCGACAGCGGTTCGACCAGCCTGGTGTTCAGCGGCGATACCACTACCTGCGACGCCTTGTGGGAGGAGGTGAACCGCATCGACAACCTCGAGTATCTGATCGTGGAGACCGCATTCTCGAATGCCGAGAAAGAACTGGCAGTCATTTCAAAGCATCTTTGCCCCTCGTTGCTGGCCGAGGAGCTGTGCAAGCTCAAGCTAGATCCGAAGATATACATCACCCATTTGAAGCCTGGCGAAGTCGAGTTGACCATGCAGGAGGTCGGCGAGTGCGTGAGCGGGTTTGTGCCCAAGATGCTGCAAAATGGACAGGTGTTCGAGTTCTAACGACCAGACAACGACATGCAAGATATTCTAGACATCAGGGTGCTCGCAGCACTGGAGCCGATCTCCTCGTTCAGCCCCGCGCGCCTGCGCGAGCTGCTCGATTATTGCCACGTGGAAAGCGTGCCGCAAGGACAGGACCCGTTCAAGGACAGTCCGCTGCAGGGGCAGTCGGTCTATCTGCTGCGCGGCGAACTGGAACTGGAATACGAAGACGGCAACCGGGTGGTGATACGCGCCGCTTCCGAATGGGCGCGCCATCCCATCGGCAAGCGCCAGCCGAACATCCGTGCAGCGCAGGTGTTGAGTCCCTTTGCTCAGCTGATGCGCGTCAACGACGATTTGCTCGATCGCATGGTGACGTGGGACCAGTTCGCCTATCACGACGATGTGAAGCCGTTGGCGGCTAAAGAAAGTTCCGAAGCGGCAGTGAGGAAGCTGCTCAACTCCGGCATGTTCAGCGCCGAGAGCTTGAGCGGCGGCCCGTTCGCCCATCTGCCGTCGGCCAATATCGGCAAGCTGCTCAACCGCATCGAGGCGATCGCGGTGTGGAACAAGGACGTCATCATCCGCGAAGGCGACGAAGGCGATTACTACTACCTGATCGAAAGCGGCCGTGCCCAGGTGACGCGCCTTGTCGGCGGCACCAACCTGGTGCTGGCGGAACTCAAGGCCGGCGACGTGTTCGGGGAGGAGGCTTTGATCTCCGACTCCAAGCGCAATGCCACGGTGACGATGAAGAGCAACGGCGTATTGTTGCGCCTGAAGAAGCAGGATTTCCTCGAATTGATGCAGGAGCCGTTGCTGCATCACATCGGCTATCAGGATGCGAAACAGAAGGTGGCGCAGGGCGCCGTGTGGCTGGATGTGCGGCATCCGCCGGAATATCGCTACGACAAACTGCCGGGCGCGATCAACGTGCCGCTCAACGACATACGCAATGCCATCGGCGTATTGAGCAAGGCGACGCCGTATATCGCCTATTGCCAGAGCGGACGACGCAGTGCGGCGGCGGCTTTCATCCTCGCGCAAGCGGGGTATGAGGTATATGTGTTGGAAAACGGTTTATGGTCTGTGCCCAAGGCGCAGCAACAGTGATGGTCAAGAAGGCAAAGGGAGTGGCGGTATGAACGGTCCGGGGCAAGGCAATGTGAACGAGATGGGGATACGGTTGGAGTTCACCAAGAACCTCAACCAGGTCACCAACAAGATCCACGCAACCAGCAATATCGACGAGATCATGCTGGATGTCAGCAAAGACATCTGTGCGTTATTCAATGCGGATCGTTTGACCATCTATGTGGTCGGCGAAGACAAGGCGTCGCTGATCTCCAAGGTCAAGACCGGCTTGAACTCGTTCAAGGACCTCAAGCTGCCCATCGCCGAGCAGAGTATCGCCGGCTACGCGGCGTTCAACAAGAAACTGCTCAATCTCAAGGACGTTTACGACGAGCAGGAGCTCGCTTCCTACAGCACCACGCTGCGTTTCCTGCAGGACGTGGACAAGCGCACCGGTTACCGTACCAAGCAGATGCTGGTCGCGCCCATTGTCGATGTGGACGGCGGCGACCTGATCGGCGTGATGCAGGTCATCAACAACAAGGCCGGAATGCCATTCCCCTCGATGGTGGAAGAGGGTGTGCGCGAGCTGACGCAGACGCTGGCGGTCGCCCTCAAGCAGCGCCAGCAGCAGGCCGGCACGGTCAAGACCAAATACGATTATCTGGTGTCCGATGCGGTGATGTCGGCGGCCGAGTTCGAACTGGCGACCCGTACCGCGCGGCGCAAGGGTGTGGATGTCGAGGATGTGCTGCTGGACGAGTTCCAGGTCAAGCCGGATGCGCTGGGCAAGGCGCTGTCCAGCTTCTTCGGCGTGCCCTACGAGCCGCACAAGGCGGACCGCATCAAGCCGTCCGAATTGCTGCGCAACCTCAAGCGCGAATACGTCGAGAGCAGCCACTGGGTGCCGGTCGACGACACGCCGGAAGGCGTGGTCATCCTCACCACCGACCCGGAGCGGATCATGGCTTCGCGCGTGGTCAACAACATCTTCCCCAAGAACCGGCTGATCTACAAAGTCTGCACCCTGCGCGAGTTCAAGGCCACGCTCGATCTGTTTTACGGCGGCGGTGCGGGCGGCAGCGTGGGTGATGCCACCGGCAATTTTGCCGACATGGAAGGCTCGGTGGATGACCTGCTCACTTCGCTGGGCAGCGACGAAGAAGACATGGGGGCGGCCAGCCAAGACGATGTTAGCGCCGCTGCCGACAACGAACTGGTCAAGCTGGTCAACAAGATCATCGTCGACGCCTACAAGATGGGCGCATCGGACATCCATATCGAGCCGCAGCCGGGCAAAGCCAAGACGCTGGTGCGCCTGCGCAAGGACGGCTCGCTGATGAACTACATCGAAGTGCCGGCGACCTACCGCAATGCGCTGGTCACGCGCCTGAAAATCATGTGCGATCTCGACATCTCCGAGAAACGCAAACCGCAGGACGGCAAGATCAAGTTCAAGAAATACGGCCCGCTGGATATCGAGCTGCGCGTGGCGACCATCCCCTCGCAAGGTGGCGTGGAAGACGTGGTGATGCGTATCCTGGCCTCGGGCGAACCCATCCCGCTCGACCAGATGGGCTTCTCCAAGCGCAATCTGGAGTTGGTGAAAAAGACCGTCAGCAAACCCTACGGCCTGTTCTTCGTGTGCGGCCCGACCGGTTCCGGTAAGACCACCACGCTGCACTCCATCCTGAAGCACATCAACACGCCGGACACCAAGATCTGGACGGCGGAAGATCCGGTCGAAATCACCCAGAAAGGCCTGCGCCAGGTGCAGGTCAACAAGAAGGCTGGATTGGATTTCGCGGCGGTGATGCGCGCCTTCCTGCGTGCCGACCCGGACGTGATCATGGTCGGCGAAATGCGAGACAAGGAGACCGTCTCCACCGGCATCGAGGCGTCGTTGACCGGCCACCTGGTGTTCGCCACGCTGCACACCAACAGCGCGCCGGAATCCATCATCCGCCTGCTCGACATGGGCATGGACCCGTTCAACTTCGCCGACGCGCTGCTCGGCATCCTGGCGCAACGTCTGGCCAAGCGCCTGTGCAAGGATTGCAAGAAGGCGCATATCGCCACGCAGGAAGATATCAAGGACCTGCTTTCCGAATATGCGCTGGAACTGATGAATACCGAAACCTGGAAGAAAGACCAGAATGCCGCCTACAAGGCGCTGTATGCCGACTGGGTCAAATTGTTCGGCGACGACAAGGGGCAGATCACCCTGTACGAAAAAGTCGGATGCGAGAAATGCGGCGGTACGGGCTATCGCGGCCGCGTCGGTCTGCACGAACTGCTGATCGGCACCGATCCGGTGAAGAAGGCCATCCAGGAGCACGCGCGCGTTGCCGAGCTGTTCGCCATCGCACTCGAGGAGGGCATGCGTACCCTGAAGCAGGACGGTATCGAGAAGGTGTTGAGCGGCATTACCGATATCCATCAGGTGCGTGCGGTCTGTATCAAATAAGGCGGAGTTGTGGACACCTCCAAACTCAAGGCTTACATGGCGCAAGAGCAGGCACAGCGCAACATGCTGGAAAGCCTGCTCAACCGACTCAGCGATCTCAATGCCATCGGTGCGGCACTGTCCAGCGAGCGCGACATCAATCGCCTGCTGGAAAACATTCTGAATGCCGCCAAAAAGATCACCAATGCGGATGCCGGAACGCTGTACCTCGTCGATGCCGAAAAGCAGCTGCTGACCTTCGAGATCCTGCACAACGACTCGCTCAACATCCGCATGGGCGGCACTTCCGGCAACCCGATCCCGTTCTATCCCATCCACCTGTATGTCGATGGCGAACCCAATCATGCCATGGTGGTCAGCCATGCCGCGTTGAGCGGCGAGACGGTGAACATCCCCGATGCGTATATCGCCGAAGGGTTCGACTTTTCCGGCACCAAGAAATTCGACGCCAAGACCGGCTACCACTCGCGTGCCTTCCTGGCGGTGCCGATGCGCAACCACGAGCACGAGATCATCGGTGTGCTGCAGCTCATCAACGCGATCGACCAGAAGACCGGCGGCGTCGAGCAGTTCTCCAAGGACGACCAGCAGCTGCTGGAGTCGCTCGCCTCGCAGGCCGCCATCGCGCTGAGCAACCGGCGGCTCATCCAGCAGATGGAAGACCTGTTCGAGTCCTTGATCAGCCTCATCAACACCGCCATCGACGACAAGTCGCCCTATACCGGCGGCCACTGCGCGCGCGTTCCTGCGCTGACCATGATGCTGGCCGAGGCCGCCAACCGCTCCGAACAGGGCGCGCTGCAGGACTTTCGGCTGACCGACAAGGATCGCTACGAACTGAAGATCGCCGGCCTGCTGCACGACTGCGGCAAGATCACCACCCCGGTGCATGTGGTCGACAAATCCACCAAGCTGCAAACCATTTACGACCGCATCCACCTGCTCGACACGCGGTTTGAGGTGCTCAAGCGCGACGCCGAGATTGCGCTGCTCAAGGGAGACGTGACGCCGGATGAACATGCGGCGTGGCTGCGCCAGCTGGACGACGACCGCGAATTCCTGCGCCGCTGCAACATCGGCGGTGAGCGCATGGAAGACGCCGACATCGCCCGCGTGCACAAGATCGCCAAATACCGCTGGAGCGCCCCTCAGGGCGCGCAGGTGGATTTCCTCAGCGCGGACGAACTGGAGAACCTCACCATCCGTGCCGGCACGCTGACGGCGGCCGAGCGCGAGATTATCAACCACCATATCGTCGTCACCATCAAGATGCTGGAATCGTTGCCGTGGCCCAACCACCTCAAGCGTGTGCCGGAATACGCGGGGGGGCATCACGAGCGCATGGATGGCAAAGGCTATCCGCGCGGCCTCACGCGCGAGCAGATGTCGGTGCAGGCAAGGGTGATGGGCATTGCCGACATCTTCGAGGCGCTCACCGCGCAGGATCGCCCCTACAAGAACGGCAAGACGCTGACCGAATCGCTGGCCATCCTCGGCAAGTTCAAGGAGAACGGCCACATCGATCCCGACCTGTTCGATGTGTTCATCCGCGAGAAGGTCTACCTCACCTACGCCAAGCAATTCCTCAGTCCGGAGCAGATCGACCGGGTCGATGAGAGCAAGATACCGGGCTATCGGCCGTAAATCACAGAGTGTGACAAAAAACGTCAGCCGGCTGACGTAAATTAAATAGAAGGTGGCAAGCATGATGGTGGGTTGCAATCTGGCTGATGCTAAATTTATGCAACCAATTGATCTGTCGATATAAAATTAATAGCTTCCATTCTGTCATTCTTGATGGTTTCTGGCACATAACCTGCTAATATCCAGCCGCACACCTCGTGTGTAGTTCGCAAGGACACTTAAAATTTTCTAAAGGAGCATCGATATGAAGCAAATTCAAAAAGGTTTTACCCTGATCGAATTGATGATCGTGGTCGCGATCATCGGTATCTTGGCAGCCGTGGCGATTCCCGCTTACCAGGACTATGTCGTTAAAGCCAAGCTGTCCAAGGTGCAATCCACACTGGATTCCGTCAAGTTGGCACTGGCGATGTACTACCAAGAGAACGGTTCCTTCCCGGATGCCTCTATCGACACTGGTACTGTTGCGGCAGCCGGCAACCTGTGGAGTTCCATTGGCTTGGCTGACGGCACAGTTCCAACGCTGCCACCCGAAGTTTCATTGTTGGCTGTGGATGGTACCAACCTGACCAACGTGGCGCTGACCTTGACAGTTGCCGATGGCAAGATCAAGGCAAACACTGTTGATGGTCTGAATCTGGGCATCTCTGGTTCTGCCGAGGGCACAGCAGTGACCTGGACTTGCTACATTAACTCGGGCAATGCCGTGACGACCATCACTGATCCGATCGCAATCAAGTACTTCGGTTGCATCTAAGCTAATCGGTGTGAAAAACGAGCCCCTCTCCGGAGGGGTTCTTTTTTTTTTGAGGGTCTATGTCTTATCGAATCAAACTGAGAAATTATCTGGTGACACGTGACCGCGCCTGGATATTGCTGTTATTGGCAGCCATCTGCATCGTCTATCTGCCGTTCCTCGGCAGTCCATTGTTCTTTGACGATCTGCCATTCTTTGGCGGTGGCGCGGTCGCTGCCTACGCAGACAAAGGCTTCGATTTGAGTCTGCGCTGGTTTCCCTATGTCAGTCTGGGCTGGACTTATGCGCTTTTCAGCGACGAATATACGCATGCGTATCACTTGGGCAATATGCTGCTGCATGTCGCCAATACCCTTCTACTGTTCTTTTTCCTGCGCCAATTGATCGGCGCGGTGCAAGCCGAAGATATTGATGCTGCAGTCGTTACACGCGGTGCGTGGTTCGGCGCGCTGATCTTTGCGCTGCATCCGGTGGCGGTGTTCGCCGTCGGTTATGTGATCCAGCGCAGCATCCTGATGGCGACGCTGTTCGCCTTGTTGATGCAATTGGCCTATCTGCGCGGCCTGCTGAGCGGGCGAAAGCGCTGGTTCGCGCTGGCGGTGACCGCCTATTTCTTAGCCTGCTTTTCCAAAGAACACAGTGTATTGATGCCGCTTGTGCTGGGTGCGATGGGCTTGCTGGTGCATGGCGCGCAACGTGCCGAGCGCAAGGTGTTGTGGTCGACATGGATGGCGTTTCTTGCCATTGCGGTGCTGGTGACCTTGCGCGCCAGGGGCGTGTTGGGCAGCCCCTATGAGGCGATGGCTGCACAACTGTTCGAGCAACAGGGCATAGCGGAAAGTACGCCGATGTTGCACCTGTTGAGCGCGTTGACGCAGGCCGGACTGTTCTTCAAATATCTTTTCTTATGGCTGCTGCCAGAGCCGTCGATGATGGCGGTGGATATGCGGGAAACCTTCATTGCTTCGATTTCGGTGTGGCAGGGCTGGTTAGGTGGTGTCGCCTTCGTGTTGTATGGCGCATTTGCTGCCCGCTTGCTGTTGCGCGGCGGCATGTCTGGTCTGGCCGGTTTTGCATTGCTCTATCCGTGGTTGTTGTTCTGGGTGGAGATGGCCGGCATCCGCGTGCAAGAGCCTTTTGTCCTTTACCGCTCTTATCTGTGGATGCCGGGGCTGCTGCTGTTGTTGCCGTTGTTGCTGGTCAAGTTCCCGCAACGGCGTACGCTGCTGGTGCTAGGATGTATCGCCTTGTTGCTCATACCGCTGGCCTGGAAGCGTCTATGGGTGTTTTCGGATAACTATCGTCTGTGGAACGAGGCGGCTTTGTTGCTCAAGAGCGAGCGGATGGCGGGAGCAGATCGCATCTTCTACAACCGCGGTCAGGCAGAGTTGGCGCTGAAGAAATGGGAGGACGCGGCAGTGGACTTTGAGCGTGCGCTGACAATCAGCCCGCAACTCGTTCCGGTACGCTACGTGCTGGGTGTGGCGTATGGCAACTCAGGGCGCTACGCCGAGGCTTTGGGGCAGTTCGATATCGTGATCGGCAGCAAACCGAACGATGCACAGGTGTACTTTGCCAAAGGCATGACGCTAAAACGTATGGGGCGTGATGACGAGGCTAGGCAGCAGATGAAACGGGCATGTGAGCTGAAAAATCAGATAGCCTGTCTGCTGGCTTCCGGTTTTGGTGCGCCGGCGCTGAAGACACCCTCACGTTAGGTGGCCGGAGCTCTGTAAGCCATCTTCCTACACGATAATCGGAAGACATCGGATTTTTTCCTAGGCCGTCCCCCTCGAAAATGCAATCGTCGTAACAACCAGTTACCGAGTTCTGACGAGGGGATTGCAATGGATACCAGGCAAGTACACGAGGAAATCAAGGAAACCAACCTGTCTTACATGCTGCTTGCGCAGCAGATGATCCGCGACGACAAGGTCAGCGCGATCTTCCGTCTGGGCTTGAGCGAAGAACTGGCTGATCTGATCGTCGGGCTTTCTCCGGCGCAGATGTTGAAGATGGCCTCTTCCAACATGCTGTTGTGCCGCTTCCGTTTCGACGAGCGTCTGCTGCTCAACATGATCACCGACTACAACAAGGACCGCATGATGTCGCAGGCACATGCCACCATCCTGATGGCCGGCCAGCCCGCCGAAGCGATGGCAGTCTGAGCAGGCGGGGGAACGATGCGAAACAGGAGCGTAATGAATGAGGCGCGCGAGATCCAGATTGCGGTCGAGTTGATCGAGCTGGGTGCGCGCTTGCAGTTGTTGCAGGAAGAGACCGCGCTGAGCCGTGAGCGGCTGTTGCGGCTGTACAAGGAAGTCAAAGGCGAATCGCCGTCCAAGGGCATGCTGCCCTATTCCACCGACTGGTTCATGAGCTGGTCGCCGAACATTCATTCTTCCCTGTTCATGGGGATACACCGCTATCTGGTGAAGAACGCCAACGTGTCCGGCGTGGAAGCGCTGATCAAGAGCTACCGCCTGTATCTCGAGCAGGTCAAGATCTCGATGGGCGAGCCGGAGCTGAGCATCACGCGTGCCTGGTTCCTGATCCGCTTCTTCGATGCCGGCATGCTGCAGCTGACCGCGTGCAAGGAATGCGGCGGCGAGTTCGTCGTGCACAGCAACGACCTGTGCGCCGATTACACCTGCGGCATTTGCCGTCCGCCGTCGCGCGCGGGCAAGACCAGAAAAGTTCAGGCCGACATCGTGTTCGCTTAGGAACAGGATTTTCAACATGCGCCACTGCTGAGGAACGGTTCCGGTAGTGGCGTTTTTTATTGAACAAAAACATTGAAAAAAGACGAAATCTCGCGGATTTTCCAGCTTATTCGACGTATGGGTGGAATTTGGGGCTGCTAGGATGCTATCGTGAGCTTTGGCGCATACGAATTGGGGAGAGCTGAATCATGCTGGTGATTGTTGGGTACATCATAGTGGCGGCGTCGGTGTTCGGCGGTTTCGCCATGGCCGGTGGGCATCTGGGCGCATTGTTCCAGCCGCTGGAGTTGTTGATGATCGGCGGTGCGGCAGCCGGAGCGTTCCTGGTCGGCAACACCGGCAAGGCGATCAAGGCCACGCTCAAGGCGTTCCCGCAGGTGTTCAAGGGCTCCAAGTACAACAAGGAAACGTACATGGAGCTGATGGCGCTGATGTACGAGCTGCTCGGCAAGGTGCGCAAGGAAGGCCTGATGTCGATCGAGGGCGATGTCGAGAATCCGCACGAGAGCCCGGTGTTCGCCAAATATCCCAAGATATTGGCCGACCACCACGTGGTCGAGTTCATCACCGACTATCTGCGCATCATGGTGAGCGGCAACCTGAATGCGATGGAGATCGAGAACCTGATGGACGTGGAGATCGAGACACACCACCACGAGGCGCTGTTGCCGGCCCATACCATCGCCAAGCTGGGCGACGGCATGCCGGCCTTCGGTATCGTGGCAGCGGTGATGGGGGTGGTGCATACCATGGAATCGGTGGGTATCCCGCCGGCCGAGCTGGGCATCCTGATCGCGCACGCGCTGGTGGGAACCTTCCTCGGTATCTTGCTCGCCTACGGCTTTGTCGGCCCGCTGTCGGGCACGCTGGAGCAGAAGGCGGAAGAGTCTTCCAAGATGTTCCAGGCGGTCAAGGTGGTGCTGCTGGCCAACCTGAACGGCTACGCCCCGGCGATGGCGGTCGAGTTCGGGCGCAAGGTGTTGAATTCCACCGAACGCCCCGGCTTCATCGAGCTGGAAGAACACGTCAAACAGAAACGTTAGGCACGGGAGTAGCCGGGTAGGCAGAACAAAGATATGTCGAACGAAGATAAACGCCCTATCGTCATCAAGCGCATCAAGAAGGTGGCCGGCGGCCATCATGGCGGTGCGTGGAAGATCGCCTATGCCGACTTCGTGACGGCGATGATGGCGTTCTTCCTGTTGATGTGGCTGCTTGGCTCCACGGCCAAGGGCGATTTGCAGGGCATCTCGGAATATTTCAAAACGCCGCTCAAGGTGGCGTTGATGGGCGGCACGGGGAGCGGCGATAGCTCCAGCATCATCAAAGGCGGCGGGCAAGACCTGACGCGCAGCGAAGGTCAGGTGAAAAGAGGCGAGCTGCCGCCGGAGGTGAAAGTCATCAACCTCAAGGCGGCGCGCCAGGAATTCCTGCGGCAGGAGCGCATCAAGGAGCTGGAGAAGCTCAAGGCGCTGAAGGCGAATATCGAGAAGGTGATCGACAGCGACGCCAAGCTGAAAAAGTTCAAGGACCAGATATTGCTCGACCTGACCTCCGAGGGATTGCGCGTACAGATCGTGGACGAAAAGAACAGGCCGATGTTCCAGAGCGGCAGTGCCGATCTGGAGCCATATACCAAGGACATCCTGCGCGCGATCGGCGCGATGCTGAACGACATGCCGAACAAGATCAGCCTGTCGGGCCACACCGATGCGCAACCCTATGTGACGGCGGACGGCAAGTACAGCAACTGGGAATTGTCGGCGGACCGCGGCAATGCCTCGCGCCGCGAGCTGATCAAGGGCGGGCTGGCGGGCGACAAGATCGTGCGCGTGGTCGGGCTCTCCTCGGCGGTGCTGTACGACAAGGAGAATCCGCTCAATCCGATCAACCGGCGCATCAGCATCATCGTGATGAACAAGAAAGCCGAAGAGGCGGCATTGAAGGACGGCGGCAGCGTCGATATCGATGCCGAGACCGGCGACGAGAAGATTGAAGATGCGCTGCTGGATGCGGCTTCCGGCGTGGCGATGGCTGAAACGTCGCCAGCGGCGGCCTCTGCGGTGGCGGGGGGCTCTGAAAACGGCGCCCCATCTGGGGTTGCGCCGGCGGCACATTAAAGATTCGCGGTGCGATGCCGCTAAGAGACGCAGGGTCGATAGAAAACAGGGTTGGCCATTGGAATATTGGGAGGATGGAAAAATGAACAATTGGTGGAGCAGGCTGTCGCTAAAAAACAAGTTGCAGATACCGATCCAGCTGATTCTGCTGATCATCATGGTCATGGCGCAACGCACCGCCCTGGATCAGTTCGAAGAGCGCGTGCTGGAAGAGGCGCGCCAGAAAGCCGAGGTGTCCGCCGACGGCATCCTGAACGGCCTGAACATGCTGATGCTCAACGGCATCATCAGCGATGCGGATCAGCGCAAGCTCTATGTCGAGAAAATGGGGGCGTCCGACCGCGTGCTGGAATTGCGCGTCATCCGCAACAAGCCGGTGACAGACCAGTTCGGCCCCGGCATGCCGTCCGAGCAGGCGCAAGACGAGATGGACAAGCTGGCGCTGTCCTCCGCCAAGCAGCAGACCAGGCTGCTCGAACAGGACGGCAAGAACGCATTGCGCGTGGTCGTCCCGTTCATCGCACAGAAGAATTTCCGCGGCACCAACTGCCTGATGTGCCACACCGTGCCGGAAGGCACAGTGAATGGCGCAGCCAGCATCACGGTCGATATCTCCGAAGAATATGCCGTGATGAAAAAGGCGAACCTGACCTTGTGGGGCGCGCAGATCGTGGTGCAGATCCTGCTCTACTTCGGCATCGGCTGGCTGATCAGCTTCGTCACCGGTCCCATGCGCGAACTGCAGAAAGCCATGCAGACCATGCAGACGGATGGCGATCTTTCGCGCCGGGTCGTGGTGCATAGCGAAGACGAGATCGGCAAGACCGCCAAGACCTTCAATGACCTCACCAGCAGCTTCCAGGTGATCGTCACGCAGGTCGACGGCCATGCACACCAGGTTGCCAGCGCAGCGCACTCGTTGGCCCAGGATGCCGAGCAGCTGGCGCAGAGCGCGCAGCAGCAGAGTGATACCGCCGCCTCCACTTCGAGTGCGGTGGAGCAGGTCAGCACCAGCATCGGCCAGGTGGCGGAAGGCGCCGACCAGGTGGCCAAGCTGTCGAACGAGAGCTTGGAGCGCGCCAACCGCGGCCAGCAAAGCCTGCAGGAGATGATGCAGGAGCTGGAGCGGGTCGAGAGCTCGGTGAAAGAGATCGCCGTGGCCGTGGGTGAGTTCGTCAGCAACACGCAGAGCATCACCAACATGACGCAGCAAGTGCGCGACATCGCCGAGCAGACCAACCTGCTGGCGTTGAATGCGGCGATCGAAGCGGCACGTGCCGGCGAGCAGGGCCGCGGCTTCGCCGTGGTGGCCGACGAGGTGCGCAAGCTGGCGGAGAAGTCGGCGCAATCGGCGACACAGATCGACGAGGTGACGCAGTCGCTGGGAGCCCAGTCCGGCCAGGTGGAGAAGACGGTGCAGCGCGGCTTGGGAGCGTTGCAGAGCAGTCAAGAGCATATCCGCGAAGTGACTGCCGTGCTGGTCGAGGCGAATGCCTCGGTGGACGGCGTGAACCGGGGCCTGGAAGACATCTCCCATTCGATCAACAAGCAGCGCGACGCCAGCCAGGACATCGCCAGCAATGTCGATCAGATCGCGGTCATGGCCAGCCGCAGCAACGATGTGGTCAAGCGCACGGTGGCAGCGGTGAAGTCGATGGAAGACCTCGCCGAGAATCTGAACAAGACGATCGGGCGTTTCAAGGTCTGATCCGGCAACGAAAGACCAACCTTCAAAGGTGAGCAAAATGAGCGAATGGTGGAGTCAACTCTCAATCAAGAACAAGCTGCAGATACCGATCCAGCTGATCCTGCTGGTGGTGCTGGTGTTCGCGCAGCGCTGGGCATTCGACCACTACGAGGGACGCGTGCTCGAGGATGCCAAGAACCGTGCGGCGATCCCGGCGGACGGGGTGTTCAACGGCCTCAACATGATGATGCTGAACGGCTCCATCACCGACAAGGAGCAGCGTCAGGCGTTCATCAGGAAAATGGCGGTATCGAGCAAGGCGGAGGAGTTGCGCACCATACGTGGCCCGCTCATCGCGCAACAGTTCGGCGCCGGCAATGCGGACGAACAGGCAAGGGACGAGCTGGATCGTGCCGCGCTGAGCAGCGGCGAGCGTCAGAGCCAGGTTTTCGAGAAAGACGGCAAACACATCCTGCGCGTGGTCGAACCGTTTGCGGCGGCCAAGGATTTCCGCGGCACCGGCACCAACTGCATCCAGTGCCATACCGTCGAGGATGGTGCGGTGGTCGGCGCGGTGAGCGTGAGCCTGGATATGACCGGTGAATACGAGGCGATGAACAAGGCCAGCGCCATGCTGTGGGGTGGGCAGGTGCTGATCCAGGTGCTGCTGTTCTTCGTCATCGGCTGGCTCATCAACCAGGTGACCCGCCCGACCCGCGAGCTGCAGAAGATCATGTTGGCGATGCAGGCCGACGGCGATCTGACACGCCGGGTTGCGGTGCGCAGCAAGGATGAGGTCGGGCAGATGGCGGTGGCCTTCAATGCGCTGATCGACAATTTCGTCACCATCATCCGCCAGGTCACCGGCGGTGTCGACAAGATCAACCGGACGACCAATCACATCGCCGCCACCTCGGCCGAGGTGGCGAACGGCTCGCGCGCGCAGAGCGAGGCGGTCTCTTCCACCGCGGCTTCCGTGGAGGAAATGACGGTCAGCATCAATTCGGTGGCGGAGAACACCAATGCGGTGCGCGCCTTGTCCGAAAAGAGCCTGCAACAGACCGAGCAGGGCAACCGCAGCGTGGCCGAGATGGTGCACGAGATCGAGAGCATCGAGAGCGCAGTGCAGCAGATCGCGCTGTCGGCCAACGAATTCGTCGAGAGCACCCGCACCATCGCCAGCATGACGCAGCAGGTGAAGGATATCGCCGACCAGACCAACCTGCTGGCACTGAACGCCGCCATCGAGGCGGCACGTGCCGGCGAGCAGGGGCGCGGTTTTGCGGTGGTGGCGGACGAGGTGCGCAAGCTGGCGGAAAAATCCGCGCAGTCGGCCAGCGAGATCGACAAGGTGACCAGCAAGCTGGATGAAAAGTCCACGCGCGTGGAGCAAGCCATTGCCTCCGGCGTGCAGTCGCTGCAAACCACGCACAAGCATGTCGAGCTGATGTCGGCGGTGCTGAACGAGGCCGGTGCGGCGGTGCGCGAATCCAACGTCGGCGTCGGCGAGATCGCCGTGTCGGTAGGCGAGCAGGGCAACGCCAGCAACGAGATCACGCGCAACATCGAGCATATCGCCAAGATGGCCGAGCAGAACCATGCGGCCATCGAGCAGACGGCGCACGACATTGCCGAGCTGGAGCGCATGGGGGTCGATTTGCAGAGCGCGGCAGCGCGCTTCAAGGTTTGATGGATACGGGGGCATTATGCTGGACAATATGACGATACGGATGCGCTTGATTGCCTTGATGACCGCCGGCATGGCGGTGTTGCTGGTCATCATCGCAGGCAGCTTTATCGGTCTGAATAATTTGCAGGATGCCACCGCGGATATCGCCGGCCGGCGTATCCTGCTGATCCGCGACGCCAATCGCATCATGTACGGCATGGCGGACAACCGCAGCGAGATACTGCTGGCGATACAGCACGATCCCAGAAGCAAATCGGCCGCGCTGCACGATCATCCGATCGGCAAACACTTCGACAAGATCGAGTCCAACAGGGCCAAGATCGGTGAGTACGCCGCCGAGCTGGAAAAGAACACGGAAAGCGCCGAAGGCCAGAAACTCCTCGCCGAGTTGGTCGAGGCGAGGCAAACCTATGTGAACGAGGGGGTGAACCCGGCGTATGCGGCGCTCAAGGCGGGGAATTTTGACGAGGCAGAGCATCTGTTGCTGACCAAGGTCAATCCCCTGGTTGCAGCCGTCCTTGAAAAAGGGCGCGCCGTGGCGGCGCACGAAGACGAGGGCGCGAAGCGTGCGCTGGAAGCTGCCATGGCATCCGCCAGGACGCTGGAGCAGATAATGATCGTGGCGGGCATCCTGTGTCTGGCCGGTTGCGGCGGAATGGGTTATTCCATCATCAGCGGCATCTCGCGTTCCACCAACGGGTTGCGTGAGACGATGACGAGCACCGCGGCCGATGGCGATCTGGGAAGAACGGTGACAGTCAGGGGCAGTGACGAGATTGCGCAGGCCGCCAAGGCGTTCAATTCCCTGATGGAGAGCTTCCGCCAGACCATACGGCAGGTGCACCAGAGTGCCGACACTGTGATGGAGACGGCCAGCCAGCTTGCGTCGACTTCGATGCAGATCACCCAGGGGTCGCAGGTGCAGAGCGAGGCTGCGGTTTCCACGGCGGCCGCGGTGGAGGAGATCACCGTGAGCATCAGCTCGGTGGCGGCGAATACCGAGGAGGTGCGCAAGCTGGCCGATCAGAGCCTGCAGCAGGCGACACAGGGGAACGAGAGCGTCTCCGTGATGATGGCCGAGATCGACCGTGTGCAGGAGGCAGTCAACCAGATTGCCAGCTCGGTCAAAGAGTTCGTCGATAGCACCCGCGCCATTACCGGCATGACGCAGCAGGTGAAAGACATCGCCGACCAGACCAACCTGCTGGCGTTGAACGCGGCCATCGAGGCGGCGCGAGCCGGCGAGCAGGGGCGCGGTTTCGCGGTGGTGGCGGACGAGGTGCGCAAACTGGCGGAGAAGTCCGCGCAGTCGGCCAACGAGATCGATCAGGTCACCAACTCCCTGAGCCAGAAATCCAACCACGTCGAGGCGGCGGTGCAGGCCGGCTTGCGTTCCTTGCAGACCACGCAGGAGCAGGTCGGGCATGTCGCCGGGGTGTTGGCCGGTACGGGCGAGGCGGTCAAGCAATCCAGCCATGGCGTGAGCGACATCGCGGCCTCGGTCAGCGAGCAGAGCCTGGCCAGCACCGAGATCGCGCGCAATGTGGAAAAGATCGCGCAGATGTCCGAAGAGAACCATGCGGCGGTCAATTCCAATTCGCAGGACATCGTGCGTCTGGAAGGCCTGGCGCGCGAGTTGCAAGCCGCAGTCGGCCGTTTCAAGGTGTAGCGTAGCACCGGGGGGAAAGCCATGCAGAACAAGAACGCATACGTGTCGCAAAAAGAGGTGCCCTTCCCGGCAGGGACGGTGCTGGTCTCCAAGACCGACACCAAGGGGATAATTACTTACGCGAATGATGCGTTCGTCGACATTTCCGGTTATTCGCGCGAGGAACTGCTTGGCAAGAACCACAACCTTGTCCGTCATCCCGACATGCCGCCGCAGGCGTTCAAGTGGTTGTGGGATACGCTGAAACAGGAGCGGCCATGGCGCGGTATCGTGAAGAACCGCTGCAAGAACGGCGATTTCTACTGGGTGAAGGCCACGGTTGCCCCCATCATCGAGAGCGGCGGCATCATCGGTTACGTGTCGGTGCGGCGTCCGCCCACGCGCGAGCAGGTGGCTGCCGCCGAGGTGCTGTATCGCGAGTTGAGCCAGTCCGGCGCGCAGGTCGTCTCCAAATACGAGCGTTACAAATTCAAGAACTGGTCGCTGACCTCCAAGCTGCAGTTCCTCATCCAGGGCTCGCTCATCATCGTGTTGAGCGCGGCCCAGATGTTCGTTTCCGCAAACCTGCGCGAGGAGTCGCAGACACTGGCCGAGGAGAAAGGCGCGCAGATCGCGAACGAGATCATCGACAGCGCCAACATGCTGATGGTGACCGGTCAGATCGGTGAGGCAGACAACCGCAAGCTGCTTATCCAGAAGGTCTCTTCCGGCGTGAACGTCAAATCCGTCCAGCTCGTGCGCACCAAGACGGTGGCCGATCTGTACGGGCCGGGATTGCCCGAGGAGCAACTGCGGGACGCGGTGCAGCGCAGCGTGGCCGAG
This sequence comes from Sideroxyarcus sp., assembly GCA_035299445.1. Lineage (GTDB taxonomy): Bacteria > Pseudomonadota > Gammaproteobacteria > Burkholderiales > Gallionellaceae > Sideroxyarcus. The sequence continues at coordinate 234,992 of DATGWO010000027.1, forward strand.
AGCGGCAAGGCCAGTGTGACCTTCGAGAGGGACGAGCGCAAGGCACCGACGTTGCGGGTGGTCACTCCCTATCTGGCGAGCAAGAATTTCCACGGCACGGATTGCACCGGCTGCCATGCGACGACCGAAGGGACGGTGCTCGGGGTGTCGGATGTGGTGATCGACCTCAAGCCGGACTATGCACGGATCCATCGCATGGAGATGCAGACCATAGCCGGGCAGGTCGCGCTGCATGTCTTCCTGTTCTTCTTCATCGGCTTCTGCGTGCGTCGCTATGTGCGGCATCCGGCTGCCATGGTCCGGGCCGAGTTCCGCAACATCATGGAGGGGAACCTGGATGGCGAACTGGATATCTCCATCCATGACGAGATGGGCCAGTTGCTGTGCGAGATACAGACCATGCAGTCCTACCTGCGCACCATGGTGGACGAGATCGTGACGCCGGTGGCGGCGATACGCGGCCGCATCGCCGAGGTGGATGCCCGGGTCACCGGCGTGGCGCAGAATGCCTTGAACGAGCAGGATCATATCCAGCAGATCGCCTCGACCATGGAGCAGTTCGGCCAGTCGGTGGCCGAGGTGGCGAACATGGCGATGGATTCGCTCAACGATGCCAAGGCGATGCGCCAGATCGTCGACGAGAACAATCGCAATATGGAGCTTTCCATCGAGGCGACCGGTAGGGTGGCGACCACGGTGCAGTCTTCCAGCAAGACCATCTCCGATCTGGGCGAATCGATCCAGCGTATCGGTGTGATCGCCAACGCGATCAAGGAGATCGCCGAGCAGACCAACCTGCTGGCGCTGAATGCGGCGATCGAGGCGGCGCGCGCCGGCGAGCAGGGACGCGGTTTCGCGGTGGTGGCCGACGAGGTGCGCAAGCTGGCGGAACGCACGGCGACCAGCACCAAGGACATCAGCAGGACCATCTCCGAGATTACCTCCATTTCGGATGCGGCGGTGGTGTCCATGCAGGGGGCGGTGACCGAGGTCGAGAGCGGCATTGCGCTGATCCGCAAGAACGGCGACGGCTTGAAGGAGATCATGAGCGCGACGCAGCAGGTGTCGGATCGGGTCGAGCACATCGCCACGGCTTCGAAGGAACAGTCGGTGGCGGGCGAGAGCGTGTCGCAGAGCCTGGAGCGCATCACCGGATTGGTGGACAGCAACACCCATTCTGCACAGGATGCCAAGGCGGCGGCAGAAGAGCTGGCGAAATCTGCGGATGAACTGAGCAAGGCCGGTTATCCGCTGACCAAATGTGCGGTAAGCAAATAGCAACAGGCGTCGTGGCCATGCGCCACGCCGTCACGAGGAGAGAGAAATGTCTGATCTGTTGAAGAACATCGATGCCCGCACCAAGCTGGCGGGCACCAACAAGCTGGAGATCCTGATGTTCACGCTGGGGCTGGATAGCCGCACCGGGCGCGAAGAGACCTTCGGCATCAACGTGTTCAAGGTGCGCGAGGTGATGCGCATCCCGCCGATCACGCGGGCGCCGGACATGCCGAATGCGGTGGAGGGCATGGTGAGCCTGCGCGGCGCGCTGGTGCCGGTGATCGACCTGGCGAAATACACCGGTATCCAGACCGACGACAAGGCCGACATCATGATCGTGACCGAGTACAACGGCCACACCCAGGGCTTCCTAGTCAAGGCGGTGGACAACATCCTGCGCCTGGACTGGTCGGCGATGCGGGTGCCGCCCGCGATGCTGGTGGCCGAGATGGGCGGCCTGGTCACCGCCATCACCGAGCTCAAGGACGGCCGTCTGGTGATGATGATGGATGTGGAGAAGGTGCTGTCCGAGACCGGCCACTTCGATGACAACGAGATGGTGTTCAAGAACGTGAAGCCGCTGGGCAAGGACCGCACTGTGTTCTTTGCCGATGACTCTTCCGTGGCGCGCAACCAGATCCAGCGCACGCTGGATGCGATGGGGGTCAAATCCATCGCCGCCATCAACGGCCGCCAGGCTTGGCTGGAGCTGTCGAAGATGGCCGACTATGCCGATGCCTCACACACCCCGATGAAGGACTTGGTACAGGTGATCCTGACCGATGTCGAAATGCCGGAGATGGACGGCTACATGCTGACGCGCATGATCAAGTCCGACAAACGCTTCAACGGCATCCCGGTGCTGATGCATTCGTCGTTGTCGAGCTCGTCCAACCAGCAGCTGGGCAAGGCAGTAGGGGTGGACGAATACGTGCCCAAGTTCGAACCGCAGAAACTGTCGCAAACGCTGACGCGGTTGCTTGGTTAGCAGCAGAAGGAGGAAAACAGAATGACCTATTCAGAAGACATGTTGAGTTCCGGTCATGACGGCCTGATGAACCAGATCGATGCGCGCACCAATCTGGCCGGAACCAACAAGATGGAGATCCTGCTGTTCAAGCTGGGCAGCGAGGAGAAGTTCGGCATCAATGTGTTCAAAGTGAAAGAGGTCTGCCAGGCCGGCAGGATCACCCGCACGCCGAACATGCCGAGCGGCGTGGACGGCATCGTCAGCCTGCGCGGTCATGTCATGCCGGTGCTCAATCTGGCCAACTTCATGGGGATGAATCCGGAGAAGCCGCACCAGACCATGCTGGTGGCCGAGTTCAACCGCCACATCCTGGGTTTCCTGGTCGAGGGGGTGGACCGCATCATCCGCGTCGACTGGGACAAGGTGCGTCCCACCGAGGGCATGCTGTCCGACAAGGGGGCGCTGATCACCGCCATCACCGAACTGGACGACGGCACGCTGGTCTCCATCCTCGATGTCGAGCAGATTCTGGCCAATGCTTTCGGCGAAGGCGTGGTCGGCAACGTCGAACGCGTCGAATCAGAGCGTGAATTATGTGTCTTTTATGCGGATGACTCGATGGTGGCGCGCCGTAAGATATCCGAGGTGCTGGACAAGATGGGCGTGAAGCACATCCAGTCGAACAACGGCCGCGAGGCCTGGGACAGGCTGAAAGCCATGGCGGATTCGGCGCAGAGCGCCGGGGTCAACCTGCACGACCAGATCCAGGTGATCCTGACCGATGCCGAGATGCCCGAGATGGACGGTTATGTGCTGACGCAGAACATCAAGAGCGATCATCGCTTCGACGATATTCCGGTGGTGATGCATTCCTCGCTGTCGTCGGATGCGAACCGCGCCATGGGCAAGCGCGTCGGGGTGGATTATTACGTGCCCAAGTTCGACTCGATCGTGCTGTCGTCGACACTGCGCCCGTTGTTGACGTGAAAGGAAGGAGTTGTTAGTCGCGAGTTGGTGGAAGAAAATAGCGGGCTTGACGGTTCGTGGCCCTGCCAAGAGCCAACAACTTACGACTGGTGACTGAATTTAGGAGAGTGTGATGGGCATAGAAAATACAAAATTTCTGGTGGTGGACGATTTCTCGACGATGCGGCGCATCGTGCGGAATCTCCTCAAGGAGCTGGGATTCTCCAATGTCCAGGAAGCCGAGGACGGCGTGGATGCGCTGAACAAGCTGCGCGGCGAACCGTTCGACTTCGTGGTGTCCGACTGGAACATGCCCAACATGACCGGTATCGAACTGCTGCGTGCGATCCGCGCCGATGCCGCCCTGAAACATCTGCCGGTGCTGATGGTGACGGCGGAAGCGAAAAAGGAAAACATCATCGAAGCAGCGCAGGCAGGGGCTTCCGGCTATGTGGTGAAACCGTTCACCGCGGCGACTCTGGACGAGAAGCTGAAGAAGATATTCGCGGCGTTCCCGCAATTAAACAAATAAGTGAGGCAGGCCATGGCTACCAATACCGCAAGTCAGGATTCAGACGATCTCGAGGCGTTGTTCGACAGCATCATCTCGGCCAATGCGAATGAAGGCAAGCCTGCCAAGGTGGAGGCGGCCAACGCGCCGGTGGCGGCGGTAGCTGGAGCTGGGGAGACCGATCCGGCCAAGGTCATCAACCAGATCGGCCACATGGCGCGCACACTGCACGACACCCTGCGCGAACTGGGGCTGAACAAGGAGATCGAGAAAGCGGCTTCGACCATCCCCGATGCGCGCGACCGTCTGAACTACGTGGCGACGCTGACGCAGCAGGCTGCCGAGCGCGTGCTCAACGCGACCGAAGCCGCCCAGCCCGCAGTCGAGAAACTTGGCGCCGAATCGCAGCGGCTGGCCAAGCAATGGGATCTGCTGTTCGAGAAGAAACTGGATGTGCAGCAGTTCAAGGACCTGGTCACGCAGACCCACGCCTACCTGCACGAGACGCCCAAGCAGGCCAAGGCGACCAATGCTTACCTGACCGACATCATGATGGCGCAGGACTTCCAGGACCTGACCGGGCAGGTCATCAAGAAGATCATCGAGGTGACGCAGAACATGGAGACGCAGCTGTTGGCGCTGTTGCTGGAGAACGCGCCCGCATCGGTCAAGGCGGAATTGAATACCGGCCTGCTGAACGGTCCGGTGGTCAATGCGAACGGCCGCACCGATGTGGTGACCAGCCAGGATCAGGTCGACGACTTGCTGGAAAGCCTGGGATTCTGAGCCACCCCCAAGGGGGATTGAGGAGAAGAACATGAATGACTTCGTGGGAATGGAAGAGCTGTTGCAGGACTTCCTGATGGAGGCCGGCGATATGCTGTCCGATGTGGATAGCAAGCTCATGGAGCTGGAAAAACGCCCGGACGATAGCGGTCTGCTCAACGAGATATTCCGCGGTTTCCACACCATCAAGGGCGGCGCCGGTTTTCTCAATGCGACCGAGCTGGTGACGGTGTGCCACCTGACCGAGAACCTGTTCGACAAGCTGCGCAACCGCGAACTCACGCTGAGCGCCGAGCTGATGGATGTGATCTTCGCGGCGACGGCCGAAGTGCGCAGGATGTTCGGCGCCTTGCAGCAGAACCTGCAACCCACTGCCGCGCCCGCCGAAGTGCTGGATGCGTTGAAGGATGCGCTGAGCGGCAAGGCGGTGACCGTCATTTCCAAATCGGCCGCACCTGCCGCCGCACCGGCTCCGGTTGCTGCGCCGGCGACCGCCGCCGCTCCCGCTCCCGCGGGCATCGACAACGTCGACTGGAATGCGTTGTACAACGCGATCACCGGCGGCACCGATATCGTCAAGGAAGTCGGCGCGACGCGCGACGAGACGCAGATCGCGGCAGCGATCAACGAGGAGGAGTCCACCCGGAAGGCGTTCGGACGCCGCTCCACCGACGTGCCCGGCTCCACTGTCGGCCGCCGCGGCGGCGATGTACCGGCTGCCGAAGCGAAGGAGACCACCATCCGTGTCGATACCGACCGTCTGGATCAGGTGCTCAACCTGTCCGGCGAGATCGGCCTGACCAAGAACCGCCTGACCCATCTGCGTTCCGACATCATGCAGGGACGCAACGATGCGGACACGTTGCGCGAGCTGGATCAGTCGGTCAGCCAGCTGGACATGCTGGTGGTGAGCCTGCAAAACGCGGTGATGAAGACGCGCATGCAGCCGATCGGCCGCTTGTTCAAGAAATACCCGCGCCTGGCGCGCGATCTGGCGCGTTCGCTGGGCAAGGATGTCGAGCTGGTGTTGTCGGGCGAAGAGACCGAGATGGACAAGACCATGATCGAGGACCTGAACGATCCGCTGGTGCACCTGGTGCGCAACGCGGTCGACCACGGCGTGGAGACCATCGAGGAACGCATCGCGGCCGGCAAGCCGGAAAAGAGCGTGGTCGAACTGTCGGCGCGCCAGGAAGGCGACCATATCCTCATTACCATTGCCGATGACGGCAAGGGTATGCGTCCGGAAGTCATCCGCAACAAGGCCATCGAGAAGGGGCTCATCACCCCGGAGGTGGCCAATACCCTGGACGAGGCCAGATGCCTGGAACTGATATTCCTGCCCGGTTTCTCGACCAAGGAGCAGATCTCCGCTGTGTCTGGCCGCGGTGTCGGCATGGACGTGGTGAAGACCAACATTCAGAAACTGAACGGCACCGTCTCCATCGAATCGGAGGCGGGGCGCGGCACCACCATTTCGATCTCGCTGCCGCTGACGCTGGCGATCTTGCCGGTGCTGGTGTTGCGTCTGGCCGACCAGTCGTTCGCGGTGCCGCTGTCGATGGTGCGCGAGATCCTGCCGGTCACCGAGCACGAGCTGCAACAGGTGTCGGGCAAGGCCACCATGGTCGTGCGCGGCGAGGTGCTGCCGGTACTGCCGCTGGCGCGCATGATCGGCTGGGGCACCAGCGACAAGTCCGAGGTCGGCGTGCTGATGCAGTTCGGCAACAACAGCTTCATCCTCACCGCCGACGGTTTCGTCGGCCACGAGGACGTGGTGATCAAGTCGCTGGACACCTTCCGCCCGAAAGGCGTGGCGGGGGTCACCATGTCCAGCGAAGGCGACATCGTGCTGATTCTCGATATCAAGGAGCTGCTGGTAGACGTACGCGGCTGAGCGGCCTGACGGTTAAAATGCCCGCATGAGCATCAACCCGCGTGAATTCGAATTCACCGACCAGGATTTCCAGCGTATCCGCAAGATGATTTGCGAACACGCCGGCATCTCGCTCGGCGAGAACAAGCAGGAGCTGGTGTATAGCCGTCTGGCGCGCCGGTTGCGCGCCACCGGCATCAAGACCTTTGCCGAATACTTGGCGCGTCTGCAGCGCGGCGATGCCGCGGAGTTGGAGGCGTTCACCAACTCGCTCACCACCAACCTCACTTCGTTCTTCCGCGAGCCGCATCATTTCCCCCTGCTGGCCGAACATTTGCGCAAGCAGGATGAAGGACGCCGGCTCACCTTGTGGTGTTCCGCCTGTTCGACCGGAGAGGAAGCCTACTCGATGGCGATGACGGCGGTGGAAGCATTGGGCGGCTACGAACGGCCGTTCCACATCATTGCTTCCGACCTCGATACCAAGGTGCTGCAAACCGCGCGCGAGGGGCGTTACAAGGCCGATGCCGTCGCCAAGCTGCCGCCGCAACAGGTGGAGCGCTTCTTCATTCGCGAGACGGGCGCCAACGCCGGCTATGTGCGGGTGAAACCCGAGCTGCAGGGATTCATCGACTTCCGCCGTATCAACCTGCTGGAGACCGGCTGGCCGATCCATGCGCCGCTGGATGCCATCTTCTGCCGCAATGTGATGATCTATTTCGACAAGGACACACAGTTGGCCATCCTGAAGAAGTTCGCGCCGCTGCTGCGCAGCGACGGTCTGCTATTCGCCGGTCATTCCGAGAGCTTCTACCATGCCAGCGCGCTGTTCAAATTGCGCGGGCATACGGTGTATGAACTTGCCGGCAAGGAGGCGGGGCGCTGATGGGGGAGCGCATCATCGTGGTCGGATCATCCACTGGCGGGACCGAGGCGCTCAAGGTGTTCCTGGCGGGTATGCCGGAGCACAGCCCCGCCATCCTGATCGCCCAGCATATGCCGGAGCTGTTCACCAGATCGTTCGCCGAGCGGCTCGACGGCCTGTGCAGGATGCGCGTGAAGGAGGCGGAGCATCAGGAGACGATCCGGCCGGGGCATGTCTATCTGGCCCCGGGCCACTCCCATCTGCTGCTGGGGCGTACTGCCGGCAGGTATTGCACCGTGCTGAACCAGGAGCCGCCGGTGAACCGCCATCGCCCTTCGGTCGCGGTATTGTTCAATTCCGCCGCCAGGCATCTGGGGGCCGATGCCATCGGCGTCATGCTCACCGGCATGGGCAAGGACGGCGCCGAGGCGATGCTCGAGATGAAACGCGCGGGCGCCTACAACTTCGCGCAGGACGAAGCCAGCTGCGTGGTGTTCGGCATGCCGCGCGAGGCCATCGCGGTGGGAGCGGTGGACGAGGTGGTGCCGCTGCCCAGGATGGCCGAGCGGGTGCTGGTGCGTCTCGCAACGGCCAGATAGGGCGGTATTTCCCCCGTTATTCCCCGCATCCCCGTTGCGCCGTTTGCCGATAATCGCCACAACCGAAGGAGCATGTTGTGGCCGAAGACAGCGATCTGGAAAAGACGGAATTACCCTCACAGCGACGCTTGGACAAAGCGCGCGAGGATGGCGACGTCGCGCGTTCGCGCGAACTTTCCACGTTCGCGGTATTGATGGCGGGCGGCGCCGGGCTGTGGCTGATGGGTTCCATGCTGTCGCAAAGCCTGATCAAGGTGCTGCGCGAGGGGCTGACGCTGGATACCCAGCTGGCGTTCCATTCCGAGTTGCTGTTGCCGCGGCTGCATGAGCTGAGCATGGAAGTGCTGCTGGCTTTCCTGCCGCTGCTCGGACTGTTGCTGCTGGTCGCCATGTTCTCCCCGTTGCTGCTCAACGGCTGGCTGTTCTCGCTCAAGCCGCTGGAGCCGAACCTGAACAAACTCAATCCGCTCAACGGCATCGGTCGCATGTTCTCCGTCAACAGCCTGATGGAGCTGGCCAAGGCTTTCGCCAAGGCATTGGTGGTGGGCGGCATCGGGGCATGGGCGGTATGGCACAACAAGGATGCCGTGCTGCTGCTGGTCAGCGAGCCTATCCAACTCGCCATCCCGCATCTGGGCAGCCTGGTGTGGGGCTGCTTTGCCGCCATCATGGGCGGCATGCTGCTCATCGTCGCGGTGGATGTGCCGTTCCAGCTGTGGAACCACAGCAAGAAGCTGAAGATGACCAAGGAAGAGGTGCGCCAGGAAGCCAAGGAGACCGAAGGCGATCCGCAGGTCAAGTCGCGTATCCGCAGCATGCAGCGCGAGATGGCACGCCGCCGCATGATGGCGGAGATCCCGACCGCCGATGTGGTGGTGACCAACCCGACCCACTACTCGGTGGCGCTGAAGTACAGCGAGAACAAGATGCGCGCGCCCATCGTGGTGGCCAAGGGTACCGAGCTGACGGCGGCGAAGATCAAGGAGATCGCCAAGGAGCACAACGTGCCTATCCTAGAGGCTCCGCCGCTGGCGCGTGCGCTGTACAAGCATTGCGACCTCGGCCAGGCCATCCCGGAAGCGCTGTTCACCGCCGTTGCCGAAGTGCTCGCCTATGTCTACCAGCTCAAGCGCTACCACACCGTCGGCGGCGCCTACCCCGAAGAACCGGTGGAATTGCCGGTGCCGAAAGAGCTTGATCCGGCCAACAAGGTGGCGGTGTAGGTAGTTTTCCGACACCCCCTGAATTGCCGCAGAAATCCCCCTCTATTTGCAACTTGGCTTTGACGTGCATTCACCATAATGCACATGAAGCGAGATGGCCTTTGCGGGCCGCAAAACGAATAGGGGGCTGGTATGAACATGTTGCAAGCTTTGAAAGAAATCCTGATGCGCGGCGGTGCGCGCAGCCTGGCCGGCCCGCTGCTGATCGTGATGATCCTGTCGATGATGGTGCTGCCGCTGCCGCCGGTCCTGCTCGACATCCTGTTCACTTTCAACATCGCGATGGCGATCATGGTGCTGCTGGTGGCGATGAACACCACCAAGCCGCTGGATTTCGCCGTGTTCCCCACCGTGCTGCTGATCTCCACGCTGCTGCGCCTGTCGCTCAACGTCGCCTCCACCCGCGTGGTGCTGATGGAAGGCCACACCGGTCCGGATGCGGCCGGTAAGGTGATCGAGTCGTTCGGCCACTTCTTGGTCGGCGGCAACTACGCGGTCGGTATCGTGGTGTTCGCCATCCTGGTCATCATCAACTTCGTGGTCATCACCAAGGGCGCCGGCCGCATCGCCGAAGTGGGCGCGCGTTTCACTTTGGATGCGATGCCGGGCAAACAGATGGCGATCGACGCCGACCTCAACGCCGGCCTGATCGGCGAGGACGTGGCGCGCAAACGCCGCGCCGAGATCGCGCAGGAAGCCGAGTTCTACGGTGCGATGGACGGTGCCTCCAAATTCGTGCGCGGCGATGCGGTCGCCGGCATCATCATCATGTTCGTCAACGTGATCGGCGGCCTGGTGGTCGGCGTGCTGCAGCACAACCTGTCGCTCGATGTGGCCGCCAAGAACTACACCCTGCTCGCCATCGGCGACGGCCTGGTGGCGCAGATCCCCGCGCTGGTGATCTCTACCGCCGCCGGCATGGTCGTCAGCCGCGTCGCCAGCGAGGACAACATCGGTCAGCAGCTGGTCAAGCAACTGATCAACAGCCCGCAGGTGCTGATCCTGACTGCCGCCATCGTCGGCATGCTCGGCATGATCCCGGGCATGCCGCACTTCGCTTTCCTGCTGCTGGCCGGCGCGATGGGCTGGTTCGCCTACTACCTGTTGCAGCGCAGCAAGCTGGAGGCGGCCCAGGCGGTCGAGGCGGAAGGTGCAGCCATGCCGGTGCCGAGCAATGAAGCACCCGAGGCCAGCTGGGAAGATGTGGCGCAAGTGGATGTGCTGGGTCTGGAAGTCGGCTACCGCCTGATCGCGCTGGTGGACAAGACCCAGGACGGCGACCTGCTGCGCCGCATCAAGGGCATCCGCAAGAAATTTACCCAGGATATGGGCTTCCTGCCGCCCGCAGTGCATATCCGCGACAATCTCGAACTGCGTCCGAACGCCTATCGCATCACACTGAAAGGTGCCGAGATCGGCAGCGGCGATGCTTACCCCAACATGCTGTTGGCGATCGATCCGGGCAGCGTGAGCGGCCCGTTGCCCGGCACCCCGACCCGCGACCCGGCCTTCGGCCTGACCGCCTACTGGATCGACACCGCCATGCGCGAGCAGGCCCAGTCCATGGGTTACACCGTGGTGGACGCCGGCACCGTGGTGGCGACCCACATGAGCCACCTGATCCAGACCCACGCCGCCGAGCTGCTGGGACGCCAGGAAGTGCAACAGCTGTTCGATCATCTGGCCAAGATCGCGCCGAAGCTGGCCGAAGACCTCGTGCCCAAGCTGCTGTCGCTGAGCACGGTGCAGAAGGTGATGCAGAACCTGCTCGACGAAGGCATGCACATCCGCGACATGCGCACCATCCTGGAGACGCTGGCCGAGCATGCGCCGCAGACCCAGGACGTCAACGTGCTGACCGGGTTGGTGCGCATCGCGCTGGGCGCCGCCATCGTGCAGCAGTTCTACCCGTCGGCGCAGGAACTGCAAGTCATCGGCATGGACAAGGAACTCGAATACGTGCTGAGCCAGGCCTTGCAGGCCGGCGGCTCGGCGATCGAGCCGGGCCTGGCCAACACCCTGTTGCGCGAGGCGCGCAATGCGACACAGACCCAGGAACAGATGGGCTTGCCCACGGTGCTGCTGGTGCCGGGACATATCCGCGACCTGCTGGCGCGCTTCCTCAAGCGCTCGTTGCCGCAGCTGAAAGTGATTTCGCATGAAGAAGTACCGGGTTTCAAGACGGTACGGGTTACATCCATGGTAGGAGGTAGAGCATGAACGCTAGAAAATTTATCGCAGCCAGTTCGCGCGACGCACTGAAACTGGTACGGGCCGAACTCGGCGAAGAGGCGGTGATCCTGTCCAACCGCAAAGTGCCGGAAGGCGTCGAGATCTTGGCGATGGACGGCGCCGCCCTGGAACATCTGAGCGAGACGCGCGCGACCGAAAGCGCCGCCAAGCCGGCACGTCCGGCCAAGCTCTCCGCGCAGGCGGCCAATCAGGCGGCGTTGCTGGGCGCGAAGGTGCTGGAAAGCGACGACAAGCGCGAAACTCCCGCAGTGCAGAAACCCGCGGTGCCGGCCACTGCCCGCCAGGAATCGGCGCAAGAACAACAGACACTGCTGTCCGAGATCAAGAGCATGCGCAACCTGCTGCAGGAACAGCTGGCCTGCCGTTCCTGGTCGGACATGCAGCAGCATGATCCGGCCCGCAGCGGGCTGTTGCGCGACATGCTCAACGTCGGCTTCAGCCCGGTGTTGTCGCGCCAGCTGCTGGAAAAGATCCCGGCCGGCGGCGGCCTCGACTGGCTGCGCCGCATGATCGGGCACAATGTGCGCGTGGCGACGGTGCAGGAAGATGTGGTGGCGCGCGGCGGTGTGTATGCGCTGGTCGGTCCCACCGGCGTCGGCAAGACCACTACCACCGCCAAACTGGCAGCGCGCGCCGTGGTGCGTTACGGCGCAGACAAGGTGGCTTTGGTCACCACCGACAGTTACCGTATCGGCGCGCACGAACAGCTGAAGATCTACGGCAAGATCCTGGGCGTGTCGGTGCATGCGGTGCGCGATACCGAAGACCTGAAACTCACCCTGTCCGGCTTGAAACACAAACATCTGGTGCTGATCGACACCATGGGGGTAGGGCAGCGCGACAGCCGCGTGGCGGAGCAGGCGCAGATGTTCGACGCGGTGGGCGTGCAGCGCCTGCTGCTGCTGAATGCCACCAGTTCCGGCGGCACGCTGGACGACGTGGTGAAGATGTACGGCGGCACCGGCGTGATCGGCTGCATCCCGACCAAGCTGGACGAGGCGGTGACGCTGGGTACGGTGCTGGATGTGATCGTGCGCCACAAGCTCACCATGCACTACATCGCCAGCGGCCAGCGCGTGCCGGAAGACCTGCACGAAGTTAATCTCGAATACCTGCTGCACCGCGTGTTCAAGGACGTCAGCAAGAGCAACACCGCATTCGACATGCAGGAGGCGGAATTGCCGGCCTTCATGGCCGGGCTGGGCAGCGCCCAGAGAATGGCGGGAGGACAATATGCGCTCTAATTATGCAAACGATCAGGCCGCCGGTCTGCGCCGCCTGCTGGCGCGCTCCAGTTCCGGTTCGCGTGTGGTGACGGTGGTCGGTGCGCGCGACGGTCTGGGTGCGACCAGCATCGTGGTGAACCTGGCGGCAACGCTGGGGCATTCCGGCAAGGATGTGCTGGTGCTGGACGAGAACCTGTCGCACGACAACGTGGCCAACACCTTGGGGTTGAAGGTCCGCCACGACCTGCTCAGTGTGGCGCGCGGCGACAAGACCTGGCCGGATGTGCTGCTGCGTGCCGGCGATGGTGTGCGCGTATTGCCGGTGGCGCGGGCGATGCAGAGCCTGCCGCAGCTGAACGAGGCGCAGCGCGACCATCTGCTGGTTTCGCTGACAGCCGCCGCGAAAGACATGGATGTGGTGCTGGTGGATGCCGCCCGCGACGGGCATTCGGTCTGCGCCAGCCTGTCCGGCGACGAACCCTTGCTGCTGGTGCTGAATGCCACTGCCAGCGGCATCACCGAAAGTTACGCCCTGCTCAAGCAGATGGCGATGCATAATGGCAGGCAGGCGTTCGATATCGTGGTCAACAAGGTGGCGGGCGAGCGCGAGGCGCTGGCGGTGTTCGACAACGTGGCGCAGGTCGCGCGGCGCCATTTGCAGGTGCGTTTGGAGTATCTGGGCTATATTCCGGTTGATGAAAAGCTCAAACGTGCGACACAATTATGCCGCCCGGTAGTTGAAGCGTTCCCTTCGGCACCGTCCGCCTATGCCATGCGCGAGATCGCACAAGGTTTGCTGCGCACCCCGCGTGCGGGAGATGAAGGGCATGACGTGTTGGCTTCTGTCATGCAACGCCTGATGCGCCAGTCGCGTCCGGCCAATAACACAATGGCGGCTATCTCATGAGAATCGCCAGCAATCTGAAGACGAAGGCTATGTACACGCCCAACGGACTGAACGACAAGGAGGAGTGCCTCAGGGAGTATGCGCCTCTGGTGAAGCGCATCGCGCATCACATGATGCTCAAGCTTCCCGGCAGCGTCGAGGTCGACGACCTGATCCAGGCCGGCATGATGGGCCTGCTCGATGCGGCCGGCCGCTACGACGAGCTGCGCGGTGCGCAGTTTGAGACCTATGCCGCGCAGCGCATCCGCGGCGCCATGCTGGACGAGTTGCGCGGTGCCGACTGGCTGCCGCGCAGCATGCGCCGCGACATGCGCAAGATCGAGACCGCCATCAGCCGATTGCAGCAGAAACTCGGCAAGGCCCCGAGTGAGGCCGAGTTGGCCAAGGAGTTGGGAGTGTCCTTGCTGGAGTACCAGCGCATGCTGCAAGAGGCGCGCGGCGCGCAATTGGTCTATTACGAGGATTTCCACGGTGACGAGGGCGACGACTTCTTCGACCGTTTCGAGTTCGACAGCGACTCGAACCCGCTCGAACTGTTGCAGGACGAGCGTTTCCGCGAGGCGCTGATCCATGCCATCAACCGCCTGCCGGAGCGCGAGAAGATGCTGATGGGCATGCACTACGAGCAGGACATGAACCTGAGGGAGATCGGCGAAGTGATGGGTGTCTCAGAATCGCGCGTGTGCCAGTTGCACAGCCAGGCCGTGGCGCGGTTGCGCGCCTCGATGAAGGGATATTGATGGACAAGCTCAGCCTGTTCGGCATCGTGGTTGCCCTGGTCGGCATCCTCGGCGGACAGCTGCTGGAAGGCGGTTCGGCGAGCGTGCTGCTGCAGCTGGCCGCTTTCCTGATCGTGTTCGGGGGCACCATAGGCGCGGTGATGCTGCAGCATCCGCTCGCGGTGTTCATGACCGGGGTGCGCATGGGCGGCTGGGTGTTCGTCACGCCGGTCATCGATATGCAGAAACTCTCCTACCAGATCACCGCCTGGGGCAGCGTCGCCCGCAAGGACGGCATCCTCGCGCTGGAGGCACAACTCAAGAACATCGAAGACCCTTTCGTGCGCAAAGGCCTGCAACTGCTGGTGGACGGCAATAGTGCCGAGAAGATCCGCGAGATCATGGATATCGAGCTGCATACCTGGGAGACACTGCGCTGGCAATCCGCGCGGGTGTGGGAATCAGCCGCCGGCTATGCGCCGACCATCGGCATCCTCGGTGCGGTGCTGGGGTTGGTGCACGTGATGCAGAGTCTGGCCGATCCTTCCAAGCTGGGCGCCGGTATCGCCGTCGCTTTCATCGCCACTATTTATGGCGTCGGTTCCGCCAACCTGTTGTTCCTGCCGATTGCGGGCAAACTGAAGATCATCATCCAGGAGCAGGTGAACATGCGCGATATGCTCATCGACGGCCTGTGCATGATCGCCAATGCGGAGAACCCGCACTTCATCGAAAACAAACTCAGGGGTTACATCCCGTCCTGAAATGGCGCGCCGCCCGAAAAGAAGAGAGCCGGACAATCACGATCGCTGGATGGTCTCCTATGCCGACTTCATCACGTTGCTGTTCGCCTTTTTTGTGGTGATGTATGGCATCTCCTCGGTCAACGAGGGCAAATACAAGGTCTATGGCGCAGCCATCAACAATGCCTTCGGCACCAAGGTCAGCCAATCGGAAGGCGGATCGATCCGCCTGACCGAAGAGGAGATCTATTTCAAGGGGCTGGTCGACCGGCGCAACGCGCGCCTTGCGGAAAAGCAGCGCAAGCAGGATGAGCGTATGCAGAATCTGGCCAAGAATCTCAACCAGAGCATGGCGCCGTTCGTGAAAAACGGGCAGCTGACCGTCTCGCAGACCAGCCGCGGGGTGGTGCTGGACATCAATGCCAGCGCGCTGTTCGAGCAGGGCAAGGCGGACCTGCAGGCGGATGCGCGCGGAACGCTGGCCGATGCGGCCAAGGTGCTGGCGGAGAACGACTTTGCCATCGAGGTGGAAGGCCACACTGACAACCTGCCCATTAGCAATGCGCAATTCCCTTCCAACTGGGAGTTGTCTTCGGCGCGCGCCTGCAGCGTGGTACGGCTGTTCATCGAGCAGGGCATCGCTGCCAAACGGCTCAAGGCTACCGGTGCGGCGGATAACCTGCCGGTGCTGCCGAACGATACGCCGGAAGGCCGCACCCGCAACCGGCGGGTGACCATCACCGTGAAGGCCCCGGAACCGGAGCAGCAGGTGTCGATTCAGTAAAAGGCGTGGATCAAACGCTGCCGAGCGTGCGGCTTGCACTGGGCAGGTTGGTCTGCCCGTCGGCACCGTAGAGTCCGGCGGCATTCTGGGTGGCGCCGTACAACGCGCCCAGGGCTTGCTGGTTGTAACGCAGCTTGATTTGGATCAGTTCGCCGTTGGTCTGGTTGAGCCGTTGCGCCTGTGCCGCCAGTTGGCGCGCTTCATGCCATACCGGCAGACCTTGCGGGGCATGGCGTTTCAGCCATTCCACCGTATCACGGGTACCTTCCGGCAGGTGTTTGCGGCGCTTCTCGGCGAGTGCGGAGATTTTGTCGGCCAACTGTACTTTGGCTTCCGCCAGCGGCAGCAGCTCTTCAGCCTGTTGGCCGAGCAGGGTGCGTTGCTCGTCGCCAAGCAAAACGACGAATGCGCGCAGGGCGGCGCATTCGTCGTTCAGGTTGGACAGGAATTCTGCCGTAGAGAGGTCTGTATGTGTGCTGGTCAACGCTGGCTCGCGGAGATGAGATCGCGCACCGTGTTGAGCAGGCGATCCGCCACCTTGCTCGAATCGACCTGGAAGCGCCCCTCGCTGATCGCCTGTTTGATTTCGGCGACCTTCTGGGCGTCTATCGTCGGCGTGCTGGCGATGCTGCTTTCCATGCTGCGCAATTTCGTGGTGGTGCTGCCCAAGCTCACGCTGGTGCCGCCGGATTCGGCGGTACCGGTCTTGTTGCCGCTCTGGCGCGCCGCAGGCTGCGGAGCTTCGCCGATCAGGGAGGCTGGTAACGGGCTGGTAGTTTTGTCGATTTTCACGGTAATCACCTTTATATGCTCAACTAGTTATCCCCTACATCGGCAGATAAAAACCGAACTTTAGGGTTCTTGAACAAAATTTTTTCGATATCAGGGGCGTACCTCGATGCTCCCGTCCGCCAGTGCCTTGCCGCTGACGACCTGGCCGGATGATACCTTGACCTGAACGGTTTGTCCTTCGGCGCCATTGTTCAATGCCTGTCCGGTGGAGCGCACGCTGAAGCCTTCCCCGCGCACCGCTATGTCCACCGTTTGCCCCTGGGTGACGACATAAGGGGCGCGCAACATGTCTTGACGCAACACTTGTCCGGCACCGATGGCGAACTTGAGTGTCTTGCCGATGGCTTGGGCCGGGTCGGTGAGGATGCCGGGTTGTCCCAGTTCACCGCTTTGCACCGTGAAGTCGCCAGTGCTCAATACGGTGTTCTGTGCCAGCGGACGGTTCGCCACAAGTAAGGAGGCGCTCACACGGATGGTGACCTGCAGGAATAGCGACCATCTGGAGGGTTCGTTGCAGCGCACGCCGATGGTGGTCCTGCCCGTCAATGACGATCCGCTGGGCAGGAAAGCTTCCAGCCTGGAGCAGGCGCGCAACGTGGTGCGACGGTCGACCTCGCCGATCTGGATGCTGACCGTGCCCGGTAGCGCCGCAGTCTGGGCCTGGGCATAAGCCAAGGCAACCTGGCGAATCTGTTCGTGGCTCTGCAAATCGGCCGCTTGTGCGGGCGAGGCAAGGAACAGCAAGCAAATCAGGACTGCGCGTAATATCTTCATGGCGGTATTGTGGCGCCGGCAGGGTTTTTCTAAAGCGGGAAATAGAACGGGTTTCCACCCCTAATCGACAGATGGCTGGTGACTTGCCGTGATTAGTATGCGAACCATGTAAAGAGCCTATCGATGGCGAGCAGGAGGGTACGATGAGCAGCAGGATAGACGAAATGTTCCATTTCCACCAGACCGCGCTGAATCTGCGCGCGGCGCGGCAGGAGTTGATCGCGTCGAACATCGCCAATGCCGACACGCCCAACTATAAGGCCAGGGATATCGACTTCAGCAGCGCGCTGCAAGGCGCGCTGGGCGCAAGCGGCGACAAGCTGGCGGTCGCGGCAAGCTCGCCGCAACATTTGCACGGGATGTCGGGCGACAGCGTGATGGGGGCGCCGGTGCAGTATCGCAATCCGTTGCAGCCCAGTGCGGACGGCAACACCGTGGATATGGACACCGAGCGCGCGCAGTTCGCCGATAACGCCCTGCGTTATGAAGCCAGTGTCAGATTCGTCAGTGACAAGGCCAAGGAAGTGCTGGCCGCTTTACAAGGATAACGATCATGTCGCTATTTAATATATTCAGCATCTCCGGCTCCGCCATGACGGCGCAGGCGCAGCGCCTCAACGTGGTGGCCAGCAACCTGGCCAACGCCGACAGCGCCAGCGGCCCCGACGGCAAACCGTACCGTGCCAAACAGGTGGTGTTCGAGACGACGCCCATCGCCGGGCAGCCGGGTGCGGGGGTGAAAGTGTCGGCCGTGGTCGACGATGCTTCGCCGATGAAAACGGTGTACGACCCCAAGCATCCGATGGCGAACGAGCAGGGTTATGTGACCATGCCCAACGTGAATCCGGTGGACGAGATGGTGAACATGATCTCGGCCTCGCGCTCGTACCAGAACAACGTGGATGTGATGAACGCGTCCAAGACATTGCTGTTGAAGACGCTCAGCATCGGACAATAAGGAGATAGACCATGGTTAACTCGGTACAGAACAGCGGTTCCACCACGGCGGCGCAAACGGCTGCCGCGGCTTCGACCGCCGCCTCGCAGGCAGGAGCGACACAGGATCGTTTCCTGAAACTGCTGGTGACGCAGATGAAGAACCAGGATCCGCTCAATCCGCTGGATAACGCGCAAGTGACCTCGCAGATGGCGCAACTGTCCACGGTGACCGGCATCGACAAGTTGAATGCCACCGTGCAGGCGCTGAGCGCCAACATGATGTCGGCACAATCGCTGCAGGCGGCCTCGATGATCGGCCATGCCGCACTGGTGCCGGGCAACCGGATCGACCTGCTCAAGGGCCAGTCGGATGCAGCGGTGGAATTGACCGATGCGGCAGACAAAGTGACGGTGACGATAGAAGACGCCAAGGGCAACGTGGTGCGCACCCTGCAGCTGGGCAAGCAGGATGCGGGCGTCGTCGATTTCCAATGGGACGGGCTTGATGACAAGGGCGCGGCGGTGGCGGACGGCAGCTACAAGTTCACTGCGCAGGCCGTGCTGGACGGCAAGAAGAGCAACCCGGCCACCCTGTCTTACGGCATGGTCGACAGCGTCTCGCTGAATGCAGACGGGGCCAAATTGAGCATGGGCAGTCTTGGCGAGTTCGGGCTGGATGCAGTCCGGCGGATTTTGTGATGAACGGCGCCCCTGCGGCGTTTGATCGATACTAACAGGAGGATGTCATGGGTTTCCAACAAGGTCTAAGCGGTCTGAATGCAGCAGCCAAGAATCTGGATGTGATCGGCAACAACGTGGCCAACGCCAGCACCGTCGGTTTCAAGGGGTCGCAGGCGCAATTCGCCGATGTGTATGCCAGTTCGATCGGCGGCGGTATGCAGTCCGGTATCGGCACCCGTGTGGCGGCGATCGCGCAGCAGTTCACCCAGGGCAATATCACCACCACCAACAACTCGCTGGACATGGCGATCAGCGGCAACGGCTTCTTCCGCCTGAGCAATAACGGTGCGATCACCTATTCGCGCAACGGCCAGTTCCAGATGGACAAGGACGGTTTCATCGTCAGCAACCAGGGGTATCGCGTGACCGGCTTCCTGCCCAATGCGGCGGGAGTGATCGTCGCGACTGCGCCGGCCGACCTGCAGATCTCCACCGCCGACCTGTTGCCACGGGCGACCAATTCCATTGCGGCCGGATTGAACCTGGATTCGCGTTCCGCCGTCATTCCGGCAGTGCCCGCGTTCGACCCGAACAATTCGGCGACCTTCAACAACTCCACCTCGATGACGGTCTACGACAGTCTGGGAACCAGCCATGTGGCATCGATCTATTTTGCCAAGACGGCCACCAACAGCTGGAACGCTTATCTGACGGTGGATGGTGTGAACCCGCAGGCGGCCAATGCGCCGTTGACCGCCATGACCTTCAATACCAACGGTGTGCTGACTGCGCCGGTGGTGCCGGTGACATCGGCCTCATTCACGCCGGCCGGAGCAACGGCACAGACGCTCGCGCTGGACTTCACCGGCACTTCGCAGTTCGGCGGCCTGTTCGGCGTGAACTCGCTGACCCAGAACGGTTATACCTCCGGCCGTTTGACCGGCTTCAGTACCGGCGCGGACGGGGTGATCTCCGGCCGTTATTCCAACGGCCAGGCTAAGACGCTGGGGCAGGTGGTGCTGTCGAACTTCAGCAACCCGCAAGGTTTGCAGCCGATGGGCGGCAACAACTGGGCTGAGACCAACACTTCCGGCACGCCGCTGACCGGTGCTCCCGGCTCGTCCAGCCTCGGTGTGCTACAGACATCGGCGGTGGAAGACTCCAACGTCGACCTGACCGCCGAGCTGGTGAACATGATCACCGCGCAGCGCGTGTACCAGGCCAACGCACAGTCGGTGAAGACGCAGGACCAGGTGCTGCAGACCATCGTCAACCTGCGTTGATCGTTAGCTTGAGGCGAGGAGAGTGACATGGACAGGCTGATCTACACCGCGATGACAGGCGCTTCGCACACCCTGCAGCAGCAGGCGGCGGTGTCGCAGAACCTGGCCAACACCAACACGCCGGGCTTCCGCGCGGCCATCGACACCTTCCGCAGCGTGCCGATCAAGGGCGAAGGCCTGGCGACACGCACCTTCGTGGTGGACTCGACCTCGGGTACCGATTTCACGCCCGGCGTCATGCAGGCCACCGGCCGCGCGCTCGATGTGGCGGTCGACGGCAAGGGCTGGATCGCAGTCGAAGATGCCAACGGCAACGAGGCCTACACCCGCAACGGCAGTTTCCAGGTGTTGCCGAACGGCATCCTGCAAACGCGCAACGGGCTGAATGTGATGGGCGATTCCGGTCCGCTCACGATCCCGCCCGATACCGAAGTCACCATCTCCAAGGACGGTACCATCTCCACCGTGCCCAGCACCAGCCAGAAGGCCGGCGTGGTGGTGGTCGGCCGGCTCAAGCTGACCAATCCGCCCGAGAGTGATCTGGTGCGCGGCGAGGACGGGCTGTTCCGCACCAGGGACGGCAACCCGGCCGAGGCCGACGCCAAGGTGACCGTGGCATCGGGCAATCTGGAAGGCAGCAACGTCAATATGGTCGAGTCGATGGTGAACATGATCACCTTGGCGCGCCAGTTCGACACGCAGATGAAGATGCTGCAGACGGCGGACAACAACGCCAAACAGGCCAGCAGCCTGCTCAACATCAACGGCTGAGCCTGACCCGGCACTGCCGGTTACTCGGCCGCCAGTTCGCGGTGGCGGCCTTTCCGGCCAACCGGTCTAAATCCTGAATTGAATCGTTTTTCCGCGAGTGTTCGCCGAATGGTTTTTCTTGTGCGCGCGTAATGTGTCATCCATGCACAAGTCACGGAAAGGACGCACATCATGATTCGCTCACTCTGGATATCGAAGACCGGTCTGGAAGCGCAACAGACCCAGATGGATGTCATCTCCAACAACCTCGCCAACGTCAGCACCACCGGTTTCAAACGCTCGCGCGCGGTGTTCGAGGACCTGCTCTACCAGAACCTGCGCCAGCCCGGCGCGCAGTCGTCGCAACAAACGCAGGTTCCCTCCGGCCTGCAGGTCGGTACCGGCGTGCGCCCGGTCGCATCCGAACGCATCCATACCCAGGGCAATCTGCAGCTCACCGGCAACAAGCTCGATGTGGCGATCCAGGGCAACGGTTTCTTCCAAGTGTTGATGCCGGACGGCACCACCGCCTATTCGCGCGACGGCTCTTTCCAGACCGATAGTCAGGGGCAGCTGGTGACCGCCAACGGCTTCGTGGTGCAACCCGCGATCACCATCCCGGCCAATGCCACTTCGGTCACCATCGGCCAGGACGGCGTAGTGACTGTCACGCAGGCAGGTGCGGCGGCTCCGGTGCAGGTCGGCAGCCTGCAGCTGGCGACCTTCATCAATCCGGCTGGCCTGGAAAGCATGGGGCAGAACCTGTATCTGGAAACAGCCTCTTCCGGCACGCCCAGCACCAACGTGCCGGGTACCAACGGCACCGGCACGCTGAGCCAGGGCTATGTGGAAACCTCCAACGTGAACGTGGTGGAAGAGCTGGTGAACATGATCCAGACGCAGCGTGCGTACGAGATCAACTCCAAGGCGATCACCACTTCCGACCAGATGTTGCAGAAACTTTCACAGATCTGAGTGAGGCCGATCATGCGTAAAACGATAGTGATGATAGGACTGCTGGTGCTGGCATCGCTGCTGTCGGCATGTGTGCCTTCCACCAGCATCAAGCAGCCGTTGACCGCGCGACCGGAATCGAAACCGGCGGCGTCATACGGCAACGGTTCGATCTATCAGGCCGGGGTGAACGAGCGTCCAATGTTCGAAGACCGGCGCGCGCGCAATGTCGGCGATGTGCTCGTCATCAACATCGTCGAGACCACTTCCGCTTCCGGCAAGCTGAGCTCCAGCGCGGACAACAGCGGCAGTATCGCGCTGGCGACGCCGTCGGTAACGGCGGGCGCGGCAGGGCAGACGGTGCAGACATCGATCGGCGTGGCCGGCAACAGCGCGGTCAAATCCGCCAATGCCAGCGCCAGTGCCGGCAGCAATACCTTCAGCGGTTCGATCACCGTCACCGTCACCGAGGTGCTGGCGAACGGCAACCTGCGCGTGGCCGGCGAGAAGCAGGTTGCGATCAAGAACTCCACCGAGTACGTGCGTTTTGCCGGCGTGGTGAATCCGGTCAATATCAGCAGCAGCAATACGGTGCAGTCCACCCAGGTGGCGGATGTGCATGTCGAATACAAGGGGGCCAACAATATCGATGGCGCGGCGGTGACCAGCATGATCAACCGCTTCTTCTTCTCGGTGTTGCCGTTCTAAAGAGGTGTGATGATGAAAACCAGGTCGATTGTCTTTGCATTGTTGCTGCTCGTTTCCTGCGGCGCGGCGGCGGAGCGCGTGAAAGACCTCGCCAGCGTGCTCGGCGTGCGCGACAACCAGCTGCTCGGTTACGGCCTGGTGGTCGGTCTGGACGGCAGCGGCGACCAGACCACGCAGACACCGTTCACGGTGCAGAGCACCATCACCATGCTGGCGCAGATGGGCGTGACCTTGCCGCCCGGCACCAGCCTGCAGTTGAAGAACGTTGCGGCAGTGACGGTGACGGCGGTGCTGCCGCCGTTCTCGCGTCCCGGCCAGAGTATCGATGTCACCGTCTCGTCCATCGGCAATGCCAAGAGCCTGCGCGGCGGCACGCTGATCATGACGCCGCTGAAAGGCGCCGACGGCCAGGTGTATGCCATGGCGCAGGGCAATCTGCTGGTGAGCGGCGCGGGCGCCGCCGCCGGCGGTTCCAAGACGGTGGTCAATCACCTCAGCGTCGGCCGCATCCCCAGCGGTGCCACGGTGGAGCGTTCCGTGCCGACGGCGGTGGGGCAGGGCGAATACGTTCATCTGGAACTGGCCACGGCGGATTTCACCACGGCCACCAGGCTAGCCGATACGATCAACCGCGAAGTCTCCCCCGATGCCGAGATTGCGCAGGCGCTGGACAGCCGCACCGTGCAGATCAGGGCGCCGGAAGGCAATGCCCGCGTCGCTTTCATCTCGCGCATCGAGAATCTGACACTGGATGCCGCATCGGGTAGCGCCAAGGTCATCATCAATGCGCGCACCGGCTCGGTGGTGATGAACCAGAAGGTCACACTGGACGACTGCGCGGTGGCGCACGGCAACCTGACCGTGGTGGTCAACGCGGATAACGCGGTGAGCCAGCCGGCCCCGTTCGCGCAGGGCGATACGGCTGCGGTGAGCAACGCCACCATCGATATCAAGGCCGCCCCCGGCAATCTGCTGCACCTGAAGCGCGGTGTGGCGCTGGGCGATGTGATCAAGGCGCTGAATTCGATCGGCGCGACACCGCAGGACATGCTGGCGATTCTGCAGGCGATGAAATCCGCCGGTGCATTGCGGGCCGAACTCGAGGTGATCTGATGGCACTCTCCGGCATGGATGTGGGCAGTCTGGCAGTCGACAGCCAAAGCCTCGACAAGCTGAAACTGCACGCCAAACAGTCGCCCGACGAGGCGCTAAAGGTCGCGGCGAAGCAGTTCGAGACGGTGTTCCTCAACATGATGCTGAAAAGCATGCGCGAGGCGACGCCGCAGGATGGCGCATTCGATAGCGAGCAGACCAGGATGTTCACCGGCATGCTCGACCAGCAGCTGGCGCAAAACATGGCCGACCGCGGAGTGGGGCTGGCGGAGATCATGGTCAGGCAGCTCAGCCGCAATCAGCCGGTGCCGGAAGCCGCCAAATCTGCTGTCGCAGCATTGCCGGTGCAGCAGGCTGTCAATGCATCCCAGGAGATGGCACGGCAACCATTGCGCAATGCCGCGATCCCTTCGGCTTACCGTGCTGACTTCCAGCAGGATTTCGTCGACCGGTTGCGTCCGCATGCCGAGGCGGCCAGTCGCACCACCGGCGTGCCCGCACACCTCATCATGGGACAAGCTGCCCTGGAAAGCGGCTGGGGGCGCCGCGAGATCAAGACGGAGGACGGCGGCAACAGCCATAACCTGTTCGGCATCAAGGCCGGCAAAGGCTGGGATGGGCAGGTGGCGGAAGTGGTCACAACGGAATACCATGACGGTGTGGCGCACAAGCAGGTGGAGCGTTTCCGTGCTTACGCCAACTATACCGAGGCGTTCCAGGATTACGCCAAGCTGCTGAACGGCGACAAGCGTTATGCCGGCGTGCTGGATCAGGCTGATGCCAAAGGATTCGCGCAGGCGCTGCAGCAGTCCGGCTATGCCACCGATCCGCACTATGCCGACAAGCTGGTGGGCGTTATCGGCAGCGTCAGGGCACGGGCGTAAAATAGCCCTAAAGTTCTTTCCAGCGGTGCCGATAACCAAGCCATGCGAGTTGTATAACGGCAAAAGGATTTGAAATGGGCGGGATATACAGCATTGGAGTAAGTGCACTGAAGGCGGCCCAGGCGGGCATCGCCTCGACTTCGCATAACATCGCCAATGCCAACACGCCCGGCTTCTCGCGGCAGGAGATCGTCCAGATTGCCGGGATGGCGCAGAATACCGGTTCGGGCTATTTCGGACAAGGCGTCGACGTGACGTCGGTGGTGCGCCGCTATGACCAGTTCCTCACCAGGCAAGTGCTGGAGACCCAGACACAATCCACCAATCTGAGCACCCAATACGGCTTGGCGCAGCAGTTGAGCAACCTGTTCGGCGACTCCACCGGCGGACTGACACCGACCTTGCAAAGCTTCTTCAGCGCGGTTAACGGTGTCGCCAACGCACCCGAATCCATCGCGGCACGGCAAACCATGCTGGGTAGCGCGCAGTCGCTGGTGAACCGTTTGCAGACGCTGGATCAGCGCATGAACGAGATCCGCGACGGGTTGAACGGGCAGATCGCCAATAGCGTCAACACGATCAATAGCTATGCCAAACAGATCGCTGCACTGAACGACAACATCGTCCAGCTGCAGGCCAGGTTCCCGAACCAGCCCCCCAACGACCTGCTCGACCAGCGCGACCAGATCATAAACCAGCTCAGCCAGGAGATTCGCGTCACCACGGTGAAGCAGACGAACGGCTCGGTGGATGTCTTCATCGGCAGCGGCCAGTCGCTGGTTGTGGGCAATCAGCTGTCCACGCTCCAGGCTACAACTTCCCAGACCGATCCCAATTCCTTGGAAGTCGCTTACCTGAACAACGGCAATACCAGCCGTATCCGGCAGAGCGATCTGCAAGGCGGCAATCTGGGCGGTTATCTCGATTTCCGCGCGACCGTGCTCGATCCTGCGGTGAATGCACTGGGGCGCATCGGCATCGGCCTGGCCGACACGTTCAACCAGCAACACCAGCAAGGGATTGACTTGAAAGGTGCGCTGGGAGGCACCTTCTTCACCATGGCTGCGCCGCGCACGACCTCCGCCGCCACCAATACCGGCACGGCCGCGCTGACCGCGACCATCAGCAGCAGTACGGCGCTGAGCGGCGACGACTACAGCGTGCAGTTCGACGGTACCAACTACAACGTGGTGAACACCACCACCAATGCGGTGGTCGGTTCGTTCACCGGCGCGCAATTGGCGACACCGCAGGTGGTGACGGGTACCGGCATCACCCTGCAATTGACGGCAGGGGCAGCGGCGACCGGCGATTCCTTCCTGGTGCGGCCGACGGTGGCCGGCGCCAGCGGCATTTCGCTGAACATCACCGATCCGACCAAGATTGCGGCAGCCTCGCCGGTGCGTTCGAACGCACCGATCACCAATCTGGGTACCGGTGTCATCGCCGCCGCCAGCGTCGTGCCGGGCTTGCCGCTGAATGCCAATCTGCAGCAGCCTATCACCATCACTTTCAACAACCCTCCGACCACCTATACCGCGACCGGTACCGGGGCGCCGGCGGGGCCGCAGGCGTTCACCGCCGGTGCGGCGATCACCATCAACGGCTGGACGACCAAGATCACCGGCACGCCGGCAGCCGGCGATGTGTTCACGGTGCAACCGAACACCAATGGCAGCAACGACGGCAGCAATATCCTGAAACTGGCCGCATTGCAGACCGCCAACACGATGGTGAACGGCACCGCCAGCTATCAGGGTGCATATGGCCAATTGATCGGCCAGGTGGGCACGCAGACGCGCGAACTTGAACTCACCAGCAAGGCTCAGACCAGCATGCTGGCGCAGGTGACCAAGGCACAACAGGCGGTATCCGGCGTCAATCTGGATGAAGAGGCGGCCAACCTGATGAAGTACCAGCAGGCGTATCAGGCGGCGGCGAAAGCAATGACCATCGCCAACAACATGTTCGATACGTTGCTGTCTCTCGGAAGATAGGAGTAGATCATGCGCATCAGTACCAGCTCGCTGTATAGCGACAACATCGCCACCCTGAACACGCTGCAGACGCAGATCGGCCAGACCCAGCAGCAGATTTCTACCGGACGGCGCCTGCTGAATCCGGCGGACGACCCTGCCGGTGCGGCGCGTGCAGCCGAGCTCACACAAACCGATGCAGCCAATACCCAGCTTGCTGCCAATCGCAATGCCGCGATCAATACACTTTCCCTGTCCGAAGGGATACTGCAGAACGTGACCGAATTGCTGCAGCATGTCAGAACAGTGGCGATCGATGCGGGTAACGGCACTTTGAGCAGCACCAGCCGCCAAGGCATGGTCGCCGATCTGCAAGGCCGTTTGCAGTCGCTGATCGGGTTGGCCAACAGTACCGACGGTGCGGGAAATTATCTGTATTCGGGCAGTCAGGGCAAGGTACAGGCTTTTGCCGATACTGCCGCTGGGGTGGTGTATCAGGGAGATGATGTGCAGCGCAACGTTCAGGCTGCGCCTTCGCGCCAGATCGCCACCAGCGATTCCGGTGCCGACATCTTCATGCGCAGCCGCAATGGCAACGGTATGTTCCAGGCGGCTGTCGGCCTTGCCAACACCGGCACTGGCGTCATCAGCCAAGGCACTGTGCCCGGCACGTATAACGGCCATACCTACCAGATCGCTTTCACCAGCGCCACACAATACGATGTCACCGATGTGACCACCGGCTTGCCTGTCTCGGCCGGCAATGCCTATGTCAGCGGGCAGGCGATCAGTTTTAACGGCATCCAGTTCGATATCAAAGGGGCGCCGGCGGCCGGCGATACCTTCGACATCAAACCCAGCACCAACCAAAGCGTATTCACCACGCTGGGCAACCTCATCGCGACGATCAGCGCGGGTGTCGCTACCGGCATGAGTTCGACCGCCTACCGCCAGGGCTTGAGCGATAACCTGGCTGCACTCGATCAGAATCTCAATTCGGTGTTGGCGGTGCGCGCTACCCAAGGTTCCCGTCTCAACGAGCTGGATGCTTTGCAAGCGACGGGTGAAGAGCTGGGCCTGCAGTACAAACAAACGCTGTCGAAGCTGCAGGACACCGACTACAACAAGGCGGTCACCGATCTCACCATGCAGCAGATGATGCTGCAAGCCTCGCAGCAGTCGTTCGCCAAAGTGGCGCAGATGTCCTTGTTCAATTATCTCTAGGCGGACTCGTTAAAACGCAAACGGCGCGCAAGTCATCTTGCGCGCCGTTTTGCATTTTGCCGGATCACTTTCCGGCTTGCTGGGCCATGCGCGAGATGACGTCCAGACCTTCCTGGACGAAAGTGCCGAGCAATGGCGCGAGGTAGGGCAGCGTCAACACGAGCGCGGCGAAGCCGACCGACAGGGTGATGGGGAAGCCGACCGCGAACACGTTGAGTTGCGGCGCACTGCGGGTGAGGATGCCGAGCGCGAGATTGGTGATGAGCAGGGCGCCGATCAGCGGTAGTGACAGCTGCAGGGCGTGGCTGAAGATGCTGCCACCCCATGCGACCAGGGTCTGGAAGGCAGTCGCCGAATGGACCGAGGCGCCGATCGGGAACGAGTGGAAGCTCTCCGCCAGTGCCGCGATCAGGTACAGGTGCGCATCCATGGCGAGGAAGGTGAGCACGGTGAGGATGCCCATGAACTGGGCGATGACCGGCAGGTACGTGGCGTTCTGCGGGTCGTAGAAGCTGGCAAAGCCGAGACCCATCTGCATCCCGGCGAGGTCGCCCGCCATTTCCACCGCGGTGAAGATCAGGCGCATGGCGAAGCCCATGGTCAGCCCGGCGAGGATCTGCTGGATCAATACCAGGATGCCTTGCGCGGAAGCCGGATCGAGTCCGGCCGGAACCTCGACTGTCGGCGCAATCACGACAGTGATCATGAATGCCAGCGCGACCTTGATGCGCGCCGGGATCTGCCGGTTGCCCAGGATCGGGGCGCTGGCGACCAGCGCCAGGATGCGCGCGAGCGGGAAGATGAAGGCGGCGAGCCAGGCGGTAAGTTGCGCGCTGGTGAAGCTGATCACGGTGTCAGCCGACCATGTACGGGATGCTGCTGAACAGCCGCGTGATGTAATCCAGCATGATGCCGATCATCCACGGGCCGGAGATGATCATGACGACAAAGATGCCGATCAGCTTGGGGATGAACGACAGCGTCATCTCGTTGATCTGCGTCGCCGCCTGGAAGATGCTGACGATCAGGCCGATGATGAGTGCGGTGAGCAGCATCGGCGCCGACATCATCAGCGTCAGCTCCATCGCCTGTTGACCTATGGTCATGACCGATTCGGGTGTCATTTCCGGCTACCTTACGTATAGAAGCTCTGCACCAGCGAGCCGATCAGCAGGTTCCATCCGTCGGCCAGCACGAACAGCATGATCTTGAACGGCAGCGAGATGGTCGCGGGCGACAGCATCATCATACCCATCGACATCAGCACGCTGGCTACCACCATGTCGATGATCAGGAACGGGATGAACACCACGAAGCCGATCTGGAAGGCGGTCTTCAGTTCGCTGATGACATAAGCCGGCACCAGGATCTTGAGCGGGACGTCCTCGGCGCTTTCGAGGGGAGGCGATTCGGAGATGCGCACGAACAGGGCCAAGTCGGCCTCGCGCGTCTGCCGCAGCATGAAGGCCTTCAACGGTGCGCTGCCTTTTTCGTAAGCCTGCTCCAGCGAGATCTTGTTCTGGCTGTAGGGCAGGTAGGCATCGTTGTAGATCTTGTCGAGCACCGGCGACATCACGAAGAACGTCAGGAACAGCGCCAGGCCGACCAGCACCTGGTTGGGCGGGGCCGACGGCGTGCCGATGGCCGAACGCAACAAGCCCAGTACGATGATGATGCGCGTGAACGAGGTCATCATCAGCAGGATGGCGGGCAGGAAGGTCAGCGACGAGATGAGGACCAGCGTCTGCAGGCTGAGGGTGTAGGTCTGTCCGCCACCGGGGGCGGGCGTACTGGTCAGCGCCAGCATGCCCGCCTCGGCGGCATGTGCGGAAGGGGGCAACGCCAACAACGCGGCGGCAAGCAGCAGCGTGAGGCGGTCACTTCGCATTGCGCTTCTCCATCATCTGTTTCAGCCAGACCTGGAATTTATTGTCGTCAGCGCCGGACGGCGTGCTGCCTGCCGCGGGCAGCGCACCTTTCGGCATGCTGTGCAGCGCGCTGACATTCCCCTGCGCGACGCCCACCACCAGCCAAGTATCGTTCACTTCCACCAGCACGATGCGCTCGCGCTGCCCGACCGCCACGCCGCTGATGACCTTGAGCGCATTGCCCGCGCCTTGTTGCGGCAGATTGATGCGTTTCAGTATCCAGCCGACCAGCACCACGGCTGCCAGCACCAGCAACAGGCTCAGGATGATCTGCAGTACGCTGCCGGAAGATACGGCAGTGGCGGGCGGCGGGACATAGGCGGGGCGGGCGGCGGTATCCGCCGCATGGGCGAGCGGACAGAAGAATGCTGCGGCGAGGGCAGCAAGGATGCGGATCGGCATAGGCGTTAACCTTGTTATTTGTTGATGCGGCGCAGGCGCTCCGAAGGTGTGATGATATCAGTCAGACGGATGCCCAGCTTGTCATTCACCACCACCACTTCGCCCTGGGCGATCAGGAAGCCGTTGATCAGTACATCCAGCGGTTCGCCGGCCATGCCGGCCAGCTCGACGACCGAGCCTTGCGCCAGTTGCAGCAGGTTCTTGATCGGCATCTTGGTGCGGCCGAGCTCCACGGTGAGCTGCACCGGGATGTCGAGGATCATGTCCAGGTCGTTGTGCGCGGTCGCGCCGGCACCGCCGCCGAATTGCTCGAACACATGCGGTTGCGCAGCAGCTTGTGCGGTTTCCGCCGCTGTCTGCTCCGCCATCGCGGCGCCCCAATCGTCCGCACTGATTTGTTCCGTGGTTTCGTCAGCCATGATTAAACTCCTCCAT
Source organism: Sideroxyarcus sp. (assembly GCA_035299445.1). GTDB lineage: Bacteria > Pseudomonadota > Gammaproteobacteria > Burkholderiales > Gallionellaceae > Sideroxyarcus. Next base: position 265,541 of record DATGWO010000027.1, read on the forward strand.
TGAGCGGCTCGCCGGTTTCAGTGGCAAGCATCTTTTCCACTTTCAGCGCGTACTGTCCGTTGGACGCGCCATATTTGCATTCCATCACCGGTACGCCATCGACCAGCACCTGGATGTTCTCTCCCACCTCCAGCGGGATGACCTCGCCGACATTCATCTTCAACACATGGTCGAGCGTGGTCTTGCCGTGCCCGAGTATCGCCGTGAGTTCGATCTCCGCCGACTGGATCTGTTTGGACAGCATGTGCAGCCAGCGTTTGTCGGCGATGACGTGGTCGCCCTGCATGGTGCTGTAGAGCAGTTCGCGGATCGGCTCGATCATCGCGTACGGCATGCAGATGTGGATGGAACCGCCGACGCCGGTGAATTCCACCTCGAAGGTGGTCACCACCACCACCTCGTTCGGCGTGGCGATGTTGGCGAACTGCGGGTTCACTTCCGAGCGCAGGAATTCGAAATCCAGCTTGTACACGGGATCCCAGGATTTGCCGTAGGTCTGGAACAGCACTTCGAGCAGCTTCTGGATGATGCGGTGTTCGGTCTGCGTGAACTCGCGGCCTTCGACGCGGGTGTGGAAACGGCCGTCGCCGCCGAACAGGCTGTCGACCACCATGAACACCAGATTGGGATCGAGGATGAACAGCGCATTGCCGCGCAACGGCTTGACCTGCACCAGGTTCAGGTTGGCCGGGACGGGCAGGTTGCGGATGAATTCGGAGAACTTCATCACCTTCACCGGCCCGACCGAGACTTCGGATGAGCGGTGGATGAAGTTGTACAGCGCGATGCGGAACAAGCGTGCGAAGCGCTCGTTGATGATCTCCATCGTGGGCATGCGCCCGCGCACGATGCGCTCCTGCGTCGCCATGTTGTAGGAGCGAACTCCTCCCGCCGGCGCATCGTCCTTGGTTTCTTCAACCTCGCCCGTGACGCCCCGCAGCAGCGAGTCGACTTCGTCTTGGGAGAGGAATTCTTTGCTCATGGCCTCAACTCATCTTTACTGGATGATGAACGAAGTGAACAGTACGTCCACCACGCCTGTGGTTTTGGGAGCGACGACAACCGCCGCGGGTGCCGCTGCCGGCGCAGAGGCCGCTTCCGCATGTGCTGGAGCTTCGTGTCCGGCATCATGCGCCGGGGTGGCGGGCGCGGCTGAGGTTGCCGCAGTGGCGGCGGGAGCAATACCGAGTACGCTATCGGTCTCGGCGATGATCTCGGCCACCAGCTTCTTCTTGCCGTTGGCGGTTTGCAGTTCGGAAGGGAGCTTGCTGGAAAGCAGGAACAGCAGCTTGCTGCGGATCTCAGGCATCGCCTTCTTGATCTTCTCTTCCAGTTCCGGCTCAAGGATCTTCAGCGTGATGCCGGCTTGCAGGTATTGATCGCCTTCTTCGCGCTGCAAGTTGACGGTGAAGTTCTCGCCCAGCGGGATGAACTTGGCTTCAACTGCCGGCTCCGCCTTCGCCTCTTCGGCATGGCCTTCTTCCGGAGCATGTCCCTTGGTGAAATACCAGCCGGCACCGCCAGCGATACCCAGCAGCAAGATGGAGATGATCATGATCATCTTCTTGTTGCTTTTGGGTGGAGCGGCTGCGGCCTCTTCTTTGGCCGGAGCGGCTGCTGGTTTTGTGGGCTTCGACATCTTGCGATTCCTTTCGGTTAGGTTGGATTATCGTGCTAATCATCTTCCACCATCGGGGGAATAGGGCGCGAAACCAACCTTATTTCCACCGTCAGGCGAATGTGTCCACTATACCGTTATGGCGCGAGATTTGGGATACCCGTGGCGCTGTCTCGGCCACCGGCTTCGCAGTGTCCGTGCCATTGTTCCTTCCCGCCGCGCTTTGACGGGAGCTTTCCGAGCCGCTGTCGCGCGGGGTCTGGTCGTTGACCGTGGTGTTGCCCAGTGTGATGCCGTTATCGGCCAGCATGTCGCGCAGCTTGGGCATCGCCTGTTCGATCGCTTCACGCACTGCCGCGTGCGGCGAGGTGAACATCGCGGTGGCCTGGTCGCCGCTGACCTTGAGGACAACATCCAGCGGCCCCAGTTGCGGCGGGTTGAGGTGCAGCTCTGCCGTCTGGTCCTTCTGCGTTGCCAGCCAGGTGATCTTCTGGCTGAACTCGTCTCCCCAGCGGCTGTTGCCGACCGGAACGTTGACCGCGACCTGTGCCGGCATCAACGCGGCGGGAGTGCTGTTCTGCAGCGTAGTCAGCGCGATGCTGCCGGATTGCGGCGCGGCCGGTGCCGCTTGCGTATCGCGCGATACCGCGGTGAGCAGTTCCGCCACCTTGGATTTTGCCGAGCTTTCCAGGGCGGCATTGAAGCTGGAATCTTTGTTCAACGCGGTTTCGGCGGACTTGGCGAGAACCGCGGCATTGTCCGATACGGTCGGACGTGTCCTGGCCGCTTCTTCGCCCTTGCCGGTTGCGGCAACAGGGATGTTTTTGCGGACCTCGCCCGATTCGCTGTTTGCCCTGGCCGGTGCGCCGGCGTTGACCGTTGCGGCGGTTACTCCGGCAGTCACACCGCTGACGCTGGCGGCGGCGACTCCTGCAGCGGTTCCGGCCACGATCCCGGCAGCGGTGCTGTCGGGTGCTGTCGCTGTGGCAGCGACGACCCCTGCTGTCGGCTCGACAATCGCCGTGTCGGAGCTCGTGGTTGTCGTATCGGCAGCCGGCTCGGTCTTGCTTGCTGCTGCGATCACTTGCGGCAACAGTGCGGCCAGCATGTCGGCGGGCAGGGTGCTGTCGGCATCGGCGGCGGGCTTGGCGCTGTCCGTTGCTGCATCCGTTGCGGCATTGCCGGATTTGCCGTCAGCCTTTGCTTCGGCGGCGGGATCCTTGATCTGGCGTGCCAGCACATTGCCGAAGGCATTGTCGCCCTGCGCATTGCCTGCATCGGCAGCGTTCGTGTTCTGATTGACGCTGGCGGTTTGCGGGGTACTGGCGGTGATGGGTAGATTCGTCATGTTGCCTCCTGTGCGAATTATTACTGATCGCGGTCTTTTTCAATCGAGCGATAAGCGGCCAAACGACCGCTGTGTTCGTCCTGTAAGCGTTGCTCCTGTTTGGCTTCCACTTTCTTTTCGGCCTCGACATGGCGCTGTGCCAGCGTGTCGAAAGAGCGCATCTTGCGGGTCGTATCCATCAGTTCGGCCCGCCCGTTCTGCACGCCGGCCTTGGTTTTTTCGATCATGCTTTGCTGCTGCTGGATGGCCTGATCCAGCCGGTTGATGAACTCCTGGAAATTTTTCATGTCGGCCGGCGCCATGCCGAGCTTCGCTTCCTCTTCGAATTTCGTCTGGTAGTCGCGGCGATATTGCTGCAACGCTTCCAGTTTGGCCTGCGCGCTCTGGTGGTTCTGGTTGAGCTGGCCGAGCTTCTTGGTGGCGGCATCGTTGCGTTGCTGCGCCAGGTGGACCAGCGGTTGCAATGTGAACGGTTTGATCATGTCCTCTCATCACCCCTGTTGCGGGAAAAGTGCGGAGAACTTCTCCATGCTGCCGGTATAGGCCTCCGACTCATACATGCCCTGCTTGAGGAAGTGCTCCATGTGCGGATACAGCGCGATGGCGCGGTCGAGCAGCGGGTCGCTGCCCTGTACGTAGGCGCCGACGCTGATCAGGTCGTGGTTGCGCTGGTAGTGCGCATACAGGTGTTTGAACTGCTGCACCTGCTGGAAATGCTGCGGGCTGACCAGGTGGTTCATGGCGCGGCTGATCGAGGCCTCGATGTCGATGGCCGGGTAGTGACCCTGTTCGGCGAGACGGCGCGACAGCACGATGTGGCCGTCGAGGATCGCACGCGCGCTGTCGGCGATCGGGTCTTGCTGGTCGTCGCCCTCGGTCAGCACGGTGTAGAACGCGGTGATGGAGCCGCCGCCTTCCGCGCCGTTGCCGGCGCGTTCCACCAGCTGCGGCAGCTTGGCGAACACCGACGGCGGGTAGCCCTTGGTGGCGGGCGGCTCGCCGATGGCCAGCGCGATCTCGCGCTGCGCCATGGCATAGCGGGTGAGCGAGTCCATGATCAGCAGCACGTTGCGGCCCTGGTCGCGGAAATATTCGGCGATGGTGGTGGCGTAGGCGGCGCCCTGCATGCGCATCAGCGGGCTGGTGTCGGCCGGTGCGGCGACCACCACCGAACGGGCCAAGCCTTCCTTGCCGAGGATGTCGGTGATGAATTCCTTCACCTCGCGGCCGCGTTCGCCGATCAGGCCGACCACGATGACGTCGGCGCTGGTGTAGCGCGCCATCATGCCGAGCAGCACGCTCTTGCCGACGCCGGAACCGGCGAACAGGCCCATGCGCTGGCCGCGGCCGACGGTGAGCAGGCTGTTGATGGCGCGCACGCCTACATCCAGCGCCTCATCGATGGCAGCACGCTCCAGCGGGTTGATCGGGCGGCTTTGCAACGGTGCGCTGGTGCTGTCGAGCAAGGGGCCGTATTGGTCGAGCGGTCGGCCGGCGCCGTCGAGCACGCGGCCGAGCAGATGTTCGCCCACCGGCAGATGGCGCGCCAGATCGGCGGTGCGGCGGCGCGGTATGGCTTGCTGACCGATGGTGGCGGGTATGCGCACCGGTTCGGCGGGGACGACACGCGCTCCGGGAACCAGTCCCTGCACATCGTTCTCGGGCATCAGGAACAGCTTGTCGCCGGCGAAGCCGACCACTTCCGCCTCGATGCGATTGTTCGGCAGTTCGACCCAGCAGGTGCTGCCCACCGCCATGCGCAGGCCGACCGCCTCCATCACCAGCCCGGTGACCTTGGTCAGGCGGCCGTTCACTTGCAAGGGGTTGCTCTGCGCGACCATGTCGCGGTTCAGATGCAGCAAGTCTTGCCAGCGCTGTTGGTGGACGTTCATCGGAGCGGCCCTTATTCCTGTACCAGCCATGGGGAATCTTGTCCCAGTGCCGAGACTACGCGCTTCCAGCGCGTCTCCAGCGAGGCATCGATCTGGCTGTTGGCGGTCTCGATGCGCACACCGCCGCGCTCGATGCGGGCGTCCTCGAAGATCTTCCAGCCGGAGTGCGCCAGCTGTTCGCCCATGCGCTCGCGTACCAGCGCGGCATCGTCGGGGTGCAGCACCAGATGCGCGCCCTGGTTGAAGTGCGGCAGGGTGCCGATCGCCTCGCGTACCACGCCGAGCAGCAGCTCGGGCTGCACCTTGATCGCCTGCTGCAATACCCGGCGGGCGATATCCATGGACAGATCGAGCAGTTCCTGGGCGACTTGTTCATCCACCTGCTGCTCCAGCATGCCGAGCAGGTCGGCCAGACGCTGGTTTTCCCGCTCCGCTTTTTGCATGCCTGCGGCATAGCCGGCCTGAAAACCCTCATCGTGCGCTTGCCGCTGGATGTCTTCGAGTTGGGCGGCAGTGGGCAATGCCGACTCTTTCGCGCGCATCGCATTGCGTGCCTCGAAATTGGGCAGCTCCCAGCGTTGCCAGGCGGTGAGTTTCTCCGGTGCCAGTTGGTCAGACATAAGCTTCCTCTCCCTTGCCGCCGATCACCACCTGTCCCTCGTCGGCCAGGCGGCGTACGATCTTGAGGATCTCTTTCTGTTCGGACTCCACATCGCTGAGTTTGACCGGGCCCTTCGATTCCAGATCCTCGCGCAGCATCTCGGCGGCGCGTTGCGACATGTTCTTGAAGATCTTCTCGCGCAGCTCCTCGCTGGCACCCTTGAGTGCCACGATGAGCGATTCGGACTGCACCTCGCGCAGCACCAGCTGGATGCCGCGGTCTTCCACTTCCAGCAGGTCCTCGAACACGAACATCTCGTCCATCACTTTCTGCGCCAGCTCGGCATCGTGTGTGCGCACCGACTCCAGCACGGCTTCCTGGTTGCCCATGAAGTTGAGGATCTCGGCGGCGGTCTTCACGCCGCCGCGGATGCTCTTCTTGCCGACTGCGTTGCCGGACAACAGCTTGGTCAGCACGTCGTTCAATTCGTGCAATGCGGCGGGCTGCACGCTGTCCAGCGTGGCGATACGCAGCATCACGTCGTTGCGCAAACGTTCGGTCAGCAAAGCTAAGATGCTGGATGCCTGATCCGGTTCCAGATGCACCATGATGGTGGCGATGATTTGCGGGTGTTCGTTGGCGATCAGTTCGGCAACCGAGGCAGGGTCCATCCATTTCAGGCTTTCGATGCCGCTGGTATCGCTGTTGTGCAGGATGCGGTCGAGCAGGCCGGCGGCCTTGTCGTCGCCCAGCGCCTTGGTCAGCATGTCGCGGATGTAGTCGCCGGAATCCAGGCCGATGGTGGTCTTGCCGGCGGCGATCTCGTGGAACTCGTCGAACACTTTGGCGATCTCTTCGCGCGACAGGTTGCGCAATGCCACCATGGCCGAACTGATCCGTTGTACCTCTTTCGGTTCCAGGTACTTCATCACGTCGGCTGCCTCGGTCGCGCCCAGCGTCATGAGCAGGATGGCGCTCTTGTTTATGCCTTCGTCACTCATTCCTTATTCACCCATTCTTTGACTACAGTGGCGACGATCTTGGGATCTTCCTTGGCCAGTTGTTTGGCCAGTTGCAGATTGTCTTCATACGAATTGTTCGATTGCTGTGCGGCATATTGCCCGGCTGCGCTGCCGCCGTGGAACTGGTGTTGTGCCGCGGTCGCCAGCGCTTCTTCCTGTGCCGCGCTCTGTTCGGCGATGGTCTTGAAGGCCGGTTTGATGATGCCGAACAGCAGGAAGCCGATGCCGCCGCCGATCAGCAGGTATTTCAGGACATCCTTCACCAGCGCGACGACATCCGGCTGTTTCCACAGCGGCGTTTCCGGAATCACTTCCTGGCGCTCGTTGAAGGCGCTGTTGAGCAGGTTCAGGCTGTCGCCGCGCTTGGCGTCGAAGCCGACCGCATCACGCACCAGCGCGGTGATCTGCGCCTTTTCCGCATCGGTATAGGGACGGCTTGTGACCTTGCCGTCCTTGTCGGTTGAGGTCGGGTTGTTCACCACCACGGCGATGGACAGGCGGCGGATGCTGCCCACCGGCAATTTGGTGTGCTGGATGGTGCGATCCACTTCGTAGTTGGTGGTCAGCTCTTTGCGCGTGTTGTTGGCGGCATTGTTGGCGCCGCTTGCGGCAGGCAAGGCGTTGGCCGGCGTGACGACGGGCGCGGTAGCGGGAACCGGCGGCTGGTTGGAGAGCGCGCCGGGCACGCCGCCGGTCGCGGGTACGCCGTTCAGCAATTCGAGCGATTGCGAGCTGCGCACCGCGGCCTGATTGGGCGGCTGGTTGGGCTTATAGGTCTCGGCCGTCTGTTCGGTCTGCGCGAAATCCAGGTTGGCGGTGACCTGTGCACGCACGTTCTGTGCACCGGTGATCGGGATCAGGATGTCTTCGATGCGCTTGACGTAGTCTTCCTCGATCTGGCGCACATATTTGAGCTGGGTGGCATCCATCAGCTGTTCGGCGGCGCTGTCGCGTGCCGAGCTGAGCAAGGTACCGCTCTGGTCGACGACGGTGACTCCCTGCGACGGCATGTTGGGGATGCTGCTGGAGATCAGGTTGACGATGGCGCTGACTTGGCCGGGCTCCAGCGAGCGCCCGGCATGCAGCGCCAGTACCACCGAGGCGCTGGGTTTCTGCTGTTCGCGGGCGAACACGGTGGGTTTGGGGATGGCCAGATGCACGCGAGCGCTGGCGACCGAGGCCATGGTTTCGACTGAGCGGGCCAGTTCACCCTCCAGCGCACGCTGGTAATTCACCTGCTCGAGGAACTGGCTGGTGCCGAATTTCTGGTTCTCCATCAGTTCGAAGCCGACCGTGCCGCCTTTGGGCAGGCCTTTGGCGGCCATCTGCAGGCGCATCTCGTGCACTTTGTCGGCGGGCACCATGAGCGTGCCGCCCTCGGTGAACTTGTAGGGGACGTTCTGCTGTTGCAAAGCCTCGATGACCGCGCCGCCGTCGCGCTCGGACATATTGGCATAGAGCACGCGGTAGTCCGGCGTCTGTCCCCACATGAACAGACCCGCCAGCAGTGCGACGGTGGAGGCGACCGCAACGATCAGCCCCAGCTTCTGCTGGCTCGGCATGCCGATCAGCAATCTGGTCAAGGAAGCGTTCGAATTGGTGTTCGTGTCAGCCATACATTACCTACCGAGTGGAACCGAGGGAAATCCCTCACGCTGGGCATTATCTGCCTTCCAGACAAGTTCAGTATGCCGAAAAGCGGGGGAAATAGCGCGCTTTTCCGGTTCTGCAACCCTTGCGCACGCGCGTACAGTTCGGCCATCAAACAAGGAGCCGAACCATGAACGTTTCCAATGTAGACAGCTTGTTGAGCCAGATGCGGGCGGCGATCGCCGCCGCGCAGGGCGGGCAGCCACCCCAGGCAACCAGCAAGGCGGGCGGGGCCGATTTCGCCGACGTGCTGAAGTCGTCGCTGGACGGTGTCAACCAGACCCAGCGGCAGGCCGAGGCGATGCAAAAGGCTTTTGTCATGGGCGACGACAGGGTGAGCCTGAGCGACACCATGATCGCCATGCAGAAAGCTAGCATCTCGTTCCAGACCGCGGTGCAGGTACGCAACAAGGTGACGGCTGCTTATAACGACATCATGAACATGCAGGTGTAAGCCGGCCGGAACGGCCAGGCGTTCAGGCGTCAGTCCTGATCTTGCTGGCCTGCAGCCTCTGCATCTGGGCCACATAGCGTTGCAACAGCATGGTGGTCTTGCCGTCCGGTTTGACGAACACGCAGCCGGCGCGGCGTCTTACCTTGCCGTTGCGGTCGGTGACCTCGAAGGTGTTCTTCACCTCGATGGTCGTATCCACAGTGCCCACTTCGGGCAACTCGATCTGGCAATGCTCGTACACCATGCCGGGTTGCAATTCGACGCCGTCCTCTTCGCATACCAGCGCCATGCCGCCAATGCTGATATCCATCACGGTGATGGCATGCGGGATGTGTGCCTGCTCCGGGGCTGAATGGATGATGCATTTGAGCGGCTGCGAAGCGGGGGTGACCAGGCGGTAGTAATCGCGCCGCTGCAGGCGCAGCAATTTCCTCGGCAGCGCCAGATTGAAGGCCGGCGCGTTCTCGTACAAGCCGAGAAACGCACTGCTGGCGACGAACTGCACCTTGGCCTGATTGTGGGTGCTGACCAGAACGATGCGGTTGCTGCGCTCGATGTGCCGGTTATCCAGCTGGTTCGAGGCCGCGTCCACCCACACGCCGCCGTTCTCGTCCGCCGCCAGGACCATGGTCAGCACCATGCTGTTGCCCTCGTTGTAATACAGGGCGGCGCGCGTTTTGCGTTCGGCGATGGTTTGCAGGATGGAAACGATCTCTTTCGGGTTGGTGATGAGGTAATCGTTCTCTTCGTCGTTGGAGAACAGTTCTATTTTCAGCGGGATCTCTTTGGTGCGCATGGGGCGATCGTCAACGTGGTTTCAGCTGTGGCGATTGTAACGGGTTCGTTACTGCAGCGTTACGCGGAATAGCGCCGTTTTCCCCCTTCTCCATCCGGTATAGCCAGGCCAGCAGCTCGGCCACCGCCAGATAGAGTTGTGGCGGGATGTGCTGGTCCAACTCCACCTGCATCAGCATGCCGACCAGCTCTTCCGATTCGTGCACGAACACGCCGTGTTCCTTGGCGCGCTCGATGATTGCCTGGGCGATGAGGCCGCGGCCGCTGGCCACCACCTTGGGCGCGGTATCGCCGCTGCGGTAGGCGAGCGCCACCGCCATCTGGCGGCTTTGCGGCGGACGGTTATCCGGCGTGCTCATTTGCGCCGATCTTGGTCTGGATGACCGGGATGCCGCGCTCGGTCAGTGCGGCGACCAACTGCGAACTGGCCTTGCCGAGCCGTTCGCGGGATTGTGGATCGGCGACATCCAGTGCCAGGTTCAGCGCCCCGTGGGTGAAGCTGAGGCGCGCGGTGACGCCGCCGAGATTGGGCAGGTCGAGATGGACCTGGGTGTTCCACTGGCTTTCTTGTTCACCGCGCGCATTGCGGTGCGACGAATCTTCGCGCACTTCCCAAGTCATCTCCTGCCCTTGCCAGACCGGGCCTTGCCATAACACTTGCCTGGTTTCCAGGGCGTTCAGTTGCTGCTGCACCAGTGTGCGCAGGTCGTCGGGCAGCTGCGACAGTGTTTGTGCTGAGACGTTTGCCACCGCGGTTTGTGCGGCAGCCGTCCTGCCGCCGGTTTCAGCGATGTTTTGCAGCAAAGCGGCTTTGCCGCCAGCATCCGGATTGTTCTGCATGGCCGGCAGCTGGCCGCCGCTGCCGTTGTGCGCAGTGTGCGGCAACTGGTTCTGCGGTTCCAGCAACAGTTGGGAGGTCGGGCGCATGCCGGCGATCCATTGGGCTTGGTGCGATTCGTAGAACAGGCCGCTATGGCTGAGCGCCTGGTTCAGTTTGTTGGCGAGCTGGGTGATGTCGGGCGCTGTCTGTTCGCCGGTCCATAGTGGTGCGCTCTGGATGGGGCGCACATAACTTCTTTCCAGTGGTTGCTGTGACAGCGAGGAAAGCATGCGCGATGCGGCACTGAGCGAATCGGGGGTCGAAACGGGGTTGGCGGACGCAGCCAGCGTGAAGGTCAGGCGCGGCAACAGGGAAACGACCTGAAGCTGTATGGTATCGCCGGGTTTGATCGATGGCGGCAGATGCATCTGCATCATCTGGTCGGCGACACGGACCCGGAAAAGACTGGGTGCCACCTGCGCCTCGACGTTGGCTTGTACCTTTTGCCCTATTTCAAGATTGGGAGTCTTTGCAGTACCCGGACTTCCCTTGTCCGGCGTGGCCGAGATCAGCGGCCTATCGGTGAGCGCGAGTGTCTTGAGCGTGGAGAGAAGGCTGGGAGGAAGCATGCATCGCTAGTAACTGGCCAGATAGGAGTTTTGCAGGCGTTGCTCGCTGCGGGTGCTTTGCATGATGCGATCCAGTTGGTGCATCCAGGCTTCGGTGCGGTTGCGGATATCGGCATCGTCGGCCAGGATCTTTTTGATCAGTTCGATCTTTTGCGCGCGTTCGTTGGCGTCTGACAATACACCGTCGCGCGGTTTGAGTTCTTCCACTTTGCGCCGGCATTCCTGTTCGAGCGAGATCAGTCGATCCCATTCGCCGTCCGCGGCGGCTGTGCGCATCTGTCCGGTAAGCGCGGACAGTTGTTTATAGTCCTCGATGACCAGGCTCATGATCAGCCCCGTCCATAGACCAGTGCTGGCTGCTTGTTTGCTGTCGCAGCTGCCGCCTGGGGTGCCGTGCCTGCCGCCGCAGTGACGGTGGGGCGGATGCTGTCCCATGCGTCTTTCAGCTCGTTCAGCAGGCGAGCCACTTCATCCAGCGCTGCCATGTCGTTGTTCAGGTTGGCAGCCAGCAGGCGCGTGCACATGTAACCGTACAGGGCGTCCAGATTCAGCGCCAATTGTCCGCCGACGTTCTTGTCGAGGCTGGCCTGCAGTCCTTCGCCGATGATCAGGATGGCTTTCGAGATCGCGGCTCCCTTGGCAGGAATGTCCTTGCGCAGCATGCCGTTCTTGGCGTTGGCGATAGCCAGCAGCGCGCCTTGATACAGCATCTGGATCAGCTTGTGCGGGTCGGCAGCAAGCACGCCGGATTCCATCCCGACTTTTGCATAGGCTTTGGTGGCGGTAGTGGCGTTCATGATCGTATCCCCAAGTTACTTCTTGGAAAGTTGCTGGGTCAGGTAAGTGCTGGTCTGGTTCATGCCGGCCAGCGTAACATTAAGTGAGGTGTAAGTGCTACGGTATTGTTTCTCAAGGCTCGTCATGCGCGCTTCCAGGGCGGTACGCTGGTCTGCCAGCGATTTGAGCGATTGATTGAGGCTGGAAGTGCGGTTGGCGAAAGTGCCGTCGAACGCCAGCGCCGATGTCGACCAGGTGTTGATGCGGGTGGCATAGCCGCTCGTCGAGTTGAACAGGCTGGCGACATTGCTGAAATTGGCCGACATCGCGCTGCTCAGTTTGGAGCTGTCCAGCTGCAGGGTGCCGTCGGTCTTGGAGGTGATGCCGACCTCGAACAGGTTGCTCAATGCCCCGCCGCTGGCGGCAGTGGCCATGATCTCGCGCATCTCCGACTGCAGCGAGCGCAAAGTGGCATCACCGGCCAGGGCTGAGCCGGATTTGTAATTGAACGAATTTCTCATTGAAGAATACAAGTCGTTGTATGCAGTGACGAAATCCGAGACCGCCTTGGTGGCGGCCGTGGTGTCGCGCTCGACGGTCAAAGTCGCGCTGCCGATCTTGGCCAGGTTCAGGGTGACGCCCTCGACGACATCGGTCACGGTGTTGCTGGTCTTGGTCACGGCGATGCCGTTCACGCTGAACGCGGCATTCTGGGCGGCGACCGTTTGTTGCAGATTCTGCGTGCCGGCCGGGTTGTGCGCCAGCAGGCTGGTGATCGCCGCATTGGCGCCGTCGGTGCTGATCTTGATGCTGTTGCTCACGCCGCCGTTGTTGGCAGACAGCGCCAAGCGGTAGGGAGTGCCGCTGCCGTCGTTGACGATGGTGGCGGTCACTCCCATGTTGGCGGTGTTGATCGCGTCGCGGATGCCTTGCAGCGTATTGTTGCTTGAGTCGATGGTGATGCTGGCAGTGGTGCCGCCGGAGGCGAATGATGCGCCGCTATAGATGCCGTTGGTCAGTGTGCCGCCGCTGATGGTGCCGAAATCGAAAGTGACTACGGTCGAGGTGCCGTCGCCGATGGCGGCGGTGCTGCTGGTTTGGCCGGCGGCGACCAGCTTTTGCGACTGCGCCAGCGCGGTCACCGCCAGGGAATAGGTTCCCGCCACGGCTGTGCTGCCGGCGGTGGCGGAAAAAATGGTAGTGTCGGAAGGAGTCGCCTTGAATGCAAGCAGGGAGCTCGTACTCGAGCTCCCCAGCGCTTGCGCGGCGGTTTGCAATGCAGCCACCTTGCTTTTGATGGTGCCTAGCGCGGTGAGCTTTGCCTGATAGCTGCTTTCCTTGGTATTGAGCTTGTCGATGGGCTTGCGTTCAATAGACATCAGCCCTTTGACGATGGCATCAACATCAATGCTCGAACCCGATGTTGCCGAGGTTACAGCCATGATTTTCTCCTTCGAACTACGCTTCTTGCTTCAACAACAGGCCGCGTTGAAACTCGTCGATGCCTTGGGCGATCGCCAATACGGCCTCCGATGGATATTGTAACAGGGTATCCCCTGTGTCCTTATCCGTCAGCTTGACGATTTGCTTGTTGGTCGCCTTGTCGACGCTGATGCTTAACTCCAGGTTCTTGTTGGCTTGCTGCAATGCGGAGTTGATCTTGCCGACCTCGCTTTGCAGCTGGGCTGGCGTTGGCGCCTGTACCGGAGCTTGTGCTACCTCGGCCTGGGGGGCAACGCCGTTTGGCCCGCCGTTGCCGGAGAGCCTTGCTGGTGCTGCTGCCGGAGCCGCACTACTGATATTTTGGATGAGCATTTTGCCTCTCCTTACTTGAATCTCCCCAGCCGGGTCACCGGCCGGGGAGTACTAACCTACCTTTAACGCAGCAAGCTCAGCACGTTGTTCGGTACTTGGTTCGCTTGCGCCAACATCGCAGTACCAGCTTGTTGCAGAATCATGTTGCGGGTCATCGCAGTGGTCTCTGTCGCGTAGTCGGTGTCCATCACGCGGCTGTAAGCGGCTGCGGTGTTCACATACTGGTTCGACAGGTTGTTGATGGCGGACTGGAAGCGGGCCATGTCACCACCGTAGTTGGCTCGAGCGGTCGTCACGGCTGTGATGTCTGCATCGATGCCGGCAACGGTCAGTGTACCTGCCAGAGTGGCTTTTGCACCCACGCCGGTGATGGTGGCACCGTTGGAGCCGACCACGACTGCGGATGATGTGGTAACCAAGCCGAGGATTCGGGTGTTTTCCGCAGTCAGCGCCGTTGTTTCTGCACCGGAGGCTGTACCGCCCAATTGCACCGCGATCTCACGCAGGCGCTGCAAGTTTTCATACACTTGCTGATGGTAACCGTCGTTGGTTTGTGCGGTCGAAATACCGTCATTGGCGTTGCGCATCGCCTGAGCGGCGCCGCGCATCGTGCTTTCGTAACCGGAAGCGGTCACCATGCCGGTGGCATCATCTTTTGCGCTGTTGATACGTTGTCCGGAAGACAAACGTGCCATCGCAGTTTGCAGGGCCAAGTTGGATTTATTCAGTGCAGCACCACCGAACAGGGCCGAGACGTTTGTGTTGATGACTTGTGCCATTTTAGCTCTCCTTTAAACTTCGTTTACTGTTGCGACTTTGTTCCGGTCGCTCACTTTGGTTTGCCGTTTTGTGATGCTTAGCAACCGCCGTTGAATCAGTTATCGGAGCATTGCGGGGAAACTTTAGGGCTAAATTCGCAAAGGCGGCAAAAAATGCTTCATTCGGCTGCGATCACCCGGTTCTTGCCGGTTTGTTTGGCCTTGTACATGGCCTTGTCGGCTCGCCCGGTCAGATCTTCCACATCCTCCTGCTCGCCGCGGAGGGCGACCCCGGCGCTGAAAGTGACCAGAATGCGCTCGTTGTTATGCAGGAAGAACTTCTTGGTCAGGTCGCGCTGTAAACGCTGCACTGCCTCGATCGCCGCATTCAGGTCGGTATCCGGCAGGACGATGAGGAACTCCTCGCCGCCATACCGTCCCACTGTATCGGTCGGGCGCAAGGTTTCTTTAATGACCTGGATCAGATGGACCAGGGCGCGGTCGCCAGCCTGATGTCCCAGGGTGTCGTTCAGCTTCTTGAAATTGTCTATATCGAGCAGGGCGATGCTGAGGGGAGAGCGGTTGCGATCGGCGCGTTTCAGCTCCCGTTCCATGGTCTCGTCCAGTCCGCGGCGGTTCAGGGCGCCGGTGAGCTGGTCCTCGCGTACCAGTTCGCTGACTTGTTCCAGCTCATGCTCCAGTTCGCGGATGCGCGCTTCGGCCGCATCCGCTTCTTTCTTGTGTGCCAGCAGTTCTGCGTGCGAACGCAGGGCGCTGGCCTGGATGACCTTGGTGTCCTGCATCACGTCTTTGAGGATGTGGCTGAGTTCAGTCAAATTGTCGGCTTTGCCGATCTTCTGGCTGTATCCCTCGATCTTGTTGTGGTATTCGCCGGTGCTTTCGGTCAGTTCTCCCAAGCGATCGATGAAGGTGGTCATCAGGCTTTTGAGGGTGGATTTCGCATCATTCAGACTCTGTTTGAGTGAACTTTGCTTGATGATGGCGTCGCGCAGACCGCGTTCGGCATCGGCGATGGAACGCTTGTCCAGCGGGTTCGAGACAATTTCCTGCAGGGCCAGGATTTGGCCGTGCAGCCATTTGTCGTCTTCCACCATTTCGCCGACGTTTTCCACCAGCAGCCGCAGCAGTCGTACCAGTCCTTCTTGAACCTTGGTCTTGTCGTTGCCGCGCAATTCCAGTTTGAGCCAGAACTGGCGCAGTTGCTTGGCGACGGCCTCGAGGCGAGTGCTGCTGTCCGAGGCTCGCACCTGGGCGATCAGCGAACGTATTTCGTCGGCGAGTTCCGGTTGGGCAGAGAGCATGCTCTCCAGCGCCTGGGCCAGCAGTTCGCGCAGCTGGAGCTGCAATTCCCCATTGCCGGCAATCAATGCCGATGCGGCAGCTACGGCTTGGGGGGCTGAAGACGGCGATGAGATGGCAGGCAAGGCTGCGGGAACCAGAGCCTCCACGTCGGCGCCGGCAGGGGCGGTAGACCAGGAGAGCTGCAGGGCTTGCAGTTTCTCGAACAAGACATCGGGGTTGCTGGAAAAACGGGTCAATACCGTTTCCACGCCTTCCTTTTTGCGCGAGATGGTGATGCCTTTGTGTGGCGTTTCCAGTTGCCGCAGCAGGTCACGTATCAGCTTCGGCCAGGCCGGAGCCGTTTTGTGTTGGCCGACCGCGGCATTCGGGGCTGCCGCGGTCGGCTCGCCGCTGATCTGGTTGTACATCTGGGTGTAGTTTGCCGGTGTCGGCGCATGCTGGTTTGCGGCCAGGGCGATCAGCGTTTCGCGGGCGATATCGGAAGGGGTCTTGGATTTGCTCATATGCAACGTTCAGGCACAAAGGGGCTTTGCGGCGATTTATCGTCGTAAAGCCGTTATTCGATCAGGTGGTTGCTGATGGCGTAGTGGATTGCTTCGGCGTTGGTCTTCAGCTTCATTTTCTCCAGCAGGCGCGAGCGGTAGACGCTGACGGTCTTCGGGCTGAGCGACATGATCTTGGCCATCTCGCTGAGTTTCTTGCCCGAAGCCATCAGGCAAAGCGTCTGGTATTCGCGGTCGGACAGGGTCTGGTGGCTCAACTCCTGATAGCCCTGCGACAGGCCGTTGGCCAGCTGTTCGGCCAGTTCGTTGCTGATGTATTTCTTGCCGATGCCGACCTGGCGGATGGCGGTGAGCAATTGCGCGGGGGCGCTCTGTTTGTTCAGGTAGCCGGCCGCGCCAGCCTTCATTGAGCGCACGGCATACTGGTCTTCGGCATGCATGCTCAGCATCAGTACCGGCACATCTGGCTTGTTGGCCTTGATTTGTTTGAGCACGTCGATGCCGTTCTTGTCCGGCAGGCTGATGTCGAGCAGGATCATGTCGTAGTCGTTCTGCAGCGACATCTGGATGGCCTGCATTCCGCTCTCGGCTTCGCCGGTGACGCGCATGTCGTCCGAATCGTCGAGGATCTGCTTCAGTCCTTTGCGGATAAGCGCATGATCGTCTGCTATCAGTATCTTGATCATCGTTTAACTCCGTTGCGCATGCGATTGGTCTCAGAACAAGGATTGTTGCGGCCGGGTGAGTGTAGCATCTCCCGGGGCGCCTCCAGAAGCATGGGGGACCTTCACGGCGACCGTGGTGCCCTTTCCCGGCGCGCTGGTGAAGCTGACCTCGCCGCCAAAGTGCGCGACCCGTTCCTGGATGCCGCGCAGGCCGAAGGAGCGCGGCTTGGAGCGCGCCTCTTGGCTGAAGCCGCGCCCGTTGTCGCTGATGGTCAGCTCGATGAGTTCCGGGCTGTTATGGATCAGCACCTTCACTTCGCTGGCCTGCGCATGCTTCATGATATTGGTCAGCGTTTCCTGGAAGATGCGGAACAGCGCGATGGAGATATCCGGGTGGATGTCCATCTCCACCTCTTCTTCGTTGTGGGTAAGCAGCACCTTGATGCCGGTGCGCTGTTCGAACTCATGCGCCTCCATCTCGATGGCGGCGACGATGCCGAAGCTGTCCAGATAGCCGGGGCGCAGGCTGTGCGCCAGGTTGCGCGCGGCGGTCATCGCCTTGTCCACCAGATTCTCGATGGTGGTGGTCTTGTCGGTCAGCACCTTCTTGGTCTTGGGCAGGCGTTCCTTGATCCAGGCCAGATCCATCTTGATGGCGGTCAGCAGCCCGCCGATCTCGTCATGCACCTCGCGCGCGATGCGCAGCCGTTCCTGCTCCTTGGCGTCCTGGATGTGCGACGAGAACTCGCGCAGCTGTTCCTGCGAGCGGATCAGCTCCAGTTCATCCAGCTTGGTCTTGGTGATGTTGACGATCAGGCCTTCCCATTCGACCTTGCCGTCTTGCTTGGCCTGTGGTGTCGAGCCCAGCGCCAGCCATTTCAATTCGCCGTTGGCCAGCGTGACGCGCCCTTCCCAGCTCCAGAACGTCATGTGCTGTGCCGAGTACTGCATGCTTTCGCGGAAGCTGGCGACATCTTCTGTCGGGACCAACTGCAGGAACGAGGCGATGTCGGATTGCAGCTGCTTGGCGCTCAGCCCCAGCAGTGCCTGGCTGCCGTCGCCGATATAAGAGAAGTAAAAGGAGCCGTCGTTCTCCAGCACCAGCTGGAATGCCATGCAGGGGAGGTTGGCGATGAAGTTATCAAGCCGCAAAGGTTTTTGTGAGATTTCTGACACGGTTCGTGCTGATCTTTTCTCTATGGTGGTTGGCGGTACGGAGGGCCGAAATTATTTGTTTGCCAACGGTGAGTTATTGAGCCGGCGCCCCTGACTTTGCGCCGATGAGGTTACTACACGCGATAGGGTTTGGGCAATTGCTTTACCCGTGATTTCGATTGTTGGCGATGGCATTCGTTCCCCAAGAATTCGGTTGGCGGGCAGGATGATTACGGTAGAATGTTGTCCTTATTGATCCTGTCACATCATGTCTTCCGTTCCCATTGCCACCCCAGAGAATTTGCTCCGCCCGGAAGTGCTGGGGCTGCATGCCTATCACGTTCCTCCCGCCAGCGGCATGGTCAAGCTGGATGCGATGGAGAATCCTTATCTGTTGCCGCAGAACTTGCGCGACGAGATCGCACAGCTGGTGGCGGATGCGGCGATCAACCGTTATCCCGATGCCGGTGCGCAGCAGCTCAAGGACGATATCCGCAAGGTGACCAAGCTGCCCGCGGGCATGGATGTGCTGCTGGGCAACGGTTCGGACGAGATCATCCAGCTGCTGGCGATGGCCGTGGCCAAGCCCGGTGCAGTGTTGCTGAGCGTCGAGCCCTCATTCGTGATGTACAAGATGATCTCCACCTTCGTAGGCATGAAGTATGTCGGCGTGCCGCTCAAGCAGGATTTCTCGCTCGACCTGCCGGCGACGCTGGCTGCGATCGAGCGGGAGCGGCCGGCGCTGGTGTTCCTGGCCTATCCCAATAACCCCACCGGCAACCTGTTCGACGCCGAGGCCGTCAAACTGATCATCGAGGCAGCGCCGGGGCTGGTGGTGGTGGACGAGGCTTATTACGCCTTTGCCCGCGACAGCTTCATTCCCCACCTTTCCTGTTACAGCAATCTGCTGGTGATGCGCACTTTCTCCAAGCTGGGGATGGCCGGTCTGCGTCTGGGTTTCCTGGCCGGTCCCGCGGCTTGGTTGGGCCAGTTGGAAAAATTGCGCTTACCGTATAATGTCGGCGTTCTGCCGCAGCTGGTGGCGGCGAAGTTGCTGGAGCATCACGATGTGTTGCTGGCGCAGGCCGCGAGCATCAAGCAGGAGCGCGGCAAGTTGGCCGCAGCGCTGGATGCCATCGGCGGAGTGCAGACCTACCCGAGCGAGGCGAATTTCATCCTGTTCCGTGTGGCAAAAGCCACGCAAGTGTTCGATGGCTTGAAGCAGCGCGGCGTGCTGATCAAGAACCTGAACGGCGGGCATCCGGCCTTGGCCGATTGCCTGCGCGTCACTGTGGGCACGCCGGACGAGGATGCAAGATTCATCGCGGCATTGCAGGACACCATTAACCAACTCGCATAAGGCGAACCATGCGCAGCGCAAAAATCACACGCAACACTCTGGAGACACAGATCTCGGTCGAGGTGAATCTGGATGGCACGGGCAAGGTCAAGCTGGATACCGGCCTGCCGTTCCTCGAACACATGCTGGACCAGATTGCGCGCCACGGCCTGATCGATCTGGACATCAATGCCAAGGGCGACCTGCACATCGACGCGCACCATACCGTGGAAGACATCGGCATCACCCTGGGGCAGGCCTTCACCAAAGCGGTAGCGGACAAGAAAGGCCTGCGCCGTTACGGCCATGCCTACGTGCCGCTGGACGAAGCGCTGTCGCGCGTGGTGCTGGATATCTCCGGCCGTCCCGGACTGGTGTTCAACGCCGAGTTCGTGCGTTCCAATGTCGGCGAGTTCGAGGTCGACCTGATCCGCGAATTCTTCCAAGGCTTCGTCAACCACGCGCTGGTGACGCTGCACATCGACAATCTGGCGGGCGACAATGCCCACCATCAGGCCGAGACCATCTTCAAGGCGTTCGGCCGCGCGCTGCGCGTCGCGCTGGAGATCGATCCGCGCATGGCCGGCGTCATGCCTTCCACCAAGGGAACCCTGTAACTCCCATCATGGTTGATATCGCGATCGTCGATTACGGTATGGGCAACTTGCGCTCGGTCGAGCAGGCCGTGCGCAAGGTTGCGCCGGGCGCGCATATCGTCGTGACGGGCGAGCCCGATGTGATCGCTACGGCCGGAAGGGTGATCTTTCCCGGGCAGGGGGCGGCGCCCGACTGCATGCGCGAGATCCGTTCCCGTCATCTCGATCGCGTGATCGCCGGGGTGATCGGCGAGGGCAAACCTTTCCTCGGCATCTGCATGGGCCTGCAAGTGCTGTTCGAGCACAGCGAGGAAGGCGACACGCCTTGCCTGGGCCTGCTCGCCGGGCCGGTCAAACGTTTCGCCCAAGGATTGAAAGACGCCCAGGGCAGCAAGCTGAAGGTACCGCACATGGGCTGGAACCAGGTGCATCATGGCGAGCACGCCATGTGGAACGGCATCGCCCAGAATGCGCGTTTCTATTTCGTGCACAGCTATCATGTGCAGCCGCGCGATGCGGCGATCGCGCAGGCCACCAGCGATTATCCGCAGCCTTTCGTCTGCGCAGTGGCGCGCGACAACTTGTTCGCCGTTCAGTTTCACCCGGAAAAGAGCGCGGCAGCTGGCTTGCAGCTGCTGCAGAATTTCATCAACTGGAATCCTGTTTAACCTCTCGACATCATGGATACTAAAACGCTGATCATTCCCGCGATCGATTTGAAAGACGGCCAATGCGTGCGCCTGCGCCAGGGCGAGATGGAGGGCGCGACCGTGTTCTCCGACGACCCCGCCGCGATGGCCAAACACTGGCTGGCGCAGGGCGCGCGCCGTTTGCACCTGGTCGACCTGAATGGGGCCTTCGCCGGCAAGCCCAAGAACGAAGCGGCGGTGCGCAGCATCATCGAGGCGGTCGGTAACGACATTCCGGTGCAGCTCGGCGGCGGCATCCGCGATCTGGAGACCATCGAGCGTTATCTCGACCTCGGCATCACCTACGTCATCATCGGCACTGCCGCGGTGAAGGTGCCGGGCTTCCTGCACGAGGCCTGCGATGCCTTCCCCGGCCACATCATGGTCGGCCTCGACGCCAAAGGCGGCAAGGTGGCGGTGGACGGCTGGTCCAAGCTCACCGGCCACGACGTCGCCGATCTGGCGCAACGCTTCGAGGGCTACGGCGTGGAAGCCATCATCTATACCGACATCGGCCGCGATGGCATGATGACTGGCGTGAACATCGAGGCGACCGTCGAGCTGGCGCGGCCATTGCAGGTGCCGGTGATCGCCAGCGGCGGCATCACTAACCTGGATGATGTGCGCAAGCTGTGTGCGGTGCGTGCCGAAGGCATCACCGGTGCGATCACCGGCCGCGCCATCTACGAAGGCACGCTGGATTTCCGTGCTGCCCAGGCCTTGGCCGACGAGCTGTCGCCCGTCGTGATCTGATGCTCGCCAAACGCATCATCCCCTGTCTCGATGTGACCGCCGGCCGTGTGGTCAAGGGCGTCAGCTTCGTCGAGCTGCGCGATGCCGGCGATCCGGTGGAGATCGCCAAGCGTTATGACGAGCAGGGCGCCGACGAACTCACCTTCCTCGACATCACGGCCAGTTCCGACGATCGCGGCATCATCTTCAAGATCATCGAACAGGTCGCTTCTCAGGTGTTCATCCCGCTGACCGTGGGCGGCGGCGTGCGCGAAGTCGGCGATGTGCGCAACCTGCTGAATGCGGGGGCGGACAAGGTCAGCATCAACACCTCGGCGGTGGTCAATCCGCAACTGGTGGCCGATGCGTCGGCGAAATACGGTTCGCAGTGCATCGTGGTGGCCATCGACGCCAAGCAGACGGCGCCGGGCAAGTGGGAAGTGTTCACCCACGGCGGGCGCAAGGCGACCGGGCTGGATGTAATCGAGTGGGCCCAGAAGATGCAAACGCTGGGTGCAGGCGAGATCCTGCTGACCAGCATGGATCAGGACGGGCAGAAGAAAGGCTTCGACCTCGCGCTGACGCGCGCGGTGACCGATGCGCTGGAGATCCCGGTGATCGCCAGCGGCGGCGTGGGCAACCTGCAGCACCTGGCAGATGGCGTCAAACAGGGCGGTGCGGATGCGGTGCTGGCCGCTAGCATCTTTCACTTCGGTGAGTACACCGTGCAGCAGGCCAAGCAGTTCATGGCACAGCAGGGAATTGAGGTGCGCTTATGAGCGAGGCATGGCTGAACAAGATCAATTGGGCGGAAGACGGTTTGGTGCCGGCCATTGCGCAGGATGCTGCTAGCGGCCGCGTGCTGATGATGGCGTGGATGAATCGCGAGGCGCTGCTGCTGACCTGGCAGAAGCGCGAGGCGATATACTGGTCGCGCTCGCGCAAGAAGTTGTGGCACAAAGGCGAAGAATCCGGTCATATCCAGAAGGTGAAAGAGATCCGCCTCGATTGCGACGGCGATGTCATTTTGCTGCAAGTGGAACAGCAGGGCGGCATCGCTTGTCATACCGGGCGCGAGAGCTGCTTCTTCAGCAGGCTGGAACAGGGCGAGTGGGTGGCGGCCGATGCCGTGCTGAAGGACCCGGACGAGATCTATAAACGATGAGCAACGACATACTGCAAAGATTGACCGAGACGCTGGAAGCGCGCAAACAGGCGGCGCCAGAGTCGTCTTATGTCGCCAAGCTGTTCAGCAAGGGCGACGACGCCATCCTGAAGAAAGTCATCGAGGAAGCGGGCGAGGTGTTGCTGGCAGCCAAGGATGGCGACAAGCAGCACCTGACCTACGAAGTGGCCGACCTCTGGTTCCACACCATGGTGTTGCTGGCGCAAAAAGGCCTGAGCGCGGATGACGTGCTGAACGAGCTGGCGCGGCGCGAAGGAGTGTCTGGCATAACGGAAAAGGCGAACCGCAAGTGAGCGACAACTGCATCTTCTGCAAGATAGTGCGCGGCGAGATACCGAGCCGCAAGGTGTACGAGGACGACGAGGTGTTCGCCTTCCACGACATTAATCCGGTCGCGCCGGTGCATTTCATGCTGGTGCCCAAGCTGCACCTGGCCTCGTTGCTGGATGCGGAAGAGAAACACGCCGCCTTGCTCGGCAAGATGTTGCTGCTGGCTCCCAAACTGGCGCGCGAGCAGGGATTGGACAACGGCTTCCGCACGGTGATCAACAGCGGCAAAGGCGGCGGGCAGGAAGTGTTTCATTTGCATATCCACGTCATCGGCGGCGGCAACATCCCGCCGATGGTCAAACGCAGTTAATCGACAAGGAGATCATCATGGGATCGTTGAGCATCTGGCATTGGTTGATCGTGTTGCTGGTCGTCGTGCTGATCTTCGGCACCAAGAAGCTGCGCAACATCGGCAGTGACCTCGGTGGTGCGGTCAAGGGATTCAAGGACGGCATGAAGGGCGAGGAAGAAGCGCCCAAGCCGCAAGACAGCAAGACCATCGAAGGCGAAGCGAAGCAGAAGTAACGCTGCATGTTCGATATCGCCTTCTCCGAACTGGTGGTGATCGCGCTGGTGGCGCTCATCGTCATCGGCCCGGAGCGCTTGCCAAAACTGGCGCGCACTGCGGGACATCTGTGGGGACGGGCGCAGCGTTACGTGAACAACATCAAAAACGACATCGCCAACGACATGGCGGTGGAAGAAGCGCGCAAGCTGCAGCAGAATATCCAGCAGCATGTCGCCGAAGCTGAACGCTCCATGCAGGAAGACGGGCGGACGTTGCAGCAGCAGATACTGCAGGCGCAATACAAGAAACCCGCCGGCGACGGCAGCGCCACGCCGCCGGCCTCCCCCCAAGACCCGACCAAATGAATGCCAGCGAATCCTTCATCGCGCACCTGCTTGAGCTGCGTTCACGCTTGTTGAAGGCGGTGGTCGCCATGCTGCTGGTGTTCATCGGCCTGTTTCCGTGGGCTGCGGATCTGTATGCGTTGATGGCTCAGCCGATGCTGGCCAAATTGCCGCAAGGCGGGCAGATGATCGCCACTGATGTCACCACGCCGTTCTTCGTGCCGCTCAAGGTCACGATGATGGCCGCTTTCCTCATCGCATTGCCCTATGTCATGTACCAGGCGTGGCGTTTCGTCGCGCCGGGGCTGTATGCGCACGAAAAGAAACTGATCGTGCCGCTCATCGTTGCCAGCACGCTGCTGTTCTTCTGCGGCATGGCGTTCGCCTATTTCATCGTGTTCCCGGTAGTGTTCGGCTTCATCGTCGCGGCGGCGCCGCAGGGCGTGGCGGTGATGACCGATATCGACAAGTATCTCAGCTTCGTCATCGGCATGTTCATGGCGTTCGGCGTCACCTTCCAGGTGCCCGTGGCGGTGGTGGTGCTGGTGCACATGGGCATGGTGTCGGTAGCGAAGCTGCGCGAGATACGCTCCTATGTCATCGTCGGCGCATTCGTGGTCGGCGCTATCTTCACCCCGCCCGACGTGGTGTCGCAATTCATGCTGGCCATTCCGCTGTGGCTGCTGTATGAGGCCGGCATCGTGGTGGCCAGCTGGACCGCCGGCAAGCAGACAATCTAGCCAGTCCACCATGACTTCTGACGCCACCACGCCCCAAGCTGCGTCAGCAGCGATAGCGCAGGCCTTGCAAGAAGCCATTTCCCGGCAGCAGGCCGGCCATCTGCCCGAGGCGGAAAAACTCTACCAGGCCATCCTGCAAATCCAACCGAAGCATGCGGAAGCAAACCATCGCTTGGGCATGCTGGCGGTGCAGGCAAAACGGCCCGCTGCTGGCTTGCAATATTTTCTGGCGGCGCTGGAGGCCGATCCGGCACAGGCGGCATATTGGCTGGGTTATGTCGACGCATTGATGCAGGCCGGCCAGCCCGATGCGGCGCGCGAGGTATTGGCCATCGCGCGGCAACAAGGATTGCAAGGCGGCGAGGCTGATGCGCTGGAGCTGCGTTTGCGCAGCATGTCACCTGCCGCAGTGGTGCATGGCAAAGGCAAGGTGGCCAGGCAGAAGCAGCCGAGCCAGCAGGAGATCGATGCGCTGGTTGCGCTGTTCAACCAGGGGCGCTTGGTCGAAGCGATCCCCGTGGCGCAGGCGATGACGGAGGCATTCCCGCAGCACGGTTTCGGCTGGAAGGCATTGGGTGCGCTACTCAAGCAACTGGGACGGACGGAGGAAGCCTTGTTGCCCATGCAAAAGGCGGCCGCGCTGTTGCCGAACGAAGCCGATGCGCATAGTAATCTGGGTGTGACCTTGCAGGACTTGGGGCGACTGGAAGAAGCCGAGGCTAGCTATTGCCGCGCGCTGAAACTCAATCCGCAATACGCCGATGCGCATAGCAATCTGGGTACGATGCTGCAAGACATGGGGCGGCTGGAAGAGGCGGAGGCTTGCCATCGCCGCGCGCTGAAGCTCAATCCGAATCTGGCCGAAGCGCATTACAACCTGGGCAATACGCTCAAGGCGCGCGGACAGCTGGCAGCCGCGGCGGACAGCTACCGCAAAGCGCTGCAAATCAAACCGGCTTACGTGCAGGCCTGTTGCAATCTGGGCGCGGTGCTGCATGACTTGCTGCGTCTGGACGAAGCCGAAGCGATATTGCGCCGGGCGTTGGAACTTAGCCCGGACCATGCCGAGGCGCATAGCAATCTGGGCAACACACTCAAAGAGTTGGGGCAGTTGACTGCGGCTGAGGCGAGTTACCGGCGCGCACTGGCGTTGCGGCCGGAGCTGGCAGAGATACACAACAACCTGGGCATCCTGCTGCAGGACATCGGGCGACTGGATGAAGCCGAGGCGAGTTACCGGCGCGCGCTGGAACTCAAGCCGGATTACCACAAGGCGCACAGCAACCTGCTGTTCCTGCTGAACTACAACCCCGCAGTGGTAGCGGAGGTGGCGTTTGCCGAGGCGCGCCGCTACGGCGAACGGGTGGCAGGCAAAGTCACCGCGCGTTTCACCAAATGGTCATGTGCAAAGCAGCCGGCACGGCTGCGCATCGGTTTCGTCTCGGGCGATTTCCGCAACCATCCGGTAGGCTACTTCCTCGAGAACCTGCTTCAGCATCTCGACCGGAATGCGTTCGAACTGTTCGCTTATCCGACCGACGCGTGGGCGGACGAGCTGACGTTGCGCATCCAGCCGTACTTCAGCGCATGGAAGCCCCTGGTCGGGCTGCATGATGCGGCCGCCGCCAAACTGATCCACGGCGACGGCGTGCATATCCTGATCGATCTTTCCGGCCACTCACGTTACAACCGCCTGCCGGTGTTCGCCTGGAAGCCGGCACCGGTGCAGGTCGCGTGGCTGGGTTATTTCGCCACCACCGGCGTGGCCGAGATCGACTACCTCATCGCCGATGCAGCGACGCTGCCCGATACGGAAGAAAGGTATTTCACCGAAAAGATCTGGCGGCTGCCAGAGACGCGCTTGTGCTTCACCCCGCCCGATGTGCAAATCGAGGTCTCGCCGCTCCCCGCACTAGCCAATGACTACATTACTTTCGGCTGTTTCAACAACCTGGCCAAGATGAACGACGGCGTGGTCGCGCTGTGGGTGCGTGTGTTGCAGGCTGTGCCAAACAGCCGGTTGTTCCTGAAATCGAAACAGCTCGGCGACGCTGCGGTGCGGCAACAGACCATCGCACGTTTCGCGGCACATGGTACCGGGGCGGCGAGACTGGTGCTGGAAGGTGCCGAGTCGCGTGCGAAATATTTTGCCGCCTATCATCGCGTGGACATCGCGCTCGATCCGTTCCCGTATCCCGGCGGTACCACCACCGTCGAGAGCCTGTGGATGGGCGTGCCGGTGCTGAATCTGAGCGGAGAGAGTTTCCTGTTCCGGCAAGGCGCCGGTTTCCTGGCCAATGCCGGCCTGGCCGACTGGATCACTACCAGCCACGATCAGTATGTGGCGCGCGCAGTGGCGCATGCTGCGGACATGCCGCGCCTCGCCGAACTGCGCCGTGGATTGCGCCGGCAGGTGGAGCAGTCGCCGCTCATGGACGGCGGCCGCTTCGCCGGCCACTTCGCTGCCGCATTGCAAAGTATGTGGCAGCTGCGACCTGAAGAGGCAGGCTCCTCGAATGGCAAAGAAGGGATGGGAACGTGAGTCGATCCAGTGATGTGGTCTGGCATCCCGTTGCCGTGACCAGAGGGCAGCGGGAACAATTGAACGCGCACCGCGGCGCCGTGCTGTGGTTCACCGGCCTGTCCGGTTCCGGCAAGTCCACGCTGGCCCACGCGGTGGAGGCGCGCCTGCACCAACTGGGATGCAGGACATTCGTGCTGGACGGCGATAACGTGCGACATGGGTTGTGCGGCGACCTCGGATTCTCGCTGGACGACAGGGCGGAGAACATGCGCAGGGTGGGAGAGGTGGGCAAGCTGTTCGTGGAGGCCGGAGTGATTACCATGGTCGCCCTGATCTCGCCGCTGAAGAGCGAGCGAGAGCGGGTGCGTGCGCTTTTCGCCGCCGGGGACTATCTGGAGATATTCTGCCGCTGCCCGTTGGAGGTCTGCGAGTCCAGGGATGTCAAAGGCGTGTATAAAAAGGCGCGGCGGGGGGAGATCCAGCAATTCACCGGGATCTCGTCACCCTATGACGAGCCGGCCAACCCGGAGCTCGGGGTCGACACTTCGCGGCTCTCGCTGGAGGAGTCTGTTGAAGCAATCCTGGGTTTGTTGCGCGAGCGGGGCATCATTTCTCCGGCCGGCACGCGCTGATCAATTTTTCAATCGTAGCGCCTTCGCAGCAGCCTGGGTCGCCGCAATGAACCGGTCCAGATGTATCCATGCATCGTTCAAAACGGTCTCTTCATATATCGTCCTGAATTTGCGGACGTTGTCTTGCGCCAAGACGATCGATTCGGGCCGGTCGTTCATGACCACGCCCCAATCCGGCGGGTACGAGTATTGGGCGGTGTTGTCGCGCCAGTAATCGGTCACGATGATCGATACGGGACAGCCGCATAACAAGGCCTCGGTTATCAACGCGGTGGGTTCATACACATAGAGCACCTTGGCGGAGCGGAGTGCCGCTGCGATCTCGTGGTGTGTCAGCTTCTTGTCCTTGCACAGGCTGACCGCATCTTTCAGTTGTTCCCCGATCACCCCGCCCTTGCTGAGATATTTGTGCGCGTAGAAGCAAACGGTTTTGCGTTCCTTGTCGTGAAGATTGTTGTCGTTGTTGAATATCGAAAGGTCGCAAGTCGGGATGTGCAAGATTTCCCCTGCCATGCCTGGCGGGAGATAGCTCGGGTCGTAGGCAAAGATCATCTCGTGCGGCGGGAAGCTCGTGTCTCCGGCGATGTGTCCGGGCCGGTTGAGCAGCCAGCGCGCCACCACGCCGCCGGTGGCGAGCGGGTCTCCCGAGATGATCTCCGGATAGACCGTGATCGGCTTCCTGCCGGAAACATGGTGATGGTGCAGCGCGCTTGCGTTCAGCGTCGGCGTCCGGAGCTGGGGGGAGGTGCCCTCGCAGGTCACGTAGGCCTCCAGGCCGCTCTCGTTGAGCGCGTGGCAAAGATAATGCAGCGCGCGGATGCCCGCCGACTGCTGGATGTAGTCCAATGCGCAGATGTAGTAGGGGGCGTGCTCGGATGTGTAGAAACTGCGTGTCATGTCTGCCTTTCAGCGAAGGAGTTATATCCTGCCCAAATAGAACTCAGCCTGGGTGTCGTCGATCTTCGCCGTCTGCGGCAAATAGATGTCCGCGATGCCGGGGAACGCCGCCAGTTGGCGCAGGATCTCTTCTTTCCTGCGGGCGACGGTGAGGATCACCGTGCCGACATTGTGCTCCGCGATATACGACGGCGGGAATATTTGCTTGCCGCAGACCGAATATCCCTGCCGTGATTTCGAGCTGTCGACGACGACGAACTTCTCGCTCTGAAAATCAGGATAGTGGTCGAGCAGCTTGATACATATCTCGCCGGCCCCCCACAGCGCCACGCGTTCGTCTTGCTCAAAACCATTGCCTGGCAGCGGCCGGCGTGCAAGCTTCTTGAACGGATCAAGGTGGTAACGTTGTTTGCATTTCTCACATAGCAACATGCTAATGTGGAGCGTATCGGCGGTGACGTAGGATTCGCATCCGCAGCGGTTGCAGGACAAGCTGGCTTGGCAACGGCCGTCTTCCTTGATGTCGAAAATTCCGAAAATGCGCGGTTCGTATTTCGCACGCATGTTTCTTTCATACAGTTTGGAAGAGAGGTCTTTGTATTCCTGATCCGACAGATGGGAGACATTGATGAGCGGGCAGCCGTCGGTCAGGAATTTGACGCGATCCTTGATGATGCCGCGGGTGACGGCGTTGTTGTACAGCCCGGTGCCCGGGAAGATGTTGATCATGTTCAGTTCCAGGCCGTAACGGATGTTCTCGTCGTACCACTTCAGCGAGTTGCTCACCGTTTCCATCGTTTCGGCCGCATCGCCGAATATCAGCCCGCCCTGAATGTCGATGCCTGCCGCGTAGGTCAACTCCAGCGCACGGTCGATCTGTGCGCGCGTGATCTTCTTGGCCATACTGGTCAATATCCTGTCATCGGCACTCTCGATGCCGTAACTGATGGTCGTGCAGCCCGAGTCGCGCATGATGTTCAGCATCTCTTCATCGACATCGCACACCCGCAGTTGTACCGACCAAGTTACGTTGTACTTGGCGATGCGCTTGCAGAATTCGATCACACGGTCCCGTTTGGGTGCGAACAGCTCATCGCTGACAATCAGGGATTTTGGATGGTATGTGTCGACGAGGTAGTCGATCTCCTGAAAAATGTTGTCGAGCGAACGTTTGCGGTATTTGTCCCCAGACGGATGGAAGCAGAAGGTGCATTTCAGCGGACACGACCTGCTGGCGATGATGTAGGCAGCATCGTAATTGATCTGGCGCATGTACTCGGGAAACGAGAATCCGTCGTAATCCGGGAACGGCAGGTCGTCGAGATTCTTGACCTCCTGCCTGGGGATGGTCGTGATGTAGCGTACGCCGGACTTGAAGATCAGGCCGGGAATCTCCTCATAGGAAAGCCCGTTATCCAGCGCGGTGGCCAGCTCATGCATGGTGATCTCGCCCTGGCCGATGACGCCGATGTCGGCTTTCAGGGCGATCATCGCCGCCATCGGATCACCGCTGATGATGCCGCCGCCGAGGACAACAACAAGCTCGGGTTTGATCGAGCGGGCGGTATCGATGAGTTCTTTCAGCATCTTGTAATCGCGGCTCAAGCCGGAAGTGCCCAGCACGTCGATAGAGTGGGTCTCGATCAGATGCCGCAAGGCATCATGTGTCGACCCTTTGAAGAACTCCAGATTGGCGGTGAATACGCTATGGCCTTTGGCCTTGAGGTAGGCCGAAACATAAGCGATGCCGACCGGGAATACGTTATATCCGCCGGATGATTTGGCCGAATCTTTGGGTAGTACCAGTAAATAGTTCATGCGGCGTTGATGATCGATTGATTAAGACTGAGCAAACTTGCTCAGCACGCTATGCTGCCCGGCGGCGCTGGATACGACACGCTGCGCAAGGCCAGATTGGCCTGTTTGGTAAGCGCGGCCAGGATTTCCGGTTTTGTTTTCTCCTGTGCGCCGGTCGGATACCAGTAATCGTGCAACATCCGGAAAGTATCATCGGCGACGATTCCGGGAAAGATGGCTTGGCCAAGATGCAGATAGCGCAGCGCCGTGACCTCTTCGTTTTGCAGCAGGAAGCGCGCGCAGTAACGCAGGCAAAGCCGGCCGACCTTTTCCGTGGCCTCGCCCAGCCTGCCGGCGGCTTTGGTCAGGCCGTGCGTGCCGGCGATTTCCGCGAGCTGGTGCAGCAAGACATATTGTCCGGTGCATTGCATCAGGTTGGCATCGATGGCGGCGCCGTCGCTGCTCCCGTGTACGCGGTTCAGCAACAGCGGTTCCTTGATGTAGATAATCGGGTGGTCGAGGCACAGGGTGAAGTCCAGCACGCGGGCGCCGAACCAGCGGGTATTGAATCCGGCAGCCAGGTCTTTTACCTGCGTCCTTTCGCGGTTGTACAGGATCTGGGAGATGCTCGGATTCACGGCGGCCATCATGTAGACGGCCGCCTGTTCTTCGCCGGGGATAAGACAGGTCTGGTCGTAGAAGGGGGGCTCTTTGGTGATGACGCCTTCTTCATCGATGATGTCGCGATGGACCATGGCGAATGCGGCATCCGGATGACGCTCGAGCAGCGTCACGCAGCGTTCGACGAAGTCCGGCTGGATCGCATCGTCGCTGCATAGCATGAGCATATATTTGCCCCGATTGTGGATCAGGCAATTGATCAGGTTCCGCGATGCACCCAGGTTCTTGCGGTTGCGCGTCATGCTCATCCTGTGCGGATAGCGGCGGGAGAACTCCAGCGCGATCTGCCAGGACTCGTCCGCGGACGCATTGTCGGAAAAGCATATTTCGATGTTGCCGTAGGTCTGTGCGGCGATGCTGTCCAGGCACTGGCGCAGGTAACCCCCGTAGTTGTAGTTATGGACATTGATGCTCACCAGCGGGTTGTCGGTGCGCTTCAACTCCGGCGACGGCTTGCCATTCCCGCCCCCGTGGGGGCGATAACCCTTCACCTTGCCGATATAGGCGTGGATCATCAGCGGATCCGCCTCCAGCTTCGGTATGACACTTTGGATGTAGGCGGCATCGAACTTTCTGTCGCTGGTCAGTTCGACGTAATATTTCCCTCCTGCCATTTGTATCGATTTGTCGGCATTTCCGGCGGGATTCATCGGGAGTTGGTTGCGGTTCAGTGTGATGCGGTCCGGGTGCCTCATCATCCATTCATTGACCATCTCCCATGAGCCGTCGGAGGTGGCGTTGTCGCAGATGATCACCTCGAAATCCCTGATCTGATTTTGGCCGAAGATGGTTTCGAGGCAGTGTGCGAGGGCATCGCGCGCGTAATCGTGGATGATGATGGAAAGGGGCGCTGGCTTTGCGGATTGGCCGTTGGCGAGGGGCATGTTCATAATCGACACTCAAGGTTGCATTGGAATGGCATTGCTGGATGGAAGCAGGGCGGCTGGCCGGGCGCTCGTGGCGGCAAGTTCCTTCCACGAATGGATATGGAATGGCCAGCGTTCCCGGGCCGGCGACAGGAGCTTGCGCAGGCCTTCATCGTGGTCGCGCTCGCTGCTCAGTATCACCGCATCAATCTGTCCGCCGTGATCGTGCAGATAGGCGTGGGGCACAACGGGGACGCCCAAGACGTTTTTGCCTATCCTTGCGGGGCTGGAGTCCAGGCAGTACGCGACTTCCAGGCCGCATCTTTGGGCGGCCAATACCAGCAGGTGGGCGGTCAGCATGCTGCCCAGTATGGCGATACGTTGCAATCCCGCAGCGCCAACAAAAAGCGAGCTCCCGTCATGGAGTAAGCGGGCCCATTGGCGATAGGCGAGCTGGCTGCCGCCCTTGGCGGGCGAGCGCAGCAAGCGGTCGAGCGCATCGTCGGGGATGCTCAATCCTTTTCCGGCCTCGCCGAGCAGTATCTCGAACGGAAGTGCGGCATCCACGCCCCGGCTATCCGGCGTTACCGAATGCTCCCAGTGCGCTTTCAATTCCACCAGCGCGGCTTCGGGCATGCCTGCCGCCTTGAACAAGCGGTCCTGCGCCTGATAGCGCGCCGAGAAAGCGTGGACGGTGGGTGCCAGCGCGCGCAGCCGCTGATCGGGGCCGGGTGTTTCGAGCAGGCTTTCGGCATATTTCGCCAGCGCCACCAGCGGAGCGCTCTGGTCGACATTGCGCGATTCCTGCGCAGCGTGTTGCCGGTAGCGCAGCAGCGGTTCGGCCAGTATGCCTACCGGCGCGCGCGTATTGATGCTGAACAGGCCGGCGATATCCCCGCTGGGTGCGTAATCCGGCCTGGTCTCGCGGACGAACGAGCGGTTTTTTTCCGGCTCAAGGTGACGGTTGAACAGCAGCGTCGGCGTCGGGAACCAGAGTTTCTCTTCGAAGTAGGTCTGGATGTAATCGCCGATCCCGAACAGGCGGTCGCCCTCCATTTCGTACAAGCGATCTTGCAGGGTGTTGCCGCGATCATCGATCAGGCAGACATTGGTCGCCAGACATCCCAGCTCCGGATGCTGTGCCATGACACGCATCTGGCGCTCGACCATGGTCGGCACCATGATGTCGTCATCATGGGTGGTCAGCAGATAGTCTCCCCTGCAGGCGCCGAAGGCGCGCCGGATGCTGTCCGCCGGCGTGCCGCCCGGCGGCAGCCGCATGTAGGTCAGGCGCGGGTCTTTGTATGACAGTACGATCTCTGGCGTGTCATCCGTGCTGTGGTTGTCGATCACCAGCAATTCGAAATCGCCGTAGGTCTGCGCCAGAATGGCTTCCAGCGCGGTGCGCAGATAACCGCTATGGCCACGGTTGTAGGTTTGCAGGGAGATGCTGAGGCTATGCAAGGTCATTGCGGGAACTTCCGTAAAGCGGCAATCACCCGATCCTGCATGGCGTGTTCCATTTGCGGCCACATCGGCAGGCTGATGAGCTCGTCGGCCAGCCTTTCCGCGATCCCGAAACTGCCGCGTGCCAGGCCGAGATCGGCATAGGCAGATTGCAGGTGCGGCGGGATCGGGTAATGGATCTGCGTAGCTATCTCCTGCGACGCCAGCCAGTTTGCCAGGCGCGACCTTTGTGGGGAACGGATTACGTACAAGTGCCAGACATGATCTGCATCGGTCGTTGCCGCAGGCAGGATGAATCCGCTATCCGCCAGCTCTTGCGCATAACGTTGCGCCAGCAACCTTCTTTGTTCGTTCCAGCTGTCGAGATGTTTGAGTTTGGCGCGCAGGATGGCGGCTTGCATAGGATCGAGCCGGCTGTTGAAGCCGCGTATGTCGTTCACGTATTTTTCCCGCGAACCATAGTTGCGCAGCAATCTGATGCGTTCGGCCAGCGCCGGGTCGGCACAGGTGACGGCGCCGCCGTCGCCCATGGCGCCAAGGTTCTTGGTTGGGTAGAAGCTCCAGGCGACGGCATCGCCGTGCGCACCGATGCGCCGTCCCTTGTAACGTGCGCCGTGACACTGGGCGGCATCCTCGAGCACACGGAGTCCATGGCGGCGGGCAAGCGGGAGGATGGTATCCAGATCGGCGGGCAGGCCATAAAGGTGGACGGGCATGATGACCTTGGTGCGTTCAGTCAAAGCGGCCTCGATCCGCTGCGGGTCCATGTTGTAGCTGTCTTCCGACGGTTCGACCGGAACGGGTGTTGCGCCGCAATGGCTGACCGCCAGCCAGGTCGCGATGAAGGTGTGCGCAGGCACAATCACCTCGTCATCCGGTCCCACGCCCATGGCTCGCAGGGCCAGATGCAGGGCATCGAGTCCGTTGCCCAGCCCGATGCAATGCGCTGCCTCGGTATAGGCGGAGAATTCACGTTCGAATTGCTCCACTTCCTCGCCAAGGACGAAGTGCGAAGAGCGCACCACGCGCTGGATGGCGAGGTCTATATCCGCGCCCAGTTGCGCATGGCCGGCTGCCAGATCAAGAAACGGAACGGTCATTGGATAAGTCGATGGACGGCTAGAGATCGTCATACCCCATCAGGGAAATGTAGGGGGATAAGTGGCGATTGCATAATGCAAGGTCGGCCGGCGCTATCTTGTTGCGCCAGGAGTCGATCCGTTCAGACGAAATATTGACCATGTCCATTTCTGCGGAGCCGGCGCCGAGCCAGTCCAGCAGCAGGCCGGATTGGTTGCGGCAGTCCGTGAAGAAAGTCTCCGACTTGATCTCGATGTACCTGTCCGCAGGAAGCTCGATCGAATTCTTGAGTGTCTGCCATCTGTCATAGATCGGGATCAGGATCTTGATCGCGTCCGCGATATTGCCGGGCGCCCACGTCTGCTGGGTGAGGGAGTAGGCAACGCCGCGCGGGTCGCGTTTGATATGCACGATTTTCGAGCTGGGAAACAGTTCCCACAGGAATGGGATGTTTAGCAGATTCAGTGGTGTCTTTTCGCACCAGAAGTCCTTGCCGCCGGCAATGGCGGCACTGCCGAACAGGTCATCCACAAAATTCCGGCACAGGCCGATGATGTTCTCGCGCTCGCGAAAATATTTGCCGACGACGCGGCGGTAGCTTCTGCTCTGGGAAGGCCAGTAATGCCGGTCCGGATTGAACAGCGAATCAACCGGAACCTGTTCGTCAAACTCGTAATCGACCAAGTCGGAGATGAATTTGTTCAGACGGGTGAAATACAGCTCTTGGCCGAAATTCTTGTCGAGGTGCCAGCTCTTGAACGCATTCTCCTTCAGCCCGACCAGAGTTTCACGCATCATGAGGTCAAAGCGTTTCAGTGCCTGATCTGCGTGATAAATGGTGTAGCGGCTGCTGAGTGCATCGATCAGATCTTGCAGGCCATCCGGGTCGGTGAGGAAGCGAGCCTCATTTTTTACGCAGTAGATGCGTTTGTGGCTACCGAGTAATTGGGCAAGGCGTGTGGTGCCGGAACGTCCGGTACCGGCGATGAAGATGCGTCCGGTAATAGTGGAGTCAGACATCGGAATCCATCTTCCCCCCGCAAATTTTGTCGGTAGAGGTGGCAGTCTTGAATTGTTGATAGTCGCGAATATAGTCGCTCTCATCGAAATGGCGCGAGGCGAGCACCATGCATACTGAGCCAGACGAAAAATTATCCAGTTCGCGCCACATCATCGGGCACATGTAGAGTCCGTTGTAAGAGCGGTTGAGATGGATCCGCTTCCTGTCCGTTCCATCATCCAGCACCACATCGAAACTGCCGGACATGGCGATGATGAATTGATGCAGTTTTTTGTGGGCATGACCACCGCGTTCTGATCCTCCCGGTACGTCATAAAGGTAATAGACACGCTGTATTTCGAAAGGGATGTGTACGCCGCTCTCGATGAATGTAAGGTTGCCTCGCTGATCGGTAATCTTGGGAAGGTCGAATAATTTACAGTCACTTAGTGCCATATTAACAGTGCCTCACAAGATGCCATTAATGGTTAATAGTAGCGCAAAAAACATTCTCATTGCATTCAACATCGCGCTTAAAGTGCCGATAAGGTCTTTGGGATTTCGGGTGCTGCGGCCTGAGATATGAAAGGCTGATAGTATGCCCCTCTCTGTTTGAGAGCTGCGCTTTGGGAGTTTGAGAGCGGCCTAAAACGCGCGACAAAATGAAGTCAGGACTTGGCGCGCCACCATGGAAAGCTAGGAACCTATGAATACAACGTATCCTCGTGATATGGCTGAATATGCGGCTCAGTATCGGGAATTGCCATTCGAGCCGATCCAGATTAAATACCGGCGGGAGCTTGTGCTGCGAGAGGTCATGCGCCATCAACCGTTGCGTTTGCTGGAGATCGGTTGTGGAGATGCGCCACTGTTTACCGACCTGGAGGGCGATATTGAAGTCACGACTATCGAACCGTCAGTTGAATTTTTCAATCGCGCAAGACAGTTGGCGGAGAATCGCCCGCGGGTAACGGTCGTGCAATCTTTTGTGGAAGACTTTTTCCCGGATGAGCCGCAATTCGATATGGTTGTTTTGAGCAGCCTGCTGCACGAGGTAAGTAACCCCGCACTTTTGCTCGCCAATGTATACCGATTATGTGGGCCCGATACGGTACTTCATGTCAACGTTCCCAACGCCCGTTCACTCCACAGGCTCCTGGCTTTGGCAATGGGCTTGATTTCTCAACCGGGTGAACAATCCGACATGCAGCGGAGAATGCAGCAGCGCGCGACGATGTACGATGCCGACTCGCTTGGGGTTGAGTTGGAAGCTGCCGGATTTCGGAAGATTGAGCATGGCAGCATACTTGTCAAACCGTTCACCCATGCGCAAATGCAACAATTGGTGGATGCGGGTTTTTTGACGCCAGTCATGCTGGATGGTTTTAATAACCTGGTGCAGTGGTTGCCTGATCTTGGCTCTGAAATATGGGTTAACGCAAGGAAATCATTTTGAGTCCCTCTCTGTTGGTTGGTAATTCATTTGCCATTCTGGTGGGAGCGTTGGAGCTTGCGCGTCAAGGCAAGCCGGTGACGGTATTGACGGACGGCAAGCCGTTGGGAGGGTACTTTGTCGGAATGTCGCTCGAGGGGTTTGATTTCGATGCGGGGATGGTCGTGTTGGAAAGACATGTGTATCCCCGAGAAGCCCCTGATCTGCAGACCTATGATGCTTCTGTGCGATATGACTGGGCCCGCTTTGGTGGTTTGGTCGACCGCTGGCTTGGTGAAAACATAGGCATGCGGCGTATTCCCACGGTGCAGTGTTTGGTAAAAGGTCGCCAAGTTCCAGATTATCTGATATCCGACCGGCTGGAAGCTTTCGTTGGGCTTGACTTGCGCCCGCCGGAAGTGATTTCCAGACAGGATGAATACCATCCAACCCATAAAATCCATTCTCATGTTTATGATGCGTTAAGTTACGCCGAGGCAGCACAAGCAAATCACGGTGAAGCGATTCATCTGCAATTTATTGAGCCATTTGTGCGGAAATTGATGGGCGTATCTTCCGAGGGTTTTCTTGCCCGATATCACCGGGCAGCTTGGGCGCCGTTGTATTTTCCGGAAACACTGGCAAGCGCGATGCGTGGTGAGTCCCATGCATTGGCTGAAACTCCATACTGGGTTCCCCCTGCGGGTAGTGTCAGTCGCAGTGTGCGCGACTTGCATGATTTGTTGGCCCATATGCCTAACGTCAACCTGGTAAACGAGGCAGTAGTCTCATTGAAGAATGAGGCGGGGGACTGGACGGCCATGCTGGATGGGGGTGCTCGGTATTCTGGAGGGCAACTTGCATTGGGCCTTGCTCCGGATCGGGCACGCCATTTGTTCGGAGGCAAGACATCTCCCCATGGTGCAGCAACGACGGTCACCATCCTCTTTGCGCTGGTGCGGGCAGACGTGATTCGGTATTCATACGGCGGCCTCATGGTTGTGGATGAAGCTTATGCAAGTTATCGTTTGACCGATCAGGATGCGATGGCAGGATTGTCACCTGAGTTCCATCGGGTGACGATTGAAGCAAGTCCGGAATACTTGCACAGGCTTCATCCCGGAGTGACAGACGAGGTCGCGTTAAGGAACGAACTTATGGAGATAATGGAAATTGAGGATGATGATGCGGTTCGCGTTCTGAAGTGCATGGTGGTGAAAAACGTCTTGGTATTGCCTACCGTTGAGCTGATTGCGGATATGCGGACGGCTCATGCGGAGCTTGCCGAACTGACGCCGGGGGCGATATTGACCTCGCACTTGCTCGGGTATGGTGCTGCCTCCTTAAACGAACAAATAGTGCAGGGGCTAACAATTGCGGAGACGTTCTCCTGAGCCGACTGGCGCAGGAGAAATCAGCATCCAGGTTCAAGCAGGGGGTATCTCTCTTGATTTCTGATTGTGTTTAATTGCAGCGGGAAGGCTGATGACTTCTTTGGAAAACAACGAGGCGAATATGCAGGAAATGAAACAAGTCACACCAGAGATTCTTGATCGGTTTGCGACGGACTATTACGACAACGCGGATATAAAGGATCGGCACCTGGAAAATTTGGTTCAAATCCAGGCAGTGCCAAAGATAATGCAATATATCAATCTGGGCGACAGAGTTATCGAGATGGGTTTTGGCGACGGGGTGATGACACCGGAATTCATTAAGAACTCGATAACGCAAGACATTATCGAGGGCTCCGCCATCTTGGCGAAACGAGCACGTGAACGATTTCCTTCCTTGAAGATTATTCACTCGATGTTTGAGGACTTTGTCCCGGAGCAACGTTATGACGTTGTGCTCTCGTTTCATGTGCTGGAGCATGTTGAAGATGTTCCGTGCTTGCTTAGACATGTTCGGAAATGGCTGAAAAAAGATGGGAAAATAATTGCCATCGTGCCAAACGCTGAGTCAATACACCGGCAACTTGCAGTTGCTATGGGGATGCAGGGGAAAGTGGAGGACCTCTCGCCACGGGACGGTTTGGTTGGACATTTGCGCGTGTATACGCTGGATGCGTTCAAGAAGGACTTTGAGGATGCTGGCTTCAAAGTGGAAAGCGAATTTGGCAATTTCATTAAAACCGTGCCTAACAGCATGATGTTGGATTACCCGGATGATCTGCTGCAAGCACTCTGTGGGCTTGATGTCCTTCCTCCTCACTTGCTTGCGAATATCGGCGTTTGTGCGAGAAAAGTGGGCGAATGACAGCCCCAATTTTCTGCACACGGGAGGCGTAGCTTATGCGGCTGGAAGAATATAACCGGGATAAGCACTTGATACATTGGGAGGCGTTTGTTGCAACAGCCCCAATGGCCACCTTTCTGCATTCCAGAGCCTTCCTCTCGTATCACGGTGACCGGTTCAGGGATCGGTCGTTGATGGTTTATGACCATGACTCGCTCGTCGCCATATTTGTTGCCGCTGAAAGTGCAGACGATACGCGCATCATTGTCAGTCATCCCGGTATTACGTATGGGGGATTGCTGCATCAGGGCATGGTGGGGGGGAATGTAATCGTTGAGATTTTTCAGGCGATCATTTCGCATTACAAAAAACAGGGCTATGCAGGAATAATCTACAAGGCCATCCCTTCTTTCTATCATCAAATACCATGCGAAGAGGATGTGTGGGCATTGTCCAAACTGGGTTTTGAAAATATCCGAACGGATCTAGGGCGGACGATAAGCCTGACGGCGCCGCTTGTCTGGGGGGATAAGCGTCAGCGCGGGCTTGTGAAGTCGCGGAAGGCCGGGGTGACCGTATCGCACGGCTGGGAAAATGCCGAAGCGTTGTGGAATATTACCGCAGATAATTTGTCTCGAAAGCATGGCCTAACGCCGGTGCACACATTAAACGAGATACGACTTCTGCATGATTTGTGTCCGGATAACCTGGACTGGATTGTTGCACGCCTGGGTGAGGAGGCTGTTGCTGGTGCGATGCTGTTTCTGACGCCTACAGTGGTTCACGTGCAGTATGGAAGCTCCAGCGCACGGGGGTATGAATTGGATGCACTGGAAATGGTTTATTACAAGGCGATTGAATATGCGCAGGGCTTGGGGAAAAAGTACTTCAGTTTTGGAATAAGCACTGAACAGGAGGGACGAATCCTGAACGAGTCTCTCGACAGGTTCAAGAAGAAGTTCAGTGCCGGTGGTGCATGTTCCCAGTCCTACAGCCTCGATTTTCTGAAATAATGCAAAGAGAAGGCGGGGCTGGCCGGGATAAGCGGCTTTCACGCTAGAAACGGCAGGGCCATTTCCCGTGGTTGGTTTTGAAGGGCAGGCGACGAATCCACAGCAGAAAATTCAATAAGCCAGTCGATTCAGGATGCAGGCGTCGCTCGACATTGTGGAATTCGCGTCTGGCAATTTCAACTCCTATCACCGGGTGTTTTTCAGCTCCTCTGAAGCGGTATAAATACACAACGTTATGAAAGTACGCATAACGGCGGGTATTCATGATCTTCAGGGCAATCCAGCGATCTTCTATTGAGTGTTCTTCAATGTAGCGACCTAATGCGATGAATTTTTGCCTGCGCGCCAATGTTCTCGCCCAGACTACGCTCCAGTTGAACATCACGTTCAGCAAAAGATACGTTCTCAGAACAAGCAGCTTTGATTGAAGCTTCGAGATGACTTCCCGCTTTAAAGTACGCCCGGAGGTATCGACAATTCCGCAATTGGCAAACACAAAATCAACAGAAGGGTGATTGAGCAGATACTGCTTTTGAGTATCAATCGCGCGCTCGGCAAACATGTCGTCAGAGGCCAGAAACGTAATAAACTCGCCCGATGCGGATTGAACCAGCTTATTCAGGTTGGCCGTGACCCCGAGATTGGTTTCATTTGCCAATAACGTGGCCTTGAAAAAAGAGGAGCCGTGTTGTTCAAGCCAGTCTTCGGCAATTTTGAAAGAACGGTCGCTCGAGGCATCATCGCAAATGATCAGTTCGATCTTGCTGCAATCCGAGTTGAGTAAACTGTCCAGTGCTTGCGCCACGTGGCGCTCGTGGTTGTATATGGGAATCAGGACGGAGGTGATGCCCGTGAGTTCCTGCATCATCGGCCACCTCCATGTTCTGCCGCATTGTGGGCCAGTGCCCATGCGGCAGTCCGTCGTATGCTCTCCGGTAACGGAGTCCACACCTCAAGTCCAAGTTCTTGACGTGCCCGATCGATGTCGGGCACATAAGTGTTTCGAATCATATTGCCTACACTAAACGAGGATTTTCCCAATACATGGACGGGCTTTCGCGGACTTAGAACATCGCGCACTAGGTGTGCCAGTTCGAGGATGGTGACCGCACGATCCGCACCGACGTTATAGATTTCTCCGTTCTTGCCTTTAAGCAGAAGCGTCAGCAGCCAAGTCGCGAGATCAGCCAGATACAGATAGGAGCGCACGGGCGAACCGTCACCTTTCACGGTGATCTCGCCTTCGAACAATGCCTGACCGATGAAGTTGCCGATCGCGTAGTGGATATCGAGCGGCAGGAACGGGCCGGCGAATGAGAAGCAACGCGCGATGGAATACTCGAATCCGTTCTTTTGTGCATAGTAGGCGCAGAGGAATTCGGCTGCACGTTTCGCCTGCCCCAACGCGGAGTCCACATCCGTGGTGTCGGGTGCACCGGCATAATCTTCGGGGATGAAGTCGACCCCGGCAGGTGGCACGCCGTAGGCCACGCCGGAACTCAGGAACAAAAAGCGCTTCACTTTGCATTGCACGGCAAAATCCAGCGTGTGCCGGGTGCCGGTGACCAACGTGTCGAACTTGCGCAACGGGTCTTCGCCGCGGAAGGTCTCCCCGGCGGAGGTGGTCGCGCCGTGGATGATGTAGGCGTAGTGCCGTTGCGGAAAGTCGAAATCCCTGACGTCGCCGTGATGGAAGTCGATGGCCGGATCGTTGGCCAGGTGTGGCGCGGTTGCCTTGAAGGCTTGCGCATCGCGGGTGAGTACGGTCACTTTCAGGTTCAGCCGCAGTTCGCGGTTGGCATAGGCCAGACTCTCCAGCAGCCAGCGCCCGAACAGGCCGGTGCCGCCGGTGATGAAGATCGATTCGTTGCGTAGCCCGTCCCACAAGCCATCCAGCCGCGAGGTGATGGCGGCCAGGTCCTGCTCGATCGCATAGGCGGGGCCAGAATTTTTCATGGTCGGCAGATGTCGCAGAGATCGGACGGGTGATCCAGCCAATTCCAGCCGCCCTCCAGTTGTGTGCGTTGCAGGTTTCCGTATCCCCACGAGGCATAATGGAACGACAATCCGTTGGCTTTTGCGGCGTGGCCGTCTTCGAGCTTGTCGCCAATATAGACTGTGACGGATGGATCGAGACGTTGTTCGCCGAGCTGTTTCGACAGCAACTGCGCTTTGTCCGGCAGGCGTGGCTCCACCATGTCCAGCGCGTAGATCGAGGTGAACAACTGCTGCCATCCCAGTTTGGCCAGGATCGCATGGGTGACCGAGAGGCGCTTGTTGGTGCTGATGTGCATCACGGTGCCGGCGGCGGCGAAGGCGTCCAGCATCGACTGTACCCCGGGATATGCCTCGGTGGTCGCCACGCCGGTGCTGTCGTAGTGATGTTTGAAGCGTTCCGTGAGCGATTCAAGCAAGGCGGAATCGTCGCTGCCGCTCAGGCGCATCAGCGTTTCTTTCAGCGGCGGTCCGATCAGGTTGGAGTCGAGCGCCACCTTGGGTGCGATGCCGGTCTCGTGCAGCGCATCGGCAAAGGCCTTCAGTATGCCGGGTGCGGAATCGATGAGTGTGCCGTCGAAATCGAAGATCAGCGTTTTGTTTGTCATCAGCGTTGTCGTCTTAGCCGAGCACGACCAAACCGCTTGCCCAGTATTCGGCGACCTGGCCGAAATGCGGGCGGCGGTTGAAGGTCAGGTTGTAGCCGTAGGCCTCGAAGTGATACCCCGCGTTCTCTTTCTCGCCGGTCAGCGCGGCCAGCCACAGCAACGGGGGATAGCCGTCGGTCCGCAGCAGCAGATCGGGCGAGCCGATCAACGCGGCGCTGGTATCGAAGCCGCCAGCGAGCAGGAACTGCTCGGGCAGCCTGGCGGTTTGTTCGAGTGTCGCCGGGATCGAATACTCGGTGAGGCAGGGGAAGAAATAACCCACCACTGGCGCCTGTTGCATCGCCGCAACCAGGCGCTGATGGCGCGATTGCGGCGCGACGCCGAGCTTGCCGGCGAGGCCGCCTTTGTGATGATTCACAAAAAGGTACTCGGGTAGCCTCTCGGCAAAGGCGCTTTGCACCGCGTGCAGATAGGTCTTTTCCAGCGCCTCGCCATAATCCGCGTAGTCGGCTTGGGGTAGCAGGAACGGAACGCCCACGCCCTTGGCGATCGTGCTGGTGAGCGGATCGTCACGCAATCTTTGCAGGATGGCTGTGGCGCGCTGCTCGAACTCGGCTGGCGTGATGTCGGGGTTTCCAAGGTGTTTGCTCAACCGTGCGTGTATCTCGGCGTAGTCGATCGCGGGCTGGTTGAAGCCGAAGTAACGCCGCGTCTTGCGATGCACAGCGGCGGTCAGATCGGACGGTATGCAGCGGCCATGGTCATCGAAGAGCGATCCGGCACCGCCGGCATTTGATGCAACCTGATTCGGATTCATAAGATCAATTCTTTAAAAGCTGCACAATGTTAATCCACCAGCGAGTCGGCATCCGAAAAACCCTGTCCCCATGGCACCGGCAGCTGTGTCACGCCCTTGGTCTTTTCCATATGCAGTTTGATGAACTGCTGGTCCTCGCCGATGATGCAATCCGGCCGGTACGGCCCGAGCCAGGGGTTGCGCATGCCGCGCGCAAGGATCTCTTTCAGCGGTGTCTCGCGCAGGTTGCCAAGCGAGAAATCGATATACGGGCAAGGCGTCACCTCGAAGGTCGAGGTGACGGTGATGATGCCCTTCACCGTGATGCAACCCTTGAACGAGCCGTAGGTCGGGGTCATGTGAGTGAAGACGTTGTATTCCTTTTCCAGCTCGCGCAGGATGTCCGCATCTTCCTTTTCG
Source organism: Sideroxyarcus sp. (assembly GCA_035299445.1). Lineage (GTDB taxonomy): Bacteria > Pseudomonadota > Gammaproteobacteria > Burkholderiales > Gallionellaceae > Sideroxyarcus. The sequence goes on from DATGWO010000027.1 coordinate 309,276, forward strand.
ATCACGAATTCCGGATGGTCGGTGCAGGAGCCGGTGGGTTTGGCATAAGAGACGTACAGGCCGATGTTGCGGTCGGTGGCGAACTTGCACATTTCGAGGAATTCAGCGGTCTTCGCCCGGCCTTTGACGAGTACCGTGGAGAGCAGCAGGTTGAGACCGGCATCCAGCGAGGCGTCGATCGCGCGCATCACCTTTTTGTATGAGCCTGGCTTGTTGCGGAATGCGTCGTGCTCCTGTTCGATCATGCTGTCCAGCGACAGCTGCACCTTCTCCACACCGATGGCTTTGAGATGTCTTGCGCGGGCGTCATCGAGGAACCAGCCGTTGGTGTCGGTGATGATGTAATGTTTTTCGGGGTCGATAGCTTCGACCACGGCATCGAAGTCCTTCATCACCAGCGGTTCGCCGCCGGTGATGACGAAACGGGCCAGTCCTAACTCGTCGGCTTGGCGCGAGAGTTCGCGGATGTCGGCGAGGTCGATCTTGCGGCGCGCATCCTCGATCTTGAACACCTTCTCCTTGTGGCGGTCCATGTAGTACTCGGCCGAGCAGTGCGTGCACTGGAAGTTGCACAGGTAGCTCTTCTCCAGCCGGATGATGGGGCTGATCTCGCCGCGCTCTTCCATTTCCGAGATGGCGGCGAGCTTGGCGGCGATATAGGGTTTCCTGGCCTTCAGGCCCTCGCGCTTCGCCAATTCGGCCGGGGTCAGTTTGCTATCCGGCATTTCCGTGATCGTGGTCATGATGGAGATTCCTCTTCAGTTGCTTCGAGACGCGTCGCGGCCATCGATAAATTTCTTGTATACCCCTTGGGATGGAATCAGGTTCTCGGGGCATGTTGCGTGCCATGCCCACTCGCCATGCCGGATGGCGCCGGATGCATAGGCGCGTGCCGGGTCGAGCGGGCTGGTGAGCCTGCAATCGTACAGCAACGAGATGAAATGGCCGCGCGTGTTCCTGCCGCGTGCCATGAGCTCATTGATTGCCAGGGGTGTCTGTTCGAATTCAACGCTTGCTCCCAGTTCCGCTTCCGCCACGGCATGGATGCGCTTGGCCGCGGTCTCCTTGAACCTGATGATACCGCCGGGCACATGCCAGCAGGGGCCGTAAAATTGGTCTTCCCGCCATGTTAATAACGTCTCGTTTTCTGAATTCTTTAGCAAAAGATCGACATTCACGATGGGCGTCAGTCTGCTGACAAAGAGGAACAGCTCTTCCGGCAAGCCTTGCGCCGGATCGGCAAGCTGCGATTCGAGTGCGTCGATCAGGCCGTGGACATTCATTCAGATGTTCTCCAGGCCGAAGTCGCGCAGGATCGCGATGCGGATGGAATCGCCCCAATCGCGGCGGATGATCCTGGCGACTTCGTCGGAATAGCTGGCTGCCATGACGATGATCGCACCCACCGGATCGCTGCGCAGGCGTTCCGGTGCGACGATGGGGATATGGCTGGCGGGGGTGAACTTGTTCTGCTTGAACGGCGCCGAGTCGATCACGTATCTGATCTCCCCGGCCAGTCCCAGCAGGGCGATGCTGGCCAGCGCCTGGTGTCCCGCGCCCCAGATGGCGACGCCGCTCTCCTGGTGGCGCGCGACGAATCCGTCGATTTCGTTTTTCAGTTTTTGCCGGCTGCTTGCAAAGGCCGAGACATCGCAGGTGCGTCGTTTGCGCACCACCGCCGAGAGGATGTAGCCGTGCCAGATCGCGGTACATTCGAGCACCTCGAAGCCGTTCAGGCGCAACAGCGTCTCCAGCGTTTCGCGCGTGAAGTAACAGAGGTGGTCGCTGATGAATTCGGTGAACAGGTTCTTTTGCAGGATCATGTCGAAGTTGGGGACTTCGACCAGGCCGATGGCCCCGTCTTCCAGGTTATGCGCGATCCCTCTCAGGCTCGCGTTCGGGTCGGGCCAGTGTTCGAGGAAGTTCAGCACGGCAAAGGCATCGAACGGGGCATGCGCCAGCGCATGGTCCGGGCTGTCGACAAAGTCGCGCGATACGCGCAACCCCTGTTCGAGGCAGTGCTGCACCGATGGCTCGGCGTATTCGGTGCCGTATGCTTCGGTTCCGGCTTCCTGCAACAGGCTAAGGTATTCGCCGCGCCCGCAGCCCACTTCGAGCAGTTTCTTGCCATGCAGCACATGCTTCTGCACGAAAGCCGCGAATTGTTCGCGGCGGAACGCGCGCATCTCTTCCGAGAACGCGGCGGCGCGCACGACTTCCTTGTAATAGGCGACGGGTGGATTGCCGGTCTGCACCAAGCCGCAGCTGGCGCATTGGAACACTGCAAGTTCGATGCCTTTGTCCTGGGCGAGCGTTTGCGCATCGGGCAGGAACTGGGCGGCTGCGGGCATGTTGTTGAAATGCAGCAAGGACTTCGCAGGAAGCGGTGAGGCGCACATTCTGCAACAGGAGTCGGACATGTGCGGGGTGTAGTTAATGTTTTCTGGCCGCCAGCGACTGTGCAGACAGTCCTGCCACCATCTCGCCGCGCAGCACTTCCAGCGGCAGCAGCGGCGACATGTCTTCCAGCGGCATCGACAGCATGGAGCCGTCGGGTTGCGGCAGCGCTGCGACCTTGGGTGCCAGCGCTTCATTGGCGATCAGGCGCACATCCACCAGCAGCGGACGCGGCTGATTCATCGCTTGTTGCAGCTTGCCGTGTAGTTCGGCGGCATCGCTGATGCGCAGGAACGGCAGGTCGTAGGTCGCCGCCACCTTCTCCAGATCGGGCAGCAACAATCCTGCTTCTGGCCCAGTGCCTACGAAGCGACCGTTGAAATAGTTGCGCTGCGTGTTGCGGATCGAAGCGTAGCCATTGTTGTTCATGATGATCAGGCAGATGGGCAGATCGAATGCGCGCATCGTCGCCAGTTCCTGGATGTTGAGCTGCAGGCTGCCGTCGCTCTCGATTGCCACCATCGGTTTGCACCCTCCCGCGAAGCAGGCACCGATTGCGGCCGGCAAGCCGTAGCCCATGGCGCCGAGGCCGGAGGTGAGGAACACGCGCTGCCCCGGCTTGTTGCGGAAGATGGTGTAGAACGCCTCGACCGCGAGGCCGGAGCTGCCGGTGCTGACGATGGTGTTCTCGGGAATGGCGTCCGATAAGGCATCCATCAGGTGGTAGTGGCTGATCGGTCCGCTGGCCGGGAAGGCCGCACCGTCGTTCACCGGATAGCGCCGCTTCCAGTCGGTGCAGCGCTCTTGCCACGGAGTCCATGCCGGGTCGGGCTGCGGTTTCGTGTTCAGCCATGCACTCAGGAAGGCTTTCGCATCGCTGGTGATCGCCAGTGTGATATCCATGTCGAGTTTGTCGATCTCGTTGCAGTCGACATCGATCAGGATCTTCTTGGCACCGCGAGCAAAGCCGCGCGGGTTATAGGCGGTGATGATGTTGTCGAGACGGCTGCCGATGCTGATCAGCAGGTCGCAGTTCTGTACCGCGAAATTGGGCGCGCGCAGTGCGACGACGCCGGGGCGGCCGACCAGTTGCGGGTGGTCGTAGGGCAGCAGGTCGAGCGCGTTCCAGGTGGTGACCACCGGGATGCCGAGTTTCTCAGCCAGTTCGCAGAACAGCGGCGCAGCTCCGGCCAGGCGCACGCCATGGCCGGCCAGCAGCAGCGGGCGTTCGGCCTGTGCCAGCAGCGCCTGCAGGCGCTCGATCTCGCCGGAGAAATCATGCGTGGTGGTAACGGCGCCATCGCCTTGCCAATGCGGCAAGGTCGCCGGATCGACCGGTGCACCCTGCACGTCCAGCGGCACGTCGATCCATACCGGGCCGGCACGGCCGCTGCGAGCTGCATGGGCTGCTCGTTCCATGACGATGCGGATGTCTTCCGGACGTTCGACCGTCACCGCGTATTTGGTGATGCTTTCGACGATCCGGACGATGTCGACTTCCTGCACGCCTTTCTGGCGCAACGGCGAACCGCGCAGCATGTCGGCGCGTTTGACCTGTCCGGAAATGATCATCAGCGGCACCGATTCGATCCAGGCGCCGGATACGGCGGTGATGGCATTGGTCGCGCCGGGGCCGGTGGTGACCATGGCCACGCCGATGTTCTCGTTGATGCGCGCGTAGGCTTCTGCCGAGATGGCCGCCGCCTGTTCGTGCAGGCAGGCCACCGCTTCGATGTCCGGATGCTTGTCGACCGCATCCATCAGATACATGGCGCCGCCGCCGGGCAGCAGGAACACATGTTCGACACCCAAGCCGGCGATGAAATCGGCGATGAAATCGGCAACCCGGTATTGTTCTTTCACCGCTCAATCCATCCAGTAGGTCAGCAGGCTCTTGCGCTGCTTGTTTTCCATGATCGCACGATCGGTGTAGAAGGAATCGTTCTTGTCGTGGGTGGTCGAGATCTCTTCGATGACCGCGCCGGTCTCGGTCTTGAACATGTGGCGCACACCGGGTTCGATGGTCACCACGTCGCCGGGGCGGCATACCATCGGCACACCGTCGAGTTCGAGCATGATCTCGCCGTAGATGATGTGGAAGGTCTCTTCCTTCTTCTCGTGATATTGCTCCGGATGCGTCTGTCCCGGCAGGCTCACCAGCAGCTTCTTGCAATAGCCGCGATTGACCACGGTGATGATCACCAGGCCGAACTCGTCGAAGCGGTCTAGCCCGTAGTGGTGTGAGACCTCCAGGTCGGCGCCGCCCGGCACCACGATCTGGGTGCGCGACAACAGCTCCTTCACCTGACGGGCGATATCCCAGATGCGCGCGCGGCGGTCCTCGCAGCTGGCGTTGGCCGGCGCGACGGCTTGATCCGGTGCGATGGCGGCCGTGGCGGTGAACTCGGCATATTTGAACCAGTCGTTGGCGGTGAATTGGTCCGGCTGCGGCGGGAAAGCGAAATAGATGTCGTCGCTGCCGATGGTTTCATTGGCAGCGATTGCGCGCCGGGCGAAGATGCCGCGCTGCAAAGAACGCAAACTGGCCGCTTCCTGCGGATTGGGCGGCAGGCGGGTATCGCCGACACCGCACACGGTCCAGGCCTGTTGTGCGGCTTGCAGCCAGGCGCGAACTTGCTCGGGAGAAGAAGAGTAGGCATTCAGCGGATAGGCAGCGGTCGGCACGCCGACATGTTTCTCGAACAGCGTGACGCCCTTGGCGACAGCCATCTTGACGATGTCGGTGTTGGCCGGGTCTTCGTGGGTGGAGAAGCCGATGCGTACACCGGGATAGCGCGCGTGCAGGAAATCGATCTGCGACAGGTGCATGCGCTCGTCCGGCGTCGGGTATTCGCCGACGCAATGCAGGATGGCGAATTCCTTGTGGCGATGGGCGAAGAAACTCACCACGCGGTCGATCTCTTCCAGCTTGGCGCCGGCGGTGGAGGCGATGATCGGCTTGTCGTTGAGCACGATGCGCTCAAGCAGCGGCCAGTCGGTGAAAGAGCAGCTGGCGATCTTGATGATGTCTAGGTTCTGCGACTCGATGACGTCGACTGACGGTTCATCGAACGGCGTCGCCATGGCGAGGAATCCCTGTGCGCGTATTTCCGCCACCAGCCGGTCGAAATCCTGGCGGCTCAGGCGCGTCTCGGCGAAGCGTTTGACGTATTTGATGTCGTCGCGCCCTTTTGCCTCCGGATGAATAAAGGTGTCCAGGTCGCGGTATTGCAGTTTGAATGCGAACCGGAACGGAAAAGCTCGGCAGACCTCGCCGCATGCGCGGATCACCGAGAGGCCGTGTTCGACGTCCCCCATGTGATTGTTGGCCATCTCCAGGACGAAGAGCGGTGTCGGGATGGTTGCTGCCATTAGCGGTCTCCTCAAATACGTCGTGTTATCTGCCTCATCTGGTGAATCGGCAGTTTCCGGAAATTCTTTAACGGAAAAGTCCGCTGCTTATTGAGCTTTAGGGCGCGGACGTTTCCCCACCTTCACCTGCACCGCGATCTCTGACTGGTTGCGCAACAGTTTGAGCAACGCCACTTTACCCGGCGGCAGTGCGGAGATGGTTTCCAGCATGACGGTGGAGTCGGCCAGCGGTTTGTCATCGATGCTGACAAGAATATCCCCCGCCTTGATGCCGGCCTTGTCGGCAGGGCTGCCGCGTACCACTTCCGCAATCAGCACCCCCTGGGTGTCTTTCAGTTTGAACGATTCCGCCAGTTCGGGGGTGAGTTCCTGTACCGCGATGCCGACCCAGCCGCGCGTCACCGAGCCGCTCTGGATGATCTGCTCCATGACTTTCTTGGCTGTGCTGGTCGGGATCGCGAAACCGATGCCGAGCGAACCGCCGTTCGGCGAATAGATCGCGCTGTTGATGCCGAGCAGGTTGCCTTCTATATCCACCAGTGCGCCGCCCGAGTTGCCCGGGTTGATCGCGGCATCGGTCTGGATGAAGTTCTCGAAGGTGCTCAATCCCAGATGGCTGCGCTTCAACGCGCTGATGATGCCCATGGTGACGGTCTGGCCGACGCCGAACGGATTGCCGATGGCCAGCACGATGTCGCCGACATGGGCTTGGTCGGATTGGCCGAAGGTGATGGCGGGCAGGTTGTTGCCGATGTCCACCTTGATGACGGCCAGATCGGTATCCGGGTCGGAACCGACGATGTGGCCTTTGGCGGTACGGCCGTCGGCGAGCGCCACTTCGATCTCGTCGGCGGATTCCACCACGTGATGGTTGGTGAGGATGTAGCCGTCGTGGCTGACGATGACGCCGGAACCCAGGCTGGAACTTTGCTGCGGGATGTTGTCGTCGAACTCGTCGCCGAAGAAGAAACGGAAACGCGGGTCGTCCATGAACGGTGCCGATGGTGTCTTCACTTCGCTGCTGGTGAAGATGTTCACCACCGCAGGCATCACTTTTTGCGCTGCTTTGCTGAAACCGACAGCAGGCAGGTCGCCGCCGTCGTCGATGCCGTGTTCGTACAGCGTCACCACGCCGCTGCGCGCCGCATTGGGGAGCAGCGATGGCTTGAGGGTGTGGATCACGAACAGCATTGCGAGGCCGACCGTGGTGGCTTGGGCGAACAGGAGCCAGAATTTACGCATGATATGATTTGAGCAGCTAATTGATGGGGCTAACCCGATGCGATTGTTAGAGTTGCGCGATTATATCGAAAGCGAGCTGGCGGTCAGCCGATTTCGTGATTACTGCCCGAATGGGATGCAGGTCGAAGGGCGCGCCGAGGTGTCGCGCATCGCCACCGGCGTTACGGCGTCGCAGGCGGTGCTGGAAGAGGCTATCGCATGGGGGGCGGATGCCATCCTGGTGCACCACGGGTATTTCTGGCGCGGTGAAGATGCCGTCATCACCGGCGTCAAAAAACGCCGCGTTGCCCTGTTGCTGCGGCACGATGTCAGCTTGCTGGCCTACCATCTCCCGCTCGATGCCCATCCGCTGCTGGGCAACAATGCGCAACTCGCCGAGCGTCTCGGCCTCGTTGTTGAGGGGTGCTTCGGTGAGCAGGATATTGCATGTCGCGGAGTCTTGCGGCAGCCGCAGACCTTGCAACAATTTGCCCTGCACATCCAATCCACCTTGCAGCGCGCACCGCTGGTGATCGGCCGGGCGGATGCGAACATCGGCCGCATCGCCTGGTGCAGCGGCGGCGGGCAGGGTTATTTCGAACAAGCCATTGCGCTCGGTGTGGATGCTTTCCTGACCGGGGAGGTTTCGGAGCAGAACGTTCATGTCGCACAAGAGACCGGCGTTGCCTTCATCGCTGCCGGGCATCACGCCACCGAGCGCTACGGCGTGCAGGCCTTGGGCGAACATCTGGCTGCGCGTTTCGGTCTGGCACACCGCTTCTTCGACCAGGACAACCCGGTCTGATGCTTCTCAGTTCCGCGCGTGCGACAGCGAGAAATCTTCCACGCCCTGCAGGGTGCTCAAGCCACTGGCCAGCTCGTTCATCGGCACGCCGCTGCTCTTGCTGAGCGCGATGGCGACGAAGTGCCATTCCAGTTTGTCGTTGCTGGAGCGGATGGCGAAGGAGCCGGTGGCGATCTCGTAACCGTGGGTATAAACCACATCGCGCAGGGTGTTTTCCAGCGGCACGAAGTCTTTCTGGAATTCAAGCGTCACCGAGATTGCCGGGCGCGAGGGCAGCCAGCTTTCCAGCTTGGATACCCACATCATGCACAAGGCAGCGAGCAGGGTGAGCAGGATCGCCGAAGTGTAGAAGCCGACGCCGACCATGATGCCGATGGCGGCGCAAGCCCAGATGGATGCCGCTGTGGTCAGACCGCTGATATTGAGTCCGTCGCGCATGATGACGCCCGCGCCGAGGAAGCCGATGCCTGTGACGATGCCCTGGATGATCCGGGTGGGGTCGGCGGCAAGATAGGTGTTCATTTGACCGCCGTACCAGAAAGCGGGGTAGCCGGCGATGACGGTCAGTGCGGCGGAGGCCATGCAGACCAAGCCGTAGGTGCGCATGCCGGCAGCACGGCCGTGGTAGGAGCGCTCATAACCCACGATCAACCCCAGGATCAGCGCGCCGAGCAGGTTGAGAAACACCACCACATTGGTGGCCACCACCGGGGCTGACCAATAGGCCGACAGGTTATCAAGCGACAGTTCGTTCATGCACATGCTCCCTTATTGGTATGTCGGGCAGTGTACAAGAATCGAAGCGGGATTTCTGCCCTGCCGGGGCGGCGGCGGGTTGTTGCATTTGCCAGACTCGTTAAGTAACATCGCCGTCGGTTCGGGAGGGGCCTGAAAAAAAGGCGACTTGAACAGCTTACGGGGCAGCGCCATTCCGCTGCGGCAGCTTGACTCAACTGATCATGACTTCGTGGCGTATGGAGTCCTTCGGTACAGGGTGTTTGGGGAGACGAAGATAAGATGAAAAACAGAATGTTGTTGGGAGGGCTTGTATTGGCGGTGCTGTCGGTCAACGTGTGGGCGGCAGGCGAAGCAGCTCAGCCTCAAGAAGGCGCGATTAAGGTGTTGGGTGCCGGCGAGGTCAGTTTCAAAAAAGACGTCCAGCCGATATTGCATGACTATTGCATCAGCTGTCACCAGCCCGGTGGCAAAGGCTATGTCAAGAGCGGCCTTGATTTGACCTCTTATGAGGGATTGATGAAAGGTACGAATTTCGGCAAGGTCGTCGTTCCGGGCAACAGCGAAACGAGCACATTCACCAAGTTGCTTACCGGGACCAACAAAGGCTTGAAGATGCCCGCCGGACTGAATGCCAGCGGCACATTGGATAGGCAATACATCCTGACCTTGCGGAAATGGGTCAAGCAGGGTGCCAAGAACAATTAAAAACAACAATAAATCGGCGATTGCAGTGCGCTGGATGGCTCTGTAGTATTTGCCGCTTGCATGGGGTTTGTGTCGGGGGAGACAAATCTTGGCTTGTTCGGAGGGTTATTTTACCGACAGGCAGTGCGATAATTTCCTCTATTACCTGACGACATTTCGGGACGATCGGAAAATGGTCCCGGTTGGTTGTTGCGCATGCGTTCTAAATATTTAAGGGATGAGGGACATGACAGAAAATGTGGACAAGAGTAAGCGGCGGTTGCTGATCGCTGCTACGACGGCGGCGGGCGGCGTGGCCGCGGCAGGAGCCGGCGCACCGTTCGTTTTGAGCTTGATGCCGAGCGAACGCGCCAAGGCGGCCGGCGCACCGGTCGAGGTGGATATCAGCACCATTGCGCCGGGCACGATGATCAGTGTGGAATGGCAAGGCAAGCCGGTGTGGATCGTGCGCCGCACCAAGGAGATGCTGGATTTGCTGGTCAAGCATGATGAAGACTTGGCCGACCCGACCTCCGAAGTTCCGCAGCAACCCGAGTATTGCAATAACGCGACCCGTTCGATCAAGCCGGAAGTGCTGGTGGTGCTGGGCGTGTGTACTCATCTGGGATGCTCTCCCACGTTCCGTCCCGAGGTTGCTCCTGCCGATCTGGGATCGAATTGGGCGGGCGGCTGGTTCTGTCCGTGTCACGGTTCCCGTTTCGACCTCGCTGCGCGCGTGTTCAAGGGGGTTCCTGCACCAACCAACCTGATCATCCCGCCGCACAAGTACCTGAGTGAAACACGCCTGTTGATTGGTGACGATAGCAAGGGAGCCGCAGCATGATGAACCTACTGACAAAACTGATCGGCTGGATCGACGAGCGCTTCCCGCTGGTTTCGACCTGGAAGGCCCATGCTTCCGAGTATTACGCTCCGAAGAACTTCAACTTCTGGTACTTCTTCGGCGGCCTGGCGCTGCTGGTGTTGGTGATCCAGATCCTCTCCGGCATCTTCCTGACCATGAACTACAAGCCGGATGCGCTGTTCGCCTTCGCTTCCGTCGAGTACATCATGCGCGACGTGCAATGGGGCTGGCTGCTGCGCTACATCCACTCCACCGGCGCTTCGATGTTCTTCGTGGTGGTCTACCTGCACATGTTCCGCGGCCTGATGTACGGCTCGTACCGCAAACCGCGCGAACTACTGTGGATCATCGGCATGATCATCTACCTCGCGCTGATGGGCGAGGCATTCATGGGCTATCTGCTGCCATGGGGCCAGATGTCGTTCTGGGGCGCTCAGGTGATCGTCAACCTGTTCTCCTCGGTTCCTTTCGTCGGACATGATCTGGCGATCCTGATCCGCGGTGATTTTGTGGTTTCCGACACGACGCTGAACCGCTTCTTTGCCCTGCACGTGGTCGCCATACCGCTGGTGCTGGTGCTCATCATCGTGGCGCACCTGGTTGCGCTGCATGAAGTCGGCTCCAACAATCCGGACGGCATCGAGATCAAGAAGCACAAGGACGCGAACGGCATTCCGCTGGACGGCATTCCTTTCTTCCCCTATATGGTGGTGAAGGATGCGGTTGCCGCCGTGGCATTCCTGATGGTGTTCGCCGCGATCATCTTCTTCGCGCCGGACATGGGCGGCTACTTCCTGGAGTACAACAACTTCGTGCCTGCCAACCCGATGAAGACCCCCGAGCACATCGCGCCGGTGTGGTATTTCACGCCTTACTACGCGATCCTGCGTGCGGTACCGCCGATGTTCGGTTCGCAGTTCCCGGGTGTGGTGGCGATGGGCGTGGCGACGATGATCTTCTTTGCCCTGCCGTGGCTGGATCGCGGCAAGGTCAAGTCGATCCGCTATCGCGGCCCGATCTACAAGACCTTCCTGGCACTGTTCGTGGTGAGTTTCATCGGCCTGGGCTACTTGGGTTTGATGCCGGCTACTGAACTGTACACATGGATCTCTCGCGTGCTGGCGGTCATCTACTTCGCCTTCTTCCTGTTGATGCCTTGGTATACCAAGATCGACAAGTGCAAGCACGAGCCCGATCGTGTGACGTTCAAATAATTGAGAGGGGTTCGTTGACATGAATGCAATCAAAAAACTATCGGTGCTGGCACTGTTGCTGACCTTGCCGGTTATGGCGAGTGCCAGCGGGGCCGGCGTTCATTTGGACAAGGCGCCGATCAACCTGAAGGATCAAACATCCTTGCAGCGCGGTGCCAAGCTGTTCACTTCCAGATGCCTGGCCTGTCACTCGGCCGCTTCCATGCGCTACAACCGCCTGAAAGACATCGGCATGACGGAAGAGCAGATCAAGAAGGAGCTGGAACTTCCGGAGGATGTGAAGCTCGGTTCGACCATGCAGGCGGCGATGGATGCCAACTCCGCAAAGCTGGCCTATGGCGTGGCACCGCCCGACCTGAGTGTGATCTCGCGTTCGCGCGGCGCGGACTGGCTTTATACCTACCTGCGCAGCTTCTACGTGGACTCCTCGCGTCCGACCGGCTGGAACAATACGGCATTCCCTAGCGTAGGCATGCCGCACATCATGGCCGACCTGCAGGGCGAGCAAGCGTTGGAAGAGGTGAAGCACGACGGTTATGAAGTCAAGAAACTGGTGTTGAAGACTCCGGGTTCGATGACGCCGGACGAGTACGATGGCGCGGTTGCCGATCTGACCAACTATCTGGTGTTCATGGGCGAGCCGGCCAAGCTGGTACGCCACCAGATCGGCTGGATCGTGCTGGCTTTCCTGGCTATCCTGTTCGTGCTGGTTTACGCGCTGAAGAAAGAGATTTGGAAGGATATCCACTGACATTGGATTGAATTGTCGGGTGCGTTTGTGGTAATTTCCGCACCCCGTTTCACCAAAGTGCCGAACGGCGGAGCCAACAACTCCGCCTTTTGGTTTTCTGTTACAGCGTTTTATTGTGTAGGTGGTTCTTATGATGACACTTTATTCCGGGACGACCGATCCCTATAGCCACCGTTGCCGTTTCGTCCTGTTCGAGAAGGGCATGGACTTTCAGGTTATCGACGTGGATGTCTTCAACAAGCCGGAAGACCTGGCGGTGATGAACCCGTACAACAAGGTGCCGGTGCTGGTCGAGCGCGACCTGATTTTGTACGAAGCCAATATCATCAACGAGTACATCGACGAACGCTTCCCGCACCCGCAACTGATGCCGCCGGACCCGGTGATGCGCGCCCGCGCGCGTTTGTTCCTGCACCGTTTCGAGCAGGAGCTGTTCTGCCATATCGAAGCGCTGGAAAGCAACAATGCCAAGGCGGCGGATAAGGCGCGCATCGCAGTACGCGAGAACCTTACCCAGATTTCGCCGGTGTTCACCAAGCAGAAATTCATGCTGGGCGACGAGTTCTCCATGCTCGATGTTGCGATTGCGCCGTTGCTCTGGCGCCTGGATCATTACGGCATCCAGCTCGACAAGGAAGCAGCACCGCTGATGAAGTATGCAGAGCGCCTGTTCTCGCGCCCTGCTTACAGCGAGGCGATGACTCCTGCCGAGAAGGCGATGCGCAAGTGATGTCTGCTTTGGCATGAGCGAACCGTCGACCAAGCCCTACCTGATCCGCGCCATCTACGATTGGTGTGCCGATGCCGGCTATACCCCGTACCTTGCGGTGCAGGTGGATGACTACACCCAGGTGCCGATGGCTTACGTCAAGGACGGCAAGATCGTGCTGAACATCGGCATGGAAGCCGTGCGCAACCTGCAATTGGGCAATGAAGACATCACCTGCGGCGGCCGTTTTGGCGGCGTGGCGCACCAGATCATCGTGCCGGTGTCTGCCGTGATCGGCATCTTCGCCAAGGAGAACGGGCAAGGACTGGTGTTCCAAGGGCAGGAATCGACTCCGACGGAAGCGATGGGCAATGCCGGCGCGCCTCCCGAGGAGCCGCCTCCGCCGAGCCGGCCGACGCTCCGGGTCGTGAAGTGAAAAAAGCCGCAGATTATGCGGCTTTTTTATTGTGCGGCGGAAAGATCAGGCGGTAGCCGGCAATGCCAACAAGGCTTGCATCTTGCCCAAGGCCTTTTGCTCGATCTGGCGGATGCGTTCTGCCGATACGTTGAACTCGGCCGCCAGTTCGTGCAGCGTGGCGCCGTTGTCCTCGCGCAACCAGCGCGCCTCGACGATGCGGCGGCTGCGCTCGTCCAAGCTCGCCAGCGCTTGTGCCAAACCTGCGGTGTGCAGGTGCTCACGCTCTGCCGCTTCCAGAATATAGGAAGGCTCGTGTTCTTCGTTGTCGGCGAGATAACTGATGGGTGAATAGGTTTCCTCCTCGTCGGGGCCTGGCTCAAGAGCCACCTCGTGCCCGGCGAAGCGTGCTTCCATCTCCACCACATCGTGTTCGCTCACGTTCAACTGCTTGGCGATCTCGCTCACCTGTTGCGGCTTGAGCGGCTCCAACCCCTGTTTCATGCTGCGCAGGTTGAAGAACAGCTTGCGTTGCGCCTTGGTGGTGGCGATCTTGACCAAGCGCCAGTTGCGGATCACGTATTCGTGGATCTCGGCGCGGATCCAATGCAGCGCGAACGATACCAAACGCACGCCGCGTTCTGGGTCGTAGCGTTTTACTGCCTTCATCAGGCCGATATTGCCCTCCTGGATCAGGTCGGCTTGCGGCAGGCCGTAACCGGCATAACCGCGCGCCACGCTGACTACTACGCGGAGGTGGGAAAGCACTAGCTTGCGGGCAGCATCCAGATCGTTTTGCGCCTTGAAGCGTGTCGCCAGAGACAACTCCTCCTCTTGCGACAGCACTGGAAAGCGACTCACGGCCTGAACATACCCCTCCAAACTGCCCACGGCAGACGGCGTCGGTAGATTCATGGTTGCGTTCATGGCATTTCCTCCTTTTATTTAATTCTAGCACTCGCGCGATGGGAGTGCCAGACGGGCGGAAAGTTCGGTAAAGCCTTCTGGAATGCGGCTGTCGGGGTGTCCCTCGGCCATGGTAGAATCCGCGCCTTCCTGTTTTCTAACTTCTAGGGATAACCGCCATGTTTTCCAGCAAAAACACCATTGCCGTCACCGACCCCGAACTGTGGGCCGCCATTCAGAACGAAAATCGCCGTCAGGAAGACCATATCGAGCTGATCGCTTCGGAAAACTACACCAGCCCGGCGGTGATGGAGGCGCAGGGCAGCAAACTGACCAATAAATATGCCGAAGGTTATCCGGCCAAGCGTTATTACGGTGGCTGCGAGTATGTCGATGTGGCCGAACAGCTGGCGATCGACCGCGCCAAGGCGCTGTTCGGTGCCGAGTACGCCAACGTGCAGCCGCACTCCGGCTCGCAGGCCAACGCCGCGGTCTACATGGCGATGCTGCAGCCGGGCGACACCATCATGGGTATGGATCTTTCCCACGGCGGTCACCTCACGCACGGCCATCCCCTCTCGTACAGCGGCCGCGATTTCAAGGTCGTT
>DATGWO010000028.1:0-2054 GCA_035299445.1 Sideroxyarcus sp.
TCGTTTACTTCAAGCTGCAACTCGAGAGCTATGACTACACCCTTCGTCACATCAAAGGAAAGCTGAACGTTGCTGCCGATGCCCTCAGCAGACCACCACAATCCATGGTGAACCTAATGGTGGCTACGCCACCCGCTAGACCGGGCCCGCCGCCCTGCCTTGCCCAGAAGGGCGGCATAGCCAGGTATGAAACGTTCCAATCCGAAACCCTTTCCGACCACGTGACTGATGCTCCGCCCAGTTTACAGGAACCAAACAAGGTTTTGCTCCTGAAACAACGGACCACCATTGCCACCGGCTTTGAGCAACGCCAGCTGATCGACGATTGCCATCGCCAACTGGGCCATGCAGGATGGCAGAAGGTATTCCAGACGCTCCGCGACCGGTTCTTCTGGCCCAGGATGCGCCAGAAAGTCTTCCAACAACTACGCTACTGCCGGGACTGCATCCTCCACAATGCTCCGACGACCACCGTCGGAACAGCGGCGGCTCCCATCAAAGCAGAAGGCCCTAACCACATCCTTGCCGTGGACGTCGTACCCATGCCAATTGCCGGAAACATCCGCTACATGCTGCTTGGGATTGACCACTTCAGCAAATATGCCATGGCCGTACCCGCCCCTTCCGGACACGCCAGCCATCTGGTCCGCTTCCTACAAGGGATTTTCCGCCGATTCGGCTCCTTCAAGGTATTGCTCTCCGACCCTGGCCCGCAGTTCCGAGCTTGCCAGCTGAAACACCTGTTGGCCCAGTATGGTGTCACGCACACACCCGCCGGCCGCCGCCACTTTGAGGGCAATGGATGCCTTGAACGCCTGGTGAGAACAATCAATGAAATCCTGGCCAAGATCGGAGCCACCACCCACGACTGGCCCTCACACCTTGCCACGGCGCTACAGGCCTACAACAGCCGTTACCACAGCACTACCAACGCTGAGCCTGCCTCGACGTTCCTCCAACGTGCTACATGCCTTCCCCTTGACCACCAATATGGGACCCAGGGCCAGGAACCGCCACCACACGACGCCGTCGCTCAAAGTACCGAGCACGCCACCCGTGTCTGGGCCACCGCTGCCCAACGCAAACAGCCAGCCACCTTCACCGAAGGGCAGGAGGTCCTTCACGTTCCTCGGCTCAAATCCACGATGATCCATGCCCGGAACCGTCGGTTTCTCCCACGCCGCCGCGGCCCCTATATCGTGATTGAACAATACCCACGGAACAGGTACCTCTGCACGGATGGTGTCAGGCAGTACGTCCTCCCTGGCTGGGAACTCCAGCTTCGCAGTCCCCACCCAGTTCCAAAAGAAGGGGGAGAGTAAGGGGGAAAACCCAACGAAGGTTTCCACCGTTACCTTAGCCTTTAGACTGATACGTCTCTTTATCATTATCTTTGGATATGCATTGCTAATCCGTGAATAAACCACTTATTAATCAAACGACTATCTTATTGGGGGCTCGTCCACATTGGTCGCAGCCTCATTATCAACCCCTAGACAGACCAGCGAATGCGCCTTGACCTACTCACGGTCAAATTACTGCGCGAAATAGCACGACGTCACGGTTTCCCCACTACTGGAACCAAAGCCGTCCTCATCGAACGCCTTCAAGGTCCAACCATGCCGCCAACAACTCTTGCCGCTGCGTGGAACCTCTACACCGAAAATCGCCTGGACGCCTTCATCAAGGCCCTTGGACTCGACAACTCCAACGCGAATGACAAACAGGCCAAATGCGCTCTCCTCGAGACCGTCCCAGGCCTCACGCCGAACCATGCCCTGACGGCCATGATGGCGCACTCGCAACAAGGCCCTCGCATTGAGCTCCAGCTGACCAAGCAATCCACCACGGAACGCGCCGACGCCTTCATCGCCCGCGCCAAGACACACTTCCAACTGGTGTCAGCCAGCGACAACGAGGCCATCACTCTCCTTGTCAACGCGGCGCAGCCACCAATTGCTGCCTTTATCACCGAGAACATTCAAGCGGGAACCACCACCAAGGATGAGATCCTCCGTCTAGTACTTGGCAAGTTTGCACCAAACTCTTTTCAG
>DATGWO010000029.1:0-2976 GCA_035299445.1 Sideroxyarcus sp.
GATGCACAGGATGCATGGCTGGTAGCCGAAGCCGTACTGGAAGACGAGCGCCGCCCCGAGGATTCCGGCGCTGGCGAGCGCCAGGAGCAGGGCGGGCAGGCGCGGGTCGGCGAGGGCGAGGCGGTGCGGCATGGCGCGAGATATAGCGCGCCCCGCGCCGCAAGGCCAGCCGTTGCGGCCAGGGTCATCGCATTTGACCGAGGATGGATCTGGCGAAGTCGTCGGACCATCCTGATCGTTTGCGCTTGCGCCGGACGGAGACGTCGGGGCGGGCTCGGTTGAGGACGTTGAGGGCGAGCTTGCGCAGAATGGCGAGGTTTTCCGGTCCGTGATCCTTGCGGTTTCGGGCGCGGTCCTCGTCGAAGGTGACGTCGAGGACGCAGTGGAGGCCGTTCTCCACCGACCAGTGCGCGCGAGCGGCGTTGAGGTACTCCTCGGCCCCGAGCGGTCGCGAGGAGAGGTGGTAGTGGCGGGTGACGGTGGTTTTGCCGTTCCGTTCGACGGTGGCCTCGATCATGCCCAGGCAGGTCATGCCGGGGAGCAGAACCGGCTCCGAGCAGGCCGACTTGGGACCGCGCAGCCAGCTCAGGTCGTGGCTGGCCCAGGCCCGCCGGGTCTCGATGCGGCCGTGATCGGCATCGGTGGTCTCAAAGGCGTCCAGTCCGGCCAGCGTCTGCGGATCGGCGAAATAGTCCACCACCATGCCATGCAGAGCGGGGTGGTTGGCCTTGAGCCGCAGAAGGTAGTCGCCCCCCTGGTCGCGGATGACGCGCGCGGTGTCCACCTGGCAGTGGATGGCGTCGGCGGTCACCAGCCATCCCGTCAGGTCCAGGCACCCCAGCAAGGCCCGCGCCGCCACGATCTCGCTGTCGCCCTGCGCCCCCCGGAAGCTCCGCTGGCCGACCACCACGCGCGTGGCCGAGGCAAACGCGCTGACCACCGCCAGCGGGTTGGCGCGCGCCGCGTCGTCGAAAGAGCGGCGCAGCGTTTTGCCGTCGATGGCCAGCACGCCCGCCCGCGCCGGTAACGTCCCGCGGCGTGGTGGAAAAAGCGCCCTTGTAGGATCGGGGCGGGGCCGGGCTCTGGATTGAGCAAGGCCGACGGCTTCCGGCCCGGTCCCGGCCCGATCCTCCGCCTCGCAGGCGGGCCGACACGGAGGAGGTGGTCATCGAGCGTCTTTGGTACGGTCGGGTTGCGAGACGCGATCACAACCAAGGACACACCGATGACCGACGACAGAATGGCACTTCTCGAGCAGATCCAAAAGAGCACGGACGGCGACTTCCTGCGCGCCATCGCCGAGCACACGTTGCATCGGCTGATGGCGTTCGAGGTCGATGGGCTGATCGGCGCGACGCGCCACGAACGCAGCGACGAGCGCACCACCTATCGCAATGGCTCGCGCCCTCGCCAGCTCGAAACCCGGCTCGGCACGCTCGACCTGAAGATCCCCAAGCTGCGCCAGGGCAGCTACTTTCCCGCCTTCCTGGAACCGCGCAAGACGGCGGAGAAAGCGCTGACCGCCGTCATCCAGGAAGCCTGGATCCAGGGCGTGTCGACGCGCAAGGTCGACGATCTCGTCCAGGCGCTCGGCATGACGGGGATCTCCAAGAGCCAGGTCTCGGCCTTGTGCCAAGAGATCGACACCCGCGTGCTGTCCTTCCTGGAGCGTCCGCTGGACGGCGACTGGCCCTACCTCTGGCTGGACGCCACCTACATCAAGGTCCGCCAGGACGGGCGGATCGTCTCGATCGCCGCGATAATCGCCACCGGCGTCAACCAGGATGGCCGCCGCGAGATCCTCGGCCTCGGGCTGGGCCAGTCGGAGGCCGCCACCTTCTGGATCGAGTTCCTGCGCTCCCTGGTGCGTCGCGGCCTGAAGGGCGTCAAGCTGGTGATCTCCGATGCCCACGAGGGCCTGAAGGCCGCCATCAGCCAAGTCCTGAGCGCGACGTGGCAGCGCTGCCGGGTTCATTTCCTTCGCTCGCTGCTCTGTCATGTGCCCAAGGACCAGCAGTCGGTGGTGTCCGCCGCCGTGCGCCAGGTCTTCGTCCAGCCCGACCGCAAAACCGCGGGGGAGGCGTGGCGCCATGTCGCCGATCAACTGCGGCCGCGCTTCCGCAAGGTGGCCGCCCTTCTCGATGACGCCGAGCATGACGTGCTCGCCTACATGGACTATCCCGAAACCCACCGCACCAAGCTGCACTCGACCAATCCCATCGAGCGCTTGAACCGGGAAGTGAAACGCCGAACCGATGTCGTTGGTATATTTCCCAATGAAAACAGCGTCCAGAGGCTGGTCGGGGCGATCCTCTTGGAACAGAACGACGACTGGCAACTCCAGCACCGTTACCTGACACTCGAAACCATGGCGGGGGTCGCCACCGCCGCCGAACCCGCCTTCACCGCACTATCCCCAGCAAAGGCAGCCTGATCGGAGACGCTCCTGACCACCTCCCAATTTCCACCACCTTGACGGACGTGATCTACTTCTCCTCGACAGCAATGCTGATCTTCACGCCGCGGATCTTCTTGCCGCCGTCCACGCCGCGGGCAAAGCAACTTGGGGCCGACGGGCAGGTGCGGCTGTCGATCACCACCGCGCTCGGCTCCGCGGTGTCCCCGCAGGCCAGACGCCACGTTCGCCGCAGCCGGTCGAGCAGGCGGCGCCATAGCCCGAGCCGGCTCCAGCGGGCAAACAGCGTGTACAGCGTGCCGAACGGGATGCCGGTGAGCTGGCCGATGGCGCGCCATTGCATGCCACAGAAGCCGACACACCAAATGGCCATGATCGCCTTGCGCAGCGTAGCTCCGGTGAGAGACGCTTTGGGCCCGGTGCGGGCTGGACGGGTGCCGTCGCTCGCCATTGCGGTCAGCTCGACCAGCGCCTCGTCCACGAAGGCATCGACATCCGAGAACGCGTCCCAGCACGACGGGGTGGTGCTTGCGGGACGAGCGACAGTGCCCATAGAAGGC
>DATGWO010000030.1:0-1985 GCA_035299445.1 Sideroxyarcus sp.
GCCAAGTGGCTCAAGCTCATTCGCGACCACGCGATGGCCGCTTTTTCGCGCCGAAAGGATTGCGCTGAATGTCTACTTTGGGCGCAAAACGGATATCACGGGGACATGCACTGATGTCTGCTTTTGACCGATGCTGTCGAAAAACCCGCAGTTTGATCGGCTTTTTCGTCGTTGAGCGTTTTGGACGAGTGAGCCTGCAGTCTCCCTTGGCGCCGCCAGTCATTGGAGCGGCAGCGGATACGCCACGGATCTGATTCACAGCACGCTTACGCAACTGACGTGCACATACTGTTTGGTGGTGGGCCAAGCAGCCGCAATGCCATTGTCTTGAGGTTCTGCACGATTGCCGCAAGGTGGAACTCATCGCGCGCGCCTGAAAGGCCTCTCAGTCGCAGACGCTCGAAGCCGTGATGGCTCTTGAGGTGCGCGAAGCGCATCTCGACCTTTTTGCGTTGATTACGCGACTGAAAAAACGCCTTCGTTTTCATGTTGCGGCGTGCCAGCTCGCGAGCGTCTTCGTGCAAATAACGCGCGATCCGGCGCGCGGCGACATTCGGACAGCACTTCGGTTTGAGTGCGCAGACACGGCAAGTGGGCACAGATGCTTCGTAACGGATGCCATAGTCGGTGCTGACATGCCCGGTGGTGGTCAGCGTCCTGCCCGCCGGGCAGATGTAAATGTCGCGTCTCTTGTCAAAGATGAAGTCGGCGCGTGAGAACGTACCATCCCCGCGCTCACTCTTGTCCCACACCGGGATGTGGGGCGTGATCCTCTTCTTTACGAGCCAGCCAAGAAACCGCCCGGTACCATAGGCCGTGTCAGCGACGAGCCGCTTGGGCTTGATATCGAAGCGCTGTTCGGTGCGTTCGATCATCGTCTTAGTTGCAGCGACTTCGTCGTAGGTTCGCGCCGGTGTGGCCTCAACATCGACAATCACCGCATGCTGAATATCGATGAGATAGTTGAGCCCGTAGCCAAACAGCACGCGTTTGTTGGCCTTGGCGGTCCAGGCTGATTGCGGGTCTGAGGGCGAGATAACCTTCGGCGGTTTACGGTCCTGATTGACCCTCCACCCACCGTCAGGGCCGTCATCGGTACCATTACCATCCGACTGAGCGGCCGCCTGAGCCTCGGCATCGAGCGCAGCCAGATATTCGGCCACCGCACGCTGCTGGCGCTGTGCATCGGTCCAATCCAGCTCGTCCGGCGCCTTGCCGTGATAGCGGCTGGCATTCGCCTCAATCACACTCGCATCGACCGCAAAGCCCTCGCCCTTGACCAGGCTTGCAGCCATGCACGCCGCCACTACGCGCTCGAACACATGGCGCAGAATGGCGCTCTCCCGAAAGCGACCGAGCCGATTAACGGAGAATGTTGAATGGTGCGGGACCTTGTCATCAAGGTCGAGCCTGCAGAACCAGCGGTAGGCCAGATTCAGGTGCACTTCTTCGCACAGCCGTCGCTCCGAGCGGATGCCGTAGCAGTAACCCACGATCAGCATACGGAGCATCAGTTCGGGATCGACCGAAGGTCGCCCGATCTCGCTATAGAAACGCGCCAGCTTCTCGCGCAGATCAGCCAGGACTCCGGTCACGGTCGGATTGATCCGGCGCAGTAAATGGTCTGAGGGAATGCGAGTGTCGAGATTGAACAGATAAAACAGCTGACGCTGATCACCCGTTTGCCGACCCATCATGGCCCCACCTCTGCCGCTGAGCGAATCAAGCAGCAGAGAATCATGCCCTGTCGATTATCACGAGCCCTTTTTCAACAGCATCGACCCAAAGCGGACATGCGATGACCCGATCAGTTGATCATGGAGACGTCACTCTGGCGGGTTCACTGTGCGCGGCTGATCGGCCAGAAGTACGCCCAACAAAGAAGTATGGACTTCGAGATGCCCGTTGTAGTCAATGAAACCCAATTGACGGAACTTGTTCATGAAGTGGCTTACGCGCGATCGGGTCGTGCCGATCATCTCAGC
>DATGWO010000031.1:0-3764 GCA_035299445.1 Sideroxyarcus sp.
CCCCAGTGCCAAGAAATGATGCGGTAACGATGCGGGTTGTTTGGATGATGAATCACGCGATCCTTCGAGGCTCGAAATAGAGCGGCGTGCCGATAGCCCAGTCAGGAACTCCGACCGGCTTTGCTTCAAGGACACGATGAAGCGGCACGACGTTGGAAACGTCCTTGGGGAGAAGCGTCGCGATGTCGATACCGAAAGGGAGTAGCTCCTTTCGATATTTGTAGAACGTCGGACGCGGAAGGGTCTGGCGAAGATCAGCGCCCGATTCCCATGCTTGAACAGCCATGCGAAGAGCGGGGCGGAGATGCTGCATCACGTCGGGCGAGAGAGAGGCGGTCGTGGTCATAGTCATATTCCCGAGCTTGTCGTGTAGTAACCGCGCTGTGAGCGATTCGGATAGTTGGCCGTCGTCTGTGGGCCATGAAGAGAGCATGTCGAGGCCCATTCGCTTGAGCTCCATGGACTTAAGTTCTAGTTCAACGCGAAGTGCGTTGTCCGCGTAAGTAAGGGCGTGAGGTAGATCGCGGATTGCGGGTTGCTTGTTGAGATTCGAACGAACCTCTAAGCCCTTGGCATAGGCCTTGAGAGTCCATCGGCGGCTTTTCTCGCCGTAGTAAAGGGTGGAGCCGTTGGAGAGCCTTCCACGGCCGCGGTGAGCCATGTAGCCGGTTTGTTCGGCAGCACGAAGCCAGGACAACACTTCGCCCTGATTCCGAAGATGAAACATCAGAGTTAGATCGGTGCGCGTGAGCTTGACGTTACCAGCGTTCCACTGGGCGCGATCGTCGGGGTGAATGTCGATCGACAACAGTTGAGCGATTCGCTCAGCAGTGGATATCACGAGCGAATGAATGTCGTCTGTGCCCCACAAATTGTGGCCTTGAAGAAACTTCGCGGGATTTCCCGAAACCGAAAGGTGAGTGCACTGGTCGAGAGTGTGAGTGCACGTCCGAACTGCCATGGACATTTCGAAGGAACCACGAACGGAGTAGCGCTTAAGCGTTGCCCATTCGACCGTTCCATCGGGATCGATGCTGACGACTTTGCCTCCATTGACCGGCGAGGAATGCCGCAAAGGAAGTTCCATAGTCAGCCAATCGATCATTGGGAAGTGACCTTCTTCTGACGCATAGCGCGACGGCGAGTGCGCTTCATCTCAAGAGACATCTGCCCGGCCTGATCTTGGAGTTCATCCAAGGTGCGGCTGAGGACGGAGAAGGCGTCGAGTTTCTTGTCAGCGGCGAGATCCAGGGCATCACCCATGGTGACGAAGGTGGCCAAATTGGCCTCGATCATTTCCCGGAGAAGGGTTGCCCTGCCGGTGCCGGTGTGGCGCTCGATACGGTCGAGCTGGGCGCAAAGCTCAGGGGTAAGGGTGAGGTTCACCCGGACGCCGGCGCGGCCCTTGGTGGGCGTCGGGAGAGGCAGGAGAGGGCGTTTGCGGGGCTCAGGCATACCGTGAGGCTACGGTAACCAATAGAGCTACGCAAGCACCAGAAAGCGGGCCAGAGAGAGGTGTGCGTCTACGGCGTAGACAAATGTGCGGTGTTACTGAACCCGCACATCAAGAGCCGGGCCGAGGCACCAATGCAGGATAGGGATTGCGGGACGGTCTGTAACAAAGCGGAGAGGGGGCGGGCCACGGGGGGAGGCCTACGCCTATCCCCCCGTGGACTCGCCCCCCCGCTCCGTGCTCGCTCCGCTGCGCGCGTGCGCTTGGGGGGCTCAGCCCTGGGAAGGTCGTAAGAGCGTCACCGGGGGGCCGATGGGCCTTCCGGTTCCGTTGGGGGCCTCAGCGGCACCACGTTGTCGGCGTCTGGTCGACCGCGCGTTCTGGTCACCGAAGGGGCCGAGGGCCCCTTCACCCCACGTGAGCTGAGCTTGGCGCCTCTGATCGAGGCTTCGCGGAGAAACCGTTCGATCATCGCCCTGGAGACACGCTGTCCCCAGGGCGAGACCAAATCGTCGCCTCTCACACTCCACCCTTCCCACTCACCAAACATCGGACCATTGCCGGAGACCGTCCAGTCATAGGTGGTCCGAATCTGTTGATACATCTCCGGCGTAACCGTGAGAGTAAAAGCCTCGCGCTTCATGCGTTTTCCGTAGGCGGTGTAGCTCCAAAATTAGGAGCGCAGGTTGAACAAACGACACCGAGAAAAGGATGTCGCACGTACCACTCACCTTCATCAATCCATCGCTTACAACCTGCAACGTCGCAAGGGTCGCCAAGCTGACCTTTGTTGCGAACCCAGCGAGGAGAGGTGCGCGAGTTCGTATAGAACTCAACGCGACTCCCCCAGTGCCAAGAAATGATGCGGTAACGATGCGGGTTGTTTGGATGATGAATCACGCGATCCTTCGAGGCTCGAAATAGAGCGGCGCCTGCGCGGCGTGCCGGTGGTGAAGCCGGAGCAACTCGACACGCAGATTGACGCCGTGGTGATCAGCTCGGATGCGTACGAGTACGAACTCTACCAGAAGGCACGCACGGTGTTCGACGCCAAGGGCGTGCCCGTGCTGCGGATCTACGGCGAGGACAAGGTTGCGCGGGAGGAACCGGATGCGTCCGTGCGCCGACTCGTGGAGAAGTGGGGGGTGAGTGATTCGGATGCGCGGTGGCTGGTGGCCAATCGCGATGAACGTCACGATGCCACGCTGCCCATGCTCCCACCCGAGCGGACGGAAATGCACCTGAGGCGGTACGAGCTCGCCGCGACGCTCGTTGCTGGAAAGCGGGTGCTGGATATTGCCTGCGGAACGGGGTACGGGTCGAGATTCCTGCTGGATCAGGGGCAGGCGGCAAGCGTGATTGGGATGGATCTGGACGCCGCGGCGGTGGAGTATGCGCGGAGGCGGCACGGCGCAGGCGTTCCGCAGGAGTCTCTCCGCTTCATCGCCGGGGGTGCGACATCCACTGGAATCGGCCCGGGCGCTTTAGACGCTATTGTCAGCTTCGAGACCATCGAGCATGTCCCAGACGCGGCGGGGGTGCTGAGCGAGTTCAAGCGCATCCTGCGGCCCGACGGCGTTGTGGTCATGAGCACGCCGAACGATACCGGGCCGACGGATCATCACGCCCACAGCTTCACGCGTGAATCGTTTGAGACGCTGCTGAAAGGCGCGTTTGCCGACGTGAGGATGTTCGGGCAGGTTGCCGGAGATGAGCTGTTTGCGGACGGTTTGCCGGAGGGGATCTTCCGGCTCGGCGAGGGCACGCCACGCCCGGCGATCTTTATCGCGATCTGCCGCTAAGGCGATCGCGCACGAACGACAGCACGTCGTTTGCAAGAGCGTCGTAGGTCTTGCGGGAGCGGGCCTTCTGAGCCGACTCGCGTGAGAACCGGTCGCGCTGCTCAGGATGCTCGATCGCCCAGGCGATGCGACGCTCGAGCGTCTCTCTGGAGTGGAAGAAGTGCTCCGCATGCTCGGAAAGGTGCACGAAGGCGCAGTAGCTCTCCAGATTCTGAGGGAGCGGCGAGGAGGACGGGTGCGTGAAGTAGCCGTTGGGAAGAATCAGTCCGATGCGCTGGCCCTGAGTTTCCGGAACGAGCTGTTCGAGCAATCCAAGCTCGCCCATGGTGCCGGCCCACTTGGCAAGACCCGGATTGTCGCTGAATGTGGCAAGGCGATGGCGCGTCATCGGCCACGCGGAAGCGCCGGCGACCAGCGGCTCGTTCATCGCACGGCCGAGGAGGAGCGTGTGGACAGGCTCAAACTCACCCTGATGCATGCGAAGGAGCGGGAAGCCGCCCGACAGCAGG
>DATGWO010000032.1:0-1711 GCA_035299445.1 Sideroxyarcus sp.
GATGGCGGATTCACTTTGCAAGTGCAACGGGGCAAGAGTGAATTGGTTGGTGGATAGCCTGCTCGAAGGTTTTCCCATTGAGCATGGCGGACCAGATCTCACTCGGTGTTCGCCAGTTGAGTGTTTTTCGGGGTCTGGAGTTCAACAGATACGCAATACGATCCAGCGTAGCCTGTCCGACATCATCAAGGGGATAGCCTTTAGGAAGATACTCCCGGATCAGGCCATTGACGTTCTCGCACCCCGGACGTTGCCAGGGGCTGTGCGGATGACAGAAGAACACCTGAATCCCGGTTGCCGCCGTCAGGCGGCGATGCTCGGCCATCTCGCTGCCTTGATCATAGGTCAGGGTCTGGCAGAACGGCGGCGGCACATGACGCAAAGCCCGCCGGAACCCGCGATAGGTTGACCAAGCATCATGACGTTCCAGCTTGAACAAACGGATATGGCGGCTGGTCCGCTCATACAGCACGCCAATAGCCTGAGGCGACTTGGCTTGACCGAACACCAGATCGGCTTCCCAATGTCCGGGCGTCAGCCGATCGTCCACTTCGCCGGGACGTTCGGTAATCAAGTGCTCAATCCAGCGGCGGCGCGATTCTGACGACTCACCCGGTTTCTTGTACGGACGACCGTCCCGACGCAGGCAGTCGATCAGCTCGCGTTTGAGCTGGCCTCTGGGCAAGATATAGATCGCGCGATAGATGGTCTGATAACTCACCCAGTACTCCGGTTGTTCGGGATATCGCTCACGCAAACGTCGGGCCACCTGCTCGGGTGACAGGCCGCGTCGTAGCTGCCGAACGACCTTACACCATAGCCCATTTTTGAGCCCTGTCTTCGGCAGACGGATGGGGCGACGCGCCGTTCGGCTACGACACTGCGCCGCCTGATGCGCCTTCACGCCACAGTAACCGTCTTCCCCGTTACGCCGGATCTCCCGACTGACCGTCGCGTTCGATCGATGGAGTGTGCGGGCGATCGCCCGCACACTCCATCCCTGCGCCAAACCAACCGCGATCCGTTCCCTTTCTTCTGCATCCAGGTGTGCGTAGCCTTTGACCATCTGCAACTCCTTTCTCGTTCTTCACAATAGAGGTGTTGCACTTGGGTTGGAAACCCGCCACCCGGAATCCAGATCAGAGGTGCACCACTGGATTCCGGCACCCCAAGGGTGCTCTGCACTTCCTGCGGTCGACTTCCTTCGGGGCGCTTCCGCCGGAATGACGTAGCTATCCTTTGTTGTCAGCATTGCGGTTGGCGCGGTCGCACACTCCGCTTGTTCCAAAACGCATCGGTGATATCATATTGAAACGCTATTCCATTTTTGTGATTCGTCGATCAGTAAAGGCGTAGGCAAGCGAATCACGGCCTGTTTCCGGAGACTATTTCATGGCTGCCAAGGATCGCCTGGCCGTACTGAGCGCAATGATGCAGCAGGGTGTGATCCCGGTGTTCTATCACCCGGACGTCGCGGTCTGCATCGAGGTCATCCAGGCCTGCGCCAATGCCGGCGCCAAGTGCGTCGAGTTCACCAATCGCGGCGATTTTGCCGCGCACGTTTTCCTTGAAGTCAGCCGGCATTTTGCCAAAGCTGACCCTGGCGTCATCATGGGCGTCGGTTCCATCGTTGATGCGCCGACCGCCGCGCTGTATGTCGCCAATGGTGCCAAGTTCGTCGTCGGCCCCCTGCTCAACGCCGAGGTGGCCC
>DATGWO010000033.1:0-2309 GCA_035299445.1 Sideroxyarcus sp.
GATAGAGCTTGAGTCTTTCCGGATTCAAGTCTCATAGATGGAGGTGGGAGGTTGTGGAGCTTGTGGGCGAAGGCCGGTGCGGTGGGCAACGCGCAGCGTTGTCCACGGCAAGCCGGCCGGTGCGCGAAGCGCATCGTCCACAAATCCACAGCCTCGGTCGGCGCCGGAGGCGCCGGCCCCCCACCGCCTGTTTCACAACGCGGGGGCGATGGTGAGAGAAGAAATTGGCTCGATACGGACAAGCATTCAAGGACAGGGCGGTAGCGCGGTTGCTGCCGCCGCACAGCGTGCCGCTGCAGGTGGTGGCGCGGGAGATCGGAGTGGGCGCGGATACGCTGGAGCGCTGGCGCAGCGAGGCGCTGGCCACCCGAGTTCGACACCAACGCGTCTAAGTCATTGATTCGCTTGATGTGGCCTTCAAAAGTTGCCACTACAGCGAGTATCTGCGGCGGAATTACAACAAATTGAGCTGGGTTTGTGCGGTAGGTTTCTTCACGTTGAGCGCTGCCAACACGGCGGTCTGCTCGGGGCTGAGGGTGGAGACGCCACCGATGGGGGCGCCGCCGTTGATCGAGATGGTGTGACGCTGGATGCGGCGTAGCAGGGCCAGTGCCGCATCGGGGCTGCCAGGATGGGCAGCCTGCCGCAGTCGCTGGCGCATGACCCTGTGCAGGATCAGCGCGAGAAAGCACAGGCTGGCGTGGGCCTTGATGCGCTGGGGCAGGCGATGGAAGACCGGGGCGATCTGGATGTCGGACTTCAGCACCCTGAAGCTGCGTTCGATGTCCGCCAGCGACTTGTAGCGCTGCACGACCTGGGCGGCATCCAAGTCTTGGGCGGCGACGTTGGTGACCAGCGCGAGCTTGCCATCCATGGCCTCGGCGCGCACCAGCGCGTCATCGTCGAGGCTGAAAGTGAATTGCAGGGCCTGCAGATCGACCTTCACGATGGTGGACAGCCGGGCGTCGCAGACCTCGTGGAAAAAGCGCGCCCGTGCCCCGCCGTCAGTGAGCTTGCGGCCGCGCGAGGCGACGCCGGCATCCTGCTCATCGAGCTTGTCGGCCAATTGCTGGCCGCGCTGGGTCAGCGCGGCGATGCGCTCTTGGCGCGCCTGCGTCTGCTGCCGGGCCTGTTGCGGATCGTGTGCCACCACCAGGCGCCGGCCCTGCCATTGCACCTCGGAGATGACTTCCTCGGTGGCGCCGGCCATGCGCGGCTGCAGCGGGGCGAGCACCTCGGCGAACTCGCCATAGCGCCGGCCCGGCACCGCCAGGATGTACTCCAGCGTGCGCTGGCCGGGCAGCTTCAACTGCGCCAGTT
The DNA here is from genome assembly GCA_035299445.1 of Sideroxyarcus sp. GTDB lineage: Bacteria > Pseudomonadota > Gammaproteobacteria > Burkholderiales > Gallionellaceae > Sideroxyarcus. The sequence continues at coordinate 1,321 of DATGWO010000033.1, forward strand.
CGTCCAGGTTGTCCAGCGACAGCAACCCGCGGTCGGCTACAACGATGAGGCGGCGCAAGTGCGGGTAGCGCTGCAGCACGCGCTTGAGTGTGGGCAGCAAGGTAGGCGCCTCCGCGGTATTGCCCGGCAGCACCTCATGGTGCAACGGCAAGCCCTCGGCGGTCTGCACCAGCGCCAGCACGAACTGCCGAGCCGTGCCGCCCTCCTTGGCCAGGCCCGTCTGGCGTATATCGCCGTCCTCCTGGCTCAGCCCCTGGGCGCGCACGGTGGTCAGGTCGTAGAACGCCACCGCCAATTCTTCGTCGATCAGCGGGCGCAGCAGATGCGCCACGGCCTCATCGACGGCGCCCTGGTGATCCATCAGTGCATCCATGCTGCGCAGCAGTTGCTGGTGGCTCAAGGTGCCGGCAGCGATGCCGGGCAAGCTGACTGTCTCCAGCCAGCGCAGCACACCCAGCTTGGAGTCCGGATCGCACAGTCGGTTGAACACCATCGCGCGCAGCGCATGCTCGACCGGCGTGGTGTAGCCGGCGCGGCGGAACACGCCGGTCAACGAGGCAAAGCCGAGTTCGTGCCAGAGCTGATGCAGCGCCCACACGTCGCCTAGCGCCAAGGCCGGCTCGAAGAGAACCTGCGGCGTCGAGACATCGCGCGGTCCGTGGCCGCGGGCGCGCAGCAAGCCGGCCAGCACGGCATCGAGCTGGCCATCGCGCTCGTCAACCCGGCCCAGCGTGGCAATGGTGCGCTGACGCGGCGTGCCGTGCTCATCACGGAACGATTCGACCAATTGGGCGTAGGTGATGCCACGCGAGCGCGTGAGCTTGACGAACATCGGCGCAGTGTAGTGGCGATTGGCTAAGATGTGCCAATACCCACACAAAGCGATGTTGCCACTACAGAAGATCCTGGAAAACGCACCTAACCCATTGATTTGACTAGGCGAGAGCCGTCAAAACGGCCAAAAAGCGCGGGTTGGTGTCGAACTCGGG
>DATGWO010000034.1:0-2239 GCA_035299445.1 Sideroxyarcus sp.
TGTGGTTCATAACGCCTATTCGATAGGCCTGAGGCGCGGATTGGGCCGGGAGTTTTAAAAGCGCTTATTCTACTGCAAACGGGGATTTGAGGGAGGGGTTGATTGAATGTCTGCTTTTGGTCTGCGTAGGGCGCAATAGCGATAGCGTATTGCGCCGCTGTAACGGCTAATCATACGGCGCAATTGCTTACGCATTGCGCCCTAGTGTGCCCGGCATGGGCTAAAACTTGTTATCTGAAAGGAGATAACCGGAAGTAGTAACGACAACCGTAGCGAAACGCAAGGGGGAAGCCGCGAGGCCAGCCTGAAAGAAGCGCGTAGCAAAAGCACGACCGTAGGAACACGAACAAGCAGTGAGGCCGGGTGCGGGCGATGAGTGTGCTAGGGAACACGAAATCCAACCGTTACCGAAAGACGCATCAGGTAGAGCTTGGCGGCACGGGCAGAAAGTTTTAGCCCTTACCCGGGGAGATCTCCCGAATGAGAGTTCGGGAGAAGTCAGCAGAAGCCGTAGTAGCGAAGAAGCCTTGGAAACAAGGCGGAGCGAAGGGCTGAAGAACCGAGAGACAGACCATTTTGAACGTCTCCAGAGAGCGGCGCACAGTATTCCGAAATGGGCGAACGTTGCAACTGCGGCAGCTATTCGCGCCGGTGGCCGAGTGAGACGGGTGGACTCCCGTCGGTAGCAAGGGCACGAGGTACGAGTCGTGACTTGGGCGAAGGAGAAAGAGAAGGTGCTGAATGAAAATCTGATGACCAATGTCCTAAACCGGGACAACCTGATGGAATCCTATCGGCGTGTCAAAGCGAACGGCGGAGCGCCGGGTGTTGATGGCATGAGCGTGGAAGCTTTCGCTGAACACGCTCGCGACCATTGGCCGGCGATTGCCGATAAACTGCGAACCGGCGAGTATCTGCCGGGAGCGATACGGGGCGTGAGCATCCCGAAACCGCAAGGTGGAGAACGCTTATTGGGCATTCCGAATGTCCAAGATCGCGTCATCCAGCAAGCGCTGAGCCAAGTGCTGAGTCCGATCTTCGAAGCGGAATTCAGCCCGCATAGCTACGGCTATCGGCCAGGGCGCAGCGCGCACGATGCGATCAGGGCTGCGCAAAGCTTTGTGCAGTCCGGTAAAAGTTGGACGATTGATATAGACATCAGCACGTTCTTCGACGAAGTCGATCACGACATCCTGATGGCGAAGATCGGCCGCAAAGTTCGGGACAAACCGGTGTTGAAGCTGATAGGCCGCTACCTGCGAGCCCCGATGCAGCGCCACGGGCGAAAGGAAAAGCGCAGCCGCGGTACACCGCAAGGGGGGCCTTTGAGTCCGTTACTGGCCAACCTCTATTTGGATGATTTGGACAAGGAACTGGAGCGGCGGGGCTTAAGCTTCTGCCGGTATGCCGATGATCTTGTCCTCTTTGTAGGCAGCGAACGCAGCGGCGACCGGATACTGGAAAGTGTGACCGCCTGGATCGCCAAACACTTGAAACTGCGGGTCAACGTCAATAAAAGCGGTGTTGGCCGGCCGTGGAATGGCAAATTCCTGGGCTTCAGGATAACCCGGAATGGCAAGATCGGACCGGCGAAAGCGAGTTTGGATAAACTGAAAGCCGAGGTGCGGCGACATTGGAACGCGCAACTCTGCTGGAAGTTGGAAGACCGTATCACCGGTTGGCAGCGCTACATCCGGGGGTGGTGGAACTACTTCGGTCTTTGCGAATACTGGCGTCCCATTATCATCCTGGAAAGCTGGATGCGCCGGCACATACGCAAATACTTCTGGCAACGCTGGCACAACCGACAAGGTCGGTTGCACGCCTTGCGGAGGTTGAAGGCAAAGCCGTACCACTTGAAACAGGCTAGCGGATCGGTCGGGACATGGCGTTTGGCGCGGAGCCCGATGCTGCAAACCGTCTTGAACAACGCGCGCTTGCGACGATGGGGCTTGTGGGTGCCATCAGATTTTGCGACAACTTGAGTCGCCAGGTTCAACCGCCGGATGCGGAAAACCGCATGTCCGGTGGTGTGGGAGGGGTAACGGGCGCAATCCCGTTACTTCCACCCGATCGAAACTGCAACAAGCTGCTTTTACCGATGCCCGACCTTCCCGATATGGCATACAGCGCGCCTTGCTTGGCTTTGATTAAATTGTCGACGTGTTGGAGTTCCGATTCTCTGCCGGTGAAGGAAAATTGCATGGTCGAAAAGCCTTTTAATTGCGGTAATGGCTGG
>DATGWO010000035.1:0-329464 GCA_035299445.1 Sideroxyarcus sp.
CGGGCACTTTTTCAATACGGCGCGCCCGCTACTTCAACGAATCGGAAAAGCCGCCGTTGGCTGCCGCGGAACAACGCTCGCTCATCGCGCAGCTCCGGGCCGGTGACAACGGTGCGCGGCGCCGGTTGATCGCCACCAACATGCACCTGGTCACCGGCCATGCCAAACGCTTCATCGATCGGGGCCTGGCGCCTCTCGACCTGGTCCGGGAAGGCACGCATGCGCTCGTCCATGCATTGGAGAAGTTCGAGCCGGACGGCGGTTTCAGTTTCTCGACCTACGCCACCTGGTGCATCAACCACCACATCGAACGGGCCTTGCTGCACCGCAACAGAAGGACGGCCGCATTCCGCGCCGCCACACACGATGGAGGATGCCATGGCCTCGCCGCATAACCCGAACCAGAACCGGCTGCTTGCCGCGCTGACCCCGGCCGAATCGGCCCGGCTGACCCCGCATCTCGAGTTGGTGCCGATGCCGCTCGGCGAGGCCTACTGCGAATCGGGCGGCAGGTTCCAGCATGTGTATTTCCCCACCACCGCCATCGTGTCGTTGCATTACATGACCGAGAACGGCGCCTCCGCCGAGATCGCCGGAGTGGGCAATGAAGGCGTGCTCGGCACCTCGTTGTTCATGGGGGGCAGCGCCCCCTCCAGCCGCGCCTCGGTGCGCTCCGCCGGATTCGGTTACAAACTGAAGGCGCAGATATTGATGAACGAGTTCAACCGCTGCGGTTCCTTCCAGCGCCTGCTGCTGCGCTACACCCAGGCCCTGATGGCGAAGACGGCACAGATCGCCGTGTGCAACCGCCACCACTCGATAGAGCAGCAACTATGCCGCTGGCTGCTGCTCACGCTGGACCGTGCCGCCTCCAATGAACTGGTACTGACCCAGGAACTGGCCGCCAACATGCTCGGCGTGCGCCGCGAGGGCATCACCGAAGTCGCCGGAAGGCTGCAAAAAGCCGGATATATCCAGTACCGCCGCGGACACGTCACCGTGCTGAACCGGGCCGGGCTGGAGAAATGCGCCTGCGAGTGTTACGGCGTGATCAAGGCGGAATTCGACCGCCTGCTCGACGGCGAGGAATACGAACACTCGCTGGGTGCATTCGTCGCGCATCAGGGGATGCGCAGCCAGTTGCAACGCATGAACTTGTCGGCTTAATACTCTTGAAAAGGAGCAATCATGGCACGCTCATCCCGCATCCCGGCCAAGAAGCAATCCGCGCATGGCGACAAGCGCAAACACTCCCGTCCCGCCCTGCCGGCCGAAGACGGGCCGCACCGCAAGACTTCGATGAACGCCTATTACCGCCCGCAACAGCGCATCGTCATCGCCGAGCTGTGGGATCCGGACGAGATGCGCCTCGCCTGAGCACGCACCGGACATCCGCGGCAATCCGATCATTAAATTGGGAGTTTCCATCATGACATTCAAGAAATCCGACATCCCGGGCTGCGCCGGGGAAGTATTGACCTTCGTATTGGCCGGCGGCGAAGGGACGCGCCTGCGCCCGCTGACCCATTCCCAGGCAAAGCCGGCGCTCCCGTTCGGCAGCGGCCTCCGCCTCGTGGATTTCGTGCTCAGCAACCTGGTCAATTCCGAACTCGATTCCATCTATCTGCTGGCGCAATACAAACCGGAATCGCTGATCGAACATATCCGCAGCAACTGGCAACCAGCCCGGCAAGACGTCGACCGCTTCGTCCGCGTCGTGCTGCCGCAGCGGGAACATGGCGGCAAATTCCTCGGCACCGCAGATGCGGTCTATCAGAACCTCGCCCTCATCGAGCGCCATGCGCCGCGCATGGTGGCGGTGTTTGCCGCCGACCACATCTATCGCATGGACGTGCGGCAGATGGTGCAGTTCCACCGCGAGAACGATGCCGACGTGACCATCGCCGCGACACAGGTGCCGATAGAGCTGGCGACATCGTTCGGCATCATCGCGGCCGGCCATCAGGGCGAGATATGGGACTTCCAGGAAAAGCCGGACATGCCTGCCGCGATCCCGTCCAATCCCGGTTTTGCCTATGCCTCCATGGGCAATTACCTGTTCGACACCGGCGTGCTGGTGACGGCGCTGGAGCAGGCGGCACGCTGCGGCGAAACCGATTTCGGCAGGCACGTCTTGCCGCGCCTGATCCGCAGCCACCGGGCGCATGCCTACGATTTTTCCGACAACTGCATCCCCGGCGTCCAGCCGCACGAAGAGCCGGCCTACTGGCGCGATGTCGGAACGCTGGATGCCTACATGGACGCGCATCTGGATGTCGCCGGCAATGCGCCGCGCTTCAACCTGCACAACCCGCATTGGCCGATCCGCTCCGCCCGCCCGGCACGTTCCCCGGCAACCGGCCAAAGCCACCCGCACCTTGCCCGGAAGCTGCGCGGCAGCTCCCGCTCGATCAACGCCAATGGCGCGCTTTCGGCCTGATCCCCGACCACCTTGCCATCACCAACGACCACACCCCATGGATAACGACACACAACACGCGCGCATGCTGGTAGCGACCAAGACACTGCTCGCCACCCTGGTGCAGGCAGTCCCGACCAACGATGTGCTGCAGACCGCCATCACCGCCCTGACCGAGCTGCTCCAGGTGCGGTGCGGCGCGATCGGCTTGCTTGACGAGCAGGGCTATCCCGCCCATTTCGTCCAGGCCGGCATGAGCCGGGAAGAGTCGGAGCAGATCATGCATCACCCCAAAGGCCTCGGCCTGCTCGGCGTGGTCATCCGGGAAAACATCTCGCTGCGGCAGGATCCGGCGAAGGGTTCGCATGCCACGGCCGGCCAGCCGACGACGACCTCGTTGCTTGCGGTCCCCATCTCCAATACCGACCGCGTGTACGGCAGGATCTATCTGTGCGACAGGTTCGACAGGAATGCATTCAGCGACGAAGACGAAGAGCTGGCTTTGAGTTTTGCCAGAGCACTGGCGCAGCTCCTGGACAATGCCCGCCTGATGGAAGAGTTGAAGAGCAAGCAAAGCCGCCTGGTGCATACGGCATACCACGACCCGCTCACCAACCTGCCCAACCGCACGCTGCTGTGCGACCGGATCGGGCAAGTGCTGTGCCATGCGGGCCGCCATCAGACCCAGGTTGCGCTGCTGTTCTGCGATCTCGACGGCTTCAAGGCCGTCAACGATTCCATGGGGCATCTGGCGGGCGACCAGGTGCTGAAGGCCATCGGCGAGCGCTTCATCGGCTGCATGCGCGGTGAAGATACCGTGGCCCGGGTGGGCGGCGACGAATTCGTATTCGTTATCGATGACGTCGAGTCGCTGGATCAGGTCGCCACCGTGGCACAGAAGCTCCTCGATGCCATCGCCCGCCCGATCAGGGTCAAAAGCCGCGACCTGCGGCTGTCGGGAAGCATCGGCATCGCGCTCTACCCCTTCGACGGCGATGCATCGGAACAGCTGTTGAGGAATGCGGATGCCGCCATGTACCAGGCAAAGGAATCCGGCAAGAACAATTATCAATTCTTCACCGAAGAGCGCGCGGAATTCTCCAAGCAGGCGGTATTGTTCGAGCATTGCGCCGCCGCAGAGACCTTATCCATCCCGCGGACTTCGCACTGAGCGGGAACGGCAACACGTTCCTCCTCCCGATGTTTGCGGGCGAGCAATTCCGGCAACAGCAGCGCCAGCAGGGTGTAGGTCAGGAACAGGTAGAAGCCGGGCTGCAATGATGTGCCGTTGGTGGTCAGCAGCACCAGCTCCTCCCCCTCCGCATTCAAATGCTCCAGCTGGTTGGCGATGATCCCGTCAAAGCCGATATAGGCCATGAATATGGCCACCACCATGACGTCGGCCATGGACCACTTGCCCGAGTGCAGGACAAAGAACCTCACCAGCGGATTGCTCCTGGCGCGGCGGTAATCGAAATAGAAACCCATCGTCGCGGCGATCTTCAGCAGCGGGAAGATGACGCTGAAGGTGACCAGCATGATGCCGACCAGTTTCATCTGCACTCCCAGCGCGATCATTATCCGGAACACGTCGAGTATGCTTTTGCTCTGGAAGTACAGCATCTGGTTCTCGAAGTGCACGGGATAGCCCAGCAACATGAAACTCATGCGGGCGATCCTGGCTTCCATGTCGATGGTGGGCGTGGTCACCCCGGCGAACAGCAGGATGAGCAGCACCAGCACGAGGCAGATGTAACGCGACTGCGGCAGGGAAGCTCCGTCCAGTCCGGACAATGCAAAAACGATCACCGCCAGCATGATCAGCAGTGCCGCCTCCCGGGCGATCAGCGCCTGCTTGCGGACGATCTCCTCGCCCAGCCTGGCCCTGGCGGTTTCGGCGTCGCCGGAGCCCGTCCGCAGCAATATCCTGTTCAGCGCCGTCCTGTCGCGGGAGGCAAAGGTCAGCTCCGAGTAGCGTTTCAACTGCTCGTTCAGCGCCACCTTCACCTGGCGCCGGGTCTTGGCCTTCTTCACCTCATGGATGACCGCATCCGTGTATTCGGGGATGCCCTTCTTGATGCTGTCCAGATCGATGAACAGGTCGATGAGCGATTGCGTCAGCCGCCCGCCCGCGCTTTCCGCATGTTCCTTGCGGATGCGCTGGTCGACCTTGTCGATCAGCGCATTCAGCAAGGTTTCGACATGCTGCCGCAACACCTTCTCGTTCGCCCGCGACAGGTACAGCTTGTCGATCTCCCCGGCCAGGATGGCGGTGACCTGCCGCTTCCATTCGTCGATGCTGAGCAGGCCGTATTTGACATGGTTGAGTTCGGCGTAATCGTTCTTGTCCCGCTGGTTGGCGATCGAATCCGCCACCAGCTGCTGGCACAGCACGGCCGAAGCGATCACGGTCAATACCGAGAAGAGGAGGTTGAACCGTTGCATGCCTGCACTGCCGCTGCGCGCCACCGCTAGCCTTCTTCTGACACCGGCGCAACCTCGGGCAGCGGCTGCCTGTGCGCCAACCGGTCGCGCGCCACGGCATCCCTGATCAGGCTGAAGCCGACCGCCAGCAAGGCCGGGCCGATGAAGATGCCGACAAAGCCGAAAGCGACCACGCCGCCCATGACACCGAACACCCCCAGGATGAACGGCAGATGGCTGCTGCGGCTGATCAGCCAGGGCTTCACGATGTTGTCCACGCCGCTGATCAGCAAGCTTCCCCACAACAGCATGAATATCCCCCAGCCGGCCTCCCCCCGGGAGAACAGCCAGATGGCCGCACCGCCCCACGCCAACGGCGGCCCGACGGGAACCAGCGAAAGCAGGAAGGTGAGCGCACCGAGCAACAGCGCCGCCGGCACCCCCGCGATGGCAAAACCGAGGGTGGCGACCAGCCCCTGTGCCAGCGCGGTTCCCAGCAAACCGAACATGACGCCGCGCACCGTGCTGTCGATGGTGCCGAGCACACTTTCCGTGCAATTGCCAACCAGCTGCGCCATCGCCCGGTTGATGAACGCCAGCAATACCGCGCCTTCGCGATAGAGGAAGAAGCAAACGAAAGCGGCCAGGCTCATTTCCATGACCCCTTGCGCCAGGATCATCCCGCCGGCCAGCAGATAATCCCTGGCCGGTTCCAGCAAGCGCGTTTCCAGGGCATCCAGCGCGTTCGGGCTGGTGACCAACCGGTGCCAATAGGCATCGAGCGGATTGCCGACCAGCGGCAGTTCCTTGAGCCATGCCGGCGGTTCCGGCGGGCCGTTCTCCACCAGCGGCTTGATCACGGCATACAGCGCGGCGACATTGTCCGCGAGGTTATAGGCCAGCAACGCCAGCGGCAGGATGGCCACCGCGGCCAGCGATAGCGTCATCGAGAATGCGGCGACGTTTTTCCTGCCGTTGAATTGCTTGAGCAGCCGGAGATAGAACGGCCAGGTCGAGATGCACAGCACGGCGGCCAGCAGCGTGGCGGTGATGAACGGCAGCAGCACAACGGCACACCCCGCCGCAAGGATCAGCACGGCGGCATATCGGGCAAAATATTCGGAACGTTTTTCCACGGCAGCGCACCCCTTAGCGGCTCGGTTGAATGTCGGCCGCCCGCGCCCGCCGCGAACGGCGCAACCGGAGCGCAGACTCGCCGCAGTTATCCTCTTTTCGTCGACGCGGTTCTGTTCACCAGCGCACATAACGGAGATCGCTCCGGCCTCCTCCGCCGATCGACGATTTATGTTCGATAACGCACGGTGCGTGCGCAACAAAAAGAGTCCAATCGGCATCCGATGATTCGGAAAACCTTGCCCGGAAAAATCCCGCACCAACCGCGCTTCAGGAGGCACGCATGGAAACAGCGATAAAGATTTGCGCCATACCATTGCTCTGCGCCATGGCGACCGCAACGGCCATGGCGGAAGGTCTCTATGCAGCGGCGGAGGCATGGCGAACCGCGGCCTGCAACGGCATGACCGCTTGCACTGGCAGCAGCTACCCGGCCGGCCGATACGGGTTCGCCCCGATATCGGGGATCGGCTTGAGCAGGACCGCTCCGGACGGCTCGACTGCCGAGCACTCGCGCAATGCCGGCGAGACTTCCGCCGACGGCTCGCCCCGTTACGGACACATTCTCAGCAGCGTGGAGAGCAGGTTCGGCTCGCTCCGGATTCAGCCGATACTCGCCGCCACTCCGGACGCTTCCGCCGGCAGCGATCCGGTTTACGGCATCGGTGCGCAGTACGACTTCAACCACGACCTCGCCTTGCACGCCCGCTACGAACGGCTGGGCGCGACCGACGGGGCCGACAGCGCCGGGACATCGCTGCTTTCCGTAGACGCGGTTTACCGGTTCTGATTTCAAGCAGTACGCCAGCCACTGCTGCCGGCTGGTCCAAGGCAGTTCAACTTTTCTTTAGGAGTCCATCTCATGATCGCAAAAGCACATACAGACATCAGCATCCCGAAAGACAAGCTCATGGAAGACCTGCAACTGGTGATGGCGGATGCCGAAGAGTTGCTGCGCGCCACCTCCAGCCAAGCCGGCGAAGGCGCGGCCGCCGCCCGCGCGCGCATCCAGCAGAACCTGCATGTCGTCAAGGAACGCCTGCTCGATGCCGAAGAGGCCGTGCTTGCTCGCACCAGACAGGCGGCCAAGGCCACCGACCAGTACGTTCACGACAATCCCTGGAAGGCCATCGGCATCTCCGCCTGCGTCGGCGCCATCATCGGCATGCTGATCGCCCGGCGCTAGCGATGTCGGAACCGGGCGGATTGCTGGAGTCCCTGAAAAGGTTGACGGGCACGCTGCTCCTCATCGTCCATACTCGGCTTGAACTGCTGTCGAACGAGGTGGAGGAGGAACGCCTGCGCATCGGGCAGATGCTGCTCTACGGCAGCATCGCGCTGTTCTTCTTCGGGCTGACCATCCTGCTGCTGACGGCATTCGTGGTGCTGGCGTTCTGGGATAGCCAGCGCCTGACGGTGCTGGCGTTCTTCGGCGTGCTCTATCTCGTCGCCGGGGCGCTGGCATTGAACGGCTTGCGCCGCGTAGCGCAGGAAAGGTCGAGGCTGTTCTCCGCCAGCCTGAGCGAACTGGAAGACGACCAGGAACGGCTGGCGCAACGGCCATGAAAAAACGACTCGCCGATATCGCTTGCCGCCGGCGCCGGCTGCTGGACAGGATAGCAACCCAGCGTACGGAAATATCCATGCTCTCCCGGCACTGGCAAAAACCGCTGGCACTGGCCGACCTGGCGCTGAATGTCGTGCACCTCGTGCGCGCCCATCCCGCGCTGGCTGCTGGCGCCGTGGCCGCGCTGCTGGCCTGGCGCCGCAGCGGCCCCATGGCGCTGGTGCGGAGCGGCTGGCGCTTGCTGTTCCTCTATCCGTCCGCCGTGTTTAGCGGCCTGCAATACCTGGCCTCGATGACGCGCCGCGCCAAGCCATAGCAGATCACTCTTCCAGCGCACGCGGCCGCGAGATGCCGAAGCCCTGGCCGTAATCGACGCCGACCTCCCTGAGCTTGGCGATCAGCGCTTCGCTCTCCACCAGTTCGGCGACGGTCCTCACGCCGATCTTCTTCGCCACCTGATCGATCGACACCACCTTGGCCAGGCCGACCGGGTCGCGCAGCATGTTGAGGATGAGGCTGCCGTCGATCTTGAGGAATTCCACCTGGAAGCCGCGGATCAGGTCGAACGACACGGCATCGCGGCCGAAGCCGCTGAGCGCGACGCGGCAGCCGCACTCGCGCACGCGCCGCACGAACTCGGCCACGCTGGCCCCGCGAACATACAGCTCGGTGTCCGGCACTTCGAAACACAGCAACGACGCCTGCATCCCGAATGCTTCCAGCGTGGCGCGCAGGAAATCGGGGAATTCCGGATCGCCGATGGTGGCGGCGGCGACGTTGATGAAGAACACGGAGTCGGCTTGCCGCAGTTGCTGCGCGTTGCCGGACGCCCATTCCAGCACATGCTGCACCACCCAGCGGTCGAGATAGGGCATCAGGCCGTGCTTCTCGGCCAGCGGGAAGAAGGCGCCGGGCGGCATCATGCCCTCCTCTTCTTCGGCCAGCCTGACCAGTATCTCGTAATGCTCTGTCTCGCCGGAATCGGCGCGCAACGGCGAGATCAGCTGGCAATACAGCCGGAACTCGCCGCGCTGGATGGCGGCGATGATGCGGTTGCCGGCATCGCGCTGCCCGGTGACCTGCTCGGAGAACGAGTCGATGAACAGTTGCTGGTCGGCGATATTCCGCGCCGCCGCAGCGGCATCCGGCACGCCGGGCTGCACCGTGCCGGACGGGGACAGGTCGGCGCGCGCGGTGATGTCGTCCGCCAGAATGTAGAAACCGGTCACCTTGCCGGAGTCGTCGAATTGCGGCACATGCTCCACCGCGAGGCGATAGACCGCCCCGCTGGCCATGTGCTGCATGCGTTCGTAGCGGATATCGTGGCCGTCGAGCGACTGGCGGATGGCGGTGGCGATCTCGGCATACACGGTGGCGCCCAGTATCTCGCGGATATGCCGCCCGTCGATCAGCTCCGGCCGCAGGCTGGCCCATTCGCGGAAGGCGTGGTTGTGGTAACGGCAGATGCCCTTGGCATCGATCAGGGCGACCATGGTCTGCAGCTTCTCGTCGAGCAATTGCAGATGCGCCTTGTCGGCGGCGATCTTCTCTTCGGCGCGCCTGCGCAGGACGCTCTCGCGCTCGAGCTTGTCCTTCAACGCCGACAGCTGCGCCGTGCGCCGCATCACGATCCATTCCGAGCGCGACACCCGCACCGCTTCGGCCAGCACGGCGGCGACGAGGACGCCGGTCAGGAACGCCGACCATTGCAGGCTGGCCTCGGTGAAATAGATGGCGAACACCAGCGCGGCGGCGGTCGCGATCACCGCTACTGCCGTGAGATAAGACCTCACCATACGAAATAGATTGCCGCTCCGCATCCGCACCGCCCCCATGCCGGTATGGCTACGATAGTACGCCATATCCATGCGGCAGACGAGCCGTGGCACGGCGCGGCGCTTGTCTCACGCGGGCTGCACGAGTCCGTCCAGCAGCAGGGATGAGCCCAGGCCTATCGCCACTGTGGCGAACAGTATGAATAACAGCACCAGGTATTCGGCATGCCGCATGGTGGCGGGCGCGGGGTTCTGCATGATCCCGCCGGCTAGATCAGGCCATGCAGCACATAGCCGCCGCCCAGCCAGCTCAACAGCGAAGCCAGCAGGATGATGGCGAGGACCAGACCCTCGGTACGCCTCGATGCGGCCTGGAACTGCTGCAGCTCCATCTCTTGCTGCAGCCGTTTCCGTGCGGCCTCCTCGGCCGCCAGGCGCTGTGCTTCTTCCTGCTGCATCTTCAGCTGGTGGCGCGGGTAGGCGTCGCCCAGCATCTGCCGCTTCTGTTCCTCGGTGAAGAAATGGTCGGTAAAGAATCTCATGGCTGCCTCCAATAAACCGGCGACGGACGGCCCGGCTTCGGGAGCCCAATCTAACCGGCCGATATGGCAGCCAGATTAATTTTTCATGAACGTTTCATGCTCAGAATTCGCCCTGCACCCCGAAGGAAAGCGGCAGCACGAAAGCGTAGACCGGCGTGGCTTGGGTATACGCCGGATCGTAGCTGTAGCCGACGATGTTCTTGCGCTGATAGACGTTGTTGATCTCGAAGTAGGTGTTCAGCTTCCAGCGGTCGAACACGTAGTTGCGGTCCGCGCGCAGGTCGAGGCGGTGATAGACCGGCAGCGTCCCCGAATTCACCCCGGCATAGACGGGGATGGGGCGGCCGTCGGGATAAGTGCCGCCGGTGCCGACGACCGGCGTGTACGGCGAGCCGGAATGGTAGTTCCACTTCATGCCGAACGACCATGCTTCCGAAAGCTTGAACGTCCCCACCAGCGTCGCGTTCACCGGCTGGTCGTACTGGAAGCGGAAGGCTTCGCCGGTCACGTCGTTGCGCCGCTGCGATTTGGCGAGATTGAGCACGAGCCAGCCGGACAGCCGGTCGGTCTCGGTCTCTTCCTTCTTGATCAGCAGCTCGGCGCCGTAGGCCTTGCCGCTCGCCGCATTGATGTAGTTGAGCTGCGGATCGCTGATCACGAGGTTGCTGAATTTCTTGTAATACGCCTCGGTCTTCCAGTTCCAGTCCGCATCCACCTTCTGCGCGATGCCCAGCACGCTGTGGTCGGCGCGGATGTGCCACAGGTTCGGGTTGCCGAACTGGCGCACGGCCTGTTCGCCGGCAGGCATCTGGTTGTGCCGCCCCCAGCCCGCGGTCAGCAAGGTGTCCCGGCTCCATTCCCACTCCACGCCGATCCGCGGCTCGGTGTAGGAACGGTGGAGCAATGTCTCCGTGCTCCTGCGCACGCCGCCCACCAGCGTGAGCCGTTCCAGCACACGCTTGCGGTCTTGCAGCGAAAGCGCCCACAGGTTCATGCCAAAATCGTCGACCAGCCGTTTGCGCGTCGACGTGGTCAGGTCGCAGTTGGCGTCGAACTGCGTGCAGGGCGCATTTTTGGAGTCGGCATCGATCTTGATCCGCATATTGACGAACTCGGCCCCCAGCGACACTTCGTGCCCCTCGCCCACATCCATGCGCACCTGATCGCGCAGCATCAGGTTTTCTTGCGAGAAAGTGAGCACGCCCGCCGTGCCGATCCGGCTCTCGGTGCGGTCCAGGCTGTGCTCCAGCACCAGCATGTTGTACAGCGTGTCCGAGAGAATGGTGTCCAGCACCATCCCCTGCGTCGCATTCGAGTCCGCCATCGAAGAATCCCCGGCCAGCACGGGTTCCCGCTGCGCGGCATCCGAGCTTGCGGCGATGTTCAGTTTGAGCGAATCGGCGGCGCCGTGCAGATGCAGCGACAGCCGGTTGGCGTCGTTCACCTGCCACAGGTATTTGCCCTGATAGTCCCAGTAGTTGGGGATCTGCACGGTCACGCCGTCCTGCTCGACCTGTTTGAGCAATAGGTCGATATAGCTGCGGCGCGCCGCGAAATAGAACGACTGGTTTTCGCTGCGCGGCCCCTCGACCAGGAAATCCGCGCCCATCAGGTTGACGTTGACCTTGCCGCCCAGCCTGTCCTTGCGCGGCTCGCGCAACGCGACATCGATCACCGCGCCGGTGACGTCGTCGTAATGCGGGCTGAACGCCGCCGCATACAGGTTGAAATCGTCGATCAGGTCGGCATTGAACACGCTGATGGCGCCGTAGTGGAACAGCTTGCCGATATACAGCTCGTCGACGTAGTAGACGTTGTCGCCGGGGCCGGAACCGCGCACCGCCGGCGCGCTGCTGCCGTTCACCGTGGCCACCCCGGGCAGGCTTTGCAAGCCGCGCAAGGGATCACCGCTGGAGCCGGCCATCTTGCGCAAGGTCTTGCCGCTGATGACGTTCTTGCTCACCCGCTCCGGCGCGCGCTGGGCGGTCACCACCATCTCGCCCAAGGTCTCCGGCGTGCGCAGGTAGAACGTCGGCGCAGGCAACGGCTGTCCTTCGGCCAGGCGGATGGTCAGGGTGGCGGATGTGCCGGGATTCGTCGCGGTCAGCGTGTACTCGCCCGCCGCAGGCAAGATCAGCCGGAAGCGCCCCTGTGCATCGGAGACTGCCGAGAGCGCAACCTGTTCCCGCACCGTAACGACCGCACCGGCCAGCGGCTTGCGTGTGCCTTTTTCCAACACCATGCCGTCGATTGCCAGCTCTGCGGCCAGCGCCTGCATATTCGCCATCATCAAAGCGGCGATCAACATTGCACGTTTCACGAATCACTCCTCGGCTCATCCAGACAGGCCGCATTCTAACCATACGATTCGGCTCCATCGCCAGCGCATTGCGACGAAGCGCCGGAATCGGCGCCCGAGCCAAGCGCGAGATTGCGGCAAAAAATGCCAGCCGCCATAATGCGCGGGTTGAATCCGCCGGCCTTTCGCCGCACAGCCAGATACCACTCTCACCAAAGGAATCACGCATGACCGCCCCGCTCCTCATCGCCAAGAACGACCAACACGAACTCGTATTGCTGCCGCAGATGGCCAACCGCCACGGCCTCATCACCGGCGCCACCGGCACCGGCAAGACCGTCACGCTGCAATCGCTGGCGGAATCGTTCAGCCGCATCGGCGTGCCGGTGTTCATGTCCGACATCAAGGGCGACCTCTCCGGCATCTCGAAAGCCGGCGGCGGCAACGCCAAGGTGCAGGCGCGCGTCGAGCAATTGAAACTGGAAGAATTCGCACACCGCACCTTCCCGGTGACGTTCTGGGACGTGGAAGGCAAGCAGGGCCACCCGGTGCGCGCCACCGTGTCCGACATGGGGCCGCTGCTGCTCGGGCGCATGCTCAACCTCAACGACACGCAGCAGGGCGTGCTGACCTTGGTGTTCAAGATCGCCGACGACAACGGCATGCTGCTGCTCGACTTCAAGGACCTGCGCGCGATGGTGCAGCATGTCGGCGAGAATGCGAAGGAGTTCACCACCGAATACGGCAACATCTCCACCGCCAGTATCGGCGCGATCCAGCGCGGCCTGCTGGAGCTCTCCAGCCAGGGCGCGGAGCAGTTCTTCGGCGAGCCGATGCTGAACATCGACGACCTGATGCAGACCGACAAGGGCGCGGGCATGGTCAACATCCTCGCCGCCGACAAGCTGATGCAGGCACCCAAGGTGTATTCGACGCTGCTGTTGTGGCTGCTGTCGGAACTGTTCGAGAACCTGCCGGAAGCTGGCGACTTGGAGAAACCCAAGCTGGTGTTCTTCTTCGACGAGGCACACCTGCTGTTCAACGACGCGCCCGCCGCACTCATCGACAAGATCGAGCAGGTGGTGCGCCTGATCCGCTCCAAGGGCGTGGGCGTGTACTTCGTCACGCAGAATCCGGCCGACGTGCCGGACAAGATTTTGAGCCAGCTCGGCAACCGCGTGCAGCACGCGCTGCGCGCCTTCTCGGTGCGCGACCAGAAAGCGGTGCGCGCCGCCGCCGAGACCATGCGCGACAACCCCGAGCTGGACGAGCAGGCCGCCATCACCGAGCTCGGCGTGGGTGAGGCGCTGGTGTCGATGCTGAACGAGAAAGGCACGCCGACGATTGTTGAACGCGCCTGGATCGTGCCGCCGCAGGCGCATATCGGGCCGATCTCCGAGGCAGAACGCGCGGCCATCATCCAGTCCTCGCTGCTGGCCGGCCATTACGAGAAAGCCGTCGACCGCGAATCGGCCTACGAGATTATCAAGGGGCGCACGGCAGAGAAACAGGCCGAAGCAGAAAAGGCCGCGCCGGCCACGGAGAGTGCAGGCGGCGGGATCGGCGGCATGCTGGGCGGCATGCTGGGCGGCATCTTCGGCGGCGGCAATCGCCGCCAGAGCGCGGGCGAAGCGCTGGTGAAGAGTGTGGTGCGCACCGTGGGTGCCGAAGTGGGCAGGCAGCTGGTGCGCGGCGTGCTCGGTTCGCTGATGGGCGGCAACACCGCCACCCGCCGCCGGCGCTGATTCCGCTTCCATTTCTTCGGCGATACTGTGTTGACCTCCTCGCTCACTTCTCGTCGTACTGCTTGTACTGCCATCGTCGCTCGCTCGTCGCCGCCTTGTCTCGCCTTTGAAATGAAACCGGAATGGAGTAAATGAATGAATGAGGCCAGAAGGGATTTCGAGCAGGTCGCCACGCGCTGGGACAGCAACCCGACGCGGCTGAAGATCGCGCAGGACGTGGGGAACGCCATCACGCGCATGGTGCAACTCACGCCGCAGATGGACGTGCTCGATTACGGCTGCGGCACCGGCCTGATCGCCATGCAGTTGCAAGCGCAGGTGCGCTCGGTGTGCGGCGCCGACAGTTCGCCGGCGATGGTCGCGGTGCTGCAAGACAAGATCGCCACACTGAAGCCCGGCAACGTCAGCACGCAACTGGTCGATTTCGAACACGGCGCGCATGCCACGGGCACATACGACCTGATCGTGAGCAGCATGGTGACGCACCACATCCCCGACACCGCCGCGCTGCTGCGCGAGTGGAAGCGCCTGCTCAAACCGCACGGGCAGATCGCCTTTGCCGACCTCGACCGCGAAGACGGTTCTTTCCACGGCGACAACACCGGTGTGTTCCACCTCGGCTTCGACCGCGCCGCCTTGCGCCAGCTGCTGCTGGCCGAAGGCTACGACGAGGTGCGCGACAGCACCGCGGCCGTGGTGCGCAAGGAAGTGGCAGGCAAACTGCGCGAGTTCCCCATTTTCCTCATCGCCGCCCGCCGCGCCTGAGATGGCCGCCCTGCTCCCCATCCAGAAACACCTGCGCGCCATCGCCTCGCCCGAGGTCGCGCGCATCTCGCAAAGCTTCTTCAAGACCGGGCCGGGCCAATACGGCGAGGGCGATGTGTTCCTCGGCATCAAGGTGCCGGTACTGCGCGCGCTGGCGAAACAGCAACGCGACACCACGCTGGCGACCGTGCAGACCCTGCTCGATTCGCAGTACCACGAAGAGCGCGTGTTCGCCCTGCTGTTGCTGATGCAGTGGTATGCGCGCGCCGACGAAGCTGGCCGCCAGGCCGCGTTCGACCTCTATCTCGCCAACACCCAGCGCATCAACAACTGGGACCTGGTGGACGTCTCCGCACCGCACATCGTCGGCAGGCATCTGCAAGACCGCCCGCGCCAGCTGCTGCACCGGATGGCGGAATCGGCCTCGCTGTGGGAACGCCGCATCGCCATCATCGCCACCTTCCATTTCATCCGCCGTGACGACTTCGCCGACACGCTGCAGATCGCCGAGGCGCTGCTGCGCGACGAACACGACCTGATGCACAAGGCGGTGGGCTGGATGCTGCGCGAGGTGGGCAAGCGCGACCTTGCCGCCGAAGAGGTCTTTCTGCAACAGCATCACCGCGATATGCCGCGCACCATGCTGCGCTACGCCATCGAACGCTTCCCCGAGCCGAAACGAAAAAACTATCTATACGGATACGTGTAAAATCCTGCCCGTGCGCCAAAAACGGGGAAGTCGGTTAGTCACAGCATGATCCGCGCATTCCAGAATCTCAGCCTGAAAATCAAGGTGACCTTTTTCACCCTGGCTCTGTTCGTCCTTGCCATCGGCGCGCTCACCTACCAGTTCTCCGCGCACTTGCGGGAAGAGCTGGAAGTCAGCCTGTCCAGCCAGCAGTTCTCCGAGGTGTCTTTCGTCGCCGAACGCATAGACAGCGCAGTCAAGTTGCGCTTCGATTCGCTGGCGATGATCGCCGCATCGATCGATCCGCAGTTGATGGCGAACCGCAAGCAGCTGGTGTCTTTCCTGGCCGAGCGCAAGGCCATCTACAAACTGTGCACCCTGGGGGTCATCGTCATCGCCAGGGACGGCCGCGGCATCGCCGACTTTCCGTCTGCGGAAGGCAGGGGCAGCGCGGATTTCAGCCAGCGCGATTTCTACCGGCAGGTGATGGCGACCGGCAAGCCGGCGATCTCCAAGCCGGGCATGGGGCGTTTCGTCAAGGATCCGCGCCTGGTGATGGCGGTGCCGATCTTCAACAAGCAAAAACAGATCGCCGGGGTGTTCGCGGGCGTGGTCAGCCTGAGCGACGGCAGCCTGTTCGGCGACTTCGGGGCGCAAGCCCATCCCAACGCCAGCGCTTATCTGGTCATCTCCCCCCGCGACAACATCTTCATCGCCGCCACGGACAAGAGCCGTATCCTGCAGCCCATCCCGGCGCCCGGCGCCAACAAGATGCTCGACCGCTTCCTCGCCGGTTATGAGGGCTCCGGCATCGCGCTCAACACCAAAGGCATCGAAGAACTCAGTTCCGCCCAACAAGTCCCCAGCGCGGGCTGGATCGTGGCCGGCCTGGTGCCGACCGCCCAAGCCTTCGAGCGCATCACCCATATCCGCAACCAGGCGATCGAGGTGGCCACGCTCATCTCGATATTCGTGATCGCGCTGCTTTGGCTGTTCCTGCGCCGCGAACTCTCGCCGCTGTCGCGCTCGGCCGAGCTGATCGACAAGCTCTCCAGCGGCGAGGTGCCGCCGTTGCGCGGCATCCCGCTGGAGGGCAGCCCGGAGATCCGCAAGCTGCAGAAGAGCTTCAACCAGTTGCAGGAACATCTCTGGCGCGACGAGGAGACCTTGCGCGCGGACGAGGCGCTGTATCACTCGATGTTCGCCAACAACACCGCGGTGAAGTTGCTGATCGACCCGGATACCGGCGCGATCATCGACGCCAATCCCGCTGCGGCGAGTTATTACGGCTGGACAGCAGAAGAACTGCGCACCATGCGCGTCACCGACATCAACATCCTGCCGCCCGATGCGGTCAGGCGCGAGATGGAACGCGCCCGTTCCGAGCAGAGACGTTTCTTCAGCTTCAAGCACCGGCTCGCCTCGGGCGAGATCCGCGACGTCGAGGTGCATTCCGGCCATGTGCAATACCACGGGCGTTCGCTGCTCTATTCCATCATCAACGATGTGACCGAGCGCGAACAGTCGCTGCACCGCGAACAGGCGCGCGGCGAGATACTGGAGATGCTGGCGCGCGGCGGGGAGCTGGGCGACATCCTCGATGCCACCGCATGCCAGCTGGAAAACGAGCTGCCCGACATGCTGTGCTCGATCATGCTGGTCTCCGCCAACGACCAGCAGCTGTTGATCGGCGCGGCGCCAAGCTTCCCGCCCGAATATAACAAGGCGATGCACCGCTTCGAAATCGCCAGCGACCCATGCGCCTGCTGCAATACCGCCATCACCGGCGAGCGCGCATTCGTCGCCGACATCCGCAACGATCCGCATTGCGCGCGTTGCCAAGAACTGGCGACGCGAACCGACCTGCGCTCGTGCTGGTCGGAACCGGTGCTCTCGTCCAAGGGCAAACTGCTGGGCCTGCTCTCCCTCTACCAGCGCCACGCGGCCCCGCCCGATCCGGCACGGATCAAGGCCGTCGAAGGCATGGCCAAGATCGCCGGCATCGCCATCGAGCGCAAGCAGGACGAGAACCAGTTGCAGCTGGCCTCCACGGTGTTCCATGCCAGCCCGGAAGCGATCGTCATCACCAACAAGGACAACCGCATCATCGCGGTCAACCCCGCCTTCACCCGCATCACCCAGTACGATGCCGGCGAAGTCATCGGCCGCGACCCCAAGCTGCTGAGCTCGGGCGAACAGGGCAAGGACTTCTACCGCTCGATGTGGGGCGCCATCCAGACCTTCGGCAGCTGGCAGGGCGAGATCATCAACCGCCGCAAGAACGGCGAGAAATATTCGGAGTGGCTGAACATCAACACGGTGCGCGAAGAGAACGGCGAGGTGCGCCAGCGCATCGCCATCTTCTCCGACATCACCGACAAGAAGCGCAGCGAGGAGACCATCTGGCGCCAGGCCAACTACGACGAGCTCACCGGCCTGCCCAACCGCCGCCTGTTCCACGACCGGCTGATGCAGGAACTGAAGCGCGAGGAGCGCGAGGAGCAGCCGCTGGCGCTGATGTTCATCGACCTCGACCATTTCAAGGAAGTGAACGACACGCTCGGGCACGAGTCGGGCGACAACCTGCTGATCCAGGCCTCCAAGCGCATCGCCAGCTGCATCCGCGAATCGGACACGCTGGCGCGCCTGGGCGGCGACGAGTTCACCATCATCCTGCCGGGAGTGGCGGACACCCAGCGGCTGGGCGCGCTCGCCGACACCATCATCGCCATCCTCGCCAAACCTTACCTGATCGGCGAGACCTCGGCTTATGTGTCGGCCAGCATCGGCATCACCATCTATCCGCAGGATGCGAACGACCTGACTTCACTGCTGAAGAACGCCGACCAGGCGATGTACGTCGCCAAAGGGCGCGGGCGCAACCAGTACAGCTACTTCACCGCCTCGATGCAGGAAGCCGCACAGACCCGCTTGCAGCTGAGCAACGACCTGCGCCGCGCACTCGACGGCGGCCAGTTCGAGGTCTATTACCAGCCCATCATCGAACTGGCCAGCGGCAAGCCGGTCAAGGCCGAAGCCTTGTTGCGCTGGCGCCATCCCACACTCGGCTTCATCAGCCCCGCCACCTTCATCCCGCTGGCCGAAGAGATCGGGCTCATCAACAGCATCGGCGACTGGGTGTTCCGCCAGTCCGCGCTCAAGGCCAAGCAATGGTGTTGCAGCCAGGGCGAGCTTGCCGGCATGCAGATCAGCGTGAACAAATCGCCGCGCCAGTTCATCACCGGCGACGCAAACCTCGACCTGCTCGGCTGGCTGCGCGCGCTGGACATCCCGCCCTCCTGCATCGTGGTGGAGATCACCGAAGGCCTGCTGATGGACGACCGCGCCGAGGTACGGGAGAAATTGCTGGCGTTCCGCGATGCCGGCATCCAGGTTTCGCTGGACGACTTCGGCACCGGCTATTCGGCGATGTCCTACCTGCAGCGCTTCGACATCGACTACCTGAAGATCGACCAGTCGTTCGTGCGCAACATGGTGAGCACTCCGGGCGACCAGGCCATCGCCGAGGCGATCATCGTGATGGCGCACAAGCTGGGCATGAAGGTGGTGGCCGAAGGAGTGGAGACGGTGGAGCAGCGCGACATGCTGATCGCCGCCGGCTGTGACTTCGGTCAGGGCTACCTGTTCGCCAAACCGATGCCTGCGGCCGAATTCGACCGCTTCCTGAACGCCAGCATCGCCGCCTAGTCGTTCACCCTGCCGCGCAGCGACTTCACCTCGCCGCGTTTGCTCTTGCTTTCCAGCCGTCTCTTTTGCGCGCCTCGCGACGGCTTGGTGGCGACGCGTTTCTTCGGCGGCAGCGCCACCGATTGCAGCAACGCCTTCAGCCGCCGCAACGCTTCGTTGCGGTTCTGCTCCTGGTTGCGGAACTCCTGCGCCTTGATGATGACCACGCCGTCCTTGGTAATGCGCTGGTCGTTGAGTTGCAGCAGGCGTTGCTTGAGATCGTCCGGCAGGGAAACCGAGGATGCGATATCGAAACGCAGGTGCACCGCGCTCGATACCTTGTTGACGTTCTGTCCGCCCGCGCCTTGGGAGCGGACTGCGCTGAGTTCGATCTCGGAGACCGGCACGGTGACGTTATGCGAGATGTACAACACGGGAAGAAGTACAGGATTGAAGATGCCGGATTAGACCAGATAATCCGGCAGGCAGAACAAAAAACAGTGCTTAGTAGCCGTCGGTCCAGCCGTTGGGCTTGCGCGACACGGTGGACACCACCGCGCGCTGATCCTGACGTTTCACGATCTCCACCGCCTCGACCGGAGAATCGGCCAATACATCCAGCTGGAAATCGAGATATTTTCCGCTCTCGACCACGAATCCGATGATAGTAAATGCGAACATCTCACACCTCCTTGCTTTCCCTGACCTCTTGATTAGGTTATCGGCATCATGCGGGAAACTTTAGGCCGACCATGCCCTGATCAGCCCAAGGAAAATGCTTCAGTTCACAGTTTTACCGCGTGCTCGCGGGTCGTGTGGAACACCACTTTCGGCCAGCGTTCCTGGGTCAGCTTGAGGTTGACGTTGTTCGGCGCGAGATAAGCCAGGTTGCCCGCCGCATCGATAGCCAGGTTGTGCGACAGCGCCTTCTGGAAGTCAGTGAACACTTTCGCGTCGTCACAGGTCACCCAGCGCGCGGTGCTCACGCTGGCGCTCTCGAACATCGCATCCACGCCGTATTCACCCTGCAAACGGCTGGCCACCACGTCGAACTGCAGCATGCCGACCGCGCCGAGAATGAGGTCGCCGCCGTCCATCGGTTTGAACACCTGCACCGCGCCCTCTTCGCCCAGCTGCTGCAAGCCCTTGTGTAGCTGCTTCACCTTGAGCGGATTGCGGATGCGCACCGAGCGGAAGAAGTCCGGCGCGAAATACGGGATGCCGGTGTACTGCAACAGTTCGCCCTCGGAGAAACTGTCGCCGATCTGCATGTTGCCGTGGTTGGGCAGGCCGATGATGTCGCCGGCGTAGGCCTCTTCCACCTGCTCGCGCGAATTCGCCATGAAGGTCACCACGCTGGACACGCGGATCTCTTTGCCGATGCGCAGGTGTTTGACCTTCATGCCGCGCTCGAAATGGCCGGAACACACGCGCAGGAAGGCGATGCGGTCGCGGTGATTGGCGTCCATGTTGGCCTGGATCTTGAACACGAAGCCGGAGAACGGCTGCTCGTTCGGTTGCACCGCGCGCACCGTGGCGTCGCGTTCGCGCGGCGCCGGCGCCCAGTCCAGCAGCGCGTTCAGGATCTCGCGCACACCGAAGTTGTTGATGGCCGAACCGAAGAACACCGGCGTCTGTTTGCCGGCGAGGAAGGCCTGCAGGTCGAAGGGATGCGAAGCGCCGTGCACCAGCTCCACTTCCATTTTCAGTTGCTCGATCTCCAGCGGGAAGCGCTCGGCCAGCACCGGATTGTCGATGCCCTTGATGACTTCCACGTCGCCGTCGGCGCGTTCTTCGCCCGGCGTGAACAGCAGTATCTCGTCGCGCAGCAGGTGGTACACACCGCGAAAGGTCTTGCCCATGCCGAGCGGCCAGGTCACCGGCGCGCACTGGATGTTGAGCACCGATTCCACTTCGTCCAGCAGCTCCAGCGAATCGCGCACTTCGCGGTCCATCTTGTTCATGAAGGTGACGATGGGCGTGTTGCGCATGCGGCACACATTGAGCAGTTTGATGGTCTGCGCCTCCACGCCCTTGGCCGCGTCGATCACCATCAATGCGGAGTCCACGGCGGTGAGCACGCGATAGGTGTCTTCGGAGAAGTCCTGGTGGCCGGGCGTGTCGAGCAGGTTCACCACATGGTCGCGGTACTCGAACTGCATCACCGACGAGGCCACCGAGATGCCGCGCTGCTTCTCGATCTCCAAAAAGTCGGAAGTGGCGTGGCGCCCGCTCTTGCGCGCCTTCACCGCGCCGGCCATCTGGATCGCGCCGGAGAACAGCAGCAGTTTTTCGGTGAGCGTGGTCTTGCCCGCGTCCGGGTGGGAGATGATGCCGAAGGTGCGGCGGCGCGCCACTTCGCGCGCGATCTTGTCGCGCGGCACGGCGGCGGGTTCGTTGATGGGTTGTGTGAGGTCGTCGGACATGGTGGCCGTCCTGTAAAAAAGTGCGCAAGTCTAATGGCTTGGAGGGGGAATGTCTAACCGCCCCGGGACACCGTAGAACTGCTGATTGACAAGGCCGGCCGCCAAGCCTAACTTGGCCTTGGAGCACCGGCCTTTCCTCGAAATGAAAGGAAACATCATGTCCAGACAAATCTATGTCAATCTGGCCGTCAAAGACTTGCAGCGCTCGGTCGGATTCTTCACCCAACTCGGCTTCACCTTCGACCCCAAGTTCACCAACGAGAACGCCACCTGCATGATCGTGGCCGACGATATCTTCGTCATGCTACTGGTGGAAAGATTCTTCCAGAGCTTTACCGACAAGCGGCTGTGCGATGCCGGCAAGAACATCGAAGTGATGCTGGCCTTGTCTTGCACCAGCCGCGCCGAAGTGGCCGAACTGGTGCACAAGGCGCTCGCCGCCGGCGGCACCACCCCGCGTCCGCCGCAAGACCTCGGCTTCATGTACTCGCAAGCCTTCGAAGACCCGGACGGGCACATCTGGGAGCCGTTCTACATGGAACCGGATGCCGAACCCGTGGCGGCAAAAACATGAAGCCGCGCATCACCGTGCTCACCCTCGGCGTGGACGACCTGCACCGGTCGCTCGCGTTCTACCGTGACGGGCTGGGCCTGCCGACGCAAGGCATCATCGGCAGCGAATTCGAACATGGCGCGGTTGCCTTCTTCGACCTGAGCGGCGGCATCAAACTCGCCATCTGGCCGCGCACCAGCATCGCGCACGACAGCGGCCTGCCGCTGGAAAGATCCAGCGCCACCGAGTGCACCATCGGCCACAATGTCTCCTCCAGGGAAGAAGTCGATGCCGTCATGGAACAGGCCAGACAGGCCGGAGCGGTGATCGTTAAATCCGCCCAGCCCACTTTCTGGGGCGGCTATGCCGGATATTTCCAGGACCCGGACCGCCACCTGTGGGAGATCGTGTGGAACCCGCAATTCAACCTGCCGGAGTGACGACCATGCAAAAGATCATCCCTTTCCTGTGGTTCAACGATCAGGCCGAAGAGGCCGCGAACCATTACGTCTCCATCTTCAAGAACTCGAAGGTCACAAGGATCGACCGCTACCAGGCGGACAGCGCGGAAGTGTCCGGCAGGCCGGACGGCTCGGTGATGACGGTGACGTTCGAGCTCGACGGGCAGACCTTCACGGCGCTGAACGGCGGCCCGGTGTTCAAATTCAGCGAAGCGATCTCGTTTGTGGTGAATTGCGACACACAGGCGGAAGTGGACGAACTGTGGCGCAAGCTCACCGCCGGCGGCGAAGAAATCCAATGCGGCTGGCTCAAGGACAAGTTCGGCGTGTCATGGCAGATCGTGCCGACCATCATGGACACGCTGCTGCGCGCCCCCAACCCGGCGAAAGCCAGCAAGGTATGGCAAGCCATGCTGACGATGAAGAAGATCGACATCGCCGCATTGCAACGCGCCCACGACACAGCATGAAGCCTGCGGCCGCACAACGCCTGGAAGACATCCCCAACATCGGTCGCGCCATCGCGTCCGACCTGCACACGCTCGGCATCCACTCACCCGATCAACTTGCCAAGCGCGACCCGCTGGCAACCTATCTGGCATTGGCGGACGGCATGGGGCGGCGCCACGATCCGTGCGTGCTTTACACCCTGCTGGCTGCCCGGCATTATCTGGAGAGCGGCGAATCCATCCCCTGGTGGCAGTTCACCGCACAAGGCAGGCAGCTGCTCGCCGCACAGGAGAATAGACATCATGTTCAGCAAAGCCACCTTCAGCTTCCTCGACGAGCTGGCCGCCAACAATAACAAGGCCTGGTTCGAAGCCAACAAGCCGCGCTACGAAGCGCTGGTGCGCGAACCGGCACTCGACTTCATCGAAGCGATGGAACTGCCACTCAAGCGCTTCGCTCCCCAGTTCCGCGCCGAGCCGAAGAAGGTCGGCGGTTCGCTGATGCGCGTGTTCCGCGATACGCGTTTCTCGCGCGACAAGACGCCATACAAAACCAACATCGGCATCCAGTTCCGCCATGCGCTGGGCAAAAACATCCACGCGCCCGGCTTCTATGTGCACATCGCCACGGACGGATGCTTCTTCGCCGCCGGCTGCTGGCATCCGGAAGCGGATGCGCTGGGCAAGATACGCGACCTCGTCGCGCAGAAGCCGGAGAAGTGGTTCGCCGCACGCGACGACAAGAAATTCACCGCGCAATGGGAACTGTGGGGCGACAGCCTGACGCGGCCGCCGCGCGGCTACGCCGCCGACCATCCGGCGATAGCCGACATCAAGCGCAAAGACTTCGTCGCCCTCGCCTCCTTGTCCGCCAAAGAAGTGACGGGGACAGGCTTGATCAAACTGACGGAGAAACGCTTTGCGGAAGCGGCACCGTTGATGAAGTTTCTGTGTGCCGCGCTGGATGTGCCGTATTGATTGACAGAGGACTGACCGTGTCAGTAGTTATGCCGACTGATGGTTCGCGATGTCTCGAAATCGGCCTTAGCGGTCGTTCCAGCCTTTTGGGTATTTGTCTGCTTTGGGATTAATGCAAAAGTTCTAATCTCTTCGGGCGCGCCAGCGCGGTACGCGCGGGCGCCTCAAAGGTCTATATCTTTTTCCTTATTGGAAGAGAGGGATTTTGCTGCTAGTGTTTGGGTTGATGTATTTATAGCCCCCCGTGTTACTTGAACGGGGAAATCATTCTGAGGGGGAGTGAACTAATAATGAAAGTTAAAGCTTCAAAAGTCTTTGTACCGGGTGGTATGCCTCAACACACATATGTAAATCGTGCTGAGCGTGACCTAGAAACCAAGCTGAAAAGTGTATCCGACAACCTTTGTAAGCTAGCCGTTCTGACAGGCTCAACAAAATCTGGCAAGACAGTTCTTACTAATAGGCTTTTTCCCCGACTGGATAGCGATAATGTATGGATAGATGGTGGAACTATTGCCACTGAAAACGACTTATGGACTGCGATTCTTGACTCCATAGACGGATACTCGAATTCAGAAGTAACAGATTCAGAAGAATCGGGCCAATCACTCAGTGGCTCGGCGGAGGCGGAGATAGGTGTTCCTTTTGTAGCTAAGGGGAAAGGAACGGTAGGAACGTCGCTGTCACGAAAACAAACTGAAGGACGAAAAAATTCCTTGGCACTTTCTCCTAGGGCTGCCGCGATATCTCAATTGCGAGAGTCTGGAAAGACTCTCATCATCGATGACTTCCACTATTTGAACAGGAAGTTTCAGGGCGAGGTTATACGAGCATTAAAGCCATTAATATTTGAAGGGGATGCAGTAATTATTATTGCCATACCTCACCGTAGATATGATGCCGTCAAG
This sequence comes from Sideroxyarcus sp., assembly GCA_035299445.1. Taxonomy (GTDB): domain Bacteria; phylum Pseudomonadota; class Gammaproteobacteria; order Burkholderiales; family Gallionellaceae; genus Sideroxyarcus. The sequence goes on from DATGWO010000035.1 coordinate 24,821, forward strand.
GTTGAACGAGAAATGACCGCCAGAGTGGAGTCTATTCCGGTTCCAGTTTGGAGTAAGGATGAATTAAAGGAAATCGCAGAAACCGGATTTCCATTGTTAAATGTAGTCATTGAGCCAGCAGTTGTGGAGCGATTTGCGTCTGAGTCTTATGGCAGTCCGCACCTAATGCAAGAATTTTGTAGAGCACTGTGTAACCAAGAAAACATTATTGAGACATCTGACGCTACTATTCGAATCTCACGCCTTAATGAGGATCTGTTTAGGAAAATTGCTGAGGGAACTGGCAAGGTCGTTTTTGACAAGCTAGGGAAAGGGCCTAGACAACGTTCGGACCGAAAGCCAAGGCGCCTACGGAATGGTGATTCGGCGGACATTTATCGCGTTGTGCTTCTTGCTTTGGCAAAACTGGCACCTGGCATGGAAAAAGTAGATTACGAGTCTCTGCGCGCAGCTATTCGCGACATACTTGCTTCAGAAATTCCACAAGCGCACGAGGTTTCGCGAGTTCTCGATAAAATGGCAGAGATTGCATCAAGTGATGAAGCGTCAACGCCCGTCATAGATTGGCTTAAATCAGACCAAGAGCTTCATATTACTGATCCATTTTTCGCATTTTTTCTAAAATGGGGCGGAGTGAACCAGGCTAATTGAGAAAGAAGCTTCCTTGGTCAGCTAGTTCCCATTTGACGGCAATTAAGGGGAAACAGCAGGCTAGGGTAGTAGTGAAACAGTTAACTCCCATTGCCCAGATTTATCTCCTTGGGCGCGCCCGAAGAGATTATAACTTTTGCATTAATTCCAAAGCAGACAAATACCCAAAAGGCTGGAACGACCGCTAAGGCCGAATAGCAGCCTCGCCTCACTCGGCCAATCCACTCACCTCACCCTCTCACCGGCTCAAACGTAGCATCCAGATTCAAATCGTCGCAGTAATCCAGAAAGTCTCCGCGCAGCGTGGCGACGTGCACGTTGGAGCGGATGCTCACGGTCATCACCATGGTGAGCATAGCCGCGCCGGTGTGCGGGGCGGCGTAAGTGCTGGTTTGCAGCTCTTCAATGTTGATGCCCTGCCGCGCGAAGAAGGCGGCGAGGTTGCGCACGATGCCGGGCTGGTCGAGCGTGGTGAGTTCTACGCTATAGGGGGCTGCCAGCAGTTTCTTTTCCGGCTTGTGCGTGCGCTTGCAGTGGATGGTCAAACCGATCTGGTCGGCGAAAGCGGGCAATTGCGTCTCCAGTTTGGATAGCGCGTGCCAGGGGCCGGTGACCAGCATGAATTGGGCGAACTCGCCGCCCAGCACGGCCATGCGGCTTTCGCCGATGCTGCAGCCGCTGTCGGCGATCTTGCCGGCCAGGCGTTCGACCAGGCCGGTGCGGTCTTCGCCGGTGGCGGTGATGGAAAGGCTGTTGTTCTCTATTTCGGTGTTCATGGGTGCCAATGCTGTTCAGGGTGGTAAGGGTTGCATTGTAGTGGCTCTGCGCGGGTACGGGAGGGCTACGCGGAAAATACGCTGATCGCTGTAGCCGCGAATACTGTGCTTCCCCCATACAAGGCGTTCGTGCGCCCGGATTATTCTTGCCGCGGGCAATGCGCTCCATAACCTCTAATCCGGAACAGACCCTATGCCGCGCGATCTTCCCATTGGCAACGGCACGCTGCTCGCTGCTTTCGATTTCGATTACCAGTTGCGCGATTTTTACTATCCGCGTATCGGCAAGGAGAACCATGCGCTGGGGTTTCCCTGGCGTTTCGGCGTTTGGCTGGATGGCGATTTCTTCTGGCTCGACCGGCAGGGCTGGACGCTCAGCCTGAATTACGTGGCGGATACGCTGGTCACCGACGTCACCGCCACGCATGCGCAGCTGCCTTTGCGCCTTGCTTTCAGCGACACCGTCGATTACGAGAAGAACATCATGATCCGGCGGGTGGTCGTGCAGAACCTGTCTGCCCGGCCGCTGTCGCCGCGCCTGTTCTTCCACGCCGACCTCAACGTGCTGGAGAACGAGATCGGCGACACGGTCTTCTTCGATCCCAAGAACGCCAGCCTGATCCACTACAAGGGACCGCGCTATTTCCTGATGAGCTGCGCCACGGCGGACACGTTCGGCGTCCGGCATTTCACCACCGGCACCAAACGCCACCACGGGCTGGAGGGAACCTGGCGCGACGCGGAAGACGGCAAGTTGCAGGGCAATCCCATCTCGCAGGGGGCGGTCGATTCGGTCATCGGCGTGCATCTGGAATTGGCGCCGCGCCAGAAGAGCGCCTGCCACTACTGGGTGGCTGCGGGAGAGCGGTATAGCGAGGTCGAGGAGCTGCACCACCTAACCGAACAGCTCGGCCCCGAGCGGCTGATCGGGCGCAACATCGATTACTGGCGGCACTGGATAGCGGCCGGAGAGAGAGATTGGGATAGCCTGCCGCCGGGACTGATCGCGCAGTACAAACGCAGCCTGCTGATCCTGCGCACCCAGATCGACAACGGCGGCGCGGTGATCGCCGCCAACGACACCGACATCCGCCAGTTCAACCAGGACACTTACAGCTACATGTGGCCGCGCGACGGCGCGGTGGTGTCGCAGGCGCTGGATCGTGCCGGCTACGGCAGCCTGAGCGAGCGCTTCCTGAAGTTCTGCACGCAGAAGGCGGCCAGCTTCAACTACTCCGCCAGCATCCTCGACGAGACCGGTTTCCTGATGCACAAGTACAACCCGGACGGCTCGGTGGGCAGCTCCTGGCAGCCTTGGCTGGAAGGCGAAGAGATGCAGCTGCCCATCCAGGAAGATGAGACCGCGCTGGTGATCTGGGCGATCTGGAACCATTACCTGATCCACCGCGACATCGAGATCATCCGCCCCTTCTTCAGCCCGTTCGTGAAACGCGCCGCCGATTTTTTGCTGGCTTTCCGCGACGACAAGACCGGGCTGCCGCTGCCCTCGTTCGACCTGTGGGAAGAGCGGCGCGGCGTGTTCAGTTACACCACCGCCACCGTCATCGGCGGGCTGCAAGCGGCAGCCGGGCTGGCCACCCTGTTCCAGGAGGACGAACGCGCCGGCGCCTACACCAATGCCGCGCAGGAGATCAGAACGGCGATGGAGCGCCATCTGTTCAGCACGGCCGAGGGACGTTTCGCGCGCGGCATCCTGTTCAAAGACGGGCAGCAAAGCCTGGATGTGACGGTGGATGCCAGCCTGCTCGGGTTGGTGATGTTCGGCGGCTTCGACCCACTGGACGAGCGCATCGTCAAGACCGCGCAGGCAGTCGAGCAGCGCCTGTGGGTGCAGACCGGCATCGGCGGTTTGGCGCGTTACGAGCGCGACGATTACCAGCGCACGGTTGCCAGCAGCGACGTACCGGGCAACCCGTGGGTGGTATGCACGCTGTGGCTGGCGCAATACCGCATCGCGGCGGCGCGCGACCTGCCCGCACTGGAACAGGCCCTGCCGCTGCTGGATTGGGCCACCAGGCGGGCGCTGCCTTCCGGCGTGCTGCCGGAGCAGGTGCATCCGGAAAGCGGCAAGTTCATCTCGGTCTCCCCGCTCACCTGGAGCCACGGCACGCTGCTCGCCGCGGTGCTGGATTATGTGGAGAAAGCGCAGTTGCTGGGCGCGCAGAGATCTTCGCCGGACACGGCGCAAACCGGACGGGATGGGTGATGCCATGACAATACAGTCTTATGGCGAGGTGATCTCGCCGGTATTCGACGATGCCTCGCGCCAGCAGCGGCTGGCCTTCCTCGATTTCGGCCAGCGCGACGTCGAATTGCTGCACGATCTGGAAGGCTTGTTCCGCGAGCATCTGGACAAGATCACCGAGCAGTTCTACCGGCACATGCTGGCCTTCGAGGAGACGCGCAAGGTGTTCCGCGACGAGGAGATGATCCGGCGTCTGGCCGAGGCGCAGAAGATCTACCTGATGGAGGCGGTGACGGGGCCTTACGATGCGGCCTATTTCGTGCGGCGCTGGCGCATCGGCTTCATCCACAACGCGATCCACGTCGAGCCGCACTGGTTCATCGGCGCGTTCCAGCTTTACCACCGCATCCTCTACCCGATCATCCTGCAGCACTACCGCGACGATGCGGCGGCGGTGGTGGACCATATCCAGGCGCTGGACAAGATCATGAACCTCGACCTGCAACTCGGTAACCAGAGCTACTACATCCATTACGAAGGCACGATGGAAAAGCTGCGCGAGCTGAACATGAAGATCGAGGCGACCAGCGTGGCCAAGAGCCAGTTCCTCGCCAACATGTCGCACGAATTCCGCACGCCGCTGAATGCCATCATCGGCTTCACCGAGGTGTTGCAGGACCAGATACCCGGCCCGCTCAACGCCGACCAGCTGGAATACCTCGGCGACATCCACAACGGCGGCCAGCTGCTGCTGCGCCTGATCAACGACGTGCTGGACCTATCGAAGGTCGAGGCTGGGCGGTTGGATCTGTTCTACGAGACCTTCCCGATCGCGCAGACGGTGCGCGAGACCATCACTACGCTGCGCGGCCAGGCGGAGAGAAAAAGGATCGCGATACAGGCGGAGCTGCCGCCCGACCTGGGGCTGATCACCGCCGACCAGATCCGCTTCAAGCAGGTGCTCTACAACCTGCTGTCGAACGCAGTGAAGTTCACCGACCATGGCAGCGTGACGGTCTCCGCCGCGCTCGAGGACGGACAGCTGCACCTGACGATCGCCGACACCGGCATCGGCATACGCGCGGAAGACATGAACCGCATCTTCATCGAATTCAGCCAGGTGGATGCCTCGCATGCGCGCCGCTACGAGGGAACCGGTCTGGGGCTGGCGCTTTCCAAGCGTTTGGTGGAGGCGCATCGCGGGCGCATCTGGGTGGAGAGCGTTTTCGGCACGGGCAGCACCTTCCATGTCTTGTTGCCGCTGCGCCCGGACGAGAGCGCGAAGGCAACTCCGTCCCCATAGAGGAAGACCATCATGGGCAATTCGACAATCGAGCAAGCTGGCTGCCCGGACCCGGCCAGCACCATCCTGGTGGTGGAGGACAACCCGCAGGCGGCCAAGCTGCTGTCGGTGTACCTGAACCGGGCCGGCTACCATGTATTGACCGCGCAGAGCGGCGGCGAAGCCCTGCTGCTCGCGGCGCAGTGCCACCCGATGGCGATCACGCTGGATCTGCTGCTGCCCGACATGGACGGCTGGCAGGTGTTGTCGGCGCTGAAAAGCATGCCGCGCACCTGCGACATCCCGGTGGTGATCGTCTCGGTGCTGGACCGGCAAGTGCTGGGCTATCGTCTCGGCGCCGCCGATTATCTGGTCAAGCCGGTGGAGCGCACCGAGCTGCTGCACGCGCTGCGGCGCTGCGTTCCGCGCGAGGGCGAGAGCAGCGTATGCCGCAAGGTGATGGTGGTGCACAGCGACCAGGACGAGCTGAACCTGCTGGCGATGATGCTGGCGCAGGAAAAGTACGAGGTGATCCAGGCGCTGGGCGTCGCGGAAGCCGCCAATCTGGCGAAATGCGCGCATCCCGATCTGGTGGTGACCAACCTGCTGGCCGGCGGCATGGATTTTTTCGGCTTGCTGGAAGGCTTGAAGGCAACGCCGGAGACCGCGCGCATCCCGGTGCTGGCATTGACCGCCAGCATGTTCGGCCCGGCAGCGCGGGGCGCGGCGGAAGGGCAGATCGAATTCGTGCTGTTGCAGGAAGACGAGCTGATCGAAGAACGCCTGTTGGCGGCGATAACCATGCTGTTCCGGCGCACGGATATCTCCTCCGGCAACGGTTGAGGAGCAACGATGGAACAGAAAACCATACTGCTGGTCGAGGACGACGCCACCAACCGCAAACTGGTGCGGGTGGTGCTGGCCGACCAGAAGCGTTACCGCATCATCGAGGCGACCAGCGCCGAAGAGGCATTGGCGCAACTCAAGAGCGTGAAGCCCGATCTGTTGCTGCTCGACATCCGCCTGGGCGGGCGCAGCGGTCTGGATGTGATCGGCGCAGTCAGGGCCGACCGTTCCTTCGACGACGTGCCGGCGGTGGCGATCACCGCGCAGGCGATGAAAGACGACGAATCGCGCTTCCTCGCGGCGGGCTTCGACGGTTACCTGAGCAAGCCGGTGGACACCCGAAGGCTGCCCGAAGTGGTGGACAGGTTCATCAACGAAGGCAGGAAGGCGGCGCATGTCTGACACCGACATTCCGGCCGAAGCGACCATCCTGGTGGTGGACGATTCGCCCCCCAACGCCAAGCTGCTGCGCATCATATTGGGCGCCGCCGGTTATCGCGTGCTCGATGCCTACAGCGGTGCCGATGCACTGGAGATCATGCGGCGCGAGAAACCCGATGCCATGCTGCTGGACGTGCGCATGCCTGGCATGACCGGATATGAAGTGTGCAAAAAAGTGCGGGAAGATCCGGAGTTCGCGTCGTTGCCGGTGATCATGGTGACGGCGCTGTCCTTGTCGGAGGAGCGCATCCAGGGCATCGAAGCGGGCGCGACCGATTTCATCAGCAAGCCGTTCAACAAGAAGGAGCTGCTGGCACGTGTGCGCGCCAGCCTGGCGATGGCGAAGTACGGCAAGAGCGGCATCCTGCCGCAGTTGCCCGGCGCGGTGCTGATCGCCGATCCGGCCTGGAAGATCCTCGCCATGTCGCCGTTGGCCGCAGTGTTGCTGGACATCCCGACGCATGCTTCCCTGCAAACGGACTTCACGCAAATGCTGGGACAGCGCGAACAAGAGTTGCTTGCCGCCGGCGGGGAGCTGGTCGACTTCCAGCTGCATCGCCGCATCACGCTGACAGCCAGGCAATCGCTGGTCATCAACCCGGAAGGGAAGCTGGCATTGCGGCTGATCACTTTGAGCAAGACGGCTGCGGGCTGAATGCCCGCCGGGCACAGTTGCGATTCACCTAAGTCAGGCGATATCCCCGTCCACATACAACCACCGCCCCGCCTCGCGCACGAAGCGGCTAACCTCGTGCAGCCGGTGCGCGCGGCCCTGCACCTTGTAGCGTGCAACGAATTCGACGAGGGCGTGATCGGCATCCTGCTGTTCGTGGCGTTTCACTTCAAGGCTCAGCCATTTGGTCGGCAGCTCTTCTTTCAGGTCGAGCGCGGAAGGACGGGTGGAGGCATGCCAGGTCGCCAGCAGGTAGTCTTCATTGAGCTGTGTGTAAGCGGTGTAGCGCGAACGCATGAGGGCTTCGGCGGTGGGCGCGAGTTCGCCTCCGGCGAGGTAACGGGCGCAGCACTCCGCATCCGGCTTGCCGCTGCCACAAGGACAACTGCTTGATGGTTTTCTCATGGCTATACGAAGTGCACTTGAACGTTTCGAAAACCGTAGCGAGCAGTTGAAGTGCAAGGCACACGGAGCACAGAAACCGGAATGTGCTTAATGCACATGAGGATTTCGAGCACCGCGCAACGCCGCAATTCGACTGCGCAGTAGGTTTTCAGTTTTGCCACAGCGGCGGCTCCTGCATGGCGGCCACCTGCTCGCGCAGTTCGAGGATGCGGTTCTGCCAGTAGTGCTGGGTGTTGAACCAGGGGAAGGCGACCTTGAAGGCGGCATCGTCCCAGCGACGAGCCAGCCAGGCGGAATAATGGATGAGGCGCAGCGTGCGCAGCCCTTCGATGAGGTGCAGCTCGCGCGCATCGAACTCGCAGAAGTCCTCGTAGCCCGCCAGCACATCGCCCATCTGCTTCACGCGATCTTCGCGCTCCCCCGACAGCAACATCCACAAATCCTGCACCGCAGGCCCCATACGGCTGTCGTCGAAATCGACGAAGTGCGGGCCATCGTCCGTCCACAGCACGTTGCCCGCGTGGCAATCGCCGTGCAGGCGCAAAGTCTGCACCTTGCCCGCGCGGTCGAAGCAATGGCGCACGCCATCCAGCGCCTGATCGATCACACTGCGGTAGGCCGCCTCGATGTCGGCGGGGATGAAGTTGTTGGCCAGCAGAAAGTCACGCGGCTCGATGCCGAAGGTCTCGATGTTCAACTCGGGACGATGCTGGAACACCTGCGTCGCACCCACCGCATGGATGCGACCAAGGAAACGCCCCAGCCATTCCAGCGTGTCGCGGTTCTCAAGCTCCGGCGCACGACCGCCCTTCTTCTCGAACAGCGCGAAACGGAAACCCTCGGCGTGATGCAAAGTCTTGCCGTCGATGACCAGCGCAGGCACCACCGGAATCTCGCGCTCCACCAGCTCCTGCACAAAGGCATGCTCTTCGAGGATAGCCTCATCCGTCCAGCGCGCTGGACGATAAAACTTCGCCACCAGCGGTGCACCGTCCTCGATGCCCACCTGATACACGCGGTTCTCGTAACTGTTCAGCGCCAGCAAGCGCCCGTCGCAACGCAGGCCGATGCTCTCCAGCGCGTTGAGCATGGCATCGGGGGTGAGGGAGGAAAATGAGGCGGAGGCAGTCATAGAGCGAGCTTACCAGTCATTCCACATAAACTGGTGTTGAGGATACATGAATCAAGCCTTTCAGCTAGCACGTCAGGTGTAGAAAGCAAGCTGGTCGAGCGTGAGAATTGCCTGCAAGGCGCGCGTCATGGTGTAGCTATCCTGATGCGCCGCTCCATGTCCGACTGCGTGGCGTGATCCTGCATTCCCAGTTTGGGAAACCGGATCAAAGTTCGCAAAAGTATGTTCCTGTAGGTATCGACCAAACGCCTTTGGGAACAATAACGTGTTTGATCCGCCAGCCTTATGTTCTGCCGAAGTCGCGGCAAAATCCAAGAGGCTATTCAGTTTTGCACTCTGCCCTGCATGTGCAGCTCGATAGGCATCATTAAGAACCCCCTCGATTTCAGTAAGTAAAATCTTTATAACGGCCACAGGCTCTTTGTTTTGGAATGACGAGATGGCCGCCTTCAATATCTCAGCCTTCGAGGCAAAATGGGGTTTGCTGACCCAGCGTTCGAAAATGTGCTGCGTGCGCGCCTTGTCAAATTTTGCAATGATCCGACCCTCGATTTCGCCAAAGTCGAATCCCGCTTCGCAATGCTGAAGGAGTTCGGGAAACTCTGCAGTAATGATTTCCGCGAAAGGAAACCAGCCTGCCGTGATCAACCTATCGAATACCGCGGGATTGCTGAGAGCATCATAGAGATGCTTGTAATGCATCTCGCGATAGAGAGTGCCTAAAGTTGTCGTAAACCTATCAATGTCGAGCTTGCCTTCTGGGTTCATATCGAAGGCAAAACCGAAGCGCCAGTCTTGCCGAAAGAGACAAAGAACTTTATCTCCTTCGCCAAAATTAACGCACGGAAAGGTCATGCCCGTGATATCTGCAATGTCGTTTTCGAAAAGCACCGTCCCCGCAGCTGCGTATTCCAGAGAAATTGATCACCAAGTCCGACAAGATGCGCACCTAGACCGGTTGTGTTGAGCAAAAGGTGTTTATTGTCGTGGCAGGCTCATCTGCGCAGCAACCGCATGCCGTTGAACACCACGATCAGGCTGGCTCCCATGTCGGCGAAAACCGCCATCCAGAGCGTGGCCTTGCCTGCGAGCGCTAGGATGAAGAATACCGCCTTGATGCCAATGGCCAGAGCGATGTTCTGCCGCAACACGCGATAAGTGTCGCGGCTTAACCGGATGAAGTGCGGCAGTTTGCGCAGGTCGTCATCCATCAGGGCTACGTCGGCGGTCTCGATGGCGGTATCGGTTCCGGCGGCGCCCATGGCGAAGCCGATGGATGCCTTGGCCAGCGCCGGCGCGTCGTTGATGCCGTCGCCCACCATACCTACCTGTCCATACCGGCGGAGCAGCTCGTCGATGACCGCCAGTTTGTCCTCCGGCAGAAGATTGCCGCGCGCATCGTCAATTCCCACCTGAACGGCGATGGCAGTGGCCGTCGTCTGATTGTCTCCAGTCAGCATCACCGATGCCACGCCAATGGCGCGAAGCTGGCGGATTGCCTCGGCGCTGTGTTCTCGCACTGTGTCGGCAACACCAATGACGCACAAAGATGCACTATCGCTGGACAGTATCACCGCCGTCTTGCTTTCCTTTTCCAGGCGATTTAGCACCTCCTCAACATGCAGCCCACAGATGCCCAGTTCCTCGCACAGCCGATGGTTGCCGACATGATAGAGCTGCCCCGCGATGACCGCTTTCGCGCCGCGACCGGTGAGGGACTCAAACGAAGTAGCTGGCAGCAGCGGGCGCTGTGTCGTGTTTGCGCCGTCAGGTGTTTTCCATGCCGAGGTGATCGCGGCAGCAATGGGGTGTTCTGAATGCACATCCACACTAGCGGCAAGTTGCAGTAATGCATCCGTCGGTTGTTCAACCAGCGGAACTACATCAGTCACGACCGGCTTGCCGTGAGTCAGTGTGCCAGTTTTGTCCAGAGCCACGACCTTGATCAAGCGACCATTTTCCAGATGTACGCCGCCCTTCACCAGCAGGCCCAGCCTTGCTGCCGCAGCAAGGCCGCTCACAACGGTAATCGGCGTGGAGATCACCAGCGCGCAGGGACAGGCAATCACCAGCATGACCAGCGCCTTGTAGAACCAGGGCTCGAAGGCAGCGCCGAACAGCAGCGGCGGCACGGCAGCCACCAGAACCGCGAAGGCTACGACGGCAGGTGTGTAGTAGTGCGCGAATTGATCGACGAAACGTTGTGTCGGCGCACGCTGGCCTTGTGCTTCCTGCACCGAACGGATGATGCGGTCCAGCGTGGTGTGACCCTTGTTCGCGGTGACGCGGAACTCCAACATGCCGCGCTCGTTCAGCGTACCGGCGAAAACCGGATCGCCCGCGGCTTTCATCACTGGCATGCTCTCGCCGGTGATCGGCGCCTGATTCACCGAACTGCCGCCCGCCGTGACCATGCCGTCGAGCGGGATACGCTCACCCGGCCTGACGCGCGCGGTTTGTCCCACCTGCACTTCGGCCGCCGCCACCTCGCGCCACTCGCCGCTGTCGAGGCGCACGGTCGCAGTTTCCGGGGTCATGGCCATGAGGCCGCGAATCGCATTCTTGGCCCGCTCCAGCGAAAGGGTTTCGATCAACTCGGCCAGCGCAAACAGGAAGATCACCACCGCAGCTTCTGGCCATTCCCCGATGGCGATGGCGCCGATGACGGCGATGCTCATCAGGAAGTTCATATTGAGCGTGAAGGTCTTGAGCGCGATCCAGCCTTTTCTGAGCGTGTTTGACCCGCCAGTGGCGATGGAGAACAGGGCGAGTGCGGCTACGGCTGGCGAGTGTTCCGCAGTACCCGCCCACACCAGGATTTCTGCGGCGACGGCGGCGGCGCCCGACACCGCGATGAGCGTCCATGTCTTGCGCGACACCGCAGGCGCGCTTGACTCGTGGCCGGGAGAACCGGCCGCCTGTGGGGCGGCAATCGCCTCCATGCCGATTTCGCGTAAAGCGTCGAGAATGGGCTGCTCGCCGTCCAGCGTATGCGAAACGGTAAGGCGGCGATCCATGATATTGAACGCGAGTCCGCCGATGCCGGGCACCGATCCGAGACGCTTGCGGATCAGAGCCTCCTCGGTTGGGCAATCCATGTTGCGTATGATAAATGTCGAATTTTTCATTGTCTTATTCCAGATGCGTGGTTAATTTCACTGAGCTATCTCAAAGCGTACCGGGTTTGCCGTACCAACCTGATCCCTGCAAACGCCAGATGGCTTTGCATTGCGCCCCCACGCTAGGCTGCACGATACTTGGTCTCCTTCCGAAGAAATAGCAATCGTCTCGATGGAATAAGTCACATGATTTGTGTCGAGTCCGGCAAATATCTGTTCCCAGTGTTTCGGACTCGCGCTGTAGTAGCGCTTGCGCAACTCAGCCAGATTGGTATGGCGCTCGACAACAAAACCGCGAGCCTCGTAACGGCGGTTCGGCGCTACCAGTACGAGGCGATTACCTTGCCCTCCATCACGAATCAGCTCACCAGCGATGAACGGTGTGCTGCCGTCCTTGGCCAGTTGGTAAATCGGAGTGGCACAGCCGGTTAGCAGCAGAATTGCCAGCATGTTCAAGTTATACGATTTCACTTTTCATCCTTCCGTAGATGTTTACATTCGGCAGTGCTGATTTCCTCAACCAAACTCGGAGCCTATAACGCCCCCTGCATTTCCACCGCAGTGACCCGGTAGATACCGCGCCCCGCCAAGCCGCAATCGGCAGCGCGCAACGCCTGCAAGACTTCATCCACGTCCTCGTCCTTGAGCAGAATATCCGCGCGCACATGCGGGGTGTAGCCGACCACGCGGTCGCGCGCGGTGAGCGCGGCATCGTGCTCGTCCTGCACGCCGTGGCTTTCGACGCGGGTGAAGGTGAAGCCCGTCACCTGTGTCAAGCTGCGCAAGGTGTCCGCCAGCGACTGCTCAAGGTCGGCATGCACGATCAGCATCAGGTTTTTCATCATATTTCTCCTTGAAAGTTAGCTTTCCGCTCCGAACGTGTTTCCAACCAAGCATAGAGCGTGGGCAACAGCACCAGCGTCAGCAGCGTCGAGGTGAACAGGCCGCCGATGACTACCACGGCCAATGGCCGCTGCAACTCGGAACCGGGGCCGGTGGCGAGCAACATGGGCACGAGTCCCAACGAGGCGATCAATGCGGTCATCAGCACCGGCCGCAATCTGCGCTCCGCGCCCTCTTGCACCGCTTGCAGCACGGAGCGTCCCGCTGCGCGCAACTGGTTGAAGTAGCTCACCATGACGACGCCGTTCAGCACCGCCACGCCGAACAGCGTGATGAAACCGACCGAAGCAGGCACCGAGAGGTAAAGTCCGGAAACATACAGCCCCACCACGCCACCGATCAGCGCGAACGGGATATTCAGGATGACAAGCCCGGCTTGCCGCAACGAGCGGAAAGTCAGGAACAGCATGAAGAAGATGAGCGCGATGGACACCGGCACCACCAGGCCGAGACGAGCCGCCGCGCGCTGCTGGTTTTCGAACTGCCCGCCATAAACGACGGCATAGCCGGGCGGCAGCTTGACCTCGCGCTCGACGGCGGCGCGCAGTTCGTCCACGAAGCCCACGACATCGCGCCCTTCGACGTTGCTGCGCACCGTCACCTGTCTCCGGCTAGCTTCACGCTGGATCAGCACCGGGCCATCCACTTCGCTCACGTCGGCGACCAGGCCGAGCGGCACTAGCGCACCGCTGGCCGTCTTGACCATCAGATGTTCGATGGCACGCGGCGAGGCGCGCGCGGCCTCCGGGTAGCGCACCAGCACGCCTGCGCGGCGGTTGCCCTCGATGATCTCGGTGGCCACCGTTCCGCCGACCGCCATTTCCACCACGCGGTTCACGTCTTCGTTGTTGAGGCCGTAACGCGCCAGCCGTTCCGAGCGGATGTCCACCTTAAGATAACCTTGGCCGGAAAGGCGCGCGCGGAACACATCGCTCGCGCCAGCCGTGCGATTGACGATCTCTTCGATCTGCCCGGCTTTCTCTTCCAGTAGCGCGAAGTCGTCGCCGAACAGCTTGATCGCGACTGCGGCGCGGGCACCGGTCAGCATCTCGGAAACGCGCATGTCGATGGGCTGGCTAAACCCGACCTCGACATCCTCGAACGGCTCCAGTACCTCGCGCAGCTTATCGTGCAGTTGTTCCAGGCTCACCGTCCATTCGCTGCGCGGCTTGGTCTGGAGGAAACAGTCCGTCTGGTAGAACCCCATCGGGTCGAGGCGCAGTTCGTCCGCGCCGCTGCGGCAGACCATGCCGGTGACTTCCGGGATTTGCAGCACCGCCTTCTGGATCGGCGCATCCATCGCCAGCGAGGCTTCAAGCGATATGTCGGAAGCCTTCTCCAGACTGACCAGCGGCGAGCCCTCGTCCATTGCGGGCATGAACTCTTTGCCGATATACGGGAACAGCGCAACCGCGCCGGCGAGCGCGAGCAGCGCGCCACTCGCGGCGATGCCACGGTGTTGCAGCGACCAGCGCATCACCGGCAGATAGGCGCGCTTGACAGCCGCCAGCACTCGGCCATCTTCGTGCGATCCGCCGAACATTAGGAAACTGGCGAACACCGGGATCACCGTGAGCGACAGCAGTAGAGAGCCGAGCAGCGCGAAGGCGATGGTGAGCGCGAGCGGCGCGAACATCCGGCCTTCGAGGCCGGTCAGGCTGAGCAGCGGCAGGAACACGATGATGATGATCAGGATGCCCGAGATTACCGGCGCGGCCACCTCCAGCGTGGCGCGGTAAACCAGGTGCAGGCGGCTTACCCCTTTGGGCATATGCGCGAGCTGGGTGTGGATGTTTTCAACGACCACCACCGCCGCATCGACCAGGATGCCGATGGCGATGGCCAGTCCGCCGAGCGACATGAGGTTGGCGGAGATGCCGGTGAGCCGCATGAGGATCAGCGTGAACAGCACCGACAGCGGCAGGATCAGGGCGACGGTGAGCGCCGTGCGCAGGTTGCCGAGCAGCACGATGAGCACCAGCACCACCAGCAGCACCGCCTCGCCGAGCGCCTGTTCAACTGTCCAGACCGCCGCATTGATGAGATCGGCGCGGTCGTAGTACGGCTCAATGGTGACGCCCGGCGGCAATGTGGGGGCAATCCGTTTAATCTCTTCCTTGACTGCCTCGACCACCGTGCGGCTGTTCGCCCCCATGCGCAGCAGCGTCAATCCGGTTACCACCTCGCCGTTGCCGTCGGCGGTGGCTCCGCCAAAACGGGTGAGTGCGCCGATGCGCACGCTGGCCACGTCGCTCACACGTACTGGATGGCCGCTACGGGTGACGACCGTGATGCGGCGGATATCCTCCACCGTTTGTAATTGGCCCTCCGTGCGCACCAACAGCATCTTGCCGTCGCGGTTGATGCGGTCGCCGCCGGCATTGCGGTTATTGCGCTCGATAGCCCGTGCCAGTTCATCGATGTCCAGCCCGTGTGCGGCGAGCTTGTCCGGTGCAGGGATCACCTCGAAGGCGCGCACCTCGCCCCCGAGCGCGTTGACATCAGCCACGCCGTCCACAGTGCGCAATTGCGGGCGGATGATCCAGTCCTGGATGGTGCGCAGCTCGGTGTTGCTCAAGCCTTCGCCCTTGACGCGGTACATGAAAATATCGCTCAGCGGCGTGGCAATCGGGGCGAGCACCACTTCGGCGCCGGCGGGCAGCGCCGCACGGGCCTGGGTCAGGCGCTCGGTCACCTGCTGGCGTGCCCAGTAGATGTCGGTGCCGTCCTCGAAGTCGATAACGATGTTGGTCAGCGCATATTTGGTGGTAGAGCGCAGCGTCTTCTGGCGCGGCAGTCCCTGCATCTCCATCTCGATGGGGAAGGTGATGCGCGATTCCACTTCGGTTGGCGCAAGTCCCGGCGCCTTGACGATGACCTGCACCTGTGGCGGCGAGATTTCGGGGAAAGCATCGATGGGCAGCGTGTTGAAGGCCAGCAGACCGCCGACCGTCAGTGCGGCAGCGGCGAGCAGCAACATCAGCCGCTGGATGAGTGAAAAACGAATGAGCGCGGCGATCATGGTTGGGTCTCCATCGAGGAATCGAGTACCGAGCTACCGGATGCAAGGCGCAGGTCGGCAGCCGCAAGCGCGCTTTCCTGTTGCAGTTCCAGGTAACGAGCACGGGCATCGAAATAAGTGTTGCTGGCATCAACCAGTGTGAGGACATTGAGTTCGCCGGACGCAAAGCCACGGCGCGTAAGCGAATACATCTCGCGCGAAGGTTCGAGCAGATTCAGGCGTAGTCGCTCGGCCTGTTCGAGCAGGCGTTGCAGTTGCATGTACGCCTGATCGAGACGACTGCGGGCGTCGCGCTGCGTTGCCGCGAATTGCGCCTGCACGCGCCCGGCTTCGGCCCCAGCCTTGGCGACCAACCCCTTGTTGCTGTTCCACAGCGGTATCTGCACGCTCACTCCAATACCGGTTACGTCACGCTGACCTGTAGGGTAATAGTCACGTTCGCGGAACAGGTTCAGTGACGGATCGGCGTAACGCTGGGATTCGGCGACAGCGATTCCAGCTTGCGCTGCATCGGACTGTTTGCGAGCCGCCGCCAGCGCCGGATGTGCGTCCAGAATTCGCGCGTATACATCGAGTCCGCTAGGTGCTGCCGGATGAACTGGTGCGGTCAACTCAACCTGTGCTTCGCCGGGCAGAGCAAGCAAGGTGCGAAATTCAATAAACGCTTTCTGCTGTTCACGCTCGGCTGCGGTCAAAGCCTGGTTTGCCTCCTCCTTCAGGATCGCCAGGCGTTGGCGTTCGAGAGGAGTGAGGTAACGTACCAGCCTCTCTGCCCCCGTCGCACGGGAGGTGTCGGGCGATTCCGCTACAAGGCGCAGACGCTCTTGAGCAAGTTGACGTTTGGCTGTAGCCAGCTGCAGAGCCAGAAAAACGCGCGCAACCTCGCGCTCCAGCAGCAGCTTCTGGTGGCGGAGATTTGCGCGTGCGCTTTCGAGACTCGCCTCGGCAACAACACGCTGACGCGCGATGCGACGCAGCGGCAGCGGTTGGCTCAGCGCTATCTGGGTGAAATTAGTGCCTTTGCTACCAGCCTCGTTCTGGAGGCGATTATCGGCGCGCACGTCTATTGTCGGATTTGGCCATGCTTCGGCTTGTTCTAGTTCGGCTTCGCGTGCCGCAATCTCCGCTTCAGCGGTGCGCAGTTCGGGGGCGATGTCGAACGCGCGCCGGATGCTGTCTGCAAGCGTCCAGACTTTGACGTCCTGCGCCTGCATGGACAAACTGTTTGCTGCAACGGATACGAGTGTTTGTGAAAAAACAGGGGTGGAAAACAGCGCCGCCAACCCCAGCGGCAATATGAATCGGTACATCGAATTCTCCTGAAACGAGGATGGAATTCGGCGAGGCGTCAGAGCGTGCTAGATTTTGAAAAGCAAGGAGCGTCCCGCCGGATCAGGCGAGACTGGACTTCGGGGGTTGATCGATTAAATCGGGGGCCGGTGAGGAATGAATGGAGTTAACCCGGAACCCGAACGCTTCGGGCAATTCGGGAAAGATCGGCGTGCTGGAGGCGGAAGCCTGGATGGGCAAGTGGCTGAACATGTGGCAACCGCAGGGATGGTCGTCGTGATGGGTTGTACCCGGCTGATGTGCATCATGTGTATCCGTCAGGCATGGCGCACTTGCTTCCGATACAGCGTATTCATCGGATGCTTTTGCTTCCCAAACGAAATCCGGAGCCATGACTGTCAAGGCGATGACAGTCATGGTCAGGATGGCAATGAATTTTCTGAAAACGCGATTCATGGGCAAAGTTTGACCAAACTAGTAGGGCTTGTCAATGATTGGTTGCAACGCTCTGAATCAGTCCGTTGATTGAAATCCGGGCAAGTTATTTGATGTCTTCCTGTTTGTCCTGCACTCCCTGCCAAAAGATCACCACATCCAATCTCTGGTTTTGCGAGGGGAAGGCCCAATGCTTGCATCTCAAATCAATCAGAGAGAACAGTTCTGCATAAAATGGCCTAGTTTCAGGTTGCTCCATGATAGGTGATTGAAGGTCGAAATAGATTCTCAACGATGTCTCCCGAAGTTCGGGAGAGGCAATTTCTTCAGCCAGAGCCGCAAGTAACACCGTGGCGGCCAAAGCATCGAAACTGCCAAGCATGGAGAGCCGCGACTCGCAGTCAGCATCAAATGGCTTGAGTTGAATGGATGGTTCATGTTCGCGAGGTTTCAGCTCAAATAGAATTTCCACGACTTCGTTTTGAAGTCCTTGCAAGGCAAGTTCGAGGGCTCTGCGGTCCAGTTTCTCACCGCGAAGCACAGCCCAGATGGGGCTTCTAAACCAACGCGCCGCACCCGGAAATGTGGCCTCTGCTTGTTCGATTGCGTTCCTCGGGCCAGGCTTGTCATCTGGAACCTTTTCACCTTTTTCGTAGAACCCCCATTTGGTGGGGCGTAAAACGTCTACATCCCGTTTCCGGACATGTTCACCATCAACTTTCAGTTCGATGGCACCGGGGGATTGCAATTCAGAGCGCAATTTGACCACATGGAACCACAAGCGGGTGCGCAGGCGATCAACCGGATGCGTGGGCGGACGTCCTCGTTTTCTGGGCTCAATGATAGTTGGCGGCATGTTTTGCTGTACTACTGAAAATCGAATTATCAGTGCTGTGGAAGAAATATGCGAGTTTGCTGGACACTGCGTGACGTCAGAAGAATGACCAGACATCAGCGTGACTATCCAAACATCAGGCCGGCCAACTGCATCCTTACGCTTTGAACTACGGGAATCGCTCTTGCGCATGCACGGGCCGTTGCTCGGCGGTGAGGCATTGATCGCGGCGCTTGGCCACAAGAATGCTGCCTCGCTTCGTCAGTCACGTCGTCGGGGACAGGTCTCCATTACTTTGTTTACTCTTCCCAACAGGCGCGGATGGTTTGCCTTGACTCAAGAGGTGGCCGACTAGCTTGTAAATATCAGGATGAATGCACAACAGAAAGGGGCGACACAACTTCTGAACATTGAGTAGCCCAGAAACAGTAACGCCCGAGTGGTCTGACTCGGGCGTCACACCAGCATCGCTGCCGGACAAGTGCGGACTTGTTGCTGTGCAGTATGGGCTGGGAGTCCGTTTTCGTCAAGCCGAAACACGGAATGGGTGCATATGTACATTGCCCGGGCAGACCACTGGGCCTCACCCAATGGAGGTTTGCCCATGCGGCTCCCAGTTTACCTGCAACGCGAGATCGCGCGTCTGCATTACTACGACTCGTCCCAGTCCAACCGCGCAATCGGTCGGGCACTTCGGATTGCACCCAACACGGTCGGCACCATGCGGGCTGCTCTGCTTGATTGCCCGCGACCTTGGTACGAATTGGCGTCCCTCGATGATGATGCGTGGTGCCAAGCTCTTGGCACCGATAATCGCAGTATCGCGCAACGCAAGAAAGCGCCTGACTGGGACTGGGTTCATCGCGAGATGCAGCGCAATGACGCCACTCTTGAGCAGTTGTGGCGCGAATGGCGAGAGCAATGCCCCGATGGGATCGGCTATTCCCAGTTCACCGATAGCTACCGCTTATGGACGCGCAAGCTCCACATCGTGATGCGGCGTATCCATCAGCCCGGCAAAAATCTTTTTGTCGATTTCTGCGGCCGCACTGTGGAAGTCAGAGACCAGGCTGGCGGTCCGTCGATCTTTGCCCAAATCTTTGTGGCCGTGCTCGGGTTTTCAAACTACACCTACCTGCGTGCTGTTGCCACCCAAACCACCGCAGACTGGCTTTTGTGCCACATCGACTGTTTCTCCGAGCTGGGGGGCGTGCCGGAATGGGTTGTACCGGACAACCTGAAAGCGGCGGTCTTGCGCCGAGAACGCGAACAGGTCGTGATTAACCCTGCTTACCGGGAATGTCTGCGGCACTATGACACTGCTCCCATGCCAACCGGCGCGCGCAAACCGAAACACAAAGCCAAGGCAGAGGTGGGGGTTCAGATTGCTCAACGTTGGATTCTGTTTACTCTGCGTGACAGGGTGTTCTTCAGCCTCGACGAATTGAACGCCGAATTGAAGCTCCTCACCGCGAAACTGAACAACCATCCCTTCAAGAAGATGCCTGGCACAAGGCAGGATCTATTCGCAGAGGAGCAGGCGACATTGAAGCCCTTGCCGGACAAACCCTTCGAACTCTGCGACTGGCGTTACGGCGTGCGTGTCGGTGACGACTACCACCTGGAGCACAAGCGCAGCTATTACTCTGTGCCGCATCAACTGCGCGGGGAACGGGTGGATTTACGGATTACCTCTGCCATGCTCGAAATCATGCACCGTAGTCGCCGTGTTGCGATCCACCCGGTTACCTCCGCTGAAGGTGAGGTTTGCACTATGCCTGAGCACCGTCCGGTGGCTCATTCACGAATCTTGGATGGGGAGCCGCGAGCATTGCTGAAGTGGGCAGAGTCGATTGGTGCCAGTTCGGTAGCCATGATTCGTCACCACTTGGAGGAGCGTTCAGACGCCACGAACGGATTGCGGGCTGCCCGCCGGATGCGCGAGTTCGCTCGCCTCTACGGTGATCAACGATTCGAGGAGGCATGCGCTTATGCGCTGTCGCTGAACATCACAACGCTGCGCAGCATGGAATCCATCCTGAAGCAGTCGCCCGACAAGCTTGCAAAGCCGACAGCACCTATTACAACCCGTGCACACCACGAGCATGTTCGTGGTGCCAATTACTATGGAGATCACAACGATGAGTACCGTCCAACAAACCATTAACCGGCTCAGGGAGCTGCGTCTATCCTCTATGGCCGAGGCTTATGACTTGCAGCACCAGCAACCCAAGCTATATCAATTAGGATTCGATGACCGCTTCTCAATGTTGGTAGAGCACGAGGCATCGGCCCGGGAGTCAAAGAAACTGAGCCGGCTGATTCGGGCTGCGGGATTTCCCGAGGCGGCATCATTGGAAGATGTGGACTATGGTGCAGCTCGGGGGCTAGACAAGTCACATGTTGCATCCCTGGCCAGTTGCGAGTGGATCCGGCAGAAACTGAATCTGGTCATCGTCGGAGCAACGGGTGTAGGCAAGACTTGGCTGGCCAGCGCGTTCGGTAGTCAGGCTTGCCGTCTTGGCATGCCTGTCGTCTTCTACCGTGCCAGCGATTTGTACAGCGAAATCGCAGTCGCTATACATGATGGGTCGCTGCCCAAACTGAAGACGGAGCTGATCAAACCAAGCTTGCTCATTCTTGACGATTTGGGTTTGGGAGACATAAGCCCATCGGCAGCACAAGTGCTGCTGGACGTTATTGATCGGCGCATGCGCTCAGGTTCTCTCCTGATTACCAGCCAGTACCCGACTGAACAGTGGCATGGATTGTTTCCTGATCCAACGATTGCAGATGCAATCCTTGATCGTGTGGTGCACCAATCTCATCGGCTGACGCTAAAGGGAGATTCGATGAGGAAACTGAAGGCCAAACAAGTGATGCAGAGGTGATCACGGCGCCGGAATATGCATGTTCCACACAACGTGTACCGTTCCGGTGTTCATGAGCAGCGATACAGGTGATCAACTCGAATCGGACTGCCCGATCATGTCCTACTGGAATGAGTGTTCATGAGTGACTGGAATATGCACCGCAGCTAAAGCACGCTTAACAGCGCAACGGATAGTGACCGCTGCTGTGTCAACCCACAACTCAGCACAGGCATCAGGCTTTATAACCAAGAGTACCGTGTCAGCACGGCGCAGATTAACGCCAACTCCCTTCTGCTGTGCCATGTGATTAATGGCGTTAGCAAAGTTTTCTACCAGTCGGTGGAACAAGGGAACATCTGATGTTAGGGCTAGCTTGGTCCATACCTTGACCACCTGACCTTCCTGTGCCGCACCCGCCGCAAAGCCGACCAATGGCTCGACATGTGAAAAGCGCAATGGCTCCCCAATGTTACGAACGCTACCAACCATCGTCGATGGATCATTTGGTACGTGCGTTTCTTCATGACCGCTTGCCATATTCCTATCCTTTCAACAGATGCTGTGCTCTGATTTATGCCAAAAATGTAAAGCTAAACCCACTTATGGCACGTAGCAAAAGCAATGCTTCTCTTTCTATATATTTCCGCCTTGATTGAAATCCTGCCCCCTCAAATCTCCTCAATCACCTTCCCCACCGGCAACCTCGACTTCGGCAACTTCGCATTGAAATCATCCGCTCCGCGATAACCCAACGCGGCGATCACCACGCTGGTGAGGCCCTGTTCGCGCAGGCCGAGTTCTTCGTTGAGGATGCGCGGGTCGAAGCCTTCGATGGGGGTGGCGTCGATCTCCAGGGTGGCGGCGCCGAGTAGCAGGGTGCCGAGGGCGAGGTAACACTGCTTTTCCATCCAGTGCTGCGTGTCCTTGTAGTCATAGCGATGCAGGCCGGTGTAGAAGCTGCGGCCCTTGCTTTGCGCGGCCTTGGCTTCCGGCGTGGGATAACGTCCGTCGGCCTCTTCTTGCGCGAGCAGGCTGGCGAGGTGGGCTTCGTCCATGGTGGTGCGGGCGCAGAACACGACGACGTGGGAGGCGTTGAGTATCTTGGGGCCGTTGTTTGCGTAGACGCCCTGCTGTGCGCATTTGGCGACGCGCGCCTTGCCTGCTTCGCTGGAGGCGATGATGAAGTGCCAGGGCTGCGAGTTGATGGAGGAAGGCGAGAACCGGAGCAGGGTCTTGAGTTGTTCGATTTGCTCTGCGGGGATCTTGCGGGTGGGGTCGTAGGCTTTGCAGGTGTAGCGGGTCTGGGCGATGCGGGCGATGTCCATGGATGTCTCCGGGGTCGGGATGGGTTATGCACTAAATAGATGGGGAGGGATTTTGCATCAAACGGCGAGGCAAACGAAGAGGTGATCAGGCTGGAATAATCAGGGAAAGCCCTTCTCCCACCGTGAGAAGGGTGGGGATGAGGGGACCCTTGACTTGCAGCGCGATGATTTCAAAGTCTTCCCTCTCCCTAACCCTCTCCCGGAGGGAGAGGGGATTGCGCTGGAATGACGGTCGTTTTATTTCTTGTACTTCTGCACGTCGGCCAGCCCCAGCGCGTTCCATCCCTCATGCCCCAGCTTCTGCATGGTCTCGATGTTCTTCTCGAAGATCTGCTCGGCTTCCGGGAAGGCGGCCACGGCTTCGTCGATGCTGTCCTCGCGGATCAGGTGCAAGGTCGGATACGGTGAGCGGTTGGTGAAGTTGGTGATGTCGTCCGGCTCGGTGTCGGCGAACTGGTACTGCGGGTGCATGCTGGCCACCTGCAACTCGCCCGCCAGGTCGATCTCTTCCAGCAGCGCATCCACCACTTCGAGGAAGTCGTTGTAATCGAGGAAGTCGGTCAGCACGTGCGGATGGATGAGCAGCGTGGTGTCGATCTTGTCGCGCGGGGCTTCGGCCAGCACTTCCAGCTCGCGCTGCACATCGGCCAGCAGCTCTTCCGGCGTCTGCGCGGCACTGACGAAATAACGGATCTGGCCTTTCACATGCACGCCCTTGGCGAACGGGCACAGGTTGAGGCCGATCACCGCCTTCTCCAGCCAGAGCTTGGTGGCGGCGATGGCTTCTTCGTTGCTTACGGTTGTGTTCATAAATTTACCCCTGAAAAACTATTTAGCCACAGAGGACACAGAGATCACAGAGAAAGCCGTGCTGTGTACAACACGAAGCGCTTCAATTGAGTTCGGTTGCAAACGTCGTTCAGCGCGCCACTTTCTCTGTGTCCTCTGTGATCTCTGTGGCTATCTTTTGTTTTTTTACCTACCTCGCCCGCCGGAGCGGTGTTGCGCCGCGGCAGGCACGCCGCCGCGATTGCCGGAGGCCGGCTTGCCGCCGGTGCGCGGTGCGCCGCCGGCACGCGGTTGCCCGTTGCCGCGCGGCTGGCCGCGACCTTGTCCCTGGCGCTGTCCGCCGCCGCGATTCGAGCCGTTGGGGATGGGTTCGGCCTTGATGCGCGGATCGACATCGAAGCCCGGCACATTCACCGCGGGGATCTCGCGCTTGATCAGACGTTCGATGTCGTGCAGCAGTTTCTTCTCGTCGATGCACACCAGCGAACTGGCTTCGCCCTCAGAGCCGGCACGGCCGGTGCGGCCGATGCGGTGCACATAGTCTTCCGGTACGTTGGGCAGCTCGTAGTTCACCACATGCGGCAGTTCGGCGATGTCGATGCCGCGCGCGGCGATGTCGGTGGCGACCAGCACTTGCAGCTTGCCGCTCTTGAAAGCGGCCAGCGCCTGGGTGCGCGCGTTCTGGCTCTTGTTGCCGTGGATCGCCATCGCGGAGATGCCGTCCTTGTCCAGCTGTTCGGCGAGGCGGTTGGCGCCGTGTTTGGTGCGGGTGAACACCAGCACCTGGAACCAGTTGTGTTCCTTGATGAGGTGGGTGAGCAGTTCGCGCTTGCGCTCACGGTCCACCGGGTACACGCGCTGCTCGATCAGTTCGTTGGCCTGGTTGCGGCGCGCCACTTCGATCAGCGCGGGGTTGGTCAGCAGGCCGTCGGCCAGCAATTTGATCTCGTCGGAGAAGGTAGCGGAGAACAGCAGGTTCTGGCGTTGCTTCGGCAGCACGGCGAGCACGCGCTTGATGTCGCGGATGAAGCCCATGTCCAGCATGCGGTCGGCTTCGTCCAGCACCAGGATCTCGACATGCGACAGGTCGACGGTCTTTTGTTGCAGGTGGTCGAGCAGACGGCCCGGCGTCGCCACCAGGATATCGACGCGGCCGTGCAGTTGCTTGATCTGCGGGTTGATGTTGACACCGCCGAACATCATCATGGATTTGAGCGGCAGGTATTTGCCGTACAGGCGCACGCTCTCTTCCACCTGGGCGGCGAGTTCGCGCGTGGGGGTGAGCACCAGCGCGCGGATGAAATGTTTCCCCGTGACGGGTTTCTCCATCAAGCGTTGCAACAAGGGCAGCGTGAAGCCGGCGGTCTTGCCGGTGCCGGTCTGCGCGCCGCCCATGAGGTCGCCGCCTTGCAGGATGACGGGGATGGCTTGCGCCTGGATGGGCGTGGGTTCGGTATAACCGCGTTCGGTGACGGCGCGGACGATTTCTTCGGACAGGCCGAGGGATGCAAATGACATTTATTTTCTTTCTAAAATACAAACGGCCTGTCGCCTTGTTAAAGCGCCAGTCTGAGGCTGAATGAGGTGGGAACTACGAACCGGAATCGGCGGCAATAACTAGACTGAAACGATATTGCGGCGCGGATTGTAACAGAAGGCGGGCATCCTCCCCTCGCCTATATATATGCCTGTATCTAGATACTCAGAACTATGGCGCAGCCCGGCAAAAATGTGCATGATTCGCCGTGCACCACCATCCAACGGACAAAGGGAACAGAACGATGAATGCAGAGTTGCCAGCAAGCATGACCGATCAAATATTGAACGGACTCTTCATCCCGCCCTGCCCCGCCACCCTCACCGCCATCATGCAGGAAACCGCCCAGCCGGAAAGCAGCCTGGAAAAGATCGCCCACCTAATCAACCAGGACGCAGGACTGGTCGCGCCGTTGCTGAAGCTGGCCAACTCGCCCTTCGTCGGCCTGAGGAGCAAGGTGACTTCGGTATTCCAGGCCACCAGCGTATTGGGCTTGAAGAACACCCTCAACCTGGTGAAAAACATCGCGCTACGGCAGAGCCTCAAGGGCGACGGGCAGAGCTTCGAGAAATTCTGGGAACGCTCCAGCCTGACCGCGACCATCGCCGAGAAGATCGCCGCGAAATTCCCCACCGTCGCCAAAGACGAGGCCTATGTCGCCGCGCTGTTCCATGACAGCGGCATACCGGTGCTGATGCTGAAGTTTCCCGATTACCGGAAGATCGTCATCGCCGGTAACGAAGCAGGCGTTCCGCTGATCGAAACCGAGAACATGCAGTTCCAGACCAACCACGCCGTGGTCGGCAGCATGCTCACCCGCGTCTGGGGATTGCCGAGCCAGGTATATCAGGCGATCCTGTACCACCACGACACGACCATCTTCGCCACCTCGAAGGACCCTGCAAGAAAGCCCGTCTGCGATCTGATCGGCCTGCTGCATATGGCCGAATGCGTCGTCGACGAACACATGCTGGTCCGCGACAAGGAGTGGCCTGCCGTCTCGCGGCAGGTGCTGAAACACTTCGACCTCTCCGAATCCGAATTCGCCGAGATCAAGAGCGACATGCTCGCCTATCTCAACGGCGAATGACCTGCCGCGGCGGCGAAATGATCAGACGTTGAACAGGAAGTTCACGCTACAGCCGCGATGGATACTGCATCCGGCGTTTGCGCGCCTGTTTTCATACCCGGTTTGATACCCGGTTAATTTAACGCTACCAGCCTCATTCTTCATCGCACAATTACTCGTTATTAACCTGATTGCCATTGTCTCACAGGCCGCCTGCCCGGGTGAGCGAGGCACTACCCACGATCACTTGCAACTTCGTCTCCACTCACTCGCTCACGAAGTTCTTTACCAGCCTTGAAATGCGGCACGTACTTCTCAGGCACTTTCACTTGATCGCCAGTTTTTGGATTGCGCCCAATGCGTGGTGGCCTGTAATTCAAAGCGAAGCTGCCAAATCCCCGAATCTCTGCGCGCCCACCTTTCGACAACGTGCCGGACAAAGCATCAAGAATCACCTTCACCCCAAGCTCCGCATCCTTGCGTTGCAGTTGTGGGTGTATTTCGGCTAAACGTGCAATGAGGTCTGAGCGAGTCATTCTATGAGTTACTAATCAAGCCATCCATGCCTCAGACAATGCCTCAGCCTGCTTCAGTACCAGCTCGACGGCTTTGGCCTCATAGTCGGGCGGGTACTTGTGGCGTTTCAGGATGAGTTTGATTTGGGCACGCATCTTGGCCCGCACGGTTTCGCGCACTGACCAGTCCACCGACAGGTTGTTGCGCAAGAACGTGGTGAGCTGTCGGGCGATTTCTTTCAGCACCGAATCCCCCAGCACTCGTACCGATGCCTCATTGGTCTCCAGCGCATCGTAGAACGCCAACTCGTCGGCACTCAACCCCAAGTCGTCGCTCCGGCGCACCGCCTCGTTGAATGATTTCGCCATCGCTATTAGTTCTTCGATGACTTGAGCGGTCTCGATGGCGCGATTGCGATAGCGTATCAGTGAGGCCTCCAGCAGCTCGGAGAACTTCTGGCTTTGCACCACGTTGGTCGCAAAGCGGCTCCTGATGTCGTCCTTGAGCAAGCGTTGCAGCAGCTCCACCGCCAGATTGCGGTGCTCCATGTGGCGCACATCATCCAGAAACTCTTCGGTCAGGATGCCGATGTTCGGCTTGTTCAGCCCCGCCGTGGCGAAGATGTCTATCACCTCTTCGGAGACAAGAGCGCCGGAGATGATTTGCCGCAGCGCGTGTTCCTTGGCTTCATCCGATAGCTTGGTGTCCTGCGTGCCGTGTTTGGTCAGGGCAGACTTGATGGCTTGGAAGAAGGCCAGCTCGTCACGGTACTCCAAGGCTCTATCCAGCGTGCAGCACAGCGCAAAGGCTTTGCTGGCGGATAACACTTGGTCTGCGAACCTCTTCTTGCCATCGTCCTGCCCCAAGATGTGGTTGGCAGCTCCGGCGAGCAGCGACAGGGCCTTGGTGCGGAAATTGGAATACTCGAAGCCGTGCAGCATCCCGCGCAAGATACTGACTTTCTCGACCAGTATCTCTAAGGCTTCTTCCGCCCGTATCGTGGGACGGCCTTTGCCTTGCGAGTTGGTGTATTCCAGCAGAGCCTGCTTCAACTCGGTAGCGATGCCGATATAGTCCACCACCAAACCGCCCGGCTTGTCCTTGAACACCCGGTTCACCCGCGCAATGGCCTGCATCAGGTTATGCGACTTCATCGGCTTGTCCACGTACATGGTGTGCGTGCAGGGTGCATCGAAACCCGTCAGCCACATATCCCGCACGATAACCAGCTTCAACGGGTCGGCGGGGTCTTTGAAACGCTTCTCCAGCCGTTTCTTGATTTCCTTGGGGTAGATGTGGGGCTTCAGCAAGGCCTTGTCCGAGGCCGAGCCGGTCATCACGATTTTGATGGCCCCTTGTTCCGGGTCATCGCTGTGCCATTCCGGGCGCAAGGCAACAATGGCGTTGTATAGGTGGACGCAAATTTCGCGGCTCATCGCCACCACCATCGCCTTGCCATCCATGACGGCCAAGCGTTTCTCGAAGTGGGCGACCATATCCTCGGCCACCTTCTGTACTCGCGGCGGCGCACCGACAATCTTTTCCAGCGCGGCCCAGCGGCGCAGGGTTTGCGCCTTGGCGCTTTCTTCGTCGTCCTCGGTGAGTTCCGCCACCTCGTCATCTATGAGTGGCATTTCCTCAACGTTCAGCTCCAACTTCGCAAGACGGCTTTCGTAATAGATGGGCACCGTCGCACCATCCTTCACCGCCTGCTCGATGTCGTAGATGTGGACGTAATCGCCGAACACGGCGCGGGTGTCCTTGTCGTCGGTGGAAACCGGCGTGCCGGTGAAGGCCACAAAGGTGGCGTTGGGCAGAGCCTCACGCAGGTAGTGGGCGTAGCCATAGCGAACGGCGGTATTGAGCACCGTACCCATCGCTCCGCTCGCGTCTTCCACCCCCTGCAATCGGGCCTTGAATCCGTACTGAGAGCGGTGCGCCTCGTCGCAAATGACAACGATGTTCTCGCGCTCGGACAAGATGGGGAAATTGTCCTCATCCTCGAATGGGGCGAACTTCTGGATGGTGGTAAAGATGATGCCGCCCGAGGGTCGGTTATCCAGCTTGGTGCGCAAGTCAGGGCGGGTCTCGATGCGCACAGGCTTTTCGCGCAACAGATCGGTCGCCCCGGCGAAGGTCTCGAACAATTGCCCATCCAAATCGTTGCGGTCGGTGACGACCACGATGGTCGGATTCCGCATCTCCGGGGTCATCATCAGATTTCCGGCCAAGCAGGTCATCTCGATACTCTTACCCGAACCTTGGGTATGCCACACCACGCCGCCCTTGCGCGAGCCCCCCGGGCGGCTGGCCTCGATGACGCTTTGCACCACGGCACGCACGGCGTGGAACTGATGGTAGCCCGCGATTTTCTTGACGTTGCCATCCTCCTCGAACAGCACAAAGAAGCGCAGGTAGTCGAGGAATAAGTCACGGCGGAACAGCCCGCGTATCAGGGTTTCCAGTTGCTGCATGTCGCCCAGCGGGTCGAGTGTAACCCCGTCTATGGTGCGCCAAGCGTTAAACCGTTCTTGGTCGGCAGAAAGTGAACCGGCACGGGCAAGGGTGTAGTCGGAAATTGCTAGCACCTCGTTGTACACGAACAGGTCGGCAATATCGTCCTTGTAGGTCTGCAACTGGTTGAAGGCTGCCCAGATGTCTGCATTCTCGTCGGCGGGGTTCTTCAGCTCGATGACGGCGAGCGGCAAGCCATTCACGAACACCACCACGTCCGGGCGGCGGGTGTGTTTCGGGCCTTCGATAGAGAACTGGTTCACCGCCAGCCATTCATTGTTGTCAGGATTAGCGAAATCCACCAGTTTTACCCGGTCGCCCAGCGTCTCACCGTCGCGATTGAGTTCCACCGGCACGCCCTCGGTCAGCCAGCGATGGAACTGCCGGTTGGCTTGCATCAACCCGGCGGTGGTGCCATACATCACCTGACGCACAGCATCTTCGATTGCGCCCGCTGAAATGTGCGGATTGATTCGTGTTAGGGCGGTCAGCAGCCTGTCTGCCAGCACCACCTGCTTGTAGCTTTCGCGCTCTTGACGAATACCATCCGGTGCGATGTCCGGGCCAAATATCCGTTCGTAGCCCAGCTCCTCGAACCAATCGAGGGTGGCTTGCTCGGCCATGTTTTCGTCAATGAGACTCATGTTGTCCCTTCTCGATGGGGAGTGATGGCAGCCAACATTCCGTCATAGTGCCCCTTATCAACTGTCTCAATCAGCTCAAGAACATTGGAGAGCACTTTGGGGGTTTCACTCAGGATGGATAAGTCATGCTCCGGCCCTGCCACGTACCCATGATGAGAATATGTATGCAGGAAACGAACGATGCGAGATTTCTTCGCTGGGTCGAATTGCACTTGGTCTAGTTGATGCTGCAACTCAGTCGGTTTTTGTGGGTGCCTAAATGCCAAGAATCCTTCTAATAAACGACGTGCAACATTTGGCATCTCGTAGCAATCCTCAAGAGCCGGATTCTGCATAGACCTTTGCGCTTCGTCATACACTTTCTTGAACAAGTAGTGATATTCGGATTCGTGCTCATGCAACATTGGGTCCAACTTTGCCAGCACAGCAGTTCTATATCCCTCATGAATTGCCGACTGAAGCATATAGAAACGAGCTGGCCTACCAGCAATGTCTCTGCTCCTCCTTTGACCCGGCAAATGATTGAACCAATTCTTCACCTGCCTGAAGAATGCAAAGTTGTGGGTTAGCACGAAAAGTTGTCCGGCATCCTTTGTCCGTTCCTTCATGTAGCCAAAGGCGCTATAAAGAGAGTTAGCATCGAGACTTGAAACCGGGTCGTCAATCACTACAACCCCGTTGTGAATGTCGAAGGATTTGTCTTGGAGTGACTTCAAGAAATACAGAAAGGCAATCGCGGTTTTTTCTCCCTCACTAAGGTTCCCTGCTGGTTTGCCGTGTCGCGTTATTGTGTAACCGCTGTCACGTACATCGAAGGTCAACTCATCCCTTCCAAGATACGACCTAATCTCCGAATTCAATTCTTCAGCAGGGCGACGATGCTGAACAACCATTTGTTCGAACTGTTCGATTTGTGACTGATAGTTTTTGGCTGATGCGTCGGCTTGCTGATGCTCCTTCTCTGCCGATGAAATTTGGGAATTCTTGCTCTGAAACTCTGGGAATGCTTCGGCAACTGCTGATAGTTCGAGTGCCGCACGCGCCTTTTCAATTTCACTCTGGAAATTGTCAGTTAATGAGTTGTGCTCGTCGATAGTCTCATTTATTTGCTTAGCTGCTTGCTGACCTTTGAGGGCGGCAAAATTGGAGACACCATCTACCAGTATTGAAAAAGTCGCCCCCCAGAACCCCTTGGGTTCGGCTGGGTCGGCCTCGTAGCCAACATACTGTAATAAATCGACCTTCTGGAAGGGATTTTCTCTTTTTGCCAAGAGAGCTTTTTTCAGTGCATCCAAGTACGAGGATACATACCAGCGGTGTTGGTTAATCGCAGAGATTGCCTGCTTCAGGTCATCTACTAGATGCTCATAAAACAATGCTGTCTCAGGAGGGCGAACAAGTTCAAGTTCCTGCTTTGCAGTGTCAACCTTCGCGATGATGTCGGCCAGTTCAGTTTGGAATTTTCTAAACTCATCATTGAAGTGAGACTCAAGATGTCGAATTCGACTATCTGGCAGTTGCTGTCCGCAAAACTCACAATTCTCAAGGTTGCCTTCATCTGTCTGATGCAGAGCGAGACCTTCTTGAACCCAAGCCGCCAAGGATGGATTGGAAGTCAGCTTATCAATCGCATTGGAAACAATGGAGCGAGCGAGAACATCCCGTATGGTGTCTGTAAGAGAAATTAGGTCTGGGAAATCCGCCTCTAGCGGCTCAATTCTATTCTTGGGCTTTCCTGTCAGTTTCTCACGTAGCTTAATTTTGGCGGGGGTGTCGAGAATATGCGACTGATACGTCGCTGGCGATAATTTTTGAGCCTTGCTTGTGAAGTTGCTCTTGTTGTAATTGTTGTAGAAGTTCTGCCCCGTTGAATTCAACGCTTCCTTAATGTTTTTTGCTTGTGCGATGCAAAAGGTATCGAGCGCATTATCCGCCGCACGTTTCTTGGAGACCGCCGATGCAAGCTGCTTTTGTGCCTCGCCACGTAGCGACTTCAGCTCTTCGATTTTCTTTTGAGATTCGACGCTTTCTTCACCCAAATAATAGATTGGGGAGAACTGCTGGCCTGATGATTCAAATAGTGCTGCACCAACAAAATCACGATTGAAAACCTTTAAGACAGGGAGTGGGGATGTCGCCAGTTCCCGACCGGCAACGTTGTTTTGGTCAAACCTAAATTCGACTTCTCCTTCAATAATTGGTTGCTTTTTTTGTATATGAACAAGCAAGTTGGAAAGGGTTGTTTTGCCCGCACCGTTCCAGCCATAAAGCACATTGAAGCGCGTAAAATCTGGCAAGTCATTCGGCCACGAAAAATCGCGAAAGATTCTGTGGTTGCGAATGCGATTTATGCGGGACAGTTTCATGCCGCTATCGAATCAGGAATTTCCGTTTTCCGGACATCAAGCGAGGCAAGCAGGTCAGAGATAACACCCCACTCCTCGAACCTGTCGAGGATGGCTTGCTCGGTCATGATTTCGTCGATGAGACACATTTGTAGTTAAGGCAACCGGGAGGTTATTGCGGAAACAATCGCCGAAATCTTTTTCTGCGTGGCCTGTTCTAAGTTGGCCCATATCACCTTTCCTTGCTCAACAGATAGCGCAAATTGGAATGCAGCAACTGGTTTCGACCGCCCTGCGGATTTCATGTATTCAGCATTTGAGCCAGTCACTACTGCTTGAGCATCAAGGAGTACAAACTGCTTGAAATCGTTTGTACTAAATACATCCTCAATGCCGGGACAGTCGGGGAACTTAAGCAAACTCCGGCTCGCGATGGCTTCATCGTCCCCGTATAGTTCCTTCTTAATTGACTTGTAAGCTTCGCGCCCTTGCTTGTCATCATCCACTGCAACAATAAAATCTAACCCCCAGCCCCTAAACATATTGGCAAGAGCCTCAATCTTATTCACTCCGGTCGCAGCAATAAAATGAGCTTCCTTTGTTGTGTTGGTTAACTTCCAAAATGACGTTAGGTAGTAATACCCGCTCATTTCTTCCAGTAATACGTTGTTCGATTTACGTATGACTTGCTGATGGGAAAGGTCAACTCCCATAGCCGCTAATACCGGAGAAAGGGTGTCCGAAGAGGCCGTGCCAAGCCTGTGCGCATCTATCACAATGGTAGGACTATCGTCTTGCTCTCCGTCGCGCTGAACAGCATGAACGCGGAAGAGTTTTGGGTACTCAAGCATCTGAGGACTGTGAGTTGAATAAATGACGGTGCAAGTGTCTTTGCCTAAGAGGTTGATGAGTTTCAGCACGTCGGCCTGAGCCTTTGAGTGCAAGTTAGCTCCGGGCTCATCCAGCAGAAACACTCTATGCTGTTTTCTTTTCTCTGAGGCCTTTAATTGCAGGAAGAATGAAATGAACCATCGCACCCCTTGGCTTCGTTGCATCGGATATAAATGAGTGCTTCCATCACATATCCAAAATACCAAGTATGGCTTGCCAACTTTTTCTGGAGTCGTATTGCTGTAGTGTCGAATGTCACACTTCAGCTCAAGTTTGCCGGATTTCCCAATTGTCTGAGACCAAAAGTTGTTGAAATTTTCACTAACCTTTGCATTTGCTTTCTTTAATACGTTCTCCCTAACCCTTTGGTCACTTAAGACAATCTTCGAGAGGTCAATCTCGGCTATTTCAAGAAAGTTCTGAGCTGCTTTCGCACCAGCCCCAAAGGGTTGGTTCTTGTCATCAATATCAACCTGATTGGGGAGTCGGCCAGCATCCTCATTAAATAACACGGCAAGGGGCATTACATGCCATACATGCGCAGCAAGGTCGGACGAATCAAATGGTGTTACTGTGGCAGGCGCAGTCGAATTTGGTGCGGGAGATTCAGTAGTGGCAGCAGAGTTGGCCTTGTCGAGTAAAGCGCGAAGGGATTCGGTCTCTATGTCAAGAATCGCTTCAAATTTCCCCTTAGAGTCCTTTGTCCAGCAAATTTTCAACTCAACTAAATTAGATTCTTGCGCCAAAAACTTGTGAACTGCATTCTTAACTTCTTCGACATACTCCTCAAGCTCTTCTTCAAGTTCAGATAGACTCAGTTCGATTCTGAATCTTACGCAAGGCAAGTCTGCACCAATTCTGCAATCGTCATCAGTTGGATTTCCTTCGGAAAGAGCAAAGTTCAAGGCTTCAAGAATTGAAGACTTTCCGCTTTCATTTTGTCCAACCAGTACGCTGATTCCATCGGGTGAAAGAGCAACCCAATTTGAATCAACAATGGAACGAAAGTTGGTGATACGAAAAGCTTGAATCTTCATGCCAAAATCTCCTCGTTAAAGGTGCGAACGCAAATCATTCGGGAATGGTATCAATTCAAACCTCGTATTAACGGCTTAAACACTTGTGATAGCTTTTCACCTGTTTCACTCAGCCACTCGAAGTAAATTTGCCATTGCCCTTCTATCTCCAATCCTGAGTCAGAGCGAAAGACAGCAATCCGTGAAGCGTGGCTCTCGGGGAGTTCTTGCCAATCGAGGACAAAGCCAAGTTTCTTCTCGACCGTTTCCTTTTGACCCAAAAGCTGCTGGAAGTAATCCTTGGAATTTTCATGGGAGATGTAAACCTCCATGCCTATCCTGTTTTCCTTGCTGTTCACCGTAGCAGCGAGTTTGAAGCCTGCGCGACCGAGTGAGATGTTTAGCCAGTGCTGAGGGCGTGGAGCTTGCGGTTTGATGGAGGATTTATTGGCCTCTAGGTATGCAACAAAGTCCGTCCAGAACTTGTGCTGCCGCTGCTTAGTCGGAGTAGCAGAAGAAGCGGCGCGGGCGTTTTCTCTGCCTGACTTACTCCAGTCATTCGGCTTAACTATGACATTGAAGCTAGGCGCAAGCGGTGAGTCAGCGATACGCCAAAGCTCAATTTCTACCGCAAAAAAATTCAAACTTCCCGTGGTGTTCTGATTCAAAAAGTCGAGTGCCGCTATGTGTTCTGGGCGAAATGACTCAGCTATCCAGATAACTTTCTTGGCTCCAACCCCAGCCGCGTACGTAATGATTTGACCGAGGTGCGTATGGTTTGTTTTTTCAAGCTGATTTTCAATAATGACTTCACCATCCTCATCAGAGCACAGAATGTCGAGTTTGAAGTCCCCAACTAGATATTCGGTTTGAACAAGCTCAAGCTCAGCTAATCCGAGGGCATCAGAAAGCGCGTTGAGATTTTCGGGTTGAGCCAGCCACGGGGTGAATTCAGTTGCTTCGTGCTTCCAAGCCTCTCTGAGGTCAATACGCTGCAATGTGGACAGGGTGGGTTTCATGCAACGGCCTCCTCATTGAGTTTGATTGTCTGTGGAATGCATAACCTGCCGGACATCAGGCGAGGAAGAAGAGTGTCCCTTGTCTCCGCCAACTCCTTAGCTTGATGTACATTCTCTGGGATAGGATCGAATAGAGAAGAGACGATGCCCTCAAACGCCAGCACAAGCTCATTAGGTGGAATCACTATCCGATAGTTGGCGAGGTCTGACCAGTTGGTGCGTGGCATCTTTGCCCCGTTGGACAGCTGAGTTGCATGCTCGACTAATGGTTTGCTGGAAAAGTGGCAGACACTGAAGGCATGCCACATTTGAGAGGTCGGCTCGATAACCAGAATGTCTGTCGAGCAAACACCATCCAGCGGTGCTATGCCAACTTTATGGAAATATGGCCGCAACTTCCCGAAGAGAACCTGCCCCTTCTTAAACCGGGATTTGCCGCTCTCAACTTTGCTTGCGCTATCCCAATCATAGAGTGCGATTGACTGGCGTGGCATGTGTTCAAGCCCGATGTAAGCCGTTTCGTCCGTGAGTTCATCAGGCCTTGCACCTGCTCTCACGTTGCGGGAGATTTCGCCTAGGGTACCAACTCGCCACCCCGTCGGAATCTCTCCCAACTCTGATACCTCAAACTCGTCAGGGAACAGCGCGGCGGTTTCGGCATTCATGCCTTCGGGTTCGCGGCCTTCCATCTTGGCGCGCACGGGGTCGAAGTCCACGAACCACGACTTGAAGAGGGCTTGAGCGACGGCTTCTAGCGTTGCATTGGCTTCGCGCAGGAGGGTAATTTTGTCGTCGAGAGAGGCCAGTGTTGTCGCTATTGAGTCTTGTATTTCAAGAGGGGGGAACGGAACCTGTAAGTTAACTAGGTCTGAGCCACGTATGCCTGAAGCGCCCGCGCCTTGTTCAATTATGGTATCCATTGTCGCTCGACCAATTGTTGAGCGAAAAAAGTTGAAGTAAAACTCAGGATTGCAGATTTGCCTATTTAGACGGCAGCGAATGAGGTGTGATTCAAATACGGTCGGCTTGCTATTCCCCAAAAATATCGAACATTGACCCGAGCCCTCACGAACAAGAGACTGGCGAGCAAAAAGCAGGTCTCCGGGTTCCAGTAAGTAGGCCTTCTCGTTGTCCGAAACTGGCACCAAGTCCATTTCGATGTCATTGATTCTCGCATGGGCAAATAATTCGCCCATATTAACCATTGGCAAACCTGAACCCCGAACCTTCTTGGGGCGAGTAAGACCATTCTTTTGAGGCAAGGAAAAAAGTGTCCCAAATGGAACGGTATCCCCCAAACTCAATGTCCGTTGCTTAACCACCACCTTGTCTCGCTCGATAATCTTGCGAAACGATGACGAGGTAGTCGCCCAATCCACGACATCCACCTTCCACGGCAAATCGGAGTCAGAGAACGCTTCTCCCATTGCGCCCAACACAGAAAAGCTCAGGGGCTTGTCTGACACAATGCACAGGTCGAGGTCGGAGTATTCCTTGGCTGTCCACTTGGCGCGGGAGCCGAACGCCCACACCTCGTATTGAGGCACATGCTTTTGCAGAATGTCCCGAACAATCTGCAAATGGTCTGGGCGAACGTCAAGCAGCATGAGTGTGGAGGCGCTGGAGCAAGTCCCTCGCATCGGGCAGGAACGAAGGGATATGGGCAAACACTTGTTCCGCAATCGCGGAGTCGTAGGTATGCGAGGTGCGGTTGCGTGCTGCGAGATGCTGCATCCATGCCTCGGCATCGGCAATCAGGCTGTACTTGGCAGCTTCTCGAATGGTGTCTTTTTGGGCGCTGGCAGCGTCAAGGGAAAAGACCTCTTTCAGAACGCGAATCATCAGTTGGCGGGAAACGTCCATCGCAATCTCGAAACGCTGAATGACCCCATCGCGCACGGTGAGTAGTTGCGGATATTGTTCGTGCTCGCGCAAGCCTTGCTCCAGTGCAGCTATCGCCAGTTCCAAGGCTTCAAAGCTCAGTTTGTCAGACATAAACACCCATCCCCTAAATTTGTTTTCACGCCAGCAATCAATCTTGTGGCTCGGCTAGTCATATCGTGTAGCCCAGTTTGCCCAGCCGCTCACGAATGACGGCATCCAGCTCTTCGCCTTTCTTCATTTGCTCCGAGAGCTTGGCGGTGAGCATTGCCATCTTGTCGGCAAAGGCCTCGTCATCATCTTCCACGGCCTCGCTGCCGACATATCGCCCCGGTGTGAGCACGAATCCGTGTTCTTGGACTTCATCCAATTTCACGGCACGGCAGAACCCCGGCTCGTCGGCGTATGTTGTTTGGGTCTCGCCGTCTTGTCGCCAAGCATGAACGGCATTGCCGATTCGTTCGATGTCGGCATCGTCGAAGACGCGGGTAACGCGAGTTTCCATGCGCCCCAGCTTGCGGGCGTCAATGAACAGTATCTCGCCTTTGCGATTGCGCCCGTTCTTGGTCTTATCCTTGGTCAGGAACCACAGGCAGGCGGGTATCTGTGTGTTGAAGAACAATTGGGGAGGGAGCGCCACCATGACCTCTACCACGTCCGCCTCGACCATCGCCTTGCGGATGGCTCCCTCGTTATTGGTGTTGGAGGACATGGAACCATTCGCCAGCACCACGCCAGCAGTGCCCGTAGGCTTGAGGTGCCACAGGATGTGTTGCAGCCAGCCATAGTTGGCATTGCCCACCGGGGGCGTGCCGTACACCCAGCGCGGGTCGGAGGCGAGCTTTTCGCCCCCCCAATCGGAGATGTTGAAGGGCGGATTCGCCAGCACGTAATCGGCGCGCAAGTCGGGGTGCTGGTTACGGCTGAAGGTATCGGCAGGCTCTTTGCCCAGATTGAAGTCCATGCCGCGTATGGCAAGGTTCATCGCCACCAGCCGCCACGTGGTGGGGTTGGCTTCCTGCCCGTAGATGGAGATGTCGCCAAACTTGCCACCGTGCGACTCCACGAATTTTTCGGACTGGACGAACATGCCGCCTGAGCCACAGCAGGGGTCATAGACTTTACCCTTGTGCGGCGAGAGCACTTCCACCAGCACCTTGACCACCGAGGCGGGCGTGTAGAACTGTCCGCCTTTCTTGCCTTCGGCATTGGCGAACTGGCCGAGGAAGTATTCGTAGATTTGGCCCAGCACATCCTTGGCGTGGTCTTTCGCGCCGAAGCCGATAGAGGAAATCAGGTCGATGAGTTCGCCAAGCCGCCCCGGCTCAAGTTGGGTACGGGCAAAGCGTTTATCCAGTATCCCCTTGAGGCGGGGATTGTCTTGCTCGATGGCAATCAGTGCATCGTCAATGCGCTTGCCTATGTCCGGCTGTTTGGCTTGGTCGCGGATGGATTCCCAGCGGGCAGATTGTGGCACCCAGAAGACATTCGCCATCGTGTAGTAATCGCGGTCTTCCAGCAGGGATGAAATCTGGCTGTCGTCACCGATATACAACTCGTGGTCGGGATTGGCGAAAGCGGCTTTCAGCTCGGTACCGCGCTCATCGAAGGCATCCGAAATGTACTTGAGAAAGATGAGGCCAAGCACAACGTGTTTGTACTCGGCAGCGTCCATGTTCGAGCGCAGCTTGTCGGCTGCCGCCCATAAGGTTTTTTGAATGTCCTGATTCATCCCCTGAGACCTATTCATCCCGTATTTTTGTTATTCGAGGGGCTATTATGCGGGATTAGGAAGGGTTCTGTCTTGCATCCCCTGCGCAGGACAGAAAGGGGACGAGGGCATGGCCTCCTGCCCTCTTGGACTCGCTCAAAACGCAGTTGGGTATATCCCAATCCCTGCATTACTCATCGAGCCAATCCTATAAATGTACGAGCCACCAAGTTTGACAGTAGCCTTGGTCTCCACCAATCCGCCACCGCAGGGGTCATTCGGATACACACTCAGAATGTACTCCCCCTCAGGCAAGTAAATCCCGACCTTCTCGCCGGGTCGAATGTCGGCAACAGGTTTCGCATTCACGAACAGTCTGGTTGCGCAGCCCGAGCCTTTCATGCCCGTGTCCCGCTTGATAATCACTTGAGCAGTCGAGGGAGCGTTTTGCAGGAATGCACTGTCAATCACTCGCTCTTTGGGAACTGGGGCGGCGTTTGAAGTTGGGATGGGCTGAGTAGCACAACCGCCCAATAATCCCCCAACAAGGGCCGCTAAAGCGATTGTAGCCAGCTTTCCATTCAATCGAATCATGTCTCATCCTCTTCTTGGAATGCGCTCGTGTCAGCGCATGTGGTTGGTCAGCGTTTCTCTTGTTAGCCATTGGTCGCGGGAACATTCTTTCCCACTGCGCCGCATTGCGGGCATTTGCACTTGCCCCAGTTCCATGCAATGAAGACCAGTGCGGGGAAGATATAGAACGGCAGCAGGCCAAGGATGATGAGCTGCGGAACATTGTGGTTCATCATCCAAGTCTTCATCGGGCCGATATAGCCGCACGACATACATTTCCTGTCGCCTTTCTCCGGCTTCTTCAAGCTCTGCTTATCAAGCATTTCCCCGCAGTGCTTGCACTTGATAGCGTCGTCTTGAATTTCCTCCGCACAAAATGGGCAGTTCTTCATTGGGATTCCTCTGTAATTGTTCAAAAGGTGATGCGATTCTTGCGACCTATTTCTAGCCATTCCACAGCAACTACAAGGCAGAAACTAGCTATTTCCCGCCGATTTTATCCAACAAGCAGCCACAATGTAACAATCAACACCCACTTATTCATTATTTTCCTACTTTGGCCGCCCTGTCTGCCGCATTCCCTCCGTGGGACATTACCCACGCACATTTGGAGGGGGCATGGCAGATACGAGACAGAAGCTGGGGAGGCGAATCAAAGAACTTCGGAAGAAGAGTGGCATGACGCAGGAACAACTGGCCGACCTCGTGCGGATAGACCCGCGCCATCTGTCCCGGCTTGAGCGGGGCGTACATTACCCTTCCATTGACACGTTGGAGTTGATTGCCCAGTACCTGCACGTTCCCATCAAAGAACTCTTCACCTTCCCCGAGGACGAGACCCCGGACATGCTGCGCAATCGGTTGATGCAATCCCTCAGCATCATGGACGAATCGGAACTGCGCCGAATCGCCAAAGTCATCCGCCCATCCTGAATACCTACTCATCCGCCGCCTCATCAGCCTTGATGCAGTGGCCTTGCGCTATCAGGTTGTTCAACCACTGGTCGAGGAAGTCATTCAGCTCTTTCTTGGCCTTGATGTCCTCCGTTCCCTTATCGTCGCTGTAAATCTCCCGGTAGCAAAAGCTGTCCTGATAGGCGAGTGCTTCCGCCAGCTCCAGATTGGGATAGACAGCAATTTGCATATCCGGGTCGGGAATCATGTCGCCGTTCTGTTTGTAGTAGTGAGACAGGGCGATGATGATGCGGGTTGAACGCTTGTGGAGTATGTCGAGGCTCAAGTCCATATAGCCGTCCACCTTGGACTTGCCGCTCTCCTCGATGGTCAGCATGTCGGGCACGACCTGTTTCAGTTTCCGGTAAATCCGGGCGTAGATGTCCCGGTGTGTGTTTTCAGTTGCCAACTTTTGTCTCCTTATTAAGTTTGCGGCATGCGCCTATGACATTGATTGCATTGTTTATCTTTCCATGTCCAACGGCATCCACCGCCCCTCCGCGCAATTGCAATTGGCCCTATGCGCTCATAACAACCCACGCTCAGCAAAGCTCAGAATCGAAGCTCCGGCGACGATGAAATGGTCTAGCACCCGCACATCGACCAGCGACAGTGCCTGCTTCAAGGCATCGGTCAACATCCGGTCGGAACTGCTGGGTTCGGGTACGCCGCTCGGGTGGTTGTGAGCGAAGATGATGGCGGCGCAGTTCAAGGCCAGCGCACGTTTCAACACCTCACGTGGATAGACACTGGTTTGCGTCAGTGTGCCCCTGAACATTTCCTCGCTGGCGATGACGCGATGCTGGGCATCAAGGAAGATGGCGACGAACACCTCATGCTCGCGCTGGGTCAGTAACAGCTTCAGGTAGTCCCGCACCGCATGAGGTGAACTCAGGGCATCACCCCGCTGCATATCCTCTTGCAGCAGTCGCAAAATCAGCTCACGAGCCACGGCGCATAGTTCATGCGGCTTGCTGCTGTCTGGTGATGGAGTGAACAACGATTGGAGCGTGCCCTTGTAGAGCTTGCGCGACTCTCGCACCCCGATGAGTTTGGCGAGCAGGTCGATGTCGGACAGGTGGGCGTACTGCATCGTCACAGCACACCTCCCGCCGCGTTGTCCGTGAAGATATTTGCATCTCGAATGTAACGCAGCAGCATGGCCTCTGACTTGTGGCCGGTCTGCTGGCGTATCTTCCAGCTACTGACCCCAGCTTGTGCTGCGCTGGTGACGAGTCCAGCTCGCAAGCTATGCCCGGAATACTTCGATGCGTCCAACCCAGCTGCTGCCGCTCGTTCTTTGACGACCAGCGCCACCGATTGCGGGGTCAACCCTTCGTCGGCAATATTGCTGTGGCGGGTGATACCCCGAAAGATGATGCCAGTAGTAATACCCGACACATCCAGCCACTCCTGGAGCGCATGTACCGGGCACACCGTGCCACGAGCATAGGGGATGGCGACCTTGCGGCCTTCACCGGCTTGGTCGGTCTTGCTGCGGCGCAACAGAATCACCAGCCCTTGCTTGACGTGTTCCACATCATTGACCGTGAGCGCCACCAACTCACTGCGCCGGAACGCGCCTGCAAAGCCAATTAGTAACAGGGCTTTGTCTCGTGCTCCCTTGACGCCGGACAAGTTGCGCACCATCGCCAGCACGTCTTCTTTGATGGCAGGTGCGACTTGTCTCTGATGGGTGCCGTGGGTGTTGCGTATGCCTTGCAGGGTGGAGCGCACAAGCTCGCTGCTGACGGGATTGGGGTAGCCATTTACCCGGTGGGCCTTCGAGAGGCTGGCAAGCCTTCTGGCGAGCGTTGAGACGGCCAGCATGGGTGCGAAGTGGGCGAGGTAGGCGGCGACCTGTTCGGGGGATGCTGGCAGCGTGCCGCCCCATTGGCTGAAGTGTTTGAGGTCGTCCCGATATGCCCGCCAAGTGTTCTCTGATACTGAGGCTCTGAGGTAGCCTTCCACTGCTGCTTGCTCGAACTCGGTTTGTACTGGGAGTTCATTGCTGGGAAGGCTGACCGGGAAGCGCATCGTTAGTCTTCCCTCCAGCGCAAACTGCCTTGCGTACAGGAGGGCGCATATAGCGGCCTCTCATGTTCCGGCAGGTTGGGATATATCTGCCGCCAGTAGCGCGCGCCCATGTAGTCGGTACGCTGCGGCTCGCCCTTTGATGCGCTGCCCCATTCCAGCCACACACGGCGGGGCTTGGGCGAGATGGTGATACAGCAGCCGTTAGAGTGTCGCCACTGCATCAGCAGGTCGATGTCGAGATTCATCATGCACCAGCGGGCGAACTGGTACTTGTCCACTTCGCCATCTTCGACACAGAACGGCAGGATGTCTATTCGTGCATACACCTCGCTCCCGAATGTTTGTCTGTCCCACTGATGCGGATTGCTACTGCTAGGATTGGGGAGCTTGCCCGGACTGATGCCGTACTCGATAGCCTCCCGACACTGGTAGCCGAAGGTGATGGCGAAATTACCGAACCGGGCGAGGATGGGTTCGAGGATTTTCTCGCACAGGGCCTTGCC
Source organism: Sideroxyarcus sp. (assembly GCA_035299445.1). Taxonomy (GTDB): domain Bacteria; phylum Pseudomonadota; class Gammaproteobacteria; order Burkholderiales; family Gallionellaceae; genus Sideroxyarcus. Next base: position 67,034 of record DATGWO010000035.1, read on the forward strand.
TGCGCGGATAACCATTTCGTTGTCTTCGGGGAGATTGCTCAGGCCAAGTACAGCAGCTTCGGTGGAGAAGAGGAAATCGCGGAGGATGAAGTTCTTCGAGAGTCGGACTCGGGCCAAGTCTTCGTATTGGCGGAATTTCGCTTTGTAGTTTCTGATGGGCTTGGGGAATAGGCCCAGTTGATTCATCGCTCACAAGTGCTTGTTTTCATTGTTTAATTATAGCAACTTTGGCGAGTTTGTCAAATAAAATCAATCAGTTATGCAGGATTTGGGCGAGTGAATGGCAATGCACACTCGATGCGGAATGCAAAGCGAACGCCCTTGGTTCTCCAATAGCAATAACATCTGTAAACGGGAAACCTGTTCAGCCAGCGGGCATGAAAAGCATCCTTAAACATGCACCGCTGGACTGACTTCTGGCTAATGCTAACTAAACATTACCAATACCCAAGGAGCCATCTCCTGCCCCGCCTTTCTGGTTTTGGTTTTTGATGGAAGATTTAGCGGTGGAGAAATCCACCGCATGTTCTTCCTTTCTTCTTAACCCCCTCTTAACTGCATCTTTAATTAGTGGAGGTGAAATATTGCTCCCAGCCACATGAATAATTGATACGACGATAGTGAAAAAATAGTCCGCAACTGGCAATCAATTGCCCCTGCCTAATGAACTAATGAAATGCAGTCATTTGTCGCATCATTCTTCTGCTTATATTTCACCGGGTGAGTTTGACTTACCCATTTCTGCTGATTATCCCAAGCATACTTGGCAAGTGGTGCAACAGACTCTGGAAGTTCAATCCCTAGCACTTCTGCAATTCGCGAATAGTTGACCCGGTAGCAGTTAAGCACGCCATACTCCCCAATGTATTTACCGACAAATATCAGGCCTCTTTTTTCGAGCCGTGCAAAAAGGCGTTTCACGGTAGACAAACTGAGGAACATGAAAACATCTTCATGCCAGTCCACAAAGGTTCTTAGAACCCAATGCGAGCCATCCGCATGCCTATGGCGAAGGTGAATCTGCTGGATGGCAATTGCTTCCAACAACCCAGCTTTCTCAGCCAGAGCAACTGAGACCTGCATTGGTGATACGAGCGATGAAACATCGGAGAGTGGTTCATCCCCTGATGTATGAGGCCCATAAACTGGCAATATATTTTGGCAATCCTCATCAGGAAGGGGATTTACTTCAAAAACATTAACCCGCCCGGTTCTGTGTACGACAATCAGCTCTGCTCTTTCAAGCCTGTCTATTGCCTCCATGACCCAGCGGCGTGAATAAAAAGGAAAGTGCTTTTCATGCAGCTTGGTGTAGCTGATTCTGATTTTGCCAATCTCATATTTGCTCGTTGATGCCAAGTAACGGAGCTGTAGATAAACAATTGAATCGGCATAACCGTAATACATTGCAACAAGCGGAATGAATGTCAGCGAATGTCCGCTGAGCATTCTGGGGCCATTAAGCTGGATAGAAATCTTTTTCATCATTCTCTCCCCTCATAGCCCAAGTGCTGCACGAACGACATGAGTATCCCAATAATTCATTGAACCACTCTTGTTCGGAGGAGGGAATTTTCCTTCGTTGATACGGTTATACAGCGTGCTATGTGACCAGCCCGTAACAGCCATCACATTTCCCGTAGAGTATCGTCCCGGCATATCTAGCGGGATATGCGGAACTTTTACACGGGTATGATTGGATTTCCGCGCAATCGCGGACTTTTTTGAAGTGGCAGGAACGCCAATAGTTACTGCATGTTTTAGTGCCATTTTCTGCTCCCAAGGCGAGGCAAAGTCAAACGGCCTTAGATGCTATAGGGCATCCAAGACCACCGACTTGCAGGTTGCTATGAGCAACTTCACCCTCCTTGGCAGCAAGTATCGCTAGTACGCGACGGATTGAATTTTACGTGCCTAAGCAGATTGTGACAACTGAGTAATGCCCCCCCGAATCATCTGTTGGAGCACATGATTACGCTGCCTTTAACGACAATACCTTTGCTCCTTCGCGCACTTCATCAAGAAAGTCTGCCCAACGCTGCATCATCTTGGCTCTGTCATCAAAGTAGTTCGCGTGATTGTAGGTGCGGCGCACATTATTCTGGTCTGCATGAGCCAGTTGCCTCTCAATCCAATCCGAGTTGTACCCCATCTCATGAAGCCTAGTGCTTCCTGTTGTGCGCGTGGCATGTGGACTAAATTTTGTCCCCCACCCCAAGTAATTTAGGGCCTGCCTTAGAGTGGCTGACGCCATTGGAATATCGCGGTTATCCCGATTCGGGAACACGTGCTCTCGATGCCCGCTGACTTCCTTGATACGGCGCAGCAACGCTACGGCCTGCCTTGGCAATGGCACCTTGTGCTCCTTCCGTTTTTTCATCCTCTCAGCCGGAATCAGCCAAGTTGCATGCTCAAGGTCAATTTCACACCACCGAGCACCGATTACCTCATTAGAACGGCACAGGGTGTACCACATCAAGAGTAATGCGCCGACCGTTTGGAAGTTCCGCTCATAGCCCGCAATATCACGCATGAGCTTTCCGATGTCTTCCTTGCTCAATGCTTCCTTGTGCTGAGTCTTGTTTGCTGGCAAGACACCCCGCCACTGGCGAACCGGATTAGACTCAACCCGTTCTGTTTCGACCGCCAATTCAAAAATGCCAAACAGTGTGCGCTTGGCTTCCTTCATGACTGAAGGGCCATTGTTTTTTGCAGCCTTGGTCAGAACCTCCAGAATATGCGCCGAAGCAATCTGCCGCAGAGGCAATTGTCCGATGTATGGAAAGACAACACGCTCCAGCATGTCCCGGCGTCTCTTCTTGGTGACTTCCTCCCAATCCTTTAACGTTAGCCACTCTTTGGCTAACTGCTCGAATATATCTGTGGCTGCAAACTGAGCCTTGAGCTGAACGGTCTTGCGATTTCTAACCGGACTAATTCCCTGCTTCACCAATGCACGAGCCTTAACCCGCTCGGCCCTTGCCTCTGCAAGTGTAAACACCCCGCTGCTCTGACGCGCTATTGCCTGTTCGGCTGTTTCAGCAGCGGGGGCTCTTCCGTAATTTCCAATAGTAAAAATGCTTTCCTTGCGCTTGCCATTTACCACGGTCTCAAATCTATACAACCATGTCTTAACCCCGTTGGGCTTCACCTCAAAGTACAAGCCCTTTTCAACAGGGCATCGGTATGGTGCACCCTCGGGTTTGGCATTTCGACACTGTGTATCAGTGGTGATTTTTTCGCGTTTTGGCTTTGACTGGACGTTCCCAGTCTGAGATTCATTGAGCATATAGCCTCCAGAATGGCATACCCGGTTTTTATTTCCCGGATTTCACGCCATACCCGGAATCGTACCCGGATACTTTCTGGACAGCAAGAACCCAACTTGGACAAAGCTGGATTCTTTATTTGCTGTTTTTATTGAGTATTTTTCGATTGCTTGACGCAGAAAGACAAGGCTGGATAGCTCGAAAAAATTAGACGTTGAACAGGAAGTTCATCACGTCGCCGTCCTGCACGACGTAGTCTTTGCCTTCCACGCGCATCTTGCCCTTCTCCTTCGCGCCCGCTTCGCCGCCGCAGGCGATGAAGTCGGCGAAGGAGATGGTCTGCGCGCGGATGAAACCTTTTTCGAAATCGGTGTGAATGACGCCTGCGGCCTGCGGGGCGGTGTCGCCCTTGTGGATGGTCCAGGCGCGCACTTCCTTCACGCCGGCAGTGAAGTAGGTTTGCAGGCCGAGCAGGTCGTAACCGGCGCGGATCAGACGGTTCAGGCCGGGTTCGTCGAGGCCGAGGTCGGCGAGGAATTCCTTCTTGTCGGCATCGTCCAGGTCGGCCAGTTCCTGTTCGATCTTGGCGCACAACGCCACCACCGGCGCGCCTTCTTTCGCCGCATGCTCGCGCAGTTTGTCGAGGTGCGGGTTGTTCTCGAAGCCATCTTCCAGCACGTTGCCGACATACATTGCCGGCTTGATGGTGAGCAGGCACAGCGGCTTGATGATCTGCTTCTCTTCATCGCTCAGGCCGAAGGTGCGCGCGGGCTTGCCCTGGTTCAAATGCGGCAACAGTTTCTCCAGCACGGCCACCAGCTTCTGCGCATCCTTGTCGCCGGACTTGGCTTTCTTGCCGTCGCGCTGGATGGTGCGCTCTACGACAGCCAAATCGGCCAGCGCGAGTTCAGTGAGGATGACTTCGATGTCGGACAGCGGATCGACCTTGCCCGCCACGTGCACCACGTTGGGGTCGTCGAAGCAGCGCACGACATTGACGATGGCGTCGGTCTCGCGGATGTTGGCGAGGAACTGGTTGCCCAGTCCTTCACCCTTGGAAGCACCCGCAACCAGCCCGGCGATGTCGACGAACTCGACGATGGCCGGTTGCATGCGCTGCGGTTTGACGATCTTGGCCAGCTCGTCCATGCGCGGATCGGGCACCTCGACGATGCCGACATTCGGCTCGATGGTGCAGAACGGGTAGTTCTCCGCCGCGATGCCCGCCTTGGTGAGCGCGTTGAACAGGGTGGATTTGCCGACGTTGGGCAGACCGACGATACCGCACTTGAGACTCATGGTTGTTTCCTTGGTTAGTTGCTATGCAGCTTCAACATCGCTGCTTCGAGTTTGCCTTCAATGACCAGTGCCGCGACTTCGTACGCGCGCTGCAGCGCCGCATCGATCAGCACCTGCTCTTCCTTGCGCGGGGCGTTCAGCACGAAGTTGCTCACCTCGCCGCGGTCGCCCGGATGGCCGATGCCGACACGCAGGCGCCAGAAATCCTTGGTGCCAAGATGGGCGATGATGTCCTTGAGGCCGTTGTGCCCGCCATGTCCGCCGCCCAGCTTGAGCTTGGCGCTGCCCGGCGGCAAATCGAGTTCGTCGTGCACCACCAGTATCTGCGCGGCTTCGATCTTGTAGAACTGCGCCACGGCACCGACCGAGCGACCGCTCACGTTCATGAAGGTCTGCGGTTTGAGCAGGAACACTTCGTGGCCGTGCAGGTTGGCCTTGGCGACAAGGCCGTGGAACTTGCTGTCGGCCTTGAAGCTGGCGTTATGCAAACGCGCCAGTTCATCCACCCACCAGAACCCGGCGTTGTGGCGCGTGGCTTCATATTCCTTGCCGGGGTTGCCCAGCCCGACGATGAGTTTGATCGGCTCGCTCATGGGGTCGTCTGCAAATGAAAAACCCGCCATGCACCGTCAGATGACATGGCGGGTCGTTCCTGTTGCGGATTACTTCTTGGCAGCAGGTGCGGCAGCCGGTGCAGCAGCGGCAGAAGCGGCTTCGGCAGCTGCTGCCTCGGCGGCAGCTTCGACGTGACCGCGCGGCACTGTCACTGTCGCCACCGCGTCGTTGGCGTGGTGGTGGCCGGCGACTTCAACGCCCTTCGGCAGTTTGATGTCGGACACGTGGATGGAGTGGCCCAGGTTCAGGTTGGCCAGGTCGATCTCGATGTGCGCCGGCAGGTCGGCTGGCAAGCAGATGATATCCAGCTCGTTCAGCACGTGGCTGATGATGCCGCCGCCGGTCTTCACGCCAGGGGAAACTTCGGCGTTGATGAAGTGCAACGGCACCTTCATGTGGATCTTCTTCTTCGGGTCGACGCGCTGGAAGTCGATGTGCTGCACTTGCTGGCGGAACGGGTGCATCTGGAAGTCGCGCAGCAGTACGGATTGCTTCTTGCCGTCCAGGTCCAGCGACAGGATGGAAGCGTGGAACGCTTCGTTGCGCAGTGCGTAATACAAGGTGTTGTGATCGAGTTCGATCATCGCTGCTTCGCCCGTACCGTAAACGATACCGGGAACGCGATTCGCCTTGCGCAGACGGCGGCTCGCACCCGTTCCTTGCGCTTTGCGTGTTGTTGCGCTGATTTCGATTGCCATTTTACTTCTCCACTTCTGATGAAGCGCTCCGCGACCAGAGGCTTCGGGTTGCGCGATGGCCGACATGGCCACCGCAAAAACTTAATCTACGAACAGCGAGCTGACCGACTCTTCCGCATTGATGCGGCGCAAGGTCTCGGCCATCAGCTCGGCGATGCTCAGCTGGCGGATGCGCTTGCAGTTCCTGGCGGCTTCGCTCAGCGGGATGGTGTCCGTCACCACCAACTCGTCGATGGCGGAATTCTCGATGCGCTCGATCGCCGGGCCGGACAGCACGCCGTGGGTACAGTAGGCCAGCACGCGCTCGGCACCTTTTTCCTTCAGGGCCTTGGCCGCTTCGCACAGGGTGTTGGCGGTATCCACCATGTCGTCCATGATCAGGCAGGTACGGCCGGACACTTCGCCGATGATGTTCATCACCTTGGCCACGTTCGGCTTGGGGCGGCGCTTGTCGATGATCGCCAGGTCGGCATCCAGCTGCTTGGCCAGCGCACGGGCGCGCACCACGCCGCCGACGTCGGGCGACACCACGATCAGGTTGGCGTAATTATGGCGCCACACGTCGGACAGCAGGATCGGACTGGCGTAGACGTTGTCCACCGGGATATCGAAGAAGCCCTGGATCTGGTCGGAGTGCAGGTCCATGGTCAGCACGCGGTCGACACCGACGCCGGTCAGCATGTTGGCCACCACCTTGGCGGTGATCGCCACGCGCGCTGAGCGCGGACGGCGGTCCTGGCGGGCATAACCGAAATACGGGATGGCGGCGGTGATGCGGGCGGCGGAGGCGCGGCGCAGCGCGTCGACCATCACCATGATTTCCATCAGATTGTCGTTGGTCGGTGCGCAGGTGGATTGCAGGATGAACACATCCTTGCCGCGCACGTGCTCCATGATCTCGACCATGACTTCGCCGTCGGAAAAACGACTGACCGTCGCGCGCCCCAGATGGATACCCAGATGCCGCGCCACGCTTTCGGCCAGCTTGGGGTTGGCATTGCCGGTGAAAACCATCATGTCGCCGGACATCTAGAGCACCTCGCGAAATTTAAAATGGGCGCGAACGCCCATTTGGATTGGCTGGGGAGGTAGGGATCGAACCTACGAATGTCGGAATCAAAATCCGATGCCTTACCACTTGGCGACTCCCCAATAAACTCTATGCAGCAAAATCTTTCAGCGGGTGTTGTTGCAGACCTCGCGCGACGAACCCGCGCATCCCGGCCGGCAACTGCTGCAATACCGCTCGTGCTTCCTCTTCCGTGGCGAACTCGGCGAACACACAGGCGCCGGAGCCGGTCATCAGTGCGGGGGCGAAGTCCGCCAGCCAGGCCAGATATTCGGCCACTGCCGGATACAACTTGCACGCTACCGCCTGCAGATCGTTGCCCAAGCCCTGCTGCTGCCCCGCCCGAAAGTCTTGCGCCTTCGGAAGGGCGCGCATTGTCATCGAAATCGTATTTCGTGTCAATTCCGGATGGATGAATATCTGCGCCGTGGGAACATGCACCGGCGGACACAGCACGATGTACCACGCCTCCGGCAACGGATAAGGCTGCAGGCGCTCACCCACCCCCTCGGCGAAAGCGTTGTCGCCGAACACGAACACCGGCACATCGGCCCCCAGAGTCAATCCCAGTTGCATCAATCGCTCGCGCGTCAGCCCCAGGCCCCACAGCCGGTTCAGCGCCAGCAGGGTGGTCGCCGCATCGGAGCTGCCGCCGCCCAGTCCGCCGCCCATCGGGATGCGTTTCTCCAGCTCGATGTCCACCCCCAGCGGGCAGCCGGTCTCCTGTTGCAACAGGCGGGCGGCGCGCACGCACAGGTCCTGCTCGGGCGGCACGCCCTCCAGCGCATTGACGCGGCGGATCGCGCCGTCGGTGCGCGGCGTGAAATGCAGGGTGTCGTTGAGATCGATGAACCGGAACAGCGTCTGCAGCAAGTGGTAGCCGTCGGCACGGCGCCCCACTACATGCAGGAACAGGTTGAGCTTGGCCGGCGCGGGACAGGCGAGCGCTCTCACTGCTCCTCCCATTCGTCGACCAGCAGCAGCACCTCCACCCCGTCGCGCTGCAACTTCAGGCGTAGCGGCAACGCATCCGGCGCATTGCCGGCATAGCGCGAATAGCTGATCGTCCAGCCATCCTGCCGCAACAGGCCGACCTGCCCGTTGGCCTCGCGCTCGACCTGCGATTCGCTGTCCGGCGCCGGCAACGCAGTGACCCAGTAACGCAGGCCGGACAACGGCAGTTGCCAGCCCAGCACCTGCTGCATCAGGCTCTCCATGTCGGTCGAGACATAGCGCCGCCCCGATGCATCGTCCAGCGTCGCGTGCTGCTCGTTGCGGCGTATCCTCGCCACGGTCTTGCCCAGCGGCGCCAGCAGCAATATCTCGTCGGCTTCTTCGCTGTGCACCCAGCGCACACCGGCATTGTCGTGCCGCTTGTCCTGCTTGATGGAAACGCGGCCGTTGAAGACGAAGGGTGCATCGAGCAGCAGCGGGCGCTGCTGTTCGACCGGTGCGGTCGCGCAACCGGTGAGCAACAGCAGCAACGCCAGCAGGAAACCGCGCATGTCAGGGAAGGAAGCGCTTCATCACCGCCTGGAGCGCCTCGTTGTCAGGATTGGTCTTGGCGCTGTCGGCCCATATCTTGCGGGCACCGTCCTTGTCGCCCCGCTTCCACAGCACTTCGCCCAGGTGGGCGGCGATCTCGGGATCAGGATTGGTATCGAAGGCGCGGCGCAGGAACTCGACGCTCTTGTCCAGATCGCCCTGCAGGTAATATCCCCACCCCATGCTGTCGATGATCGCCGCATCGTCCGGCGCAAGCTGGTAGGCCTTTTCCACCAGCTTCATCGCCTCCGGGATGCGCGTATTGCGATCCAGCAGGCTGTAGCCCAGCGCGTTGTAGGCATGCGCGTTATCCGGCTCGATCTTCATCAGTTTGCGGATCAGTTGTTCGAACAGTTCGGACTTCTTCAGTTTGTCCGCTGCCATCGCGGCCTGATACAGCAGATCGGGGTTGTCGGGGAATTTCACCAGCCCCCGCGCCAGCACCTGATAGCTATCGGCGTATTGCTTGCCCTCGCGCAGCAACTGCGCGTCGATCAGGATCAGCTGCACGCGTTGCTGGTCGGTCTTGGGCTGCGCGCGCTTCAACACTTCGCGCGCCTCGCCCAGCTTGCCTGCCTTGTCCAGCAGCGCGACTTCGCGCAGTCTCGCGGCGTAGGCATAGTCGCCTTCCGTCACCTGGCGGTAATGCTCGATGGCCGCCGCATCGTCCTGCCGCGCCTCGCTCAACTGGGCCAGATAGTGATGCACCGTACTTTCATCCTTGCCGCCCTTGTTCAGCGCCTGCTGCAACTCCTGCTCGGCACGCTGGTATTCACCCATCTGCATGGAGATCAGCGCAACGGCAAAGGCCAGGTCCGGGCTGTCCGGGCGGTCTTTCAGCAGGTGCTGGAACTGTTCGCGCGAAGCGGCGAACTGTTTCTGGTTGAGCAGCGCGCGTGCGTAGTACAGGCGCACCTCGTTGTTGTCCTGATGCGCATCCAGGAACTTCTTCAGCAATGCGAGCCCCCGTTGCGGCTCGGTGCGCAGATACAACTCCGCTTCGAATGCCGCCGCCGCATCCCAATCCGGCTTCAGGTTCACCGCGCGATGGGCTTCCGCCAATGCCAGATCGCTCTTGCCCGCCGCCGCTGCCGCTTGCGCCACCGCCCAGTGCCCTTCCGCCACATCGGGGTAGGCATGGGTCACCTCGATCATCCAGTCGAGTGCCGCCGCCTTGTCCGGCGAACGCGCCACCAGCGGATAGATGGTCACGAACGCACGCCCGGCATTGGCCGGTTCCGCCTGCAGGATGGATTCCATCAGCGGGCGCGCTTCCTGCAGCTTGCCGCCGCTCAGCAGCAAGGAAAGCAGCATCTGTTTGGCCAGCGGCGAGGAGGGTTCCAGCTCCTGCCACAATTTGAATGCTTCCACCGCACTGTCCAATGCGCGCGCTTCATAAGCCAGCTGCGCGGCGCGCCTGGCCACGCGCGGGTCGCGCGTGGTCTTGGCCAGATCGAGGTAGGCCTGTGCCGCCAGTTCCGGCCGGCCGCGCTGCGCTGCGATATCACCCAGCAGGAATTCGTACAGCAGCCTGTCGGTCAGCGCCACCTTGGGCAAATCGAGTTGCGGCGTCTCCACGATCCGCTCCAGATCCGCCTTATTGGCAGTTGCCGGCGAGCCGTCGACAGCCTGCTGCGGCGCATGCGCGCATGCCGCCAGCAAGAAGACCAACGGCAAAGCGGAAAGGTGTTTTGAGGAATTCATCGATAGCCTGCGTGTTTTGGTGCGAGGCGACATATTAGGTTATATTCGCCCTAACTCAAAACCTGACCAGCACCATCGCATGACAGCCACGCTCACCCTCTCCGCACAGGCCCTTACCCGCCGCCACGGCGCGCGTCTGGTGGCCGTGAGCGGCGTGTCGCTGCAATTGCATCGCGGTGAAGTGCTCGGCCTGCTCGGCCACAACGGCGCAGGCAAAAGCACCACCCTGCAGATGCTCACCGGCGCGCTGCCGCCGAACAGCGGCAAGGTGGAGATCTGCGGCTTCGACCTGGCGCTGCAGCCGGAACAGGCCAAAGCCTGCATCGGTTTCCTGCCGGAACACCCGCCGCTGTACAAGGACATGCGCGTCGACGATTACCTGCTGTTCGCCGCGCGCCTGCGCCGCGTGCCGGCGTCCAGGCTCGCCGAAGCGCTGACACAGGCCAAACAGCGTTGCGGCCTGCAGGACAGCGGACGCAAGATCGTCGGCACCCTCTCCAAGGGTTACCAGCAGCGTGTCGGCATCGCGCAGGCCATCATCCACAACCCCGCCGTGGTGGTGCTGGACGAGCCCACCGTCGGCCTCGACCCGGCACAGATACGCGATATCCGCACGCTCATCCGCAAGCTCGGCGACAGCAGCAGCGTGATCCTTTCCACCCATTTGCTGAACGAAGTCGAAAGCCTGTGCGACCGCGTGGCCATCCTGCAGAAAGGCCACTTGATCCACAGCGGCAGCGTTGCGGAAATGGTGGCCAGCGGCACCATGGAAGATGCATTCCTGCAGATCACCGCAAACGAGGCACCGTTGACATGATCCTCACCATCGCCAAAAAAGAGTTCCGCAGCCTGTTCGCTGCGCCCTCCACCTGGTGGATGCTGGCGCTGCTGCAATTCCTGTTCGCCTGGTTCTACTTCGCGCGCATGGATGACTACCTGCAGGTGCAGGCGCAGCTGGCCCAGCTCGACAACGCGCCGGGCGCCACCATCGCCGTCGCCGCACCGCTGTGCAGCGCGCTGGCGCTGATGCTGATGATGCTGATCCCGCTGTTCACCATGCGCCTCATCGCCGAGGAGCGGCGCAACCAGACCTGGGTGCTGCTGCTCACTTCTCCCGTTTCGACCACGCACATCGTGCTGGGCAAGTTCCTCGGCCTGCTGTTGTTGCTTGCGCTCATCGTGGCCGCTTGCGCCGCCATGCTCGCCACGCTGCTGCTCGGCACCCGCGCCGACATCGGCCTGATGCTCACCAACGTCGGCGGCGTGCTGTTGCTCTCCGCCAGTTATGCCGCGCTCGGGCTGTACTTCTCGGCACTGAGCAAGCAACCCATCATCGCCGCCGCCGGCACGCTGGGGCTGTCGTTCGGCCTGTGGCTGCTCGAACTGAGCGCCAGCGACAGCCGCAGTTTCCTGCGCGCCATCTCGCCCAGCGCGCACTTCCAGAACCTGAACATGGGCCTGGTCAACAGCGCCGACCTGATCTATTTCGCGCTGCTCATCGCCGTGCTGCTGTGGCTGGCGATACGCCAACTGAACGACGAACGGAGGCACGCATGATCAAGCGCGCGCTGCCCCTGCTCAAACGCATCGCCACGCTGCTGCTGGTGCTGGTTGCCGCCGGCGCGCTGTTCCAGCTGGCGGCGCGCCATCCGGCACAGTGGGATGTCACCCAGAATGCGCTGAACAGCCTGGAACCGGGCAGCACGGATGCGCTGGCCGCGCTGCAAGGCCCGGTGAAGATCACGGTATACGCCGCCGAGCAGGATGCGCAGCTCGGCGACATGCGCAAATTCATCCGCGAGTTCGTCGCGCTGTACCAGCGCTACAAGCCGGATATCTCGCTCACCTTCGTCGACCCGGTGAAGGAACCCGAGGCGATGCGCAAGGCATCGATCAAGGGCAACGGCGAGATGGTGGTGGAATTCGCCGGGCGCAGCGAACACCTCACCACACTAAACGAGCAGACGCTTTCCAGCGCGCTGTTGCGCCTGGCGCACAGCAAGGAGCAGTTGCTGATGTACGTTTCCGGCCACGGCGAGCGCAAGCTGGACGGCACGGCCAACCACGATCTCGGCGAATTCGGCGGCCGCCTGCAGCAACTCGGTTATCGCATGGCCAGCCTCAATCTCGCCCTCGCACAGGACGTGCCGGCCAACGCCAGCATGCTGGTGGTCACCCACCCGCAGACCAAGCTACTGCCGGGCGAAGTGAACAAGCTGCTGCGCTACATCGACAACGGCGGCAACCTGCTGTGGCTGGTCGATGCCGAGCCGCTGCGCGGCCTCGAACCGCTGGCGGAGAAACTGGACATCGCATTCATCCCGGGCACCGTGGTCGATCCCGCCGCGCAAGAGATGGGAGCGCCGCTCAACTGGGCACTCGGCGCCGGTTATCCGCCGCATGCCGTCACGCGCAACTTCGACCTCATTACCGTATTCCCCGATGCCCGCGCACTGAGCATCGAACAGAGCGATACATGGCAGACGCATACTCTGGTGGAGGGAGCGGCGCGCGGCTGGGTCAGCGACCATGGCGGCAAGCGCTTCGACAAGAACCGCGACATCCCCGGGCCGGTCGAACTGGCGATTGCGCTGCAGCGCAACGTGAACGACCGCGAACAGCGCATCATCGTGGCCGGCAACGGCGCCTTCCTCGCCAACACCTATTCCGGCAACGGCGGCAACCTCGATCTCGGCATCAACATGGTGAACTGGCTGGCGAACGAGGAACGGCTCATCACCGTGCAGCCGCGCACGGCGAAGGATGGCGTCATCACCCTGAGCAAACGCCAGCTCTCCGCCATCAGCGTCGGCTTCCTCATCCTGCTGCCGTTGCTGCTGGTCGTGGCAGGCATCCTGGCATGGCGGCGCGCCAGGAATTGAGCGATGCCGGAACTGCCCGAGGTTGAGACGACGCTGCGCGGCCTCGCCCCGCACCTGACCGGCCAGCAAGTCGCCACAATCGCCATCCGCCAACCCAAGCTGCGCTGGCCCATCCCCGCCGACCTGCCCGACCTGCTGCGCGGCCAGACCATCCGCCGCCTGCGACGCCGCGCCAAATACCTGCTGCTCGAGTTCGACCACGGCACGCTGATCCTGCATCTCGGCATGAGCGGCAGCCTGCGCATGCTGAGCACGCCGACACCACACGACAGGCACGAACACTTCGACCTGATGCTGCAAAACGGCAGCGTCATGCGCCTGCGCGACCCGCGCCGCTTCGGCGCGGTGCTGTGGCACGCGGGCGATGTCGCGCAACATCCGCTGCTGGCCGCGCTCGGGCCGGAGCCGCTGGAACAGGATTTCAACGGCGACTATCTGTATGCCGCCACGCGCAAACGCAGCGCGGCGATCAAGCTGGTGATCATGGACAGCCACGTGGTGGTCGGCGTGGGCAATATCTACGCCAACGAGGCGCTGTTCCGCGCCGGGATACGGCCGCAGCTCGCGGCCGGAAAACTCGGCAAGGAACGCTGCGCCAGATTGAGCGCAGCCATCAAGGAGGTGTTGCAAGCGGCGATCCGCAAGGGCGGCAGCAGTTTGCGCGACTATGTCGACAGCGACGGCAAGCAGGGCTATTTCCAGCAGGAGTATTTCGTCTACGGCAGGGCGGGCGCAGCATGCCGCCGCTGCGGCAAAAGCATCAGGCAGTTACGACAGGGGCAGCGCTCGACCTTCTATTGCCCGGCTTGCCAGCGCTGAATCAGTGCAAACCATGGCGCGCCAGGTATTCGCCCAGCGCCTTGTCGGAATGGTGGATATGGTTGAGCAGCCAATCCTTGACCGACTGTAACGCCAGCACCTCGCCGCCATCCTTCAGGCGTCCCTTCAGGTAGAGCGCATCGCGCACCAAAGCCTCGTGCTCGCGCTCGTGCAGAGCCTGCTGCGGATAGCCGTATTGCGCCATGAGCCGGTGCTCGGTATCGAAATGCATCACCGTCGCGTCCAGCAGGTCGTCGAAAAGCTGTTCGATGACATGATGCTCCACGCCCAGATTGAAGGCGCTGTTGAGCCGGTTCAACAGCTTCACCAGCCCGCGATGCTCCTCGTCGATCTCCGCCACGCCGATCAAATGAGCGCTGTCGAACACGATCCATTCGTCGCGCGACGGCCTCTCCACGGAATCGCCGCCAAAGAAGGTATAGGTATTCTTGCCACTGTGTTTGCTGTCGTACATCGCCGTATCCGCCGAGGCCAGCAACCGGTCCATTTCATTGCTGTCGTCGGGGAAAAGACTGATGCCGATACTCACGCCGATGTTGCATTCGGTCCCGTCCGGCAATGTCATGTCCTGCGCAAAAGCCTGCAATATCTTCCCCGCGATGTTTTCCACCTCTGCCGGATTTTCCAGCCCGCCGAGAATCACGGCGAACTCGTCGCCGCCCAGCCGCGCAACGGTGTCGACACCGCGCACGCAAGCCAGCAGCCGCTGGGCGACCATCCGCAACACCGCATCGCCGGCCTCATGGCCGAACTCGTCGTTGATCGGTTTGAACCCGTCCAGATCGAGGTACAGCAGGGCGACATGCTTGCCGTTGCGCCGCGCCTGCGACATGGCTTGCGACAGCCGGTCAAAGAACAGCGCGCGGTTGGGCAAACCGGTCAGCTTGTCATGGTAGGCCATGAAGCTGATCTGCTGCTCCACTTGCTTGCGCTCGGTGATGTCCTGTATCGCACTGATGAAATATTCCGGCGCCCCATGCTCGTCGCGCACCAGAGAAACCTGCAACACGCCCCACAGCACCTTGCCGTCTTTGCGGATATAGCGCTTCTCCATCCTGAAATCCTCGATCTCTTGCGCCAGCAGCTTCTTCACCAGCACCAGGGACGACTCGACATCATCGGGATGCGATATCTGCTGCCAGGTAAGATGTTGCGACAATACCTCTTCCCTGCCGTATCCGAACATGTTGCACCACGCATCGTTTACCTCGATGAATTCGCCGTTCAGCGCGTTGCGCACGATGGGCAGGGCGGTGTGCTCGAACATTGTGCGGAACCGCTTCTCCCCCTCCATCAGCAGCGCGTCGGCGCGCACCCGCTCTTTCAGTACCGCCGCATCCGCCGCCGCCTGTTCGCGGCTGAGCCATTGCCAGCCCCACGCCCCGATCAGTACAAAGATGAACAGGGCGAGGATCGCCGCCACGCGCCGTACCTGATCGACCATACGGTAGGCATCGTCTTCGTCAACCTTCGAGATCAGCATCCACGGCGTGCCCTCGATCGCCGTGGCATAAGACAACACGACCTTGCCGCGGTAATCGTGCGCGTGCTCCAGCAATCCCTGCTTGCCGCGCAGCGCAATGGCCGCCGCCAGATCGGGCGTGGCCAACGGCAAGCTGAAACCCATGGGCGGTTCCGAGCGCTGGCGGAGCTGGTCGAGAAAGACCACCGCGTCACCGTCACGCCGCACCAGCTGGGTCTCCGCCGTCTCGCTGCCGCTCGGCCAATAATGGACCAAAGGGAAAAGATAGCGCTCGGGATCTTCCACCAGGTACACGGCTCCCGCAACATTGCCCCCCTCCCGCAGCGGACTCATGAAGCCCAAGCCTATCGACGGCGAGCCCTGCCGGTATCGATGCATATCGACCATCCTGAATTGCCCGGAAGCCGCCGTCTGCCGCGCCTCCTCCCCCATGTCCTCGGCATCCGGGATCGCCTGCCCGGCACTCAGCCGCTGCCGGCCGGCGGCGTCATACAGCACGATGGTGCGGAAATGGTGTCCTTTCAGGAAGGCTTCCAAGCGCTCGACGAGCTGCCGGCGCCTGGCGTCGTTGCGACCGCCCGCGCGCATCCACAACAACGCCTCCTGCGAGAAGAATGAATTGTCGGAAACAGTCCGTGCATCGGACAGGCGGTCGTCCAGCCAGTCGCGAATCTGGTTCGCCTTGAGCGTTCCCACCGCAGAGATATCGCGCTGGGCTTCACGCCTGATGCCGTCGCGCAGATTGTCGAACAGCAGATTGCCGATGAACAGCGAAATGAACACAACCGCAGCAAACACCATGACCGGCGTGCTGGCGATGCTGACTGCCCCCGATTGCGTATTCCCTGAATCCATTTGCGCAGATTCTTATCGTTATCCCAGGCGAAACCACTTCCTCCTTGGGTTACCTTACTCTTGTCCGCAGGGAATTTGAAGGCTGCGGCACATAAAAAAGGCCCGCGCCTTGGCGCGGGCCTTTTTCGACGGCAAGAGTATTACGCCTTTGCCGCCATCAGCTTCTCATACTTGGCCTGCAACTGCTCTTTGCTCTCGGCATGCGCCGGATCCTTCGGGATGCAATCGACCGGGCAGACTTCCACGCACTGCGGCGTGTCGTAGTGCCCCACGCACTCCGTGCATTTAGCCGGATCGATGACATAGATGGTTTCGCCCTGCGAGATGGCGTCGTTCGGGCACTCCGGCTGACACACATCGCAATTGATACATTCGTCGGTAATAATCAGTGACATTTCCTACTCTCCTTAACGTTGATTCTTTTCCTTCAATCTTTCCACCACCAGCGGCGATACGAACTTGCTGACATCCCCGCCGAAACGCGCGATCTCGCGCACGATGCTGGCCGAGATGAAGGTGTATTGCTCGGCCGGCGTCAGGAACACTGTTTCGACATCGGGATGCAGCGTCCGGTTCATTCCCGCCATCTGGAACTCGTACTCGAAATCCGAAACTGCGCGCAATCCCCGCAACACCACGCGGGCATTCTGCGCCTTCACGTAGCTCATCAACAGGTTGTCGAACCCCTCCACCCTGACGTTGGCAAAATCCTTGAACACCTCGCGCGCCATCGCCACCCGCTCATCCAGCGTGAACAGCGTCGCGCTGCGGCTGGCCGCCACCGCCACCACCACCTCGTTGAACAAGCCGGCAGCACGCCGCACCACATCCTCGTGCCCGCGCGTGATGGGATCGAACGTCCCCGGATAGACCGCCTTGGCCATGCTCATACACGTTCCAATAATTGATAATGCACCGCACCTGCCTTGGCGCGCTTGACCACCCGCCAAGCAGCATCCGGCTCGAACGCTGTACCACTTTCCAGATAGACCATTCCGCCCTCGGTCAAACTGTGCTCCAGCAAAGGCAGCAGTTGGGGCAGATAGCCGCTATCAAAGGGGGGGTCGAGAAAGACCACATCGAACAGCCCGTTTTCTTGCCGGGCGAATTCTAGCCCATCATCGCAACGCAAGGCTACATTGCCGAACGCCAACTTCTTGTTATTTGCCTGCAATACCCGATAAACCTCACGGTTATTCTCGACCATCACCACCTGTGCCGCCTCGCGCGAAGCTGCCTCGAAACCCAGCGCTCCGCTGCCCGCGAACAGGTCGAGGCAGCGCTTGCCGTACAGGTTCTGCCCCAGCCAGTTGAACAGGGTCTCGCGCACGCGGTCCGGCGTCGGGCGCAGCCCGGGGGCATCGGGGAATTCGATGAGGCGGCTGCGGTGAGAGCCGCCGATGATGCGAACCTTATTGATTTGCCTTCTCCACTTCGGGCGCACCGACGATCACCGTCGCCAGTGCGTCAGGATCGATACGGCGCTTGAATGCGTCGCGCACCTGTTTGGTGGTGACCTTCTTCACCCTTACCGTGAAATCGTCCAGGTAGGTCAGCGGCAATTCATAGAAACCGATCACGCTCAGGTAGTCGAGGATCTTCTTGTTGCTGTCGATGCGCAGCGGGAAGCTGCCGATGATGTTCTGCTTGGCGGCGCGCAGCTCCTTTTCCGTCACGCCTTTATCCACGAAAGTGCGCAAGGTCTGGCGCACCAGTCGCAGTGATTCGTCGGCCTGCTCCTTCTTGGTCTGCAGGCCGATCTGGAACGCACCCGGTTGCTGCATCGGCATGAAGTAGCTGTATACGCTGTAGGCCATGCCGCGCTTTTCGCGAACCTCCTCCATCAGGCGCGACACGAAACCGCCGCCGCCGAGGATGTAGTTGCCGACATACAGCGGGAAATAATCCTCGTCGTTGCGCGCGATGCCCGGCGTGCCGAGCAGGATATGGCTCTGGCTGGCCGGATGCGCGATGCGCTGCTCGCTCGGCTGGATGCGGATCATCACCGGCGCGATGCGCGCATCCGCTCCGCCCGCAGGCAGATTGACGGTCAGGCGTTGCGCGATCGCTTCGGCCTGCGCCCGGCTGACATCGCCCATCAGGGCAACCACCGCTTGTTTCGCGCCGTAGTGCGCACGATAGAACGCCTCCAGCTCGGCCCGCTGCACCTTTTCCACATCGGCCACTTCGGTGTACCAGCCATAAGGGTGGGCACCGAAAACGGCACGGCCGAATGCCTTGCCGGCGATACTTTCCGGCTGTGTCTCCGCCTCTTTCAGCGAGGCAATCAGGCGCGCTTTCTCGCGCGCCAGCACCGGTTCGGGGAACAGCGGTTGTTGCAGGCAGCGTGCCAGGATGTCCAGCGCCGCATCGCGCTCGGCCGCATTGCTCAAGGTGCGCAGGCGCAGGCCGGCACGGTCGGAATCGAACTGCCCGCTCAGCTGGGCGCCGACATCTGCCAGTTTGCGGGCGATGTCATCCTCGCTCAGCCCCTGCGCTCCGAGGTCGAGCATACCGTAAGTGAGGCTCGCCACCCCGACCTTGCCTGCCACATCGAAACCGCTGCCGGCAGCAAAATCCACCGCCACATCTAGCATCGGCAGATCGTGGTTCTCGACGAAGTACACGCGCGCACCGCTGGGCGCTTCCCAATGCTGGATCTGCGGCGTGGCGAATGCGGCACTGGCGCAAGAAAGAAAGCCGGCAAAAAGAATCCTAGTGAGCATGGGCCGCTCCTGTGTGTGCACGTTTAGGCTTGTCCGACAGCGGCTGCGGATCGAGCGTCGCCACCGTCAGTCTGTCATCGTTGAATATCTCGCGCGCCACCTCCTGCACCTGCTGTGCGGTGACTGCCTGCAATTTCTGCAACATCAGCGGAATGTCCTTGTGCGACAAACCGACGCTCTCCATCTGCCCGATCTGCATGGCCTGGTAGAACACCGAATCGAGTTTGTACACCTCGCCCGCCATCACTTGCGCCTTGACGCGTTGCAGCTCCTCCGCGCTGACGCCGTCGCGCACCAGCAAAGCCAGCTGTTCGCGCAGGGCGAGTTCGACATCGGCCACCGTCTTGCCTTCGCGCGGCGTCGCCTCCAGCACGAACAGTCCGGGGCCGCGTGCCACGCTGTCGTAACCGGTGCCCACGTCCATCGCCACCTGCTGCTCGCGCACCAGCGCCTTGTTCAAACGCGCCGAGCTGTTGCCGTCCAGCACGCCGGCCAGCACCTCCAGTGCATACGGCTTCCAGTCCTTTTCTGCGTCGCGCAAAGTGGGCGCATGCCAGGCCATGATAAGGTAAGGCAGCTCTGCCGGCGCCTTGACCGTGATGCGCTTGATGCCGAGCTGGTCCGATTCGCCCACCGCCTTGCGCTGCGGCAACTTGCCGGCCGGAATGGCGCCGTAGTATTTCTGCGCCAGCGCGAACACCTCCTCCGCCTTGACGTCGCCCGCGATCACCAGCGTCGCATTGTTCGGCGCATACCAGGTGCGGTACCACGCGCGCGCATCGGCGGCGCTCATGTTCTGCAGGTCGTTCATCCAGCCGATCACCGGATGCTGGTAGGGGTGCTCCTGGAAGGTGGCCGCCATCAGCTTCTCGAACATCAGCGAACGCGGCTCGTCGTCGGTGCGCCAGCGGCGCTCCTCCATCACCACCTTGATCTCCTTCTGGAACTCTTTGTCGGTCAGCAGCAGGTTGTGCATGCGGTCGGATTCCAGCTGCATCGCCAGCGGCAGCCTGGATTTGTGCAATTGCTGGAAATAGGCGGTGTAGTCGTAGCTGGTGAAGGCGTTCTCGCGCCCGCCCGCGGCAGCGATGCGCTTGGAGAACTGGCCGACCGGCACCTCCTTCGTCCCCTTGAACATCATGTGTTCCAGCACATGCGCCACACCAGTGGTGCCGGTGAGTTCATCCATGCTGCCAGCGCGGTACCAGATCTGCTGCACCAGCACCGGCGCGCGGTGATCTTCCTTGACGATGACCTTGAGCCCGTTGCCCAGGATTCTTTCATGGACCTCCGCCTGCACGGCGAACGGAACTTGCAACAGCAACGCGACGACAACGAAGAGGATTCTCATTTACCTACCCTATGGATGCGCGATTCGGCATAAAATGAGCGCGCATTATGCGACATTTCATCCAAACCAGAACACCCTTGCATGTTTAGTTTCCTGAAAAAGACTCCCGCCTCAGCCGAATCGAAGAGCTGGCTGGACCGTTTGACTTCCGGCCTGGCACGCACCGGCGGACAGCTCTCCGCCCTGCTGGTTCCCGGCGGCCGCATCGACGAGGATCTCTACGAAGAGCTGGAGACCATCCTGATCACCGCCGACGTGGGCATGGACGCCACGCGCGCCCTGCTGGCCGACGTGCGCCGCCAAGTAAAAGAGCAACGCCTGACCGAAGCCGGACAACTGAAGGAAGCGCTGGCGCATGCGCTGCTCAAACTGCTGCAGCCGCTGGCCAGGCCGCTGGAGGTGGCTCCGCACAAACCCTTCGTCATCATGCTGTGCGGTGTCAACGGCGCCGGCAAGACCACCTCCATCGGCAAGCTGGCGAAACATTTCCAGAACCAGGGCAAATCGGTGCTGCTGGCCGCGGGCGATACCTTCCGCGCCGCCGCACGCGAACAATTGATGGAATGGGGCAAGCGCAACGACGTGACGGTGATCGCGCAGCAGAGCGGCGACGCCGCCGCGGTGATTTACGACGCGGTGCAGGCCGCAACCGCACGCGGCATCGACGTGGTGCTGGCCGACACCGCCGGGCGCCTCGCCACGCAGGCGCACCTGATGGAAGAGATCAAGAAGGTGAAGCGCGTGATCGACAAGGCGCTGCCCGGCGCGCCGCATGAAGTATTGCTGGTGCTCGACGCCAACACCGGCCAGAACGCGCTGTCGCAGGTGAAAGCCTTCAGCGACGCGCTGGACGTGAGCGGCCTGGTGGTGACCAAGCTGGACGGCACCGCCAAGGGCGGCGTGATCGCCGCCATCGCCAAGGCGCATCCCGTCCCGGTGCGCTTCATCGGCGTCGGCGAAGGACTGGACGATCTGCGCCCGTTCGTGGCGGAGGAGTTCGTTGCCGCACTGCTCGGGGAAACGGCATGATCAAGTTCAACCAGGTCTACAAGCGCTATCCCGGCGGGCATGAGGCGTTGAGGAACATGAGCTTCGAGATCGCCGAAGGCGAGATGGCGTACCTCACCGGACATTCGGGGGCGGGCAAGAGCACGCTGCTCAAGCTGGTCGCCGCCATCGAACGCCCCACCAGCGGTAGCGTGCTGGTCAAAGGCCAGAACATCCGCTCAATCAAACCGGCCGCCATCCCCGCATTGCGCCGCAACATCGGCCTGATCTTCCAGGACCACAAGCTGCTGTTCGACCGCAACGCCTTCGACAACGTGGAACTGCCGTTGCAGATCTGCGGCTTCGACCACCGCGAGTCGGCCAAGCGCGTGCGCGCCGCGCTGGACAAGGTCGGCCTGCTCGACCGCGAGAAGGCCAACCCGATCGCACTCTCCGGCGGCGAGCAGCAGCGCCTGTGCATCGCGCGCGCGATCGTGAACCGCCCCACCATCCTGCTGGCGGACGAGCCCACCGGCAACCTCGATGCCGAGTATTCGAACGAGATCATGAACATCTTCAAATCGTTCCATCAGGTCGGCGTGACCTTGCTCATCTCCACCCACGACGAGAGCGTGCTGAAACGCTTCCCCGCCCGCGCACTGCACCTGCACAAAGGGGAATTGCAGGCATGAAAACCTTGCTCGAACACCTGCGCGTACTGCGCTTCACCCTGCAGCGCCTGCTGCTCACCCCCAATGCATCGCTGTTGAACGTGACCATCATCGGTATCGCGCTGAGCCTGCCGGTCGGCGGCTACGTGCTGCTGAAGAGCGTGCAGAGCCTGGGGGCACAGATCGCGGGCACACCGCAGATCAGCGTGTTCCTCGCTACCGGCACCAGTACCGCCGAGATCGAACGCATCGGCGACAAGCTCAGACAGCATGCCGGCATCAAGCGCGTCGAGTTCGTCTCGCGCGAAGTCGCGCTGAAGAAGCTGCAACAGAGCACCGGCCTGTCCGACGTGATCGGCGGCCTGGCGCAGAATCCGCTGCCGGATGCCTACATCATCTATCCCAGGAACGGTGAAGTGAACGCGCTGGAAAGCTTGCGCGACGAACTGAAGACCTGGCAACGTTTCGAGCATGTGCAGCTCGACTCTGCCTGGATACACAAACTGGAAGCGCTACTGGATTTCGGCCGCATGGCGGTCGCCATCCTCGCCGCACTGCTGAGCTTCGCGCTCATCGCCATCACCTTCAACACCATCCGCCTGCAGATCCTCACGCGACGGGAAGAGATCGAGGTGTCCAAGCTGATCGGCGCGACCGATGCCTTCATCCGCCGCCCGTTCCTGTATTTCGGCCTCACCCAGGGACTGCTGGGCGGCGTCATGGCCTGGCTGCTGGTGGCCGGCAGCCTGCAACTGCTCAACCACCAGATAGGCCACCTGACCGAACTCTACGCCAGCGACTTCAGCTTGCAGCACCTGTCGCTCGGCGACAGCCTGACGCTGCTGGGCTTCTCGGCATATCTGGGCTGGCTGGGCGCGTGGTTCTCGGTGTCGCAACACCTGTGGCAGATCGAACCGCGCTGAACGAAGCCCGCAGCAAGCGGCGGCCGATAATCAGAACTTGATGTTCGCCCCGGCGCTGGTATCGCCGGCAAAGTGCATGATCAGCAGTATCGTAGCCAGCGGCAACAGGATCAGGGCGATGAACATCAGCAAACCGGCGAATCCGGACACGAAGTCCATCCGCCACTTCCATCTCGAGAAGTTGATGAAGTCGTTGAATCTGGGCGAGTGCGGCATCAGGAACTTCCAGAGGTAGATCAGCAGCAGCACGATGGCGACGGCATCCGCCGCCAGAAAGACGGTCATGGCGTTCCCCAGCTGCTCGTCGGAAACATGCACACCGAACACGTTGATGCTCATATCCCCTCCTTCCCGATGGCAAACACCGGCCGCGGTGCACGCACCATCCTAGCGCCCCGCCACCGTCATGTTCTCGACCAGCACCGAACCGCACTGGCGCGATCCCTGCACCAGCACGTCGTTGCCGACGGCGGCAATGTGCCGGTACATATCCTTGAGGTTGCCGGCGATGGTGATCTCCTCCACCGGATACTGGATCTCGCCATGCTCGACCCAGAAACCCGCCGCGCCGCGCGAGTAATCGCCGGTGACGGGATTGACGCCGTGGCCGAGCAGCTCGGTGACCAGCAGGCCGCGTTGCATCTTGCGCAGCAGTCCGTCGAAATCCAGCTCGCCCGGTCTGATGATGAGATTGTGCGTGCCGCCGGCGTTGCCGGTGGTCTGCATGCCGAGCTTGCGCGCGGAATAGCTGCCAAGGAAATAGCCGCGCAGCACACCGTCCTCGACGATGGCCCGGCGGCGCGTGCGCACCCCCTCATCGTCGAACGCGCTGCTGGCCAGACCGCGCGGGATATCCGGCACATCGTCGATGCGGATGTTCTTCGAGAATACCTGCTTGTCCAGCTGGTCGAGCAGGAAGGATGACTTGCGATACAGGCTGCCGCCGCTCACCGCGCCGACGAAATGGCCGAACAGGCCGCCCGCCACCGGCGCCTCGAACAGCACCGGGCATTGCCTGGTGGCGAGCTTGCGCGCCTTGAGGCGGCGCACGGTGCGCTCGGCGGCGATGCGGCCGATCTCCTCCACTTTCAGGATCTCGCGCGCATCGCGCGCCGAACCGTACCAGTAGTCGCGCTGCATGCCGTCGCCCTTGCCGGCCAGCACCGAGCAGCTCACGCTGTGGCGCGAGCTGGGATAACCGCCGATGAAACCCAGGCTGTTCGCCTGCACGAAACGGCCTTCGTTGATATTGACGGTCGCGCCTTCGGAGTTGTTGATGCGTTTGTCGGTTTTGAATGCGGCCTGTTCGCATTCGCTCGCCAGCTGGATGGCCTGTTCCACATCCAATGCCCACGGATGATACAGGTCGAGATCGGCGAATTCGGTGGCGAGCTGGTCGGCGTCCGGCAACCCGGCGCAGTCGTCCTCGGCAGTGTAGCGCGCGATGTTGAGCGCGGCATCGACCGTGTCGCGCACGGCCTGCATGGAGAAGTCCGAGGTGCTGGCGTTGCCGCGGCGGCGGCCGAGATAGATGCTGACGCTCATGCCCTTGTCGCGATTGTATTCGATGGTCTCGACCGCGCCATTGCGCACGGAGACCGTCTGCCCGAAGCCTTCCGACACTTCGGTCGCGCAGGCGCTGGCGCCTTGTTTGCGCGCATAGGCGACAATGTCGGCGGCGAGTTGCTGCAGGGTATCGGCGGAATGCGGGGCTCTTGAAACTTTGGCGTTCATAAAAATTCGGGCGGCTGATCCATCGGGAGGCGCTATCATAGCAACATCCGCAGAACCTTACCGACCCCATGAACACGCGCCAAAAACACAACGACGAGCTGGAAGAAGAACTGCCGCCCAGCAAGACCAAGATCAAGAAACAGATGCTCGAGCTGCAGGACCTCGGCAAGACCTTGACCGGGCTCTCCAACGAGAAGCTGCGCGAACTGAATCTGGACGACAACCTGCTGGAAGCCATCCTGGAATACAAACGCATCACCAAGTTCGGCGCGCTGAGCCGCCAGCTGCAATACATCGGCCGTTTGATGCGCGACGTGGAACCCGCGCCCATCCAGGCCAAGCTGGATGCTTGGAACGGCGTGTCGCGCCAGCACACGGCATGGCTGCACCAGGTGGAGCATTGGCGCGACCGCTTGCTGGAACAGCCTGAGGCGCTCACCGAGCTGCTGGCGGCCCACCCCGATGCGGATGCGCAACGCCTGCGCACCCTGATCCGCAATGCGCAAAAAGAAAAGGAGGCATCGAAGCCTCCCAAATCCTACCGCGAACTGTTCCAGGCACTGCGCGAAGTCATTCCAGAACCGGAATAACCGTTCACGCCGTTTTGGGCATGTGCGGGTGCTTCTCCGCCACCACCTTGTCGATCACCGCCATCACTTCGAGGCTGGCCTCCTCGGCGCACTCGAGCGCATTGAATATCCTGTCCTGCAGCGCCTCGTCGCGCTCCCACTTTTGACCCAGCATCTGCGTCATGTCATACACGCAGCCATGCACCTTGCTGTGCGGCTGGACCAGGTTGCGGTATGACGGCAGGTCGCCGAATATCTCCTTGGCCGGGCCTTCGTACCATTTGCCCAGACGGCAGTTATGGTGGTCGACGCTCACCGCCTTCCTGAAATCTTCATGCTCGGGTTCGCTGATCAGCACATACGCGCGCTGCTTGTAGATGACGTGGTCGACCTTGACCAGCGAGGCGAAGCTGAGATCCTGCGCGTAACGCGCACCGGCCAGCGTGGTGACGGCCGATTCATAGAATTGGCCGAACTTCTGCTCCAGCCGGCTGATGACGCCCTGCGAGGAATTGGCGATCTCGTGCATCGCCTCGGAGTCGACCAGCATCTTCGCGGCCTCGCCCTGCAGCATCTGCATGATGCGGCCGATGGATTCGGACGCATTCTTGGTGTTCTCGGCCAGCTTGCGCACCTCGTCCGCCACCACCGCGAAACCGCGCCCGGCCTCGCCCGCGCGCGCAGCCTCGATGGCTGCGTTCAGCGCCAGCAGGTTGGTCTGGTCGGCGATGGAATTGATCAGGCCGACCGCCTTGTTGATCTCCGAACTGCGCGCATTCAGCTGGGTGATAGCGGTGTTGGCATGGTTCACGCGCTCGACGATGCCGGACAGGCGCTCCACCACATCGCGGACGGAGACCCGGCTCTCTTCCGCATCCTCGCGGGTACGGCGAGAAAGTGCGGCGAGTTGCTCCATGTTGTCGGTGATGACCTTCAGGTCCTGCTGGTTCGACATCAGGTTCTTCAGCAGATTGTCGGTGTTCAGGCGGTGCGCGCGCGACAGCATCTTGGTGCGCATCGCTCCCAGTTTTTGGCCGGTCATGCCCTCCAGCAGGATGTTCTGGTTGTCCAACCCCTTCTTGAAACCGCCGCGCAAACCGCCCGGCACCGCCTGACGATAGAATCGTCCTTCCAGATTGGAGCGGAAGCTGGTCTCCTGCTCGCGGAAGAAGGTGTTGAGCTGGTCCAGCATGTCGTTGACGCTCCAGCACAGCAGGCTGATCTCGTCACGCCCGTCGGCGACACCGGTCACCCGGCTGTTGAATTTCCCATGCGCGACCTCGTCGACCACGACCTTCAGTTTGCCCACCGGGGCGAGCCACTGCCGCACCAGCCATTGCCCCCATGCCGAGACCGCGATGCTGACCAGCAGGAAGCCAACCATGAAGGCATGCACGCCGTAGACCGCGAAGCTGGTCAGGATGATGACCAGCGTGCCGAGCGAGAACGACCACAGCAATGCCGAAAATCTAAATTGCAAGGACGAGTTCGTCATAGCTGAGTCCCTTTTCATTCAATATATCAACCAGGATCTTGGTCGAAGCCGCGATGGCATTCGCCGGTCCCGCCTTGCGTTCCGCCTCCAGCATGGCCGCATAGACCGCGCTGGCGGTCTGCACCCCGCTCACTTTGGGTTTGCGCCGCACCGAGAGATAGCCGGTCATGTTGCCGGACGAGTCGAAAGTGGGTGTGACGTTGGTGAACACCCAATAGAAACTGCCGTCCTTCGCCATGTTCTTGACATAGGCGAAGCATTCCTCGCGGTTCTGGATCTTGTCCCACAGCAGCTTGAACACCGCGCGCGGCATGTCCGGATGGCGGATGATGTTGTGCTGGGAACCGAGCAATTCGGCTTCGGTATAGCCGGAATATTCGATGAATATCCGGTTACCGTATGTGATGAGCCCCTTCAAGTCGGTCATGGAGACGATGAAGTCCCCTTCCCGCATCACCTTCTCGACCGAGGTCGGCGTGATCTGTCGTTTCATTATTCCTCCTAATACCGCTATTCTTGTATCCGTCGGGCATTTATCGGCGGATTCCGCCATTACCTTAGGCTGCATAGTAATTTATCACCACTCAACCCCATAAGTCGGATCAAAAGCACAAAATGCCCTCTATTCTTCCCCATATCACCCTGGAAACCGCACCCCGCCCCCAATACAGCATCATCTGGCTGCACGGCCTCGGTGCCGACGGCGAGGACTTCGTCCCCATCGTCGATGAAATGCATCTGCCCGCCGCCGTGCGCTACATCTTTCCGCACGCGCCGATGCGCCCGGTGACCATCAATGGCGGTTATGTGATGCGCGCGTGGTACGACATCCTGGTCGGCGCCGCCTCGGCGGAGATCTCCGCCAACATCGGGCGCCAGGAAGATGTGGCGGGCATCCGCGCCTCGCGCACCGAGATCGAGAAACTGATCGAACAGGAGAAACTGCGCGGGATCGAATCCAGGAACATCTTCCTTGCCGGATTCTCGCAGGGAGGCGCGGTCGCCCTGTATACCGCCCTGCGCCACAAGGAAGAACTCGGCGGCGCACTGGCGCTCTCCAGCTATTTGCCGCTGGCGGATGACACGCCGGCTGAAGCGAATCCCGCCGCCAAACGCTTGCCGATCTTCATGGCGCACGGGCGCAGCGATCCAGTGATCCCCTATGGCTTCGGACGTGCTTCCGCGGAAGAGTTGTTACGGCAGGGCTATGCGCCGGAATGGCACGCATACGCCATGCCGCATTCTGTTTGCCCTGAAGAGATAAGCGACATCGAACACTGGCTGCGCCAGCGGATGGCCGATTAAACCTCGCTGCTGGAATCCTGCTCCATGCGCCGATAACGGGCGAGGTCATAATCTTCGCCGCCCTCGACCAGCGCGAGCGGCAACAGCAGGTAACCCTTGCCGTTCATCTCCATATCCAGGCTGCGGCTCGTGGAAAAGGTATCCGGCCGCATCAGCAGCCATGCCTCGCCGCTCGTGTCGTTCGGGCGGTTCAGATACAAGGCGACGTGCCCTTCGTCGGAAGAATTGCCGCGGTCGACCAGCGATACGCCAACGATCTGCGGACTCAGGACCTCGACGCCGATATGCAGGTTGTTCTTGGCATCGCGGCTCAGCCGGCGCACCACGCCGGCGCCCCAGTGCGAGACGTTCTCCGGCTTGCTGCCGACCAGCGAACCGATCTTGATGTTGTCTGCGCGCGCAGCCGGGACCACGCTGCGGAACCCGGTCGCGCTGATGTCCTCCACCTCCCATGTCTCTTCGCTGCTCTGGCTGAAATTCAGACCGACGTCGGTCTGCTCCAGCATCTTGAAGAAACCGTTGGCCACTTGCAGGTTCACATTGATCTTGCGCCGCGGATTGCGCCGGGTCGGCAGCGGCTGGGTCAGGCTCTCGATCAGGCGGCGCAGGATATCGCGCAACAGGTCGGCCTCGTATTTCCCGCCGCACAGGTTGATTTCCTCCGGCACGATGCCTTTCTCGAAGGTCTTCAGCAACCCGCCCAACTGATTCATCACATCGCCGACCCCGGCAAAACGCATGGCCGGATGGACGGTGAACTCGGCACTCGCGCGCATCGGGGGCGTCGGTTGGGCGGCATCGAACACGAACATCACATCGCCGGTGACCTGCTTGCCGACCGTCAGGTATCTGCCGACATGGGCAACCAGGCGCTCGGTAAGATGTTCCTGCATGGGGCTCAATGTACCGGCACTCACGCCGTACCAGATCAGCAATACGGAGAATTCCTGCTTAACCGAGGTCGCACCCGGTATGCCGGCGTATAGCGCAACGGTATCGTTGCCATAACCGGACGATTCGGCATGGATATAGAACTCGGCCAGATGTTTCCACAGCACCGTCTCGACCAGCGCGTAGCGTGCCGCGGCCATTTTCAGGCGTCCGGTCAATGCGGCGATACCGCGCGCGCTCAACAGCGCCAACTCCGTCTTGACGGCAGAAGCGCCGCGCGCGCCGTTGCGATGGCGCGTCAGCACATCGTGATAGGCCACTTCGCAGTGTGTGTAAAAATTGTCCAGCACCGTCCACAGGCGGTTCTCCTGGAACTTGGAGAGGGGTTGCACGGCGAAATAGTCGCGCAGCAGCTTGCGCACATGCGGCTGGGCGGCCTCGTCGAACATGCGTAGCACCGCAAGTTCGTGATCCAGACGAAACCCGTCGGCCTGTTCGACGATAGCTTCGATCCAGTCGGTGAGCTCCTGCACGGTATTCAGCGCATCGTTCTTCGGCACATCTTCCAGCACTTGCTGCGCCGACTTGAGGTCAGCCAGCGGATGATCCGACTTCTTTCCAAATATGCCCAGCATCGCGCCTCCCAGCGTCCGCGCCTTGTTATGGGCCATAATATAAACATAAATCGGTAGCCGTGACCATATGCCAGACGGCCTATATCCCTGTATATCCAACATGATTCCACTGCTGCGTTCCGACAACTCCTTCCCGCCGGTCTCCAACGCACTGCGCTCGCCCAACGGCTTGCTCGCCGCCGGCGGGGACCTGAGTCCTGCGCGCCTGCTGGCCGCCTACCGCTCCGGCATCTTCCCCTGGTTCGGCGAGGGCGACCCGATCCTGTGGTGGAGTCCCGATCCGCGCATGGTGTTGTTCCCGCAGGAGTTCAAGCTGTCGCACTCGCTGCGCAAGACCCTGCGCAACGGACGCCACGAGGTGCGCACCGACAGCGCCTTCGAACAAGTCATGCGCGCCTGCGCCGCGCCGCGCGCAGGCGCGGACGGCACCTGGATACTGGAGGAAATGATCCAGGCCTATTGCGAGCTGCACCGCATGGGCCATGCGCACTCGGTGGAGACATGGTTGGACGGCGAGCTGGTCGGCGGGCTGTACGGCATGGCGATAGGCAGGATGTTCTACGGCGAATCGATGTTCAGCCGCAGCAGCGACGCCTCCAAGATCGCGCTCGCCCATCTTTGCGCACAGCTCACGCGATGGGACTTCGGCATGATCGATTGCCAGATGAACACGCCGCATCTCGCCTCGCTCGGCGCCCGCGAGATAGCGCGCGAGGAATTCATCGCCCGCCTGCAAGACTTGATAAACTACCCGTCAGTCACCGCTTGGCATTTCGACGACGATCTGTTCCGAACATAATGCTAAATTTGCTTTTGCGGGATGAGTCGCAAGGAGCCGCGCATAACCAGCCACTTGGCAACGGTTCTTGGTTGCCTAGTGGAATGGCTAGTAGTTCCACCAGCGAATGACGAGGCATATCTGATAGATAGATGAGGAATGAGCGAGCACGCGACGCCGCGATTCGCCAGCAAAACAAATTTAATGAGCCTGCTCAACGACATCCCGCTTTCCGCGCTCCACCTCTACCTGACTGCACCCTACCCGTGCAGTTATCTGGACGGGCTGGAAGCGCGCTCGCAGGTCGCCACGCCCAGCCTGCTGATCACCACACCCGTGTATTCCGAACTGGTGCGCCACGGCTTCCGCCGCAGCGGCACCTTCACCTACCGCCCGCGTTGCGATGCCTGCCAGCGCTGTGTGCCGGTGCGCGTTGAGGTTGCCGGCTTCGCGCCGTCGCGCTCGCAACGGCGCAGCTGGAAACGGCATGACCAATTGAGCGTCTCGCTGCATCCGCTGAACGACAAACCGGAATATTTCGAGCTGTACCGC
This sequence comes from Sideroxyarcus sp., assembly GCA_035299445.1. Lineage (GTDB taxonomy): Bacteria > Pseudomonadota > Gammaproteobacteria > Burkholderiales > Gallionellaceae > Sideroxyarcus. Next base: position 97,910 of record DATGWO010000035.1, read on the forward strand.
CGCTATCAGGAGGCGCGCCACCGCAACGGCGGCATGGACGACGAGGATCCCGAGCAATACCGCAATTTCCTGCTGCAAAGCCACGTCGACACGATGCTGGTGGAGTTCCGCGACGGCGCCGACTTGCGCATGGTCAGCGTGATCGACGTGCTGCAGGACGGCTTGTCGGCGGTGTACACCTTCTACGATCCCGATGTGGCGCACGCCAGTTTCGGCACCTACAACGTGCTGTGGCAGATCGAGCTGTGCCGCAAGCTGCAACTGCCCTTCCTCTATCTCGGCTACTGGATTTCCGGCAGCCGCAAGATGGCCTACAAGGCCAACTTCCAGCCGCTGCAAGGCCTGCGCGACGGCATCTGGCAAGCGCTGCCGCAGAAAGACAATTCATGATCAACCGCCTCGCCATCTTCGTCGCAGCCCTGCTGATACTGCCGCCGACCGCACTGTTGCTGGCCGGGCAGGAATGGCAGGCTGCCGCCCCCATTGCCGGCGATGTCGCTGTTCCGGCATTACTGGTCACTATCGCACTGTGCGCTTTCGGCCTGCTGCTCGACCTGCTCACCTTCAGGCGCAACGGCCACAGCCTGCTGCGTTCGCAACGCAGCTACCTGTTGTGGTGCAGCATCGCCGGGGCAGTCACCGGCATGCTGCTGGCCTGGCTGAATCTGTTCGCGGACGCATGGGCCACACCGCCCGATTCAACCACCGTCACACTGCTGCTTGCCATGCTCTGCGGCAGCGTACTGCTCCCCGCCGTCCTGATCGCCCGCCTGTGGCTGGCCAGGCTTCCCAGCATGGTGCGGCTGAGTACGCGCAGATTCGCGCTGCCCGCCCTGTCCGAGGAAGCCGCCGCCAAGTCGCTGCTGCTGGCGGCGCTGATCGGCCTGCTGGTGGGTACCATCCAGATCGACTACTTGAGCTGGCTGTTCTGGTTGTCGCCGTTGCTGCTGCTCGTTGCGCTGCAACTGCTGTGGCACGAGAGCACGGTCTTTTCCGGCCTGCCACAAGGTGATTGGAGTCGCGTACTGCTCGGCGCACTCTCCGGCATCCTGGTCTGCGGTATCGCACTGGCCAGCTACCGCATGGGCGGCGGCGCCATCTATCTTGCCCTCGACACTTGGCAACTGCTTTCCGGCTTCGCACTGTTCGGCTTGCTCTGCCTGCAACTCGGCGACATCGTCGCCGAACACTGGCGCGGCAAGCCGCGCAGTGAGATATTCAAGAAAAAACCGTTCCCCATCCCCATCGTCACCAAGAAAGACTGATTCATGTTCCAACTGTTCCGCCCCGCCCTGTTCGCGCTCGACCCCGAGACCGCCCACCACGCCACCATCGACGGCCTCAAGACCGCGCAATGCCTCGGCCTGACTGCGCTGATGTTCAGCCGTCCGGCGGACGATCCTCGTACGGTGATGGGCCTGACCTTCCCCAACCCTGTCGGCCTAGCAGCCGGACTCGACAAGAATGGCGAAGTCATCGACGCGCTGGCTGCCTTCGGCTTCGGCTTCATCGAGATCGGCACCGTCACCCCGCGCGCGCAACCCGGCAATCCCCGTCCGCGCATGTTTCGCATCCCCGAAGCGCAGGGCGTCATCAACCGCATGGGCTTCAACAATGACGGCGTCGATGCGCTGATCGAGAACGTGAAGCGTGCGAAGTACAAAGGCATCCTCGGCATCAACATCGGCAAGAACGCCGACACGCCCATCGAGAAAGCGGCGGACGACTACCTCATCGGCTTGCGCAAGGTGTACCAATACGCCAGCTACGTCGCGGTCAACATCTCCTCGCCCAACACCAAGAACCTGCGCCAATTGCAGGGCGGCGACGAGCTGGATGCCCTGCTCGGCCAACTGAAGGCCGAACAACTCAAGCTCGCCGACACGCACAAGAAATATGTGCCGCTGGCCGTGAAGATCGCCCCCGACCTGGATACGGAGCAGATCAAACAGATCGCCGCACTGCTCATCAAACACAAGATCGACGGCGTCATCGCCACCAACACCACCCTGTCGCGCGAGGGCGTGGAGAACCTGCCGCACGGCAACGAGACCGGCGGTTTGAGCGGCGCACCGGTGCGCGACAAATCCACCGCCGTCATCCGCCAGCTCGCCGCAGAGCTGAATGGCGCCCTGCTCATCATCGGCGTGGGCGGCATCTTGAAAGGTGCGGATGCCGTAGAAAAGATGCAGGCCGGCGCGGCGCTGGTGCAGGTGTACAGCGGGCTGGTGTATCGCGGGCAGGGATTGGTGACGGAGTGCGCAACGGCGATCAGACAATCAGGGACGGGAAATTAGTTCGGCGCTAATTGCTTTGGTTGGAACTTAATTGCGAAGCTGACCCCTTTGATTCGTTACTTCACTGGCACATTTGGAACAACAGGAATTGGTGCTTTTGGCGAACTCGAATATTGGGGGCATCGCTCCCTTGCCAGCGGCTCCCGCAGGATGGTCATGTATTCCGGTGTGCGGACGTAATAGTTCTTCGCATTCACACCCTCGACCGTGTAGAAGGATTGCAGCAGGCTCTGTGCTGGTCTGCCCACGATGACGTTGGCCGATGCACCAATCAGCTCTTGCGGCAGTTCGTTCAGGGTGATGCGCTTCCACTGTTCGTTCTCGTACCTGAACAGCACTTGTGGCGGATTGGGTCTGCCCCATTTGTTGTAGGCGATGCAGCCCGCAGGATAAGTGGCGAGGTAAGGCACACCGTTCACGAGGTCGAAGCGGAAATGGTTGAGGCTGTTGGGTTCAGGCTCGGAATCGCGGAAGTCGTTTTTCCAGACGATGCTTTTGCCGTTCGGCAATCTGAAGGTGACAGTTTCGTCCAGCGGTGTGCGTTCATGACTATCCAGATAAGCATACCCAGCCAGATTGTAGGTACGCTCTGAAACGATGACCTGACCGTCAAGCAGTTTCACTTCTTCCTTCCAGTGCATGGAGGAACAGGCGCTGATGGTGGGCAGCAAAGACAGGAGCAGCCCAAGCCTTGCGATTCGTTGCAACAGTGTCGCGGCCAAAGGGGGTAGCCTCGCAATATGTTTCCGCATTTCAATTCTCCCGGCATGAAAGGTCTCGGAGCCGATTCCCGGCAAACTGACGTTGTAGTTGGTTCCAGGCCGGCAACCTAAACTGCCGCTGCGGCTGGGTCAATATGCCATTCGGCCTATACCTCCGTCCGTGAGGACAACCCCAGCCCGCCATTTCAGACTGTCGCTGTGATCCTTCCGGTTATATCCATATAACCGTTTCAGATGTTGAAGCCCTACCTTTTTCGGCGGATAATCCCGCGCCTTAGGGGGAAGGCAGTGCCATGACAGAATACCTACTCATCCTCGTCGGCACGGTGCTGGTGAACAACATCGTGATGGTGAAGATACTCGGGCTGTGCCCGTTCATGGGGGTTTCCAAGAAACTGGAAGCCGCCGTCGGTATGGGCGCCGCCACGACCTTCGTGCTGACGCTGGGTTCCGGCGCCAGCTACCTGATCCAGCACTATCTGCTCGGCCCCGAGCTTGCCTACCTCACCACGCTGTCGTTCATCGTGGTCATCGCCGGCATCGTGCAGTTCACCGAGATGGCGATCAAGAAGACCAGCCCGGAGCTGTATCAGGTGCTGGGCATCTACCTGCCGCTGATCACCACCAATTGCGCGGTGCTCGGCATCCCGCTGCTCAACGTGCAGGCCAAGCATGACTTCATGGAGTCGCTGCTGTTCGGCTTCGGCGGCGCGGTCGGCTTCACGCTGGTGATGGTGCTGTTCGCCGGCATCCGCGAGCGGCTGGAAGGTGCGGACGTGCCCGGCATCTTCAAGGGCTCGGCCATCGCGATGGTCACCGCCGGCTTGATGAGCCTGTCGTTCATGGGATTCTCGGGCCTGGTGAAATGATCTCTGCACTGCTGGTGATGATCGGCATCTCGCTATTGCTCGGCGCAGTGCTGGGCTATTCCGCGATCAAGTTCAAGATCGAGGGCAATCCGCTGGTGGAGAAGATCGATGCCGTGCTGCCACAGACGCAGTGCGGCCAGTGCGGCTTCCCCGGCTGCAAACCGTATGCCGAGGCCATCGCCAAAGGCGAGGCGGACATCAACATGTGCCCGCCCGGCGGCGAGGAAGGCATCCGCAAGCTGGCCGACCTGCTCGGCGTGGAATACAAACCGTTCGGCGAAGGCGCCGGCCCCAAGGCCAAGGCAGTGGCCTTCATCGACGAACAAGTCTGCATCGGCTGCACGCTGTGCCTGCAAGCCTGCCCGGTCGACGCTATCGCCGGCGCGGCCAAGCAGATGCACACCATCATCGCCGCCGAATGCACCGGTTGCGAGCTGTGCGTCGCCCCCTGCCCGGTGGATTGCATCAGCATGCAGCCCATCGGGGAAGACATCACCAACTGGAAGTGGCGCTACCCGACCATTTCCATCGTCCCGGTCAACGCGCGATGAGACAGCTGTTCAAATTCCACGGCGGCGTGCATCCGCCGACACATAAAGCCGAGTCGACCACCGCCCCCATCGCGCCGGCGGCGCTCCCGTCAAAGCTGGTCATCGCCCTGCACCAGCATGTGGGTAACCGCGCCGTTCCCGTGGTACAGGTCGGCGAGCGCGTGCTGAAGGGGCAGCTCATCGGCAGGCCGGATGGCCGCCTCTCCAGCGCGGTACATGCCTCCACCTCCGGCACGGTCTGCGCCATCGACATGCAAGTGGTCGCCCATCATTCCGGCCTGCCCGACCTGTGCATCACGCTCATCCCGGACGGCAAGGACGAATGGATAGCGCACAGCGGGGTGGACTACAAACAAACGCCGCATACCGAGCTGCGCCACCGCTTGCGCGAAGCCGGCGTGGTCGGTCTTGGCGGTGCGGTGTTCCCCAGCGACATGAAGTCGTACTCGAACAAGCACAAGATCAAGACACTGGTGCTGAACGGCGCGGAATGCGAGCCTTACATCACCTGCGACGATATGCTGATGCGCGAACGCGCCGTCGATATCGTGCGCGGCGCGGAAGTGTTGCGCGAGCTGCTGTATGCCGAGGAAGTGCTGATCGGCATCGAGGACAACAAGCCGGAAGCTATCGCCGCCATGAGGAAAGCAGTGCTGGATGACAAGCACAGCCACATGCAGGTGATCGCCGTGCCTACGCTGTATCCGGGCGGCGGCGCCAAGCAGCTCATCCGCGTGCTGACCGGCATCGAGGTGGCCGCCGGCGTGCGTTCCACCGAGATGGGCGTGCAATGCTTCAACGTCGCCACCGCTTATTGCGCCTGGCGTGCGATCACCTTCGGCGAACCGCTGCTGTCGCGCATCGTCACCGTCACCGGCAACGTCGAGCGCGCGCAGAATTACGAGGTACTGATCGGCACGCCGGTGGACGAACTGGTGGCGCAGGCGGGCAGCAAGCCGGATACCGACCGCCACATCATGGGCGGGCCGATGATGGGCGTGGACCTGCCGTCCGGCAAGGTGGGCGTGGTGAAGGCGACCAACTGCATCATCGAAGCGTCGCCCGCCTTGTTCCCGCCGCCGCCGCCGGCGCTGCCCTGCATCCGCTGCACGCGCTGCGCAGATGTCTGCCCGGCCGAATTGCAGCCGCAGGAGCTGTACTGGTTCGCCAAAGCCAATGATTTCGGCAAGACGCAGGAATACAGCCTGTTCGACTGCATCGAGTGCGGCGCCTGCGCCTACGTCTGCCCCAGCCACATCCCGCTGGTGCAGTACTACCGCTACGCCAAGGCCGAGATCTGGCAGCGCGAACAGGAAAGCACGGCCGCCGAACTGGCGCGCGAGCGGCACGAGTATCGCCAGTTCCGCATCGAGCGCGAGAAGCAGGAAAAAGCCGAACGCCTGGCGCAGAAGGAGAAGGCCGCTATGGCGGCAAAACCGGCGGCTCCCACCCCGCTGCCGGTCGTCGCGCCCGCCGATACCGATGTCGATCCCGACAACACCTTGCAGATGCGCGTCGACTCCGACATCGCCCGCGCCAACCTGCAATTGCGCATCGATGCCGCCGCCGCGCGTGCCAAGGAGCAAGCCGCCGCCGCCCACCCGAAGAACACCGACAGCCTGACACCACAACAGCAGGCCGAGATCGCCGAGATCGAGGCGCGCCGCGCCAAGCTGCGCGAAATGGCATCGGATGCCGGTGCCGACGATGAGCCGCCGAAACAACAATAGGGAACGACATATGTGGTCATCGCCTTTCATCACCCAGCCCTCCAGCGTCAGCCAGATCATGCTGCGCGTGCTGCTCGCGCTGATTCCCGGCATCGCGCTGTATGTGTGGTATTTCGGCCCGGCGATCCTGGTGTCGCTCACGCTCGCCTCCATCACCGCGCTGGCGACCGAGGCGGCGATGCTCAAGCTGCGCAACCGTCCGCTCAAACCGTTCCTGTCCGACAACACGGCGCTGCTCACCGCCTGGCTGCTGGCACTGTCGATCCCGCCGCTGGCGCCTTGGTGGATGGTGGTGGTCGGTACGATGTTCGCCATCAGCGTTTCCAAACACCTGTACGGCGGTTTGGGCAACAACCCGTTCAATCCGGCGATGATCGGCTACGCCGTGCTCATCATCTCCTTCCCCGTGCACATGACGCACTGGCTCACGCCGCACACAGTCAGCGGCATTGAGCTGTCGTTCGCCGAACAGCTCGGTTACATCTTCCATGGCGTGCTGCCCGCCGGGCTGACGCTGGACGCGGTGACCATGGCTACGCCGCTGGATACGCTGAAGACGCAGCTGCATCTCGGTTTGTCGGTGAACGACATCCGCGACATGCCGATCTTCGGGCGGCTGGCGGGCAAAGGCAGCGAGATGGTCGCAATCGGTTTCGCCATCGGCGGCCTGTATCTGCTGCTCACGCGTATCATCTCCTGGCACCTGCCAGTGGCCTACCTGGCCGCACTGTTCGCGACCGCCGGCATCTTCCATCTGGTCGATCCGGCACACTATGTCACGCCGCTGTTCCACTGGTTCTCCGGCGCAGCGATGCTTGGTGCGTTCTTCATTCTCACCGACCCGGTCACCTCCCCGACCACGGCGAAAGGCAAGATCATCTTCGCAGTCGGCGCCGGCGTGCTCACTTACCTGATCCGCGCCTTCGGCGGTTTCCCCGACGGCATGGCGTTCGCCACGCTGCTGATGAACATCTGCGTACCGCTGATCGATGCCTGGACGCAGCCCAAGGTGTTCGGCAAGAAGGGGGGCGGCAAATGAGACGCATCGCCCGCTCCACTTTGCAGACCGCGATCAACCTGGTGTTCTTCTCCGTGCTGGCCACGGCGATCCTCGCCTCGGTGTTCTTCATGACGCGCGATGCGATCGTGAAGAGCGAAGAGAAGGAAAAGCTGAAGCTCATCACCCAGATCGTGCCGCCTGCCTTGTTCGACAACGACATCATCCAGGACACGCTGAGCATCCCGGCCAACGAGCTGCTCGGCACGGAAGACGTCACCACTGCCTACCGCGCCCGGTTGAAGGGACAGGATTCGGCCGTGGTGCTGGAATCGGTCGCGCCGGACGGCTACAGCGGCCGGATCTGGCTGATCCTGGCGGTGCGCGCCAACGGCGAACTGGCCGGTGTGCGCGTGGTGGCGCACAAGGAGACGCCGGGGCTGGGCGACTACATCGAACTGCCGAAGAACCCGTGGATCAAGGGCTTCGACGGCAAATCGCGCGAAGTGTATAAAGATGCCGACTGGAAGGTGAAGAAGGACGGCGGCCAATTCGACTATATGGCCGGCGCCACCATCACGCCGCGCGCCATCGTGAAGGCGGTGAACAAGGCGCTGATCTACTACACCGAGAACCGCGCCCCCCTGTTCGCCGCAAACGCACCAAAGAAGGAGAAGAGGAAATGAGCCTTCAGGAATACAAAGATATCGTCCACAACGGCCTGTGGAAACAGAATCCCGGTGTGGTGCAATTGCTCGGCCTGTGCCCCTTGCTGGCAGTCAGCAGCACGGTGGTGAACGGCGTCAGCCTCGGCCTCCTTACGGCGATCGTGATGGCGCTGAGCGGCGCTTCCATCGCGCCCATCCGCAACTACGTGCCGAACGAAATCCGCATCCCGGTGTTCATCCTGATCATCGCGGTGCTGGTCACCGTGGTGCAGTACATGATGAATGCCTATGTGTACGGCCTGTATGTAGTGCTGGGCATCTTCATCCCGCTGATCGTCACCAATTGCATCGTGCTGGCGCGCGTGGAAGCGTTTGCCTCCAAGAATGGTGCGCTGTCTTCCGCACTGGACGGTTTCGCCATGGGCCTCGGCCTGACTGCGGTGCTGGGCGTGCTGGGTGCGATGCGCGAGATCATCGGCAAAGGTACGTTGTTCTCCGGCATCGATCTCGCGCTGGGCGAAATGGCTCAAAACTGGGTGCTGCACGTCATCCCCGATTACAAGGGTTTCCTGATCGCCATCCTGCCGCCCGGCGCCTTCATCGGCCTCGGCCTGCTGATCGCCGGACGCAACTGGCTCAACCTGCGCGCCGAAGCGCGCCGCAAGGCTGCCGCCCTGTCCGGGACCGCTACCGCCACAGCATGAACGCAGCGAAGCGCCGCGAGATCTTCCTGCGCCTGCAAGCGGCCAATCCGCACCCCACCACCGAGCTGGAATACAAGACGCCGTTCGAGCTGCTGGTGGCGGTGATCCTCTCCGCGCAAGCCACCGACAAGAGCGTCAACCTCGCCACGCGCGAGCTGTTCCCGGTCGCCAACACGCCGCAAAAGATACTGGACCTGGGCGAAGCGGGACTGCGCGAATACGTGCAGCGTATCGGCCTGTATCAAACCAAATCGAAACACATCATCCAGATGTGCCGCCTGCTGCTGGAAAATCACGGCGGCGAAGTGCCGCAGACGCGCGAAGAGCTGGAGGCGCTGCCCGGGGTGGGACGCAAGACCGCCAACGTGATCCTCAACACGGCTTTCGGCCAGCCGACCATCGCAGTGGATACCCACATCTTCCGCGTCAGCAACCGCACCGGGCTCGCCCCCGGCAAGGATGTAACCGAAGTGGAAAAGAAACTGTTGAAGTTCGTGCCGGATGAATTCAAACTGGACGCCCACCACTGGCTGATCCTGCACGGGCGCTATGTATGCCAAGCGCGCAAGCCGAAGTGCGGCGAATGCATCATCGAGAGCCTGTGCGAATACAAACAAAAGGTGTTTTGATGTTCAACCCCAGCCGCGACGAAGCGCGCAACTTCCTGTTCGAATCCTGGCGCAAACGTTGTGCCGGCGAATTGCTCACCCCGCTGGAAGACTTGACTGCCCAGCTCATTGACAAGCATCCCGAATACCACACCTTGTTCGGTGATCCGGAGAAGAATGCGGACAAGGACTATGCGCCGGACGGCAACGTGGTGAACCCCTTCCTGCACCTGATGATGCATCTGACCATCGAGGAGCAGATCTCCATCGGTCAGCCGCAGGGCATCCGCGAACAGTTCGTGCGGCTGACGCAGAAATACGAATCCGAGCATGAAGCGCAGCACGCGATCATGGATTGCCTCGGCGAGATGATCTGGCAGGCGCAGCGCAACAAGACTGCGCCGGATGCCGCGGTCTACCTCTCCTGTCTGGAGAAACAATGAGGCTGGGCAAGATCACCACGCGTACCGGCGACGACGGCAGCACCGGACTGGCGGATGGTTCGCGCATACCCAAGGATCACCCGCGCATCGCGGCCATCGGCAGCGTGGATGAGCTAAATAGCCACTTGGGCGTGTTGCTGGCTGAAGCGTTGCCGGAAGACATCCGTCAGGAATTGCTGCAGGTCCAGAACGAGCTGTTCGATCTCGGCGGCTGTCTTGCCACACCCGGCGCCCCCTTCGCCCCGGCCAAGCTCGCACGCCTGGATGAGGCCATCGCCCGCAACAACTCTAGCCTTCCTCCGCTGCGGGAGTTCGTACTCCCCGGCGGCTCCCGTGCCGGAGCGCTCTGCCATGTGGCACGCACTATAGCCCGGCGTGCCGAACGGGATTACTTCCATCTGCTGCAGAGCGAAGCAGTGCCGACCGATGGCCTGCGCTATCTCAACCGCCTTTCCGACCTGATGTTCGTGCTATCCCGCGTCATCAACCGGCAGGCAGGCTGTCCGGAGACGTTGTGGGAGCAGCCTCCGAAATAAACCGGAGCAGTATCGTCCATCCCGCCGAAGACGTTATAATCACGACCTCGAATACCAAAACCGATAATCAGTCTCAAGGAGAGTCTCATGCCGCATCGCCAGCCACAGCCCTTCGTCCTGAAGACGGCTACCCATATCGACGAAATCCATCAACCCAGCAACGAACTCTGGCAAGTGGAACTGAAGGATCCTGCCGTATCGGTGATGACCGACTTCCACGTCCGTTCGATGTTCAAGATCGACCAGGATGAAACGATCGACGAAGCGTTGCATAAGATGAAGGTGGCAGGCCTGCGTATCGCTTTCGTCAAGGAAAAGAACTCGGACAAACTGCTGGGTTCCATCACCTCCTATGACATCATGGGCGAGAAGCCCATGCGCTTCCTGCAGAGCGTGGGATTCTCCGACCGCGGCGTCACCCACAAGGACATCCGCGTGCGCGACATCATGGAACCTGCCCAGGACTGGATTATCGCCGAGATGCACGATGTCGAAAAGGCGAGCGTGCAGGACATCCTCGAAGCACTGAACAAGCACGGGCGCACCCACCTGCCGGTGGTTGAGCACAAGGAAGGCGAGACACCACGCCTGCGCGGCCTGTTCTCCTCCGCCAAGATCCTGCGCCTGACCGAACTCAGCCGCCAGAAACTGGCGCAAGGCAAGGCTTAATAATCACGGCGCATCAATAAGAGAAGGGCGTGCGGCAGAAGCCGCACGCCCTTTCCATTCATGGGTCAGGGAAGTGTGGGAGTCTTGGGCTTGCGCAGCTGTAGCAGTGCAAGCACGTACCCGGACAGGCAATAGCCCAGGAACAGCAGGAACAGGTGCAGCGGCGGATCGACCGACACCAGGATGAAGAACAGGGCGAACAAGAAGATAACGATGAACGGCACGCTCTTGCGCATATTGAGCGACTTGAAGCTGTAGTACTTCAGGTTGCTGACCATGCTCAAGCCGGCGAACACCGTCAGCGCAGCAGCGTACCAACGCAACTCGAAACCGGTGAAACGGTTGTCCAGCATCACCCATACGAAACCGGCCACCAGCGCCGCCGCCGCCGGGCTGGGCAAACCCTGGAAGTAACGCTTGTCGACCACGTCGATGTTGGTATTGAAGCGGGCTAGGCGCAAAGCGGCGCCCGCGCAATAGATGAAAGCGGCGAACCACCCCCACTTGCCGAGATCGCGGAATGCCCATTCATACATCAGGATGGAAGGAGCGACACCGAAAGACACCATATCGGACAGGCTGTCGTATTCGGCACCGAACTCGCTTTGCGTATGCGTCATGCGCGCCACGCGGCCATCCAGTCCGTCCAGCACCATAGCGATGAAGATCGCCACGGCAGCGAACTCGTATTTGCCGTTCATCGCCTGCACGATGGCATAGAAACCGGCGAACAGCGCGGCAGTGGTGAACAGGTTGGGCAGCAAATAGATGCTGCGCCGCCTGAGGTCCATCGATTTGCGCTTGATCGGCTCGTTCATGGTTGTTTACAGCTTCGCCAGGATAGTGGTGGTGGCGGACACTTTATCACCGATGGCGACCTTGACGGTAGCCGTCAGCGGCAGGTAGACGTCGACGCGCGAACCGAAGCGGATGAAGCCGTAGCGCTGCCCCTTCGTCAGCATATCGCCCACCTTCACGTAGCACAGGATGCGGCGCGCGATGAGGCCGGCCACTTGCACGAAGGTGACGGTGTGGCCATCGCTGGTTTTCAGCACCACCGCGTTGCGCTCGTTCTCGGCCGAAGCCTTGTCCAGATCGGCATTCACGAACTTGCCGGGGAAGTACTGGATCTTCTCGATCTTGCCATCCAGCGGACTGCGGTTCGAATGGACGTTGAACACGTTCATGAACACGCTGACCAGGATAGCCTCGCGTTCAGCATAGGGATCCTGCGTGCGCTCGACCTTGATGACGCGGCCATCGCAAGGCGAAAGCACGGCACCCGCTTCTTGCGGAATCTCGCGTGCCGGGTCGCGGAAGAACTGCAACACGAACACGAAGATGATCCACAACGGGATCGACCAGGTGGCGCACCAGACGGTGGCGGCGACAGCCAAGGCCAGGGTGATCGCCAGGAACGGCCAGCCCTCGCGGGCGATGATGGGGTGGGGATAGTTTGTCATAGTTGTCCGTACCGAAGCGAAGGGGGAAGGTTCGGGGCATCCGCCCTTCACGCTTCCCCCTCCCCTTCTTCCGCTGTTAGTTCTTGGACTGGTCGACCAGCTTGTTCTTGGCGATCCAAGGCATCATGGCGCGCAATTGACCGCCGACGACTTCGATCGGATGCTCGGCGTTCAAACGGCGACGCGCGGTCATTTCCGGATAGTTGGTGCGGCCTTCCAGGATGAAGCGTTTCGCGTAAGAACCGTTCTGGATGTTCTTCAGGCATTCCTTCATCGCGGCGCGTGCCTGATCGGCGATCACTCGCTCCCCGGTGACATATTCGCCGTATTCGGCGTTGTTGGAGATGGAGTAGTTCATGTTGGCGATGCCGCCTTCGTACATCAGGTCGACGATCAGCTTCAGCTCATGCAGGCACTCGAAGTAGGCCATCTCGGGCGCGTAGCCGGCTTCCACCAGTGTCTCGAAACCGGCTTTCACCAGCTCAACGGCACCGCCGCACAACACGGCCTGTTCGCCGAACAGGTCGGTCTCGGTCTCTTCGCGGAAGTTGGTCTCGATCACGCCGCCCTTGGTGCCGCCGTTGGCAGCCGCGTAGGACAAGGCGATGTCCTTGGCCTTGCCGGTCTTGTCCTGATACACGGCGATCAGGGTCGGCACGCCGCCGCCCTTGAGGTATTCGGAACGCACAGTGTGGCCGGGGCCCTTGGGGGCGATCATGATCACGTCCACGTCGGCGCGCGGCACGACCTGGTTGTAATGGACGTTGAAACCATGCGCGAAGGCCAGTGCAGCACCAGCCTTGATGTGCGGAGCGACTTCCTTGTTGTAAACATCCGGGATGTTCTCGTCGGGCAACAGCATCATCACCACATCGGCGCTCTTGACCGCGTCGGCCACTTCGGCGACCTTCAGGCCGGCGCCTTCGGCTTTCTTCCAGGAAGCGCCGTTCTTGCGCAGGCCGACGGTCACGTTCACGCCGGACTCTTTCAGGTTCTGCGCGTGGGCGTGGCCTTGCGAGCCGTAGCCGATGATGGTCACTTGCTTGCCCTTGATCAGGGACAGGTCTGCGTCTTTGTCGTAATAAACTTTCATGTTGGCCTCGTCGAAAAAATCAGGAATAAAAATCAAAGTTTCAAAATGCGGTCGCCGCGTCCGATGCCGGATGCCCCGGTACGCACGGTTTCCAGGATCAGGCTGTGATCGATCGCCTGCAGGAAGCTGTCCAGCTTGTTGCCTGTGCCGGTCAGTTCGATGGTGTAGGTCTTGTCGGACACGTCGATGATGCGGCCGCGGAAGATATCGGTCATGCGTTTCAGTTCTTCGCGGTCGTTGCCCACGGCGCGCACCTTCACCAGCATCAGCTCGCGCTCGATGTGGTCGCCGTCGCTCAGGTCCATCACGGTGACCACGTCCACCAGCTTGTTGAGCTGCTTGTTGATCTGTTCGATCACTTCATCGGAACCGCTGGTGACGATGGTCATGCGCGACATGGTCGGATCTTCGGTCGGCGCAACGGTAAGGGATTCGATGTTGTAACCGCGTGCCGAGAACAGTCCGGCGACACGCGACAGCGCACCGGCCTCGTTCTCCATCAGCAGGGAAATGATATGTCGCATGTTACAGGTCCTCCGCCAGGATCACTTCGGACAGGCCTTTGCCGCCGGGCACCATCGGGTACACGTTCTCGGTCGAGTCGGTGCGGAAGTCGAGGAACACCAGATCATCCTTGCGCGCGAAGGCTTCTTTCAGGGCACCTTCCACGTCGGAGGGTTTCTCCACCTTGATGCCGACATGGCCGTAGGCTTCGGCCAGCTTGACGAAGTCCGGCAGCGCATCCATGTAGGAATGCGAGTAACGGTTTCCGTGGAAGAACTCCTGCCACTGGCGCACCATGCCCAGATAACGGTTGTTCAACGCGATGATCTTGATCGGCAGGTTGTATTGCTTGCAGGTGGAGAGCTCCTGGATGTTCATCTGGATGCTGCCCTCGCCCGTCACGCAGGCCACGGTCTCGCCCGGATGCGCCAGTTGCACGCCCATCGCGGCCGGCAGGCCGAAGCCCATCGTGCCCAGACCGCCGGAGTTGATCCAGCGGCGCGGCTGCTTGAACTTGTAGTACTGCGCAGTCCACATCTGGTGCTGGCCGACATCGGAAGTCACGAAGGCGTCGCCGCGGGTGATCTTGTGCAGCGTCTCGATCACGTATTGCGGCTTGATCAGCTCGCTGGAATTCTTGTAGCTCAGCGAATTGGCGCCGCGCCATTCGTCGATCTGCTTCCACCAATCCTTCAGTGCCGCCGCTTCCGGTTTCTGCTTGCTGCTGTTCAGCACCGACAGCAGGTCAGACACGACGTGCGCCACATCGCCGACGATGGATACATCCACCTTCACGCGCTTGGAGATGGAGGCCGGGTCGATGTCGATATGGATGATCTTGCGCGGCACCGAGTTGAAGTGCGAAACATTGCCGATCACGCGGTCATCGAAGCGCGCGCCGACAGCCAGCAGCACGTCGCAATGCTGCATGCCCATATTGGCTTCATAGGTGCCGTGCATGCCCAGCATGCCGACAAATTGCTTGTCATCGGCCGGGAAGCCGCCCAAGCCCATCAGCGTGTTGGTGCACGGCGCGCCGAGCAGGCGCACCAGCTCGGTCAGCTGCTTGGCCGCATCGGACAGGATGACGCCGCCGCCCGCATAGACCATCGGACGCTTGGCTTCCAGCAGCATCTGCGCGGCACGCTTGATCTGGCCGATGTCGCCCTGGATCTGCGGATTGTAAGAACGGATGTTCACCGTCGCGGGATAGGAGAATTCCGCTTTCTGATTGGACACATCCTTGGGGATATCCACCAGCACCGGGCCTGGACGACCGCTCTTGGCCAGGTAGAACGCCTTCTTCAGTGTACTGGCGATGTCCTTGGCATCTTTCACCAGGAAGTTATGCTTGACGCAGGGACGGGTGATACCGACCGCGTCGACCTCCTGAAATGCATCCTCGCCGATGACGCTGGTCGACACTTGGCCGCTGATCACCACCATCGGGATGGAATCCAGATAGGCCGTAGCGATACCAGTGACGGCATTGGTCACGCCGGGACCGGAAGTGACCAGCGCCACGCCGACCTTGTCGGTGGAGCGCGCATAGCCATCTGCGGCATGCACTGCCGCCTGCTCGTGGCGCACCAGCACGTGCTTGACCTGCTCCTGCTTAAACAGCTCATCGTAGATGAACAGCACCGCGCCGCCGGGATAGCCGAACACGTATTCGACCCCTTCCTGTTGCAAACAGCGGATGGTTATTTCTGCGCCCGTCAGTTCCATGAACCCACTACCTTGAAAAAGCTACGAAAGACCGCGCAAGATAAAGGTTGACAGCATTTTGGTCAACCCCTGCGGCGGGGCGGGAACGGCAAAATCCCCAATCGGCGCATGAATTTGCTAGTATCCGCCGCCGATCATCTGGGAGCCACCAAACTGTCCACGCCGCAGCAACTTTCCGAGTTCCTCGCCCAAGTCGAGCGACGCGCCTATAAACAGGCGCAATTCGCCGTACGCGACGACCATGCCGCGCTGGACATCGTGCAGGACGCCATGATGAAACTCGCCGAGAGCTATGGCGAACGCCCGCCGGAAGAGTTTCCCATGCTGTTCCAGCGCATCTTGCAGAACACCATCCGCGATTACTACCGCCGCCAGAAGGTCAGGTCGTTCTGGACGACTCTGATGTCTTCATTCTCGCCGCAACATGAGAGTGACGATTTCGATCCGCTCGACACACTGCAGGATAAAGACAATGCCAGCCAACCGGACCGCCCGGATGACGCGCTACTGCAATCCCAATTGATCGCGGTGATCGAGGAAGCTTTGAGCAAACTCCCGCTGCGTCAACGCGAGGCCTTCCTATTGCGTTACTGGCATGAAATGGATACCGCGGAAACCGCCGCAGCCATGGGCTGCTCCGAAGGGAGCGTCAAAACCCACTGCTCGCGGGCGACTCATGCCCTTTCCGCGATGCTGAAAGAAAAAGGGATAGACCTGTCATGAAATCCAAAATCACTCTAAAAGAAATCGCCCAGCTGCTGGACCGATCCGCCAATCAACTGAATGCCGGCAGCGCCAACGCACTGCACAGTGCGCGACAACTCGCGCTGCAACGGCAGCAAGCGTCGACCGCGACTTGGGTCGACCGGCATGGCCTGTTGCACGCCCATGGCACGCAACAGCACCGTCTACTCAATTGGCTGATCGCTGTCATCGTGGCGTCCCTGCTATTAGGCAACATCGTTTACTTGTATCACACATCGGAACACAGTCATGGCGACATCGATATCGCGATCCTGACCGATGACATGCCGATCGACGTATATGTGGATTAAGGCCGTGCATTCCAAAGGCATCGTCCGCGCATTACTTTCTCTCGCGCTTCTGACGCTGCCGCCGTTAGCGGTCGCCATTCCCTGGGGCGACCTGACACCGCAGCAAAAAGAGATTCTCGCGCCGTTCTCAAGCTCTTGGGACTCGCTGCAAGACAAGGAACAGCGCGAGATGCTCGGCATCGCCAAGCGCTACCCGAAGCTCTCCCCGCAAAAACAGCAGCGCCTGCATGCGCGGATAGAGAGGTGGAGCAAGCTGACGCCGGAGCAACGCATGAGCGCACGGGAAAAATACAAAGCCTTCCGCAAAGTTCCGGCCGAAAAACGGGAGGCGGTAAAGAAAATGGTTAGGGAACAACAGGAAAACCAGGCCGCGAGCGGCGTGCTGCCGGCGCCCTGATTCAGCGCCGTTCAGTCCGCCACAGCATCAACAGCGCCAGCGACAGGAACACCCAGCTCATCGCTGTGGCGCTCAGCATCGGCGACCATTCGTTAAGTGCGCCGATGTTGGCGAACAACCTGCCGATGAAGTGGAAGCTCAGCCCGAGCACGATCCCCAGGAATATCTTGCCGCCGATGCCGCCCTCGCGCCGCTGGTAGGATGAGAACGGCAGTGCCAGCAACATCATCACCAGCACCGCGAACGGATACACCAGCTTGTTCCACATGGCGATCTCATAGCGCACCGTCTTCTGATTGTTGTTGCGCAGATGCATTGTGTATTGGTAGAGATTCCAGGCCGACATCTGTTCGGGCACGATCAGCAACACACTCAGGATGTCCGGGTTCAGCGTCGAACGCCACTCCATGCTTGGCAGGCTGCTGACGCTTGCCCCATCCCCGTTGAACCTCGTCTGTCTCACCCCCTCCATCTGCCAAACATCGCCATCCTGATAGGAGGCATGATTGGCTGTGGTGATGCTGCGCAGGCGATAGCCTTCGTCGAATTCGTAGATACTGACCTCCACCAGCGAGGTATCCGGCAGCACCGACTTCACATTGACGAAACTGCGCTCATCCTTCACCCACACGCCGGAACGGAATTCCTTCATGGTGACTTGCGCGTTCTGGGCTTTCAGCTTGATCTGCTTTGCTAGGCGCTCGCTCGGCGGCGCCACGAATTCGCCGCACAGGAAACACAGCAACAGCAGCGGCAAGCCGATCTTGAGTAGCGCCTGAATCATTTGTTTGGCCGACACGCCGGAACAGCGATACACCGTCAACTCCGAATTGCCTGCCATCTGCACCAGTGCAAAGATGGTGCCGATCAGCACCGCCACCGGGAACAGTTCGTAGATATGCCCCGGAATGGTGAGCACCACGAACAGCAGGACATAGCCCAGACTGTAGCTGCCCTCCTGCATATCGTTGAGTTCGCGCACCAGATCGAGCAGTGCGAACAACATGATGAGCGCCGCGAATACCAGCAGGATGCTGGAGTAGATCTCGCGCGCCAGATAACGGGTCAGCAGCTTCATTTGAACAACCGCTTCCAGGACGAAGCCGACGAGCGGTGGTAGAACAACGCCACAGCGACGGCGAACATGCACAGGTGTATGCCCCACAATCCCGTTGCTGCGCTGATCTTGCTTTGCGCGACCCACGAGTTGGTGACGCTGATCATGTTGTTGTAGAACATGTAGATCACTATCGCGGTGATCAGATTGAGCGAACGCCCCGCCCGCGGATTCACATAGCTCAGCGGGATCGCCAGCACGGTCAGGATCAGCGCGCTCAGCGGCAGGCCGATGCGCCACTCCAGCTCCGCCATGTTCTGGGGCGTCGGATTCTGGATCAGATAGAGCGTCGAATGGGTGCGCAGATTGGGCGCTTCCTGGCGCAGCTCGACCGGCTCGATGCGCACGGCATAACGTTCGAACTTAATGATGCGGTAATCCGCCTGCCCCGGAACGCCCTCGTAACGCATGCCGTTCAACAGCACCAGGAAGCGGTCGCCGTTGGCCGCCGTCTCCTGATAGCCCTCCTTGGCCATGACCGTGCCCTCCTTGCCGTTCTGTATCGAGCGCACAAAGATGTTGCCGACATGCTTCTTGTCCGAATCCACCTCTTCCAGGAAGTAGACCCGGTCGGCTTGTTTCGATTCGCGGAACAAGCCCGGCGTCGCCCGCGACACATCATCGCGGCTGTCCAGCCGGCGCTTGAATTCATCCGCCTTGGACAGCGCCCACGGCGTCAGCACCAGGCTCAGCAACGCGATCACCACCACCGTCGGGATGGCATACCACAGCACCGGACGCATCCAGCGCGTCAGCCCGATGCCGGAAGAGAACCACACCACCATCTCGCTGTCGCGGTAGCTGCGCGTCAGCGTCAGCAACACCGACAGGAAGAGGCTGATCGACAACAACACCGGCAGATAATTGAGCGCGCTGAACCCCAGCATCACCAGCACGCCGTCCACCGCAAGCACCCCGCTCACCGATTCGCTCAACAGGCGGATCAGCTGCGTCAGCACCACGATACTCAGCAACACAGCGAACACCAGCAAGCCGTTGATGGCGAATTCGCGCACCAGCGAACGAAAGAACACCCCGGCGACATTGCGCGCGGGCAGCTTCTTTGACTTTAGTGGTGGGGATTGCGGATAATCCGGCATCTGGGAACAATTTTGAGATTATGTGAGGAGAAGCGCGTGGAATTTAGCATAAAACAAGGCAGTCCGGAAAAGCTGAAGAGCGGTTGCGTCGTTGTCGGCGTGTTCGACGGCGGCAAGTTATCTGCTGCTGCGCAGGTACTCGACAAGGCCGCCAAACACGCGCTCAGCGACCTCATCGCACGCGGCGACATGAGCGGCAAATCTGCGACTACCCTGTTGCTGCACAAGCTGCCTGGCGTCATTGCCGAGCGCGTGCTGCTGGTCGGCTTGGGCAAGGCCAGCGAAATCAACCACAAGACCAGTATCGAGATACTGCGCGCCGCCATCGGCGCTGTGAATGCCACACCAGCCAAAGATGCAGCGCTGTACCTCACCGACGAAGGCGTCGGCAAGGATGCAGCTTGGGTGCTCAAGCAGGCAGTGCTCATCGCCGCCGAACAAGTGTTCCGTGCTGACGGCCTGAAGAGCAAACCTGCCAAAGCGGCGACGCTCAAGAGCATCACCTTCGCCACGCTGGACAAGCCCGCTGCGGCGCTGAAGACCACGCTCGATCAGGCTGCCGCCACTGCGCACGGCATGGCACTCACCAAAGAGCTGGCCAACCTGCCGGGTAACATTTGCACGCCCACCTACCTCGCAGCCCAGGCGCTGGCTCTGGGCAAGGTGCACAAGAGCGTCAAGACCACCGTGCTGGAAGAAAAGGACATGCAGAAGCTCGGCATGGGCTCGTTCCTTTCCGTCACGCGCGGCAGCGAACAACCGGCCAAACTGATCACGCTCGAATATCACGGCACCGACAAGAAGCAGAAGCCGGTCGCGCTGGTCGGCAAGGGCATCACCTTCGACACCGGCGGCATCTCGCTGAAACCCGGCGCCGACATGGACGAGATGAAATACGACATGAGCGGTGCCGCCAGCGTGCTCGGCACGATACAGGCCATCGCCGAGATGGGCCTGAAACTCAACGTGGTCGGCGTCATCCCGACTTGCGAGAACATGCCTTCCGGCAAAGCGACCAAGCCGGGCGACATCGTCACCTCGATGTCCGGCCAGACCATCGAGATCCTCAACACCGATGCCGAAGGCCGCCTCATCCTGTGCGACGCGCTCACCTACTCGGCCAAGTTCAATCCCGACACCGTGATCGACATCGCCACCCTCACCGGCGCCTGCGTGATCGCGCTGGGCAACGTCGCCAGCGGCATGTTCGCCAACGACGACAAGCTGGCCAAGGAGTTGATCGCCGCGGGCGAACAGTCGCACGACCGCATCTGGCAACTGCCGCTGTGGGACGACTACCAGCCGCTGCTGGACAGCAACTTCGCCGACATGGCCAACATCGGCGGCCGCGCCGGCGGCACGATCACGGCCGCCTGCTTCCTCGCGCGCTTCACCAAGGACTATCGCTGGGCGCACCTGGATATCGCCGGTACAGCCAATCTCTCCGGCAAGCAAAAGGGCGCCACCGGCCGGCCGGTACCGTTGCTCACGCAATACCTGATCAACCGCGCAGCGAAGTGACCAAAGTCGACTTCTACACCGGCTCGGAGGACAAGCTGCGCATCGCATGCCAGCTGAGCCAGAAAGCGATGCAGAACGGCCTGCGCGTGCTGCTGCACGTGCCGGACGAGGACACGGCGGACAAGCTCGACAAACTGCTGTGGCACTTCCCCGCCACCGCTTTTCTGCCGCATTGCCGCAGCCATGCGGCAGAAGCCGCCGACATGCCCATCGTCATCGGCTGCGACGAGACCTTCCCGCATTCGCAATTGCTCATCAGCCTGCACAACGAATGCCTGCCGTTCTTCAGCCGTTTCGAGCGCGTCATCGAGATCGTCAGCCGTGACGCGGAAGATGCCAAGCTGGGGCGCGACCGCTACAAGTTCTACAAGGATCGCGGCTACGAACTGCGCCACTTCGACCTGCAACAAAAAAACTCATGATGTCGCGCATCAACCCCGACCTGCTCCCCATCCTGACCGAGACGGCAGACGGCTCGCCGCTCGATCTGCCGCTGCTGACCGAAGCGGTCGAGGGGCACATCGTCGCCGCAGCTCCCGCCCTGCCGCTCACCGAAGAGCAATGCCGGCAACTGGCCGAACAGCTGTTCCCACGGCTCGAAGCAGCGCTGCGCGAAGCCATCGGCTCGCGCTCCGAAGCCAAGTGGGAAAAGTCCATGCAGCAAGTGCGCGACAAACTGCCCGCCCTCATCCGCAACGCCGCGCAAGAGTCGCGCTAAACGCAGCGCGGCTCTCCTGCTCGCCCCGCCGAGCCTGTATAATCGCGCCCCTCTACAGCCAGCCAGGCTGGTCTACATGCCGCACGAATATGACTCAGCAAAAAGAACTCGCCAAAAGTTTTGACCCGAAAGACATCGAAGCCCGCTGGTACCCGACTTGGGAAAACGCCGGCTACTTCAAGGCCGGCCTCGACGGCTCGAAGAAAGAGAATTTCTGCATCCAGCTGCCGCCGCCCAACGTCACCGGCACGCTGCACATGGGCCACGGCTTCAACCAGACGCTGATGGATGCGCTCACGCGCTACCACCGCATGCGCGGGGACAACACGCTGTGGCAACCGGGCACCGACCATGCGGGCATCGCCACGCAGATCGTAGTGGAACGCCAGCTCGATGCGCAGGGCGTCTCGCGCCACGACCTCGGTCGCGAAAAGTTTCTCGAAAAAGTGTGGGAATGGAAAGAACATTCCGGCAACACCATCACCCGGCAGATGCGCCGCCTCGGCACCTCGCCCGACTGGTCGCGCGAACGCTTCACCATGGACCCGAAACTGAACAAGACCGTCACCGAGACCTTCGTGCGCCTGTTCAACGAAGGCCTGATCTATCGCGGAAAACGTCTGGTGAACTGGGACCCGAAACTGCACACCGCCGTCTCCGACCTGGAAGTGGTGCAGGAAGAAGAAGACGGCTTCATGTACCACATCCGCTATCCGCTGGCCGATGGCAGCGGCGAACTAGTGGTTGCAACAACCCGCCCCGAGACCATGCTCGGCGACGTGGCGGTGATGGTGCATCCGGAAGACGAACGCTACAAACACCTCATCGGCAAGCAGGTCACCCTGCCGTTGTGCGGCCGCACCATCCCCGTGATCGCCGACGAATACGTGGACAAGGAATTCGGCACCGGCGTGGTCAAGGTCACGCCTGCGCATGACTTCAACGACTATGCCGTAGGCCAACGTCACAAGCTGGAGATGATCTCCATCCTCACGCTGGATGCGAAGATCAACGAACACGCACCGAAGCAGTATCAAGGCATGGACCGCTTCGCCGCGCGCAAACAGATCTGCGCTGACCTCGAAGCGGCAGGGCTGTTCATCAAGGCCGACAAACATAAGCTCAAAGTACCGCGCGGCGACCGTACCGGTGTAGTGATCGAGCCGATGCTGACCGACCAGTGGTTCGTCGCCATGAGCAAGCCGGGCAAAGAAGGCAAGAGCATCACCGAGCAGGCGCTGGAATGCGTGAGCTCGGGCGAGATCAGGTTCCATCCGGAGAACTGGGTGAACACCTACAACCAGTGGCTGAACAACATCCAGGACTGGTGCATCTCGCGCCAACTGTGGTGGGGTCACCAGATCCCAGCTTGGTACGGCGTGAACGGCGAAGTGTTCGTCGCGCGCGACGAAACCGAAGCGCGCAAGCTCGCCGACAAGGCCGGTTATGCCGGACAACTGGATCGCGACAACGACGTGCTCGACACCTGGTTCTCTTCCGCGCTGTGGCCGTTCTCCACGCTCGATTGGGACATGTCCAAGCCGTTCGATGCGCAGAACCAGTTCGTCAAACAATTCCTGCCGTCGTCCGTGCTGGTCACCGGCTTCGACATCATCTTCTTCTGGGTGGCGCGCATGGTGATGATGACCAAGCACATCACCGGCAATATCCCGTTCAAGGACGTGTACGTGCACGGCCTGATCCGCGATGCGGAAGGCCAGAAGATGTCCAAGTCCAAGGGCAACGTGCTCGACCCGATCGACCTGATCGACGGCATCGACCTCGACTCGCTGGTGAAGAAACGCACCACCGGCCTGATGAACCCGAAGGATGCCGAGAAGATCGAGAAGCGCACCCGCAAGGAGTTCCCGGAAGGCATTCCCGCGTTCGGCACCGACGCACTTCGCTTCACCTTCGCCTCGCTCGCCTCGCCCGGTCGCGATATCAAGTTCGACATGCAGCGCTGCGAGGGTTACCGCAACTTCTGCAACAAGCTGTGGAACGCCACGCGCTTCGTGCTGATGAACTGCGAAGGGAAAGACACCGGTCTCGACGAGTCGCTGCCGCTGGAATACTCCGCCGCCGACAAGTGGATCATCAGCCTGCTGCAACAGGCTGAGACCGAGATGGCGCAACACTTCGCCGACTACCGCTTCGACATGGCCGCCCGCGCCGTGTACGTGCTGGTGTGGGACAACTACTGCGACTGGTACGTGGAACTGGCCAAGGTGCAGATGGCGAATGGCAGCGAGGCACAGCAGCGCGCCACGCGCCGCACCCTGGTGCGCGTGCTGGAGGCCATGCTGCGCCTGGCGCACCCGGTCATCCCTTTCATCACCGAAGAACTGTGGCACTCGGTCGCCCCGCTGGCCGCCGCCAAGGGCGACAGCATCATGCTGCAAGCCTATCCCAAGGCCGACAGCAGCAAGATTGACAACGAAGCCATCGCACAGATCGCCCTTTTGCAGGAACTCGTCAACGCCACCCGCAGCCTGCGCAGCGAGATGAATCTGTCGCCTGCCGCGCGCGTGCCGCTGATCGCGGCCGGTGACGCCGCAACACTTAAGGAACTTGCGCCTTACATCAGCAGCCTCGCCAAGTTGTCCGAAGTGCAGATCGTGAGCGAACTGCCGGAAGGCGACGCGCCCATTTCCATCGTCGGCAACGTCAAGCTGATGCTCAAGGTGGAGATCGACGTCGCCGCCGAGCGCGAGCGCCTGGACAAAGAGATCGCACGCCTGAGCAACGAGATCGCCAAGGCCAACGCCAAGCTCGGCAACGAGAGCTTCGTCGCGCGCGCCCCGGCGGCGGTGGTGGAGCAGGAGAAGAAACGTCTGGAAGAATTCGGCGCCACTCTGGTGCAATTGCAGGCGCAGCGCAAGAAGCTGGGCTAAGACACCTCGCCTGCAAGCTAATGAAAACGCCGACCTTCAGGCATATGCCATGAAGGTCGGCGTTTTTCCTGCCCTGCAGGCCGGGCAGCCGCAAGTGGCACGTCCTGCCTGGCTTCAGCGGCGGCGGATCAAAAAGATGAATTCGCCGTCTTGTTCGGTCGAGGACAGCAATTCGTTGCCGGTCTTGCTGCA
Source organism: Sideroxyarcus sp. (assembly GCA_035299445.1). Lineage (GTDB taxonomy): Bacteria > Pseudomonadota > Gammaproteobacteria > Burkholderiales > Gallionellaceae > Sideroxyarcus. The sequence goes on from DATGWO010000035.1 coordinate 122,486, forward strand.
AAAATCGGCGAAGTCCTTGGGCGAGCCATGATCCGTCGCCACCACCCGCAACACCTGCCCCGCGTTCATGCCTGCCAGCGATTTCTTCGCGCGCAGGATGGGCAGCGGGCAGGCCAGCTTGCGCACATCCAGTTCCACATCGAAAGCGTCGGCACTCAAGCTACGATCTCCCCGCCCGACTGCGCCCAGGCCATGATGCCGCCCTGCAAGTTGGCGACACGCTGCATACCCTGTGCGGCCGCGAACGCTGCCGCCTGCGCGGAACGTCCGCCCATCTGGCAATAGAACACCGTGGTCTTCTGCGCATCCAGTTCGCTCAGGCGCAGCGGCAACAGGTGCAACGGCAGGCTGGTCGCTCCCTTGATGCGGCCGCGCGCGGTCTCTGCATCGGTGCGCACGTCGATCAGCTGCACATTGCCGTCCGCCATCAAGGCGGGTAGTTCGGCTACGGTGATGTTCTTGAAATCTGCCACTTCTGTTTGCTCCACTAAAAAATAAATCTATTGTTCGTCGCCGTGATCACTGAGCAAGCGCGAGATGCGCGTATTCGCCACGGACAGCCGCTTCACCAGCATGCTCAGAAACGCTTCGCTGAACTGGTAGCGGCAGTTCGCCGTGGCGCGCGCCAACACGCCGGGATCGATCTCGATCAGGGTGACCTCGGTCTTGGACACCACATCGGTGGTGCGTTTCGCATCCTTGCCGGAGAGGTGAGCCATCTCGCCGAAGCAATCACCCTTGTGCAGCAGGCTCAGCAGCCGCCCCTGTTTGACCACGCGCACCGAACCGTGGGCGATGATGTAGAACTTCTGCCCCTCTTCGCCCTCGCGCACGATGGTCTCGTCCTTGGGGATCTTGTGCCACTCGCTGACCCGCAGCACTTCCCACAACTCGACATCGGTGAAATTCTTGAAGAAGGCCAGTGCGCGCAAGGTATCGAACTTTTCGGTATCGAAGATCTCCGCCTGCTGCGGCACGTTGTCGCTGATGAACGACACCAGATCGCGCGCGAACTCGTCCCAGGTCTGGTAGCGCTTCGCCGTATCCTTGCTCATGGCGCGCAGCACGATGGCATCCAGCGCGGGCGGTATCTCGGGGCGGAAGGTACTGGGCGGCGGCGGCTCGATGTTCATGATCTGGTAGATCATGCTGTAGCTGTTGGCCGCATCGAACGGCAGCTTGCCGGTGAGCAGGCGGTACATGGTCACACCGAGCGAATAGATGTCGGTCTGGTGCGTCAGCGGCTGTTCCTTGATCTGCTCCGGCGACATGTAGGCTGGCGAACCGACGCCGCTCACCTGCGTGCTCTGCTGGTTCTCCACCACCGCCGAACCGAAATCGGAGATCTTGATGTCGCTCTCGCCGCTCAGCAGGATGTTGGCGGGCTTGATGTCGCGGTGGGTCACGCCCTGGAACTGCGCGTATTCCAGCGCCTTGCAGCACTTGTAGACGATCTCGGCGATGCGTCCCAGCTCCATCAGGTGATCGACCTCGGCCAGACGTTCCAGCGTCTCGCCCTCGACGTATTCCATCACCATGTAGTTCACATCGCCTTCCATCACCGCGTCGAATATCTTCACGATGTGCGGATGCGAGAGCTTGCCGGCGAGCGATGCCTCGGTGAGCAGCAGTTTGCGATAGGCCTTGGCGCGCGAGGCATCGTGCAACACATCCAGGTTGAACACCTTGAGCGCGACCTGCTGCTGGCTGAACGGGTCGAGCGCGAGGTACACGGTCGCAGTGGCGCCGTGCCCCAATTCCCTGACGATCTCGTATTTGCCGAACTTGTCCATGCCGATATGCCTTTTAGAGCCGCGCATTCTGAGGGTTGGCGCGCTCCATGTCCAGCATCCCTAGCCTTTACAAGGAATTACAGCAGTGCGTCAGGAACTCGGCAGGCACGGTGCTATCATACTGCCCATGCAAAGAATCCTTCTCGCCGCGCTGCTGTCCCTGCACTCCCTTGCTTATGCCGATGGCCTGCCCGATCTGGGCGACGTTTCGCAAGAAATCATCTCGCCACAGATGGAGCGCCAGATCGGCGAGCAGAGCATGTTCCAGATACGCGCCAGCCAAAGCTATCTGGACGACCCCGAAGTCAACGACTACCTCAACCGTCTCGGCGGCAGCCTCGTCGCCAACAGCAATGAGCCGGGTCAGCCGTTCGAATTCTTCGCCATCGACGACAGCGCCATCAACGCCTTCGCGCTGCCCGGCGGTTTCGTCGGCGTCAACACCGGCCTGTTCCAATTGACGCAAAGCGAGTCGGAGCTTGCCTCGGTGCTGAGCCATGAAATCGCACACGTCACCCAGCATCACTACGCACGCATGGTCTCGGGTACGCGCTATGACTCGCTGGCCGCGCTGGCCAGTGTCGCCGTCGCCATCCTTGCCGCGCGCAACAACCCACAGGCCGCCACCACCGCCATCGTCGGCGCACAGGCCGGCGCCATGCAACATCAGCTCAACTTCACCCGCACCCACGAAAGCGAGGCCGACCGCATCGGCCTCGGCATCCTGGATAAATCCGGCTTCGATACGCGCGCCATGCCCGCCTTCTTCGAACGCCTGCAAAAAGCCACGCAGCTGCTGGAAGGCAATACCCCTTCCTACCTGCGCACCCACCCCGTCACCACCGAGCGCATCGCCGATGTGGGTGGCCGCGTGCAGCAGATTCCCTTCCGCCTCGTGCCGGACAGCCTGGATTTCCAGCTGATCCGCGCGCGGCTCACCGCCATGCAAAAGAAACCGCAAGAGGCCGTTGCCTACTTCGACAGCGCCTTGGGCGATAAGAAGTTCGGCAATCCGGTCGCCCAGCGTTACGGCCTGGTGCTGGCGCTGCTGCGCAACAACCAGCCGCAACGCGCAACGCAGGAATTCGCCCTGCTGCACAAACAGGCCCCGCTCAACGCGACCATCGAGACGCTGGCCGGGCAGATCAAACAACTGAACAAGCAGGACAAGGAACTGCTCGCCTTCTACCGCACTGCGCTCAAGAACTTCCCGCAGCACCACGCGCTGATTTACGACTACGCCGAAATGCTGCTGCAAGAGCGCCACTATCAGGACGCGCTCAAACTGCTGGACGAACAAGTCGCGCAGAACGGCAACGACCCCAGGCTCTACGAACTGCAAGCGCGCGCCTATGCAGCACTGGGGCGGCCGCAGGAAGAACACCACGCGCTGGCGTATTATCGAATCCTGCACGGCGACCTCTTCGGAGCCATCGAGCAGCTGGAACTCGCCAAACAGTCCGGTAACGACTATTACCAGCTCTCCACCATCGAAAGCGAACTCCGGCAGTTCCGCGAAGTGGCCGCCGCCTACAACAGCAAAAAGAAAAAGAAATAGAAAGTCCGCATGATCGAAGACCGCCTAGTCGACATCGAAACCAAGATCAGTTTTCAGGAAGACCTGATCGAGGAGCTGAACAAAACGCTCTACCAGCAGCAACAAAAGCTGGACCAGCTGGAAGAGATCTGCCGGGCGCTCGCTCGGCATGTGCAAGCGCTGGCTGAAGCGGGCAACGAAGGCAAATCGCCCTCGCACGAAAGACCTCCGCATTATTGACCGGCCACCCGGCGCACCCGCTTCAACCTGAACAACCCGCTTGTCTCGCTGTCGCTGCTGAAATACAGCGCACCATCCGGCCCGAACGCCACGCCTGCCGGGCGCGCCCAGCGCTCGCCGTCGGGCAACTGGAAGCCGGTGACCAGATCTTCCACATGCTTCGCCTGCCCGTCGGCGAAGCGCACCACCACCAGTTTGGGCGGCCGGCGCGTGGCGTCGCTGCCGAAGAATCCGCCTGAGGGCCGGGTGCCCCACGAGCCGTGCAGCGCCACCACCGCATCGAACTCCAGCGACACGTCCAGCGCCCTCTTGGGTACGAATGCCACGCCCAGCGGCGCATTGCGCGAAGGGAATAGCGCCACCGGCAGCGTCATCTCGCTGGCCGGTCGCGGCGGTGCGCTCGACACGCAATCGTCGCGCAGCACCTGCTTACCGTCGAAGCGGAACCACGGCATGCCGTGAAATGAACCGGCGGTGAGCTTGCTGAAATATTCCGGCGGCTGATCGTAGCCCAGATGATCCGGCCCGTTGTTGCTCGCGTACAGCACGCCGCTCTGCGGCTGCCAATCGAAGCCCACCGGGTTGCGCAGCCCCGAAGCAAATGTCTCCCAACTGGCCTTGCCGCCGCTTTCTTTCAGCACCAGCACCCCGCCGCGCCGGTCATCGAAGGGATAGCCGGCGCCCAGATACTGGTCGCTGCAATTGTTCTGTATGCCAAGACTCGCATACACCCGGCCATCCGGCCCTATCGCCACGGTGCGGCTGTTGTGCCCGCTACCGGCCGGCAGCGCCGCCAGCAGCTTCAGCGCGCCCGGCGCGATGCTTGGCTGCCCGGCACGATAGGGCGCGCGATACACTCCATCCGTCCGCGCGATCAGGATCTCGCCGGGCCGGAATGCCACACTGTGCGGATATCCGGCCAATTCCACCAGCACTTCCGCTTTGCTGTAAGGGGGCGGCAAGCGATACACTTTGCCCGCGCGCGACCCCGCGAACAGGTCTCCGTTAGCTGCAAAGGTCAGCATGCGCGGCTCATTCATGCTGCCCAGCCACTCCAGCCGGTAACCGCTGGGCACGCGCACCGACCTGCGCTCGCCATCGACAGTCAGCGTTTGCTCCTCGTAGCTCAGCGCTAGAGTGCTCGCCTGCGTGGACGCACAGACAAATACCAGCAACAAACCGAGCCAGCCACAACGGCACGCAAACAGACGCAACAGAAGATCATGGCTCATTCGCCGCTCCTCATGAATGCATTTGAAAACATCGAGATTCGGTGGCAGCTTGGCACTGGTATTTTCTTCAAGCAATACGGTGAAACGCCACCTCACCTGAAGAAAGTCCCGCCTCGGAAGGGATCAAAAGATATAAAGCCGCACAAGAAGTTATATATCTTCGCTCAAAGATATAGTCCCCTGACTAGTCTCATATCTAGTCCATCAGGCATATGGACACGCCGTGCATCAGCGAATACTTTGCTTGCCGTGCTCAAGCAATCGGGCGCCCTCCTTCTCAACAGCCGATTGATGGCAGACTGGAGATCACGATGAATCCGATTTCAATCATGTTGGTGACGCTCTTCATCGGTGCATTGGTTCTGATGGCTGGTATCTGGATGAGCAGGGATCCGGAACAAAGCGCTCATGCCGCACTCAAGGAATGTATTGCCTGGGGCTCCGGATTCTGCCTCACCTTGGGCGCACAGATTGTAGCCATCGCGGCGCATAGCTGAACGGCACGAATAAAAACCCGCCATGTTTCCATAGCGGGTTTTTCGTTTTGGTGGGCCCTCCCGGACTTGAACCGGGGACCAAAGGATTATGAGTCCTCTGCTCTAACCAACTGAGCTAAGGGCCCGTAAGGCCTAGTTCTCGCCGTCGAGGAAGCTCTTGAGCTTTTCCGAGCGCGAAGGATGACGCAGCTTGCGCAGCGCCTTGGCTTCTATCTGGCGGATACGTTCGCGGGTCACATCGAATTGCTTGCCGACTTCTTCCAGCGTGTGGTCGGTGTTCATCTCGATGCCGAAACGCATGCGCAGCACCTTGGCTTCGCGCGGGGTGAGACTGTCGAGGATGTCCTTGGTGACGTTGCGCAGGCTGTCGTACACGGCCGCATCGATAGGCGCCAGCGAGTTGCTGTCTTCGATGAAATCGCCCAGGTGCGAGTCGTCGTCGTCGCCCACCGGGGTCTCCATGGAGATCGGTTCCTTGGCGATCTTGAGGATCTTGCGGATCTTGTCTTCCGGCATCTCCATCTTGATCGCCAGCGTGGCAGCATCGGCTTCGAAGCCGGTCTCTTGCAGGATCTGGCGCGAGATGCGGTTCATCTTGTTGATGGTCTCGATCATGTGCACCGGGATACGGATGGTGCGAGCCTGGTCCGCGATGGAACGGGTGATCGCCTGGCGGATCCACCAGGTCGCGTAGGTCGAGAATTTGTAGCCGCGACGGTATTCGAATTTGTCCACGGCCTTCATCAGGCCGATGTTGCCTTCCTGAATCAGGTCTAGGAACTGCAGGCCGCGGTTGGTGTATTTCTTCGCGATGGAGATCACCAGACGCAGGTTGGCCTCGATCATGTCGCGCTTGGCGCGGCGTGCCTTGGCTTCGCCGTTGGTCATCTGCTTGTTGATCTCTTTCAGGTCGAGGATGGGGATGCCCACACGCTGTTGCAGCGCCAGCATCTTCTTCTGCTGGTCGACGATGGCAGCCTCGAAGCGCGACAATGTTTCACTGTAGGGTTTCTTGGCGGCAATCTCCTGCTTGACCCAATCCAGATTGCCTTCGTTGAGCGGGAACACTTTGATGAAGTGGGCGCGCGGCATATGCGACTTGGTGACGCACAGTTCCTGGATGCTGCGCTCGCAACCGCGCACCTCTTCCACCAGGCCGCGCATGGTGTCGCACAGGGCATCCACTTGCTTGGCCGAAAAACGGAACTGCATGAGTTCTTCGGAAATCTGGCCTTGCAGCTTGTCGTATTGCTTGCTGCGGTAACCATACTTTTCGTAGGCTTTGCCCAGCTTGGTGAACAGGTCGGCGATCAGTGCGAAGCGCTCCAGCGCATCCACCTTGAGCTGCGCCAGATTGGCGGCAGCGGCGGCTTCGCCGTCTTCTTCCGATTCCTCTTCCTCTTCCTCTTCTTCCTCTTCCGATTCCTCTTCCTCGGCAACTTCGCTGACGACGACTTCTTCCTGCACGTCGATGAAGCCATCGATCACTTCGTCGATGCGCAACTCATCCTTCGCCACCTTGTCGGCCAGCATGAGGATCTCGGCAATGGTTGCCGGGCAGGCGGAGATGGCCTGGATCATGTGCTTGAGACCATCTTCGATGCGCTTGGCGATCTCGATCTCGTCCTGACGTGTCAGCAGATTGACCACGCCCATTTCGCGCATGTACATGCGCACCGGATCGGTGGTGCGGCCGAATTCGGAATCGACGGTGGAGATGGCGGCTTCGGCTTCCTCGGCAGCATCTTCATCGGCGACCGGCGGCGCGGTCTCCGTCATGATCAGGGTTTCGGTATCCGGCGCCACGTCGCACACGGTGATGCCCATGTCGTTGATCATGCTCACCACGCCTTCGATCTGCTCGACTTCGAGCATTTCCGGCAAGTGGTCGTTGATCTCGGCGTAAGTCAGGTAGCCGCGCTCTTTACCCAGCAGGATGAGCGCCTTCAGGCGCGTGCGGCGCGCCTCGATATCCAGTGCCTGATCGACGGCAGCGCCGTCGGCTGCCGCTTGTTTGCCATTGGCGGCTTGCTTGCTGCCGGCTGCCGTCTGTTTGGAAGTTGGTGTTTTTTTCTTTTGCTGCGGAGTCGCCATGTTGAGGATTCCCGAAGTTGATTCTTGCTCGAAATACCCGGCACGCAAAAATTAAGTGCCGTCGAAAAGGGCGCGGATTATACCCGATTTCTTAAAACTTTTCCGAGAGTTAGCTACGTTTTTCCGGTTGGGCAGCACTTGCAATTACCGTGCCTGCCGCCTGTTTTTTCAGCCGGGCTGGGCTTTCAGTTGTTGCAGTTCCTGCTTGAGCTGTTCATGCCGCTGGCGCTCGGCCTGGCTCATGCCAAGCCCCTTGGCCAGCAATGCCCGCATTTCCGCATCAAGCTCATCAAGGCGCACTTTGCGCAGAACCCCCCTGAATTCGGCCTGCACATCGAACTCTTCGCCCCATTGCATGATCTCTCCCTGCGCGGCGGCGAAAGCGGTTTCATGCAACGTACCCTGAAAATGCTGGATCATCGCCGCGGTACTGATCTCATCCGCCGATTCGCGCAACCAGTCTGCCAGCGCGGCGATAGCCGCGCCTTCCTCGCCTTCGGCATGAAAATCGCCGGGAAGTTCGCGCCCCAATTCGGGATGCATCACCAGACAGCGCAACAGAATACGCAGGCCGGATGGCGCGGCGCGCTTGGCCTTTTGCGGCGCGGGACGTTGCGGTGCGGCCACCGGCTTGATCGACCACAGTGCCTCCAGTTCAGCCTGCGTCACCCCGGCCAGAGCAGCCACTTCCTTGCGCAACAGCAGCGCGGTGGTGGGGGCTGTGATGATGGTGAGCAGCGGCTGGGCATTTTTCAGCAGGGCACTGCGGCCTTCCTGGGTGTGCAAATCGACCTGCGCAGTCAGCTCGCGCAGCAAATAGCCGGACAAAGGCAGCGAATTATCCAGCTCGTGCTCGAACGCTTCGCGGCCGTATTCGCGGATGTAGGTGTCGGGATCATGCTCTTCCGGCAGGAACAGGAAACCCAGGCGTTTGCCGTCCTGCAATTGCGGCAAGGCGTTTTCCAGTGCGCGCCAGGCCGCTTTCTGGCCGGCGCGGTCGCCATCGAAACAGAACACCACTTGGTCGCACAGACGCAGCAGCTTTTGCACATGATACGGCGTGGTGGCGGTACCCAGCGTGGCAACGGCATATTCCACACCGTGTTGCGCCAAGGCCACCACATCCATGTAACCCTCGACCACGATCACGCGCTGCTGCGCGCGAATCGCCTTCTGCGCCTGGAACAGGCCGTAGAGTTCGTGACCTTTCTCGAACAACGGCGTTTCCGGCGAATTGAGGTATTTGGGCTCTCCCTTGTCCAGCACGCGGCCGCCGAAGCCGATGACTTGGCCGCGCACGTTGACGATGGGGAACATGATGCGGTCGCGGAAGCGGTCATAGCGCTTGCCCTCCTCGCCCGCGATCACGAGCCCGGTCTCGACCAGGGAGGCATCCTGATAGTTCGGTACGGCGGCTTTCAGGTTCTGCCAGTCGTCCGGCGCATAGCCGATACCGAAGCGCGCGGCGACTTCACCACTCAAGCCGCGCCCCTTGAGGTAGTCGATGGCACGCGGCGTCTTCTTGAGTTGTTCGCGGTAATAGCGCGTGGCTGATTGCATCAGATCGTAAAGATCGGGCGCGACTTTGTGCTGCGGCACATTGGAGGCCTCTTTCGGCACGGTGACGCCGATGCCTTTGGCCAAGTCTTCCACCGCTTCGACAAACCCCATACCGGTGTGCTCCATGACGAAGCCAATGGCGGTGCCATGCGCGCCACAGCCGAAGCAGTGATAGAACTGCTTGGCCTGGCTGACGGTGAACGACGGGGATTTTTCAGTGTGGAACGGACAGCAGGCGACGTAGTTGGCACCGGCCTTCTTGAGCGGGACGTAACGCTCGATCACATCCACGATGTCGAGGCGGTTGAGCAGATCCTGAATGAAACTTTTTGGAATCACTCCGCCCTCGCGCAATCGCGGCCCGGATGCGCCGCATCAACATAATGGAGAAATAGACCGGGTATTGCCGGAATAACTGATTACTTGGACAGCTGCGCCTTGATCAAACCGGACACTTTGCCCATGTCGGCACGGCCGGCCAGCTTGGGCTTGACCACGCCCATCACCTTGCCCATGTCTTGCGGACCGGCTGCGCCGGTGGCGGCGATAGCCTCCGCGATGGCCGCCACGATCTCGGCTTCGCCCAGCTGCTGCGGCATGTAGGTCTGCAAAATGGAAACTTCGAACTTCTCGACATCCACCAGATCCTGGCGGTTCGCCGCCTCGTACTGGCTGATCGAATCGCGGCGCTGCTTGAGCATCTTTTCGATGATGGTAATCACGTCGGCATCGGTCAACTCGATGCGCTCGTCCACCTCTCTCTGTTTCATCGCAGCGAGCAACAGGCGGATCGCCCCGAGACGTGCCGTTTCCTTGGCACGCATCGCGGCTTTCATGTCATCGGAGATTTGTTGTTTCAAGCTCATAGCAATGATAAACGCCGCAACCCGGATAGGGATGCGGCGTCGCCTTATCGAAAAGGATTAATACAGCTTCGGAGGCAGAGTCTGGCTGCGCAGGCGCTTGTAGTGGCGCTTTACGGCAGCTGCCAGCTTGCGCTTACGCTCGGCCGTGGGCTTTTCGTAAAATTCGCGGGCACGCAACTCGGTCAGCAGACCGGTCTTTTCCACGGAACGCTTGAAGCGGCGCATCGCGACTTCGAACGGCTCATTCTCTTTAACACGTACTGTTGTCATGAACAAACTACCTTCTACCAAAAATTCGAGGGCGCGATTCTACAAAACAACGCCTTATTTAACAACCGATATTTATTGCACCGAAATGCGCCCGAATTTGCGCTTGCCGACCTGGGCGACGACGACCGCGCCCGCTTTGAGCTGCAAAGCCTTGTCGCTGACCTTTTCGCCGTCCAATTTGACCCCACCCTGCTCGATCATGCGCAACGCCTCGGAAGTACTGGCAACGAGATTGGCCTGCTTAAGCAACTGCGCGATGCCGATTTTCCCTTCGGCGCTGTCCACGCTGATCTCGGGCATATCGTCCGGCAGTACGCCCTTCTGGAAACGCGCCTCGAATTCGGCCAGCGCGTCTTCGGCGGCTTTTTGCGAATGGAAGCGGGCAACGATCTCCTGCGCCAGCATCACCTTGATGTCGCGCGGGTTGCGGCCGTTCGCCACTTCCTCCTTGAAGTTGGCGATCTGCGCCAGGCTACGGAACGAGAGCAGGTCGTAGTAACGCCACATCAGCTCATCGGAAACGGACATCAACTTGCCGAACATATCGGTCGGCGTATCGGTGATGCCGACGTAATTGCCCAGCGATTTGGACATCTTGTTGACGCCGTCCAGCCCTTCCAGGAGCGGCATGGTGAGCACGCACTGCGCGGGTTGGCCAAAATGCTTTTGCAGCTCGCGCCCCATGAGCAGGTTGAATTTCTGGTCGGTGCCGCCCAGTTCGATGTCGGCCTTGAGCGCGACGGAATCATAGCCCTGCACCAGCGGATAGACGAATTCGTGGATAGCGATCGGCTGGTTGCCTTTGTAGCGCTTGGAAAAGTCGTCGCGCTCCAGCATCTGCGCCACGGTGTGGGTGGCGGCGAGACGGATCAGGTCGACGGCGCTGAATTTGTCCATCCAGGTGGAGTTGAACACAACCTCGGTCTTGGCCGGGTCGAGCACCTTGAACACCTGGTCCTTGTAGCTCTGCGCATTGGCGAGCACCTGCTCACGCGACAGTGGCGGACGGGTGGCATTCTTGCCGGTGGGGTCGCCGATCATGCCGGTGAAGTCGCCGATCAGGAACAGGGCGTGGTGGCCGAGGTCCTGCAATTGGCGCATCTTGTTAAGAAGAACGGTGTGGCCGAGATGCAGGTCAGGCGCAGTAGGATCGAAACCGGCCTTGATGCGCAAAGGACGGCCTTGTTCCAGCTTCTTGACCAGTTCGGCTTCGATCAGCAGCTCGTCGCTGCCGCGTTTGATTTGGCTGAGGATCTCTTGTTGACTCATGTCGAAATACCGCTTGTCTGTTTCCTGCTTGGTGCCTGAGCGGATTTTGAGGGGTGGTCGCTTTCTGTTAAAGTGCCGCCCTGATTTCAGTTAAGTTGCTGTTGTGCCAGCGCCAATCCTCACCGGCACACCCAGCGACACCGCCTTGGGAGGCGCGAATGTTACCGCAAAACACCTTGTCACACGCGCACAAAATGAAGCTGCGCTGGTTCGTCACCCTGTCGACCGTACCGTTGCTGGGCGTAGTCACCGCTTTCGGCATCATGCCGCAAACCGATGCCGTCACACGCGGCCAGAAGACCGTGCTCGAAGAGATTGCGCTACCCAATGCCGCCTCGCTTACCGGGGCCACCGCGACATTCTGGCGCAACGAACGCGTCCAGCGCGGCGACACCATTGCCGAACTGTTGCGCCGCCTCAATGTGGAAGATCAGGCCGCCAGCGATTATCTGCGCAAGAACAAAGCGGCCGAAGTGCTGCGCCAACTGGGCGTGGGCAAGGAGGTGCAGGCCGAGACGGACGCCAACGGCGCTTTGCTGGCCTTGCGCTTTCTGGGCAACGATGCCAATCAGGTGGTGATCGAGAAGAGCGCTTCCAGTTTCCGCACCCGCATCCTGCCGGCGCAGACCGAACAGCGCGTGCTGATCCGCACCGGCGAAATCAAGAGCAACCTGTTCGCGGCGACCGATGAAGTCGGCCTGCCCGACCCCGCCGCCAACCAGCTGGCCGATATCTTCGGCGGCGATATCGACTTCCATCGCGATTTGCGCAAAGGCGACAAATTCACGGTGATCTACCAGATGACCTACATCAACGGCGAGCCCGCCCGCACCGGCCGCATCCTCTCCGCCGAGTTCATCAACCACGGCCACGCCTATCGTGCGGCCTACTTCCAGACCACCGAATATACCGGCGACTATTACAACCCGGAAGGCAAGAGCATGCGCAAAGCATTTCTGCGCTCGCCCATCGAATTTTCGCGCGTCAGCTCCGGCTTCAGCAAGTCGCGTTTCCACCCGGTGCTGAACAAGTGGCGCGCCCACAAGGGCGTGGACTACGCCTCCCCCATCGGCACCAAGGTCAAGGTTACCAGTGACGGCGTGGTTGCCTTCGTCGGTAAACAGGGCGGCTACGGCAATATGGTCGTAGTCGAGCATCAGGGCCGCTACTCCACCGTATACGGTCACCTGTCGCGCTTCGCCAGCGGCCTCCACAAAGGCCAACGCGTGGGGCAGGGACAGATCATCGGTTACGTCGGCATGACCGGCTTGGCCAGCGGTCCGCATCTGCACTATGAGTTCAAGCAGGGCGGTATCCAGCGCGATCCGCTGAAAGTGGCGTTGCCGGACGGCAAGCCGGTCAGCGAAGCGCAAAAGACCGCCTTCGCAGAAGCGACGCGCGACCTGTTCGGGCGCCTGGATATGCTGCGCAACACACGCCTCGCCAAGCTGGACTAGGTGAATACGCCGCCGGACCTTTATATCGGCATCATGTCCGGCACCAGCCTGGACGGCATCGATGCCGCACTGGTCGACCTCTCGCAAGCCGCTCCCAGTCTGACCGCCAGTCATTACCAACCCTATGCGCCAGCGCTGAAAGAGGCGCTGCTCGCATTGCATCAAGTTTCCAATAACGAACTGCACCAGTCACAACTCGTCGCAAACCGTTTGGCGCGCGAGTATGCGGACGCGGCGCTGGCGCTGTTGCAAAAGGCGGGAATTTCGAAAGAGCAGGTGCAAGCCATCGGCTGCCACGGCCAGACCGTGCGCCACCGTCCCGAGCACGGCTATACCATCCAGCTCAATAATGCCGCGTTGCTGGCCGAGTTGACCGGCATCCATGTGGTGAGCGACTTCCGCAGCCGCGATATCGCCGCGGGCGGCCAGGGTGCGCCGCTGGTGCCCGCATTCCACGATCGCGTACTGCGCCACCCCAATATCCACCGCGTCATCCTCAATATCGGCGGCATCGCCAATCTGACTGACCTCTCCCCCAACAAGACCACCACCGGCTTCGACAGCGGTCCCGGCAATTTGCTGATGGATGCCTGGATCGAACGCCAACAGGGCAAGCCCTACGACAAGGACGGTGCATGGGCTGCCACCGGCAAGATCATTCCAGCACTGCTGCAAAGGCTGCTGTCCGAACCGTTCTTCGCGGCAGCCCCGCCGAAAAGTACCGGGCGCGACCTGTTCAATCTGGACTGGCTGCAAAAGCAACTCAGCGGCAGCGAAGAGCCGGCGGACGTGCAAGCAACCCTCCTCGCCCTGACCGGCGAAAGCATCGCCGCTGCGGTGCAGAACTTCTGTATCGGAACGAGAGAAATCTACCTTTGTGGCGGCGGTGCACACAACACCGCGCTGGTAGCACATCTGCAACAGGCGTTGCCGCAACGCCGCATCCAGAAGACCGAGGAGTTGGGCATCGCTGCCGACTGGATGGAAGCCATCGCTTTCGCCTGGCTGGCACAACAGACCATCCACCTGCGCCCCGGCAATCTGCCCGCCGTCACCGGGGCCAAGCACCCCTGCGTGCTTGGCGCAATTTACCCGGCATAAAATGAAACAGGGCGCTTCCGCGCCCCGTTTCTGCCGCAACTGCCTGATAACTTATGCCGAAAACGACGATCCGCAACCGCAAGTCGTGGTGGCGTTCGGGTTCTTGATCACGAACTGCGAACCTTCCAAGCCTTCGGAATAATCGATCTCCGCACCGACCAGATACTGGAAGCTCATCGGATCGATCAGCAACTGCACGCCGTTCTTGCTCATCACGGTGTCGTCTTCGTTGACCACCTCATCGAAGGTAAACCCGTATTGGAAACCGGAGCACCCGCCGCCGCTGACGAATACACGCAGCTTCAGGTCGGCATTACCCTCTTCATCGATCAATTGCTTCACTTTGTTTGCCGCGCTGTCGGTAAAGAGCAACGGGTCTTGCATGTCGGCCACTGTGTTCATGTCTGTCTCCTACTGTGTTGATTATGATTCCGCAGCGCCAAGCTTGAACGCCACCACTTTGTCTGTCACCTCGGCAAGATGGATCAATCTTCCCTCAACGATCGCACCCAGCTGGATCTCCAGCGACTTGTAATGCACATCGCCTGTGACCTTGGCTTTGCTTTGCAGTTCCAGATACTCCGTCGCATCAACCGGTCCGGTTATTGCACCATTCACCACCAGATGGGTAACTTTGATCTCGCCGTGCACCCGTGCATGCTCGCTCAGCACCAAAGTGCTCGGCTTGCTCGGATCGGCGATGACATTGCCGATGATCTCGCCGTCGACACGCAGACCGCCTGTGAAAGTCACATTGCCCTCGATCTTGGTACCCGCGCCAACCAAAGAGTCGATACGGTTTTGCGGTTTGCTGTGTCGGCTACTGAACATGCTTCATTTCTCCTAAGTGACAATCAGGAAAGATTGACTGTCTGTTTGATCCTCGGCTCCGGCAAACCCTTCTCGAACACCCGCACCTGGACGCTCTCGACCTTCATTTCCGGCGGCAGCTTAAAAACCTTGTCGATACGCTGGTAATACTTGAAGCTTAGCTGATGCGCCGCCACTTCCTGCGGCGAACTCTCCTGCGGGAATTGTAGCACCACTTTTCTGCCGTCTTGCTCGCCGTTCACCACCAGCTGCAAAGAGCCCTGAAACTCCTTGCCGCGCTGCTGGACGCTTTGCACCAACAGCATGCGGCAGTGGTATTCGCCCGGCAGGGAATCCGTTTCGATCTTCAAGCGATGGATGGACAGTTCGGCCTCGCGCGCACCAGTCAACGGCAGATTCTGGAAGAACAGCAGGTCTTCCCTCAGTCGCGCATTCTCATCGTTGAGGTTCTTCAGCTGCGACTCGACTTCTAGATCGACCGCCTGCTTGATCTGCATCTGGCGCTCATAAGCGGCGATCTGATTCGCCTGATCCGCGTTCTGGCCTTCCAGAGAAGCCACCCGCTCACGCAGCGTATTCAATTCCCGCTCCGCCTCGCCGCGATGAAAACCCGCCAACGCCAAACCGGAGTCATACGCCCACCATACCATGAAGCCAAATACCATCAACAACGGCAACGTAATGGCCCAGCGCACATACCAAGGCACATGGGGGCGCACCGACAAACGCGGGGCGGAGATGCTGAATTTGCGGCGGAAGCTTCGTATCATTGGTCTACGGCAACAAAGGAACGATATTCAAACCGACAGACTCATCCAGACCGAACATGATGTTCATGTTCTGCACTGCCTGCCCGGCCGCCCCCTTCACCAGATTGTCGATCACCGACAGCACCACGACGGTATCGCCGCCTTGCGGTCTGTGCACCGCGATACGGCACAAGTTGGCGCCCCGCACAGAGCGGGTCTCCGGCATGCTGCCGGCAGGCAATACGTCGACGAATGCCTCATGGGCATAGCGCTGCACGAATAGCGCCTGCAAATCCACATCCTTCTTCAGCCGCCCGTACAAAGTGGCATGAATGCCGCGGATCATCGGTGTCAAATGCGGCACAAACGTCAGCCCGACCGGCTTGCCCAATGCATTCGCCAGACCCTGCCTGATCTCCGGCAGGTGTCGATGCCCGGCCACGCCATATGCCTTGAAATTGTCTGAGGCTTCAGCGAACAGGGTATGCACCTCGGCTTTGCGTCCTGCGCCGGAAACGCCCGATTTGGAATCTGCGATCAGCGAACCTTCTTCGATCACCCCGGCTTCCAGCAGCGGGATAAAGCCGAGCTGCACCGCTGTGGGATAGCAGCCGGGGTTCGCCACCAGCCGTGCCTGCCTGATCTTCTCCCTGTTCACTTCGGGCAGGCCATAGACAGCTTCTGCCACCAAGTCGGGGCAGGCATGCGACATGCCGTACCATTTCTCCCACTCGGCGATATCCTTGATGCGGAAATCCGCGGCGAGGTCGATGACTCTGACGCCGGCATCCAGCAGCGCGCGTGTTTGCTGCATCGCGATGCCGTTGGGCGTGGCAAAGAACACCACATCGCATTGGTCGAGATGGGCTTGGTCCGGATGGGCGAAAGGCAGATCGACATAACCGCGCAGGCTGGGAAACATCTGGCTGACCGGCATGCCGGCCTCGGCACGGGAGGTGATCGCACACAGCTCCACCTGCGGATGCCCCGCCAGCAAGCGCAGCAATTCGACACCGGTATACCCCGTCCCGCCAACAATCCCGACCTTAAGCACAGCATCCCTTTCCAGCATTAGCGCAGCCATAAATTCGACGCGAATCATAAATGAAAAGGCCGCCCAGTGGCGGCCTTTCCTGTACTGCAAAGCGAATTAACGCTTGGAGAATTGCTTCCTGCGACGCGCCTTGCGCAGACCAACCTTCTTACGCTCGACTTCGCGTGCATCGCGGGTAACCAGACCGGCTTTGCTCAGGGTTGGCTTCAGGCTTGCATCGTAGTCGATCAGTGCACGGGTGATGCCGTGACGCACTGCACCCGCCTGGCCGGACTCGCCACCGCCAGTCACGTTAACCATGATGTCGAACTTGCCGACAGTCTCAGTCAGCTCGAGCGGCTGACGCACCACCATACGGCCGGTCTCACGGGAAAAGAACACGTCTACCGGCTTGTCATTGACGATGATCTCGCCTTTGCCCGGTTTGATGAACACACGTGCCACCGCACTCTTGCGACGACCGGTACCGTAGTTATAAGTTACGCTCATGATTAAGCCTTCAACAGATCAATGGGTTTCGGTTGCTGCGCGCTGTGCGGATGAGTCGCACCGCCGTAGACCTTGAGCTTGCTCAACATCGCGTAGCCCAGCGGGCCTTTCGGCAGCATGCCGCGCACGGCCTTTTGCAGCACGCGCTGCGGATGGCGCTGTTGCAGCTTCAGGAAATTGGTTTCGTACAGACCGCCCGGATAAGTCGAGTGGCGATAGTACATCTTGGCCTGTGCCTTGTTGCCGGTCACGCGCAGCTTGTCGGCGTTCACCACGACAACGAAATCGCCGGTGTCGACGTGCGGTGTGTAGATGGCCTTGTGCTTGCCGCGCAGGCGGATAGCGATCTGGCTGGCCAAACGGCCCAGAACCTTGTCGGCGGCATCGACCAGCAGCCAGTCGTGCTGGACTTCGTGCGGCTTAGCGGAAAATGTTTTCATGGCATTTCCTAAATCTTTAAAATGGATAACAGACTGCGAAGGGCGCGCATTCTATGTGAGACCTTCGCCACTGTCAAACTCTTATCAACCACGCCCGTCGCGAGCGCTCAACAGCCCGTCCAGCCAGCCTTTCCAGCGGGCGTATTTTCCGGCCACGCCATGCCCAGGCCGGGTTGGAACGATCCTTTCGGCATCCCTGCCGCCCGCCAAAGGCATACCGGCAGCGAGCCGGGCGGCGCCGCTCAAGCCGGCATCGGTTTGCCGCAAGCGGTAGATATCGAGCGGTACGGATTGGGCAACACCCTGCTGCAGGCAGGGTAAATTGGCCAAGCCGCCGGAGAGA
This sequence comes from Sideroxyarcus sp., assembly GCA_035299445.1. Classification (GTDB taxonomy): domain Bacteria; phylum Pseudomonadota; class Gammaproteobacteria; order Burkholderiales; family Gallionellaceae; genus Sideroxyarcus. The sequence continues at coordinate 140,308 of DATGWO010000035.1, forward strand.
TAGGCTCGCGTGATGCCGAATTCGCGCCGAAAGTCCTCCAATATCCGCGCCACGCGGAAGGCGATACCCTCTTGCAGCAGCAAAGCGATACGCCGCGCCGGCAGCTCATCGACCGATTCGGAAAAAGTAATACCCAAGTCATTGCGGAAATACGGCGCCCCCAACCCGCTCGGCTCAGCCAGACAAAAAATACCGTCGTTCGCCAGTCCCTCGGGAGCGCATGCATCGACCGGAAAAGGCGCCAGCGCCGCCGCAATGGAATTGAGCGTACCTTCACAAGCCAGCAATGGCTGCTCCATACTGATTTGGCAAACCAATGTTTGCAGATACCCATCCGGCACGCTGCGCCCGGCAGGCAGATAACAGGCCACGAAGCCGCCCGTACCCAGATTGACCAGGGCCTCCGGCTGTCCGGTGCCGATACCGGCGAGCAACGCAGCCGACTGATCCCCCATGCTGGCCTGCAAGATCAGGCCATTATTGAGTGGCAGCCGCATCCCGGCGGAAGGCCGGATTTGCGGCAAGATATGTTGCGGGACATCGAACAAGTCGCACAACCTCGGCGACCACTGCCGGGAATATACATCCAGCAGCAGGGTGCGCGCTGCCATCGACACATCCGTCAGATGCTGCGCACCATCCGTCCAGCGCCAGACGAGAAAAGTATCCAGCGTGCCCAGCAGCCAGTCGCCATGCAGCAAGCGCTCGCGCCAATCCGCATGCTGTTGCAGCAAGCCGCGCAGCTTGGGCGCAAGGTAATAAGGTGTCAGCGGCAATCCGGCCAGCTCGCGGATCAGCGGCGCCCGCTCGCGCAATGCAACACAGCTTTCCGCACCTCTATCGTCCTGCCAGGAGATGAGTGGCGTCACCGGCCGCCCGCTGCCGCGCTCCCAGATCAAAAAGGAAGAACGCTGGCTGCACAACCCGAGGGGCGGGCGCGTATCGGTCTGCGTCAGACATCCCGTCAACACCAGCTCGACCGCTTCCGCATAAGCAGCCGCATCGCTTTCATAGCGCCCGCCGTCCGCAACGATAGCCGGCGCTGGCCGGGCGACGACGCCGCCCAAGGTGCCGTCTGCCGCCAGCAAACCGGCCTTGATCGTCGTCGTACCCAGATCGAGTGCGACCGCGACGATCATGCGCGGCATGCCTCCACCTCTTGTGCAACCCTGACCGCATCCCAATCCAGCACGGGCGCAACCAGCTCGGCGAGCTGGCGCAGCTGCTCCGCACTCAGCCTCGCAAGAATCAGCAGCGGCATACGGCGGCGCAGCAAGTCATCCAGATGCACCGCCATCTCTTCGCGAGCGCAAAGCAGCAGGTCGGCATGGATGAACGGCAGCTCCGCCACGATGCGCCCTGCCAGCTGCGGCTTCTGCTCGACGAGATGGAATATCCGCGCGACATGCGTGCCGTGGCGACGCGCCAGCCATGCCGCGCTTTCCGCATCGATGCCCAGGCCTTGTGCCTGCGCGGCGACCTCGGCCGACCATGCGGCAAAGTCCTGCTGCGGCCGCCATAACAGCCCCCTGTCCTTGCTTGCGCATGGTGTCGCCAGACCGAGATGCGCGCATACCGTGTCGACGATGACTTTGGCATCCTCGCGCGCGGAAGTGATCTTGCCGCCCACCGCGTGGTGCACGCCGTTATGCGCCGTTTTCAACTCCCAGTCGCGGCTGACCGCGGAAGGATGCGCCGCATCGCTCTGCTTCATCACGCGCAATCCGGCATAACTGCCGACGACATCCTGCTTCGTCCATGCGGTCTTGAGATAACCGTTGGCTGCAGCCAGCAGGTAGTCGACATCCGCCTCCTCGACAACCACGCGCCCGATGTCGCCGCGATAGTCGGTGTCGGTAGTGCCAAGCAGGGTGCGCCCGTACCACGGGATGATGAAGAACACGCGCCCGTCCTGTTTCGCCGTGAGCAAGATCGCCTCTTCAGTCGCCAAGGCGGGCAGCACCAGATGGATGCCTTTGCTCAGACGGCACCATTCCCGCCCCTGCTCCGTCGCAGATGTCCACTGGCCGGCGGTACTAACATATTGCCGCGCATGCACCGGCACTACAGCACCGCTGATGCCATCCTGCACGGTCGCACCGCACACCCGGCCGCGATCCTCGTCCCAAGTAACCAACTTGGCATAGTTCACGCACACCGCACCGTGCGCCATGGCGCCCGCCACCAGCTCCAGCACCAGCCGCGCATCGTCGGTCTGCGCATCGCCGTAGGTGAAGCCGCCGCGCAAACCGCGCTCGTCGAGAAACGGGAAGTGTTCGGAAAAGTGCGCATAGCCGAAGTGACGATGGCGCATCTGCCCGTCCGGGAATCCCGCCAACGCGTCGTACAGCGTCAGCCCCGCCTTGAGCAGCAGCGTGCCGTTGCGGCTATCCTTATATACTGGCACACCGAAACGCAGCGGCCACACCCGGTGCGGCGCGATCTTCAGCAGCAGCTGGCGCTCCTTGAGCGCCTTGCGCACCAGCTTGAAATCGTAAGTCTCCAGATAGCGCAGCCCGCCGTGGATCAGCTTGCTCGACGCGGACGAAGTCGCGCTCGCCCAATCGCCCTGCTCCACCAGCGCCACCTTCAATCCGCGCAGTGCCGCATCGTAAGCCGTCCACGCGCCATAGATGCCGCCGCCGCACACCAGCAGATCAAACTCCCCTTGCAATGCCGAAAAATCGCGTTTCATGCATCCCTCATTTGCAATGCCTTCTGCGGTACATCGCTGATCAGCACATCCACGCCGAGACGCAATGCGCGCCCGATCTCTTCGTCGCTGTTGCAGGTATACACCGCGAGGAATTTGCCGCGTTCGCGCACCGCCCCCGCCATGCCTTCATCCAGCGTGTCGATGCTCACGCACAATCCGTGTAGGAAAGGATTCTCGATCAAAGCGCGTTGCGCATCATCCGCCTGATGTTCCGGCTCCAGATTGAGCACCAGCGGAAATGCCGGCGCAATGGAGTGCGCATAGACCAGCCCGTCGAGATTGAAGGATGACGCCATGATGCGGCCGTCCGCCACATCGCCGGCCAGCGCCAGCGTCTGCCGCACCTTCAGTTCGCGCCGCGCGCCATCCTCCCATTCGCGCAATTTGATCTCCAGCAACAGGCGGCAGCGCGTGCGGTAGGCAGCGATGAATTCCTGCAGACTCATCACGCCCTCGGCAGCTGTTGAGGCATCGAAGTGCTCGGCGAAATCCATCGCCCGCAACTGCGCGTGATCGTAGTCGTCGATGTGCTTGCCCGGCAAGCCCAGCTTTTTCAGGTCGCGGTCGTGCCACAGCACGGCCACCTCGTCGCGGCTCAGCTGGATGTCGGTCTCGATGCCGTCGATGGGATAGGCCAGCGCCTTGTCGAAAGCCGTGCGCGTATTCTCGGCCGCTTCTTTGTTGGCGCCGCGATGGGCGAAGATCATGGTGTGACTCATGGCAAACTTTCTATGAATTTCTGCATCGACGTTTCCATCGCCGCGTAGTGCGGATTGTAGGTCAGCCGGCGCAGCAGGCCGTATTTCAGGTTCTGCGGGAGCACCTCGCCCCGCCACACTTCTTGCGCATTCGCAGCGCAACAGACTGCATACGCGTCCACGTCATGCGGCAGATAATGCAGGCAGTTGGCATAGTCTCCCGTCTCGCCGTAATGCGCATCTTCCGGCGGCAGCACGATGGCGGTGTGGGCGCTGCCCAGGATACGTTTCTCCGGCAGCACACTGTTCATCCACTCAATGTTCGGCTGCTCTATCCTTGCGGCGGAGTACCACACCAGCCTGCTGCACGGATGGCGCGCCTGCCGTATGAAGTTCAAGGTCGCCTCCGGCTTCACCGTGGCATCGTCCGCGCTGGCGACGACGAACACCGGAACGTCCCCGCCGCTCTTCGGCAAGGTCTGTATCAACCCATACATCTGCGCCGCCGCATTCTTGCAGAACGATTCGTATTTATACGGATCGTGATCCGGCAGCACGTTCACCCACGCCGCCTGCGGCAGCAGCCAGCTGTACAACTTGTGCAGGTTCGCCCAGCGCGCGCGCGCAGTGATCCCGAATGCAGGCGAGAACAGGAACAGTCCGCGCACCCGCTCGTCGCGCGCAGCCTGCAACACGCTCAGCGCGGCGCCCGCCGAGAAACCGGCCAGATACAACTCGTCCACTTCGGCCGCCAGACAGTCCGCGCCGTAAGCCACGGTCTGTGCCCATTCCTGCCAACGCACATCGAGCAGGTCGCCGGGCTGCGTGCCGTGCCCCGGCAACAGCGACGCCATCACGCGGAAGCCGTTGCGCTGGAAAAACGCCGCCAGATGGCGCATGTGATAGGGCGAATCGGTGAGCCCGTGGGTCAGCAGCACCCCGCGCCGATAAGGTTTGTTGCGCCCAGCCAGAAAGTCGCCAACAGGATGCAGCTCGAACGGAGAATTTCCGGCAACGATCTTTTCCAGATCGGTTTTGCCGGCATGCACTTGGCGCAACACCGCCTGTGTGTGCTGCACATAATCGGCGAACTGTAGCCCCTCCGCCGCGAAGTGCATGTCGGCGCTGGATGGCCGATACCGCTGTTCCAGCTTTACCGCGTGTTGCCCCATCGCCCCCCCGTCATCTAAACGTAACAACTCGGCGCTACTGTGCGCACCCAACACATCTCACAGGAGTGAGTCATGCCTGCCATTCTACCCGCCGAACACTATCGTTCCACTTCCCGTGCACCGCGCGCGCAGTTCCTGGCCAATCTCGTTCTTGAAAAGGCGAAGGAAAAGGAGAGAACCATGACACCGCTGCACGAGATCATCGAACAGCGCAAATTGAACGCGCTGTTCCAGCCCATCATTGACCTCAAGAGCGGCGAGTTCCTCGGCTTCGAAGGCTTAATACGCGGGCCGGCGGACAGTCCGCTGCACTCGCCCGCCAACCTGTTCGGCGCAGCGGCGCAACAGGGCTTGCAGCTGGAACTGGAGATGGCGGCGCGGCTCACCGTGCTGGAGGCCTTCGCCAGGCAGGCGCTGCCGGGAAACCTGTTCCTCAACGTCAGCCCGGAGACGCTGACCAACCCCAGCTTCAAGAACGGCCAGACGCTGGCCTTCCTCGACCGGCTCGGCCTCGACCCCGGCCGCGTCATCATCGAGATCACCGAGAACCAGCCCACCTTCGATTTCGAGGCCATGCGCGGGGCGCTGCTGCATTATCGCGGCATGGGCTTCCAGATCGCCATCGACGACTTGGGCGAAGGTTTTTCCAGCCTGCGCCTGTGGTCCGAACTGCGCCCCGAGTTCATCAAGATCGACATGCATTTCGTGCGGGGCGTGGACAAGGACCCGATCAAACTCCAGTTCCTCAAATCCATCCAGCACATCGCCGAGAGTTGCGGCACCAAGGTGATCGCCGAAGGCGTGGAGACCGAAGCCGAATTGCGCGTGGTGAAAGACATCGGCATCGCACTCGGGCAGGGATATTTCATCGCGCGCCCGAACCCGACCCCGCCGCTGCTCGCTTCGCCCGAGACCAGCCGCATCATCAACTCGTCCAACATCGCCGTGTTCCCCAAGGCTGAAGCCCACTACCGCACGCAGACGACCGCCAACAAGCTGCTAAGCTACGTCGAGCCGGTGCATCCGGAGACGCCGAACGACCAGGTGTTCGAGCGCTTCAGCCTCAACCCCGCGCTGCGCATCATCCCGGTGGTCAAAAGCGGCAGCCCGCTTGGACTCATCAACCGCTACCAGTTCATCGACCGCTTCGCCAAACCCTACCAGCGCGAGCTGATGGGCAAGAAGCCGTGCGACAGCCTGATCCAGGGCGAGCCGCTGCTGGTGGAGAAGAACATGCCGATCGAGGAGCTCAGCCATTTCCTGGCCGAGGCGGACAGCCGCCATTTCGCCGACGGTTTCATCATCACCGAGAACAGCCGCTACATCGGCGTCGCCTCGGGGCAGGACCTGTTGCGCGAACTGACGCAGATGCAACTGGAAGCCGCGCGTTATGCCAACCCGCTCACGCTGCTACCGGGCAATGTACCGATCAACGAACACATCAACCGCCTGCTGCAAGCGAACACGCAATTCGTCGCCTGCTATTGCGATCTCGACCACTTCAAGCCGTTCAATGACACTTACAGCTACCGCAAGGGCGACGAGATGATCCAGCTCACCGGTCGCATCCTCAACTGGGCGTGCGACCCGAAGCTGGATTTCATCGGCCACATCGGCGGCGACGACTTCATCCTGCTGATGCAGAGCAGCGACTGGAAGGCGCGCTGCGAACAAGCGCTACGCTCGTTCGAACAGGCCGCCTCGCTGATGTTCAAGGAAGAGCACTTGGTCGAGGGTGGCTACACCAGCGAAGGCCGCGACGGGCAGGTGAAGTTCCACCCGCTCACCAGCCTGTCCATCGGCGCGATCCAGATCGCGCCCGGCCAGTTCATCTCGCACCACGAAGTCTCGGCTGCCATGAGCGACGCCAAGAAGATGGCGAAGAAAACCCCGGGCAACAGCCTGTTCATCGAACAGCGCAACGCCTTCACCAGGACAGGAGACTGAGGACATGCACACCACCATCCGGCAAACCGAGCAGGATGCGCGCAGCATCTTCGCTTTGCTGCTCAGCAAGGGCTTCGATGCCACGCTGACTTTCTTCTGCACGGTCTGCGTTTTCTCGATGGATTGAACCTTGCCGTCCCGCTTCAATAAAACCATCGCCGTCTTCCGCGCCGCCCACCTCGCCCTGCACATCGCCTGCGGCCTGATGCTGGCCGTAGCTTATCCATGGTTCCGCCCCGGCATCCGCCGCCGCATCCTGCAGCACTGGTCGGCCAGATTACTGTGCATCTTCAACGTCAAAGTGGATATCGCCGCGAACGATCCGCTGCACAACTTGCGCAGCGGCCTTATCGTCACCAACCACATCTCGTGGCTGGATGTGTTCGTGCTCAACAGCATCGTGCCGATGCGCTTCGTCGCCAAAGCCGAAGTGCGCCGCTGGCCGGTGTTCGGCTGGCTATGCGCACGGGCGCAGACCCTGTTCCTCGAACGCGGCAAAGCGCGCGAAGCGGCACGCATGAACGTACAACTGGTCGAACTGTTGCGGCAGGGCGAATGCCTCGCCGTCTTCCCCGAAGGCACCACCACCGACGGCACTCGCATCGCGCATTTCCATTCCTCGCTGCTGCAACCCGCCATCGATGCCGCCGCGCAAGTGCACCCCATCGCCATCCGTTATCAGGATGAGGACGGCTCGCTCAGCATGGCAGCTGCCTACATCGACGAGATGTCGTTCGGCGCATCGATGTGGAATATCCTGAGCACGCCCGAGTTGCATGTGCGCCTCATCGCCACGCCGCCACTGGCCGCATGCACGCTGGACCGGCGCAGCCTGACAAAGATCGCGCACGAACACATCGGCAGCGCGCTGCAAGCCGCCTCTTCACCAAACTTTCATATTCCCTTAACTCCCGCGCAACATCACGAATCTATCCTGCCGCCATCAACCCGACAGGAGAGCCGCAGTGTTAGATCTAGTCCAGCAACAGCAGCGTGAAGCGCAAGGCAAGCTCACTTTCAGTCTGGCGCGCACCATCACCGAAGTGACGGAAGCGCAGCGCATCCGCTACAAGGTGTTCGCCGAAGAGATGGGCGCCAAACTGCCCAGCGCGGAATTGGGTCTGGATATCGACCGCTTCGACCGCTACTGCGACCACCTGCTGGTGCGCGACCACGCGGACAACAAAGTGGTCGGCACCTACCGCATCCTGCCGCCCGAGCAGGCGGTGAAAGCCGGCGGCTACTACTCCGAAACCGAATTCGACCTCTCGCGCCTGGCTCACTTGCGCGACCGCATGGTGGAAGTGGGCCGCTCCTGCGTGCATCAGGATTACCGCGACGGCGCCACCATCACCCAATTGTGGAGCGGGCTGGCGGATTACATCGGCAAGCACGGCCACGAATACATGATCGGTTGCGCCAGCATCAGCATGGCCGACGGCGGCCACTACGCGGCCAGCGTGTACAACAAAGTGCACAAGCTGCACGGTGCGCCCGCCGAATACCGCGTGTTCCCGCACTGCCGCCTGCCGCTGGAATCGCTGAACCAGAATCTGGAAGCCGCCATCCCGCCGCTGATCAAGGGCTACCTGCGTCTGGGCGCTTACATCGCCGGCGAACCGGCCTGGGATCCCGATTTCAACTGCGCCGACCTGTTCATCCTGATGCCGGTGTCGCGCATGAACGCGCGCTACGCCAAACACTTCATGCGTAAAGCCGCATAGCAACCCTGTTTCATTCTCTCCTCCTCTGCGCGCACGCATCCCCGGTGCGCGTTTTTTTTGGGGAGCGGTAACATCGCCATCATCTCAACCTTCATCTGGAGCGCTGCAATGGAAAGTCCCTACAAAGGCAAGACCGGTCTGGTGCGTCTGTGGAATGCGTTCGGTTATTCGCTGGCCGGCTTCCGCGCCGCCTACAAGCACGAAGACGCATTCAGACAAGAAGTGCTGCTCGCCGCCATCCTCATCCCGCTGGCGCTGTGGCTGCCGGTGAGCCATCTCGGCAAGGCGCTGATGATCGCCAGCGTGCTGCTGGTCATCATCGTCGAACTGCTCAACTCCGCCATCGAAGCCACCGTGGACCGCATCTCGCTGGAGAACCACGACCTCGCCAAGCGCGCCAAGGACATCGGCAGCGCCGCCGTGCTGGTGAGTCTGGTCAATGTGATCGTGGTGTGGGGGATAGTGCTACTGGACTAGGCTCTCGCCGCAAACATAAAATCGCGTGCTCTGGCTTGCTGTATGGAAAGACTTAGTCCCCATCACTTTTACTAGCCATTCCAAATTGATGTCCACATACTGCGAGTATTTTTCTCCTCAGGAGCACCGCACTGCCGTGCAGCCTCTTTAGCCTCGACCTCCATAAACACATGGAATGCTCCTGCATGTGTACGAAATACAAGATATGAATTACCGTCCTTTCCGGCAAAAGTCTTCATTTCAAGCCCGAACCCCTCTCGCTTCTCTTTCACCGTCACTTCTATTCTCCTTCGCTTGTTTACAGAGGCATATGCTATTTGAACTGAATTGCTTTTACGTCCAGCATGGGCGAGAGCAAGCACGTAAAATGAACAGCAAGTAAGTCAGGGCCTGACGACTTGTAAAAGGACGTGCCCTTTACTGCGATGTCGTAGCGCTCTGCTTTTTTCCCTGCAATTAACGCGCCCGGATGATAGCTAGGGCTACCGATATGAACTTCGACAACACTAGAATAAACACTGTGATCTAGATTGGGGCGATTGATCTTGAGTGGGGCGGCTTCAAGGCAAACGTTGGCCGCCATCGAAATACCCTTGGAATTATGAATTCCAGGCTCGAACTGCTTCGGTCTAATTAAATGCCAGTAGCTTTGTTCGGGGCTGAAAGAAGCTGGTTCGTATTTTCCCGTACCTGGAAGGCGAAAACACTCAACCAGCTGGGGATTCGCACCATCTATCGCAATAAAGGTAGCATCTGGATTGAATGAGCGAGCGCTCTCAACATAGCGAGAGTCAATCTCAAAAGGCACTGGTTTTCCCTTCGCTCTTGCCGCACAAAGTTTCTCTTTGCTCGGATCGTTGCCAATGGCGTCATTTCGCACCATCTCGGCTCTTGCTGTGCTTGTGAACAACAGAAGGCCGCCGATAATAATTAGTAAATGCATTCCCCCTCCCCCTTATATTCGACTTTAAGCCAAACTCCCAAAGCATCTCATCCAAAATATTGGATGTGCGCTGGATTAAACGCCTTATCCTTTTCCATGGCAAGCGCATCCGAAGGAAATGGGAGCCACAGGCACGTGACACCGGCGTAACAAACTCTTCAAACAGTCTTAATCAGATGTTCACATGCGCACCGCACGATGCGCGGCATGAATACACCAGACCTGACCTCCCCATCCATCCAGCCGCTGAATATCGCACTGGTCACTGAAACCTACCTGCCCGAGGTGAACGGCGTCGCCATCACCATCGGCCGCATGGTGCACGGCCTGCGCCTGCGCGGACACCGCATCCACATGATCCGGCCGCGCCAGCACAAGCAGGATGCTGCGGCACAGGAAGCGGGTTACGAGGAGACACTGGTGGCGGGCATGCCCATCCCCGGCTACCCGGAGCTGAGGTCCGGCCTGCCGGCCAAGGGGCTGCTGACGCGCCTGTGGCAGCAGCAACGCCCGGACATCGTGCACATCGCCACCGAGGGGCCGCTCGGCTGGTCGGCGCTTTCTGCCGCACAGAAACTCGGCATTCCGGTGAGCACGGATTTCCACACCAACTTCCACAACTATACGCAGCACTACGGCATCGGCCTGTTGCAGAAGCCCATCGCCGCCTACCTGCGCCACTTCCACAACAAGGCGGCCTGCACGCTGGTACCCACCGCTTCGTTGCAACGACAGCTGGAGCAGGAGGGTTACAAGAACGTGCTGGTGGTTTCGCGCGGCGTGGATGCTGAATTGTTCCACCCCGCCAAACGCAGCACTGAGCTGCGCAACTCCTGGTGGGCCGACGACGACACGCCGGTGGTGATTCTGGTGAGCCGCCTCGCGCCAGAGAAGAACCTGCAAGTGGTGATCCAGGCATTCGAGCAGATGCGCAACATCAACGGCAAGGCAAAGCTGGTGATGGTGGGCGACGGCCCGGCGCGCGCCGAGCTGGAACAGCAATATCCGAACGTGATCTTCGCCGGCATGCAGACCGGCGAGGCACTGGCACAGCACTATGCCTCCGCCGACATCTTCCTCTACCCCAGTCTGACCGAGACCTACGGCAATGTGACGGTGGAGGCGATGGCCAGCGGCCTGGCGACCATCGCCTACGACTACGCCGCCGCACAACAGCATATCCGCCACGATGTGAACGGCCTGCTGGCGCCGTTCGCCGATACCGAAGCGTTCATCGCGCAGGCCAAGGGGCTGATCAGCAACATGGCCCGCGTGCAGCGCATCCGCCTGGCGGCGCGCGACACGATGCATGCGCTGACCTGGGAACACATCATGGGGCAGATGGAAGCGGTGTTGATCGACACGGCACGCGCCACGGGAGAACGACATGTCCAACCTGAGCTTTCCGCTGCAACAGATTAAAACCTGGGACGCGGAGCTGTGCGCGTTCTGCAACCGGCGCAGCCGCAACTTCACGGTACGCAATTTGTTCCGCCTCGCCAGCCGTCTCGGCGACGGGGTGTTCTGGTACACCTTGATGGCCGTGTTGCTGCTGGAATACGGCGCAGCCGCCTTGCTCGCCGTGCTGCACATGATCGCCGTCGGCCTGGTCGGCACCGTGCTGTATAAGTTCATCAAGGGCAAGACCTTGCGGCCGCGCCCGTTCAACGTCTACCCCGCCATCCAGTGCGTGGGCAAGACGCTCGACCAGTTCAGCTTCCCTTCCGGCCACACTCTGCATGCGGTGGCGTTCAGCATCGTGGCGGTCGCCTACTTCCCATCACTGCTGTGGCTGGTCGCGCCGTTCGCCGTACTGGTCGCGCTGTCGCGGCCCATCCTCGGCCTGCATTACCCCAGCGATGTGCTGGCGGGGGCGGCGCTGGGGGCGGCGATCGCACTCACTTCGTTGGCAATATAAACCCCATCATTCAGGCACAGGCCGGAATGACGAACAACATCAAGCCTGGCTGAACACATCCTGCGGCAGCGGGATGCGGTGGCGCAATTGCAACGGTGTAACCAGCTCGATGCGCTGGCGCACGACCGGATCGTCGGCGTGCGGGTTGGCGTCCCACACCGGCTCCTCGCCGGAGAGGATGCGGTCGATGTGCATCAAGCGGGCGCCGGTCTCACTGAGGTAGTAGTTGAAGCGGCGCTGCACCCGCACATCGAGACGGCGCGCCACCGCATAACAGAGCTGCGACAGTTTGCTGTTGCGCAACAGGTTCTCCGCGCCGGCCAGCATGCCGACCGCACGTACCGCGATCGCGGGCGAGCAGCCGAAGTGCTGGGCGACATAGTCCCCCAATTCAAGGCGATGGCTGTCCATCAACTCGCCCGGTTGCGCGAACAGTTGTTCGCGCACATGCATATCCATCGCCCATTCACACGCCGCATGCGTCAGCACCGGCACGTTGCCCCACATCCGCTCGTGCGAGGGCACGAAATGGTTGTGCGCGATCACGTCCACCAGCAAGTGGCTGACGAAACCGAGCGACAGCGCGTATTCCTCGTCGCTCTGCGCGTCGTCCAGCAGTTTGCGCGCACGCTGCCACTGGTGGGTGGTGGAGAACGGTTCGCCCCACGGGCGTTCGCTCAGCAGCGCAAGATCGGGCAGACAGGCGCCGGCCAGCACCAGCTTGGGAAAGGATTTGATCGCGCGGCGATAGCGCGGATCGGTGAGCGGCACCGCCCACAGCAGCATCTGGGCGAAGTAGACATGGGTGTATAGCCCCCAGGCATGGGCATCCGCGCTGAAGCACAGCAGCGGTATCAGCCAGCGCCAATGTTTGAGCGGATTCTGCATGCTGCGCAGTGTCGCCGCCGCATGCGAAACTTTGATGACGCGCGGATGATTTTATTGTGACGATTCTGCAGGCGAACTCTCTGCCATAATGGCACACATCTTTTCTGGGCTACGCATCATGTCCTGGTTCATCACCAATCTGGTCAGCGCCCTTTTGCTGCCGCCGCTCAACCTGCTGCTCGTCGCGGCACTGGGGTTGTGGCTGTGGCACAAGCGACCGTTCCTCGCGCGCCTGCTGCTCACGCTGTCATTCTCCATGCTGTGGCTGCTCTCCACCCCCTACTTCGCCGAGACGATGCTGCACCGGCTGGAAGGCGAACCGTATGTCGTCGACACGGACAAGCAACCGGCCGATGCCATCGTGGTGCTGGGCGGCGGCACTTATTTCCACGCCCCCGAATACGGCGGCGATACGGTCAGCCATGCCACATTGGAGCGGCTGCGTTTTGCCGCAAAACTGCATCGCAAGACGAAAAAGCTGATCCTGGTCACCGGCGGCAAACCGGTCGGCAACGCCACTTCCGAGGCGGTGCAAATGCAGCAGGTGCTGGAACATGAATTCGGCGTGCCGGTGCAATGGATAGAGGGCGAATCGAACAACACCCGGGAGAATGCCTTGCTCAGCCGTGAACTGCTCAAACAGGCGGGCATAGAACGCATCTATCTGGTCACCCATGCCTGGCATATGCCGCGTGCGGTGCAGGTATTCCAGGAAGCCGGCTTCAAGATCATCCCGGCCCCCACCGCCTACACCACGCGCTACCGCACCGACCTGCTGGCATTCCTCCCGAATGCCGATGCCTTGCGCAACAGCAGAATATTCATGCACGAGTTGATCGGAATAGTCTGGTATCAGTTAAAATCCACACAGTGATTCTTCGGGAGATAGCGCCATGAAAGCTCGCATCAAATGGGTAGAAGAAGTTTCCTTCCTCGGTGAGACCGAGAGCGGTCATGCAGTGTTGATGGACGGCCCGCCCGCCGGCGGCGGACGCAACCTGGGGCCGCGCCCGATGGAGATGCTGCTGATCGGCACCGGCGCCTGCACCGCCTATGACGTGGTGCATATCCTGAAGAAAGCCCGGCAACCGATCACCGATTGCGTGGTGGATATGCAGGCGGAGCGCGCCGAACAAGACCCCAAGGTGTTCACCAAGATTCACCTGCACTTCGTGGTGACCGGCAAAGGGTTGAAACCGGAGCAGGTCGAACGTGCTATCCACCTGTCCGCCGAAAAATACTGCTCGGCCTCGATCATGCTCGGCGAGACCGCCAAGGTGACACACGACTTCGAGATCGTGGAAGACTGAATCATCTTCCCTCCCTGCTTGCGGGGAGGGAAAGCCAAGCCGGGCGGCTAGACCCAATACACCGTCTTCGTCATCACCTGCGACATCCCGCGCATCGCCAGCTTCACCGGCAACGGCAATTCTGCCGCGCCGAGTTCCACCGCCATGTCGGAGTGCCCCACTTCATCCACGTACATCTGCTGCGCCACGGCGCGGCTCTTGGCGTCCTGCGGCGGCAGGGTATCCAGGTGATGCCGCAGGTGCGCGCCGACCTGGCGCTCGGTCTCGGCCAGGAAGCCCAGGTTCCATTTGTCGCCCAGCGCACCGGCCAGTGCGCCGATCGCCAGTGAGCCGGTGTACCAGAACGGATTGAGCAGGCTCAGCCTGCCCCCCAGTTCATGCACGCGATGCGAAGTCCAGGCCAGATGCTCGGTCTCTTCCCATGCAGCCGTCTTCAATTTCTCCTGCACCAGCGGATCGCGCGCCGTCAGCGCCTGCCCCTGATACAAAGCCTGCGCGCAAATCTCGCCGGTATGGTTGATGCGCATCAGCGCGGCGGCATGCTTCTTCTCCGCCTCGTCCATAGGCGCATCGGCGATGTTCGCATCGGGATAGGGACGTGCGGTCGGCGCCTGGGCAAACAGCGTACGCAAGCCCTTGTCGAATTCGATGATGAGATTGTCCAGATTCAGCATGATTTCCTCCTTCGCATTTTCTCAGCCCGTTGTCAGGACTACGGCAGTGTCCGCGCCAGGCGGAAGCCGTAGCTGAAATCCCGGTAATTCGTTCCAAACCTGGAACGCGATGCAGCGCGCCCGTACTTTATCTCTTTCCCCCAAGAGCCGCCGCGCAGCACACGCTGCGAACCGCCGCTCCATGCACTGCCGTCGGCGGGTGCCCCTTGGTAATCCGCATGGTAACCATCCTCAACCCATTCCCACACGTTGCCGCTCATATCGTACAGGCCGAAAGCATTGGCCTGCTTGGTCGCCACCGGATGCGGCGCCTTGAACAGGTAACCGCCGCTATTCATGCCGTTCCACGCCACGGCGTCCGCATTGTCGCTGCCGCAATATGCGTGGCGGCCGCCGGCACGGCAGGCATATTCCCACTCGGCCTCGCTCGGCAGGCGATAGTTTTTGCCGGTTTTGGCGTTCAGCTTTTTGATGAATTCCTGCACATCATCCCAGCTGACCTGCTCCACCGGACAGCTATCGCCGCACTCGGTAAAGTTGCTCGGATTGTCGCCCATCACCGCGCGCCATTGCGCTTGCGTCACTTCCGTCTTGCCGAGGGCGAAAGCATGGGAGATGGTCACGCGGTGCACCGGCCTCTCATCAGCCGCACCATCGTCGGAGCCCATGTCGAAACTGCCCGGCGGGATCTCCACCATCTCGGGACAAGCCGCACAGTCGTTGAACACCTTGCCGGCTTCCGGAACGACCACGGTCTCCCACTGGTATATCCGGTCCTGCGCCTCGCGCGCTTCCGGCGCATCCGGGGCGAGCAGCAGATAGCGCTTCATCTCGCGCATCGCCTCGTTATATTTTTTCGATTCGCCCAAGAGCAGCGCCAACTTGAAGTGTCCTTCCGGCCACCACGGCGCGATCTCCAACGCCCTGCCGTACAGCGCCGCAGCCTTGTCACTCTGCTTCTCCTGCACCATGAATTCGGCCTGCACCTTGTATTTGCGCGCCTCTTCGGACAGTGCCGGTTTGGGTTTGGCCGCCCGGTACTTTGCGGCCACTTCCTGGAACGGATCGACGCTATCGGCCAATGCCGGTGCGCAAATCAGGAGCAGGATCGCCGCCCGCCATGTTTGAGTCTTAACCCACATATATACCTCTGACTGTTTCCACTTCAGCGGGAAACCTCGCATGGAATTGTAGCCGCTTTTTCCACGCGTATTGCCCCGCACCCACCAAATAAAACGGCCACCCGAAGGTGGCCGTTTCAACTCCAAACCGACGGTTAAGTCAGGCTTAGAACTTCTTGCGCATGCCTACAGCGATCAGGCGGGAGCTGCCGCCGCCGGATACCCAGTTAGGCGCGGTCGAGCCGGCCAATGCATTGTTGTCAACCGAGTACGCGCTGGTGTTGGCGCCATTCTTTGCAGACTGGAACGCAACATAAGCATTCGTGGTGGAAGACAAGTTGTGCAGGTAGCCCACCAGGAACGAGCTGCCGTTATGGTTCTGGCCTGCGTTGGCCGCCTTATTGGTCAAGCTGTTCTTGGCATAAGCCACGCCGACTGCACCGTCGGCGCCAACCGGGATCACGCCGGTAAAGGAATATGCCTTGCCGCCTTCAATAGCGGCAGCTGTCGCAGGGTCTGTATGCTTGGTGGATTGGTAAGTTGCGAACAGCTTCACCACGCTCAGGTCGAAAGAAGCACCCAAGGAATAATCGGAATAAGTGGTGGCCTTGCCGGAAGCTGTTGCCGCACCAGTGCTGGTGGCATCGCTGGTCTTAGCCAGAACGCCGCCGACTGCCAGCGGGCCTGCTGCGTAAGTCACAGACGCCAGCATGGCGGTAGTCTTCAAACCTGCTGTCGCATTGTCCGCCAGCGTCAGATTGCCCAATGCATTGTCGAACGAAGAGGAGTAGTTCACTGCGACAGTCACGCCACCCAGATTCGGCGAGATATATGCCAGTGCGCGCGGTGCGCGCTTGGCGATCGCGGTAGCACCGATCAGGAAGTTAGTCTGGTTGACCACTTGCAGCGGAGACACCAGCGAGCCGGCCAGCGGGTCGAACTTCACTGCCCAGTCATAACCTGCGGTTTGCAGGTAGCCGGTTGCCACGGTACCGAAACCGCCAGCCACGCCCAGCATTTGCTGGCGTGCGGATGCCAAAGTTGTGTTGGTCTGTGTGTCCAGCGCATATTCCAGCTGATAAACAACCTTCAGGTCGCCGCTGATCTCTTCTGCGCCTTTGAAACCGAGACGCGAACCGGATTGACCGCCGGAAACAACCAGCAAGTCGCTCTTCTGCCCCGTTGCGGACACGTTGGCAACAGCTGCGTCAATGATGCCGTAAACGGTTGTGTCGGCCAATGCCGGTGCGGAAAAAGCTGCAGCAACAGCTAACGCGATAATTTTCTTTTGCATTTAAGTGTGTCTCCTCAGTCAAATTATTCACATTTCATTCCCGGATCACTTCTTCCGCGAAAGAAACAGGCTGGATGAACTCTGCAACCGACCCGCAGCGAACCGTATCACCCAATCCTTACGCGTAGCTTACACCAATGCCCGCGCATCGCCCGCACATATGCCAAAACACCCAGTATTTTCAGGGTTTTCGAGCAACTCCATTAAAAGTATTGTGTTATTTTTGCCACAATTGATTCAAATCAATATATTCAAATTTGCAGGCTGCTCGAACAAAAGAAACGGACTCCCGAAGGAGTCCGTTTCAAGTTCTGGATTTAAACCGTCGGGAAGCTAAATGCCTCCTTGGAAAATCAGAACGAGTGGATCATGCCCAGACCGATCGCGGTTTGCTTCGAACCTGCAGCAGTACCGTAAGCGGTACCAGCGCTGAAGCCGTAAGTGCCGCCGGAACCGGCAACCGCCGCGTCGACTGCGTCGTTCTTGAGTGCGGTATAGGCTGCAAACACTTCAGTGCGCTTGGAGAAAGTGTAGCCATAACGCAACGACACTTGAGATGCACCGGTCTTCTCAACGCTGGTCTTGCCTGCCTTGACATAGCTCAGGCCGATGTTGCTTGTCCCCAGCTTGTATTGGGCAGCCAGTTCGTTGTTGCTCTGGGTGTAGTTGGCTGTCAGCGAAGTGTTCACCTTGAGGCGTTCGATAGTCGCGCCGACCCAGAAGTCGCCCAGGGTATATTTACCGACCAGACGCGTTGCGGTGTCTTTAGTGGTCGCAACGGAAGCGTCATTGCGAATTTCGTAAGCCAGCGCTGCGTAGATACCTTCAGGCATATTCAAAGTGGCGGCAAAGGAAGTCACCCACTTGTTGCCGGTTGCGGCCACAGGCGCTTCATCCGGGCTGTATGCCAGCGTCATGCCAACCGGGCCAAGGTCCGGGGAAACATAGGCCACCGCGTTGCTCTTGCGCGTATTGTAGTTCTTGCCGGCTGCACCGTTGGCACGGCCCATCAGATTGATCGCGCTGAACGAAGTGGTGTTGTCGAACAGTTCGATGGCGTTGCGGGAAGCCTTGTAAGGTGTATCCCAGTTGCCGTAGAGCACTTTGCCGAAGCCGCCTTCCAGACCGACGCCGGTGTTGCGTGTGCCGTTGCCCATGCCGTTGCCAGAGTTGCCATCGGCATCCACTTGAACTTCATACTGATAAAAAGCCTTCATGCCGTCGCCCAGATCTTCGCTGCCCTTGAGACCGAAACGGGATGCGTTGGTCTGAACGCGGTTAGCGCTGCCAGAGTTCTGCTTGTCGTTGGTGACATGCTCAAAATTCAGGAATGCCTTACCGTAAAGGCTTACATTCGCATTGTCAGCGAACGCCGGTGCGGAAATTGCGGAAGCGATTGCCAACGCGATCAGTTTCTTTTGCATCTTTAAAGCTCCTTAAGTTTAGGTTGGTTGCGCCGCCCGGCAGGCGGGCGGCGGAATCAAATAAATTCCCTCGAGTGAGAATTCGGAGCGGATTCTGCTGCGGAAAATCCAAAAAGCCGGCTTGTAACAAAAATTTCACGCAAACGTATCAATTGCGCGACAGCGGGTGCGCGCAGTCACAAAACTGCAATCAAATCGCGCTATGGGGAGAAAACAGATCAGGCGTGAAACACTATGACGCTACACAGGCCAGTTGCTGTGCATTGCACACATAGGCCTTGGCGTAGATGAGCGCGATCCACACCCAGAACAACAGGAAAAAAGCGACCAGCCCGATGTGCGCATCCACCACGAATTTCGGCGTGACCAGACGAATGCCTTTATACACGGGCGCAGTGACCACCTTGAGCAGGCGGTAGACGAAGTTGTCTTCTTTCGCCTTGCCGGACAGGATGCCGATCAGGCCTTGCGCGAGCATGGACAAGCCGGCGACTTCAACCAGCGCCTTCAAGGCGCTCACCAGGAATAATTCGAAAGAGAACATGATGTCGGCGGTGCGATATTGGACGGCCGCGATTCTATCATCCGGCCGCGGATAACACTTGCGGCACGCCCAAGCAATCCGCAGAATGCAGCCTGTTCAATCGGCGGGACCACCAATGAATTTCGAGAAATGGCAACACTTCCTGCGCGCGCGCATGTTCCAGCTGCTGGGCAAGGACGATCTTGCCCTGGAAGAATACCGCTTGACCCTGCAAGCCGCCCCCGATTTCGTGCGCGCGGCCAGCGCGATCGCCTTCATCCATGCCAAACGGGGCGACTTTTCCGCCGCCGCCGATGCTTTCCGCACAGCCTTGCGCATCGCTCCGGACGATGCGGTGATGCTGTTCAATCTCGGCTTCGCCTGCGACAAGCAGAACGCACTGGGCGAGGCGGTCGACGCTTTCAGAAAAGCCACCCAGCTCGATCCGAAGCTGGACCGTGCCTGGTACGGCCTTGGCATCTGCCATGCCCGGCTCGGCGATCACGCTGCGGCGGCGCAGGCGTTGCGCGAGGCTGCCGAGCGACAACCGATGAACCCGCACGCCTGGTATGCATTGGGCATGGCCCATCATCGCCTGCATGAACCGGAACGAGTGAAAGAGATCGTCATGCATCTGCACCGCTTCGATCCGGTGATGACCCGCCACCTGATCCAGGATGCCGAGCGCGCCGACCTGGCCTACCTGGTGGCCGATCTGGTAGTCTGAACGCGCCGTCAGCGTCCTTCCATACTTAAAACACAGACGAAAAAAAAGACCCCTCCCCCCAAAAGGGGAGAGTGGGATGGGGGAGGGGTTGAGGGAAACACTGACTGGCGATCCCGGACACATTGCGGATCCGGTCTGGCATTGCGACAGCCGGACTCGCCGTGATCCGGTTGCCGCACTCGCCGGGTCTTACGATCCGGCTTTTTCTTTTTCGGCCAGCCTGCGCCAAGTCTCCACCAGCGTGTCCGGATTCAGCGACATGGTCTGGATGCCGATCTCCATCAGCCATTGGGCAAAGTCGAAATGGTCGGACGGGCCTTGCCCGCAGATGCCGACGTACTTGTCCAGCCGGTTGCAGGTGGTGATCGCCATCTTCAGCAAGGCCTTCACCGCCGCATCGCGCTCGTCGAAGCGGTCCGCCACCAGGCTGGAGTCGCGATCCAGACCGAGCGTCAGCTGGGTCAGGTCGTTGGAGCCGATGGAGAAACCGTCGAAATGCTGGAGGAACTCCTCGGCCAGCAAGGCGTTGGAAGGGATCTCGCACATCATGATCAGGCGCAGGCCGTGCTCGCCGCGCTTCAGGCCATGTTTCGCCAGCGTGGCAACCACGTCTTTCGCCTCTTGCACCGTGCGCACGAACGGGATCATCAGCTCGACGTTGGTGTAGCCCAGCTTCTCGCGCACGCGCTTCATCGCGCGGCATTCCAGCTCGAAACAATCCGAGAAGTTCGCCGCGACGTAACGCCCCGCGCCGCGGAAGCCGATCATCGGGTTCTCTTCCATCGGTTCGTAGATCTCGCCGCCCAGCAACTTGCGGTACTCGTTCGACTTGAAGTCGGACAGGCGCACGATGACCTTCTTCGGCCAGAACGCGGCGGCCAGCGTCGCCACGCCTTCGGTGATCTTCTCCACGTAGAACTCTTCCGGGCTGGCATAACCGGCGGCGCGCTTTGCCACCGCCTCGTGCAGCTTGCCCGGCAGCTTGTCGTATTCCAGCACCGCCTTCGGGTGGATGCCGATCAGGTTGTTGATGATGAATTCGAGCCGCGCCAGGCCGATACCGGCCGACGGCAACTGCGCGAACTCGAACGCCAGCGTCGGGTTGCCGACGTTGAGCATGAGCTTCACCGGGATCGCCGGCAGCGCATCCTCGCTGTGGACCACCACCTCGAACGGCAGCTTGCCGTGATACACATAGCCGGTATCGCCCTCGGCGCAGGAAGCGGTGACGATCTCGCCGTCTTGCAGCGCAGTGGTAGCATGGCCGCAGCCGACGATCGCCGGGATGCCCAGTTCGCGCGCAATGATCGCCGCATGGCAGGTACGTCCGCCGCGATTGGTGATGATGGCGGAAGCCTTCTTCATCACCGGCTCCCAGTTCGGGTCGGTCATGTCGGTGACCAGCACGTCGCCGGCCTGCACCTTGTCCATCTCGGCGGTGCTGGCGACGATGCGCACGCGGCCGACGCCGATCTTCTGGCCGATGGCGCGGCCTTCGGTCAGCACGGTGCCGCGCTGTTGCAAACGATACTTCTCGGTGCCGCCGTTGCCCGCATTCGACTTCACCGTCTCCGGGCGAGCCTGCAGGATGTAGAGCTTGCCGTCCACGCCGTCCTTGCCCCACTCGATGTCCATCGGCCGGCCGTAATGCTGCTCGATGGATACCGCGTAGCGCGCCAGCTGCAACACGTCCGCGTCATTCAACGAGAACTTCGATTGATCGGCGACCGGCACCGGCTCGATGCGCGTGGAACGCCCGGCGGAGCGCTGCGCGTCGAACACCATGCGCTGCTGCTTGGAACCCAGCGCGCGGCGGATCACCGCAGGGAAACCGGCGGCGAGCTGCGGCTTGTGCACGTAGAACTCGTCCGGATTCACCGCGCCCTGCACCACCATCTCGCCCAGACCGTAGGACGAGGTGATGAACACCGCATCGCGGAAACCGGATTCGGTATCCAGCGTGAACATCACGCCGGATGCACCCAAGTCGGAGCGCACCATGCGCTGCACGCCGGCGGACAGCGCCACATCGGCGTGGGTGAAGTCCTTGTGCACGCGGTAGGAGATGGCGCGGTCGTTGTACAGCGAGGCGAACACTTCGCGGATCGCGTGCAGGATGTTGTCGATGCCGTGGATGTTGAGGAAGGTCTCCTGCTGTCCGGCGAACGAGGCGTCGGGAAGGTCTTCCGCAGTCGCAGAGGAGCGCACGGCGAAGCTGCCCTCGCCCGCCGCCGCGAGTTTGTCGTAGTGGCTGCGGATCTCTTCTTCCAGACGCTTGGGCAGCGGCGCCTCGACGATCCAGCCGCGGATCTTGCGTCCCGCCTCGGCCAGCGCGGTGACATCGTCCACGTTCAGCGTGGACAGCGTCTGCTCGATGCGCTTGTCCAGCCCGTCGTTCGCCAGGAAGTCGCGATACGCCTGCGCCGTGGTGGCAAAGCCGCCGGGCACTTGCACGCCGGACGAGCTCAGGTTGGAAATCATCTCGCCGAGCGAAGCGTTCTTCCCGCCCACCTCGGGAATGTCGGCGATACCCAGAGACTGGAATGGAATGACGTAAGGTTGCATGGCCTTCTCCTGATTATGTTGAACTACACTTCTTTTTGCCGGACATACCCGATCCGGCAAATCCCCTAAAACCGATAACGGTTCAATGCCGCTCGCGCTTGCACTGTGCCTCGCCGCAACGTTTGTTGCCGCAACCGCAGCCCTCGCCTTCCTCGCGCAACGCGCCGAACTCCGGATGCCGTGCCGCGAAATTCCTGGCTGCCGCACGCACCAGCAGCCAGCCGGCGAACAGCCCGAATACGATCAATACAGTCTTGAGGTAAATCATTCTCCTGCCCCCAATCCGGCAAAACCCATGAAGGTCAGCGACAGCAGGCCAGCGAGGATCAGCGACAGCGCCGTGCCCTGCACCAGCGCCGGCACATTGGCCAGCTGCAACCGTTCGCGCAGCGACGCCATCAGCACCAAGGCCAGCGTGAAACCGGCGCCGCCCGCGAACGAGAAGGTCAGCGATTGCGTGAAGTCGTATTCGCGCGCGGTCTGGAACAGCGCCACGCCCAGTACCGCGCAGTTGGTGGTGATCAGCGGCAGGTAGATGCCCAGCGCACGGAACAGCGCCGGGCTGTATTTCTTCATCACCATCTCCACCAGCTGCACCGACGAGGCGATCACCACGATGTAGGAGATCAGCCGCAAGAACTCGAGATGCAGCACGCCCAGCAGCCAGTTCAACCCGTAGGCACACAGCGAGGCCACGACCATCACGAAGGTGGTCGCCACGCCCATCGGGAACGCCGTGCCCAGGCGTCCCGATACGCCGAGGAAAGGGCACAGGCCAAGGAACATGGCCAGCACGAAGTTGTTGGTCAGCAGCGTGCCGATGAAGATCTGGCTCAGCGAATCAGTCATGTCCATTGCCTCCTTCCATCGCTGCCTTCCTGCTGCGCAGCAGCGAGAACAGCAGCAGCCAGCCGCCCAGCACGAAGAAGCCGCCCGGCGGCAACACCATCACCACCCAGGGCTGGAACTGCTCGCCGAACAGCGCGACGCCGAACAGCTTGCCCGCACCCAGGATCTCGCGCGTCGCACCCAGCGCCAACAGGCCGATGGTGAAGCCGATGCCCATGCCCAGCGCGTTGACCACAGCCTTCAGCGGCGGGTTCTTCGAGGCATGTGCCTCGGCGCGCCCGAGGATGATGCAGTTCACCACGATCAGCTGGATGAACGCACCCAATGCCTCGTACAGCTTCAGGCTCACCGCCTGGATCAGGTAATCGACCAGCGTCACGAAGGTCGCGATGATCACGATGTAGGTCGCGATGCGCACTTCCTTTGGCACCAGGTTGCGGATCAGCGACACCAGCAGGCAGGAACTGACCAGCACAAAGGAGGTGGCGAGGCCCATCGACAGCGCGTTCTCCGCGGAGACGGTGACCGCCAGCGTCGGGCACATGCCCAGCACCATCACGAACACCGGGTTCTGCCGCCACACGCCTTCCATGAAGGTGTCGAAGGTGATCGCTTGATCGGCTTGTCGGCTCATGGCTGCAACTCCTTGATATGCGGGACCAGCAGCGGCATCAGCTTCTGCGCGCTGTCGTTGAGGCCGCGCCCGACCGCTTTCGATGTCACGGTGGCACCGGCGATGGCATCGATCTCCCAGGCGTTCTGCTTGCCGCCGTGCTTGACCACCTTCACCGCGTTCGCCAGCGCCTTCATCTCGGCATCGACGCGCACGTCGAGCGCCTCGAAGTTCTGCAGGAAGGCCTGGTCGGTGATGATCTTGTCGCCGATCCCCGGCGTCTCGCGCATGGATACTACGCCGATGCCGACGATGCACTGGCAGGCCGCGTCGTAGCCGTACAGCACGCGCACCACGTCGGCATAACCCTTGCCGGCGGCTTCGGCAGCGATGCCCTTCAGCGCGCCGGACTGGTCGTAGGCCGCATAGAACTTCACGCCGCCTTCCGGCATCGCGCCCGTCAGCGGCTGGATGCCTGCCGGCGTCGCGGCGAACTCCTTCACGCTGGCCGCGCCCGGCAGCACCTTGAACACCGCGCGCTCCAGCGTGACACGCTTGTTCTCGGCGATGGCCTCCTGCGTGCCTTCGAAGGCACCGACGATGAGCACACCGCAGAAGCCGGCGACCAGCACCATGGTGGCGATCATCCTGCCGCCCGGCGTGATCTGGTTTGGCAGCGGCTCGTTCATTTGCCCCTCCGCTGGCGCGTGCCGAACACGCGCGGCTGGGTGTACTGGTCGATCAGCGGGGTCAGCGCATTGCCGAGCAGGATCGCGTACATCACGCCTTCGGTCAGCCCGCCGAAATAGCGGATCATCACCGTCACCACGCCGATCACCGCGCCGTAGATCCACACGCCCACCGGCGTCACCGGCGAGGTCGCCATGTCGGTCGCCATGAACAGCGCGCCCAGCATCAGGCCGCCGGAGAACAGCACGAGGTGGATGGGCGGATAGGTCACCGGATCGTACAGGCGGAACAGCCAGGCGACCAGCAGCGCGCTGCCGAGCACCGCCACCGGGATGCGCCAGTCCATGAACTTGCGCACCGCAAGGTACAAGCCGCAGATCCCCAGCAGCAGGGCCGAGGTCTCCCCGGTCGAGGCGCTGACTGCGCCGGTCACCAGGTCCTGCAACGGATAGACGAAGTGCTCGAATTTCCAGCGCGCCAGCGGCGTCGCGCCGGTGAAGCCGTCGACCGATGCCGCCGCGACCCAGCCGCTATTGTCGTTCGGCAGCATGAACGGCAGCGTCAGCGTGGACGGGGCGAATTCGGTGAAGCGCTGCGGCGCATAGGCCGGCACCCAGATGGTGATAGCGGCGGGGAACGAAGCCTGCACGAAGGCGCGCCCCACCAGCGCCGGGTTGAACACGTTGTGGCCGAGGCCGCCGAACAGCGCCTTGCCGACGGCGATGGCGACGAAGCCCGCCACCGCGCCCATCCACAGCGGGAAGGCGGGCGGCAGCGTCAGCGCGAGCAGCAGGCCGGTGATGACAGCGCTCCAGTCGCCCAGCGTGCTCGCCTGCCCCGCGGTGCGATTGAACAGCCGCTCGGTGGCAAGGCAGGCGGCGGTGACGGCAAGCAGCAACGCCAGCGCCGAGAGGCCGTATTGCCACACTGAGAAGGCGCAGATCGGCAGCAGCGCCAACACCACGTGCAGCATGATGCGCTCCACGCTGCGGTCGCTGACCAGGTGCGGCGAGGTACGGAGTTCGATGCTCATGCGGCGACTTTCTCCCGATTGAACGCCTTTGCTACCCGGAACTGCTGCACCAAGGGGATATGCGACGGGCAGACGTAGCTGCAGCAGCCGCATTCGAAACAACGATCCAGATTGTAGCGCTCCGCCATCATTCCGTATTCGCGTTTCGCCGCCAGCAAGCCGAGCTGCGAAGGATTGAGGAACTTGGGGCAGACGTTCACGCATTCGCCGCACTTGATGCAGGCGTAGCTGCGTTGCGCTTCCGCGCTCGCTTCGGCGAAGGCGAGCACGCCCGAGGTGCCCTTGGTCACCGGCACATCCAGCGACGCGACGGTCATGCCCATCATCGGGCCGCCGAGGATGATCTCTTGTGCGCTGCTGCGCGCGCCGACCTGTTCCAGCACCCAGCGCAGCGGCGTGCCGATCGGCACGATGTAGTTGCCGGGTCGTGCCACGGCCGGGCCGGCCACGGTCAGCACACGCTCGACCATGCCCTCGCCCGCCGGCAGCAGGCGGCCGAGATAGGCCAGCGTCATCACGTTGTTCATCAGCACGCCGATGGAGGCGGGACGTTGTCCGGCCGGTATCTCGCGGCCGAGCAGGGCATAGATGATGGTGTCTTCCGCACCTTGCGGATACTTGGTCTCCAGCGCCTGTACGGTGATCGCGCCGTCGGTCGGCAGTGCGGCGCGGATCGCCGCGATGGCGTCCGGCTTGTTGTCTTCCACGCCGATGATGGCATGCGGCGCGCCGCTCACCTTGAGCGCGATGCGGATGCCGCGCAGCAGGTCCTGCGTGCGTTCCACCATCACACGGTGGTCGCAGGTGAGGAAGGGTTCGCATTCGGCGCCGTTCACCACCAGCGTGTCTATCTTCACTTCTGGCGGTAGCGAGAGTTTCACATGCGCCGGGAAGGTGGCGCCGCCCAAACCGGCGATGCCGGTCCGCTGTATCGCGGCCAGCAACTCCTGCTTGTCCATGGCTTCGATGTCGCACGGCTGCCCCGCCCGCACCTGCTGCCCGTCCGCCTCATACACGCGGATGGTGATGGAATCGACCATCTTGCCGTTGGCCGCCGGCATCGGGCCTATCGCTTCCACCACGCCGGTGGCCGGTGCATGCACCGGCAGCGACATCATGCCGTCGGCCGTGGCGATGAGCTGGCCGCGCAGCACCTCCTCGCCCACGCTCACGCAACACACGGCCGGTTTGCCGATGTGCTGCGACAGCGGCACGACCAGCCGTGGCGCGAACGCCATGCGCCTGATCGGCAGGCTGCCGGTCTCCTTGTGGTACACGGGATGGATGCCGTGCTCGAAGGTCGCCGCGCGATGGAAGAAAGGCAGTCGCATCTTCGTCTCAGTTGAACTTGGCCGCCCGTGCCTTCAGTTTTTCCAGGTTCGGCTCGCTCATGTTCCAGGGCGTACCGGGGTGGATGACGCCGGCGGTGCATTTTTCCGCCGCTTTAACGAGGTCCAGATAACTGCCCGCCTTCGGGTCGAGGACGATGACTTTTTTCGTTTCATTGTAGGCAAACACCTTGGGGTTGATATTGATGCATTCGTCGCAGGCGGTGCATTCCGGCGTGTCGATCCACACCGGATCGTAGCCGTCGGCATTCGCTGCGGCCTGGGTGACGACCGTCGCCGGTTGTGCCGTTGCATTGCCGCCGTCCGGCCCTGCGGAGAGTTGCTGGATCAGCTCCTGCCGCACACGGGCGGCGATGGCGCTCTCGTCCGCCGCTGCGACTGCACGCCCCACGCCGGCCACATCCTTGAGCTGCTTCCAGAACTGCAAGCGCTCTTCGCAGGAGTGCACCATCTCGGCCGACACCAGCACGCGCATCAGGCGCTGCTTCTTGTCCACCGCCCAGATGAAGGGGAACTTGCCTTCGCGCCCGTCCGCGTCCAGCTTGAGGAAATCGGCCAGCAGCAGCATGTCGTCGTTCCATGTCTCCGGCGGCGCCTTCTTGAACTGCTTGGCAAAGCGGCCTTCGGACAGGGCGAAATCGGCGAAGGTCAGCGGCAGCGTCATGCTCTTCTTCTCGCCATCCTCCAGATATTCCAGCTTGTAGGCGATCCAGTCCGCCCCCAGCTCGGGATTGCCCTGCAGCGAGACGCTCTCGGAGAAAGTCACGCCGGCATCCGGATCGAACACGAACAACGGGAAGGCGCGCGACTCGGTCGCCATCTTGCTCTGCGCGACGGCGCTGTTGTCGCCGACGCCGTGCTCGGGCGGGCACACCGCGTACACGTTGAACAGGGCCGGGCGGCGGCTGTTGATGCCGTCGATGAAGCTCTCCAGCATGTGCGTGATGTTGCCCTGCGACAGCTGCGCCACGTAGGAGGTGCGGTGCGCCATGCCGATTACGCTGATCTCCTTGCGCATCTCGGTCTTGCCGTGCTGGCTCGCGCCATAGGGCGACATGTCGGCCACCTGGCCGATGAAGCCGGAAGTGCAAGCCTGGCCGCCGGTGTTGGAGTACACCTGCGTGTCGACGATGAGGATCTTCACCGGCTTGCCGGACATCAGCGCGCGCGACAGGTTCTGGAAACCGATGTCGAACATCGCGCCGTCGCCGCCGACCGCCACCACCGGCGGGCACAGCAACCATTCCTCGTCGTTGAACTGCTCCCAGTTGAAGCGGGCGAAGAAACCATCCTGCTCGGCGGGATCGTAACCGCCCGCCAGTTCCTTCTCGGCCTGGCGCACGACCTTGAAGCCTTCCGCCATCTTGGCCATGTGGCCCTCGAACACGCCCATCGCGACGGACGGCGAATCCTGGAACAGGTGCGATGTCCACGGAAAGGGATAGGGGTTGAACGGGAAGGTCGAGGCCCATACCGAGGTGCAGCCGGTGGAATTGACGATGCCCATCTCGGCACGGCCGTTCTTGCTCGGACCTTCCATGTAACGCCAGCGCAAGTCCTTCAGCTTCTCCAGCATCTGGCTCACACGCTTCAGCCATTGAGGATCGATGGGCTGGCCGGAATGCCTGGCCAGCAGGCTCTCGGACAGATTGGCCAGGGTGAGGTCGCGGCCCTTGTGCTGCTGCACGGCCTCCATCAGCGCCGTGGTGTCGGTCAGGTCGACCGTGGAGCTGAGCTTCATGCGGACATGGTTCTCCAGGTCGGCGATCAGCTTGTCCAGCCTGGCGACGAACTTCTTCACGCGCGGCTGTTGCAGCGCAGTGACCGTGGCGGTGAACAGGTGGATGGATCCCTTCTCGCCGCAACCCAGGCAGGCGCCGTCGCCGCTGACCAGCGACATGTAGTTGTGCTTGTCCAGCAGCAGCGTTTCCAGCGCGCCGACTTTCTCGTCGAGATCGTCGATGCGACTGTATTGCGCCGGGGTGGTGGGCAGGTCGAGCCAGAAGTTCCAGTCGCGGCGCAGTTCGGCGATGGATTCCTTGGTCTGCGTGACCATCTTCAGCGCGTCGTCCTCGCACACATCCACGCACAGCGCGCAGCCCTTGCAGGTGTAGGGATTGATGGTGATGGAGAACAGGCCGCCAGTCCCCTTCTCTTTCTTTTCCTTCAGATTCCAGTACGGCTTGGTGGTGGCCAGCTTGAAGCCGCCGATCTCTGTGCGCAGCAGGTTCAGTTCGGCTTCCAGCTTGTTGCGCTCTTCGCCTTGGGCGGCGTCCTCGGCGAACGCCTCGGTGATGGCATTGGCCAGCAGTGCGCGCACGTCGAGACCGTCACGGTCCAGCGCGACGCGCAGTTTCTTCTCGATGGCACGGCTGAATTTGCGCAGGAAGCGGGTCGGGCGTCCGCCGATCTCGATGTTCTGGATGGCGGTGTTGAGCACATCGGCAGGTGTGGAGACCAGGCCGGGGATGGCGCTGTCCGGGCAGGTGGTGAAGCAGTTGCCGCAGGCGGTGCAGTTCTCCGCCTTCCATTCCGGATGCTCGAAACGCACGCCGGTCATGTCGCGATACACGCCGGTCACGGCGGGGATCACCGACAATCCGATGAACGGGTCGACCAGGTTGCCGGAGCCTTCGCCCTGCATGTAGAAGCTGCCGGTCTGCTCCCAGAAACGGTGCACGTCGGAGACGCCGCCGTCGCCCTCCGGCAGACGTTTGAGCATGATCGGCAACGAGGCGGCCGTTTTTCCCGCCGCTTGCGCGCGCAGGCCTACCTTCATCAGTTCCGGCGCGATCTCGTGCATCTCGTCATAACCGCGGCGCACCACGCGCAGATTGTCCTCGACGATGCGCTTGCCCTTCTTGCCGAACTTGGATTCGAGCTGGTTCTCGATGGCGGTGAACAAGGTCTCTTCGGACAGGCCGGCGCGCTCCTTCACATCGGAGGCGCGGAAGAACGCGCCCTGGAAGGCGTTGCCCTGCATGCGCAGCTGCAGGTCGACATTGCTCGACTCCTCGCGCGCAATCTTGAACGCGTCGAGATAGAACACGCGCAGCTGCTTGTCCACGATGTACTTCTGGATGTGCCTGGGGAAGCTGGCCCACAGCGCTTCGGCGGAACCGAGGTTGCTCTGGATGATGAACACGCCGCCCTTGTTGAGGCCTTCCACCGCGTTGGTGTGACCGAACACTTGCGGGTCCGGCGACATCACCACGTCGACGTTGGTGTACTCGCAGTTGATGCGGATGGGTTCCGGCGCAGCCGACAGGTAGTAGGTGGTCGGCTGCCCCTTCTTCTCGGAACCGTATTTCGGATTGGCCTTGATGTCCCAGCCCAGCAGCTCGAACAGGGTCATCGCCAGGTTCTTGCCGGTAGTCACCATGCCCCAGCCGCCGATGGAATGCATGCGCACCGCGATGGCGCCCTTGGGCAGCAGGTTGGGGTTCTCGGAGCCGCGCAAAGCCAGCTCCTTGATGTTCGGGTAGGCAGCCTGCAATTCCTGCTGGCGGATCTCCTGTTTCGGATTGGCGGGGTCGCGCACGAAGTCCACCGACAAGTAGAAGAACTTGCGATGAGCGGCACCGGGCAACATGTTCTCGACCGCGGCGATCAGGCCTTCCGGTTGCAGATCGCGCGAACCCAGGCCGTAGCAGCCGGAGTACAGCGACGGCATCTCCTTCGCCGTTTCGTAGCAGGCGTAATCGGCGTAGGTCTTGTCGCGGCCGTTCTCCAGGCACTTGGTCACGGTGGCGCGCACTTCGCGCATCAGCGGCAGGTCTTCCGACAGCGGCTGGTCGGTGCGCTCCAGCACGGCCACGCCTTTCTTGCCCTTGAGCAATTGGCCCAGCACATCGCCAGGGAACGGGCGGAACATGGTGACGTTGACCACGCCCACCTTGAGCTGGCGGTTCTCGCGCAGCCAGTCGGCAACGGCTTCGGCCTGCACGACCATGCTGCCCTGGCCGAGGATGAGGTAGTCGGCGTCGTCGCAACGGTAAGCTCCCAGACGACCGTAGCGGCGGCCGGTCAGTTTGCAGAACTCTTCTGCGCTCTGGTCGAACAGCGCGGGGATGTGGTCGAAGAAATAAGGACGTTGCGCGGCCACCGCCTGCATGTAGGCGTCCTGGTTCTGCACCACGCCGGTCTGCATGGGATTGTCCACATCCCAGGTGGACGGCACGCGGCGACGCTTGGGACCGTACAACATCTGCTGCGCGGGAGTCGGGGTATCGATCAGGTCGTCGGCGTCGCCGAGATATTCGGCGATCAGCTCCTTCTCGGGCACCATCATCGGCTCGATCAGGTGGGTGGTGAGAAAGCCGTCCTGCGCGACGATGGCCGGGGTCAGCGACAGTTCGGCGGTCTTGCGCGCGATCATATTGAGGTCGGCGGCTTCCTGCGCATTCTTGGCGAACACCTGGATGAAGCCGGTGTCGTCGGCGCAGTGGTAGTCGTCGTGCGCACAATGCACGTTGAGCGAGGCCTTGGTGATGGCGCGGCAGCCGAGGTTCAGCACATAGGGCAGGCGCTTGCCGACGGCGGCGTATAGCGACTCATGCATGAAGGCCATACCCTGCGCGGAGGTGAAATTGACCGCGCGCAGGCCGGTCATGGAAAGACCGGCGGTGACGCCGGCGGCGGCATGTTCCGATTCCGGCTCGACGAAGATCAACGGCTTGCCGGCGGCATTCAGATGTCCCTTGGCGACTTCCTCGGCCCAGTATTCGCCCATCTGCGTGGACGGCGTGATGGGGTAAGCGCCCGCACCTTGCGACGCTTCGCGCTCCACCATGATGACGGCGGTGTTGCCGTCGATGGCGTCGCGCGTACCGGGATACTTGACCTTGGTGCGCGCGCCTTCGGAACCGGTGGCGGCGTCGTTCGATTTGAACAGTTTGAATTTGTTGAACATGATTTTCCCCTATGCTTCTGCGGTGACAGGTAACGGTTCGATGCGGATGATCTTCTTGGCGGCCTTGCCTTTGCCGATGTGGCCGCCTTCCAGCCAGACGATGGCGCCGGTGGGGCAGCGCTCGATGGCGGCTTTGCTGGCGGATTGGTTCCTGGCATAGTCGATCACGGCGAGGTTGCGCTGCAGGCTTATCAGGCCGTCGGCCGCATCGGCCACGCAGCGCCCGCAGGCAGTGCAGGCCACTTCGCAGGCGGCTTCGGCGGTATCGGGATCGGATTCGTTGCGGCAGGCCATCCACAGTTTGTGCGACACGCCCTGGATGGAGAACAGGCCCTTGGGGCAGATATCGACGCAATCGCCGCAGGCAGTGCACTTGTCCACATCGACCACGGGCAGGCCGTGCTGATCCATGGCAATGGCGTCGAAATCGCACACGTCGGCGCAATCGCCCAGACCCAGACAGCCCCAGGCGCAGCTCTTGCCGCCGCCACCGGCCACCGCCGCCGCACGGCAGGAGGACAGGCCGGAATACCGGGCGCGCATCCTGGCGACATGCTTGCCGCCGGCGCAGGCCAGCCGCGCCACGCGCTTCTCGATGTCGCCCAGGGCGACGCCGAGCAATGCGGCGATGGTCTTGTTCTGGTCGGGGGTGTTTACTGTGCAGCGGCCAGGCTCAATCTGGCCGGCGACCGCCTGTTCGGCGAAATTATGGCAACCGGCCGTGCCGCAGGCACCGCAATTGGAATGGGGGAGCAATTCTTCGACTTTTTCGATGCGCGGGTCTTCGAACACATACAGACGCTTGCTGGCGATGGCCAAGAAGAACGCCAGCAAGCCGCCCAAGACGGCCATGAACGCTCCGGTGACAAATACGCTGTATGCGATACCCATGTCTCTCCCCTGCTGCAATAAATTCGCGCAGAGAACCACTTAGTCCGGCTCTCTATTCGCTACACTTATTTGCGCCCCACTAAGCGCCAGGTGAATCACAACACCCTTGGATCACTACTGTTTTTCTTGTTGAACGCAGACTAAACCAAGCTACAATCATTCTGCGAATCAATTGTTTCAATTTTGATTATTAAGAAATCAATTATTAAGTTTTGCCGCAGGGGGAGACCGGGATGGCGGAAGACAAACAAAGCTATTACAAGAACAATCGCATCAAACAGATGCGGGCATTTTGCGAAGTGGTGCGCACCGGCAGCGTCACTCTGGCGGCACAACACCTGTTTCTGAGCCAGCCTTCGGTGACCCTGCAGATCCAGGCGCTGGAGCGCGAGTTGGGCGTGACGGTATTCGAGCGGCGCGGCCCGGTGCTCAAGCTGACGCCGGACGGCGAGACGTTGTATGCCTTATCCGAGCCGCTGGTGAAAGGCGTGGACAGCCTGGAGGAGAATTTCGCCGCCCAGCACGGCAAGCTCGATTCGGGTGAATTGAACATCGGTGCGGGCGAATCCACCATCCTGTACATCCTGCCGGAGGCGGTGCGCCGCTTCGTCAGCGCGCACCCGCGCATCCAGCTGAAGATCCACAACGAGACCGGCCGCGACGGCCTGAAGATGTTGCGTGCCGATGAGATCGACCTGGTGGTCGGTTCCATGCTGGACGTGCCCGACGACATCACCTACCAGCCGGTGGTGACCTTCGACCCGGCGCTCATCGTGCCCTTGGGCCACCCGCTGGCGAACCGCACCGAGGTCACGCTGGAAGACATCAGCCACTACGGCCTGATCCTGCCGCCGCGCCACCTGTCGACCTGGCGCATGGTGAAATACGTGTTCCAGCAGCACAACCTGAACTTCACCGTGACGCTGGAGGCGGGCGGCTGGGAGGTGATCAAGAAATATGTCGAGCTGGGCATGGGCATCTCCATCGTCACCGACATCTGCCTCACCGGCAACGAGAAGCTGGTGCGCATCCCGCTCAAGCAGTATTTCCCGCAACGCGGCTACGGCCTGGTGCTGCGCAAAGGCCGTTTCCTGTCGCCGCAAGCCCGACGCTTCGTCGAAATACTGTACGAGGTATACGGCCTCAAGTCGGAACTCAACGCTCGGGATTGAGTTCCTGCATCAACTGCACCGACAGCTCCTCGATCGATTTCGCCGTGGTGTCGAACCATTTGATACCTTCGCTACGCATCATCTTTTCGGCAGCGGCGACCTCATAGCGGCAGTTCTCCAGCGACGAATATTTGCTGTTCGGGCGGCGCTCGTTGCGAATGCGGTGCAACTGTTCCGGCGCGATGGTGAGTCCGAACAGCTTGCTGCGGTAAGGCAGCAAACGCGAGGGCAGTACGCCGCGCTCGAAATCCTCGGGGATGAGCGGATAGTTGGCCGCCTTCAGCGAGAATTGCAAGGACAGGTACAGGCTGGTCGGTGTCTTGCCGCTGCGCGACACGCCGACCAGGATGATGTCGGCATTCTTGAGGTCGGCGTCCGACACGCCGTCGTCGTGCGCCAGCGCAAAGTTCATCGCCGCGATGCGCGAGTTGTATTCCGGGTTGGCATGGCCGTGCGAACGGCCAACGGCGCGGGTATAGCGCGCACCGAGCTCCTGCTCGAGCGGTACGATGAAGGCATCGAACAGGTCGATGAAGAAGGCTTCCGCCTGATGCAGTATCTCGCTGAATTCCGAATTGGTCTGCGTCATGATGACGATGGGGCGCTCGGTTTCGCGCCGGCTCAATTCGTTGATGCGCGCCAGGCAGTCGCGGACTTTCTCCTCGCTGTCGACGAACGGGAACCGCAACGGCTTGAACTCGATGCCCTCGAACTGGGCCAGCAAACCATGCCCCAGCGTTTCGGCGGTGATACCCGTGCCATCCGACACATAGATCACTGTACGTTTTTGAGTGGCCATCGTTCCGCTTCCTGAATGAATGATTCCATTTTTATCTATCCCAATGCGGTACACGCCAAGGGATTCTAACCTTGTAGATAACAAAAAGGCCTGCTCGCGCAGGCCTTTTTGCACAACTACGACTTCGGCTTAGGCAGCTTCGGTCTTGATGTCGCCTTCCAGGTTCGGATAGCGCACATGGTCGACCAGATCCTGCACTTCCTTGCTCGGCGCTGCGGTCAGCAGGCTGCCGACGATCACGCCGATGATGCCGGCGGGCATGCCGAAGATACCGGCAGAGATCGGGTTGATGTCCCACCACAGCGGCGCATTGACCCCGAAGAACGGATAGGTCATGTACATGTAGTAGGCGCAGGTACCCAGACCGGCCGACATGCCGAGGATGGCGCCCCACTTGTTGGCGCGCTTCCAGAACACCCCCAGCGCGAGCGCAGGGAAGAACGCGGAAGCCGCCAGCGAGAATGCCGCACCAACCAGGAACAGGATGTCGCCCGGCTTGAGCGAGGTGATGTAAGCCGCAAATACGGCAACCACCAGCAGCAAGCCTTTGGAGATCGCCAGACGACGGGTCGTCGGGGCGTTCGGGTCGATCATCTTGTAGTACACGTCGTGCGACAGCGCGTTGGCGATGGTCAGCAGCAGGCCGTCCGCGGTGGAAAGCGCCGCAGCCAGACCGCCCGCCGCCACGAGGCCGGTGATCACGTACGGCAGACCAGCGATCTCGGGCGTTGCCAGCACGATCAGGTCGCCGCCGATGGTGATCTCGGCCAGCTGCACGATGCCGTCCTTGTTGATGTCGGTCACGCTCATCAGCGTCTTGTCGACAGCCGCCCAGGCAGAGACCCAACTTGGCAGTTCGGAGAAGCTCGATCCGACCAGCAAGGTGTAGACGTCGAACTTGGCCAGTACCGCCAATGCAGGCGCGGTGAAGTACAGCAGGAAGATGAAGAACAGCGACCAGAACACCGATTTGCGCGCTTCCTGCACCGACGGTGTGGTGTAGTAACGCATCAGAATGTGCGGCAACGCGGCCGTACCCACCATCAGGCACAATACCAACGCTAGGAAGTTCTTGCGCTTCTTGTCGATGGCGGCCTGATCCTTGCCGGCGAACGGTTCGGCATGCGAAGCGATCGGACCAGCTTTGGCTTTGGCGCCTGCGGCGGCTTTCATCCATGCAGCCTTCGCGGCGGCAGCATCGGCAGGGAAATCCGCCACGGCTTTATCGGCTGCTGCAACTGCGGCAGGATCGGCGTCCTTCTTGGCTTTCAGATCGTCAGCAGCCTTGACCAGCTTGGCTTTCTCTTCGGCCAGATAGTTGTCGCCGCCGGCTTCCAATGCCTTCAGCTTGCCTTCGGCAGCTTCCTGCCGCTGCTTGAAGATGGCACGCACTTCGGCTTCCTTGGCTCCGTCCGGAGTGGTCGGATCGTTCAGCACCTGCTCGCGCGCCGTGACCTTCTCCAGCACATAACCGTAGGCGACCTGCGGAACCGGATTGCCGGTGTGCTTCACGGACAGCCACACCACCGGGATCATGTAGGCCACGATCAGGATGATGTACTGCGCGACCTGGGTCCAGGTCACTGCCTTCATGCCGCCGAGGAAGGAGCACACCAGAATGCCGCCCAGACCGACGAACACGCCGATGCTGAATTCCAGACCGGTGAAGCGGCTGGTGATCAGGCCCACGCCGTAGATCTGCGCGATCACGTAGGTGAAGGAACACAGGATCGCGGCGAACACACCGATGGAGCGCGGGATATTGCCGCCGTAACGCGCGCCGAGGAAGTCGGGGATGGTGAACTGGCCGAACTTGCGCAGGTACGGTGCCAGCAGCAGCGCCACCAAGCAGTAACCGCCGGTCCAGCCGAGCACGAAGGCGAGGCCGTCATAACCGGACAAGTACAGGGTACCGGCCATACCGATGAAGCTGGCTGCCGACATCCAGTCCGCTCCGGTCGCCATGCCGTTGAACAGCGCCGGTACGCGGCGTCCGGCCACGTAGTATTCCGACACGTCCGCGGTACGGGACATCACGCCGATGCCGGCATACAGCAACACCGTCGCCGCCAGGAACATATAGCCCAGAATCTTGTTCGGCACGCCCATCTGTTCGAGGATGGCGACGATGATGATGAAGGCGATGAAACCGCCAGTGTAGAAAGAGTAATAGCGCGTCAGCTGCGATGTAAAAGATTTGGTCGATTGCGTAGCCATCAGTCGTCTCCCTCATGTACGCCATATTCGCGATCAAGCTTGCCCATCGCCCTGGCGTAGTACCAGATGATGAGGACATAGATGATCAAGGAACCCTGCGCCCCCATGTAGAACGGGAACGGAAAGCCAAGGATGGTGATGGACTGCAAATCTCTTGCGAACCAACCGATGACAAAAGTGACGATAAACCAGATCGCCAGCAATATCCCGGTCAGGCGAAGATTCTTTTGCCAGTACTGTTTATGCTTCTCAGTAAGCTGCATGTTTCCCCCTGAACGTTTGAGCCGAACAGCACATCCATGACAGCGAATGCCCCCTGCCGAACTGCGGATATGCAATCTTGCCCGAAATGACGCTTGACCCGATATTGCTTGGCGTTTTGACATTTCCCCCACGCCAATTAAAATCGGCTCCCCATAAGCCGGTTTGGTGCAAAACCAATCCCGCCTCAATGGCAGCTTACTGCCGCAACCTTACATATAACTTACAGCCACCATGCGGATATTGATCGCGGAAGATGACGAAGTACTGGCGGATGGCCTGTCGCATTCCATGCGCCAATCCGGCTATGCCGTAGACCGCGTCGGTACCGGGCTGGAAGCGGATTCGATACTGCGCGGCGACCAGCCTTACGATCTGATCATCCTCGACCTGGAACTGCCGCAGATGGATGGTTTTGCGGTATTGCGCAACCTGCGCGAACGCAACCACCATGTCCCCGTCATCATCCTTACCGCCCGCGACAGCGTGGGCGACCGCGTCAAAGGCCTCGATCTCGGCGCCGACGACTACATGGCCAAGCCGTTCAGCTTGCAGGAACTGGAAGCGCGCGCGCGCGCGCTGCTGCGGCGCGGCCAGTGCGGCACCAATCCCCTGCTGACCTGCGGTTCGCTCACGTTCGACAGCGTCGGACGCCGCGCCTGCATCAACGGCCAGCCGCTGGACCTGACCACGCGCGAACTGGGGTTGCTGGAAGCCTTGATGCTGCGTTCCGGCTGGGTCGTCAGCAAGGAGCAGCTGCTGGAACGACTCTACAGCTATTCCGAAGAAGCCAGCAACAACGCCATCGAAGTCTATATCCACCGATTGAGGAAAAAGACCGCCCCCGCCGGGGTGACCATTCGCACCATCCGCGGCCTCGGTTACGTCATCGACAACTTGCCCGCCTCCTGAGCCGCACGGCCGGTGCCGGCATACGGCCCGACCAACCGGGAAGAATTGCAATGAGCCACACCGAGAAAAAAGTCACTTCCTTGCGCAGCTACCTCATACAGCGACTGCTCGTCTCGCTGTATCTGCTCTGGCTGGTCAGCACCGTCGTGGGCTATTTCGCCACCATCAACTATGCCAACCAGCCTTACGACCTGGTACTGCTGCAACGCGCCAACGCGGTGGCCGCACAACTCAAGCTAGGCACCGGCCAGGAACAACTGGACATCATCCCCTCGCTGCCGGATGGCTCCGATCCCGGCATGCCGGACCGCGTGATGTATACCGTCACCGATGGCGATGGCCGGAAACTGGCAGGCGACGCCAACACCCTGCGCCCGCTCTCCTACCGGCGCGGCAGACCGGGGCCGCTGTTCAGCAACGGCGAACGCGACGGCCAAAAGACACGCATGGTCAGCCTGACCTACCCGTCCAAGGGGCGGGTGCTGCAACTGCATGTCGCCGAGACCACCGTGCAACGCCAAACGCTGATCAGCGGCATCATCGCCAACATCGTCATCCCGCAGATATTGCTAGCACTCATGGCGCTGGCCGTGGTCGGCTACGGATTGAAACAGGGACTGCGGCCGCTAGAACGGCTGCGCCGCGAAATGCTCGACCGGCAACGCGACGACTTGCGCCAGCTGGACGGCAGCAAAGCCCCCGACGAGGTGCGGCCATTGATCGACGCCGTCAACGACCTGCTGGAACGGCTGAAGCGGGTGATGGCGGCGCAGAAACGTTTCGTCGCCGACGCCGCTCATCAACTGCGTACGCCGCTGGCCGGACTGAAGACGCAAGTGGAACTTGCCCTGCGCGAAGACGACCCCGAACACAAAAAGCGCATCCTGCAGCATGTGCAGACCAGCGCAAAACACAGCACACACCTGGTGAACCAGCTGTTGATGCTGGCGCGCAACGAACCTGGCGGACAAGGTATCAGCGTTTTCGCCGCGCTCGACCTCAACCAACTGGCGCGCGAACGCACCATGCATTGCGTGCCGGAGGCGCTGGCCAAGAACATCGATCTCGGCTTCGAGGGCTGCCCGCCCGCGCTGGTTCGCGGCGACGCCGACAGCCTTGGCGAGATGCTCGGCAACCTGATCGACAATGCCATCCGCTACACCCAGCCGGGCGGCCACATCACCGTCAGCGTGAGACAGGAAGAGCGGGACGTCCTGCTGCAAGTCGAGGATAACGGCCCGGGCATCGACAAAAAGCACCACGCGCTGGTGTTCGAACGTTTCTACCGCGTGCTGGGGAACAGCCAGAGCGGCAGCGGACTGGGCCTGGCCATCGTGGCCGAGATCGCAAAACGGCATGGTGCGGAGCTGTCGCTGACCAGCATCCCGGACATCAAGGGCGCCCGCTTCAGCATCCGCTTCCCCTCAGCCGCCGCCTGAACGATCTCAAAACAGGACGTAGACCGCTGCCCCGGCAAAATAGCCCAGCAGCGCCAGCCCGCTGATCCGTTTCACGTACCAGAAGAATTCGATCTTTTCGATGCCCATCGCGGCCACACCTGCCGCCGAACCGATGATGAGGATGGAACCTCCGGTTCCTGCCGCATAGGCCATGAACTCCCAGATGAAGGAATCGGCGGGGAACTGCGCCAGCGGATACATCCCCATCGATGCAGCCACCAGGGGTACGTTGTCCACCACCGCGCTGGCCAGACCGATCAGCGTCACGATGACCGCTTGGTTCCCCACCGTCGCATCCAGCCATTGCGCCAGCGCGGAGAGAATGTGCGTGTGTTCCAGCGTCGCGATGGCGAGCAGTATCCCGGTGAAGAAGATCAGCGACGGCATGTCGATGCGCTGTAGCGCGGCAACCAGCGTCAGGCGCTGCTTCTCCTCCTCGCTCTTGTTGCGGTGGATCAGCTCGCCCGCCAGCCACAACAGGCCGAGACCGAACAGGATGCCCATGAACGGCGGCAGATGGGTCAGGGTCTTGAACACCGGCACGGCACACAGGATGCCCAGACCGGCGGCGAGCATGAAATTGCGCTCGAACGCCGATGTGCGGTATTCGCCGCCGCCGGCTTCGGCTTTGGCCGGGACGACGACCTGCCTGCCGCGGAAGAAATAACTGACGACCAGCAGCGGGACCATCAGGCTCACCAGCGACGGGAAGAACACCCCTTCCATGATCTTCAACGCGGTGATCTGTCCGCCGATCCACAACATGGTGGTGGTCACGTCGCCGATCGGCGACCAGGCACCGCCGGCATTGGCGGCGATGACGATGATGCCGGCGAAGAACAGCCGGTCTTCGCGTTCACCCAGCAGCTTGCGGGTGACCGAAATCATCACGATGGTCGTGGTCAGGTTGTCGAGCACCGCACTCAGGAAGAAGGTGACCAGACCGACCAGCCACAACAGCGTAACCAGCCGCGTGGTCTTGATCTTTTCGGTGATGACCTCGAAACCGTCATGCGCGTCGATCACCTCGACGATGGCCATCGCCCCCATCAGGAAGAACACGATTTGTGCGGTAGCCGACAATGTCTCGTTCAATTGCTCCGTGACATGGCCGGTATAGACCGCGTAGATGGTCCACAGCAGCCCGGCACCGATCAGGGCGGGAACGCTCTTGTTGACCTTCAGCGGGTGCTCGAAGGCAATCGCCGCATAGGCGACGACGAAAATCGCGATTAACAGTGCATCCATGGTCTCCACCCTTTCTAAATGTTCTGCGGCCCAATCTTAACAAACCGTCCGCGCAGTCTCGCAAGAATCGGGCCACATCCAGCCCACAGACTTCGTGCCCGCCATGAAAAAACCCCGCCGAGGAGGAGGAGGCGGGGTTGGAAGGCGCAACTACGGACTGCTTTAATGTACCGATGCAGCCTCTGCATTGATGCCGGTGTTCTGGCGCACGTAGAGTTCGTCCCACATCTCTTCGGCGCGCTTGTCACGGGTGAACAGCGAACCAAGGATGACCAGCAGGAAGCCGAGCGGGATGGAGATCAGTCCGGGGTTCTTCAACAGGAAGAACGGTTTCTCCAAGCCCATGATGCTGGTAGTCTGGCCGTCGAACTTGGCCAGGTCGGCTTCGGCTTTGGCCTTGGCCTTCTCGGTTGCGGCGATATCCTTCTTCACCTTGGCGAGGTCGGCTTCGATCGGGGCTTTCAGCTCAGGTGTGGCAGCCTTGGCGAGATCGGCTTCCAGTGCCGGCAGCTTGGCGTTCAGGGCGGCCAGCTTGTCGGCCGCGCCCGGCTTGGCAGGCTTCTCCGCAGTAGCCGGTTGTGCCGGCTTGGCCAGCACGCAACCGTCCAGCGCGAACAGTTCGCACATGAAGCTCGAACGCTCGACGGCGGGTTGTGCTTCCTTGGCCGGCACGGCCGGCTCGCCGTTCAACACTTTGTTGGCCGAGGCGATCACCGCCTTCGGATAGGTCATGTTGGGCGAGACCATCACCAGGCCGATGGCGGTCAACGTACCCACCACCATGCCGAGGAGGATGCCGGTGGTGTTGCACTTCTTCCAGTACAGCGTGAGGAACACGGCCGGCAGATTGGAAGAGGCAGCCACCGCGAACGCCAGCGCCACCAGGTGGGCGACGTTCTGGCCCTTGGCCAGGATACCGACAGTGATCGCGATGATGCCGACGATCACGGAAGCCACGCGCGCTGCCACCACTTGCTCCTTGGGAGTGGCATGGTCGCCGCGGATCACGCCGACGTAGATGTCGTGCGCCATCGCGGAAGCGGCTGCCAGCACCAGACCGGCCACCACCGCCACGATGGTGGCGAAGGCCACCGCCGCCACGAAGGCCAGCATGAAGTTGCCCAGCATCGAGTTCTCGCCGCCGCCGAGGAACTGCGCCAGCAGCGGACCGGCCATGTTGCCGCCGGCGTCCACTGAAGCGATCTTGTCCGGACCGACCAGCATCGCAGCGCCGGTGCCCAGGAACAGGGTCAGCACGTAGAAGCCGCCGATGATGCCCATCGCCCAGATCACGGAAGTGCGCGCAGCTTGGGCCGTCGGCACGGTAAAGAAGCGCATCAGGATGTGCGGCATGCCGGCGGTGCCCAGCACCAGTGCCAGACCCAGCGAGATCTGGTCGATCGGGTTCTTCAGGAACAGGCCCGGCTCAAGGAAGCGCTGGCCCAGTTCTTCCGGCGTCATCGTGGCAGCCTTGTCGCCCAGCAACTTGGCGACTTGTTTCTGCACGTCGGGATCGGCCACCACAGCTTGCAGGTACGACGGCAGGCTGAAGCCGTAAGGCGCCCACACCAGCATCACCAAGATGATGGATGCCGCCACCAGCAGCACCGCCTTGGTGATCTGCACCCAGGTGGTTGCCTTCATGCCGCCGAACACCACGTAGGCCAGCATCAGGATGCCGACGCCGATCACGGAGATCTCGTAGTCGATGCCGATCAGTGTCTTGATCAGCACGCCGCCGCCGACCATTTGCGCGGTCAGGTAGAAGGTGGACACGGTGATGGTGGACAGCGCCGCCACGGTCTTGGTCTTCTTCGGGTCGTTGCGGAAGGCGAGGATGTCGCCCATGGTGTATTTGCCGATGTTGCGGCAAGGCTCGGCGATCACCAGCAGCACGGTGATGTAAGCGACCAGCCAGCCCACCGAGTACATGAAGCCGTCGTAGCCGTACAGCGA
This sequence comes from Sideroxyarcus sp., assembly GCA_035299445.1. Classification (GTDB taxonomy): domain Bacteria; phylum Pseudomonadota; class Gammaproteobacteria; order Burkholderiales; family Gallionellaceae; genus Sideroxyarcus. The sequence continues at coordinate 182,791 of DATGWO010000035.1, forward strand.
GATCAGGCCCGCAATACCCAGGAAGGACGCGGCGGACAGATAGTCGCCCGCGATCGCCCAGCCGTTCTGGATGCCGCTGACCGAACGGCCCGCAGCATAGAACTCGGAAGTGGTATGGGTGGAGCGCGCGGCCCACCAGGTGATGGCCATGGTCACGGCGATGATCGCGCCGAACACGGCGAAGGTCATCCATTTGTATTCGTCGGCCACTGCGCCGCCCGCCGCGTAGGCTGCCGTGCAACCCACCAGGGCGATGGCCGCCAGGAAGAAACTGCTCACGTTCTTGCTCATTTAGATTCTCCCGCCGTTCACGTCATTGATGATCTCTTGCGCCATCGCGTCGAACTGGGCATTGGCCTTCTTCGAATAGACATAGGCGATGGTCCAGGCCACGACGAACTCGGACAAGGCGAACAGCAGGCCGACGTTGATCACGCCCCACACCTTGGTCTTGAACAGATCCTGGTAATACGCTGCGCCTATGGGCAGCATGAAGTAATAGACGATGGAGAACACCATCAACCCCCACAGGAAGAACGTCTTCTTGCGGTGCAGCGCCTGGAACTTGGGATTGGCGTCGATCGCCGCCCAGTTGATATTCGGATTGGACATACTCGCTCCCTTAAGATACTCAACAAGTCGGGTATTGGATTCCCGGCTCTCTCGTACAACGGGACGCGAGATTACGTGAAGATGCTTACGCTCAACTTACAGCACTGACCCAGCGCTGATTCTTTTCCAGATCGCGCAAGCCGGCCATGTCGGCGATATTCCTGGTCAGCGCCTGCGCGTGCGCCACCTGGAGCAGCTGCGCCGTGGCCAGCGCGTCCGCCAGGGCATTGTGACGGGCATCGATGCGGATGTTGAACTGCCCGATCCAGTCGTCCAGCGCGCGCAGCTTGCGCGCCAGCGGCGGATTCAGCCCCGGCATCACATAGGCCAGATCGAGCCAGGGATGCTTGAAGTTCAGCCCCAGGTGGTCGCGCAAGGCGCGCTTGATCATGGTCTCGTCGAAGGTCGCATGGAAGGCGACCAGCGGCGATTTGCCGAGATATTCCAGGAAGGCCAGCAGCGCTTCTGCCGGCGGCTCTCCTTTGAGTTGCGCCGAGGTGCCGATGCCGTGCAACAGGATATTGTCTTTCTCGCTGGCCGCCTGCTGCTGCAACACCACGTAAAAACTGTCGCCCAGCGCGATCTTGCCGTTCACAACCGCCACCGCGCCGATGGAGATGAGGCGATCCTGCATCAGGTTGAGGCCGGTGGTCTCCACATCCACCACCACACAGCGTGAACCGGCGACAGGCGCTTTCAGGTCGGCCGGCGGCAGCGCCTGCCAGGCACCGAGACGCCGCTGCTGCTGCTCGTCCAGTTGCGGCTTGCTGCCGAACCAGCGCGCCAACCAACTCATCACAGGTGATACTCCATGGACAGGCGCGCCTGCAGTTTGCGCGCCTGCCGAAACGCCTCTTTCAGGATGCGCCGATCGAGCTCGTTCAGTTTCTCCGGATCGATCAGGTTGTCCAGCGCCTCGTCGTTCGTCCCCTTCGCGCTGACCTCGTCGTGGTGGCGCAGGCGCAGCACCTGGATGAACAGCAGCGCATCGATCCACGCGTCGATCTCCGACTCATGCAGATGCATCTTCTCCGCACTCAGGCGCAAACGCTGGATGGTATTGGTCTGCGTCACGCCGGCCGCCAGGCTGAAGATGCGCGCCGCATCGACGAAGGGCGTGATGCCGTTCACCTTCAGGTCCAGTTTGTTCCCCTTGCCCACCACGAAGTCGCGCACCACGCCCAGCGGCGGCCGGTTGCGCAAAGCGTTCTCCGCCATCAGGTGCAGAAAGCGGCTGTTGTCACTGGCGACGCGTGCCAGCCAACCGCGCAGCTCCTCGGCCAGATGCTCCGCGCCGTACAGCGCACGGAAATCGAAGAAGATGGAAGCGTTGAGCAGCTGCTCCGGGGTGCCACCGCCGATCCAGCCGTTGAAAGTGCGCTTCCATTCCTCCAGCGACAGACACCATTTGGGGTTGCTCGCCATGATCTCGCCCTTGCACAGCGGGAAGCCGCAGCGCGCCAGCGTCTCGTTGATGCGCCGCGCCACCGGCAACAACTTCTCGCGCACCTGATCCGCCGTCATGCCCTGCGGCACCGCAAAGATGATGGCATTGTCCTGGTCGGTATTCAGCGTCTGCTCGAACCTGCCTTCCGACCCCAAAGCCATCCAGCACAGCCCGTCGTGCAAAGGCGTACCGACCAATCCGCTGGACTTGCATTCGAGCTCCACCACGCGTGCGTTGAGCAGATCGTTGAAGGTGGAGATGAACTGGGTCAACTGCTCCGGCGCCACCCCCTGCGCCATCATGCTGTGCGCCATGCGGCGGATATCGATGGCGGCCTGCTGCAACACCTCGGTCGTCTCGGCATGGCGGATGGTCGAACCGATCTGGCGCAGGCCGACGCGCTGCAAGGCAAACAGGTCTTTTTCCGACAACAGGCCGACCAGCTTCTCGTTCTCGACTACCAGCACATGGCGGAAGCCCTGCCTGGCCATCAACAGCGCCGCCTCGTGCGCCAAGGCCTGCGGCGGCAGGCTCGACAGTTGCGTGCTCATGATGTTGATCACCGGCTGGTCGAGGTTGGCTTGCGGGATGGCGATACGGTCGAGCACGTCGTGCAGGGTCATGATGCCGAGCGGCCGCCCGTCGCCATCGACCGCCACCATGGAACCGATGCGTTGCTCGCTCATTACCGCCAGCGCCTGACGCACCGTGCTATCCGGCGCGCAGGTGACCGGCGCACGGCGGATGATGGCCGACAGCGGGCTGGCCAGCGATTGCTGCTCGACGCTGGACTGGCTGTACTGCGCCTGGATGACCTGCTTGGAATGTTCCAGCAAGTTGGCGATGCGCCGCGTGCAGAAGTCGCGGAACGGCGCACTCATGCCGATCAGCTCGAGGAAGAACGCATGGGGAAGTTCATAGCAGAAGATATCGCTGCCCGCCCGGTAGACGCTCGCCACCGAGCGATTGGCCAGCAGCGCGCCCAGCGGAAAACACTCGCCTTCCATCAGCTCCAGCCAGGTATCGGCATCCGAAGCTTTGGCGACGTTCTGCTCGCCGTGCACCACCCCCTGCTTGATGATGAGAAAGCGGTCCACCGCGCCCTGCTCCGGCGAAACGATCACCTCACCTGCCGCGTAGTAGTCCAGCGTCATGTGCTCCATCATCCACAGCACATGCGCCAGCTCCATGCGGTCGAACGGCGCGTGTTTAGTAATGAAAGCCAGCTCCGAAGGATGGATCGCGCTCAAGATTGTTCTCCCGTTACCACACTGGACTGCCGTTACCGATTCAAACGCCGAACACCTTGGCCAGCTCGGCACCGGGATCGTCGGCACGCATGAACGCTTCGCCGACCAGGAAGGTGTTCACGCTATGGCCGCGCATCAACTTCACATCGTCCGCCGTGAAGATGCCGCTCTCGGTGACGACGATGCGGTCCTGCGGGATACGCGCCAGCAGGTCCAGCGTGGTTTGCAACGTCACCTCGAAGGTGCGCAGGTTGCGGTTGTTGATGCCGATCAGCGGCGTCTTCAGTTGCAGCGCGATCGCCAGCTCGTCGCCGTCGTGCACCTCCACCAGTACCGCCATGCCCAGCTTGTGCGCCAGCTTTTCGAACGCCTTCATCTGGCTCAGCGTCAACGCCGAGGCGATCAGCAGGATGGCATCCGCCCCCATCGCGCGTGCCTGGTAGACCTGGTATTCGTGCACCATGAAATCCTTGCGCAGCACCGGCAACTCGCAGGCCGCGCGCGCCTGCCTGAGATAGTCCGCGCTGCCCTGGAAGAACTGCTCGTCGGTCAGCACCGACAGACAGGCCGCGCCGTGCTTTGCATAACTCGCCGCGATCTCGGCGGGACGGAAATCCTCGCGAATCACCCCTTTGCTCGGACTGGCTTTCTTGATCTCGGCGATCACGGCCGACTTTCCGGCTGCGATCTTGCCGCGTATGGCCGCGACGAAATCGCGCGGCGCTGCGGCTTGCTCGGCTTCGGCGCGCAATTGCGGCAATGGCTTATTGGTCAGCGCGAAGGCGACTTCCTGTGCCTTCACCGCAAGGATTTTTTTCAGAATATCGGACATGCTGTGCTTTCTTGAACAAGGCCAGCATTCTAGCGCATGCGCAATGCTAAAATGCGCGCCTCTCTAATGAGAAAAGCAACATGGAAAACATTAAGGAATACATGAAGTCCGTCGGGAAACAGGCGCGCGCCGCATCGCGCCTGATGGCGCAGGCCGACGCCAACGCCAAGAACCACGCGCTGGAAAATATCGCCACGGCCATCCTGCTCAACAGCGCGAAGCTCCTCGCCGAAAACGCCAAGGACGTCGCTGCCGCCAAGGCCAACGGCATCGACCCGGCCTCCATCGACCGCCTGACGCTCACCGAAAAGACCGTCCAGGGCATGGCCGAAGGCCTGCGCCAGATCGCCGCGCTGCCCGACCCCATCGGCGAGATCAGCGACATGAAATATCGCCCGTCCGGCATCCAGGTCGGCAAGATGCGCGTACCTCTCGGCGTCATCGGCATCATCTACGAATCGCGCCCGAACGTGACGGCGGACGCCGCCGGCCTGTGCCTGAAATCCGGCAACGCCGCCATCCTGCGCGGCGGTTCCGAGGCCATCCATTCCAACCGTGCCATCGCCGCCTGCGTCTACCAGGGCTTGCGTGAAGCCGGGTTGCCCGAGACGGCTGTGCAGGTGGTGAACACCACCGACCGCGCCGCCGTAGGCGAGCTCATCACCATGCCGGAATACGTGGACATCATCGTGCCGCGCGGCGGCAAGGGCCTGATCGAGCGCATCTCCAGTGATGCCAAGGTGCCGGTGATCAAGCACCTGGATGGCATCTGCCATGTGTACATCGACGACGAGGCCGATCTGCAAAAAGCCATCCGCATCGCCGACAACGCAAAGACCCACCGCTACGGCGTGTGCAACGCGATGGAGACGCTGCTGGTGAACGCCGACGTCGCGGCACAAGTGTTGCCCGAGCTGTGCGCCATCTACACCAAGAAAGGCGTCGAACTGCGCGGCGACGATGCCGCACGCAAGCTCGTCGCAGGGATGAAGGTTGCCACCGAGGAAGACTGGCGCACCGAATACCTCGCGCCAATCCTGAGCGTGCGCGTGGTGGCCGGTCTGGACGAGGCCATCGCCCACATCAACACCTACAGTTCGCAGCACACCGACAGCATCGTCACCGAGAACTACAGCAAGGCGATGCGCTTCCTGCGCGAAGTGGATTCCGCCAGCGTGATGGTGAACGCCTCCACGCGTTTCGCCGACGGTTTCGAATTCGGGCTGGGCGCGGAGATCGGTATCTCCACCGACAAGATCCATGCGCGCGGCCCGGTCGGGCTGGAAGGGCTGACCTCGCAAAAATTCATCGTGCTCGGCAACGGGCAAATCCGCATCTGACAAGGAAAGAGAAAACAATGAGCACAATCGAAATCAAAGTACCGGACATCGGCGGATTCAAAGGCGTTGCCATCATCGAGATCGCGGTGAAAGCCGGCGACAAGATCGAGAAAGAACAGGCACTCATCTCGCTGGAGACCGACAAGGCGACCATGGACGTGCCCTCCCCCGCTGCCGGCACCGTGAAGGAGCTGAAGGTGAAGGTCGGCGACAAGGTCAGCGAAGGCTCCGTCATCCTGCTGCTGGAAAGCAGCGCCGAGGCTCCGGCACCGGCCAAGGCTGCTCCTGCGCCGCAGGCGGTCGCCCCTGCTGCTGCCCCGCAAGTAGCCCCCACTCCCGCGGCCAACGTCGCTAAGGGCGACATCCACGCCGAAGTGGTCGTGCTCGGCGCCGGCCCAGGCGGATACACTGCGGCGTTCCGCGCCGCCGACCTCGGCAAGCAAGTGGTGCTGATCGAGAAACACGCCACGCTCGGCGGCGTCTGCCTGAACGTCGGCTGCATCCCGTCCAAAGCGCTGCTGCACGTGGCCAAGGTCATCAACGAAGCGGAAGAGGTTTCGCATCACGGCGTCACCTTCGGCAAGCCCAAGATCGACATCGACGGCATCCGCGGCTGGAAAGAAAGCGTGATCGGCAAACTCACCGGCGGCCTCGCCGGATTGGCGAAGCAACGCAAGGTGCAAGTGGTACGCGGCGTCGCCAAGTTCACCTCGCCGAACAGCCTGGAAGTGGAAACGGCCGAAGGCAAGAAGGTCGTCACCTTCGACAACGCCATCGTCGCGGCCGGCTCCAGCGTGGCGCGCATCCCCGGCTTCCCCTATGACGATCCGCGCATCATCGACTCCACCGGCGCACTGGCGCTGAAGGACGTGCCCAAGCGCATGCTGGTCATCGGCGGCGGCATCATCGGCCTGGAAATGGCCACCGTGTACGACGCGCTCGGCGCGAAGATCAGCGTGGTCGAACTCATGGACCAGCTGATGCCCGGCGCGGACAAGGACATGGTCAAGCCGCTGCACACCCGCATCGGCAAGCGCTATGAAGCCATCATGCTGAAGACCAAAGTGACGAAGATCGAGGCCACCAAGGCAGGCTTGAAAGTCACCTTCGAAGGCGAACAGGCCCCGGCCGAACCGCAGCTGTACGACAAGGTGCTGATGGCCGTGGGCCGCCGCCCGAACGGCCGTGAGATCGCCGCCGAGAAGGCCGGGCTCATCGTGAACGAGCGCGGCTTCATCCCCGTGGACAAGCAGATGCGCACCAACGTGCCGCACATCTTCGCCATCGGCGACATCGTCGGCGACCCGATGCTGGCGCACAAGGCGGTGCACGAGGGCAAGGTCGCGGCGGAGAACATCGCCGGACACAAGGCATTCTTCGAACCGCTGACCATCCCTTCCGTCGCTTACACCGATCCCGAGATCGCATGGATGGGACTCACCGAGACGCAAGCCAAAGCGCAAGGCATCGAATACGAGAAGGGCGTGTTCCCGTGGGCGGCTTCCGGCCGCGCACTCTCCATCGCGCGCGAGGAAGGCGCGACCAAAGTGCTGCTCGATCCGACCACGCGCCGCATCCTCGGTGCTGGCATCGTCGGCACCAATGCGGGCGAACTCATCGCCGAAGCGGTGCTGGCGCTGGAGATGGGCGCGGACATGGAAGACATCGGTCTCACCATCCACCCGCACCCGACACTGTCGGAGACATTCAACTTCGCGGCAGAAATGGCGGAAGGCACCATTACCGACCTGATGCCCCCCAAGAAGAAGTCGCACTAATTGGAAACGTTGACCGGCTGGCTGGACAGCGACCTCAGCTTATGGGGCCTGTTCCTGTCCAGCCTGCTCGGCGCGACGCTGCTGCCGGGCGGCTCCGAACTGGTGCTGGCCGGCATCCTCAAGCTGCACCCCGAGCTGTTGTGGCCGGCGCTGCTGCTCGGGACGCTCGGCAACACGCTGGGCGGCATGATCTCCTTCGGCATGGGCTGGTTGATGCCGATGACGCAACAACTCAAGCATGTGGAGAAAGTGCGGCGGCACGGTACGCCGGTGTTGCTGTTCGCCTGGCTACCGTTCATCGGCGACGCGCTGTGCCTCGCGGCGGGCTGGCTACGGCTCAACCCCTGGCAGGCTGCGCTATTCATGCTGATCGGCAAATTCGCGCGCTATGCGCTGGTCGGATTTTCGCTGTGACCGCCCCGTGCCCCGCAATCCAGTGGTTTCCTTGAAACGCCCGCAATGGCATCATAGCGCCCTATGAGCACTTTCAAAGTCTTGCAGTTCAACATGCAGTTCGGGCAGATGTGGGATGCGGCCGATCCGGGGCACGCGCCTATCGACCTTGAGCTGACCATCGCGGAGATACTGCGCCACGACGCCGACATCATCCTGTTGCAGGAAGTGGAACATGCCCAGCGCGGCGGCGCGCAAACCGAACCGCCGCCGAATTACACACGGCTGAAAGCGGCGCTCAAGGGCTACCACGGTTATTTCTCCTACCCCAAGGCCGACCCGCGCGAGCTGCCTTTCGGCATCGGCCTGGCGATCTTTTCCAAGACGCCGTTGCGCGACACCTTCCGCATCGACCTACCCTCGCCGTCCATCGAATTCGAGTTCGAAGGCAGGAAGACGACCCCCACCGACCGCCTGCTGATCGGCGCAACGACCACGGTCGACGGTCATGAGTTGCAGCTGTTGAATGTCCACCTGCTCGCGTATTTCATGCTCAACTCTTCCAGCGAGCAACATCCCGACCAGCGCCAGCTCGTCATCGGGCAATTGCGCCGCGCCAAGGGTGCCGCGCTGATCGCCGGCGATTTCAACGTCAGCAAGCGCGAATCGCTGGTGCGCCAATTCGCCGATGCCGGCTTCCGCACTGTGCAGGAGGACGAGATCACCTGGCGCTACCGCCCTTACGTGCTCGACCACATCTTCTACAACAAACACCTGCACCCGCTGCGCCACAGCGTAAACCCGACGCCCGCATCGGACCATCACATCCTGGTCGCGGAATTCGAGTTCGCCGGATAGCTCGGCCTCGATACTCCCCGCCCATATCCGGCATAAAAAACGGGGACTCGCGCGAGCCCCCGTTTTTCGGCGTCACCAGCGGCAACGCTACGACAACATCGCCAAGCCCCAGCCGACACCGAAGCCGTTCACGTCACCCGCCACGATGCCCAAGCCGCCTTCGCAACGGCTGGACGACAAATCCACGTGCAGCCAGGGCGTGTCGTGTTCGACGAAGCGTTTGAGGAAGCGCGTCGCCAAAATATGGTCCGCCTCGCCCGCCAGCGTGCACTGTTTGATGTCGGCCACCTTGGAATCCAGCTCGGCCTCGTAATCCTCGTCCTGCGGGAAAGCGCACAGCCGTTCGCCGGTCTGCTTGCCCGTGCTCACCGCGCGCTGCGCCAGTTCGTCGCTGGTGGCGAACACGCCGGAATAGCGCGCCCCCAGCGCGGTCGCCATGCTGCCGGTGAGCGTGGCGAAGTCGATGATGAGGTTGGGCTTGGCGCGCGAGGCCAGCGTGAGCGTATCGGCCAGCACCATGCGTCCCTCGGCATCGGTGTGGATGATCTCGATGTGCGTGCCGTTCAGCGCCTTCACGATGTCGTTCTGCTTGTAAGCCTTGGGGCTGATGTGGTTCTGCGCCAGCGCCAGCCAGCAGTCGATGTTCACCGCCAGCTTCATTTGTGTTGCCGCGAGCAGGATGCCGAGCGACACGGCCGAGCCGTTCATGTCCTCGTGCATGTTGTGCATGTAGCGCGACGGCTTGAGGTTGTGGCCGCCGGTGTCGAAGCAGATGCCCTTGCCCACCAGCGCGATGGTCTGCTTCGCCTTCGGATGTTTGTACGAGAGATGCACGATGGCCGCGTCTTCCGGGTCGCTGCCCTGCGCCACCGCCACGAAAGCGCCCGCGCCCATAGTCCGCAGCTTCTTCATGTCGAATTCTTCGTACTTCCACTTGTTCGCTGTCGCCAGCTTCTTCACGCGCTGACGGTACATGCCCGGCGTCAGTTCGTTCGGCGGCAATATGGTCAGCTCGCGGCACAGCAGGTTACCTGCCGCCTGCGCGCGCAGCGCATCGAACGGCTTCTTGTCTACGCTGCCGCTCAGCATGATCTTCTGCAACGGCTTGCGCTCGTCCTTCTTCTTGTGCACCGGCAACAGGCTCGCATTCACCCACGCGCCATACACCGCCAGTTCGGCGGCACGCTGCGCCGTGGCACCGGAGACCGCGATGCCCAGCAGCTTGGGCTGTTCTTCCAGCAACAATTGCAACGCCTTGCGCACCACCACCTGCTGCGCGAACGCATCCTTCTTCTCGTCCAGCATCGCCCACGCCACCAGCGTGCCGTCCGCCGCATTCGCCGCGACAGGCGACTTCGCCAGCTCGTCCGCCTTCATGTCGCGGCGCTTCAGCACTGCGGCCAGCAGATCGCCGTGCGGCACGTCTTTCGGCAGGGTCTTACCCTTGGGCAGAACGATCAGTTGATGGGGAGCGGAAAGGGTGTTGGAAAAAGTCAGTTGGGCCAGCGTCATCATGGTTCTCCGTAAATCGTGCGCAGATTATACGGTCATTCCATGAGCGGGCATGCAGCACGGAGGGGTCAAGCGCGATTCTCTTTTGACACCACCACCCGGTTCCGCCCTTGTTCCTTGGCACAATACAGTGCCGCATCCAGACGACCGAGCAGCGCATCCACACTCTCGTCCGGCAGCCTGGACGCGACACCGAAACTGCAGGTGTTATGGCCCACAGGGTGGAATTCGTGCGCGGCGACGATCGCCCTGAGTTTTTCGGCAAGCAGGCAGGCTCCGTCCACATCGGTCTCGGGGCAGACGACCAGGAACTCTTCGCCTCCCCAGCGCCCCGGCACATCGATCCCACGGACATTCTCCTTCAGCAGCCTTGCAACTTGGACCAGCACCTCGTCACCCGCCTGATGGCCATAGGCATCATTGACCCGCTTGAAGAAATCGATATCGAACATGATCACCGATAACGGCAGTCCGAAGCGCTTTGACCTCTCGATCTCCTTCTGCAGGGCATCGTCGAGCTTTCTGCGGTTGTACAGCTGGGTCAGCTTGTCCGTGATGGACAGCGCCTCCGCCAGTTTCCTGGCAGTAATGTCCTGACGGATGGCGGTAAAGCCCACGACCTCCCCGCCATCCGAAAATGAAGGTTCGATATGGACCTCGGTCCAGTAGTGGTCGCCATTCTTGGTGAGTCCCTTGATCTCGCCCTGCCAGACGCGTCCATCCAGGATCGTGGCCCACAATTCCTGATAGAGGGAATCCGGCATATCCGGATGACGAAGAATATCGTATGGGCTGCCGATCAATTCATCCCGCGAGTATCCCGACAAACGGCAAAGTGCATCGGATGCCGACAGGATGACGCCGTCCCGGTCTGTCGTCGAGCTGATGACGTACTTGTCCACGAGTTCCACATAGCGCCGTATCTCGCTTTCGGCTTTCTTCTTGTCCGTGATGTCGATGCCGACGGTGATCAGGTATTCGGCATCGCCCCCCGCGTCCCTGAGGATGGAATTCGACCAGTCGAACAGGCGTTTGCTGCCGTCCCGGCTGACCCAGTAGTTCTCGTAACGGGGGACGACGTTACCTGCCATGGTCGAGCTGAACACACCATGCACTTTCTCCCGCTGCTCCGGCAGCAGGAAGCGCTCCCAGAAGAACGGCTCGTCCTTGACCTCGTCCAGCGCATATCCCGTGAACGCCTCCGCTTCACGGTTGAGGCGGACCACCCGGCCTTCGCGGTCGATCACCATGATCAGACTCCTGGCCGTATCCAGCACGCCATCGGTGAAGTCGCGCTCCTCCTTCAGCCGCTCGCCGATCAGCTTCTGCTCTGTGATGTCCTGATGCGTCCCGGACATGCGCAAGGGCTTGCCGTCGGCGGTCCACTCGACCACTTTGCCGCGATCCAGCACCCATACCCATTCGCCGTTCTTGTGGCGCATCCGCGCTTCGCACTCGTAAGTCGCAGCCTCCCGCCTGAAGCACCTTTCCAGAAGCTCCCCGGAGCGCTTGCCGTCCTCCGGATGGACGAGCCTGATCCAGGTTTCGATGCTGCAAGGAGCAAGGTCGTCCAGGGTATAGCCGACGATCTCCGCCCAGCGTTCGTTGAAAACAGCTTCGCCGGTCTGCACATTCCATTCCCAGGTTCCGATGTTGGTCCCCCAGATGATCTCGGAGAGTCGCTGCTCCTGCTTCCTGACAGCCACCTCGGCTTCGATCAGGTCATGGTTCATTTTCTTTGCAGCGCTGATTGCCCGCTCGCGGGCGGTCACCAGCAGCCAGGTCAACCACCCCAGCAGGATGCTGATCGCGCCTCCCGCAAGCGCGATCAGCGTGGCGCGGTCGCTACTCACGCGCGAATATATCCCGGCCAGCGGAAACGCTTTGACCGTCCACGGGCGTCCCGCAATCTCGATAATGTGACTGGCCTCCATCGCGCCCGAACGTGCCAGACCAACGGCACGGCTTCCGTCGGAGTCATACATCAATGCGGCGAGATCCGTTTCTTTGCCGTCGAATATCTCGATATCCAGGTCATGGACGCGCTCGCTCTGGATTCCCTCCATCAGATCGTCCATGCGGAAAGGCGCATACACCCAGCCAACGAGGCTGGCACGCCGGTCCGCCTCCGTGATTATCGGCTTGCCGTTACGGAAGACCGGCGCATACATCAGGAAACCGGCCTGTTCGCGCTGTCCGGATTCCTGGACCAGGCGCACCTTCCCGGTCATCGTCACTTCGCCGGAATCGCGCGCCCTGTCCATCGCTTCACGCCGCACCGCCTCGGAGTACATATCGAAACCGAAGGCGCGCAGATTGCGATCGGCGAAGGGTTCAAGGTAAACGATCGAACTGTAGGGATCGCGCTCACCAGCGGGACGGATGGTATATTCTGGAAAACCTTGCGCGCGCATCCGGCGAAGATGCCTGTCCATCTCCGCCGCCGGGACGACGAGCGAGAAACCCACGCCCTGGATGCCGGGATAGTATTCGGCCAGGCGCAACGAGGCGACGTAATCCCTGAACTCCGTTCTGCCCACATCCGACGAGGCCTTGAACAGGCCTTGTCCGCCACGCAGCACCTCTTCATAGGCCTGCATGCGCTGTTCGATGCGTTCCATGGTTTCGCGCACACGGAAATCGAAATAATCCTTTTGCGCCTGCCGTATGGAGTCGGAGGAAATGATCCATGCCGATGCGGTGATCAGGATGGACAGCAGGAACACCAGCGGAGGCAACAGCAAACCGTTGCGGACGCTCCCCACTATGGCCGGAGAAGACCCTCCCGTTTTTCTTCCAACCCGTTGCATCTCTCCTCCCATTTGCCAGATTCGGCTTGCCGGTAATAATGATTTTCAAACCTTGGAACTCGCCCGGCTATGGGAGCCAATATAGCAAAGCGGCCATTGGGCGGCCAGTCGACGTGACAGGAATCAGCCCTCTGAAATGCCCGTCGCCATCTTGCCCATGCAGCGGCAAACAGGCCGCTGTGCTAGGATTGCCCCCTGAAGAACGTTCCCTCCGACGCCGCAATATTACGAATTCCCTATGCGCCAATACCTCGACCTGATGCAGCATGTGCTGGACCACGGCACCAAGAAATCCGACCGCACCGGCACCGGCACCACCAGCGTGTTCGGCTACCAGATGCGCTTCGACCTCGCGCAGGGTTTTCCGCTGGTCACCACCAAAAAGTGCCACCTGAAATCCATCATCCATGAGCTGCTGTGGTTTTTGCAGGGCAGCACGAACATCAAGTATCTCAAGGACAACGGCGTCAGCATCTGGGACGAGTGGGCGGACGAGGGCGGCAACCTCGGCCCTGTGTACGGCAAGCAGTGGCGCTCGTGGGAAGCGGTGGATGGCCGCGTGATCGACCAGATCAAGATCGCCGTCGAGCAACTCAAGAACAATCCCGATTCGCGCCGCATCATCGTGTCGGCTTGGAACGTGGGCGAGCTGGACAAGATGGCGCTGGCGCCATGCCATGCCTTCTTCCAGTTCTATGTGGCGGACGGCAAGCTCTCCTGCCAGCTCTACCAGCGCAGCGCGGACATCTTCCTCGGCGTGCCGTTCAACATCGCCTCGTATGCGCTGCTGACCATGATGATGGCGCAGGTGTGCGGGCTGAAGTACGGCGATTTCGTGCACACCTTCGGCGACGCACACCTGTATTCCAACCACATGGAGCAGACCGCGCTGCAACTGTCGCGCGAGCCGCGCGCGCTGCCAACGATGAAGATCAATCCGGCGGTGAAGGACATCTTCGGTTTCAAGTACGAAGACTTCACGCTGGAAGGTTACGACCCGCATCCCGCCATCAAGGCTCCGGTCGCAGTATGAGCATCTCCCTGATCGTCGCGATGGCGCAGAACCGCACCATCGGCGTGAACAACACGTTGCCTTGGCGCTGCCCGGAAGACCTCAAGCACTTCAAGACGCTGACCATGGGGCATCACATGATCATGGGCCGCAAGACCTTCGATTCCATCGGCAAGCCGCTGCCGGGGCGCACCACGGTAGTGGTGACGCGCGATAAAAATCTGAAGCTGGAAGGCTGCTTGGTTGCACATTCGCTGCAAGATGCCATCAAGCTGTGCGCGAATGACAAAGAGGCGTTCATCGTTGGCGGTGCGGAAATCTATGCGCAATCCTTGAATCTTGCCGACACGCTCTATATCACCGAGATTCAGCAAGACGTGGGCGGCGACGCGCACTTCCCCGCATTCGATAAAAACGTATGGCAGGAAACCGCACGCGAAGTGCGCACACAGGAGACGCCGCAGCCGCTGACCTACCACTTCGTGACTTACCGCCGGAAATAGCCGTTACTCAGTAAGTCCAGATCCAGGCCATCGCCAGGCCCTTGCCCATCACCGACAGGTTCGGCACCCATTCCGGCACATCGTCGCCGAACAATCTCCATGCATCCATGGCGGCGGGGACGGCCATCAACAGGGCCGCGCGGTCATGCGACATGCCGCTGGCGCGGGATACGCCGTAGACATCGCCGTTGTACTGGTTCTTGAGGAAAGTCAGGTAGGCCAGCGAAACCCCGATGCTGGAGCAGATGATGCCCGCGCCGAAATCACCCGGCGGCGTTTTGCGTTCTTGCCAGTGCTCGTCGCGCAGTGCGATTTCCGACAGCAGCCACTGCGTCTGGTAGCCGGCCGAGGCGAGCTGTAGCTGGCCGGAGCGCGTGAAGTTCACCCCCGGATAGGTGATCGACATGCCGTCGTGGCTCACGCGGTAGCCTTTGCTCTTCGCCACCGCCATGTGGCCGACCTCATGCGCGGCGATGCCGGAGACGACCCCCAGCGTCAACTGCCCCCAATCCGCCTCGCCCAGCGACCAGCCTTCGCTGTGCGCGCCCGCGGGAGCCGCGGCGAGCAGTACCCACAATAACAATTTCTTCCCGAGACTTTGCATATCCCCGCCACCGGCACTGATGCCTGACGGCCGCCATTGTCGCATCCGGTATAATCCGGCGCTGCATTTCATCATCCAATCAAGAGTACGCCATGAAATATCTCAAATCGGAATTCCCCATCGCCATCGCCCTGCTCGTGCTCGGGCTGGGCATCGCGCTCGAACACGGCGCCGTCGAACACGGTGGCGTCACCTTGTGGGGGCTGTTGCTGGTGATCCTCGCCGCCATCATCGGCGTCGCCTTCCGCATCGCGCACCACGCCGAAGTGCTGGCGATGCGCCTGGGCGAACCCTACGGCACGCTGATCCTCACGCTCGCTGCGGTGTCGGTGGAGGTGGTGATCCTGGTGGTGCTGCTGATGGGCGAGCCGAATCCGACCTTGGCGCGCGACACGGTGTTCGCCGCCGTGATGTTCGACATCAACGGCATCTTGGGCCTCGCCGCCATCGTCGGCGGACTCAAGCACGGCCAGACCAAATACAACATCTCCTCGGCCAACTCCTTCGTCGCCATGCTGCTGGTCGCCATCGGCATCGGCATGTTCGTGCCGGACTTCGTGCCGGATGCGCAGTGGCACATCTACTCGGTGTTCTCCATCGGCATCATGGCGGTGATGTACATGGCCTTCCTGCGTTTGCAGACGGTGGAACACCGCACCTTCTTCGAATATTCGAGCGAGGATGAGGAAGAGGCGCACGACGAGACGCACAGCCCGAATGCGCTGCATGTGGGCATCATGGTCGGCGCCATCGTGCTGGTCGGCCTGCTCTCGGAAGTGCTGTCGGTACTGCTGGATGCAGGACTGGCCGGCAGCAGCCTGCCGAAATCCATCCCCGCCGTGCTGGTGGCGCTGATCTCGGCCAGCCCGGAGATCCTGACCGCACTCAAGGCCGCACAGCAGGACCGCATGCAGACCACCGTCAACATCGCCCTCGGCGCATCGCTGGCCACCGTGCTGCTCACGCTGCCGGTTATCGAAGCCATCGCGCTATTCAACGGCGAGCGCATCGTGATGGCGCTGACGCCGGTGCAGGGCGGCCTGCTGCTGCTCACCTTCCTCACCGTGATGAACAACCTGCACGACGGCGAGACCAACGCCATCGAGGGCATCAGCCATTTCGCGCTGTTCGCCGCCTTCATCGCGCTGGTGACGATGGGGCTGGTCTGATCTGCTGAAGCCCCGGAATGCCTGATCTGCTGCCCATCGCCTCCAACCTTGCCTGGCCGCTTGCGCTCGCCGCTGCCTGGATAGCGGGCGAACTCGCACACCGCTGGACCGGCCTGCCGCGTATCAGCGTTTATGGCATTGTCGGCTTTGTGCTGGCCAACATCCAGCCCGGCGTGCTGCCTTATTCGGACAGCGTTGTGCTGTTGGCGAACATCGCATTCGGCCTGATCCTGTTCGAACTGGGATACCGCATCAATCTGCGCTGGCTGCGCAACAACCCTTGGCTGGGCGCAAGCAGCGTGACCGAGGCCTTTGCCACGTTCGCCGCCGTGTTCTACGTCGCGCAGGCCTTCGCCATGACGCTTATCCCTTCGCTGCTGCTGGCATCGCTTGCCATGGCGACCTCGCCGGCAGCCGTGCTGCGCGTCGTGAACGAACAGCGCAGTTCCGGGCAAGTCACCGAGCGGATACTGCACCTGTCCGCCTTCAATTGCGTGCTGGCCGTCTTCACTTTCAAGGCGGTGCTTGGTCTGTGGGTCTTCCAGAGCACGGGAGACATCCTGCATGCGCTCTGGAACAGCCTGGTCGTTCTGCTGGTGTCTGCTTCGCTCGGCGGGCTTTTCGGCATCGGCCTGCCCGCCCTGCTGCCCCGGCTCGGCGCCGGACGGGACGCCACTGTCGCCTTCGCGCTAGCGATCGTCTTGCTGGTGGCGCTGACCCACGCGCTCAAGTTCTCCCCGGTACCGGCAGCACTCGCCTTCGGCCTGATTGCGCGCCACCGCCGCGTCGCCTTAAGCCAGACCGAACGGAACTTCGGCGCGCTGGGCAATTTGCTGACCGTGCTGCTGTTCGTGTTCATGGCAAGCACGCTGGAATGGCAGATGGTGGCTGGCGGCGCCGTGCTCGCACTCGTCCTGTTTGTCGTCCGCTTCCTGGTCAAGACTTCGAGTGTTATCGCCTTCGCACATCTCAGCGGCATCAGCTGGAAAAAGGGGTTGCTGACCGGAATGGCGCTGACGCCGCTGTCGGCCTTCGCCATCCTGATGCTGGAACAGACCCGGCACCTTGGAATTGGCCTGATCGACCAACTGACCGCGCTGGCCGCCATTACCCTGCTGCTGGAGGTGATCGGCCCCGTCATCACGCAGTGGGCACTTGCGCTGGCCCGCGAAACCCACGACGCGGACAGGAGCTGACGGTGCCGCTGGAAACGTTCAAGACATCGGCATCGCTCACGTTCGGCGTCGAGCTGGAGCTGCAACTCGTCAACCTCAGCGACCTCGATCTCACTGCCGCCAGTCAGGACCTGCTGCACTTGCTGCGGCGCAGGGATTTTCCCGGCAACGTCACGCCGGAGGTGACCGAGAGCATGATCGAGATCAACACCGGCGTTCATACCAATCACGCCGGCCTGCTCGCACAGCTGCAGCTCATACGCGACACGCTGGTGCGCGCGGGCGACAAGCTGAACGTCGGCATCTGCGGCGGCGGCACGCATCCGTTCCAGCACTGGGCCGAGCGCAAGATATTCCCCAAGCCCCGCTTCCAGGAGGTATCCGCGCTCTACGGATACCTCACCAAGCAGTTCACGGTGTTCGGCCAGCACATACATATCGGTTGCAGCTCGGGAGACGAGGCGCTGTTCCTGCTGCATGCGCTGAACCGCTATGTTCCGCACTTCATTGCATTGTCCGCGTCCTCGCCCTATTTCCAAGGGGTCGATACGCTGTTCAACTCGGCGCGCCTGAACTCGGTGTTCGCTTTCCCGCTGAGCGGGCGCGCGCCATTTACGCTGAGCTGGGACGACTTCGCGCACAGCTATTTTTCCAAGATGGAAGACACCGGCATGGTGAAAAGCATGAAGGACTTCTATTGGGACATCCGCCCAAAACCGGAGTACGGCACCATCGAACTGCGCGTGTGCGACACGCCGCTAACCGTGGAAACCGCGGCGGCGCTGTCGGCATACCTGCAGACGCTCTGTAGCTACCTGCTGGATCGCACGGAACCGGCACCCGCAGAAGACGATTATCTGGTCTACAACTACAACCGCTTCCAGGCATGCCGCTTCGGGCTGGACGGCAACATCGTGCACCCCAAGAGCCATCAGGCGTTTTCCCTGCGCGAAGACATCCTGTCCACGCTGCGCAAGCTTGATTCTTACGCCGACCGACTGGGCAGTTCCGCCGGCCTCGACACGATATATGCCATCATCCGCGAAGGAAACGATGCCAGCTACCTGAGGATGCGGCACGCGGAAAGCGGCAGCACCGAGGACATGGTCGAAGCGGCGATCCATAGGTTCAGAGATACCCCTCCACCGAGTTGCTGATTTTTTAGGACGCATGATATGCACACCTCCATGAGCACCACCGAACTCTTCCTCGTCGCCATGCTGCTGGTGTTCACCATCCCCTATGCGATCTGGCGCATCGGCAAGACCGACTACTACGCGCCGCTGGTGGTGGTGCAGATCATCACCGGTATCCTGCTCGGCCCCGGCATCCTCGGCGCAGCCTTTCCCGAGTATTACCAGACCGTATTCACGCCGCAGGTGATCCAGTCGCTCAACGGCATCGCCTGGTGGGCGGTGATGATCTTCGTGTGGATCGCCGGCATCGAGCTCGACCTGCGCGAGGCGTGGAAGTACCGCATCGAAAGCGGCATCACTGCCGGTCTCGCGCTGGGCACGCCGCTGCTGTTCGGCTGCATCGCCGCCGTCGGCATGCTGATGTACGACGGCTGGATGGGGCCGCAGGCGCAGACCTGGCAGTTCGTGGCGGGTGTGGGCATGGCCTGCGCCGTCACCGCGCTGCCCATCCTCATCCTGCTGATGGAGAAGCTGCACATCCTGCGCCAGCCAATAGGCCAGCGCATCCTGCGTTACGCCAGCATGGACGACATCGCCATCTGGGGCGTGCTGGCGCTGATCCTGCTCGACTGGGAACGCGTCGGCAAACAGGTCGGTTTCCTCGTCGCCTTCGGCGTCGCCAGCATCTATTTCCGCCGCTTCATGCTGTGGCTGCAGGAGAGCGACCGTTGGTATGTGGGACTGATCTGGCTCGCGCTGTGCGGACTCGGCGCGGACTGGTCCGGCCTGCACTTCATGGTCGGCGCCTTCCTCGCCGGCGCGGTGATGGACAGCCACTGGTTCGACCAGAAGAAGATGGATCAATTGCGCCACCATGTGCTGCTGGTGGTGATGCCGGTGTTCTTCCTCAGTACCGGCCTGCGCACCAACTGGGCGATGGGCGGCTCGGCGGTGTTCCTCGTCGCGGCAGTGCTGCTGTTCGCCTCGGTGTCGGGCAAGCTGCTCGGCGTGCATGCCGCCGGCAAGATACTGAAGTGGCAACCGGGCGAGGCTTCCATCATCGGCTGGCTGCTGCAGACCAAGGCGCTGATCATGATCATCTTCGCCAACGTGTTGCTGGACAAACAGATCATCACCAGCGAGACCTTCACCGCGCTGCTGCTGATGGCCGTGGCCAGCACCATGCTGACCGTGCCGGTGGTGTCACCAAAGCTGGAGCGGATGAAAGAGATCATCTTCCGCGCGAAATGAACTGACTCGACAAGGAGACCATATGCGCATACTTCACACCATGCTGCGGGTCGGCGACCTGGAGCGCTCGATCTCGTTCTATACCGATGTGCTCGGCATGAAAGAGTTGCGCCGCAGCGAATACCCGGAAGGGAAATTCACACTGGCCTTCCTCGGTTACCAGTCGGAGGCGGACGGCGCCGTGCTTGAACTCACCTACAACTGGGGCGTCGACTCCTATGAGCTCGGCACTGCCTACGGCCACATCGCCATCGAGGTGGATGATGCCGCCGCAGCATGTGCCCGTGTGCGCAGCAAGGGGGGAACCGTCATCAAGGAACCCGGTTCATTGCGTCCCGGCTCCCGCCCCATCGCTTTCATCAAGGACCCGGACGGTTACTACATAGAGTTCATCCAGAAGGCGGCATAACCGGGAGAGGCTTCGCGCCGTTGCTCCGGTATAATCCGGCCGCATGCCAGCATCCTCTTCAACCACAGCATTGGAACTCCTCTCCCCCGCCAAGACCGCCGCCATCGGCCGCGAGGCCATCTTGCACGGTGCGGATGCGGTGTATATCGGCGGGCCGTCGTTCGGCGCGCGCGACAAGGCGGGCAATGAGATTCGCGACATCGCCGAGCTGGTGCAATACGCGCACCGCTTCCACGCCAAGATCTATGTCACGCTGAACACCATCCTGCACGACGCCGAACTGAATGCCGCGCGCAAGCTGGCGCAGGACTGCTACGACGTCGGCGTGGATGCGCTGATCGTGCAAGACATGGGGCTGCTGGAACTCGACCTGCCGCCCATCGACCTGCACGCTTCCACGCAGTGCGACATCCGCACACCGGAAAAGGCGAAGTTCCTCGCCGAGGTCGGTTTCTCGCAACTGGTGCTGGCGCGCGAGCTCACCATCGAAGAAATCAAGGCCGTGCGCACCGCCGTGCCAGCCGACACCGTGATCGAACACTTCATCCACGGCGCGCTGTGCGTGGCCTACTCGGGCCAGTGCAACATCAGCCACGCCCACACCGGACGCAGCGCCAACCGCGGCGACTGCTCGCAGGCCTGCCGCCTGCCCTACACGCTGGAAGATGCACAGGGGCGCGTGGTCGCATTCGAGAAGCACCTGCTGTCGGTGAAGGACAACAACCAGAGCGCCAACCTGCGCGCGCTGATCGATGCGGGGGTACGCAGCTTCAAGATCGAGGGGCGCTACAAGGATGCGCCGTATGTGAAGAACATCACCGGCCATTACCGCCGCCTGCTCGACGAGATACTGGACGAACACCCCGAGCTGCATGCCGCCTCCAGCGGAACCACGAAACTGCTTTTCACACCCGATCCGGACAAGACCTTCCACCGCGGCGCGACCGATTATTTCGCCAACGGCCGCCAGATCGACATCGGCGCCTTCGACGCGCCCAGCTTCGTCGGCCTGCCGCTGGGCACGGTGAGCAAGATCGGCCCGGACTGGTTCGAGATCGAGACCGCCGCGGCGATGGCGAACGGCGACGGCCTCAACTACCTGCACAAACGCGAGACACGCGGCATCCGCGCCAACTCGGTAAAACAGATGGGCAAGGTGTGGCGCGTGTGGCCGAACGAGAAGATCGCCGAACTGGCGGGCCTGCGCATCGGCCTCGACATCAACCGCAACAGTGACCAGGCCTGGGAGACTGCGCTCAACAAGAAATCGGCGGAGCGCAAGATCGGCGTGGAGGCTGCTTTTGTCGAGACGCCGGAAGGCTTTGCGCTCACGCTCAACGACGAGGACGGCATCGCAGCAACCGCCAGCACCACGTTCGAGAAGCAGCCCGCAAAGAACCCGGACGAAGCCGAGGATGCGGTGCGTGCGCAGCTGGCACGCCTCGGCAACACCGACTTCGAGCTGGATGCGCTGACGGTCGGCTGGTCCGCGCCGCTGTTCGCGCCGAGCTCACTGCTCAACCAGTTGCGCCGCGATGCGGTGGAGAAACTGGAAGCTGCGCGCCTCGCCGCGCATGTCCGCCTGCCGCGCAAAGCTGCCGTGGAACCGCCGGCGGCATATCCGGAGGAGACGCTCACTTTCCTCGCCAACATCTACAACACCGCCGCACGCGGCTTCTATGCCAAGCATGGCGTAAAACTGATCGAAGCTGCCTATGAAGCGCACGAGGAAGCAGGCGAAGTTCCGCTGATGATCACCCGCCATTGCATCCGCTATTCGCTCAGCCTGTGCCCGAAGCAGGCGAAAGGCGTGATCGGCGTGCAGGGCCAGGTGCGTGCCGAGCCGATGACGCTGCTGAATGGCAGCGAAAAACTGCGGCTGGAATTCGATTGCAGGAAATGCGAGATGCATGTGATGGGCCAGATGAAGAAACACATCCTGAAGTCGGCGCCGCCGACCACGGTGCCGCTGACCTTCCATCCGCGCAGATAAAGACAGCCGCCCAATAGCCCTGCGGCCATGATAGTTGACAGCAACACTCCACCTTCTTAGGATGATTCATCCGGGTCGATTCAACCAAGCCCGTCCATGTCGGTATCCGACTCATCCATGATCCACGGCGGCATGCCGCCCGCTTCACTTGCTCCACAGAGCCTCCGATACGCGACAAAACAGCTATCCAAGAAAGAGAGGGCATCATGGCCACATTTTTCGGGATCGAAGAGCGCGATGCACAGGGCTTTATCGGCCGGCATACGATGTGCCTGCCTCATTCGCCGGACGGCAAGGCCGATTTGCAATACACCGTCGCGCCCATCAAGAAAGAGGACGTCGTTTTCATCAAGCACTGCAACTCGCCATCCGACTTGCAGATCGTGGCGGTCGGCGTCGTGCAATCCGAATATCCGGACACACACGGAGCCGATGTCTGTTTGCCGGTCGATTGGGTATGGCAGGGGCGGAAAACGATCGAATTGTTTGATGAGAAAGAGCCTTGGTGCAACAAGGCGCTCTATGAAGAGCACAACATCCTGGTGCAGCGGGAGATCATCGATCTGATGCCGGCCAAGTACCGGTTGCCGCAAGAATGGTGAGAACGCAAGCGGGGCCGGCGCGTGATTGCCTTGATTTGGCAGGCCTTTTATTGCCCGTAAAACAATCCTAAAGTTTCCGGAATCCCTGCCGATAAAACTCGGAGACGAACTGTTTTCCATCAGTCCGCCCAATCCTCTATAACCGGAGAAATAAAATGGCTATCAGCTCAGTATCTTCCAGCGGCATCCAGCAACAGCAGGCGATCAGCAATGCACAGCAAAGCAGTGAGACTGCCCGCACAGAACGCGAACCTGACAACGACAAGGACGATGCTGCCATGGCAGCGAAGAAGGCTGCCGCAGCGCAAGCTCCGGCACCGACCGTGAACACCAACGGCCAGGTGATCGGCTCTACGATCAACGTGACAGCCTGAATTCTTTGGCACCGTTGGTGCGAAAGATCATCCATTGGGATTTTTTCGAAATGGTGGCGACATGAACATAGAAAATATCAGCAATGCAGGGCAGCCTGCGGTTCGCGGCGGTAGCGGCAGCGCGCCCGCCGTCAAGGTACCCGACTCCGGCGGCAGGACTGCCGAAGCGCCTGCTGCGAAGACAGCGGAACAAAAGCCGACTCCCGAACAGCTGGGGCGGACGGTGGCAGACATGAACAGGGCGATCAAGCAGCGCAGCAGCAATCTGCAATTCACGATCGATTCCGACACCCACAGGGCGGTGGTGAAACTGCTGGACGGGGAAACCGGGGATGTCATCCGCCAATACCCGACCGAACAGGCGTTGGCCATTTCCCGCGCCATCGACAAGATACAGAACGGCTCCTTGCTCAACGTAACAGCTTGAGTTCTTCCGGCGGGCAGGCGGCCCTGTGACTTGCGGGGCCGCCTGTTTTATTCAGCCCGATATCACGACGCCTCTTGCCGCACGGGAACACAGGGCCGCCCTGCCTTCCGCGTCATTTCTTGCTATTGAACTTCTCGATCGCTTCCTTGATTGCCTGCAACTTCTGGGGCGGTTGCTTTCCGGCAGCTGCGGGAGCGCTCGTTGCAGGCGCAGCGCTTGCCGCATGCGCCGGAGCGTCTGCGGCCGGCACGGCCACGGGGGCGCTGGCCGGCTGATGTAACTGCTCATCCAGCGTGGGAGATATCTTCATCTTCACTTGCAGTTTGGTGACATTCGGCACGATCTTGGCGATCAGCTCGTCCTGTCTTTTCTGCTCCTCTTCCAGCTGCGCCTTCTGGCGGGCGACGATGATCTTGAGATTCTCCATCTCATTCTTGGAGGCAGCCAAGCCGACCTTCACTTCTTCCAGCTTGGCAGTCATTTCGTCGAACTGCGTCCGGCCGGCGCGGTTGCCGGTGACGGCGACCACCGCGACAACCAATGCGATGACGGCCACAACAGGCGCGAAACCCAGCAGCGCATAGTGCGCCACGATCTTCAGCTTCTGGCGTATGAGGTCTGCCCGGGACGGCACCTGGTTATCGTCTTCGCCTTCTGGGGCAGCATGTGCGCTTTCGTGTTCCGGATGGGTGGACATGAGCGGCTCCTTGATGGATTGACGACCAAGTTTAGCGCAGATGCCGCCGGAAAGAATGTTTCGTCTCCGCAGGATGACCGCGTTCATCCGCCCGATGGTAAACTGTCCGGACGATGTTTCGGACGCAAATCTTGCCGCCTCCAGGTTGGGCGAAAAGGAGCACGCCATGAGTAAGATACTGTTGGTCGACGACGAGCAAAACATACTCAATGCGCTACGGCGCGAGCTGCACGATCATTTCGAGGTCGAAACGTTCGCCGACCCCGTGGCGGCGCTTGAACATTGCCGCAATACGCAATTCGACCTGGTGATCGCCGACTACAACATGCCGGAAATGGACGGCCTCGAATTCCTCAAACAGCTCGGCCGGATCCAGCCCGACGCCTCGCGCATGCTGTTGAGCGGGCATGCGGATATCGATACGCTGATCCGCACCATCAACGAAACGCATGTCTATCGCTTCATCGCCAAACCGTGGGAGAAAGCCGAGCTGATCGCCAGTGTCGAACAGGCACTGAGTTACCGCGATGCGATCCTGAAGAACCGCCTCCAGGCCAACCGGCGGCGGCCTTCGGCGGCGGCGCAGGAGCCCCCCGTATTCCGCATCGTGCTGGTGGAAAGCGATGCGCATCTGCGCACCCTGATGGCTCGCAGCCTGACCGATGAAAACGATCACGGCAGCCTGTATGGAGCGATCCAGCAGGAGCTGCAGCAAGGTGCTTCCGCCACGAAATTCCAATGCACGGTAGAGAGCTTCGAGAATGCGCACGCCGCCCTAGCCCATGTCGAACAGAACCCCTGCGATCTCATCGTCTGCGCGCAGAGCTTGTCCGACATGGACGGCATCCAATTGCTCAGCAAGATGCGGCAGATATGGCCGGATGTGGCGCGCATCCTGATCAGCTCCGAGCCGGACAAATCGATGCTGTCGCAGGCCATCAATGAAGCCGCCGTGCAGAACCTGCTGCACCTGCATTGGGACAACTACGAACTGCGTGCCAATGCGCGCCGGCAGGCTTGGAACCTGCACCAGCTGAAGACCGCCACCATTCAGGCCTTGGCCGCGCGCGAGCTGCTACGCGGCGTCCAGCACTAGGCCGGCACCACTGCCGGCTTGATCGGCAACCAGATGCGCATCGTGGTGCCCTTGCCGACTTCGCTGCTCACCTCGATGCGTCCGTGATGTTTCTGCATGATGCCGTAGGAGAGTGACAGCCCAAGACCGGTGCCCACCCCGACCGGCTTGGTGGTGAAGAACGGGTCAAAGATGAGCTTGATCTGTTCGGGCGGGATACCCTTGCCGGTATCGGCTATCTCCACCCACACTTCTTCGCCCTCGACACCAGTACGGATCGTGATGACGCCTTTGGTCTCGATGGCCTGGCCGGCATTGACCAGCATGTTCAGGAAGACCTGGTTGATCTGCGAGGCCATGCAGTAGACCTCGGGCAGCGTGCCGTATTCCTTGTTGACCTGGCATTTGTACTTCAGCTCGTTCCATACGATATTGAGCGTGGAGTCTATCCCCTTGTGCAGGTCGACCCATTTCCACCCCTCCTCGCCGACGTGGGAGAAATCCTTCAGGTCCTGCACGATCTTGCGCATGCGGGCGAGCCCGTCCCTGGATTGCGCCATCAGCTGGAAGATATCCTGCTTGATGTAGTCATAATCTTTCGCCAGCTTGAGCTTATGCACCCCCTCCAGCGCGGGACAATTGTTCCCGACGGAATTCTCCGCCTCTTCATAAGCGGCATTGATGATGAAGATGTCGTTCAGGTAATTTTCCAGCGTCCCCATGTTCGAATACACGAAGCCGATGGGATTGTTCAATTCGTGCGCGACACCGGCGGCAAGCTGTCCCAGCGAGGCCATCTTCTCCGATTGCAGCAGGTGCATCTGCGCCTCTTCCAGCCTCTTGTTCAATGCCCGCTGCTTCTCGAGGTTGGCCTTGAGCTCGGCTTCCACCCGCACGCGGCGGATGATGCGCCACATATCGTTGCCGAACAGCTGGGCAACCTCGACATCCTCCTCGTCATAAGCCGAATCCTTGTTGCCGACCCCGAGGATCACCCGCACCTTGTCGCCCTCGATCACCGGCACACTGATCAGCCGCACCAGCGCTGAGTGCCCTTCCGGCAATCCGTGCTTGTCGGGATAGTTCTGGTAATCGTTGAAGATCACCGGCTTGTGCTGGCGCAAACAGTCCGCCCATATCCCGGCTTCCGCGACCGGATAATGATTGTCGTAAGCAGCGGTGCAATATTTATCGCGGGTGGCGGCGGACCACGCCACCAGCTCGATGCTCTCCTGATCGTCGTTGACGAAGTGGATGAAGGCGATCTTGCTCTCGGTGAGCCGCTCCACCCACTCCAGTCCGAACTGCATGAAGTCCTTCTCGGGCAACTTGAAAGCCATGTCGTTCAGCGCCAGCAATCCCTCGAACCGCCGGGCATCCCGTTCCAGCTTGTTCTGCATCTTGTAACGCTCGGTGATATCGCGCACGATGCTCTGCCGGTATTTCTTCCCGCCATACTCGAACAACCGGCTGCTCACTTCCACCGGGAAGACCGATCCGTCGCGGCGCTTATGCCGGGTCTCGAACAAGGCGCCGGTTTCCGCGGTCAGCTTGAGCTGCCTTGGCACATCGCCCAATGTCTCCGGATCGCGCAGGTCGCGGATGTTCATCTTCAGCAATTCCGGCAGCGGCCAGCCGTAGGTACTCACCGCCACATCGTTGGCTTCCAGCAGGTTGCCGTCTTCATCCATCAGGAAAATGATGTCGCCGGCAAAGCGCAACAGGAAGTCGATCCGGTTTCCCAGTTTGGACAACTCGATGCCGTCACCATTCATTCCGTCACCCCGCCATATGTTTGACCGGCAGCCATACGCGTATCGCCGTGCCTTTGCCCAATATACTGTTCACCTCGATACGGCCGCCGTGTTTCTGTACGATGCCGTACGAGACTGCCAATCCCAGCCCCGTCCCCTGCCCCACCGGCTTGGTGGTGAAGAACGGATCGAATATCTGGTTCAGATGCTCGGGCGCGATGCCCTTGCCGGTATCGGCGACCTCGACATAGATCTCGTCGCCCTGCCGGCCGGTGCGGATCGTGATGGTTCCCCCGCTGTCTATGGCTTGCGCCGCGTTCACCAGCAGATTGAGGAACACCTGGTTGATCTGCGATGGCATGCACTCCACCTCGGGCAAGCCGGCATATTCCTTTTTCACCTCGGCCTTGTATTTGATCTCGTTCCACGCCACGTTGAGCGTGCTGTCCATGCATTGCTCCAGATCGACCAGCTGCCATGTCGCCTCGTCCACATGCGAGAATTCGCGCAGATCGAGGATGATGCGCTTCACCCGCGCCAGGCCATCCTGTGATTCCTTGAGCAGCTTGGGAACATCGTCCAGCAGATAAGGCAGGTCCACTTCGCGTTTGACTGCCGCGATCCCGGCGAGCGCATCGGCGGCCATGCCGGATTCGGCCTGCCCGTAAGCCTCTATCAACCTGCCCAGGTCGAAGATGTATTGCTCCAGCGTGGACAGGTTGGAATTCACGAAACCGACCGGGTTGTTGATCTCGTGCGCGACGCCGGCGGCAAGCTGGCCGATCGAAGCCATCTTCTCCGCCTGCAGCAATTGGCTCTGCGCGCTGGCGAGCTTCCGGTTGAGCTGTTGCAACTCAGCATTGCTCTGTATCAATTGCCGGTTGCTCAGCTCCAGCGCGGCCGTGCGCTGTGCGACGCGCTGTTCCAATTGCTCGTTGAGTTCGCGCAGCGCCGCACGCTCCTGCTCCAGCGCCCGATTGGCCTGCATCACCTCCACGGTCTGCTCGCCGATCTTGCCGTATAGCGTGTTCAGCGCTTCCAGCATCACCTCGCCGGAATGGGAGACTGTGGCGGCAGCCTGATTTGCCGCCACATCCGGCGCAACGCCGGCCTGTAGCGCTTGGATCTCTCTCGCCATGCGCAGATCCACCACCATGATGTGCTGCAGCAGCCAGCGCGCCAGATATTCCAGCAATTGCGCCAGCAGGCTCATCGAATCCTGCGGCGCGGTCTGGATGATGCCGACCGCCAGCGACACCTGCTTGCGAAAGTCGTCGTGCGCCTTCACGTGATTCTTCTGATGCGCTTCGCTCACCGCATATCGCCGCATCAGCTGCTCTTCCTCCTCGAAGTGATAGACCGCATAGCTCACCAGTTCGTCCAGCACCGGTTTGAGCTGCGTACTGTCCGCCCCTGCCGTGCACAGGCTGCCGATCTCGTTGATCAGCCGGACCAGCTGCTGGTGCTGCACGTCCACTTCGCCGATACCGGTGGCCAGCTTGTCGCTCCATACAAAAGCCTCGACTTTCGGGAATGCCTTCATGTCGCTCCCCATCTTGCGTGTTCCTTGACCCAGAAGGTGAGCGGATATTTCTCCTGCTTCTCGAATTTGATGACCTGGGCGATCAGCTTGTCGTCCAGGACATCGTCTCGGAACAGCAGCAGCAATCCTTCGCGAGTGATCACGCCTTTCGACAACACCATGCCCGGCCTCAGCTGTTTCGAGGTCAGCTCCAGTTCCGCCTCTTCGTGCGACGGGGTGTCGGCATACGCCTCATCGCGGGTGATCATGCTCCTTGGCCGCACCACGCCGGGCTTGGGCGTTCTGGCCGCCGGCTCTTCCACGGCCTGCGCGGACGGCCGGTTGCCGCCGAACAATGCCTTGAACGCCTCGACCACCGCCGGATCGTAGTGCTTGCCGCTCGACGCGACGATGAACTCGTACGCCTGCGCCTGGGAGAGCGGCGAACTGAGCTTGTGGCCGTGCTGTACTGCATCGTAGTCGTTGGCCAGCAGCAGGATGCGCGCGCCCAAAGGGATGGCCGTACCGGATAACCGCTCCGGATAGCCGCTGCCGTCGAAGTGTTCGTGATGCGAGCGAATGAGCGTTGCCGCGACCTTGAGCTGGTCCAGCGGCATCAATGCGGTTTCCGCGATCAGCGGATGGCGCATCAACTGGACCAGCTCGTCGTTCTTCAGTGCCGGCTCGGCCTTGTCCAGCACCGAATCGGGCAGGCCGATCTTGCCGATGTCATGCAACAAGGCAGCCAGCACCACATCCTGCAAGTCGTCCTTGAGCAATCCCATCCTGCTCGCCAGCTTGCGCGCAATCTCCGCAACCCGCCTGGAGTGTCCGCCTATGCTGCCGGCGCGCAACTCCATCAGGTTGGAGAAAATGGAAACCGAGGTGAGGAAATTCTTGCGCAACTGCTCGTTGGATCGTTGCACCCCCTGCAATGCAAGTTGCAGCTCCCTGGTGCGCTCCTGCACCTTCGCTTCCAGGCTCGCGTTGAGGGTCTTCAGTTCTTCGTTCTGCTGCTGCGTCAGCACTTCGAGGCGGCGCTTTTCACGTTCCAGCGCCTGGCGCTCCAGCACGTGCTTCACCAGCAAAATGACGTCGTTGTCGTCCCAAGGCTTGGCGATATAGCGGTAGATCTCGCCCTTGTTGATCGCCGCCATGGTGGACTCGACATCGGCATAGCCGGTCAGCAGCACGCGCGTCGTGTCGGGCCAGCGTTGCCGCACCTGTTCCAGGAAGCGGGCGCCGTCCATCTGCGGCATGCGCATGTCCGAGATCACCAGGTCGACCGGCTGCTGTTCGAGTATCGCCAGACCGTCTGCACCGCTCTGTGCGGAGAGCACCTGATAGCCCTGACGGCGCAACAGGCGTTGCAGCGAACTCAAAATATTCGGCTCATCATCCACGCAGAGGATGACCACAGGTACGGCAGCATCGGGCTGAACGGCGGAAGAGTTCATCGAAGACATCCTGCGGATGAAGGGATATTCATATTCTGCTGCCGATCAACGCCCTAATCAATCGGTATTTTTCCGTTAGAATGCCCGGCACCGGTCCAGCTGTCGCATCGTTGTCGGCCGAGGGAGGAACAGATGGAGCACTCCATGCAAAGCGCTGTGGAATGGCTGGGTACCGACGGCTTCATGCCGCACGGCCATTGCTACCTGTGGACGCCGGAACTGCTGTGGACTTTCGCGATCTCGGAAGCCGTCATCGTGCTGGCCTATTTCTCCATCCCGTTCGGACTGATGTATTTCGTCAGCAAGCGCCCGGATATCCGCTTCAACTGGGTCTTCAAGCTGTTCTCGGCCTTCATCTTCGCCTGCGGCATCACCCATCTGCTCAACATCTGGACGATATGGCACCCGGACTACTGGCTGTCCGCATTTGCCGTCGCCATCACCGCCGCGATCTCGCTGGCCGCCGCCATCATGCTGTGGCCGTTGATCCCGCGCGCGCTGAAACAGCCGAGCGTGCAACAGCTGGAACAGGCCAACGCGCAACTGCAAGCCGAGATCGAACAACGCAAGATCGCCGAAGCCGAATTGTTCCGTCTGAAACAGAGCAGCGACGAACGCTATCGCATCCTGTTCGAACAGGATGCGATGGGAGTGGCGGAAGTCGACACGAAATCGGGCATCTTCCTCAATGCCAACAAAAGATTGTGCGAGATCCTCGGCTACGACCGCGACGAGATACTGCGCACGGATTTCCATTCGCACACCCATCCCGACGATCTGCCCGCGGAATTGCTGAACATGCTGGCCTTGAAGGACGGCCGCGTCTCCAATTTCACCATGGAGAAACGCTGCATCCGCAAGGACGGCACGACCATCTGGCTGAACCTGAGCGTGGCGCCCACATGGAAATACAGCGCGACGCAGGACACCCATATCGTCATCGTGCAGGACATCACCGAACAGATGAAGGCGCGCCAGCAGCTGCTGTTGTCGGCAACGGTGTTCGAACAAGCCCCGGAGAGCATGATGATCACCGATGCGGACAACAACATCGTCAGTGTCAACCGCGCCTTCGTCGAAATGACCGGCTACACCGCCGAGGAGGCGGCCGGACAAAACCCGCGCATGCTGAAATCGGACAAGCACGGCCGCGATTTTTACCGGACCCTGTGGCGCAACCTGCATCTGCAAGGGAACTGGCAGGGCGAATTGTGGAACCGCCGCAAGAACGGCGAGGTATATCCGGAATGGGCCAGCATCAGCGTGATCAAGGACGCTTCCGGCAATATCATCAATCACTTCGCCGTATTCAGCGACCTGACGCAGAAGAAGGCAGCGGAAGAACTGGATCATCTCAAGCACTACGACCCCCTCACCGACCTGCCCAACCGCTCCCTGCTGGAAGACCGCATCGAGAGCGCGATCATCCATGCCCAGCAGCACGGGCGCTTCATCGCGCTGATCTTCCTCAACCTGGATCATTTCCACACGGTGAACGACATGTTCGGCCATATGGGCGGCGACCGCATGCTGATCACCACCGCCCAACGCCTGGTCGATGCCGTGCCGGCGCATGCCACCGTCACCCGCCTGTCCGCCGACACCTTCGTCATCGCCCTGCCCGACCTGAACACCAGCGAAGAGATCAACCGCATCGCCGAGATCATCGTGCAGAAACTGTATCAACCGATCCTCATAGACAATCACCAGGTGCAGCTATCGGTGCGCATGGGCATCTCCGTCTACCCGATGGACGGCGACGATGCCTCCGCGCTGATGAAGTACGCCGATGCCGCCCTGTTCGACGCCAAACAATCCGGCGGCACGAACAGCTTCCGTTTCTATTCCGCCATCATGAACGAGCATGCCCGCAAGCTGGTCACGATGGGCGGCGAGTTGCGCAGCGCGATCGAGCAACACCGGCTCGTGCTGCATTACCAACCGCAGGTGGACATCGTCAGCGGCGAGATCATCGGCGTGGAGGCGTTGATCCGGATCGACCATCCGACCCGCGGGGCAATCCCGCCAGGCGAGTTCATCGCCGTCGCCGAAGAGACCGGCTTGGTCATCCCGATGGGAGAATGGGCCATCCGCGAAGCCTGCCGCCAGATGCAGCTGTGGCACAACGAGTCGCACACCGAACTGGTCGTTGCGGTCAACCTGTCGCCGCTGCAACTGCACCAATCCAACCTGGTCGGGACCGTGCAGAGTGCGCTGGACGAATCCGGCCTGCCCGCGCGCTACCTGGAGCTTGAATTCACCGAGAGCGCGATCATGCAGAATGTGCGCGAAGCCATCGCCATCATGAAGCAGTTCAAGGCGATGGGGCTACATCTCTCCATCGACGATTTCGGCACCGGCTATTCCAGCCTGTCCTATCTCAAGCAGTTCCCGGTGGACAAGCTGAAGATCGACCAGTCTTTCGTCAGCAACATCACCCAGGATCCGAACGATGCGGCCATCGTGCAGGCGATCATCGCACTGGGCAGGACGCTGGGCATGGCCACCATCGCCGAAGGCGTGGAGACAGAAGCGCAACTGGGTTACCTGCGCTCGGTGCATTGCAAGGAGATGCAGGGCTATCTGTACAGCCATCCGCTCCCCGCCGCCGAGCTCGCTGCATTGCTGGTGCGCGGCAAGACGCTGGAGGACAACAAATCGGAAAAAGTCCTGCTGCTGGTGGACGACGAGGAGAATGTGGTGATGTCGCTAAAACGCATCCTGCGGCGCGAGGGCTACATGATCCTCTCCGCCTCCAGTGCCGAGGAAGCACTGGAGATCATGGCACAGCATCCGGTCAACGTCGTGCTATCCGACCAGCGCATGCCCGGCATGAGCGGCGTCGAATTCCTGCGGCGGGTGAAGACCATGCACCCCGATGTGGTACGCATGATCCTGAGCGGCTACACCGAGATCGGCACACTGACCGATGCCATCAACAAGGGCGAGATCTACCAGTTCATCACCAAGCCGTGGGAGAACGAGGCGCTGATCGGGTTAATCCGCGAGGCGTTCGTGCGTTATGAGCTGCTGAAACGGAATACGAAGTAGGCCGCCGAGGACTCAGTCAACGCCCCATGCCCCTTTGCCGGGATCTTTGCTTTTGGATTCGAAGCGCTCGATCTCGCGCCGGTCGCGCTTGGTCGGCCGGCCTTTGAATTTCGGCAGCGGCAAGGCCCTGTTCTGCTCGGCGATCGCGGCGCGGCGCGCCTTGCTCTCGTCGGTCTCCCGATACAGCTTCTGCGCTTCCGGCGCACCGCCGCGCTTGTTGGAGAGTCCCAGCACCTCGACATCGAAATGATACTGGCCGATGCGGATGACCAGCCGGTCGCCCACGCCGATGGCCTTGGCCGGCTTGATGCGCGCCTCGTTCATCGTCACCTTGCCGCTCTCCACTGCATCGGCGGACAGGCTGCGCGTCTTGAAGAAACGCGCTGCCCACAGCCATTTGTCGATGCGCAGCTTATCGTCGGTCATTTGACGAACCGTAAACCATCGGCATCAAACTACTTCACGCAGTCCACGTAGTACACCCGCTCGCCGTTGTTCTTCTCCGCCACCAAGCCGTGGATGTCGGTCTCGAAGCCGGGGAACTTCCGGTTGAAGTCGCGCGCGAACTTGAGGTAATCGACGATGGTCTTGTTGAAGCGCTCGCCCGGGATCAGCAGCGGGATGCCGGGCGGATAGGGCGTCAGCAACACCGCGGTGATGCGGCCCTCCAGTTCGTCGATGCTCACGCGCTCGATCTCGCCGTGCGCCATCTTGGCGAACGCATCGGACGGTTTCATCGCCGGCACCATGTCCGACAGGTACATCTCGGTGGTGAGGCGCGCCACATCGTTGGACTTGTAGATACCGTGGATCTGGTCGCACAGGTCGCGCAGGCCGATCTTCTCGTAGCGCGGGTTCTTGGCGATGAACTCCGGCAGCACGCGCCACAGCGGCTGGTTCTTGTCGTAGTCGTCCTTGAACTGCTGCAGCTCGGTCACCATGCTGTTCCAGCGCCCCTTGGTGATGCCGATGGTGAACATGATGAAGAAGGAATACAGGCCGCACTTCTCCACCACCACGCCGTGTTCGGACAGATATTTGGTGACGATGCTGGCCGGAATGCCGCTGTCGGCGAAGTCGCCGTCAACGTCGAGGCCGGGCGTGACCACGGTGGCCTTGATCGGGTCGAGCATGTTGAAACCTTCGGCCAGCTTGCCGAAACCGTGCCAGCGATCGTCGGCGCGCAGCACCCAGTCCTCGCGGTCGGCCATGCCTTCTTCCGACAGGTAATCCGGGCCCCACACCTTGAACCACCAGTCCGCGCCCCACTCGGCGTCCACCTTGCGCATGGCGCGTCGGAAGTCGAGCGCTTCGGCGATGGACTCTTCCACCAGCGCGGTGCCACCGGGCGGCTCCATCATCGCGGCGGCCACGTCGCACGAGGCGATGATGGCGTACTGCGGGCTGGTTGAGGTGTGCATCAGGTAGGCTTCGTTGAAACAGTCGCGGTCCAGCTTGCGCTTCTCGCTGTCGCGCACCAGGATCTGCGACGCTTGCGACAGGCCGGCCAGCAGCTTGTGGGTGGACTGGGTGGAGAAGATCATCGACTCCTTGGCGCGCGGACGGCCGCGACCGATGGCGTGCATGCTCTTGTAGAAATCGTGGAACGCCGCGTGCGGCAGCCAGGCTTCGTCGAAGTGCAGCGTGTCGATCTTGCCGTCCAGCATCTCCTTCAGCATCTCGACGTTGTAGAGCACGCCGTCGTAGGTGCTCTGCGTGATGGTGAGGATGCGCGGCTTTTTCTTCTTGTCCTTGATGAAGGGGTTGGCGTCGATCTTCTTCTGGATGTTCGCCATCTCGAACTCGGATTTCGGGATGGGGCCGATGATGCCGAAGTTGTTGCGCGTCGGCGTCAGGAACACCGGCACCGCGCCGGTCATCATGATCGCGTGCAGGATGGACTTGTGGCAGTTGCGATCCACCACCACGATGTCGTCCGGCGCCACCATCGAGTGCCACACGATCTTGTTGGAGGTCGAGGTGCCGTTGGTGACGAAGAACAGGTGGTCGGCATTGAAGATGCGCGCTGCGTTGCGCTCGGAGGCCGCCACCGGACCGGTATGGTCGAGCAGCTGGCCGAGTTCGTCCACCGCGTTGCACACGTCGGCGCGCAGCATGTTCTCGCCGAAGAACTGGTGGAACATACGCCCCACCGGCGACTTCAGGAACGCCACGCCGCCGGAGTGGCCCGGGCAGTGCCAGGAATAGGAACCGTCCTGCGCATAGTCCACCAGCGCGCGGAAGAACGGCGGCGCCAGCGTATCCATGTAGGACTTCGCCTCGCGGATGATGTGGCGCGCGACGAACTCGGGCGTGTCTTCATGCATATGGATGAAGCCGTGCAACTCGCGCAGGATGTCGTTGGGGATGTGGCGCGAGGTGCGCGTCTCGCCGTACAGGTAGATCGGGATGTCGGCGTTCTTGAAGCGGATCTCTTCGACGAAGGCACGCAGGGTACGCAGCGCCACTTCGGTCTCTTCCTCGCTGCCCGCGCCGAATTCCTCGTCGTCGATGGACAGCACAAAGGCCGAGGCGCGGCTCTGTTGCTGCGCAAAGGAGGTCAGATCGCCGTAGCTGGTCATGCCGACGACTTCGATGCCTTCTTTTTCGATGGCTTCGGCCAGCGCACGGATGCCGTGACCGCTGGCGTTCTCCGAGCGGAAGTCTTCGTCGATGATGATGATGGGGAAATTGAATTTCATGGGAGAGCTCCCTCAAAGGGCAAATGAATATGAATCAATACGGAACGCAATCATTGTTCCGAAGAGTAAAAACTTTCGAGGCTGTTCACCAGTTCGAGGAACACAGCACGCACCTGGTTCTCGTCGCAGCCCATCAGCACGGCGTCTTCCAGTGCATCTTGGCAGACCTGGCGGATCTCGACGAGGTTCTCCTGCAATACCTTGTTCTTCTCCACGCAGGCGATGACATCACCCTTGGGAGAACGCCAGACGATTTGCTTGCGCTGCGGCATCAGATCTTGGGCAGGGTGACGCCGACCTGGCCCTGGTACTTGCCGCCGCGATCCTTGTACGAGGTCTCGCACATTTCGTCGCTCTCGAAGAACAGCACCTGCGCCACGCCTTCGTTGGCGTAGATCTTGGCGGGCAGCGGAGTGGTGTTGGAGAACTCCAGCGTCACGTAGCCTTCCCATTCCGGCTCGAACGGGGTGACGTTGACGATGATGCCGCAGCGCGCATAGGTGGATTTACCCAGGCAGACGGTGAGCACGCTGCGCGGGATGCGGAAGTACTCGACGGTGCGCGCCAAGGCGAAGGAGTTGGGCGGGATGATGCAATAGTCGGCCTCGACCTGCACGAACGAGTTCGGGTCGAAGTTCTTGGGATCGACGATGGTGCTGTTGATGTTGGTGAACAGCTTGAATTCGCGCGAGCAGCGGATGTCGTAGCCATAGCTGGAAGTACCGTAGGAGACGATCTTGTGACCGTTCACTTCCTTCACTTGGTTCGGCTCGAACGGCTCGATCATGCCGTGCTGTTCGGCCATCCGGCGTATCCACTTGTCTGACTTGATGCTCATCCTGGTTCCTTGACGGGTTTATGCGGGCGCGATTTTACCTAATTCGCAGGCGTTGCGTGGGTTTTGCTACAATCTCGCCTCGTTAAAGGAACCCTGCAATATGTCCCGTAAAATCCTGGTCACTTCCGCCCTGCCCTATGCCAACGGCAGCATCCACCTCGGCCACCTCGTCGAATACATCCAGACCGACATCTGGGTGCGTTTCCAGAAGATGCGCGGCAACACCTGCCACTACGTGTGCGCCGACGACACCCACGGCACGCCCATCATGCTGCGCGCCGAGAAGGAAGGCATCACGCCCGAGCAGCTGATCGCCCGCGTGTGGCAGGAACATTTCGACGACTTTTCCGCGTTCCATGTCAATTTCGACAACTACGGCTCGACCAACTCCGCCGAAAACAAGGAAAGCGCGCAAAGCATCTACCGCACGCTGAAGGCCAACGGCCTGATCGAGGTACGCTCCATCGAGCAGTATTACGACCCGGTCAAGAATATGTTCCTGCCGGATCGCTTCATCAAGGGCGAATGCCCCAAATGCCACGCCAAAGACCAGTACGGCGACAACTGCGAAGTGTGCGGCGCGGCCTACGCGCCCACCGAGCTGATCGAACCGTTCTCCGCCGTGTCCGGCGCCAAGCCGGAACTGCGCAACTCCGACCACTACTTCTTCAAGCTCTCCGCCGACAGCTGCCAGCAGTTCCTGCGCCAGTGGACGCGCGGCGGCTCGCTGCAAGCCGAGGCGGCCAACAAGATGCAGGAATGGCTGGGCGCGGAAGGCGAGAACAAGCTGTCCGACTGGGACATCTCACGCGACGCGCCCTATTTCGGCTTCGAGATCCCCGATGCGCCGGGCAAATATTTCTACGTGTGGCTGGATGCGCCGGTGGGTTACATGGGCAGCTTCAAGCAGCTGTGCGCCAAGAGCGGCATCGCTTTCGACGATTACTGGAAGCAAGGATCGGATGCCGAGCTGTACCACTTCATCGGCAAGGACATTTTGTACTTCCACGCGCTGTTCTGGCCGGCGATGCTGCAACACGCCGGCTTCCGCACCCCGACCAAACTGTTCGCCCACGGCTTCCTCACCGTGAACGGCGAAAAGATGAGCAAGTCGCGCGGCACCTTCATCACCGCGCGCAGCTATGTTGACCATGTCAAGAACACCGAATACCTGCGCTACTACTACGCCGCCAAGCTGAACGGCTCGATGGAAGACATCGACCTGAATCTGGACGACTTCGTGGCCAAGGTGAACAGCGATCTGATCGGCAAATACATCAACATCGCCAGCCGCTGCGCGGGATTCATCAGCAAGAAGTTCGACGGCAAGCTGGGTAAAACCGATGCCGTCGCGACCGCCGAGTTCAAGGCCACGTTCGACAGCAACGAGATCGCGCGCTGCTATGAAGAGCGCGACTACGCCCGCGCCCTGCGCGAGATCATGCGCCTGGCCGATGTGGCGAACCAGTACATCGCCGACAAGGCCCCGTGGGCGATGGCCAAGCAGGAAGGCAAGGAAGCCGAGCTGCATCAGGTGTGCTCCACCGCGCTGACCCTGTTCCGCGACCTCACGCTATACCTGAAGCCGGTACTGCCGGAGCTCGCCGCACAAGTGGAAAGCTTCCTCGGCATCGCACCGCTCACATGGAGCGGCACATGGCAACCGCTGGCTGCCGGTCACCGCATCAACGAGTACAAACACCTGGCGACCCGCCTCGATCCCAAGCTGATCGAAGCGATGGTCGCCGCCAACCAGGAATCGCTACAACCCCAGCCGCAGGCGCATTCGGAACAGCGCCATGCTGCACACCAACAACAGGAAATGAAAAAAGCCATGACCGAAGCCGAAAACAGCCCCCACATCTCCATCGACGACTTCATGAAGGTGGACCTGCGCGTGGCGCGCATCGCCAACGCCGAGCATGTGGAAGGCGCGGAGAAGCTGCTCAAGCTGACGCTGGACATCGGCGAGGCGCAGCCGCGCACGGTGTTCGCCGGCATCAAGTCGGCCTACGATCCGGAGCAGTTGAAAGGCCGCCTGACGGTGATGGTGGCCAATCTGGCGCCGCGCAAGATGAAGTTCGGCATGTCGGAAGGCATGGTGCTGGCAGCTTCCGGCGACACGCCGGGAC
Source organism: Sideroxyarcus sp. (assembly GCA_035299445.1). Classification (GTDB taxonomy): domain Bacteria; phylum Pseudomonadota; class Gammaproteobacteria; order Burkholderiales; family Gallionellaceae; genus Sideroxyarcus. The sequence continues at coordinate 221,506 of DATGWO010000035.1, forward strand.
TGTTCATCCTGTCGCCCGATTCGGGCGCGCAACCGGGCATGCGCATCAAGTAAACCAACGCATCACAAATAGGGAGGTGCTGACACAGCACGTATGGACAATTCGCTTCTGGTGAAATTCTCGCAGTTCTTTCGCCCGCGTCTGATCGACGCAATGCGCGGCTACGACAAAGCGCGCCTCGCCACCGACGTCACCGCCGGCATCACCGTCGGCGTGGTTGCCCTTCCCCTCGCCATTGCCTTCGCCATCGCCTCCGGCGCCAAACCGGAAGCCGGCATCTTCACCGCGATCATCGCCGGTTTCATCATCTCCGCGCTGGGCGGTTCGCGCGTGCAGATCGGCGGACCGACCGGCGCCTTCATCGTCATCGTGTACGGCATCATCATGCAGTACGGCTATGCCAACCTGCTGATCTGCACCATGATGGCCGGCGTGATGCTGGTGGCGATGGGCGCGGCGCGCATGGGCAACCTGATCAAGTTCTTCCCGCGCCCGCTGATCATCGGCTTCACCAACGGCATCGCGGTGCTCATCATCCTGAGCCAGGTGAAGGAGTTCTTCGGACTGCACATCGAGGTGATGCCGGCGGAGTTCTGGCCCAAGCTGCAAGCTATCTATCACGCTGCATCCACGGTCGATCTGCTCACGCTGCTGCTGGCTGCAGGCTCGGCGCTGTTCATCTGGTTCTACCCGAAATCCTGGGCGCAGAAGCTGCCCTCGCCCATCGTCGCATTGACGCTGGGCACGGTCGTGGTCGCGCTGTTCAACCTGCCGACCGAGACCATCGGTTCGCGCTTCGGCGGCATCCCGCAGGGCCTGCCGACCTTCGATCCACCCGAGTTCACCTTCGCCACCTTGCGCCACCTGATCGCCCCGGCGATGACCATCGCGCTGCTCGGCGCCATCGAATCGCTGCTGTCGGCGGCGGTGGCGGACGGCATGATCGACGACAAGCATGACCCCAACCAGGAGCTGATGGCGCAGGGCGTCGCCAACATCGTCACGCCGTTCTTCGGCGGCATCCCCGCCACCGGCGCCATCGCGCGCACCGCCACCAACGTGCGCTCCGGCGCCACCAGCCCGATCTCCGGCATCGTGCATGCGCTGACCCTGCTGGTCATCGTGCTGGTCGCCGCTCCCTTGGCGCAATACATCCCGCTCGCCACGCTGTCTGCCATCCTGCTCATCGTCGCCATCAATATGGGCGAATGGGAAGGCTTTCGCACCTTGCGCAAATATCCCAAGAGCGACAGCGCGGTGCTGGTCGCCACCTTCCTGCTCACGGTGGTCTTCGACCTGACCGTGGCAGTCGAAGTGGGGCTGTTCGTCGCGATCTTCTTCTTCATCAAACGCATCACCGACCTCACCCATGTCAGCGTAGCGGAAGAGTCGCCGCAGCCGGACGACGGCGAAGCGACCATCATGCGCAAGGCAGTGCCCAATGGCGTGGTGATCTATCGCGTGTTCGGCGCATTGTTCTTCGGCGCAGCAGACAAACTGGAAACCATCCTGTCGGAGCTGCACACCGAACCGGAGGTGCTGATCCTGAAGATGAACGAGGTGATCAGCATGGATGCGAGCGCGCTGCACAAGCTGGAACACCTGCACGGCAAGCTGCAGAAGCACGGCAAACACCTGATCCTGTGCGGCCCGCATACGCAGCCGTATTTCCTGATGCATCAATCCGGATTCTTCGAACAGGTGGGAACCGTGAACGTCGTGTCAAACCTGGAAGAGGCGCTGACCCGCGCCAAGGCACTACTGAGGGACGGCAAGCGCGGCTAGCGCTTGCTAGTGGTCTATGTCGACCACCTTGCTCGGCTGCAGCTTGACGTAAGACGGCATCGCCATACCGGCCGTAGCGCCGATGTAAGTCGGATCGGCGATGACATAGCGCTGCCCCTGGTATGCCACCGTGGTGAATTCCGGCCGCACCTGCCTGAGCGGTACGGCGGTGGTCATATGCCCGGGATACAGCAGGCCGACGGCCTTGAGACCGACCAGTTCGTGCACCAGCCAGGCGAACAGCACCGAACGGTCCTCGCAATCGTTGTAGGGAAAGTGCAGCGACTCTTCGATGAAGAAATATTTCTCGTAGCCGAACTGGTCGTCGTCGGTCTTGTATGCAAAAGCCTTCTGCACGAAAGCGAGCAGGAAGTTGACGGCCTCCTCCTCGCCCATCGTCGCGGTGTGTTTCCTCAACTCGGCCAGCAGACCCTGGCGCACCAAGGCGCTGCCGTCGGTAGCGAAGTACAGCGGGAATTCCGATTGCGGGAACGAACCCATGTATTCCACCAGGCGGCGGTCATAGGGCACGTTCAGCTTGATCGTCTCGCCCTTGTAATCGAATGTCAGCGTGCGCTGTGCCGGCACGGTCCTGGTGAACCCGGTCGCGGCATGGGCGATGTCGAGCGGCTGCAATTTGTGCGGGTAGTTGGCCTCGTAGGTATAGAAGCTGCGGATGCTGTCGCCTCTGTCCGCCGCCAGTACTGCATAGTAGGTCTGCGCACCGACCGCGGTGAACTTGGTCGAATACACCGGCTGTTTTACCGCTACGAACAGGTGCACGTCCGTCCCCGCATAGCCGAGGCGCACGTCATAGCCGGACTTGACCAGGAAATACCAGAGCAGCAGGTTCTGTTCCGCCCTGCGCTCCGGTTGCAGTGCGCGCACCACGTCGCGCCACAGCGTGACATAGCCCCAGTCATCCAGCTTCAGTTCTCGCCGCGCATTGTTGATCGCCTGGATCGTCGACTCATACTTGCTGCCGCTCATCAGCGTCCAGAATGCGCTCATCGTTTCCGGCTTGGTGCCGCCGGGCAAACGATAGTTCTTCCATTGCGGATCGAAAGTGAAACTTACCGGGTTGCCGTAAAAAACCAGTTCCAGCGTGTTCGCCGCCACGGGTAGTGGCTTGGGTTGCGGCGGCAGCGGAGGCGGCACCACCGGCGGAACGATGGGTGCCACGACAGGCGGAGGAACTGGAAGCGGCCTGACATCTGGCGCCGGCGCAGGCATGACGGGCTTGGATGGTGCAGGTTTTGCCGGAACGGCAGGCATCACCATCGGAACCTGTTTCGGTTTAGGTTCCTTGATACGGACTTTGCCCTGGAAGGTCTCGAACTCGCGCCACTGGCTTTTCAGGAAATCGGCGAACTCGGCGTCCTGCTTTTCCTTGTACTCGCGGAACTCGGTCTGCAGCTTCTGCACGCCTTGCTGTTGCTGCTGGCGGTAGGCTTCGAACTCGTTCGCGGCCGCCCCAGCCTCTCCGGCAAGGCCCGCGCATGCCAGCAGGCATGCGCGCAGGCATTGACGTTTTGCCAAAGAGAACGGAGCCATCCCGGATAATCCCGGCGTTTACTTCCCGGTTTCCGACTTCTGCTTGGCCACATCCGCGGACAATTCGTCCTGGCCCTTCTTGGCGCGATATTGCTGCCAATCATCCCTGTCCTTTGCACTGGAACAGCCGGACAAGGCAAACACCAGCGCGACAGACAACAAGGCATACAGGTACTTATTCATAACGTTCTCCATTCAGAAAGTCGGGCAAGGATGCAGGAAGCCCCTCTACCACCCATGCGGCGAGGGGCTTCCGTCACAAATCAGTTCTTTGGCGTACCAGCTTCAGCCTTTGCCGGCTCTGGCAAAGCGACCTTCTGCTTGGCGATCTCGGCGGCCAGCTCATCCTGGCCTTTTTGCGCACGGAATTGCTGCCATGCGGCGCGGTCGCTGTTCATGCTGGACTTGACCGATGCCTCGATGAGTTTTTGCGCACCGGCTTCGTCGAGTCCGACCAGCACATACAACGTGCCGTCCGGCCCCGTCACGCTGCGGAACAGTCTGGTGCCGACCAGCGACTCACTGGTGATCTGCTTGGTCACCGAGCTGTTGACCTGATCAATGGTCGCCTGATTGGCGGCACCGGTCGTTTCGGCATATTGCTTGATCATGTTGCTCACCTGAACGCGCATCATCTGGGCAAGCTGCACGCGCCCGTCGGCTGCGGCCATTTGCTTCATGAAGCCGATGCCCGCCTGGGATTTCGGAGCTGCGCCGACCGCCGTTACGGACGCACCGTCGACAGGCTCATCGCACACCCAGCCCGGCGCCGCGTCTTTCGAGTTCGGGAATACACAGGACGGTACCGCGGCGGCCACCGGCTCGACTTTGGCGGGGGCGCTGCCACAACCGGCCAGACCGATCAACGCCGCTGCAGAAAACGAGAGGTATAGGTAATTGCGCATGAAGCTTCTCCTTGTTTAATTGACACCCGAAAATTATGGCCACCCTGCCCTGCCATACCCTGCTGATTCAAACCACCTACGATTTTGACTCTACGCCATCGCGAAGTATCTGCAAAGCCGGCCAATCAGTCTTGCACTTCCTTGATCCACTCCGCAGCATAATCCTCGAGGCTTTCCATCTCCTCTTTCGATTCCGCGCTCAACGCACGCTCCGTCACGCGTTTCCCATCGAAGCTCGCCATGCGGTTGGCTCCCAAGGTGAATTCACGTTTGTATTCGATGAATTCGCGTTCTTCATTTTTCTTGTACTCGGAAAACTGGCGCTTTTCTTCCTTGATGGCATCCGCCGCCTCTTTCTTGAATGCCGCAAACTCATCTTGCTCCGCCTGACGGTGGATCTCATATTCCTCGCCGGGGCTGGTGACGCTGATCAGGCCCTTGCGCATGCCGATCTCCTTGCGGTCTGCGGTATCCGCCACCAGGAAGCGTGTCCCGCGCACCCCGATGGTCGCGGCAGCGGCCCGAACCTCGACCGGCGGCTTGCCGCCGCGCACCTTATTCATCATGTAATAGACTATCCCGGTGACATGACGAAAGATCCCGGCGCCGCCCGACTTGTTGATCTCGACCGTGCTGTTCTTCTCCACCACGATGAAACCAGTCTCGCCGACCTTCACTACCGCGCGGCCGTTGGGGCCGGTGGTCAGCACGTTCTTCTCGGGCAGCACACTTTTCGAACGGACAGCCTCCGTCGCTCGGCGCTCCTGCTGCCGCACTTCAACGGCACCTTCGGCCTTGACCACTTCGATCGCTTCGCCTGCCAGGCTGCCGCCGGCCGCCAATGCGCCGCACACGCCCGCAAGCAACGGCACCATCAAACCTTGAATTCGCATCACACCTCCCCGAACGTTGCTTGCTATTGACTCAACTCGTGGCGCAGGAATTTGGAGAACTTGTCCTTCCAGCGTTTAACCACGTTGATACCCAATACATCCATGACCATTTCCGGCGAGATCGGATTCCAGCCGGTCGTTCCCTGGAAACGGTCGGAGAACACAGTCGTACCGTTCTCCAACAGGAAGGTCGTCATGCCGCCCTCGAACTGGAACTCCCGGCTGCGGCTCTTCATCTTCCCCAACGCCACCACCCCCAGCACCAACTTGCCCGGCTCGGCCAGAGTCTGCGGTATCGCCCCTTTCTGTAGCGCCAGCACCTGCGCCGGGGAAAGCGGCTGCGCCCTGACCGTGATGTCGGCCCCCAACGGCCGGACAATGTTGTTCAGGCCATCGCAGGCCTTGTTCCAGGAGCCCTTGTCGGCGCCGGAGTTGAAATAGCACACCAGCGTCGTCGGGCGTCCCTCGAAATATTGCCGCCACAAGGTCTTTTCCATATCCTCGGCCGAGCAGTTGAGCGCTTCGGCCTTCTTTCTGGCGATCTCGCGCCGGTCATTGAGCTGTTTGGAATCGGCTGCCTGCTGGTAGTAACTCTTGGCACCGCAGGAACTGCCGCGCAACTCTTCGACTTCGCCCAGCTTGAACAGGATATCGCCTGACTCGAACACCGGCGGCAGGCCTGCACTGTGTTTTGCCAGCAGGTTTCTATAAGCGCTTGCGGCCGCACCAAGCGCTTTCGATTTCTCGATCTCGCTGGTCTGCCCGCCGGCCTTGCCGACCAGCATGTCGGCCGAGCCCAGGGCTGTCTTGGCTTGGTCGAGATCGTCGCGCTGTTGCTGCAATTCTTTCTTGAACCGCCCCAGTATCTGGCCATAGTGTCCGGCCGAATTCGCTTCAGGAATGAACTCGAGAGCGATGCGGGGCAGCACTTCCAGGGCGGCATCGGTGGCCGTCAAGCGCGCGTCCAGCGGCGCACTCTCATCCTGCACCACCGTCAATTGTTCGTTCAATACGCCGAACAGCGTCTTGGCCATGCCCTCGCGCTTGCCCTGCTCGACATGTTTCTTGGCGACCCGCGCACGCAACCAGATGGAACAGGTCTTCGGGTCTTCCCAGGTTGCCACCACCTCCACGTTGCGCAAGGAGGCGTTGGTCGAGGTCTTGGTGATGGACTGGAAGTTGGAATCGGTCATCTCCCTGCCGGCCGTCTTGCGGCTCGACTGCTCCAGGATCAGGTCGTTCTTCACCGAGACCTCGATCACCTCGGAGAGGTTCTTCAGCGCATTCTGCTTGGCCGTGGCGATGCGCTCGGCCAGCGACGCGCGCGGATCTTCGGATACGCCAGCGGCAAAGAAGAATTCATCGGTGATCGAATCGGGAATATCCACCCACTCCGGCCTGGCGCCGCCACCCGTGCACTGCACGGCAAAAGAGGACGCCGGCAAAAGCCAGCCGGACAACACAACCATCAGCAAAGCACGAACGATCATATGAACCTTCTGCCTATCGAGAATTTACCCAACGCCAAATATGCACTTGGCTGCTATTCGCGCACGATCTGGTAATACTGCCGCCGCGAGCCTTCGCCGACCACCAGGTAATCGCTGCCGCCTGCACGCAGATGCGTCAACGACGGTTCGTCGAAAGGGTCGTCGAAATATATCCGGCCCAGCTCCACGCCGCGCTCGGTGTCGGCAAAGATCAGATGACTCTGCGAGACGGCGGCCACATAACGCCATGACTGCAGGAACTTGCAATCCGTGATCTTGGAGCCGCCTTTTTGATAACGCGCGTCTTTTATCGAAACATCGAACTGCTCGACTTCGCTCTTGGCATCGAGGTCGACGATATGCAAAGCGGAGGCATAGGTGCGGGTCGGCCTGCCGAAACCGTATGTCGTGCTCATGATGTAGGTGCCGATGGCGCCCATGCGTCCGTCGGTGGAGGCTCTCACGCAAGTAGGCTCTTCGGAGGTCCAGTCGTCATCCTTCAATTTGGCGAACTTCACCATATCGTTATCCGCCTCCAGCAAGGGCGGGGATGCAACCTCCGTCGCTTCCGCGCCCGGCGCGGCAACGCTCTTCAGTGAAAACCTGACCAGCCTCGGATTGGTGATGTCCATCACCTTGAAACCATATTTCTCCGCGGCAAGGTCGATCGCACGCTGGATCGCGTTGTTGACAGCGGCAGACTCGGTCAGGCCGTCGGAAGGTGGCATACCTTTGGTACCCATCGGTGCCGACGCCGCCGACTTGATCCTGGCGTCTTCGCCGATGAAACGGATATCGGCAACCGCAGTTGCCGTGAAGATGGAAGCAAGGCCGCTGGTCTTGCCCACCCCCAGATAAACGCGATAGATGCCGGAGATGTTGAACTTTCCGGCATTCTCGACAAAATCTTCCGCGGTGATCAGCGCACCGGGATCGCTCAGGCGCGACCAGTTCTTTTTCAGTTCTTCGGCTTTTCTTTGGTCGAGTACAACGACACCGTTATCGGTGAGCAGCTGCTCGATCCGCGTCTGTGCGACGCGCAGATATTGCTTGGCCGCGGCGTTCTGCCCGTAAACGACGATAGCGACCTTTTCCTGTTCGGCACTCGCCGGCAGGGTGGGAAAAAACAATATGACGAGAAGGAAACGGATCAGGGATTTCATGGCTGGTGATCCATGTCATGGATCAAGGACAGGCCGCATGCTGCAGCCCGCCCTGTCGCCCGCTTAGAAACGAACCGTTGTACCAATCAACAGTTTGGCGCCGGTGGTGGTCACATCGATCGTCGTATTGCCGACGGTGCCGGAAGTGTAGTTGCCGTAACCTTGCAATTCGATATCACCCGAAACGGCTTCTGTCACGAAGTAGGAGACGCCGCCGCCCGCCTGGATACCGATACCGCTCGAAGAGAAGCCGCCGGACTTCGTCGAGACGATGTTGATACCGCCGCCGGCAAAGGGAACCCATGCCGACTTGGCCGGCAAGCCGAAGTAATACTTCGCTGCCGCACCGACCATGATGGTATCGGTCTTGCCGTTGCCCGAACCCGCTTGCATCAGGAAGATGTTCTCTTTCAGCACAAACTTTGGCGTGAGGTACTGACCGAGGCCGACCATGACCATGTTCGAGCTATTGCTGGTCGAAGTGTTGCCAGGGCTCGTTGTCGTGGTACTGCTGTCAATGTTGGCCGAAACGGACAACTCGTTCTTCATGCCTTCCGCCAGGGCAGAAGTCGCAACCAGCATCGAAGCTGCAATTACAACCGCACCAATATTTTTTTTCATCTTCATTTACCCCTCAAGTAGTAGACCCTAAAGAAACCATCCCGTTGCGCCGGGTAATAGCACAATCCCAACACGCGACTCATCTTATACGCAGCCAGCCAACTTCTCCACCCCCGTTTGTGGTATTGCCGCAACAAGCCCGATTCACGCCCGCGATCAATGCGAATGTGATATGCGAACGGTTGCAGCCGGGCTAGGCGTAAACGACTTTGACGTTCTGCGCACCGCAAACCGCGCGCAGGTTTTCGATCAGTTCGTCCGGCAAGGTGATCTGCCATTCGTCCGCCACGCGCAAGGAGGCGCTACCGATCAGGTTACGGTAATTGATCTGCACCGGACATTTGCCGCCACACCAGGGCTTGAGCAGTTCCGCCAGTTGCGGCACGCGCACCTTGTCGTCCATCGAGCAGAAGATATCCAGGCGCTTGGCAAAGGCCGCACGCGCCGAGGCGAAATCGTAAAGCTCGTCGGCAGTGACGCGCATGCTGCCGGAATAGGCATCCAGCTCCGCCTTGCCGTTCACCACCAGCAACTCGTCGTCGCGGATCCAGGTGCGGTTGGCATCGAACAGTTCGCTGAACACCACCACTTCCAGCGCGGCGCTGCCGTCGTCCAGGGTCAGCACCGCCATCTTGCCGCGCCGCGTCTGGATGATGCGCACGCCGTTGACCATGCCGGCCAGCACCAGCGGCTTGGCATTGTTGCGCCGCCCGCCGCCGTATCCGCCGCCGTTGCCGCTGGGCGGGGCGATGATGTCCGGCGTCACGTCGACCAGCTTGTGCTTCACGAAATTGGACAGCTCGGCCGCAAACTCCTGGTACGGATGGCCGCTCAGATAAAAGCCCAGCGCGGTCTTTTCCTGCGCCAGCTGCTCACGCAGCTTCCAGCGCGGCACATCGGCCATCTGCACCGGCATGTCGACGCTCTCGTCGTCGCCGAACAGGCTGTTCTGGTTGGCCGCGCGCGCATGCTGCTCGGCGCTGCCCAGCGCGGCATCCAGCGAAGCCAGCAATTGATAGCGGTGGTCGTTGATGCCGTCGAACGCGCCCGCGCGGATCAGCGCTTCGATGGAACGGCGGTTGACGATGCGCTTGTCCACGCGGCGGCAGAAATCGAACAGGTCCTTGAACGGGCCATCCTTGCGCGCCGCCACGATGTTCTCCACCGCACCTTCGCCCGTGCCCTTGAGGGCGCCGAGTCCGTAAGCGATGGTCTTCTCATCCACCGGGGTAAAGCGGAACAGCGAGCTGTTGATGTCCGGCGCCAGTATCTTAAGGCCCTGCTGCAAGGCATCCTGGTAGAAAAAGCTGACCTTGTCGGTATTCACCATTTCCGAAGTCATGGTGGAGGCCATGAACGCGGCGGGGAAATGGCACTTGAGATAAGCCGTCTGGTAGGCGACCACGGAGTAGGCGGCGGCGTGCGACTTGTTGAAGCCGTAGCCGGCGAACTTCTCCATCGTATCGAAGATCTCGTTCGCCTTCTTCTCGTCGATGTTGTTCTTCGCCGCGCCCGCCACGAAGATGCCGCGCTGCTCGGCCATCTCCTCCGGCTTCTTCTTGCCCATGGCGCGCCGCAGCATGTCGGCGCCGCCCAGCGTATAACCGGCCACCACCTGCGCCGCCTGCATAACCTGCTCCTGGTACACCATGATGCCGTAGGTGCTGCCGACCACTTTCTCCAGGCAGGGATGCGGGATGATGACCTGCTCTTTGCCGTGCTTGCGGTTGATGTAGTCCGGGATGAAGTCCATCGGGCCGGGACGGTACAGCGCGTTCAGCGCGATCAGGTCGTCGATGCAGTCCGGCCGCGCCTTGACCAGCGTGTCCTTCATACCGCGCGATTCGAACTGGAACACCGCAGTGGTGTTGGCGGTCTTGAATATCTTGTCGTAGGTCTTCTTGTCGTCGAGCGGGATGGTGTCGATGTTGAAATCCTGCGTACCCTCGACGCCCGAGCCTTTGATGTAGCGCACCGCCCAGTCGATGATGGTCAAGGTGCGCAAGCCGAGGAAGTCGAACTTCACCAGGCCGACCGCCTCCACGTCGTCCTTGTCGTACTGGCTCACCGTGCTCTCGCTGCCCTCGGCACAATACAGCGGGCAGAAGTCGGTGAGCTTGCCCGGCGCGATCAGCACACCGCCCGCGTGCATGCCGACGTTGCGGGTCAGGTCCTCCAGCCGCATACCGAGCTCCATCAGCTCTTCCACCCCCTCCTCGGAGGCGATGATGGCATTGAACTCCGGCTCCATCTCGCGCGCCTTCGCCAGCGACACCGGCTTCACGCCGTCCAGCGGCACCAGCTTGGACAGCTTGTCGCACAGGCCGTAGGGAAAATCCAGCACACGCCCGACGTCGCGGATCACGCCCTTGGAAGCCATGGTGCCGAAGGTGGCGATCTGCGACACGTTCTGCTGGCCGTAATGGTGGCGCACGTATTCGATCACGCGCTCGCGCCCGTCCTGGCAGAAGTCCACATCGAAGTCGGGCATGGAGACGCGCTCGGGGTTGAGGAAGCGTTCGAACAGCAGTTCGTAGCGCAAGGGGTCGAGGTCGGTAATCCCCAAGCTATACGCCACCAGCGAACCGGCACCGGAACCGCGCCCCGGCCCCACCGGCACGCCGTTGGGGAATTTCTCGTCGCGGAACGATTTCGCCCAGCGGATGAAGTCGGCCACGATCAGGAAGTAGCCGGGGAACTTCATGTTGATGATGGTGTTGACCTCGAAATCCAGGCGCGCCTGGTATTCCGGCATCTTGGCGGCGCGCACCGCTTCGTCCGGGTACAAGTGCAGCATGCGCTGCTCCAGCCCGCGCTGCGATTCGCTGCGCAAGAAGTCGTCCAGCGTCTCGCCGTTGGGCGTGGGAAAGTCGGGCAGGTGCGGCTTGCCGAGTTTCAGGGTCAGGTTGCAGCGCTTGGCGATCTCCACGCTGTTCTGCAACGCTTCCGGCAAATCGGCGAACAGCGCCGCCATCTCCGCCTGCGTCTTGAAATACTGCTGCGCGGTGAATTGCTTCACGCGGCGCTTGTCGTTCAGCACATAACCCTCGGCGATGCACACGCGCGCCTCGTGCGCCTTGAAATCGTCGATGGTGAGGAACTGTACCGGATGCGTGGCCACTACCGGCAGCGCCAGCTCGGCAGCCAGCTTCACCGTGTCGCGCAGGTGCAGCTCCTCGCGCGGCGCACCGTAGCGCTGCACTTCCAGATAGAAACGGTCGGGGAACAGCCCGGCATATTCCTGTGCGATGGCTTTGGCAGTGCCGGCGTTGCCGTTCAGCAGCGTCGCCCCGACCTCGCCGAGATGCGCGCCGGACAGGGCGATCAGGCCGTCCGTGCCGGCATCCAGCCATTGCCGGCGGATCTCGGGGCGGCCGCGGTACTGGTTCTCCAGATAGGCACGCGTGAGCAGTTCGCACAGGCGCAGATAACCGGCATGGGATTGGCACAACAGCAGCAGGCGGAACGGCTGGTCGCGCGCGGCGTCGTTGCTCACGAACACGTCGCAGCCGACCACGGGCTTGATGCCGGCGCCGCGCGCATCCTTGTAGAACTTCACCAGCCCGAACACGTTGGACAGGTCGGTCAGCGCCAGCGCGGGCATCGCATCCGCCTTCGCCGCCCCCACCGCCTCGCCGATACGGACGATGCCGTCGGCGATGGAATACTCGCTGTGCAGACGAAGGTGGACGAAAGAGGGTTGCATGGTGCTCACGGTAAGAAACTCGGCGGAATTTTACCACCGCAACCGCGCACGCCCCGCAGAAATTATGCCGCCCCGGACCGCGCCATCCCAAGGGAAGCCGCGCGGCTATTGACTTTCAGGCTTGCTGCGCTCGCGGAACACCCGCTCGATCGAGACCGAGAGGATCGCAATGTCCTGCTGGTGCAGGTCGGGGAATTTGTCGTGCAACACGATGCGGATGAAGTGCTGTGACCCGGCCGGATGTATCCCCTGTTCCGGGTCCAGCATGGGCAGCACGGCCTCATAGGCCTGATCGAATATTTCGCGCAGATGATAGCGCGTGCGGCGCTCCACGGCAGAAGACGTCTCACCTGGATTGCTCGATACACTCATGAAAACCAACCTTTCCACTACATCCGACCGTTTTCATTGTATGCGTGTAAGGCGTAAAACACGAAAAAATCGTTCCGCCCCTGTTTTCCCGTCCCCGACAAACCAGGCGGCAGCATCCCGGCCATCGACCGGTCACATTGTCCTGCCAAAACTGGAACCCCTCCCCCAGTGGCTGCGGGCTTTGCACGCTGCGCGTGCTGATGCAGCACGACTGGCCGGGCAACGTGCGCGAGCTGGAGAACTGCCTGGAACGAGCGGCGGTGATAACCGAGCGCGAACACGCGATCGCCGCGCTGAAGCAGGCCGGCTGGGTGCAGGCCAAGGCCGCACGAGCCGCTCCATCGCAAGCCCGAGCATGGCGGTCGGGCACTAGCACTCCTCTTGCCGAAACCTGCCCCCGGCCAGCCAGAAACTCGTTCTATTCCACCCGGAAAAATGGTCAAATAGCACTACCGACGACAGATCGGCAGGCGGCGCGGGCATGCGCCTTCCATGACATGAACCAGCCTGGAAAAAGGCTGGAAGATTTAACAGACCGTTTCCATGCAAGCACTCGATGACCGCGATCCGGCGCGCGACCTGAGCATCGCCCGCGCTTTGACTTGGCGTTATGCGATCGCGCTGACGCTGGTGGCGATGCTGTCCACCGCGGCGTGGGTCAGCCTCGACCTGGTGATCTCGGAGCAGAAGAGCACTGCGGCGGTGGTCAACGTGAGCGGCCGCCAGCGCATGTTGAGCCAGCGCACCGCGCTGTTCTCCAACCTGCTGGTGGATGCGCGCCGCACCGAACGCCCCGCCATCCGCGCCAAACTGCAAGAAGCCATCGACCTGTTCGATGCCTCGCATCGCGGGCTGACCCAAGGCGATCAGTCCATGGGGCTGCCCGGCACCATGTCGCCGAAGGTGCGATCCATGTATTACGAAGGGCCGCAGGCGCTCGACACACAAGTGCGGGATTACATCCGCGCGGTGCGTGAGATGCTGGCGCTGGACGACCGTGCGTTGCACCATGATCTGCCGCAGTTGCGCTACATCACAGCCACCGCGCCGACCACGCTGGTGACCGCGCTCGACCGGATGGTGCGGCAGTACCAGCTGGAAGGCGAGCAATCGGTGAGCCGGTTGCAACGGGCGGAGACGCTGTTCTGGGCGATCACGCTGTTGCTGCTGGCGCTGGAAGCGATACTGATCTTCCACCCGTTCACGCGCCATGTGCGGCGCATCATCGGCAAGCTGCAAGGCGTCACGGACGAACTGGAGCAGCACCGGGCGAAACTCGAAGACCAGGTGCGCCAGCGCACGGCGGACCTGGAACACCGGACGCGCGCGCTGGCGGAGAGCGAGGAGAAGTTCCGCCTGATCAGCACCTATGCGCAGGATGCGATCGTGATCGTCGACGACAACGAACGCATCACCTACTGGAATCCCGCCGCCGGCACACTGTTCGGTTACCCGGCGGAAACGGCGCTCGGCAAGAACCTGCACGCGCTGCTGGCGCCCGCTACCTCCCGCGCGGCGGCGCACGCCGGTTTCGCCGCATTCCGCAACAGCGGCACGGGACCGCTCATCGGCAGGACCATAGAGACCATGGCGCTGCGCAAGGACGGCAGGACCTTCCCGGTCGAGCTGTCGATCTCCGCCTTCAAGCTGCAGGGCCACTGGCACGCGCTGGCACTGGTGCGCAACATCACCGAACGCAAGGAAGCGGAAGAGAACCTGCGCATCACCGCCAGCGTGTTCGACAACAGCCAGGAAGCCATCCTGATCACCAACGCGAACAACGACATCGTCGACGTGAACCCGGCCTTCCAGCACATCACCGGCTACCGCCGCGAAGAGGTGCTGGGGAAGAACCCGCGCATGCTGAGCTCGGGCCGCCACGACAAGGACTATTACGCCGCGATGTGGCAATCGTTGCAGCAACACAACGGCTGGCGCGGCGAGATCTGGAACCGGCGCAAATCGGGCGAGGTGTATGCCGAGCTGCTGTCGATCTCGGTCATCCGCGACCAGCAGGGCAAGGTGCTGCGCCACGTGGGCGTATTCTCCGACATCAGCCATCTCAAGGCGCACGAGGCCGAGCTGAGCCGCATCGCGCATTACGACGCGCTGACCGGCATCCCCAACCGGGTGCTGTTGGCCGACCGCATGCGTCAGGCCATCGCCCAGTCGGCACGCGAACACAGCATGGTGGCGGTGTGCTACCTGGACCTGGACGGCTTCAAGCAGGTCAACGACACCATGGGGCACGATGCGGGCGACCAGCTGCTGATCGAGGTGGCACGCCGCATCGGCCAGACCATACGCGGCGGCGACACCGTGGCTCGCCTCGGCGGCGACGAGTTCGTGGTGATACTGCTCGGGCTGGAGCGCGGCGACGAATGCGTGGCGACGCTGGAACGCCTGCTCGCCAGTGTCGCTGCGCCGGTTCTGATCAAGGAAAACACGGTGGCGCTGAGCACCAGCATCGGCGTCAGCCTCTACCCGCTGGACGAAGAAGACCCGGACACGCTGCTGCGCCACGCCGACCAGGCGATGTACGTGGCCAAACAGTCGGGCAAGAACCGCTTCCACATCTACGACCCGACGCTGGACATGCGCGCGCGCAGCCGGCACGAGTTCATCCAGGCCGTGCGGCAGGGGCTGGAACGCGGACAGTTCGAGTTGCATTACCAGCCCAAGATCGACCTGCGCAGCGGACATCTGGCCGGTGCGGAAGCGCTGATCCGCTGGCGCCATCCGGAACGCGGGCTGCTCCTTCCGGGCGAATTCCTGCGCCCGGTGGAGAACACCGAACTCGACATCGAGATCGGCGACTGGGTGATCGCCACCGCGCTGGAGCAGGTCGGGCGCTGGCGCGAGGCCGGGCTGGAGGTCGAGGTGAGCATCAACATCTCCGCCCACCACTTGGAGTCGCGCGGTTTCGCCGACAAGCTGCGGCAGCAGCTGGCGCGCCATCCCGGCCTGCCGCCGGGATGCCTGCAGATCGAAGTGCTGGAGACCGTGGCGCTGAACGACGTGACCATCGTGCGCGAAGTGATCGAGGCGGGCCGCCAGTTCGGCGTGCGTTTCGCGCTGGACGATTTCGGCACCGGCTACGCCTCGCTGTCCTACCTGAGCAGCCTGCCGGTGGACGTGCTGAAGATCGACCAGTCCTTCGTGCACGACATGTTGGAAGACAAGGGCGCCATGGCCATCGTGCAGGGCATCGTCGGGCTGGCACAGGCCTTCGGCCAGCAACTGGTGGCCGAAGGCATAGAGACCGCCGCGCACTACCGGGCGCTGCTCGAGCTGGGCTGCCGCTACGGCCAGGGCTATCACATCGCGCATCCGATGCCGGCGGACGAACTGCCCGGCTGGCACGCAAACCTCACCGGAAAGGAATGGCCATGAACGCCGCCTTGCACCAGGCACTCGACCAGCTCGGTGCACTCCCCCCCATTCCGAACATCGCACAAAGGATATTGTCGCTGCGCATCGGCGACGACGACAGCGAACGCACCCTGCTCGGGCTGATCGAACAGGATCCGCCGCTGCTTGCCAAGGTCATCGGCCTCGCCAATTCGCCGCTGTTCGGCACCAGCCGCAAGATCATGAGCCTGCATGACGCAGTGGCGATCCTCGGCCACCGGCGCGTGCAGATGGTCGCGCTGAGCTTCGCCATGATGGCTTCCATGTCGCGCAAATCATCCGGCCGGCTGGATATCCACGGTCTGTGGCAGCACAGCCTGTCGGTCGCCATGGCGATGGACACGCTGGCACGCGAGATGCCGCCCGCCCTGCGCCCGAGCGACGAAGCGCTTTATCTGGCCGGCCTGCTGCACGACATCGGCTTCCTGGTGCTGGACCATCTCGACCCCGAACTCAGCGACCGCTTCCATGCGCGGCTGGCGCACGATCCGGCGCAACCCATCGAAGTCGTCGAAGCCGAGATGCTGGAGACCAGCCACGGCGAGCTGGGCGCGGCACTGGCGCGCCACTGGGGGCTGCCGGAACCGACCCCCACCGTGCTGCGCTACCACCACGACCCCGACAACGCGCAGGCTGTGGCCGGCCGGCCGCTGGCCGCCATGATCAACATGGCGGAACAGTTGCTGCCCACCTTCGGCATCGCCGAGCCGGTACAGCAGCACATCCCGCCCGAAGCCTGGCAGTCGCTGGGCATAGACCCGGCGCGTGCCGAACACGTGCGGACACGCGTGGTGCAACAGGCCCGCGCCTGAAGCTCCCCGCCGAAGCAACGAGCCGCAGAAGCGAAATCATCCGGCTGTTCCGCCCGTTCGGGCGATTCCACCGACGACCAGATGATCCGCCTCCCGGGTTACATCCGCGACAAGGTGAAGAACCTTCCCCGCTATTCCGAAGAGGCGCACCACTACTTCGCGCGCATGCAGCATCGCGCCGGCTTACGCCAGAAACTTGCGCAACACGACCATGTGCGAATCGCCGAAACCGAGTTTGTGGTAGAAATCCTGCGCGGGCCGGTTGTCGCGGTCGGCCAGCAGGGTGATGCGCACGATACCGCGCTGGCGCGCCCAGTGCAGCACATGTTCGACCAGTTGCCGCCCCAGCCCGCGGCCGCGGCATTCGCGGCTGACGACGACGTCTTCCAGCAGCAGCGCGCGGCCGCCCTACGCTGTGCTGATGGTGAACAGCGCATTGGCCATGCCGACCACCCGGCCGTCCTCGCGCACCACGAACAACTTGCCCAGTTCCGGCTCGTCGAGGATGGTGCGCAGGCCGCGCATCTGTTTCTCGCGGTCGGGGCGGAAGTCTTGTTCGAGCGTGAACAGTTCGGCCAGCAGGCCGGCCATCTGCGGCAGATCCTCTTCCCTGGCGAACCCTATCGTTACCGTCATCGCATTACTCCTTGTCACATCAGGGCGACGCTCTTCACTTGCGCGCACACATACATGCCTGCCATCAGGCCGAGCTGGTCGCGCGAGCGCCTGGTGATACGGGCAAGCAATACCTGCGCCGCGCCGACGCGCAGCTTCACGATGACACGTTCCGGGCCTTCATCTTCTATCGCTTCGATGCGCGCATTGAGGATGTTGTTGATGCTGCTGCCCTGCGGCATCTGCGTGGCGAGGCTCACGTCACGCGCCAGCACGCGCGCGCGCGCCGCCGTGCCGAAGGGCTGTTCCACCCTGCCCACCCACAGGTGTCCGCCGGGGAAATCCAGCCGCGTCAGGTGGTATTGCTCATCCTGCTGTGCAACCCTGGCTTCGATCACGATACCGGCATCGTCGAAATGCGCGATGGGCAGGTCGAGACGGGCGAGTACATCGTGCAGCGCACCGCTGGCGATGACGCGGCCCTTCTCCAGCAGCACCAGATGATCGGCCAGCCGGGCGACCTCGTCCATCGCATGGCTGACATACAGCACCGGGATGTCCAGTTCGCGGTGCAGGCGTTCGAGGTAGGGCAAGATATCCTGCTTGCTGGCGGCGTCGAGCGCGGCCAGCGGCTCGTCCATCAGCAACAGGCGCGGGCTGGTGAGCAGCGCGCGGCCGATGGCGACGCGCTGGCGCTCGCCGCCGGAAAGTTGCGCGACATCCCGGCGACCGGCGAGATGCGCCAGCCCCAGCCATTCCACCGCCTGATCGAACTGCACACGGCGTTCCGCTGCGGCAATGCGCTTGTAGCCGTATTCGAGATTCGCGCGCACCGACAGGTGCGGGAACAGGCTTGCTTCCTGGAACACGTAGCCGAGCGGGCGGCGATGCACCGGCACGAAGGTCTGCTCGTCCTGCCACAACTCGCCATTCACATGCAGCCAGCCCTGCGAGCGCTCAAGGCCGGCGATGCAGCGCAGCAGCGTAGTCTTGCCCGAGCCGGACGGGCCGAACAGCGCGGTGACGCCGACCGGCGGCGCACTGAACTTGGCGTCCAGCTCGAAGCCGTCCAGCCGCATCTTGAAATGCGCGCGCAGCCAGTTCGCCTGTGTTTCGTTTATCTGTTCCCCGCTCATCGGCGCAACCTCCACGACCTGCCGCCGACGAGATACAGCGACAGCAGCACGACGAAGGAGAACAGCACCATGCCGCCGGCGAGCAGGTGCGCCGCGCCGTATTCCACCGCCTCGACATGGTTGTAGATTGCGACCGAGAGCACGCGCGTCTCGCCGGGGATGTTGCCGCCCAGCATCAGCACCACGCCGAACTCGCCAACGGTGTGCGCAAAGGCGAGGATGATGGCGGTGAGGAAACCGGGTCGCGCCAGCGGCAGCGCGACGCTGACGAAGCGATCCCACACGCCCGCGCGCAACGTGGCCGCCACTTCAAACGGACGCTTGCCGATGGCCTCGAACGCGTTCTGGATCGGCTGCACCGCGAACGGCAGCGAGAACAGCACCGAGCCCACCACCAGACCGGCGAAAGTGAACGGCAGACGCTGCATGCCCAGTTCCGTCATCAGCTCGCCGACCGCACCGCGCGGCCCCATCAGCAGCAACAGATAGAAGCCCAGCACCGTGGGCGGCAGCACCAGCGGCAGCGCCACCGTTGCGGCGACGATGCCCTTGTACCAGCGATTGCTGTGCGCCAGCCACCAGGCCAACGGTGTGGCGATGCACAGCAGGATGGCGGTGGTCACGCTCGCCAGCTTGAGCGTGAGCCAGACGGCTTGCAGGTCTTCGGCTGCGATCATTTGGGCAATTCGTAACCGAAGGTAGTGATCACCGCCTTCGCCTTGTCGCTCTTGAGATAGGCCAACAATGCCTTGGCAGCTTCATTGTCCTTGGCCTTGGTCAGCAAGATCGCGCCCTGCCTGATCGGGTTGTACATGTGCGCCGGCACGATCCAGTGCGAACCTTCCGCCACCTTGCCGTCCTTGCTGATCTGCGACAGCGCGATGAAGGCCAGCTCGGCATTGCCGGTAGCGGCGAACTGCCAGGTCTGGGTGATGCTCTCGCCGGTCACCAGCTTGGGCTGCACTACGTTCCACAGGCCCAGCTCTTCCAGCGTCTCTTTCGCCGCCAGACCGTAAGGGGCAAGTTTGGGATCGGCATAGGCCAGCTTGTTGTAAGCCCCCTTGCGCAACACCGCGCCCTTGCCATCGACATAGCCCGGCTGCGCACTCCACAGCACCAGCTTGCCCAGTGCGTAAACGAAGCGTGTGCCGCTCACCGCCAGCCCTTCATCTTCCAGCAGCTTGGGGTTCTTCACATCGGCGGCGAGGAACACGTCGAACGGCGCACCTTCCCTGATCTGCGAGGTGAACTTGCCGCTGGAACCGAACGACAGCTTCACCGTGTGGCCGGTGTCTTTCTGGAATTCGGCGACGATCTGCTGCATAGGCTCGGTGAAATTCGCCGCGACAGCGGCGTTCACTTCGCCCGCGTTCGCCGCCAGTGCCGCCAGTGCCAGCAATACGCCCGATAACCATGGCATCCTTTTCATCTTCGGCCCGCCTCCTTGGATATGTACAAAATTCTAGTCACTTATCACAGCCGATTTGAAGCAGCGACGCTCAACTCTACCGAACTCCAGACGCCATGGTAAGCGTATTGAAAAGTGCAAAACAAAAACCGCCCACGAGGGGCGGTTGGTGTTTGGCGGAGAGGGAGGGATTCGAACCCTCGGTACGGGGTTACCGTACGCCTGATTTCGAGTCAGGTACATTCGACCACTCTGCCACCTCTCCGAAGGGCGCGCATTTTACCAGCAACATTGGAATTTCGGGCAGAATGTTCGCATGCGTAGTCTCTTACCCCTGCAGCTCGCCGTCGCCTTGGCCTTATGCGCCTGGCTGTGGGTCAAATCCACTGCCGTTGATCCGTTACCCGACTGGCGCGAGGGGGAACTGGTGGTCATCGTGCCGCCCGCCGAGATTGAGACCGATAACGCTTTCGAAACCGAGCTTGCCGAGCTGTTTGCCAAGCAGTTGCAGGTCAAGCTGAAGGTCATTGCGCTGCCGATCGACCAGGCCCTCCCCACCCTCGCCGCCCGCAAGGCACACCTCGCGACCAGCGCGCGCAGCAGCACCGACTATCCGCTGCGTTTCAGCAAGGCCTATCAAACGCTGGACGAACTGCTGATCTGCCACGGCGCGACACCGGACGACCTGGATGAACTCGCCGGGCGCGACTTGGTGGTTGCCGCCGGGTCGCCGCAGGAGGCCGCCTTGCGCCAGGTCCAGCGCGAATATGACGAGTTGCGCTGGGAATCGCGGCGCGGCACCTCGCCGGCCGAGCTGCTGGAAGAGGTTGCCGACGGCAAGCTCGATTGCACGGTCGCCAACGAGGAACAACTCGCCACCGCGCGCAATTTCTACCCGGAGCTGGGCGAGGCGCTGGACATCGACTCGCCCACCGAAATGGCCTGGGCCTTCAGCGGCGACGGTGATTCGCAATTGTTCGCCGAGGCGCAGCAATTCTTCACCCGCCTGAAACAGGACGGCACCTTGCGCCGCAAGATCGATCGCTTCTACGGCTATAACGAGCGGCTGAACCCGATCAATGCGGAAGCCTTCATCAGCATGACGCGCACCCATCTGCCGCATTACCGCCACTGGTTCAAGGAAGCCGGCGAACTCACCGGCCTCGACTGGCGCCTGCTGGCGGCGCTGGCCTATCAGGAATCGCACTGGGACCCGAATGCCACCTCATATACCAAGGTGCGCGGCATGATGATGCTGACCGAGGAGACCGCCGACCGCATGGGCGTGAGAAACCGGCTGGATGCGCGCGACAGCATCCTTGCCGGGGCGCGTTACCTGCAATTGCTCAAGGAGCAACTGCCGCTGCGCATGCGCGAGGACGACCGGCTGTGGATGGCGCTGGCCGCATACAACCAGGGCATGGGACATCTGGAGGACGCGCGCATCTTGGCCAGCGAGTCAGGCTTGAACCCCGATATCTGGTCGGACGTGAAACGCATGCTGCCGCTGCTGGCGCGCCCGTCCTTCTACCAGCGCACCAAACGCGGCCAAGCGCGCGGCGGCGAAGCGGTCATCCATGTCGAGACCGTGCGCTTGTATTACGACATGCTGAAACGGCTGGAAGCGCAGAACTCGCTATACCAGCTGCCGGCGGTGAAAAAGTTCGGCAGCCTCGGCAAGCTGTTCAATTAAGCGGTCAGCGCCACCTGGACAGCAGGAAACGGTTGATCTCCAGCGACAACGCGTCCGGAGCCAGCCAGGTCATCGACAGCAGCCGGTTCATCCATCCCGGCACCACGATCCCGCGCTTGAGTTGCATCCCGCGATAACCGGCACGCGCCACTTCGCGCGCCGTCATCGGCTTGCTCCAGTGGAACAGCCTGGTGTCCTGCGCCCCAGCGGTTTGCTCGAACTCGGTGCTGGTCGCCCCCGGGCACAATGCGGTGACGCTCACCCCGGTCCCGCGCAACTCGCGGCGGAGGCTGCGCGAGAACGACAGCACATAACTCTTGCTCGCGTAATACACCGCCATGCCTGGGCCGCCGGGCTGGAAGCCGGCCAGCGAGGCCACGTTGAGGATCTTGCCGCGCTTCCGTTCGAGCATGGCAGGCAACACATGGCGGGTGAGCGAGGTCAGCGTGGCGATATTCAGATGGATCATACGCTCGATGGCCTCCGGCGACTCGCTGGCGAAGTCGCCGGCATCGCCGATGCCGGCATTGTTCACCAGCACCTTGATGTCCGGTTCGATCGCGCTGATCGCCTGCCACAACGCTTCGCCCGCAAACGGCTGCGCGAGATCCATCTGGATGACGTTGACCATGCCGCCGTACATCTTGCTCAGGTCGTTGGCCAGCTTGTGCAGGCGCTCGACCCGCCGCCCCGTCACGATCAGGTCGTAACCGTCGGCCGCGAGGAAATGCGCCAACTCCATGCCGATACCGCTGGAAGCTCCGGTGACAACTGCCGTTTTCCTGTGCATATCGATCTCCTTGTCACATCTGGCGGAACAGGTGAGTATAAGTACGGCTCACGGTAACCCGCTCGCTTCTGTCGCGCAATACCAGGCTCACTTTACCCAGCAGGTCGTGATGCGCCGAAACGACCTGTCTTGCATTGACCACGGTGCCGCGATGCACTTGCCAGAACATGTCCGGATCGAGTTGTGCGATCAATTCCTTGAGCGGCGTGCGCAGCAGCAACTCGGCATCGCGCGTCAGCGCCGTGGTGTACTTGTCGGCGGACTGGAAATAGCACACCTCGTCCACCGCCACCATGCGCACCTGTTGCCCGACCTGGATGCGCAGCCAGCGCAAGGGTTCCGGTTTCGCCTGTTGCGTCAGCAATTGCTGCAAGCGGGCAAGCAAGGCATCCGGCGCGGCCGTGACGTGCTGCCTGAGCCTTTCCACACATCGTGCGAGGCGCTCATCCGAGACCGGCTTGAGCAGGTAATCCGCCGCGGCCTGCTCGAACGCCTGCACAGCATGGTCGTCGAACGCGGTGACGAACACCACGCGGCAGTCCGCTGCCGCCGCACGTGCCGCATCCAGCCCGCTCTGCCCCGGCATGCGGATGTCGAGAAAGGCGATGTCGGGCTTTTGTTCGTGCAATGCCTGTTCGGCGGCAACGCCGTCATGCAGCACCGCGGCGATCTGCAATTCCGGCCACAACTGCCCCAGCCTGCGTTGCAGGTCGTCGGCAAGATGCGGCTCGTCGTCGGCGATGATGGCTTTCATGCCGGCAACTCCATACTCGCCACTGTGCCGCCATGCGCGCCGTTGCTCAGGCTCAGGTGGCCGCGTCCGCCGTACAGCGCGGCCAGCCGCTCGCGCACGTTGCTCAGCCCCGCGCCGCCGCCGTTGCCGTCCTGGATGCCGACGCCGTCGTCGCGCACTTTGCACAGCAACGATCCGTTCTCGACGCGGGAGCGGATAACGATCTCGCCGCCGCCGATCTTGGGTTCGATGCCGTGGCGCACCGCGTTCTCCACCAGCGGTTGCAGCAGCATGGGCGGGAAGGCCGTTTGGCGGGCGGCGTCCGGCGCATCGATATGCCAGCGCAGGCGTTCGCCGAAACGTATCTTCAATATCTGCAAATAGTTCTCCAGCATGTCCAGCTCGTCGCCCAGCGTGGCCTTGTCGCTGCGCGCGCGCACCAGCGCCACGCGCAGCCAGTCGTTCAGGCGCTCCAGCAGCTTTTTGGACAGGGCGGGATCGCTGTCGATCAGGCTGGAGACGTTCGCCAGGGTATTGAACAGGAAATGCGGCTCGATCTGCGCCTGCAACAGTTTCAGATGTGCCTCGATCTCGCGTTTCTCGCTTTCACTTTTGATGAGTTCGCGCTGCTTTACTTCAGCCTCGATACGTTGCGACAGCAGGAAAGTGATCGCGCCGATGAGCCCGAAGAACAGTCCCAGCGCCATCGCCTGCCAGATGAAAGGATCGCTCCACCCCCCGACGCCGGTGATGGCGAAAGCCAGCGTCAGCCCCAGCGCAACACTGCCCGGCAACATGATGCTGAACGCCACCCAGCGCAGAGGGCGATGCTGCACGTAGATGGCAACCAATCCATTGAGCGACAGCACCGACAGGCCGATACACTGGGAATAAATGAATTCGTGCCAGAACGGGATGGCGGGCATGAGCATGGTCAGCATGCCCGCGATGGCGGTATTGAAGATGAAAGTTGAAACGAAGTACGACAGTAACTTCTTCATGATGTCAGATGGACGACTTGAGGCCCACCGTGAAGCTGCGCGTGAACAGCATGCCCGCTTCCTGCCGCACATTGCCCAGCGGCAGCACGGCCAGCGCATACAGGCTCAGGTGCGCATGCAGCGTGATCTCGCCATAGGCGGCGAACTCGTTGCCGTCGTCGGTGAGGTTGCGCGTGTACATCAGGCGCCAGTAGCCGGTCTCGCTCATCATGTTGGCCTGCCACACCGCATGGAAGTAATCGCGCCCCAGCAGGCGCGGCATCAGTCCCAGCGGCAGGCCGAACTGGGTGGTAGCGCGCTGGAAATAGGCTGCCTCTTCGGCTTGCGTGTAACCGTGGCCGTCATGCAGGTACTCCATCGCCAGCGACTGGCCGCTCTCGAAGGTGTAGGAAGAGCCGGCCAGTGTCGCGTTGCCTCGCGGCGCAGGCGACTGGATGAGATAGGGCTGCGCGCTATCGGCGGGCGAGCCCAGCGCCACCGGCAGCACCGACGAACTCCACTCGCCGTACAGCATCAGCTCATCGCTCATCGTGTACTGGCCGTGCGCGCCGTAGAACGCGCCCAGATGCGGCGCTTTCGCGGCGACCATGCCCCAGGCGATCTCGTCGCCGCGCGTGTCGAACTTGGCCAGCCAGCTGTTGCGCCAGGCATCCGGCTGCGCCGCCCCGTAGCCGGAGCGCACCACGCGCGCCAGCATGGCGCTGTTCTGCATGTCCGGCGTCCACGACAGCTTGGCAACATCCATGCCCACCAGTTCGCGCATCGGGTCGGTGCGGCCGTTGTCGAAATAGAACGGGCTGGACGGCGAACGGAACTGCCCTGCCCCCCAGTTCAGTACATCACGCCCGGCGGCGACGTTCCACCCCTCGGCAGCACGCACGCGCACCTGCCACAGGCTGGCGTAGCCTTCGCTGCGCGAGCTTGTGCCGAAGCCGTTGCGCATCTCGCGCGTCGAGCCGATGAAACGGCCGGTGATGCGCACCGTCTCGTTGTCCAGCTTGAAGCCAGCGCGCAACTCGGCGACATCGCTCGCCTGTGGCAAGCGTGCGATCTGGTTGTATGGATTCAGCACGCTGTCGTCGCGCAGCGTCATGCGGTTGGCGTAGGTGTAGAGGGTGACATCGCCGGAGGTGCGCCAGTCGGAATCGTCGGCGCTTGCAGAATGCGCGCAAACCAGCAGCAGGACAGCACCCGCAAAATGTCTCACTGCATCTGCCCCAGATCGAATTCGGACGCCGCGACCTTCTTCACCTTCACCGTGCCGAACTCCATCACCGTCTCGGCGTCGATCAGTGCATCGCGGATGGTCATCCGGCTGATGAAGGGGATGCGTCTGCCGTCATGCTCGATGGTGTTGCCGTATTCGAAGGTGGCGGTCTTGAGCAGCTTGCCGCTCACCGAATAGAACTCGGCCTTCACACCCACCGTGCGTTGCACCGACACCCAGTAGCGGATCTTGTCGTAGGTGGCGCGCTTGTGCTTCGCGGTCAGGTTCAGCACATGGCATTCCTCGCCGTCGACCTTCTCGGTGCCCGCCAGCTCGGCATCGTAATCGCCCGCGTAGTTGGTGGCGGCGATGTCGCCGTTGGAGGCCTGCCCGCTCATGCGCTGGCGCGGCGAGATGGGGATGGGCTTGGACAGTCCCGGCCGCGTCATCCACATGTTGCGCTCCACCTGCAATATCTTCGAGCCCTTGAAGCGCACCGGCTCCTGCGTCTCGGCCACGCTGGAATCGTCCACCGCTTTCACCAGGATGCGCTGCGGCTCGTCCTGCCGGTCGCCGTCGTGCGATTGCAGCTTGATCTCCCACACGATGCCGGGCAGGCCGCCGCCGCGCGCTTGGTCGGACTCCTTGAGGATGCTGTGCGCATCGGGGGCGGCCATGGCAGCAACGGACACGGCGAACAACACCAGACTGACGATCCTTCTCATTCCCTGCTCCTTAAACGTGACCCAACGCATCGATGATGTCCTTCTTCGCCGCCTTCCTCGCCGGCATATACGCCGCCAGCGTGCCCACCAGCCCCATCAGGATGAAGGTGAAGACGGTGCGCACCAGATCGATGTCGACCAGCAGCGGCACCGGGCTGGCGCTGTTGGGCGGCACGTAAGAGATATGCGCCGCATTGACGCCCCAGCGCACCAGCAGCGCGATCACCAGTCCGGTGACGCAGCCGATCAACGTCAGCAGCATCGACTCCATGGTGAACAGGCGCACCACGCCGCTGCGCTTGAGGCCGATGGCGCGCAGGGTGCCGATCTCGCGGGTGCGCTCCACCACGGTCATGCTCATGGAGTTGGCCACGCTCATCACCACTACGGTCAGCACGATGTTGAAAATGAATCCGAAGATCATGTCGAACATGCCGTGCACCTGATTGTAGAAGTCCGACAGCTCCTGCCATGTCAGTATCTCGACCTCGAAACCCGCCGCGGTGAGTTTGGCCAGCAGGCTGTCGCGCATCGCTTCGGTCCTGGATGCGTCATCGAGCAGGATGGTCAGCCGCTGCGCCCGCCCTTCCGCATCCAGCAGGGTACGTGCCAGCGCCAGCGAGACGAAAGCGAACTTGTCGTTGCTGCCCGCGTTGCCGGTGTTGA
The DNA here is from genome assembly GCA_035299445.1 of Sideroxyarcus sp. Lineage (GTDB taxonomy): Bacteria > Pseudomonadota > Gammaproteobacteria > Burkholderiales > Gallionellaceae > Sideroxyarcus. Next base: position 248,192 of record DATGWO010000035.1, read on the forward strand.
ATGCCTTGCCCAGCGTGACATCGGCGGCGTTGGCCTGCCCGCTCAGCGTATTCACCAGCACCTGCGCCTGCTGGCCTTCCTGCAGGTGCAGCATCTCGACCAGCCCCTCGCTCAGGCTCACCACTTCCGGCCTGTCCTTGTCCAGACGCATCTTCATGTTGTCGAACATGCCGCTCTTGCGCTCATTCTCGGTCAGCGAACCCTCGCGCAATTTCACCACCGCTTCCGGCTCGATGCCTTCGGCGATAAAGATGGTGCTGGCACGGCCATTGGAGACCAGCCCGCTCATGCCCAAGCGCGGCGCAACCAGTTTGACGTGCGCCTCTGCCTGTATCAGCGTGGTGATGGCGCTGACTTCCTGCGCGGTAAGCAAGTAGCGCTCGGGATCGAGCTTGCCTTCCGTACGCATGCCTTTCTTGTAGAGGGTGAGGTGACCCAGCATCTCGCCGTGGATGGACTGGCGGCCCAGGCCGTCGTAGACGTTATGCGTGTAACCCGCGAACAACACGATGGCCGCGAAACCGAAGGCGATGGCAAGCATCGTCACCAGCGAACGGCGGCGGTTGCGCATCAGGCCGCGCAGGGCCAGCTTGATCATGTTCTTCATGCCGCCACCTCATCGCTCACAATGTTGCCGTCGCGCAACAATATCTTCCTGTCCACATGGTCGAGCAGGCGCTGGTCGTGCGTGGTGAACACGAAGGTCACCTTGCGTGCACGGTTCATCTCGCGCATCAGCTCCACCACCATACGGCTGTTCTCGGAATCGAGGTTGGCGGTCGGCTCGTCGGCGATGACCAGCTTGGGATTCACCACCAGAGCGCGCGCAATGGCGACACGCTGGCGCTGGCCGCCGGAGAGCTTGTCCGGCAACGAACCCTTGAACTTCTCCAGCCCCACATCCACCAGGGCGGCAGCGGCGCGCTCGCGCGCTTCGTGTTCGGCCACGCCCTGTATCTGCAACGGCAGCATCACGTTCTCCAGCGCGGACAGCACCGGCACGAGGTTGAAGTTCTGGAACACGAAACCGAGTTTGTGGCTGCGGAACTCGGTGAGCTCGTCGTCGTTCAACACGCGCGTGTCCTGCTCGTCGAAATGCACCTCGCCCTCGGTGGGTGCGTCGATCAGGCCGATGATGTTCATCAAGGTGGACTTGCCGCTGCCCGAAGGCCCCCACACGGCAAGGAACTCGCCCGCATGGATGTCCAGCGAGATGCTGTTCAACGCGTCGATGGTGGTTTCGCCCAGGTTGAAGCGGCGGCGGATGTTGCGCAGCTTCAGGATCGGCGGATGGTTGGTGGTATCGCTCATGTTCACCTCAATGGAGATGGATGGTCTTAAAAACGGCATTATCGCCGATGTCGAACGCCGCTTCGGCAAAATCCGGCGGGCCGAAGCGACCGCGCACGTCATTGGAAAAACCGTAGTCTTCTTTGGGCACGCCAAGAAAGTTCTTGTCCTGCCTGCCGTTGCGGTTGTCGTCCACATAGGCCGCCACCGCATAGCGACCCGGCGGCAGATCGGAGATGGTCACGGCGAGCTTTTCCGCCGCCGCTTTACCGACGATTCCGCGGTAGAAATGTTCGTCAGAAGGGAACTGCTCCGGCGTCAGAGCGGAATAGACGGCGACGCGTACCTGCTTGCCCGCCATGCCCGCCCCATGCAGCTCCAGCTTGAGTTCGCCCGCCTGCGCAGTGATTGCGGCCAGCAAGCCAGTTAGAAGAAAAATCGCCTTGTGCATGCTTTGCCCTCTGTGATTGATGACAGGTCGCACTTTACTGAGTGAGCTTGCCAAGCGCTGCCGGATTGCGACGAAGTGCGGGGAATGGGGAGTGAGTTGCAGGGGGGAGCAACAATCTGAAGGCTGCTAAGTGAACATAGGCGACATTTTTAGTTCGCGAAAGCGGACATCCCGGCACGGAGGTGAATTGCGGTACCGCCCACCGTTTTTTCAGAGCAGACACGCCCCTTGGTCTTTACCCACCCTATCTGGCTTCACGGCTAATCAACATCGGAGCAAGCCAACCTTTACCTGCCACATATCTGTTCGCGTAAATTGCGTTGCTTCTGCCATTCCACTTACTCCATACCGAAATTGCATTCCTAGAGCTATCGAAACCAATTTTAGGATCCCGCGCTTCCTTGGCTTTATCTACGTCAATCAACACTGCCTCTCCCCAGCCCTTAGCAACATCATATCGATTTGCCCAAATGTTGTAAGAACTGTCTCCGTATTGGCGCCAAACGATAATTGCATTACCAAGAGAATCAACCGCGAGCTGCATTTGATCTGATGCGGCATTTGCATCATTAATGAGCTTTGATACTCCCCACCCCTGTCCTGGCACGTAATGTTTGGCCCAAATTTTGGAGTCGTTCCTACCTTCCATCGCGTTCCATGCGGCAAACAAATCGCCATTCTTATGCGCCGCAATTTCTGGTCCGACATTTACGTGCGGCTCAATCACTTGACTCCCGCTCCATGCATCGGATTTGTAATCGTATGTATTGGCGCGAACACTGCCGGATTGCTGCCAAACTGACATCACATTCCCTCTGGCATCTGCTGCTATGTGGGGCCGAATGAATTCCAATGTATGTTTCGAATACGCTATCTCATCATTATTTATAGCCACCGGGGCACCCAACCCCTTGTCCGGATCATAACGACTTACCTCAATGCGCACCTTCTCTCCGGAATTATTAGCAACATCATAACGACTTACCTCAATGCGCACCTTCTCTCCGGAATTATTAGCAACATAATTTTGCTGCCTCAAGAGATAGACATTGCCAAGACCATCCACAGCCATCTCACAATAGCTGCCTTTCCCGACTTCGGCGGCATAAATAGGTTCTCGCCATCCACCCGTTTTCGCATCAAATCGATTTATGTAGATGCTAGTTCCTACAACCGCCATGTATTTGCTGCCATCCATTTCGCTTTCAAATTCAGCTAAAGCATTTGTTCCCCACAAGATGAAATTGCTCCCCTTGCGGTCTGCGATAATTTTTTTGACAAATGCATAATGAACAGCTTTCGTATCGTGAGCTTTTTCGCCTTGTGATATAGGCTCCGGCCTCCCCCAGCCCATTCCTAATTTGTAACGACTAACCCGCAAAACCGTCGATTCACCCTCCCATTCCGCCCATACCGCTGTAGCACTTCCATCTGCATCGACCGAAACTTCTGGCGATCCGGAAGTCCTTCCCCCTGCTGAATTAATTCGTGAAGGCAAACTCCAACCGCCAGCCACGTCATAATGACTAGCCCAGATACCACTTTTGTTACCGGTTTTGTCGATTTGCAGCCATACAACGACTGCATTTCCATGATCGTCAAACGCAAGTTGAGGTCTGGTAGCGCCTAACATGAAATCATCCTCTTCAGCGCTATCTGCTAACGATGCGCCAATCGAAAACGGACTCAGATTAAATGTCAACCAAACAGCGCCAAATAAAATGTATTTATTCATAAGTTCACATAAGCCAGAAACGGCTGTTTTCATGTAATGTCAACAACGGAAACATATGACAGTTGGTGGGACGAAGCAGCCCCTCACCCACAAACGAAAGGGAGCGAATCGCTCCCTTTTTTTACATCGCGTTAATCGAGGTTGCCCCGCCCATGTATGGCCGTAGCACCTCCGGCACCTTCACACTGCCATCGGCCTGCTGGTAGTTCTCCAGCACCGCCACCAGCGTGCGACCGACCGCGAGGCCGGAGCCGTTCAATGTGTGCAGCAGTTCGGGTTTGCCTGCTGCGTTGCGGAAGCGTGCCTGCATGCGGCGCGCCTGGAAAGCTTCGAAGTTGGAGCAGGAGGATATCTCGCGGTAGGTGTTCTGCGCGGGCAGCCACACTTCGATGTCGTAGGTGGTGGCCGATGAGAAGCCCATGTCGCCAGTACACAGCTTGACCACGCGGTACGGCAAGCCGAGCTGCTTGAGGATGGTCTCGGCGTGGCCGAGCAAGCCTTCCAGCGCTTCGTAGGATTTCTCGGGATGCACCATCTGCACCAGTTCCACTTTGTCGAACTGGTGCTGGCGGATCATGCCGCGCGTATCGCGACCATAGGAACCGGCCTCGCTGCGGAAGCACGGCGTGTGCGCCACGAACTTCATCGGCAGTTTTTCCAGCGGCACGATCTCGTCGCGCACCATGTTGGTGACGGGAACTTCGGCGGTTGGAATGAGGTAGAAGTTCTTCATCTCGCCCTCCTCGTTCACCACGCGCGGCACGCGGAACAGGTCTTCCTCGAACTTCGGCAACTGCCCGGTGCCGCGCATCGAGTCGGCGTTCACCATGTAGGGAACATAAGTCTCTGTATAACCGTGCTTCTCCGTGTGGGTGTCCAGCATGAACTGCGCGAGTGCGCGGTGCAGTCTGGCCAGCGGACCTTTCAGCAGTGAGAAGCGCGCACCGGCGATCTTGGTGGCGGTCTCGAAATCCAGTCCGCCCAAGCCTTCGCCGATGCTGACGTGGTCTTTCACCTCGAAATCAAATTTGGGCACTTCGCCGACCTTGCGCACTTCAAGATTGTCGGCTTCCGACTTACCGACCGGCACGCTCTCATGCGGCACATTGGGAATCACGGCAAGGAAGGCATCCATGTCGGCCAGTACTTGCGGCAGCTTGGCTTCGAGCTGCTTGAGCTCTTCGCCCAGCGCACCCACTTCCGCCATGATCGCCGTGGTGTCCTCGCCCTTGGCCTTGGCTTGGCCGATCAGCTTGGAGCTCGCATTGCGCTTGGCTTGCAGTTCCTGCGTGCGCGTCTGGATGGTCTTGCGCTCGGCTTCGAGCTGCTCGAACTTCGCCGTATCCAGCGTGTAACCACGGGTCGCCAGGCGTGCCGCCACTGTAGCCAGGTCGCTTCTCAATGTTTGAATATCCAACATGCTGCTTATCCTTTTTTGTTTTTTGCTGCCGCATCCAGCTCGCGCAGATGCGCCAGCTTCTCTGCAATCTTCGCTTCCAGGCCGCGCTCTACCGGTTGATAGAAACTCACTGCCGGCATGCCATCGGGGAAGTAATTCTCGCCTGCCGCATAGCCTTCCGCCTCGTCGTGCGCGTAACGGTAATCCTTGCCGTAGTCGAGCTGCTTCATCAGTTTGGTCGGCGCGTTGCGCAGGTGCAGCGGCACCTCGCGCGAGCCGTCCTGTTTGACGAAAGCGCGGGCGGCATTATACGCGACGTATCCCGCGTTCGACTTGGCGGAAACCGCCAGATATAGCACGGCCTGCGCCAGTGCCAGCTCACCCTCGGGCGAACCGAGGCGCTCATAAGTCGTGGCGGCATCGTTGCACAGCTGGATGGCGCGCGGGTCGGCCAGGCCGATGTCCTCCCACGCCATGCGCACGATGCGTCGCGCCAGGTAGCGCGGGTCGGCACCGCCGTCGAGCATGCGCACCAACCAGTACAGCGCGGCATCGGGATTGGAGCCGCGCACCGATTTGTGCAGCGCGGAGATCTGGTCGTAGAAGGCTTCGCCGCCCTTGTCGAAACGGCGCAGGTTCTGCGCCAGCGTGGCGTCGAGGAACTTCACGTCGACCTGCTCGATACCGGCGGCCTGCGCGGCGGTGTCCAGCTGCTCCAGCACGTTGAGCAGGCGGCGCGCGTCGCCGTCGGCATAGCCGACGATGCGCCATTTGGCGTCCTCGTCGAAATGGATGCCGTGCAGGGCGACCGATTGCGCGCGCTCGAACAAGGCCCCGAGTTCGGCCTCGGTCAGCGACTGCAGCACATACACCTGCGCGCGCGACAACAGCGCGTTGTTCAACTCGAACGAGGGATTCTCGGTGGTGGCGCCGATGAAAGTGACCAGCCCCTGCTCGACGAAAGGCAGGAAGGCGTCCTGCTGCGACTTGTTGAAGCGGTGCACCTCGTCGACGAACAGGATGGTGTGGCGGCCGTGCTGTTGCAAGGTCTGCTCTGCCTGGGCGATTGCCTCGCGGATGTCCTTCACGCCGGACAACACCGCCGACAGAGGTAAAAATTCAGCGTCAAAGGCGGAGGCCATCAAGCGCGCCAACGTGGTCTTGCCCACACCGGGCGGCCCCCACAGGATCATCGAATGCAGCTTGCCGGATTGGAACGCGAGGCGCAGCGGCTTGCCCTCGCCCAATAGATGGGATTGCCCGATGACTTCGTCGATATGCCTGGGGCGCAAACGCTCGGCGAGCGGTGCGGCCGGCTGGTTGGAAGCGAACAGGTCGCCCATCACTCGCTCAGCACATCCGCCCCTTTGGGCGCGACGAACTTGAACAGCTTGGGCGACAGCGACGGATTGGTTTTCAGCGCGGAGAAGCGCAACACGGTGTGCTGGCCGAAAGCATCGTGCAGCTCCATCACCACCAGTTGCGATCTGGCATCGAATGCCATGAGGATTTTCTCGAAGCTGCTCTCTGCCGATCTCGGTGTGGCTTGCAGCCACTCCAGCCCGTCATGCCCCTCGATATCCTCCAGCACGAAGCCGCGTTCGATCTCGTTGCTGCCGGAGAGCAATGCCGCCGGGCTGCTGCCCAGCGCGGCATCCAGCTTCTTCACGGTGACCTGGTTCAGGTCGGTGTCGTACATCCAGAACTTCTTGCCGTCGCCGACGATGAGCTGCTCGTAAGGCTTGCGGTATTCCCAGCGGAACTTGCCGGGGCGCACGAATTGCATGGTGCCGGAGGCCGACTGGATGCGCTTGCCGTTCTTGTCGCGCACTTCCTGGGTGAAATCGGCCTGCGCGGAACGCGAGGCGGCAATGAAGGATTTCAAGCGGTCGGTGGCGGCGGCATGCGCCTCGACCGCTGCCAGGCACAACGCGGCGACCAGGAGTTTCTTCAGCATGCTCACTCCGCTCGTGCCGGCGCGATGACTTCGCGGTTGCCGTTGGCCTGCATCGGCGACACCAGCCCGGCCTTCTCCATCGCCTCGATCAGGCGCGCGGCGCGGTTGTAACCGATGCGCAGGTGGCGCTGCACCAGCGAGATGGAAGGACGGCGCGTCTTCAGCACGATCTCGACCGCCTGGTCGTACAGTGCATCGGCCTCGGCATCGCCGCCACCGCCGTCGTATTCACCTTCCGCACTCGCCTCATCCAGCGAGGTCAGCACGCCCTCGATGTAGTTGGGCTGGCCCTGCGCCTTGAGGTGTTCGGTGACGCGATGCACTTCCTGGTCGGACACGAAAGCGCCGTGCACGCGCTGCGGGTAGCCGCTGCCCGGGGGCAGGTAGAGCATGTCGCCCTGCCCCAGCAGCGCTTCCGCGCCCATCTGATCCAGAATCGTGCGCGAGTCGATCTTGCTCGATACCTGGAACGCCACGCGCGTCGGCACGTTGGCCTTGATCAGGCCGGTGATGACATCCACCGACGGACGCTGTGTCGCCAGCACCAGATGGATACCCGCGGCGCGTGCCTTCTGCGCCAAGCGCGCAATGAGTTCTTCCACCTTCTTGCCCACCACCATCATCAGGTCGGCCAGCTCGTCGATGAAGATGACGATGAACGGCAGCTCTTCCAGCGCCTCGGGATTCTCGGGCGTGATGCTGAACGGGTTGGTCAACGGTTGGCCTGCCTTGATGGCGTCGCGCACCTTCTGGTTGTAGCCGGCGATGTTGCGCACGCCGAGCGCGGACATCAGCTTGTAGCGCTTGTCCATCTCCTGCACGCCCCAGTTGAGCGCGGAGGCGGCCTGGCGCATGTCGGTGACCACCGGCGCCAGCAGGTGCGGGATGCCTTCGTACACGGACAGCTCCAGCATCTTGGGATCGACCAGCAGCAGGCGCACCTGCTGCGGTGTGGCCTTGTACAGCAGCGACAGGATCATCGCGTTGATCGCCACCGATTTACCCGAGCCGGTGGTACCGGCCACCAGCACATGCGGCATCTTGCCGAGATCGGCGACGATGGGCTTGCCGGAGATGTCCTTGCCCATCGCCATGGTCAGCGCCGAGTTCATCTCGGCATACACCTGCGAGCCCAATATCTCGGACAGGTGCACGATCTGGCGTTTCGGATTGGGCAGCTCCAGCGCCATATAGGTCTTACCGGGAATGGTCTCGACCACGCGGATGCTCACCACCGACAGCGCACGCGCCAGATCGCGCGCGAGGTTGACGATCTGGCTGCCCTTCACGCCGACCGATGGCTCGATCTCGTAACGGGTGATGACCGGGCCGGGATAGGCGCCGACCACTTTGACCTCGACGCCGAAATCCTTGAGCTTGCGCTCGATCAGGCGCGAGGTGAATTCCAGCGTCTCGGTGGAGACCGTCTCCACCTGCTGCGTGGCCTGATCCAGCAGGTGCAGCGGCGGCAGGTCGGAATCCGGCAGGTCGGCGAACAGCGCGACCTGCTTCTCCTTCTCCACCCTGGTCGAACGCGGCACCTCGACGATGGGCATCTCGATGTGGATGGGCTCATGCTCTTCCACGCGCTTCTTCTCTTCCTGCACCACGATGCTGCGTTCCTGCATCGCCTGCGCGCCGATGCGCTTGTCCTGCCGCGTCTGCCAGGCGTTCTGCGCCCACTGGTAAGCCGACTCCAGCGCACCGCCCAGCCAGTCGACGAAGCGCAGCCAGGACAGGCCGGTATACAGGCTGAAACTCACCGCCATCAACGCCAGCAGGAACAGCGTCGCGCCGGTGAAGCCGAGCACATGCGACAACGCGCTGCCCAGCACCGCGCCCAGCATGCCGCCGGGAGCAAGCGGCAACTCGACCTGCCAGGTATACAGGCGCAACGCTTCCAGCGAGCTGCTGGCCACCAGCAGCACGGCAAAGCCGGACAGCGACACCCACAGCGCGCGCTGGTCGAACAGGCTGTCGGCGCGCATCTTGCGATAGCTCGCCCATACGCGCTGCAACATCAGCGTGACCAGCCACCAGGCGGAGAAGCCGAACAGGTAGAGCAACACATCGGACAGCCAGGCGCCGACCACGCCGCCGGGATTGTTGGTGACCGCCCCGCTCGCGCTATGCGACCAGGAAGGATCGGCGCGATCGAAACCGAACAGGATGAGGATCAGGTAGAGCGCGGTCGCCACCAGCAAGAGCCAGCGCGATTCGCGCAACAAAGTGAGCAGGCGTTCCGGCAACGGCGGACGTGGGGCTGCGGGCAATGCCATCACTGCCCCTCGGTATCGGTCGGTGCCGGCGGCAGGAAGCCCAGGCGGCGCGCGGCACTGACCGCTTCCAGCCGCGAATTGACATGCAGCGCCTGATACACCGCCGCCGTGTGGATCTTCACCGTGCCTTCGGCCAGCTCCATCTTCTTGGAGATCTCCTTGTTGGACAGGCCGCCGGCGAGATGCGTCAGCACCTCAAGCTGGCGCGAGGTGAGGCCGAACTTGGCGGCGCGCTGCGAGCGCTTGTTCGCCATTGCCTCGCCTTGGTCGACCGTGCTCACCGCCTGCTGCAACAGTTGCGGCGGCAGGTAGACGCCGCCCTCCAGCACCATGCGCAGGGCGGACAGCATGATCTTGCTCGACGACATCTTGGAGATGAAACCCATCGCGCCCGATTCCATCACGCTCTCGATATCGTCGCGATGGTCGGAACCGGAAACCACCACCAGCGGAATGTCGGGATGGCGCAGATGGAAGAACTGGATGGAGGGGACGCCCTCGCTGCCGGGCATGTTCAGGTCGAGCAGCGCGAGATCGATATCGGGATGGTCATGCACCAGTTGCAGGGCTTCCTGGAAGTTGCCCGAATCCAGTATCTCGACTTCGTCGGCAAGCTGTTGCAAGACATAGCGCATGCCGTCGCGGAACAACGCGTGGTCATCCACCATCAAGACTTTTATCTTCATCGACTACCCCCTGTTTTTGCGCCCGCAATCATACCACCACCAGCAAGGGCTTTTAACTCTCGCCGTGCAGCGCGAAATACATCATCGCGCGCAGGCGTACCGGCGCGATCGGCTTGTGCAGGAGGATAGCGCCGCTGCCATGGATCTCGTGCAAAGTCTCGCTGGCGGTATCGCCGGTCAATACCACCGCAGGCAAGCCGCTACCCCACAGTTCGCGCATGCGCTTGATGACATGGATGGCGGTCATGCCGTGCGGCAGACGGTAGTCGCACACCAGCAGGTCGGGGCGCAGGCCGGCGATATCCAGCTTGCGCATGACGTCTTCGGCATACTCGCCGGCGACCACCTTGCAGCCCCATTGCTCCATCAGGTCGGCCGCCACCTCGCGTATCGCCTGATCGTCTTCCACCAGCGCCACCACCCTGCCGTCGAGATCATATTGCGAGTGGGTGATCACAAAGGGTTCCGCCAGTTGCACCGCGTCCCCCAGCGGAACCGAGAAGCTGAACACAGAGCCGAATCCCGGCTGCGACCTGACCTGCACTTTGTTTCCCAGCAGGCCCTCGATGCGGCGCACGATGGCCAGCCCCAGCCCCAGGCCTTTGCGCCGGTCACGGTGCGGATTGTCGGCTTGGTAGTATTCCTCGAAGATGTGCGGCAGGGTCTCGGCCTTGATGCCGATGCCGGTGTCCGCCACTTCCAGCTCGACCTTGTCTGGCAGGCAGCAGCAGCGTACCGCCACGCCGCCGGTATCGGTGTAGCGGATGGCGTTGGAAACGAGATTGCGCAGCATGCGTTCGAGCAGGAACGGGTCGCTGTGGATCACCACATTGCATTCCGCATGATCGCCGCAACCGCCGGTGCAGATGGGCAGCTGGAAGCTCAGGTTCTTGGCCTGCGCCAGCGGGGCGAAATCGCCGTACAGGCGGTCCAGCAAAGAAGACAGGGTGAAATGCTGCTTGCGCGGCTCGACGATACCCGCATCCAGACGCGAGACATCGAGCAGATCGTCGAACATGTCCACCAGCGCATTGACCGATTTGCCGATCTGCCCGGCAAGGCGGACCGTTTCCCGGTCCTTGGCCGTATCCTGCAGGGCGTCCGAGAACAGGCGCAGCGCCTGCAACGGCTGGCGCAGGTCGTGGCTGGCGGTGGCAAGGAACTTGGATTTGGCCTGATTGGCCTGTTCCGCCGCATTGCGCGAACTTTCCGCCTCTTTTTTCCTTTCCAGCAACGCGCCGACCAGCTTCTCGTTATCCAGCCGGCGCTGCTGCGACAGCTCGAAAGAGCGGATCAGCCCTTGCGCGGAGGTGACCACGTACGTAATGAACATCGACAGCATGGCGAACAATATCCAGTGCGTCGTATCGTTCTCCCAGACGAACCAGCCGAGCAAGGGCAGCGTCATGCCGGCCAGATAGATGAAGAAGGAAGGGGGATGGAACGGATTGCTGGTCGCCGCACCGGCCGCCATGCCCATCGCCACGCAGATCAGCAAAGCCTGGTAGGCCAGATCGCCGGGGACGTACATCAGCACCCATGCGCTGCCCCAGACGAGCGCAGCCATCGCCGTCAATATCCGGAACAGCCGGCTCCAGTCGCGGTTTTGCGCAACGTCCTGTTGGCGAGCCTGGCGGCTGCGCCAGAAATAGAATTCCGTGGCATGCACGCCATAGGCCGCCGCCAGCCAGCCCTGCAACACGGCATGCGCAACCTTGTCCCACATCAGCAGCACCAGCAACGGCGCCAGCAGCAGCTGCGAGACAAGCATCAGCGGATAGATGGCGAGACGGGAGCGGACCTGCTCCGCCCGTACCGGCAGGTTTTCTTCGTTGATTTCGAACCGCCACAAATCGATGAGTGAGCTCATTTCAATGCCAGTAGTAGCCTGATATCCTGCACCAACCATTCGGCGCGCTGCCCGTAAGGCGCAAGCAACACATGCTTGCCGTCCGGCGCGATCAGGTAGGTGCCGGCCGAATGATCCAGATCGTAGCCGCCGCGCTTGTTCGGCTGTTTCTGGTAGATCACCCCGAACGCCTTGGCCGCTTGTGCGGTCGCCATACTATCACCGGACAAGCCCTTGAAAGTCGGATAGAACGCGGGCGGATATTGCGCCAGCAATTCGCGCGTGTCGCGCTCCGGGTCCAGCGTGACGAACAACACCTGCACCTTGTCCGCATCGCCGCCCAGCAGGCGCATCACCTGCGCCAGATCGGCCAGCGTGGTGGGGCAGATCTGCGGGCAGTGGGTATAGCCGAAGAACAGCACCACCAGCTTGCCGCGGAAGCCGGCCAGGCTGACCGGTTTCCCGCTCGCATCGTTCAACTGGAAATCGGCCTGGGCATACTGCGCAGAGACATCGCTGGCCTTGAACGGGGAAGGCAGCTTCTGCTCGCCGCAACCGGCGAGCAACAACAGCAGCAAACAGAACAACAGCTTACGCGGCCACATGGCACGCTCCCGTCCAGCCATGCACATAGAATGTGTAGGCGACCTTGCTCAAACCGTACACGCCGAATGCCGTCACCGCCAATCCCGCCGCCAGGCGCACACGCGGCGATTGCACCCAGCCTTTGATGCTTTCCCAGAACAAACCGATCGCCAGCAGGTTGGGCAAGGTGCCCAAGCCGAACGCGAGCATGATGAGCGCGCCCTGCGGCGCACTGCCGCTGGCCAGCGCGGTGAGCAGCACGCTGTACACCAGGCCGCACGGCAGCCAGCCCCACAGCGCGCCCAGGCCGAGCGCGCGCGGCACGGTATTCACCGGCAACAGCCTGGTCGTGAACGGTTGCAGATGCTTCCACAGTCCGGCGCCGAAACCTTCCAGCCGCCGCACCGCGCCCCATACCCCGGCGAGATACAGGCCGAGCGCAACGAGCATCAGGCTGGACAGCGCGAACAGCAGATGCTGCACCGGCACCGCATCGCGCAGCAGCAGCCCCGCCTGCCCGACCGCACCGACCAGCGCCCCCGCCGCGGCATAGCTGGCGATGCGTCCGCCGCTGTAGGCCAGATGGAACGGCCAGCGCGCCGTATCTCGGGGCACTTGTGTGGTGAAGATGCCGACGATGCTGCCGCACATGCCGAGGCAATGCACGCCGCCGAGCAGGCCGACCAGGAACACCGCGATGAGGCTGAATTCAAACATCGGTTTCGTTCTTCTCCAGCAGGCTGATGTCCAGGTGCGCCGCCGTCTCCGCTGCGCTCGGCTGCACCTGGTATGGGATGACGCCCAGCAACGGGGCCGTGATGCGCTCGCGCAAGGCGTCGATATTCTCCTGCAACGCGGGCATATCGGCATCCAGCACATTGGCGACCCAGCCGGCGCACGCCAGCTGGCTGGCGGCGATGGCGCGTACCGTCAACAGCGCGTGGTTGAGACAGCCCAGCCGCATGCCCACCACCAGGATGACCGGCAGCGCGAGCTGCACGGCCAGGTCGACGCTGTCCTGCTTCTCGTTCAACGGCACGCAAAAACCGCCGGCGCCTTCCACGATCACTTCGTCGGCCTGCCCGGCTAGTTCGCGGTAGGAAGCCATGATGCGTGCGAAATCGATGCGGGCACCGGCATGCCTTGCCGCCAGGTGCGGCGCGATGGCGTGCGGGAAACAATAGGGATTCACCTGCCCGTAGGTGAGCGGCATCGTGCTGGCGGCGCGCAATGCCTTGGCATCGTCGTTCTGCTCGTCCTCGCCGCAACCGGCGGCGACCGGCTTGAGACCGGCGACCTGCTTTCCTTGTGCCGCATAGGCATGCAGCAACGCACAACTCACCAGCGTCTTGCCCACTCCTGTGTCGGTGCCGGTGATAAAGTAGCTCATAGCTTGAAGTCGGTCCTGATGATGCTGCGTCCGTCCGCTGTTGCCTTCGGTGCAGGCTTCCACGCGTGGCCGTAGATGATCTCGAAAGTGGCCGGCAGTTTACCGTCACGCCGCGACTTCTCATAGTTGTCCATGATGCGCCGCCAAGCGGCCTTGCCCATCATCCCGCTCGAGCGTCCGGCCGTGGCGTTGTGCGCCCCGATGCTCTTCAGGTCCTGCATCACCGCGCGCACGTCGTCGTAAGTCAGCGTGATGCGCTCCATCTCCATCACCGGGTCGGCGAATCCCGCCGCCACCAGCATGTCGCCGATGTCGTGCATGTCGGCGAAACGGTTGAGATGGTTGTGTTCATCCACGCCGTGGAAAGCGGCACGCAGTTCGTGCAAGGTATCCACGCCAAAGCTGGAGAACATCAGCAGGCCGTCCGTCTTAAGCACGCGCTGCAACTCGACGAAGGTGGCGGGCAGGTCGTTGCACCATTGCAGCGCCAGATTGGACCACACCATGTCCACGCTGGCGGGGGCGAGCGGCAAGGCCTCGACATCGGCGCACAGGAAGTTCTCGCGGCGGCCGGCGAACAGCTTCTGCCACCAACCGGAGGTGCCGCGCGCCTGCTGCAACATGCCGATGGCGATATCCAGCGCGATCAGCTCCGCCTTGGGATAGCGCTCGGCCAGCTGGCGCGTGCCCCAGCCGGTGCCGCTGCCGACATCGAGCAGGCTGGCCGGCTGCAACTTGATGTAATCCAGCTTCTCCAGCATGCGCGTGCACACTTCGCGCTGCATCACCGCCGCCGCATCGTAATCCTTGGCAGCGCGGCTGAAAGCGCGGCGCACCTGGCGCTTGTCTATCTCGAATTCATTCATGCAAGAAACTCTTCACGTGCCCGACAAATATCTCCGGATGCGACAGGAACGGCGCATGCGCGGCCCCTTCCACTTCCACCATGCGCGCCGCCGGCAGCGCCTGCGCCATGTAGCGCGACGCTTGCGGCAGCGTGAGCTTGTCGCGTTCGCCGGCGACCAGCAGGACCGGTTGCCTGATGTCTGGCAGCTCGCCGCGCAGGTCGGCATCGCGCAGGATATCCAGGCCGGCGCGCAACGCCGCCATATCCGGCTCGCCCCGGCTGAACAGGCGCTCGCGCAACAGCGCCAGCAGCTCGCGCTCGTTCTCGCTGCCGCGCAATTGCAGCGCGATGAAGCGGCGCAAGGTGGCGGCATGGTTCTGTTCCAGCTCGGCGGCGAATTTCGCCAGCACGTCTTGCGCCATGCCGTACGTCCAGTCTGCGCGCTCGGCAAAGCACGGCGTGCTCGCCACCAGCAGCAGGCGGCGCACCTGTTCGGGCCGGCGTGCAGCCCAATGCATCGCCACCTGCCCGCCGAGCGACCAGCCGCACACGCTCACCGGTTCGGCGAATCGTGCCGACAAGGTCTGCACCAGCGCATCCAGCTGCATCTCCGCCAGCGGCGCGCTGGCGCCATGTCCCGGCAGGTCGACGCTGTGCACCTGGAAATCTTCCGCCAGCCTGGCCGCTACGTCGCTCCATACGCCGCCGTGCATGCCCCAGCCGTGCAGCAGCACCAGCGGCGCGCCGCACCCCAGCGTCTCAACGTGCAAGCTCATGCAACGCCGCGACGAGTTGCTCGACATCCGCCTCGCTATGCGCGGCGGACAGGGTGATGCGCAGCCGCGCCGTACCTTCCGGCACGGTGGGCGGACGGATCGCTGCGATCCAGATGCCGCGCTCGCGCAGGCCTTCACTCAATGCGAGCGCCTGCTGGTTGTCGCCGATCAGCAGCGGCTGGATGGCGGTATCGGACGGCAGCAGTTGCCACGGCAGGTCGCCCAGTCCCGCGCGCAACTTTGCGATGAGCTGCTGCAAACGGGCGCGCAAGGCATCGCCCTCGTCGATCAGCTGCAGGCTCACCAGCAAGGCCGCCGACAATGCCGGCGGCGTGGCCGTGGTGTAGACATAGCTGCGCGCATTGTTCACCAGCGTATCGATGACCACCTGTTCCGCCGCGACGAAAGCGCCGAACACGCCGGCCGCCTTACCCAAGGTGCCCATGTAGATGATGCGCTTCGATGCGATACCGCAGTGTTCGAGGGAGCCGCGCCCCGTCTTGCCCAGCACGCCGAAGCCGTGCGCATCGTCCACCAGCAGCCAGGCGTCGTACTGTTCGCACAGTGCCAGCAGCTCCGGCAGCGGCGCCAGGTCGCCGTCCATGCTGAATACGGCATCGGTGACCACCAGCTTCCTGCCGCCCTGCGTCTTCGCCAGCAAAGCGGCGAGCTGCCCCATGTCGCCATGCCGGTAACGCCGCACATTGGCATGCGACAGCTGCATGGCATCGTTGAGCGAGGCATGATTGAGCTTGTCGGCGAACACCGTGTCGCCCTTGCCGGCCAGCGCCTGCACGGTGCCGAGATTGGCCATGTAGCCGGTGGAGAACAGCAGCGCGGCCGGCTTGTGCATGAAATGGGCGAGCCGCTGTTCGAGCCGGTGGTGCGCGCTGCTGTGCCCGCTCACCAGATGCGCGGCGCCCGCGCCGAGGCCGTGATGCAGCACGGCTTGCTGCAAGGCTTCGATCAGCCGCGGATGATTGGCCAGGCCGAGATAGTCGTTGCTGCAAAACGACAGGTATGGCTTGCCGTCGACCACGATGTGCGGCGCCTGCGGACTCTCCAGCGTGCGGCGCTGCCGCAGCAGCCCTTGCGCGGCACGCTCGTCCAGCTCGCGTTGCAGGGCGGCGAAAGGCATCAGTGCTTCTCGGCGAAAGGATACAGACCGAGCTTGTCCATCAGCGCGCGGTCGCGTTCGACATCGGGGTTGCCGGTGGTCAGCAGCTGGTCGCCGTAGAAGATGGAGTTGGCGCCGGCGAGGAAACACAGCGTCTGCACCGCCTCCGACATCTGCTGGCGGCCGGCGGAGAGGCGCACGCGCGCAGTCGGCATGGTAATGCGCGCCACCGCGATGGTGCGCACGAAATCGAGCGGATCGAGGTCTTCCTGCTGCGCCAGCGGCGTGCCTTCGACCTTGACCAGGTTGTTGATCGGCACGCTCTCCGGATACGGCTCCATGTTGGCCAGTTGCGCCACCAGCCCGGCGCGCTGCGTCAGGTTCTCGCCCATGCCGACGATGCCGCCGCTGCACACATGCATGCCCGCTTTTCGCACGCGCTCCAGCGTGTCGAGCCGGTCCTGGTAGTCGCGCGTGCTGATGATGTTGCCGTAGAACTCCGGCGTGGTGTCGAGATTGTGGTTGTAGTAATCCAGTCCGGCTTGGCGCAACTGTTCGGTCTGCTCGTCGTTGAGCATGCCCAGCGTGGCGCAGGTCTCCATGCCCAGCGCGCGTACCGACTTCACCATCTCGACCACCGCCGCCATGTCCTCCTTGGTCGGCTCGCGCCATGCCGCGCCCATGCAGAAGCGGTCCGCGCCAGCGTCCTGCGCGGCCTTGGCCGCCTTCACCACTTCACTCACGTCCAGCATCTTCTTGTTCTCGACACCGGCGTTGTGGAATGCCGATTGCGGACAGTAGCCGCAATCCTCCGAGCAGCCGCCGGTCTTGATCGACAGCAGGGTGGAAAGCTGCACGGCATTGGGATCGAAATGCTCGCGGTGCACCTGCTGCGCGCGGAACATCAGGTCGGAGAACGGCAGCTTGAACAGCGCCTCGATCTGCTCGACGCTCCAGCGTTGCGGAGTGGCCTTGGGTTGTACGGGACGGATGAATTCGACGGTTCGGGTTTGCATAAGGAGTTTGCCGGTAAAATGACGGAAGCCATCTCGACCACCAGATCGGAACAGCTTGTCTATTTTATCGCATCGCCCGCTTAACATCGGCGCAGATTTTATGCGCAGCCTGCCTGCCCAGCCCTGCCTGTTGTGCGGCGCGGACAGCCATGCCGGCCTGTGCTGCGCCGCCTGCGATGCCGATCTGCCGCGCCTGCCACCGGCGCATTGCCCGGTCTGCGCATTGCCGACCCCGGCCGGAGAAGTGTGCGGTGAATGCTTGAGGCAGCCGCCGCCTTTCGATCACACCGTCGCGGCATTCAGTTACAGCTTCCCGCTCGACAAGTTGATCCAGGCCTTGAAGTTCGACGAGCAACTGATATTGGCCGACTATCTCGCCGACGCCGTGGCTCGGCTGATCACCGTTCGCCCGGACGGCATCGTGGCCTTGCCGCTGCATGCGAGCCGGTTGCGCGAGCGCGGTTTCAATCAATCATTGCTGCTTGCACGCCGTCTCTCGCAGCGTTTGAATATCCCGCTATTGGGCGGCATCTGCGAACGCGTGCGCGACACGCCGCCGCAATCCTCGCTGCCCTGGAAAGAACGCGACAAGAACATGCGCCGGGCTTTTTCCTGCACCGCCACGGAAAACATCCGCGGCAGACATATCGCCATCGTCGACGACGTGATGACCACCGGCGCTTCGGTCGGGGAACTGGCGCGCTCCTTGAAACAGGCTGGTGCCGCGGAAGTCAGTGCATGGGTGGTGGCGCGTACCTTGCCGCACGGCGGCTAGCTCAAAGTTCCTTGAGCTTCTTCTCCACATAAGCCTGCAACTGGGGGTTCAGGCTGTTCGAATCCAGTGCGCGCCGATAGACCTGGCGTGCATCCTCATTGCGCTCTATCGCCTGCAGCGAGATGCCCATCCCCATCAGCCACACACCGTTGTCGGGCGCCAGTTGCAAAGCGACCTGGAAGTGCATGACAGCCTCCTTGTGACGCTTCTCGCGCTGCAACAGGGCCGCGACGAACGCATGGTAATCGGCCTGCCCTTCGGCATAGGGCAGGCTCTTCTGCAGCGTTTCCAGCGCATCCCCCACTGCATCGCGCTCCACTTGCAGGCGGGCCAGCAACATGGCGAACGATGTCTCGTGCGAATCGCGCTTGAGACCTGCTTGCAGCGCCTTTTCGGCGTCGGCGTGACGACCGGCACCGATCAATGCGCCGACCAGTGCCTTGCGCGCCTGATGATGCATGGGATCCAGCTTGATCACCCGCTCGTAACCCGCGATCGCCTCATCAGCCTTGCCCTGCTGTACCGCCTGGTTGGCTTGCCGGAACTCGTTCTCGACATGCTGCTGCGGGCTGATCTGCTTGAGCGGGCTGATCTCCCGCCCCCCGCCCTGGCGAGGTTCGGCTTTTATCGCATCCTTGCTGCCGCCGCGTTCCGGCAGGGCAGGCGCGTTCTTCAGCGGAACGCCCGCTTCATTCCCGCCAGACGTCTGCGCGGTTCGTTCTGAACCGCCCGGAAACGGTGTGATGGAACTCAGCTCGAAGCTCAACTTGGAAGCGGGCGGCCCGATCTCCGCCAGGTCAGACGGAACGCCGGACACAGCGGCCGTCATGGCGACATCGGATACCGCCGACACCGGCACTGCCACCGCAGCCACTTGCTCGGTCT
This sequence comes from Sideroxyarcus sp., assembly GCA_035299445.1. Taxonomy (GTDB): domain Bacteria; phylum Pseudomonadota; class Gammaproteobacteria; order Burkholderiales; family Gallionellaceae; genus Sideroxyarcus. The sequence continues at coordinate 267,229 of DATGWO010000035.1, forward strand.
GGCGCTCTTCATGCCTCAGATACCAACTCGCGGCCGCCAGCAGAACCGTTATCCCCAACGCAGCCAGTCCATATGGCAACAGCTTCGACTGCCTGCGCGGCGGCACCGGCCGTATCGTCGCTTCGCCCAGCGGGGCGTTCGCGCCGCGCCTCTCCAGCTCGTTCAACACCTCGTTGATCAGACTCATCGCAGCCAGATTCCCCAGATGCCGAGCGCAACCAGCGCGATCGTCGCAATGCCGAGCCAGACCGGCACCATCCAGTCTTTGTACGACTCCGGCGTATCCGCCGCCGCCTTGCGCACATGTTTCGACTGCACCTGCTGGCGGCCTTCAGCAAAGGCCAGCAGCATCGCCTTGTGCGCGATGATGTTGGCCAGCCGGGGAGTGCCGCGCGTGACGCGGTGCAGCAAACTCACGGCAGAAGAACCGAACAGCGTCTCGCCCTTGAAACCGGCTACCGCCAAGCGATGGCGCAAGTATCTATCCATCTCGTCGCGATGCAGCCCTTGCAGCTGGTACTGGAAACTGATGCGCTGGCGCAGCTGTCGTACCGAGTTGTGCTTGAGGCGTTCGTCCAGTTCGGGCTGACCGAACAGCACCACCTGCATCAGTTTGCGCTTCTCGGTCTCCAGGTTGGTGAGCAGTCGCAATACTTCCAGGCTCTCCAGCGGCATCGCCTGGGCCTCGTCCAGGCAGACCAGCACGCGCTTGCCCTCACGCGCAAAATTGAGCAGCGTGCGGGTCAACTCTTTCAACAGCTGGTGCTGGTCGATGGAACTGTCCACCTCGATGCGGAACTCTTCCGCCAGCGCCAGCAGCAGGCTGCGCGGCTCAAGGTAGGGATTCGGTATGTAGGCGGTGATGAACTTCGCGGCGTGGCGGCCGCTGGTGCCGCCGTCCTGGGTGCCGATATCGGTGGTCGTCGCGCGGTCGCTGTTGAGCGTAGCGAGGAACTTGCGGCACAACAGCGTCTTGCCGTTGCCCACCTCGCCCACGATCTTGATGAAGCCCTCGCCGCTGCGCGCGGCGACCAACAGGGTGTTCAAACCTTCCTGATAGTTGGTGCAGGCGAAGAAGAAGCTGGTGTCCGGCGTCAGCGAAAAGGGAGCCTCACGCAGGCCGAAATGCTCCAGGTACATGATGGCTATCTGGACAAGCCGCTCATGCGGTCGCGGCTGCGGGCGATATCGTCCGACCAGTCCTTGTCCGAATTCACCACCGTGGGCTTGAGCAGGATCACCAGCTCGCGCTTCTCGGTCTTGCGTGTGGTCTGGCCGAACACCGTCTTCGGCATCATCGGCAGGCCGGATTCGTCGCCCACGGTGGCTTGGCGCATCAAGCCGCCGATCGCCACGATCTGTCCGTCGCGGGCACGCACCACGCTGTCCGTTTCCGAGACCGAACTGGAAGCCAGCGGCAGGTTGTAGGTGCCCATGGTGACGCCCAAGTCCAGCGTCTTGTTCACGGTCGAGACCGTGCTCACCGAAGGATGGACGTGCAGGATGATCTCGTTGTTCTCGTCGATGCGCGGCGTCACGTCCAGCGCGATGCCGGAAAAGAACGGCTGCACCTTCACCGTCGGCGCGGTGCCAGCGACGGTGGTGGTGGCCTGTGTCCCGCCGGTGACCTCGGTGACGAAGAACTCGTCGGTGCCGACCTTCAGCACGGCTTTCTGGTTGTTCAGCGTGGCGATGCGCGGGCTGGACAGCACGTGCACATTACCCTGCGATTCAAGGAAGTTCAGCAGCGCGGCGAAGTTGCTGGTCTGGAACGCCATGCCAAACAGGCTGCCGGCCACCGCCCCGCTCGGCAATGCGTTGGCTGCGGTCGAGGCCAGGCTGGAGCCGGGCGTCGAAGTCAGCATGCCGTTCGCCAGCGTGCCCGTGTTCGCCAGAGTCGTACCGTTGGTCAAACCGCCGCCCGAGAGCGCGCTGTTCGGGCCGTTCTTGAAACCGGCCCAGTTCACCCCGGACTGGAAAGTATCGTTCAACTGCACCTCGACGATCTTGGCTTCCAGGATCACTTGGCGCTCGATGGATATCTGCGATGCTTTGAGATACGCCGCGACATTCTTCAGCTCATCCGGCATGGCGCGCACCACGATCACGCCCGACATCGGGCTGATCACCACACTGCGCCCCTTCTCAACGCCGACGATGGCCAGCAGGCTCTTGCTCAACTCATCCCAGAAGTCGGCGCTGCTGGTCATGGTGACCTTGCTGCTGTCGCGATTGCTGCTCGCTGCAGCCGTCGCAGCCGTCATGCCCGTTCCAGTGACCGCGACATCGGCAACCGAACCCGATGCCACCCGCAGCGAGGACCTGCCGTCGCGCTGGCCGGTCAGGTAGCTGACCTGGAAGATGCGCGTCTGCAAGGTCAGCGGCTGGATGTAGATGCGCGTGCCGTCCACCTTGTAGTCGTAACCGTACATCTCGCGGATCGCCTCCAGCGCATCGAATACCGTCACATCTTTCAGGTTCAACGAAATCGCGCCGGACACATCCGGATGCACCAGCATGCTATAGCGTGTGCCGGAAACAATGGCCATGAACACCTGGCTGGCCGATGTGCTGTTCACCGCCAGGTCGAACTTCGGCTCGACTGGGCGGTTATCCGCCTGCCCTGCCGTAACCGGGAGCGGCGGCAACAAGGCCTCGCTCACCGCATCGGACTTGGCCGGCTTGGCGCTCTGCTGCGCGCTCGCATCCATCTCCTGCTTGAGTTTGCCTTTGACATCGTTGGCCTCACGAGTAGACGCGCATGCCGCCAGCAGCAGCGACAGCACAGCGACGAAAAGTTGTTTCATTCTCATGACCTCTCCTTACTTGCCTGCGACGCTGGACGTCGTCTTTTGATCTGTCTTGTTAAGCTGTTCATTCGCCGGGGTCGCCGCCTTGTTGCAGCGCCTGTCGCGCTCACCGCGCATCTCCACGCCGGGGTACAGCGACACCCGGCGGCGGCCTTCCGAGCCCTGCAACACCACCCCGTCCTCGCATACCGCCATCAGCTGCTCTTCGCCCAGCATGCCGCCGAGGGACACCTGACGACCGTTGATCACCGCGGAACGCCGGTCCTGCGAGATGATGATCGTGCGCAACCCGTCATCACCCGGCTCGGCACGCACACCGGCAGCCGTATCGGCGCTGGACTGCCCTGCCTCCGCCGCCGGTCGGGTCGGGTCGGGCAATACCTCGGCATGCACGGCGCACGCCAGCACCAGCGATAACGCTGCGGATATCCGTTTCAGACCTGTAGCCATGTCTTGTCCAAGCTCAGTGTATAGAGGGTCAGCTGCAACTCCACGACAGGGTGCTGCGGCACCGTCATCTTTGCCTCGCCCCAGAACATCTGGGTGGGCAGTCTCTCCAGTGCCGTGAGGTATTGCAACAGATCGGCATAACTGCCGCGCACGGTGATCTGCACGCCGTGTTTGTACATCTGTTTTTCCGCGCCTAGCCCTTGGGCCGACTGCACATCGGCAGAAGGCTCGATGAACAGGCTCACCGGCAGCGTGTTCAGCGCGACCAATTGCAGACGATCGTTCCGGTTGAGCACCTGCTCGAGCAGCTCGGCCATCTTCTCCGGCGGCACCAGTTTGTCACGCCGTCCTTTCAGGTAGGCTTCGCCCTCGGCGAGTTGCTGCCGCAGCAGGCGTATCTGCTCGCGCTGAGGCGAAGCGGCATCGGCATGCTTGGCATCCAGCAAGGCGGCGATCTGCGCCTGTATCTCCTTCATCTTCTCCTGTTGCTGGACGACCTGGCTGGAGAGATTCTTCTGCTTGTTGAGCAGCGGGGTCAGGAACATGGAATCGATCAGCGATACCAGGAGGAAGGCGGCCGCAAGGAAAATCAGCGCGCGCTCGCGCAGCGACATCGCATCCACCTTGGCGACAGCCTGTTCCAGTTTCTCCCTGATCATTTCTTCTCCTCACCGGCGACGACCGTCGAACGCAGTTGGAACTCGACGAAACGGACAGGCTGCTCGCCTTCCTTTTTCGGCTGTTGCATCTGCAAGGCCGAGAAGGTCTTGCCGCGCATGATCTTCTCCCGGTTCAGGCGCTGGATATAGGCGGGCACCAGCTGCGGGCTCAGCACCGCGCCGCTCAAACTCATCTGCGTGCCGTCGCCGGAGATGTCGAACGCGGTCAGCCACAAGCCTTTGATCGATTGCCGCGCAAAGGCGCGCATGTATTCCGAATACCCCTCGGTATTGCCGATCGCGCCGCTCTTCAGCAGACTCAACAACTCTTCCTGCGCAGCCGCCTGCACCTGCAATTGCTTCAGCTCATCCTCCAGCATCTGGCTGGAGCGTTGCGGCGAGAATTCATTGGCAAAATTGGCCAAGCGCGCCTGCTCGGCAATAAACCGCTTGTTCATCTCTTCGGTTTGCCCGGACAGCAGTCCGACCTGATACAGCGCATAGGCATAGAACAAGCCAGAACCCAGCGCGATCAGACCCAGCGCCTGCAACATCGTCACGACAGAAAAATACTTCTTCTGCTTCATGAAGATGGGGTTGAACAGATTGATCTGCTGGCTCATAACGCCTTCTTCTCCTGGCGCAATGCCGCGCCCAAGGCAGGCAAGGCAAGACCGGCATACTCGCTATCCAGCAATTCGGGCGCTGCCGTGATATCCATGCCCTGCGCAAGATCGAGCATCTCCACGCGCAATCCCAGATTGCTCGCCAGCACCTTTTCCAACCCCACCGACTCCGGCGCCGCGACCAGCATGCGGCTCACCGGGATGTGATGGAACTGGCGGTCGAAATAATCCAGCGAACGCTGTACTTCCAGCTCCACCCGGTCAAGATATTGCTGGCGCAGATTCTCATCGGCATCCTGCAATTGGCCCGACGAAACCTCGAGACGCCGCGCCAGGAACAATTCGCCGTCGCAAGTGATCGTGAGCAGGCCGCCCTCGTCGCCGAATGCCAGCAGCGCCAAACCGCGCGCATCCTCCTCGAACAGCGCGGCAATATTGCGCTGCGCCATTTCCGGAATGTCGATCACACTCAATTCCACTTTGGATTTCTCGAACAATCCGATCCGCTTGCGTATCGTCTCATTGGATGCCGCCACGGCATACAACGACTGCGGACGGTCGCCGCCGTACTTGTTCAACGGGATCTGCAACACATCGATGGTGGCATCGTCGATGTGGTAACTGAGCGAATCCTTGATCTTCCAGCGTATCGCCGTCTTCAACTCATCGACCGGGACATTGGGCGCATCCACCATCATCAATTGATATTCGTTGGCAGACAACAGCGTGGTCACTCTCGAAGCGTCGAGATGGGACTCCTTGCAGATTTTTTCGAGTGCGACGGGAGTGACTTCGGACAGGGCATGAAAGGAACACATCGTCACTTGCGGGCGACTACCCAAGTGTTTCACTTGTGCGACGTGCACCCCCCTCTTGCCAAGCGTGACGGCAGCCCATGCGTCCTCCCGGCTGCCGCGCTTGAATAATTTGAAGAATTGAGGGATTTCCATAATTAGCGCGAACTTAGTTCACTAACCCATTGCTGTCAAGGGATTTTCTTGCGACCAACATGCCCAACCCCAGTCATTGGATGACCGCAACCCGTCACTCCCGATCAAATCCCAGATGATCCAGCACATCGATTGTCGGAAGGCCGTCAGCGCTCACGCAAGTAGATGAACTCTTTTGCACCTTTGTACACGCCGAAAGTCGCCCGCGCTGCATTGCTCGGCAAATAGCTTGGTGCAGCGACAGTAATATCCACCGTGCCTGTGGCTCCCGGCTTGGAAAGCCTCAGCCCGCCATTCCCGCCGAGCAGCGGATTGTTGAGCGTAGCGGCGGTCGCCAGGCCGGTCGGCGACTTGGTCAACGTCACCGCCGCCAGCGCGATGGCGGTGCAATGGTCGTCCACGTTGTTCTGCCAATTCGTGCCATCGTAATACTGCGCGAACATCGGCACCGGCAACGCCAGCTGCTCCGAACCCACCGCATTGGCAAGCTTCAGGCGGCCATAGCGCATCTGCGCGCCGGACACGCCAGCCGACTTCGCATCGAACTGGATCGACAGAAAATCAAATGTACCGGAGATATCGCCATTGCCTGCCACCGCATTCTCGCTGCTGTCCGTCACACCCAGCAACAACGTGATGTCGGCATCAAAACCGGCGACCGGAGTGGCGCCGCGCACGAAAGCCAGCTTGTCGGCGGCATTCAACGTCACCGTGCCGATGATGGAGCTGCCCGATGCATAGTTCGCATTCTCGGTCAGTACCGGGGTCTGCAGGGCCAGCGAGACATCCAGCGCACCGCTCGCCGCAGTGTAGGTCTGCGAAACCCCGCCTGTCGTCAGCTTGGCGAAATCGTAGTTCTGGATCCAGCCGCCGAGCGCATCCATGGCCTTGATCGTGGCCTGGGGCGGCGTCACATAGCCGAACGACTGGCCAAGATAGGTGAACGAACGTTTGGGCGCGGCGGCCGCCGCGTTGCAAGCGGCATCGGTCACGCCGAAGGTACGGAACTGGTGTGCAGTCGTTGGCAACCAGGTGTCGAGCGCAGTATCGACCAAGGCATCGAGCGCAGGATCGGCCGACGCATCCATCAGCTCGAAATGATCCGGCACGAAGCGACCGACCGCGCTTGTAGCCGAGCAGATATACAGGCCGGCACAGCTCAGCGCGGTGCCGTCACCATTGTCGACCACGGCAAAGTCGCGGTCTTCCAGCGTCATGTCGATCACCCCCGCCTCATCGTAAGTGGCGGTGGTGCTGGTGATCACGCCCGCACTGACAGTCCAGCCGCCGATCGCCAGCGCACCGTCCACACCGCCGACCGGCAAGGTCGTGTTGACGACCGCGATGGGGCTGCCACTGTAATTGCTCGATGCCGTGCTGCCGTCCGCGTTATAGGCGGTGGCGGAAAGGGTGAACGGCTGCCCCGCCTTATGCACCACGCCACCGCTCGCCGCCGTGTTGTTCAGCGTGCGTGCGGTACCGGTGCCGTTGAAGGCGGTCTGTGCATCGAGATCACGCGCGCTCACGGCGCCAAAACTGGCCGGCCGGATGGCGAAACTGTCGGTCGAGCAGCCGACCTGGGTCGGCGTATCCGCAGGATAGGCGACCCGCACCCGCACATTCTTATAGGCGTTGTTGACGGTGATCGCCGCCGTGCGATGCCGCCCCTTGGAGCCGGTCGTGGTCTGGTCGCTGGCCGCGAACGTCTCGTTGGCCAGCGTCTGGATCCGCGTCCAGGTCGAGCGGCAGCTTCCGGCCAGGGTGCCGCGATTGTCGGTCGCATCGACCAGCTCGACCTTGACCGCCCCGGTGAACGTAGTCAGCAGCCCGGTCCCGGCGGTATCCAGGGCGGCGAGGTCCAGCATGAAGGACTGTCCGGCGACCTTGGTGCCGATGAAACCGCTGATGCTGCCGGCAGGTGTAGTAGTCGTGTCATAGGCATTGAAACCGGACGGCGTCACCGTCAAAGGCGAGGTGTAGTCCACTCGCACCTGGATGTGGTCCACGCTCACCGTGAGCGCACGGGTTGTCACGGCCGCATAGGCCACGCCGAAACCGGGCGCTTTCACATCCGCATCGGTCCAGCTCGTGCCCCACAGGTTGGTCATGCCGCCATGCGCCTCGATCACGTCCGCCGCGGTGTATTGCGTCGCTGTCTTGCCGTTGAACAAGGTGTTGATGACACCGCCCTTGATCAAGTAGACGAACGCGTCGCTGGAGCGGCGGGTACGACTGCCCTTGCGTTCGATGCTGACGGTGATGCCAGTGATGGTGGCGCCGACGGGCACCCCGGCGAAATTGAAGCCGGTGCAGTTCAGGTAATTGGTGGTGGCCGCAGCCGTGGTGATGGCGGTGGCATACACATTGTCGGTGGCGACTGCGTTCGCGGGAATGGTCCAGGCGATGGTGCCAACCCCGGTCATGCTGCTGCACGAGGTCGGGCTGGACACCGCGAACCCGGAACCGGGCGGTGTGGTACACGGATTGCTCCCCAGCACGGTGAAGGTGTGCGGACAGGTCACACCCGACCCGGTCAGGTTGTAATAGGTATTGCCGCTGGGAACGACCGCGGTCGCCGGCGCGATATAGGTGACGGTGTTGCCGGTCGCGGAGGCATTCAGCGCCGAGGCGGCGAACGAGGTGTTCACCGTCAGGCTGGAATTGGCCGCGTTGGTCCAGGTGCCGGTACCGCCGTTGAGGTTGATGGTGCCGATATTGACGCTGCCATTGTTGGTCAATGTGCCATTCGACCGATACTGGATGGTGGCTGCCGGTGCATTGATGACGCCGGCGCTGCCGACCACCGTGTTGGTGGCATACAAACGAATGAACGGTGTTCCCGTCCCGCCAGTCTGGCCGGTACCGGTCAGGGTGCCGTTGATGGTGAGCGCCGAGGCAGCCACGGTGTTGCCTGCGGGATCGCGCCCTACCCTGAACTGGGCGGTACCGGTGAAGTTCAGGTTCGCCCCGGCGGCGATCGAAGGGGCGGTACCGGATGTATACAACCGCGCCGTGTTGGCGAAGGTGCCGATGCCGGAGATGACCGCTGCCGCACCGGTAGAGGCGATGATGCCATCATTGTTGCTGGTGAACGTGCCGTTGTTGGTGATGTTGCCGGTCACCGTCAGGGTGTTGCCGTTGGTGTCGGAGAGCGTGGCGCCGGCATTGATGGTCAGCCCGGCAGTGGTGTAGTTGTTATTGAGCGTGACCGTGAAGGGGGATGCCAGCACCACCGTATCAGCCGTAGCCGGCACTTTTCCGCAATCCCATGTCGCTGCGGTTCCCCAGTTGCCATTGGCTTTGCTGGTGCAAACCACCGCCGCCGCATTTTCCGCCAGCAACAATGCCGCCAGCGCCCATACCGCCAAACCGATATGCTTCATATCCATCCTCCACGCTCATTGCCGGACACCGCTCAACATCCGGTCTTGTTCATAGATGTTAATGATACCGCCGCCAGCCCTTTCCCGCACCACGCAACGCGCGGCACTGGCGGCCAGCCGGTCACCTGCCGAGCTTCACGCTGATCACGCGCTCGACGTAATCCGGCCCCGGGGCCGCGCTCGGGCATGCCGCTTCGGTACATGCTACTGCGCTCACGTCATAGATCCAGATCGTGGAAGCCCCTTCGACATGCGAGGCTGCGGCACAACTCACCGTGACGGTGAATGGCGCCAGGGTGCCGCCCAGCCCTGCCAAATTGGCGGGTGCGCACTGCGCGATGGCGGCCGGCGCGCTGGTCGGACTGTTCGCCACGAAATAGGCCGCCCACTCGATGCCGGAACGCGCCGCCTGGTAGGCGCGCGAACCCATCACATCCATCGCCGCACTCTGGTGCTGCTGGGTGGAAAAGGTGACCATCGCCGTACCAAGCACAGACAAAACCACCAGCAGGAAGATGGCGGAAACGAGACTGAATCCCTGTTGGAATTTTTTCATGGTGCGTTGTTCACATGGATCTCGTTGTACAGGGTCACGTTCTCGCCGCCGCTGCTCAGCGTCAGGCGCAGCCCCAGCAGACCGAAGCGTTGATTGGTCACGCCGTAATCGATGGCGCATGCGCTGACCCGGTCAGCCAGGATCGCCCTGTTCACCCCCGGTGCAGCGGCGAAACCGTAACCCCAATAGCGCGCGAGCTGGCCGGTGCCGGTGCCGTTCGCATCTATGCCGACTCCCTCGCAGGCATAGGTCACTGCCTGCTGCGTGCCATCCACCACATCGAAACGTTGCGAAGGCAGCTCCGCCCACGCCGGCAACACCGGCCCGGCGAATGTCACCCTGGTATTGCCAATGGCCATGGCGGTGACTGAGCGCAGGACGCCTGCCGCCGTCTGGTCGTACGGCGGTGCGCCGTTCGACTGGGTGCTGCCGATGACGATGAAATCGGTACCGGCGGTGATCGGGATTGCGGTACCGACGATGTCGAACACCGTAGTGCCGCCGGCGCCGAACACCAGCAAGTTGCCGTTGCCGCCCGCCGCCGCGCGATAGCGGCCGCCATCCTTGGTCGGGATGAATTCGACACAGGGCGCGGTGCAATTCGTGAAGCGCACGCTGTTCGGCACCGCGGTGCGCACATCGCGTGCCATGCGGCGCATGGCGGTGTCGGCGATATCGGTCAGCTCGGCCCGCCGCTCGCTGTCGATATATCCCTGTACCGGCGCTCTCAGGAAGATCGCCACCATGCCGCCGATGATGCCGGTGATGACGATCACGATGATCATCTCGACCAGGGTGAATCCGGCATTTGGCTTGATCATGGCGCGCATCAGTAAGCCGTCCTGTAACCGGAGAGCTGAACGACGCCGCCCTGCGGATCGGTCACCGTCACCGTGATGAGCACCGCACTGCCGGCGGCGACCGCACCGAGCGCCGCATTGGCAACAGACACTTTCACCCGGTAGTTCTCCAGACCGGGGATGGCCGCCGCGCCGCTGACGGGATAGATGCCGATCGCATTGTCGGGCGGGAAGTTGTTGTAATCGGCAACGATGTGGTAATCCGAACTCCGGTTCGCCTGGGTCACTTCAGTCGTAACGCCCGAAGCCGAGACGAAATCCTGCAGCTCGATCTCTTCCAGCAGCGATTCGGCAGCCATGATCGCCTGTTTGCGGACGAGAGGATCGGCACTATGCCCGGTCACCTGGTTCATCACCAGCAGTATCCCGGCCAACGCGACACTGACGATGACGATGAAGATGATCAGCTCGATGAGGCTGATACCGCGCTGCCACAAGACCGCCGACCTACTGGACATAACCGGTCTCCGCCTGGATGCTGATGGTGGTGCCGCCGATCACGATCGAATCCGCGGCATTCGGCACCGGCTGCCCCAGCGCATTGAACGTCACGCTCTTGGCCGGCACGGCCACATGATCCGACACCACGCAGGTCAGCACGGCTCCCGCCAGTGCCGTACCGCAATCAGGATTGGCCCCAGATGAGATCGACACCGTAATGTTGCGATGCTGCGCAATGGCGACCTTCTGCGCATAGCGCAAGGCGGACCTGACCTGGTCCGCCGCACCGCGCGCCTCGAAAGTGTTGCTATCAAAGAAGCGCGGCAGCACCACTACCGAGATGACGCCGAGAATGACGATCACCATGATCAGCTCGATCATGGTGAAGCCACGCTGGCTTGTCCCGCCCATGCCGGCCGGACACAACTTCGCCCGAGTGCTCAAAGAATTATCGCCCCCATGTTTAACCGCCGCGACTTGCCCTGCCTTAAAGCGCATATTCAATTACCTTGCACGCGAAAAACCACGGCACAGTTTAATAAAACCAATACATTCAGACAAAAACAGGGGGCAAGCCCCCTGTTTTCTGGTTGTGCAAGCACAAGGGCCTGCACAGCCGTTATGCCGACATTTAGTTAGATTGCCGGAACGACCGCCGAGACAGCATACAAACCGCCGTAATCCACCGAGCAGTTTGGCACAGTGCCTGTCACTGTATAACCAGAAGGCACACCACCTTCCAGGATCGACGCTGCAACAGTGGTACATGCCACACCTGAAGTTGAGGTACAACCTACACCACTAGCGCCGCGTAGAGAACAGGTAGCGTAGTTGACCGATCCTGCCGATGCCAATCCGCCTGCCACGCCTTTAACTCCGGCGACCTTTGCATCCGTCGACAAATCAACGAACTTCGGCAGAGCCGTCGCTGCCAAGATACCCAGAATCACGATCACCACGATCAATTCGATGAGTGTAAAACCTTGTTGCTTCTTCATAATGGTTCCTCCTAAGTTGAGGGCCGCAGCCCCGTTGTTGCCCTGCTCATCCCTTGTTGCCCAGCGCCGCAGCACCTGTGCACAAATGGACGCACGGTCAATATAGCCAGAATCGTGCCAGTAAGCAAACCCGGCCGGCAGAGGTATTTCAAGGCAAGCGCGCACGAAAGGCAAGATTTCGCTGACGTATCGCCGTCAATAATGTCCGATCCAGGTCGTTAGCAATGCCAGCGTATACAGGCTGCCCAGGATCAGGGCAACGCCGGCTTGACGTGCGTATTTGAAGACCTGTTCATCCACACCGTGACGCGTAACCTCCAATGGCTTCAACGCGCGCCGCAGCGATATCCATTGGTTGGCCTCTTGCTCGAAATCGCGCAACAAGCTGGGGCGGAACAAAAGGAACAGGCCAACAAAGGCTGCCAGCAAAGCCCCCAGAAAAGCGCTCAGCGCCAACGCATCCAGCAACCCGCCGGTCAGACCCTGCGGCCAACCGATGCTCTTGGATAACCCGATAATGGCACTCGCCCGATCCAGGCTCACCGTAAAGAAGTACACGATATAGCCCGACGCCAGCAAGATCAGCAGCCCGCTCGTGCGGCGATACCGGTAGAACCAGGGATCCAGCGTAACGGTTCGTTCCAGTGGGCGATCCATTCTGCGCGTGGATACCCAGCGATTAAGGATATCGCCGACTACACGCAATCGATGCGGACGCCACAACAACAATGCGCCGACCAGAAGCCCAGCCAAGCTTCCCGCCATCAGGAACAACACGGCTGAACGCAACAACAGCGATTCGACCACAGGATCCATAAGCACCTCAATCCAGCCAACGATACGGCTCTACCGGTTTGAACAACGTTGCCACCAGCTCCTTGCCCGATTCGGGCCGCCCCAGCGCAGGCTCATAACCGAGTTGCACGTGGAAACGTATCCATTTCTGGCCATCCTTGCCCAGCGTGAAATAGTCGCCGTGATCAACAATATAAATCAGATTCCGCGACTTCAGGTCGAATATCCAGCTGCCCGGCGCTACGCTGGCCGGGTTGGGATCGTAGAACTCGCCCAAATAATTACGCGGCTTTTGCTGCAGCCAATTGACCGGATTGTCGGTGGCAAGAGCGCTCACTTCTTTATCGTTGGCGCTCCCGCGCGCCATCAGGGTGCTGTAGCGCAACATCAATGCACTTTGCAGCGCACCCGCCACCTGCTCCATCGCGGTCTTCTCGGCCTGCTCCTGGTAATAGGGGATGCGCGTCAGCAATGCGCCCGCCAGCACCACCACGATGATGATGACGACGATGAGTTCGATCAGGGTGAAGCCGCGCTGTGCTTTCATCGATGCAACGCCGCTTTGCCCAGATCCCACATCGGCAGGAAGATGCCCAGTGCAAGGATCAGCACCAGTCCCCCCAGCAACACGATCATGATAGGCTCGATGTTCGCGCTGAGCGTCTTGATCTCGTATTCCACTTCGCGCTCGTACATGCCGGCGATCTCGAACATGAGGCCGTCCATATCGCCGGTTTCCTCGCCCACGGCGATCATCTGCAGCACGGTAGGGTTGAACACGCCGGTCGCCGCAGCAGTACGCAAAATGCTCTCGCCGCGCTCGACACCATCGCGCATCTGTTCGACACGGCTGCGCATGTATTCGTTGTCCACCACCAGCGCCACCGAATTGAGGCCCTGCACGATGGGGATGCCGCTCTTGAACGACAGCGCCAGGCTGCGCGCGAACCGTGCCAGTGTCGCCTTCATGATGATCCTGCCGGCGATGGGAATGTGGAACTTGTACCTGTCCCACTTGTAGCGCCCGTCCGTGGTGTTGATCCAGGAGCGGAAGGCGACCACCGCGCCGATCAGCAGCGCCAGCAGGATGGGCCACGACTGCACCATGAAGCTGGAGAAGCCCATCAACAGTTTGGTCATCAGCGGCAACTCGGCATGGAAGCCGGCGAACACCTTGGCGAAAGCCGGGATCACGAAGATGTTGACGATGACGATGGCGATCGCCATCGCGATCACCACGAACATCGGATAGCGCACGGCGGATTTGATGCGCTCTTTCATGTCCTTCTCGAATTCGAGGTGCTCATACAGGCGCAGGAAAGTCTGGTCCAGCATGCCGGTCATCTCGCCGACCTGCACCATGCTGAGGTAGAACGGCGAGAACACCTTGGGGTGGCGGCGCATGGCACTGGACAGTTCGCGGCCGCTGTCCAGACTTTCGCGCAAATCTTGCAACATGGCGGAGAACGCCGGGTTATGCGTGGACTCCTGCAAACCGGCCAGGGCGCGCATGATGGGCACGCCGGCCTTGAGCAGGGTGTACATCTGGCGGCTGAACAACATCAACTCCAGCGTATCGACCTTCTTTTCGGTCGACAGCCGTTTCCACAGGCTGACTTCGGGATTGCTGCCGCTGCGCACCGCCTGCGAAGTCATTTTGATCTCGGTCGGCGTAATGCCGGTGTTCAGCAGCTGATCGGCGATTGCGCCGCTGTCCGCCCCCTCCAACGTGCCTTGCACCAGGTCGCCGCGATTGCTTCTGCCTTTATACGCAAATACCGGCATCAGTCTTCGACTTGATTGCTGATACGCATCACTTCGGCCACCGATGTGCGTCCCAGTTTCATCTCGCGCAGTGCCGCATCAAGCAGGGTCTTGCCTTTCAGGTGGTCGCGCGCGGCCTGCATGAAATGCGTGTTGTCTTCGTGGGCAGCGGCATCCACCAGTTCCTGCCCCATCTCCAGCATCTCGTACACGCCCATGCGGCCGTGATAGCCGGTGCCGTTGCAATGCGAGCACCCGCGCCCGTGCAGCAAGGTGCCCCATTCGCTCCGGGCGACGCCCTCCGTTTCCAGCCACTCGCTCTCTTGCGGCGTGGGGATATGCGTCTCGCTGCAGCTCTCGCAGACGCGGCGCAACAGGCGCTGTGCGAGCACCGCCTGCACCGAGGAGGCCACCATGTATTTCGGCACGCCCATGTCGACCAAGCGGAACAGGGTACCTGCGCTGTCGCGCGTGTGCAGGGTGGAGAACACCAGGTGACCGGTCATCGCCGCGCGCATGCCGATCTGCGCAGTCTCCGCATCGCGCATTTCGCCGACGAGGATGACGTCCGGGTCCTGGCGCAAGGCGGAACGCAGCACGCGCGAGAAGGTCAGCTCGATCTTCTCGTTCACCTGCACCTGGTTGACGCCGCGCAGGCGGTACTCCACCGGATCTTCCACGGTGATGATCTTCTGGTCGATGGTGTTGATCTCGGCCAGCCCGGCATACAGCGTGGTGGTCTTGCCGCTGCCGGTCGGGCCGGTGACCAGCACCATGCCGTTGCTGCGCGCGATGATCTCGCGGAAACGCTTAAGCATGTCCGGCGGCATACCGAGCTTGTCCAAGGTGAGGAAACTGCCACTCTGGTTGAGCAGACGCATCACCACCGATTCGCCGTATTGCGTCGGCATGGTGGAGATACGCACATCCACCGCCTGATCGCGCACGCGGATGTTGAAACGGCCGTCCTGCGGCAGGCGCTTCTCCGAGATGTCCAGACCGGACATCAGCTTCAGCCGCAACGCGAGGGCGGCCGCGATCTTGCTGTCGGCTTCCGTCTGCAAGTGCAGCGCACCGTCGATGCGGAAACGGATCTGCAAGCGCGATTCCTGCGGCTCGATATGCACGTCGGAGGCGCGCACCTGGGTCGCATCGTCGAACATGGTCTGCAGCAGCTTGACCACCGGCGCCTCTTCGAGGCCGACGTTGTCGCTCAGCGTGCCGAAATCGATATAGCTGTCGCCCAGGTCTTCCGACACCTCGCGCGCCAGGCCGCTGATCTCTTCGGTGCGGCGGTAGACGCGGTCGATGGTCTCCAGCAACTGGCCCTCGGTGACCACTGCAACGTCGATGTCGCGCTGCAGCACGCGCGCGATCTCGTCGAAAGCGAACAGGTCGGTCGGGTCGGCCATGCCGACCAGCAGCATGCCGTTGCGCTCTTCCAGCACCACGGCGCGGAAACGCCGTGCCTGATTCTCCGGCAGGCGGCGCACGATCTCGAGATTGACGTTGTAGTACTTGAGGTTGATATAGGGGATGTTGAGCTGCTTGGCGATGGCTTCGGAGATCTGGTCTTCGGAAACGAAAGCGTTGTCCACCAGCACACGGCCGAGTTTGCGGCCGCTGCGCTTCTGCTGTTCCAACGCGAACTGGAGCTGATCCAGTGAAATGAGTTTCTGCTGCACCAGCAGATCGCCCAAGCGGATTTTCTCCGGACGCGCCATAATTCCCCCTATTTAGACTTTCACACGCGATAGCATCACAGGCGGAAATTAGCTGTTTTTCCCTGTGCTGACAAGCATTCTGAGTAATTCCCTCATGTTCAACATCATCCTCTACCAGCCCGAGATACCGCCCAACACCGGCAACATCATCCGTTTGTGCGCCAATTCCGGAGCACAGCTGCACCTGATCAGACCGCTAGGGTTCGCCATCGACGACAAACATCTGCGCCGGGCCGGATTGGACTATCACGAATATGCCAGCCTGCGCGAATACGACTCGCTCGCGGAATGCCTCGCCGCGCTGCCGCACTCGCGCCTGTTCGCTTTTACCACCAAGACCTCGCAGCCGTACCACGAGGTGCGCTATCAAGCGGGGGATGCGTTCCTGTTCGGGCCGGAGAGTCGGGGCTTGCCGGTTGAAGTGCTGGAATCGATCGCGCCGGAACGGCGCTTGCGCTTGCCGATGCTGCCGGACAACCGCAGTGTGAATCTGTCGAATACGGTGGCAGTGGCGGTATACGAAGCGTGGCGGCAATGCGGCTTCGCGGGCAGTCAGCCCTCGAATTCGCTGCCGGGTTGACGGCTGAGCAAGGCCTCGACTGCCTTGTCGGCGGCAAGTTGTTCGTACAACACGCGATAGACCGCTTCGCAGATCGGCATCTCGACGCCGCGTTGTTGCGCGATGCCATGCACTTCACGCGCGGTGTAGACCCCCTCCGCCACATGCCCGAGCTCGGTGAGGATGTTGGAAAGCGACTTGTGCTGCGCCAGCAGCATGCCGACCTGACGGTTGCGCGAAAGATCGCCGGTACAGGTGAGGATCAGATCGCCGACGCCGGACAGGCCGCCCAAGGTTTCCGCGCGACCGCCCATCTGCAGTCCCAGCCGCGTCATCTCGGCCAGGCCGCGCGTGAGCAACGCCGCGCGCGCGTTGAGCCCCATCTGCATGCCGTCGCAGATGCCTGCGGCGATGGCCAGCACGTTCTTGATCGCACCGCCGACCTCGACGCCGACCACATCGGTGCTGGAATAGATGCGCAAACGGGAATGGTGCAAGGCCTTGGCCGTGCGCTGGGCGAACTCGCCGTCATTGGAAGCCAGCGTCAGCGCGGTGGGCAGGCCGCGGGCGACCTCCTGCGCGAAGCTGGGGCCGGACAACACGGCACGCGGAAAGGCCGCAGGCAATGTTTCGGCGACGATCTGGTGGGGGAATTGCGCAGTACCGCTCTCGAATCCTTTACACACCCAGACCACGCCGACCGGCGCAGCCGATCCGGCAAGCTGCTGCAGCGTGCCGCGCAGCGCGGCAACCGGCACGGCAACGATGACCAACTCGGCGCCGGCCAGCGTTTCATTCAAGTTGGACGAGAGTTTCAACCCGGCGGGCAATGTGGCGTCGGGCAGGTAGCGCTGATTGCGGCGCGTGCCCTGCATCGCGACGACCTGATCCGCATCACGCGCCCATAAGGTGACCTGGTGCCGGGGGGCAAAACTGACCGCCAGTGCCGTGCCCCATGCGCCGGAACCCAATACCGCGATCTTCATCTAGTCGCCCCACACCTCGGCAGACTTCACGTAGCCTGCCGCCCCATCCAGATGGCGCACCTTGACCCAGCCGCTGCCGGTGTTGCCCAGCCATTCCAGGCCGAGCTGCTGCGTGGCCTTGAACACCACCTCGGCATCCTCTTCCGGATTGCGGCGCACATTGGCGGACGGAGCCGTTATCACGACATAGCGTTTGCTGCTGAGCTGGCGCTTCTCGATCCAGAACAGCTTGCCCGAGCTGTCGCGCACCTTGACCCAGTTGTCCAGCACCACGATCTGCTCGAACGGCAGGTAACGCGTGGCGACGAACAGCTTCTTGGCCTTGAGCGAGTTGGCGTCGTACAGGATGGCCGGCTCTGCGGTCGAAACGAAGTCGAAGGCGTGTGCCGTCTGCACCATCCCGAACAGCAACAGCGATGTCGCGAGATGCTTCATCAATGTTTTGTTGCGGCGCCCTG
Organism: Sideroxyarcus sp.; assembly: GCA_035299445.1. Classification (GTDB taxonomy): domain Bacteria; phylum Pseudomonadota; class Gammaproteobacteria; order Burkholderiales; family Gallionellaceae; genus Sideroxyarcus. The sequence continues at coordinate 285,248 of DATGWO010000035.1, forward strand.
GGCCTGAGCCTGGGCCTGCTGTTTCTGCTGCTGGTAGATCGCCTCGAAGTTGATCGGGCTGAGCAGCACCGGCGCGAATCCGGCGCGCACCGCCAGATCCGACACCACTTCGCGCAAATAGGGGTACAGGATGTTGGGGCAAGCTACCGCCAGCACCGTCTCCAGCTCCTCTTTCGCCAGGTTGCGCACCTGGAAGATGCCGGACTGCTTGGCTTCGATCAGGAACATCACCTTGTCCTTCTCCGGCAGCTTGGCCGTCACGGTGACGGTGATGGTGATATCGAACACGCCCTCCTCGACGGTTGCGGCCTGCGTCTGCAGCTGCAGGTCGATCTGCGGGTTCTCGCGCTCCAGGAAGATCGCCGGCGCATGCGGGATCTCCAACGACAGGTCTTTCACATACAGCTTCTCGATGTTGAAGATCGGTGCATTCGTTTGCGCTGCTTCGGTCATACCAGTTCCCCCTATCCGTTCGTTGCCAACATGTTATCCAATTTACCCGCGCGATCCAGCGCCGCCATATCGTCGTAGCCGCCGACATGCTCGCCGTTGATGTAGATCTGCGGCACGGTGCGGCGCCCGGTCTTCTCGATCATTTCCGCGCCGCGTTCCGGCTGCAGATCGATACGTATCTTCTCGATCTCCTGCACACCCTTGCGCTGCAACAACTGCTCGGCCCGCACGCAGTACGGGCACACCTCGGTGCAATACATGAGCACCCGGGCCATCACTTCTCCAGCGGCAGATTGGCTTTCTGCCAGGCGATCACACCGCCCTCGAGATTGTATGCCTGGGCGAAACCCTGCTTGCCGAGCAAGGCGCAGGCAGCTGCAGAACGGTGTCCGCTGCGGCATACCACCACGATCGGAAGTTCGCGATATTTCTCCAGTTCGCCGATGCGTTCGGCGAGCTTGCCCACCGGGATGAGCTTGCTGTTCAGGATATGGCCGTCGTTGTACTCACCCTGTTCGCGCACGTCCAGCACCAGCGCGTTCTTGTGATTGATGAGCTGCATGGCGGCGATGTGGTCGACATCCTTGATGCCGCGCACGCGGTTGCCGAAGAACGACCACAGCAACATCGCTCCGCTGGTCAGCGCGATCAGGATGGTCCAGATGTTATTTTGCAGGTACTGCTGCACGGCGATACTCCTCGTATTTTTGGGTGGCGAATTCTAACAGAGGGGAAAAATGCGCGGGGTCTTTGCGCGCGAGTCCGTCCAGTTCAAGACGCGCCATCGCGTAGTCCCCAGGATAAGACCAGATGGCTCGCTCAAGCTGTTTTTTCGCCTCGATCGTTTGGCCGGACAACGCCAGCAACCAAGCCTGATGATAAGCCAGCGGCGCGATCGGAATGAAACGAAGTGCGCGCTCATTCAAGGCGAGCTTCTTATCCAGATGCTCGGCACTTATCTCCATGGTGCTGGCAATGAACAGTTCGGCATACGAAGTCAGCAATGCATACTGGTGCACCGCCAGCAACTCCTCTTGCACGCGCGGGACCAAATCAAGACTCTTGACCGCATCGGTCCGCAACGCCAGCGCATTCTCCAGGTGTTTGTATCCCTGAAAGACCTGCACCAATGACAAGGCACCCAGCAACAACATGGCCATGATCGAAAGCCGCCCCATCCTGCGCATCTCGAGTCTATAGCTAGTGGCATCGAACAATCCCAGCATGACCGCGCCCACTCCCAGGAAATACAGATACCACAGCGGATACTCGAGCAGGCTATGTATCGCCAATACCGCCAGCACACCATAGCCCCACCAATGCCAGATATCGCACTCGGTGTTGCGCGTTTGCCACAGCCACACCCCCGAAGTTCCCAGCAGCACCACCAAACCCGACAGACCGCCTTCCGCCGCGATCTGCATCACCAGATTGTGCGCATTGTTATACAGACCGACGATATTCGGGTTGCGCAATTCTGCCGCCAGCTGCAAATGTTCCCAGGCGAATTGCCCAAAGCCAGTCCCCATCAAGGGAAACTGCGCAAAGATCAGCACCGCCTCGCGCCATAGATGCCAACGGATACCTCCGCTCGCGTTATCACCGAACAGCCGCTCCACCGTCGTCACACTGGCACTTCCGGCCAACCACGGGAGCTGCACCACCCAATGCATCAGACCGAAGCCCAAGACCAAAGCGATGGCGTAATACAACAGCGGACGCAATGCCGGGGTGCGACGCTGCCACACGAATGCCAATCCGGCGGCAAACAGCAGATACAGCCAAGAGCTGCGCGAACCGGACAACACCAGCACGAACAACATCGGCGCTGCCAGCAAGACCGCCAGCCAGATGCGCATGGACAGACGGATGTACAGCAGGCCAAGCGAAATGAGTCCCAATGCCAGATAGTTGGCATAGTGGTTGGGTTGCGCCACGTTGCCATAGACAGCCACGGAAGTTTTAACTGTGACAACCGAATTGAGGAAAGTGCTCCAGCGGTAGTGTTGCAGGATGCCCGCCAGCGTGTTCAGCTCTGCCCCAACCAATAAGAACACGGCGAGCGCCGTCACCACCGCCGGCAAACCGAGTTCCACCCGCAGGCGCTGGCCCAGCATGATCAGCAGGGCCGCGAACAGGAAATACAGAGACAGCAGCAGCAGATGATCGAAATGGGTCATCCGTCCCATCAGGAACTGGATCATCATCAACAGCAGCAGCCCGACCGGCAGCAGCACGATGCGCGGCACCTGCGGTTCCTGCCAGTAACGTGCCGTCAGCAGCAGCGGTAGCGCACACAAGCCGAGCAGCGCCGTGCTCCACTCCTGGTAGAAGGTGGTGATGGGATACGCGTGGTGGTAATACAAAAAAGGCAAAACCCACATCAGGCCGACGAAGGCCAGACTGATGTGGGCTAAACCGAACGAATGGGGGAGAAGTTTTTTTAGCAACTGCCTTTGACGCCGAGCTTGGCCAGAATGCTGTTCAAAGGACAGATCTGCGTGAAACCGCTTTGGAACAGGTTCAGGCCGACGAAGGCGGTGAAGAACAGGAAATACTCGCTGACGAACAGCGGGCTGGCCTGCACACCCAAAGCCAAGGACAGCAGGACGAAGAAACCTGCGACGATACGGACGATACGTTCTGCATTCATGCTTGATACTCCTTAATATGGTTGAAGATTCTAATCGAATTTCTTGTACAACGTCGCGTAATACAGCACCGGTATCACGATCAGTGTGAGCAAGGTGGAGACCAGGATGCCGAATATCAAGGCCAGTGCGAGGCCGTTGAAGATCGGGTCATCGAGGATGAACAGCGCGCCCAGCATGGCCGCCAGGCCGGTCAGCAGGATGGGCTTGGCGCGCGCCGCGGCGGCATTGATCACCGCATGCTGCAAGTCGATGCCATCGCGCAACTGCAGGTTGACGAAGTCGACCAGCAATATCGAGTTGCGCACGATAATGCCGGCCAGCGCGATCATGCCGATCATCGACGTGGCGGTGAACTGCGCGCCGAACAGCGCATGTCCAGGCATCACGCCGATGATGGTGAGCGGGATGGGCGCCATGATGATCAGCGGCACCAAGTAGCTCTTGAACTGCGCCACCACCAGCAGGTAGATCAGGATCAGGCCGACACCATAGGCGATGCCCATGTCGCGGAAGGTCTCGAAGGTTACCTGCCATTCACCGTCCCACTTCAGCGCATAACCGGCGTAAGGGTCGGACGGCTGCTTAAAGAAATACGATTCCAGCGTGCCGCCCTGCTCCAGCTCCATGCCGCCAGTCTTGCCGTTGATGCCGAACATGCCATACAGCGGGCTGTCCAGATCGCCGGCCATGTCACCGGTCACGTACACCACCGGCAACAGGTCCTTGTGGTGGATGGGGTGGTCGCGCTGTACGTTCACCACCTGCACCACTTCGGACAACGGCACCAGCGAACCTTCGCGCGAACGCACCTTGAGCTTGAGCACATCGTCGATGCGGCTGCGCTTCTCGGCTGACAGCCTCAGACGCAGCGGCGGCGCATATTTGGCATCGCGGTCATGCAGCGCGGTAGCGTCCTGCCCGGACAGCGCGATCTGCACGGCGTCAGCGATGTCGCGCTGCGCCACGCCCAGCAGTGCCGCCTTGCTCTGCATCACGCGCAGCACCAGCTTGGGCGCAGCCTCGCTCACCGTGTCGTCGATGCCGACGATGTCGGTCGTGGCGGCGAACTGCTCATGCACCTTGCTGGCGACATGACGCATGCCTTCGTATTCGGGACCATAGATTTCGGCCACGATGGGCGACATCACGGGCGGGCCGGGCGGCACCTCGACGATCTTGACCTTGGCGTTCCAGCGCTTGGCGATCTCCTCGATCGGCTCACGCACCGAGCTGGCGATCTCGTGACTGCTGCGGTCGCGATGGTGCTTGTCCTGTAGGTTGACCTGGATGTCGCCCTGCTCCGGCTGGCTGCGCAGGTAGTACTGACGCACCAGACCGTTGAAGTTGATCGGCGCCGCCGTACCCGCATAGGCTTGGTAGTCGGTCACTTCCGGCACGGTGGCGAGATAAGCACCGATGTCATGCAGCACGCCCGAGGTCTGCTCCAGCGCGGTGCCGGTGGGCATGTCCACCACCACCTGGAACTCGGACTTGTTGTCGAACGGCAGCATCTTCAGCACCACCAGCTTGACCACCGCCAGCGACACCGAGATCAGCAGTGCGGCAGCGATACCCAGCCACAGCTTGCGCCGCATGGGCTTGCCGTGCTCCTTGTTCAGGAACGGGCCGAGCCGGTCGCGGAAGAAGTGCGCGATCTTCGTGTCGTATTCGTTCTGCACCACCGCGTGGTGCGCACCGGCCAGCTTGTGCGCCAGCCAGGGCGTGACGATGAAGGCAATGGCCAGCGAGATCAGCATGCCCATGCTAGCATTGATCGGGATAGGGCTCATGTACGGCCCCATCAGCCCGCTGACGAAAGCCATCGGCAGCAGTGCCGCGATCACCGTGAAGGTGGCGAGGATGGTCGGACTGCCGACTTCATCCACCGCGTCCGGGATGATCTCGGACAGCGGCTGGTGTTGCGCCAGTTCGCGGCGGCGATGGATGTTCTCCACCACCACGATGGCGTCATCCACCAGAATACCGATAGAGAAGATCAGCGCGAACAGCGACACGCGATTCAGCGTGAAGCCGTAGGCCCACGACGCGAACAGCGTCACCGCCAGCGTCAACAGCACCGCGATACCAACGATGACCGCCTCGCGCCGCCCCAGCGCGAACCACACCAGTGCGACCACGGCGAAGGTGGCGAAGAACAGCTTCTTGATCAGCTTCATCGCCTTGTCGTTGGCGGTCTCGCCATAGTTGCGCGTGACCGTCACCTGCACGTCGTCGGGGATGACGCTCCCCTTCAACTCGTCCACGCGCTTGAGCAGCTTGTCGGCCACCTCCACCGCGTTCTCGCCCGGCTTCTTGGTCACCGCCAGCGTCACCGCGCCGAACTCGCCCTGCGCGGTGATGCCCTTGTCGCCGGCCGCCGCGCCAGTCCCCAGCCACACATAGCTGGAAGGCTGATCGGCGCCGTCGATCACTTCGGCCACATCGCGCAGGAACACCGGCTTGCCACCGGTCACGCCCACCACCAGCTGGCCGACCTCGCGCGCATCGCTGAGGAACATGCCGGTCTGCACCAGCACCTCGCGGTTGCCCTTCACCAGGTTGCCCGCCGACATCGACACGTTGGATGCCTGCAGGGCGTAGCGCACCTCCTGCACCGAGAGTTCATGCGCGTTGAGCGCCTCGGGGTCGAGCTGGATGCGGATCACGCGCGGCGTCGCGCCCACCGTTCCCACTTCGCGCGTACCCTTCACGCGCTTCAGCTCGGTCTCGATGGCATGTGCCACCTGGCTCAGGTCCACGCTGCCGTCGGCCTTCTCGCGCCACAGCGTCAACCCCAGCACCGGCACATCGTCGATGCCCTTGGCCTTGATGATGGGCTGCATCACGCCCAGCGTGGGCGGCAGCCAGTCGGAATGCGACAGGATCACGTCATACAGTTTCACCAGCGATGGCACATGCTGTTCGCCCACCTTGAACTGCACGGTGAGTACCGCCATACCCGGCTGCGACACCGAATACACATGGTCCACGCCCGCGATCTGCGACAGCACCTGCTCGGCAGGCGTCGCCACGGTGCGCGCCACATCCTCGGCCGAGGCGCCCGGATAGGCGATCAGCACATTGGCCATGGTCACGTTGATCTGCGGTTCTTCTTCGCGCGGCGTCACGATCACCGCGAAGATGCCGAGCAGCATGGCGACCAGCGCCAGCAGCGGCGTCATCTGCGAATGCAGGAAGACGCGCGCGATGCGTCCCGAAATCCCCATGCTCATTTCTTCACCGCCATTCCAGCCTTGATGGCATCACGCGCCACACGCTCGCCTGGATTCAGCCCGGCCAGCACCTCGACCTCGTTCTGCGCATTCGCCTCGCCCAGGCGCACTTGGCGCAGGCGCGGCACATCCTTGTCGTCCAGCACATACACACCAACCACCTCGCTGCGGCGCAGCACCGCGCTCTGCGGGATCAGCAACTTGCTTTCCTTGCCGACCACGAAATGGGTGCGCACGAACATGCCGGGATAGAGATTGGGCTGGTTGGCAGGCAACTCGACGCGCACCGGCGTGCTGTGCGTGCGCAGGTCGGCGGAAGGTTGCACCGTCACCGACGCAGCTTTGATCCAGCGATTCAGCGAAGGCACCTCGACACTCACATTGGGACGGCTGCCGATGGCGGTCAAGCGATCCTGCGGCACGTTGGCGATCACGCGCAGCTGCGAGGGATCAAAACCGGTCATCAGCGGCTTGCCCACCGTGACCATCTCGCCCATCTCCACCATGCGTGCCGACACCACGCCGGCATAGGGCGCGATCACCGCGGTATAGCTCTGCATCAGCGCGGCCTGTTCCGCTCCGGCCTGGCCGGCCTCGGCCTGCGCCCTGGCCATCTCGTAATCCGACTTGGCCTTGTCCAGCGCCGCCTGGCTGATGAACTTCTGCTCGAACAGCTGTTTGGAACGCTCGTAGTTCAGGCGCGCGTTCTGCAAGGCCGCCTCGGCCTGCGACAACTGCGCGCGGCTGCCGGCCAGCGCCTGGTTGGCCTCGCGCTCGTCGATGCGCAGGATGACCTGCCCCTTGCTGACGCGGTCGCCCACATCGAAATAGACCGCTTTCACCCGTCCCGAGATCTGCGCCGACACCGTGGACTGGCGCGTCGCCTCGACCACGCCATCCACGCTATAGGTCTGCTCGACCTCGCGCAATTGCGCCGGCGCGGCCGCCAGCGGCTCGGCCGCAAGCACGGGCGCACTCATCATCATCGCCGACAACAACATACCGAGATTTCGTTTCATAGCCGCACCTCAAAAATAATATGTTTGCATATTAGCATATTCTAATATGCGTGCAAAGCCGACGCCCGCCAGCCTAGATGGAACAGAACACGTCGCGCATCATCCCCACCAGCTTGACGGTGCGCGGATCGCCGATGCGGTAGTAGACCCGGTTGGCATCCTTGCGCGTGGCCAATACCCCCTTGTCGCGCAGGATGGCCAAGTGCTGCGAGATGTTGCTCTGCGAGGTGCCGACGCTGTCGACGATATCCTGCACGCTGAGCTCGCCCGCCCCCAGCACGCACAATATCTTGAGGCGCAACGGGTGGGCGATGGCCTTCATGGCCAGCGAGGCCTGCAGAATGTCTTCGTCTTTGTCGATCAGTTTTTTCGTCATATTCGGCTCATATCGTTGCAAACAGGGGCTGTCCGCCCTGAAATCGGCTAAAATCACACATCGGCAAGGCACTTGCCTGCGCAGTAAATTAGCAACCGCTTATATTCTGATATCTTGGTGACAAAAAAGCCAGCATGACTGCAAATCCCATTACCCCTGTCCTCCTGCTCATCCTCGACGGCTTCGGCTACCGCGAGGATGCCGACTTCAACGCCGTCGCCCACGCGCGCAAGCCGAACTGGGACAGGCTGTGGAGTGAGTATCCGCATACATTGATCAACACCTCGGAGTTGCATGTGGGCCTGCCGCACGGCCAGATGGGCAATTCCGAGGTCGGCCATCTGAACATCGGTGCCGGGCGCGTGGTGTACCAGGACCTGACCAAAGTCGACCTAGCCATCGAGAACGGCAGCTTCTACAACAACCCGGCGCTGGTGCAGGCCGTGGCCACCGCCCAGAAGAACGGCAGCGCGTTGCACATCATGGGGTTGCTCTCGGCCGGCGGCGTGCACAGCCACGAGGCACACATCCACGCCATGGTCGAACTGGCCGTACGCGCCGGACTGAAAAAGATCCACATCCACGCCTTCCTCGACGGCCGCGACACGCCGCCGCGCAGCGCCGCGCAGTCCTTGCAGCTGTTGCAGGACAAGTGCAACGCGCTCGGCGCCGGCCGTATCGCCAGCATCGTCGGCCGTTTCTACGCCATGGACCGCGACAACCGTTGGGAGCGCGTGCAAATTGCCTACGATATGCTCACGCAGGGCAAGGCGCCGTTCGGCGCCGCCGATGCCGTGGCCGGACTGCAAGCCGCCTATGCGCGCGGCGAGAACGACGAGTTCGTGCAGGCCACGATCATCGGCGAAGCCGCCGCGATGCAGGACGGCGACGCGGTGGTGTTCATGAACTTCCGCGCCGACCGCGCGCGCGAGATCAGTCGCGCACTGACCGACGAGAAGTTCGACGGTTTCGCCCGCAGCCGTTTCCCCAGGCTGGCGAACTTCACCACGCTGAGCAGCTATGGCGAAGACTTCCATTTTCCCTGCGCCTATACCGCCGACACCATCCACAACGGCATCGGCGAATACCTGTCCAAGCTCGGCCTGAAGCAGCTGCGCATCGCCGAGACGGAGAAATATGCGCATGTCACCTACTTCATGAACGGCGGCAAGGAGCAGCCTTTCCCCGGCGAAGACCGCGTGCTGGTACCTTCACCCAAGGTCGCCACCTATGACCTGAAGCCGGAGATGAGTGCATTCGAGGTCACCGACAAGCTGGAAGCCGCCATCCGCAGCAAACAGTACGCCGCCATTCTGTGCAACTACGCCAACGGCGACATGGTCGGCCACAGCGGCGTGATGGAAGCCGCGGTCAAGGCGGTGGAAGCGCTCGACACCTGCGTCGGCCGCGTGGTGCAAGCGATGCTGGAATGCGGCGGCGAGGTGCTGATCACCGCCGACCATGGCAATGCCGAGCAGATGCTGGACCGCGTCACCAACCAGGCGCACACCGCGCACACCCTGAACCTCGTGCCTTTCCTCTATATCGGCCGCAAGGCCGAGCTGGCCCCGGCCGGCAGCGGCGCGCTGCAGGATGTCGCCCCCACCCTGCTGGCGATGATGGGCCTGCCGCAACCGCCGGAGATGACCGGCAAATCGCTGATCCGTATTCTGTGACGGCGATCCTGCGTCCGATCCTGCTGGCGTTACTCCTCCTCGCGGGCAACGCCAGCGCTTCACAACAAGGCGATCTGGAAAAACTGCGCCAGCGCATCGCGGCGTTGCAAAAGGATCTCGACAAAGCCAGCGAATCGAAATCGGAAGTCGCCGACGAGCTGCGCGAATCCGAACGCGCCATCAGCGAAAGCAACCGCCAGCTGCACCTGCTCGGCCAGCAGCAGCAGGCCGCCAGCCGCGAACTGGCGCAACTGCAACAGCGCGAAGCAGGCCTGAAGAAAGAGATGCAGGGGCAGCAGGCACTGCTGGGGCGTCTGCTCTACCAGCAGTATCTCGACGGCGGCGAACAGGAGTACCTCAAGCTGCTGCTCAACAACGACGATCCGAACCAGGTCGCGCGTGAACTGCGTTACTACGAATACATCGCCCGCAACCGTGCCGCGACCCTGAAATCGCTGCGCGACAGCCTCGCCAGATTGCAGGCGGTGACCGACCAAGCGCGAGCGAAGAGCGAGGAGATCGCCGCCTTGCAGGCGGACGAGCGCGCGCAGCGCAAACTGCTGGAAAAGGACCGGCGCGCGCGCCAGCAGATGCTGGAAAAGATCGCCCGGCAACTGCAACAACAGCGGCGCGAGATCGGCCGTCTGCAGCGCAACGAGAACCGCCTGTCGCAATTGGTGGAGAAACTGGCGCACGTGCTGCCCGACAACAAGGCCGCCGAAGCCGACTTCAAATCGCTCAAAGGCAAACTGCCGTTGCCGCTCAAGGGCAAGCTCGCCAACAAGTTCGGTACGCGCCGCCCGGAAAGCACGCTGCTGTGGACCGGCTGGTTCCTGCACGCGGCCGCCAACCAGCCGGTCAAGGCCGTGGCCGGCGGCCGCGTGGTGTATGCCGACTGGCTGCGCGGTTTCGGCAACCTGCTCATCATCGACCACGGCCGCGGCTACATGAGCCTGTACGGCAACAACGAGACGCTCTACAAACAAGTGGGCGACAGCCTGCGCGGCGGCGACACCATCGCCGCCGTGGGCAGCAGCGGCGGCAACGAGGATTCCGGTTTATACTTCGAGCTGCGTTTCGAGGGAAAACCGTTCGACCCCGGCAAATGGGTTCGGCACTAGGACGAAAGGTCACACATGCGTAGTCGTATCGAGAAGGTCGGGTTGGTCGGTGCCGGGTTGCTGGCGGGAGTTCTGATCAGCCTGCATTTTGCCGCCGTCGCGGACAAGGACACCGAACTGCCGCTGCCGGTGGAAGAGCTGCGCGCCTTCTCCGAAGTGTTCGGCCGCATCAAGAGCGACTACGTGGAACCAGTGAGCGACCAGAAGCTCATCACCGAAGCGATCAACGGCATGCTGACCGGACTCGATCCGCACTCCGCCTATCTGGATGAAGAAGGCTTCAAGGAATTGCAGGCCGGCACGCAGGGCGAATTCGGCGGGCTCGGCATCGAGGTCGGCATGGAAGACGGGCTGGTCAAGGTCATCTCCCCGATCGAAGACACGCCCGCATTCAACGCCGGCGTCAAGAGTGGCGACCTCATCATCAAACTCGACGACACGCTGGTGAAGGGCCTCACCCTGAACGACGCGGTGAAGCGCATGCGCGGCAAACCCGGCAGCTCTATCGTCCTGACCATCGTCCGCAAGAACGAGGCCAAGCCGCTGCAGATCAAGGTCACCCGCGCCGTCATCAAGGTGCAGAGCGTGAAATCCAAACTGATCGATCCGGGTTACGGCTTCGTGCGCATCACCCAGTTCCAGGAGCACACCGGCGAGAACCTCGCCACCGCACTGGCCAACCTGCAGAAGCAGAACAACGGCGCGCTGCAAGGCCTGGTGCTCGACCTGCGCAACGACCCGGGCGGTTTGCTGACCGGTGCCGTCGCCGTTTCCGCCGCGTTCCTGCCCAAGGATGCGCTGGTGGTCTACACCGAAGGCCGCACCGACGACGCCAAGATGCGCCTCACCGCCAGCCCGGACAATTACCTGCGCGGCAACGGCAAGACCGATTATCTGAAAGGCCTGCCGGAGGCGTTCAAGAGCGTACCGATGGTGGTGCTGGTGAACGGCGGCTCCGCCTCGGCTTCCGAGATCGTGGCGGGTGCATTGCAGGACCACAAGCGCGCCGTCATCATGGGCACGCAATCGTTCGGCAAGGGCTCGGTGCAGACCATCCTGCCGCTGGGCAACAACACCGCGATCAAGCTCACCACGGCGCGCTACTACACGCCGAGCGGCCGCTCCATTCAGGCCAAGGGCATCGTGCCCGATATCCTGGTGGAAGACCCGGCGACCGCCGGACTGGAAAGCGCGTTCCGCCTGCGCGAAGCCGACCTGGACAAACACCTGAGCAACGGCCAGGGCGAAGACAAGGCCGACGTCCCCGCCAAACCCGCCAAGATCCAGCCCAAGGGCAAAGACGCGGACGGCAGCAAGCAGGAGATCGCCGAGTTCGGCGCCAAGAACGATTACCAGTTGAACCAGGCGCTGAACCTGCTCAAAGGCATGAACATCCTGAAAGGGAAGTAAAGCGATGAATCCGTTCGAACTGCAAAAGCAACGCGAGCTGTTCTTCAGCGACACGCCGGCCGACCAGACCGAACAGGCTTATCTGTTGTTGAGCGGACTGGAGAACTTCCACGTCGAGAAAGGTACACAGACGAACAGCCTGCTGATCCGTTACAGCGTGCAGCACTATTCGCTCGAGGCACTGGAGAAGGCGCTCCTGCGTGAAGGTTTCCGCCTCAAAGACAGCCTGCTCGGCAAGGTCAAGAAACAGCTGATCCATTACTGCGAAGACGTGCAGTACCACAACCTGAAGACCCCGGAACACACCACCAAGAAGACCCCACCGGAAATCTTCGTCAAGGTCTACGAACACCATCCGCACGGCAACCACGACGACACGCCGAAAGAACTGCGCGAGCTCAAGTGATCTCGCGATGAACGACGATCAACTGCTGCGCTACAGCCGCCACATCCTGCTGCCGGAGATCGGCATCGAGCGCCAGCAAGCGCTGCTCGATGCACACGCGCTGATCATCGGCGCCGGCGGACTGGGCTCCCCCGCCGCGCTGTTCCTTGCCGCCAGCGGCATCGGCCGCATCACCCTGTGCGACGACGACAAGGTCGACCTCACCAACCTGCAACGCCAGATCGCCCACCGCACCTCGTCCATCGGCCAGGCGAAAGTCCTCTCCGCGCAAGCCGCGCTGCACGATATCAACCCCGAGGTGCAAGTCACCGCACTGCAAGAACGCGCCGACGAGGCGCGCCTCGCACAGCTGGTTGCCGCCGCCGATGTGGTGCTGGATTGCAGCGACAACTTCGCCACGCGCTATGCCCTGAACCGCGTGTGCCATGATGCAAAGAAGCCGCTGATCTCCGGCGCGGCGACGCGCTTCGACGGCCAGGTCAGCGTGTTCGACTTCCGCCGCGACGACACGCCCTGCTACAACTGCCTGTACCCGGAACACACCGAGGGGGAAGAGACGCGCTGCGCGGTGATGGGCGTGTTCGCCCCGCTGGTCGGCATCGTCGGCAGCATGCAGGCCGCCGAGGCGCTCAAGGTGGCGACCGGCATGGAAACCCTGTGCGGCAGGATATTGCTGCTGAATGCGCTGACCATGGAAGTGCGCACGGTGAAGCTGGCGAAAGACAGCCACTGCACCGTGTGCGGCAGCTAGCCGATACGCAAGGGCGTCTTCTCCAGCAGCACCTGCCACAGCGCAGCCCAGGTCTCCCAGTCATGCCCGCCCGGCAACACCGTCACCCGCTGCTGCGGCAAGTGACGCGCCAGCATGATGCTGGCGCCGCGATAACGGTCTTCGCTACCGTAGCCCAGATGGATGGGCGGCAAGCTGCCGGCGTCATCCAGCACGCTGCGCTGAATCTGTTGCAGCAAGGCGCGCTCATGGTCGCGCGCGTCGATCTCGCCCGCCTGCCAGCAATGCAGTCCGCCTGCGGCTTCCACCTCGGCGATCAGCCCGCGCGTCCCCAGGAACGGCGCCATCAGGAACACGCCCTCGATCTCCGGCGTGCGTTGCGTGGCGCAGATCATCGCCCCCGAACCGCCGAGCGAGATGCCGAGCAGCCAGATGCGGCGGTAGCCTTGCGTGCGCACCTCGTCCAGCGTGTGATGCAAAACCCGTTCGATATCGGCACGCTCCAGGTACAGGTCGACATGCGCATTCAGCGCCAGCACATCCACCGGCAGCTTGCGTTTGCGCAGCGCGCGGATGAAGCCGTTCTCCGCCAGTTGTTGCGGCGTGTTCTTCGCGCCGGGCAGCATCAGCAACAGGATGCGCTCGCCGTCCGCCACAGGCGCGACATCGTGGATGAAATCGGTATGCAGCCGCATCATGAACCGCGCTTACCCGGTTTCTTCTTCAGGTCGAAGCCGGAGAAATACATGTGCGCCGTGCCGTCCACCTTGGCCACGCGCAGGGTCTCGCCCTTGCCGCTGCCGATACCGGCCATGATGAGTTCTCCCTGCGCCGGGCCGGGCAGGAAGGCGGTGCGGAACAGGAAGCCGGGCATGATGGAAGAGTTGAATTCGCCGACCAGCAGGTCGCCCTCGCGCACCACGCGGATGTTCTCCGGCAGCGGGCCGTCGTGCGGATTGACGATCTCGTATTCGCCGATATAGTCGTTGAGGTAGTCCGGCAGCGCCTGCGGCCGCAATTTCTCGCCGATCAGCATGGCCTGTCCGTCCTTCCTGTAGGCCAGCACCTCGCGTCCGCCGATGCGATGCAGCGACAGGTTCATTTCCTTCATCTGCTGGTTCGCCACCGGGATGAAGCCCAGCAGCTTGAGGCGCACGCCGAACTCGCCGTCTGCATGTTTCACCAGTTCGAAATCGAAGCCCATCAGCTCGGCGATCAGTTCGCCGTCGCGGTTCTCCACCTTGACCAGACCGATCAGCGTCTCAAAATACCCGGCATAGTCGCGCAGGTCGGCCGCATTGAGCGGCACCTTCACCGGTTCGACAAAGGGTTTCTGCGGATGGGCGATACCGCGCTTCGCCTCGAGCGCAAGCTTGAGTGTCTGCTCGGTCACCTTGGCCACCGCCGCTTGCGCGCCGGCCGAGTTGGACAGCACCACCACACCGAGCTTGTGTTCCGGCAGCACTGCCAGCATGGTGTGGTAATTGAGCGTGGTGCCGCCGTGGCTTGCCACCGTGCCGGCACCCGGCACATCCACCCCGCTCAGCATCCAGCCCAGCCCCATCTTGAAATCGAAATCCAGCGGTACGTTAGCGTTCTGCACTTTGAACATCTCGCGCAACGATTCAGGCCGGACGATCTGCCGACCGTCATAGTGGCCGTCGGCGAATAGCATGCGCATGAAATGCGTCATGTCGTTGGCACTGGAAAGCAGGCTGCTCGACGGCAGGTCGCGCAGCGGGATGGCCTCCACCTCCTTGCCGTCCTTGTAGGCCTTGCCGGGGATGCGCGGCGCGAACTCAGAACGCATCATGCCGAGCGGCTGCAACAGGTAGCGGTTCATGTAGCCCGCATAGCAATCGCCGCTCACCTCGCCGATGGCCGCCCCCAGCAGCGACACGCCGAGATTGGAATAGGCGAACACCGTGCCCGGCGGCGTGGCGACATACTCGTCGCGCACCGCCGTCACCTGCTCCTCGAACGGCGTGGGGTGGCGGTCGCTCATGCCGCGTACCCAGTAACCGGGCAGCCCGGAATGGTGGGTCATGATGTTGCGCGGCGTGATGCCGGAGGTGTCGCCGTAACGGCTCTTGATGGAGAATTCGGGCAGGTATCTTTGCAGCGGCTGGTCGAGCCCCAGCTTGCCCTGCTCGGCCAGTTGCATCGCCGCCGTAGCGGTGAACACCTTGGCGATGGAACCGAGGTGATACACGGTATCCGGCGTGGCCTTGATGCCCGCCGCCTTGTCTGCATAACCGAAGCCCTGCGCCCACACCACCTGCTGGTCGTCCACCAGCGCGATGCTCATGCCGGTGATATCGGCATCATCCATCTCCTGCTCGATCAGCCAGCTGATGTATTGTTTGGTGTAGCCGTAATCGCCACGCACGGCATTCAGCGGTTTCGGCGGCGGCGTGCTGCACGCGCTCAACGCGAGGATGGCAAGGACGATGGCGATTCTTTGCAACGGCACGACGGCTCCTTCGGCGGGGGCTTCGATTAAGGACGCCATTGTATAATGCCGCACCAGATTCAATACCTCAGCCGCAACGATGCTTTTCCCCTGCCGCAACTGGAAACCGACGCCCGCCATCAAGCTCTCCCTGCTGGTACTTACCGGTTGCATCGTGACCACCCTGTGGCAGCCGGCGTTATGGCCGTGGACGCTGGCCATCGTCTGCGGCAATCACCTCATCCTCGTCATCGCCGGACTCATTCCGCGCAGCACCCTGCTGGGGCCCAACATCACGCGCCTACCTGCCGACGCGGCGCAGCGCGGCGAAGTGGCGATCACCATCGACGACGGCCCCGATCCCGCCGTCACGCCGCAGGTGCTGGATACCCTCGACCGCTACCAGGCCAAGGCCACCTTCTTCTGCATCGGCCGACTCGCGGCGCAGCATCCCGAACTGTGCCGCGAGATCGTGCGACGCGGGCATGCCATCGAGAACCACAGCCAGTCGCACAACTGGTATTTCTCGCTGCTGCTCCCCTGGAGCATCCACCGCGAAGTGCAACAAGCGCAGGTCATCTTGAGCGAAGTGAGCGGACAGCCGCCGCGTTTCTTCCGCGCCACCGCCGGGCTGCGCAACCCCCAGCTGGAACCTGTGTTGGCGCACTGCGGCTTGCAGCTGTGCAGTTGGAGCAAGCGCGGCTTCGACACGCAAGTGGGCGATGCCGATGCCGTCTTCCGCAGCCTCACGCGCGATCTCAAGGGCGGCGACATCCTGCTGCTGCACGACGGCAGCGCCGCGCGCACCGCCGATGGCAGGCCGGTCATCCTCGACGTGCTGCCGCGCCTGCTGGATAATCTCGCGCAAGCCAAACTCCGTTCCGTCACCGTAAGCTCCGCCATCCCATGACCGCACAATTCCGCCGTACCCTGCTCGACCGCGCCGCCCAGCCCTACCGTTCCGCCGGAATGTTCGCGTGGAAATTCGCCCAGGGAAAACTGAAAGGCGACCCGGCGTTCTTCGGCCTGCTCGAACACGGGCTGATCCCCGACGGCAACCGCCTGATCGATCTCGGCTGCGGCCAGGGCCTGCTCGCCTCCTGGCTGCTGGAAGCGCGCGCCCTGCATGAGTCCGGCAACTGGCCGGCTAACTGGCCGGCCGCACCGAAGCTCGAAAATATCTGGGGATTGGAGTTGATGCCCAAGGACGTAGCGCGCGCGCGCGCCGCGCTCGGCAACCGCGCCGTCATCGAGCAGGGTGACATCCGCAGCACCGACTTCGGCAAGGCCGATGTGGCGATCATCCTCGACGTGCTGCACTACATCAGCTACGAAGCGCAGGAAGACGTGCTGCGCCGCATCCGCGCCGCGCTGCCGCAGGGCGGCACTTTCATCACCCGCATCGGCGACGCCGCCGGCGGCCTGCCGTTCTATTTCAGCAACTGGGTGGACCATGCCGTTTTCTTCCTGCGCGGCCACCGCTCCTACAAGGTGTATTGCCGCACCTTGGCCGAGTGGCAGGAAGTGTTGCGGCGCAACGGCTTCGAGGCCAAACCGTTGCCGATGCACAAAGGGACGCCGTTCTGCAGCGTGATGCTGATCGCCAAGGCGGTCTAAACTCGCGTCACATCCCGCCCAGCCGCTTGGCGAAAGAAACGGCATAGGCCGGCGAGCGGAACAGCAACACCGGATCGTCCGTCGGCGCTATGCCGTCGCTCATCACCAGCGGATCGAAATTGATGCCCTCGCATGCCGCGCCTTTCTGCGGCATCGCCGCGGTGAGCGTCAGCGTCCCCGCCTTCAACTCCTTGCGGTTAGCGGGCCAGTCCTTGGTCGGGTCGTTCTCGGGGTCGCCGCGCCGGCCGAGCGTGACCAGCATGTCCCAGCGCACCGGCCCCTGCTTCGTGCGCGCGATCAGGGTCTGCTCCAGAAAGTCCGCCGGCATGCTCTTGAGCTCGGCATCCGACAGCCGCTTCTCGCCATCCTGCGGCACGAAGCGCCAGCGCACCAGCGTGGTCTTGCCTGCGCCATCGATGAACTTGAAAGTATGGATGCCGAAATAGGCGCTGTTGGCATAGCTGGAAGGCGGGTTGTTGCGCTCAAGGAAATCCGCCTGCGCCCGGTTGTCCGGATGGCTCTCCTTGAACGCCTTGATCTTCGCCGGGTCCGGCTTGCCGGTCGCGGGATCGGGCTTCATCGCCACCATCTGATCGAGAAAAGTACGCGGATGCGCCGCACCCAACATCGGCGTGTTCAGCATCGTCATGTGCTGCAATGCGCCGCCCGGCAACCTGAACTCCAGCGCCATGCCGCGCGGGGTCTTCGCCGTATCCGGCGCTCTGGGGTTGCCACCGGCCAACGAGAAGCGCCCCACCACCGGCACCGCCTTGCCGGAAAACAGCGCCGAGCGTGAATAAGCCGATACCGCCTTGGGCATCGCGACGAACTCGCCGCTCACGCAAGTGCCCTTGGTATGGTTGCGGCGCTCGCCGGGCACCACGCCGAAGACATCCTCGATCGCACCAACCACCTCATCCGCCGTCACTTCATCCTGCGCCATGGCCGGCAGCGCTCCGGCCATCAACACGGCCGCGAGCAGCCATACAAGCGCCTCGGCAGTTGGAAGGGATATGGTGCTGCGGGTGAATGAATCGGTCATGGCATGCCTCCGGGAAAGAAGGTCATCTTGCCGCCATGCACAGTCAGCCTTCGATACAGGCTGCATGGTATTTCCGGGAGGGGTGGACGGTATTTTTCTTGCGTCAGGTACGCAATCAGTCAGCAACTACTACTCAGCCTGTTTGGAAGCGGTACTCGAAACTTCGATTCACAGAGCCTAGGTCTGCCCCCGATTGTTACAGAGACATCCACGGCAATTGTGGGTAAGCATCACTGATGAAAATACCTAAGAACAAAATCCGCGACCTCGGCCACCTTCTGCATATGCACATTGTGGCCGCAATCCAGCTTCAGGAAGCGCCTGTTCGCCCGGGCAGCAACGACGGCCGCTATATCCGCCTCACGGTTCCCATATAGCCCGTTCGATGCCAGGACGAATCCGGCCGGTACGCTTATGCGCTCATACAGATCAAGCGCCGGATAGATAGGCTGGGCAGGGTCCGGCACCGACACCATCGCGATCTCTTCCATGGTCGGCCGGCGCAGGCAGGTGCCATTCCGGTGCAAAAATGATCGGCGCGTGAACGCCTCCACCAGAGCAACATCGACACCTGAATTGAGCCAATCCCCGGGCGCTTTGCGACACACCTCGGCAACGTATCGATCCACCTCATCCGGGCTTGCCACCCACCCGTAACGGAACAGATCCCAAAGCTGCTCGCGCGGCAAATACCAGTCTTTGGTCTCTTCCGGAGTCTTCCTGCCATCCAGCACAAAACCATCGAGTATGACGATGCCGGAGCAATCTCCGCCATTCGCAGCATGGGCAGATACCGCATAGCCGCCGGTGGAATGGCCGATCAGCAAGGGGCGGTTCAGGCCGAGCGCAGACGCCACTTCCGCGATGTCACGCCAGTATTGTTCCGGGTCACTCGACTGCGCTGGCGTCTGTCCATGGCCGCGCATGTCGAATGTCGCCATACGGAATTCGCCCGTGAGACAGCTGGCAAGCGGATTCCAGACCTCCAAGTTGTGACCCGTCCCGTGCACAAAGAGCAGGTCCGGACCATTGCCGCCAAAGTCGCGGACTGCAAAATCACCGACTGTCGTTTTGAGTAGCTGGGGTTCGCCCATATGCGTTCTCAACATCCTGATCTGAGTAAAGTGCCAGCATATCTTCGCAGCGAGAACGGAAAGCTGGCATCCGGTTTCGGCATATCCTTGCTGCCGCTACTCTTCCGCCATCTCCGTACTCTGCGTCGGCACATCCGCCGCTTTCTTCAGCACGCTCACCGGCAGGCTCACTTTCACCGTCGACACCTTGTCGGCATACAACTCCTCGCCCAGCAACGGCACGAGGTTGGTGGGCTGGCGCGGGTGTTTGGGGAAGTTCTGTTTGATCGCTTCCAATTCTTTCTGATTGGCCTGGAAGTAGCGGTTTGCCTGGATCACCTCGGGGATGTGCTTGATGAGGTGCCACAGGCTCCAGCGGTGCTGCCACAGGCGTTTGGCGAAGGTGCGGTGGTAGTTCTTGCTGTTGTAGAAGCGCAGGATGTGCCAGTTGTACAGCGCATCCATCTCCTCGCGCGACTTGAAGCCCTTGGGCAGGAACACGAAGTTGAGGCAATTCATCAGGCGCCAGTCCTCGATGGTCTCGCCCTCTTCTCCGCTGATGCACTCGTCCCAGATAGGCGCGCCGTAGAGCGGGCTGAACTTGGTCATGTTCATCTCGTCGAGGTTCAGCGACAGGATGAAGTCGCTGGTGGTCTTCACCGTCTCCGGCGTCTCTCCCGGCATGCCGAAGATGAACAGCCCCTTGGCGCGCAGCCCGGCATGGTGGATCTGCTCCACCGTCTTCTTCACCGCCTCCAGCGTCACGCCGGCCTTGTGCCGCTCCATCATCGCCGGGTCGGCGGATTCGATGCCCATCGACACCATCAGCGCGCCCGCCTGTTTCAGGCGCTGCAGCATCTCGTCCGAGGTGTGGCCGGTACGGATGGCGCAGTTGAACTGCATGCCCAGCGGCTTTTCGATCAGCAGGTCGCACAGCTCGAACACGCGCTTCTTCTGCGCGGTGAACAGGTCGTCGTAGAAGTTGATGTGATACACGCCGAAGTTGTCGCGCAGGTGCTTCATGTGGTCGTAGATGTACTGCGCGGAGTTGACCTTGTACAGGCGCTCGAACACGGTGCGGTCGCAGAACGAGCAGGTGTAGGGGCAACCGCGCGAGGTGATCATGGTGGCGCCGTGCTTCTTGATGTAGGAGAACAGCGGCAGGTGGTAGGCATGCGGGAAGCCTTCCAGCTTCTCGTAGGCCGGGAACGGCAGCTCGTCCAGATTGAGGATGCGCTGGCGGCGCGGATTGGAGACGATCCTGTCGCCGTCGCGGTACACCAGGTTGTAGATCTCGTGCGGCTGCCTGCCGTCGGCGAGGTCGAGCATCGCGCCCTCGCCTTCGCCGATGCACAGGTAGTCGATCTCGGGAAAATGTTCCAGCAGCGGCGCCCCGATGGAAGAGACATGCACGTTGCCGAAGGCGATCTTGATGTCGGGGCGTTTCTGCCGGATGTATTTCGCCATGTCCGCCGCATCCATGAAGCCGGAGGTGGTGGTGGAGAAACCGACCATCTCGGGATCGGTCGCCAGGATGATCTCGGCGTTCTGCTCTATCGTAGGCGGTGCATACGGGCCGAGACAGTCGTGCACGAAAGTGGTGTGGCCATGCTTGTCCAGCCAGGCTGCCAGCGACAGGATGCCGATGGGCGGCATGCGGTTCGCCAGAACGGAGAAGTCGGGCTGGCCGGGAACGAAGTTGAAACCTGCTGGGTGGACAAAGGTGATGCGCATGAGACAACCGACCTTTCGACTTTAGCGGAGTCCGGAGTATGTCAGAACAGTTTCCGCCATATCAACAGGGGCAATCGGATGATGAATCCGGCGAACAGGCGCAGGTGCATGGAAGTGAGCAACACATTGTCGCGCAGGTAGTTGAAGTGCGACACGCCGCCTTCGGCCGCAGCGAAGTATTTCACCGGCGCATCGACATTGATGGGGCGCGCACCGCACCAGCACAGGCGCACCGCCGCCTCGGGATCGAAATCGAAATGGCGCATCCAGTAGCTGTTCTCCATCACGCCCAGCAGCATCTGCGCGGGATAGACGCGAAAGCCGTACAGCGAATCGCCGATGCCCTGCCACAGCGTCTCGAAGTTGGCCCACCAGTTGGACACCTTGCGGCCGCGCACGCGCAACAGCGGTGCGCTGGCATCGAACACGGGACGCCCGAGCACCAGTCCGTCCGGGTTGGCCTGCGACACCCGCATGAACTCGGCGATCTTCTCGGGCGGATGCTGGCCGTCGGAATCCATGGTCAGCACGTGGGTGAAGCCTTCGTGCACCGCGGCGCGCAGGCCATGCAGCACCGCGGCGCCCTTGCCCTGGTTGTGCGGCAACACCATCACGCGCAGTTGCGGATCCTGTTCGGCCATCTTCAGCAGGCCCTCGCCGGTGCCGTCGGTGCTGCCGTCCACCACCACCCACACCGGCGCCCATTGCGCGCGCGCAGCGCGCACGGTGGCGTACACCTTGTCGCCGGTGTTGTAGCTGGGGATGAGGACAAGATGGGTGTTGGAGGGTGTCATGTTTTTTTCTGCGTCATTTGTTCGCGATAGTACTGCTCAAGGTCGGCGGCAAAGGTCTTGGCATCGGTGTCCACCTCGAAGCGTTTGCCCAGCCGCACGGTGTAGCGCAGCGGGAACTCCGGCTTGTAGAAGAACGACCAGTTCTTGCCGAGGAAGGGGCTGCTGGCTTCGAGGAACACGGTCTGCACCGGCACGCCCGCCTTCTTCGCGACCAACGCGAAGCCGCCCTTGAATTCGTTCACCGGCTCGCGCACGGTGCGCGTGCCTTCGGGGAAGATCAGCAGTTGCGCACCCTCGCGCAGCGCCACGCCTGCCTCGCGCACCAGCATGGCGGTGGAGTCGTTGCGCACATAACCAGCCATTTTGGCGCCGCCGCCGAGCAGCGGGTTGTCGAGCAGCTTGGCTTTCAGCACGCAGACGAAATTGGGCAGGCGCGAACCGACCAGCACCACGTCGATCAGCGCGGGATGGTTGGTGACGATGACCAGCGAGGGTTCGTCGCGCAGCGCGTCCAGCGCCTTGAGGTCGAGCTTCACCAGGCCGCTGGCGCGGATCACAAAAAGATAGAGGCGGAACACCAGCATGATGGCGTAACGGCCGACGCGCTGCCCGGTGCGGTGCGGCAGCAGGTGGCGCAGCAGGCTGGCGGGCAGGCTCCAGGCGAGGCAGATGAACGCGAAGAACAGCAGGCCGCCGTACAGCACGACATATTCATACAGTGATCGGATTTGGCGCCAGATGATCATTGCTTAATCGTATTCCACTTCCACCAGCTTGTCCGACTTGTCCAATATCCAGGTCACGGCGAAGCCGACGGTGAAATATTCCTTGCTGTTCACCAGCGGGCTGTCGGCGAAGACCGCCCCTTTCAGGCTGTCCCATTTCATGAAGCCGCCGGTCCAGTAGCCTTCATGGCGCTTGTTGAAAGCGAAGATGAACTGCGTGCCGGAATAACCACCGGGCGCGTTATAGGCCGGCCGCGTCGCCGTCGCGTATTGCGGCGCCACGTTGTAGAAATAACCGTGATAGTGCCTGTCGGAATAGATCACGCCGCCCACCAGCCCGATGTTCCAGCCGCTGTGGTCGATGTCGTGGAAATCCAGGTTCAGCTGCGGCTGGAACAGCCAACCGGCATGGCTGAAACGTTTGAAGTCGGAGGCGATCACCGCGCGCAGCGGCATGCGCATGTCAAAGGTGTTGTGCTTGTCTGCCGAATACCAGAGATGGAAATTGAGCGAGGGACCGAGCTCCAGCGTGGGGTCGAGATCGGGCATGCCCTGGCGCGCCTTGGCGCCCTTGGCCGGCACCGAGCCGTTCACGCTGACATCCATCTCGACCGCATCGCGCTTGAAGATCAGGCCGCGCACGCGCTCGCGGTTCACCTGCAAGGTTTCGCCGTTATAAGCGAGATAGGGGACCGGCAGCAGATAGGACTTGCGCTCGGCCGCGCCGCGATAAACGGGAAAATCGATGGCGGCGAAACCCGCGCCGATCTCCCACAGCGGCCTGATCTCGGTCTGCGCCTGCGCACCCGACAGGCAACAGAATGACAACAGCACGCCTCGGGCAAGATTCTTCATCGCGTGGAATCTGCGCGCTACTGCGCGTCTTCGAAGTAGGCGCCCTCGATCTCCAGCAGCAGATCGGAACGGCAGATGTTGGAATGCAGGTACACCGCCTTGCAGGCCACGCCGAACTGCGCCTGCACCTTGGCGCGCACCATGGCCAGATCGTGCTCATGGCGGATGTAGACCTTGAGCAGCATGCGCCCGCGCGCCGGATCGTAGTGCGGGATCTGCTGCAACAGCGTGCTGATGTTGAGCAGGGTCTCCGCCGTCTGCTTCCCGGCATCACCCTGATGCAGCGTCTCGTAGCCGACGATGCTGGCGGTGCCGGAGATGAAGAAGCAGTATTGCCCGCCCAGCGTCGCCGCCATGGCGCGCACGAAGATCGGGCTCTTCGGGCCGAACAGGTGCGGGTAATGGTAGGCGCTCACCTGGCGCGGATTCTCCACCGCTTTGCCGGGTTGCTTGCCCGCCATGAAATAGATGGTCAACGAACCGCTGTCGCTGCCCAGCGCGCTCGCCGCGGGCACGCTCTCTTCGCCAATGCTGCGCCCGTTGGCGACGAACGCCTCGTGCCGCCCGACGTTGAAGCCGCGATAGCGCTCGAGGCCGTTCTCGTCGTCGTTGATCTGCGGGAAGTAGTGCCAGACGCGCAGCAGGTGGCGGTAATCGTGGTGGTCGATGAAGCCGAAGATGCGCATGTACGCTTCGTTGGCCAGCGCCTCCAGCGTGTCGCCCGCGCGCTGCTCCAGCGTCAGGCTGGCGAACAACACTCTGCCGTCAGTGCTGCCGCAGATGCCGCGATAGTCGCAGCTACTCACGGCGGCATCGCTGGTCCACACTTCGAAGCTGTTGTCACGGCCGCCCAGCACCGGGATGTCGACCCACAGCGGCGCGCAGGGCGTCGCCGGCAGCGGCAGCGGGCGGCCGAAGCCGATCACGCCCAGCACCCGCCCTGCATGGCGTTGGAGATACGCGCCGACTTCGTCGGCGCCGAGATAGGCCAGCCCGAACCGGGCGATGCTACTTTCCATAGGTCTCCGTTACCGCCACATCGTGTACCCGGATCGAACGTTTGCGCCTGAGCCAAGCCCTGATGCTGGACGGCAGGTGCAGCAGTGAGCCGCCGTAGTACATCAGCTTGAACATGAACAGCCAGAAGGCATACCGGTTGGTGCGGTATACGTCGCCGATCAGGATGGAGATCAGCGCCTTCTTGACGCGGCTTTCCGCCCCCTTGTACATGAGCAGGTTGCGCATCGACGGCGTGGTGATGCGGTAGATGTACCAAGAGAACACCTTGGGCCCCTGCATGATGGCCTTGTCGAACGCCTTGAGCGCCTGCGGCGCCTGCTCCGGATGTTTCAGGCAGCGCTCCACCGCGTCGGCCCCGGCGAAGGCGCTCTGCATGGCAAGAAAGACGCCGGAGGAAAAGATCGGGTCGATGAAGGCGAAGGCGTCGCCGAGCAGGATGTAGTTCTCGCCGGACGAGCGCTCGGACAGGTAAGAGAAATTGCCGGTCGCGGTGACCGGGGTAACCAGCTGCGCATCCTTCAGGCGCTCGGCCAGCGCCGGGCACATGGCGATGGTGTCCATGAAGAACTTGGTGAAGTCGTTGCCCTTGAGCTGCTTCATGTAATACGGCCAGCAGGTCGCGCCGACGCTGGTGCTACCGTCTGCCAGCGGGATGAACCAGAACCAGCCGTGGTCGAACCAGAACAGCGTGATGTTGCCCTCGACCTCGCCCTCTAGGCGCTTTGCGCCGGTGAAGTGCCCGAACATGGCGGCGCTGTTGTGCTTCTTGTTGCGATGCTTCATCTGGAAATGGCTGGACAGGAAAGTGTCGCGCCCGGAAGCGTCCACCACGAACCTGGCGCGGATGCGCTGCTGCCCGTCCTTGCCCAGCGCCGTCACCACTGCTTCCGCGCCCGGCTGGAACCTGATGTCCGTCACCTTGCATTCTTCGACTACGCGCGCACCTTTTGCCGCGGCATTCTTGAACAGGATCTCGTCGAACTCGTCTCGCCGCACTTGGTAGGCCGACGGATAAGTGTTGTCCATCGCATTGCCGAAATCGATCATCACCGGTGCGCCGTGCCAGGGCGAGACGAACTCTGCGCCGAGCTTCACCATGCCGATGCGCTTGATATCCTCGGCCACGCCGAGCTGTTCGAACAGCGGCATGTTCATCGGCAACAGCGACTCGCCGATGTGGAAGCGCGGGTGTTTGGCTTTCTCCAGCATCAGCACATCGCGCCCGCGCTGCGCCAGCAGCGCGGCGATGGTCGAACCGGCGGGGCCGCCGCCGATGACCAGCACTTCGCAGGAAGTGTCTTGCAGATTCGATTCCATGTTCACATCACCCGGCCGTTATGGCCGGGCACTCCCGATTCATTGATTCTTGTTGACCTCGATGCGCACCAGCAACTGTTCGCCGCCGTAGTTGAAGCTCAGCTGGCCTTCCTTGCTGTAGGCATATTCGACCACCCAGCGGTCGTCGCCGAAGTAGAACGGGATATGCGCCTTGCCGGTGGGACGCTGCCATTGCGAAGTGGGCGGACCGATCAGCTTCTCCACCTGCTTCAGCGTCATGCCAAGCTTGAGTTTGGCGAATTTGCTACCCGCTGCCGGCTTGCCGATGATCTCGCCTGCAGGTGCCGCAGCCGCCTCTTTTTTCGGCTCTTCCTTGGCCTTGGCTGCCGGTGCGGCTGCTTCGGCGGTTCCAGTGCTCGCCTGACGCGAGGCGCAACCTGTCGCCAAGGCGGCAGTCAATACGATAAGAAGCAGATGTGCATGTTTCATGTCAGTCTCCCGTTAGCTACGCCGGATGGCGTCGTCGATCCCGCAAAACCCTTCGGCATCTTAACCGACCCCCCTGTACCGGGCAACCGAAGGGCCGGTGTTTATTCGTCGTTTCTGACGATCAGGATGGCGGAAAAGATCAGGCTCAATACTGCACCGACCGCCACGGTGGAACCGATCGCACCGAGCACCGGCGACTGCGAGAACGACAGCAGTCCGAACCCCAGCACGGTGGACATGTTGGCGAACAGCAGCGAACTGACCGTGCGCTCGCGGTCCTGCGGCGAAGTACAGCGGTGATCGAAGAACAGCGTGTAATTGGAGCCGACCGCCACCACCAGCAGCAGGCCGATCAGATGGAAGATCGACAGGCTGTGGCCGGTCGCCACCAACCCGGCCGTCACGACGACCACGGCGGCGGCCAGCGGCAGCGAGACTTCCAGCACGCGCCGCAGCGAGCGCAGGCTGACGAACAGCAGCGCGACGATGGCCAATGCCCCCAGCAGCGCGTTCTTGCTCGCCTCGTGGCGATAGTCGCGGAACATCTGTTCGGATTCCAGTTTCATGTCGAGCAGCACGAACGCTGTCTCCGTCTTGTGGCGGATGCCCTGCTCTATCGCCTGCGCGTCCTTGACGCCGCGCAGCGGCATCATCACCGACCAGCCATCGTCGCGACGCACCAGATAGGAATCGAGCTTCAAGCCGAGCGCGGTACCCTGCAATGCCGCACGATCCAGCAGAGGCTGGCGTTTCGCGGCGGCGACCTCCTCGGCGAACGGCGCGAACACCGTGCTCTTGAACGGCATGCCGCGCAACGCCTCGTTCAGGTTGCGGCGCAACTCCAGCTCGCCCGGCAGCGCGGCCTGGCGCGACAGCTGCGCGCTGCGGCTGGGCAGCGGCGGCGTATCGAAACCTTCCAGCAGTCCTTGCCCCGCCAGCTCGCGCATGATGGGCGCGAGCTCTTCGCTCTGCTGCAACACGCTCTCCTCATCGCGCCCGCTCAGCACCACCATGTAGCGCACATCGGGCGCGCCCATATCGCGGCGCAACTGTTCGTCCAGCTGCAACGACTCCTTCGCGATCGGGCTCATGCTGGACAGGCTGTCGTTCCACAGCACATCGCGCTTCACCGCGATGAACACGGCGGCGGCGGCCACGGCGATCAGCAGCACAACCCGCGCGCGCGGTGCACGGCGCACCAGTGCCATCAGCAGACTGCTGAAACGCGTCGCCGGCTGCACGCAGAAACCCTGTGGCAGCATGTTGGGCAGCACCCAGCGCGTAGTGCTCACCGCGACGATCAGGCCGGCGATGGAGAACAGGCCGAGCTGCGCCAGCCCGCTGAAACCGGAGAACAGCATGGCGGAGAAACCGCAGATCGAAGTCAGCACGCCCAGCCGCATGGTCGGCCAGATGCGCTGCAAGGTGCTTTGCGGCGTGCCGTTGCGCTCGATCTGGGTGAACAGGTAGATGGCGTAATCCACTCCCTCGCCGATCAGCGTGACACCGAAGCCGAGCGTGATGCCGTGCACTTCGCCGAAACCGAGGCTGACGGCGGCGATACCCGCCAGCGCGCCGCTCGCCACCGGCAGCAGTCCGAGCACCAGCACGCGCGGCGAGCGGTACAGCAGCATCAGCATGCTGGCCACCAGCAGGGTGGCTATCAGCGAAAGCCGTTCCGCATCGTCGCGGATGGAGGCACGCGATTGCACCGAGAACACGCCTGGGCCAGTCATGCGCAGCTCGGCCTTGGCGGCTTCCGGCAGCGCCTTGCGCGCGTCGTCGAAGGCGCGCTGGATGTCCTGCATGGCGCGCTCCTGCGCGTCGATGTCGTTGCCCGCGCCCTTGCTGTGCGCCAGCAGCATGGCGCGCGTGCCGTCCTGCGAGAACCACACGTCGTCCTGCATCGCCGGGTGTGCCTGCCCCTGCATCTGTTCGAGCAGATGGATGAGTTCGCCGCTGGGGTCTTTCGGCAGCACCTGCTGCGCCATGCCGCTCATCGGCGTGCCGAGCAGATCGAGATAGTAACCAAGGCGGTCGCCCAGCCCCTGCGCGGAGAAACGTTGTGCGGTGACGGCATCGCTGAGCAGGTAGCGGTTGTGCCACAGCAGGTCGAAGTCCTTGGCCATGCCGGCCTGCTCGCCGTTGTTGATCGCGGCGAGTTCGGACGAGCCGCGCAATCTGGCGGCCATATCCTTGCTGATCCGCGCCAGCACCGGCGCCGGCGCGCCTTCCACGCCGATCAGGATCAGTCGCGCCACCACCCCGTCGCGCAACTGCTCCACCATGAGCTTCTGCGTCGGTGTCGGATCGCGCGGCATGAACGCGGACATGTCGGCGGTGAAATGGGTGCGGCTGATGACCAGCACACAGGCGGCGACGAACGCCAGCCAGACCGCCGTAGCCAGATGTTTGCGCAATGCGTTCACGGTGTTTCCTCGATGACTTTCATGGTCGAATGGTCGGCATTCGACTCGTGCATCTCGATGCTCGACACGCGGTTGCCGTGCCCGACGATGATGATGTCGCGCACCATTTCACGGGTGTAGCGCTCGATCGGCAGCAGCTGCATGCGCCACTTCTCCGCATTGCCCTCGAGCCTGACCTTGTAGAAGCGCTCGAGCATGGCCTGGTCGCCCGCCAGCGTGGCGCGGATGCTTTCGACGAACGCCCATGCCGCCGGGTATTCCTGCAACACCAGGGTGCGTTTGATGTTGCGCGCCTTGCTGTCGATGACGAGGATGCCTTTGTCCAACACCAAGCTCTCCTGCTTGGGCGACAGGGTGTGTTTTTCCAGATGGTCCGGCGCGCGGAACGAGAGCGTGCCGGAATATTCGAGCGGCCGGTTGAGCACGGCCAGATATTTGCGCTCGACGAAACGGCCCTGTGAAGTGCGCACCTGTGCCATGCTCTGCATCAGTTGCGGCAGGCCCCAGCCGCCTGCGACAGGCGTCGCAGCTTCTTCCGCCCAGGCGCCAGCGGCAAACAGCCACAACAACACCAGCAATATACGCATCGTCATTTCCAGAAGTCGTAGAAGTTGAACCAGTTATACGGGGCCGCACGGCAATAATGTTCGATGCGCGCCACATAGCACTGCTGTGCCAGCCGGATCGCTTCGTTGCGCGGCAGTTCGGCATGGCTCATGTCCAGCAGCTCTTCGACATACAGCTCGTAGCGGTTGCCGCCGCGATAGACGCCGACCATCAGCAGCACCGGGCTCTTCAGCATATACGCCATGCGTAGCGGGCCGCTGGGGAACTTCGCCGGCGCGCCGAGGAAATCCAGCGTCACGCTGGCGCCGCCGTGCTCCAGGCCACGGTCGGCGAGGATGCCGATGAATTCGCCGCGTTGCAGCGCCTGCTCCACCTTGAGCATGGAATCGACCTTGCCCAGACCGATCACCTGCTGCGCCAGGTCCGGGTTGATCGCCTTCAGCACTGAGTTGAGCTTGCGCGCATTCTCCTCGTACATCACCACGCTGGCGGGCGGCCCGTCGATCTCGTGTGCATACGCGCGCATGATCTCGAAACTGCCGAGGTGGGCGCCGAGCAGGATGCAGCCGCGTTTGCTGGCGATCATCGCCTGCGCGGCGGCATCCAGATGCACTTGCACGTCGAACTTGTCGAAGCGACGGTTCAGCAGGAACACGCGATCGAGGATGGTCGAGGCGAAGGTATGGATATGGCGGAAACCGTCAGCCATGCGCGGCTCGCGCCCCAGCACTTTGCGCAGATACTGGCGCGACGCGGCGCGGGCATCACCGGCGAACCACAGGAAGTACAGGCAGATCGGATACAGGAACAAGCGCGCGACGCGGCGGCCGAGCGTGAGCGCGACCCAGACGATGAAGCGGATCGCCAGCGTATTGCTGCGCTCCGGCTTGGCCACCCATTCCGGCCCGCCCGTTTTGCTAGGCGCCTGCTGTTGCACTGACCGCCCCCGCCAAGACTTTGCTGCCGCCGACCGCACATTGGAACTCGAGCG
Source organism: Sideroxyarcus sp. (assembly GCA_035299445.1). GTDB lineage: Bacteria > Pseudomonadota > Gammaproteobacteria > Burkholderiales > Gallionellaceae > Sideroxyarcus. Next base: position 315,392 of record DATGWO010000035.1, read on the forward strand.
TTCCCTGCGCCGAGCGGCCGTATTCGATGGTGACCGTATCGCCCGGGCGCGCCGGATGCAGGAACTTGGCGTTCTTCACATTGCAGGCGCTGAAGTGCACGCCCTCGGCCCGTTCGATGCAGCGCAACACCTCGGCCAGCAACAGCGCACCCGGGATGATCGGGTTGCCCGGGAAGTGCCCGGCACCGGTGGGATGGTTCGCGGCGATATGCAGTGTCAGCTGGGTCATTTTTTGGCGCACTGCTCCATCAGTTGCAGCAACGCCGCGCGGGTGATCTTGCCGGTGGCACTGCGCGGCAACGCTTCGACGAAATACAGCGGGCGCGGCAGGAACACCGCATCGACGCTGTTGCGCAAGGCATCCAGGATGTCGCGGCTGTGCAAGCCGGGAGCGACCACAAAGGCCAGCGGACGCTGCATCGAGCCGTCGCTGTCGTCCGGCATCAGGAACACGCCGTCCTGCACGCCCGCTATCGCATTGAGGTGGTGATTGAGGCTGGCCAGCGAAGTGCGCTTGCCGGCGATGTTCACCAGATCCGCAGTGCGCCCGTGCAGGGTGAAGGTCCCATCCGCCGCGCGCTCGATCACATCGCTCAGCGGCGCCTCGATCTCTACGTGGCCGCCGTGCACGCGCATGCCGTGCTCATCCTGCCGCATTTCGACGCCGGGCAGCAGGCGCCAGGCCGCTCCCGCCGTGGTGCGCCGGCTGGCCACCATGCCGGCTTCGGTGCAGCCGTAGATCTCGTACAGCGGCGCGTTGAAGCGCGCCTCGGACTCGGCCGCCAGTTGCGGCGCCAGGTGCGCGGTGGCGCACAGCACAAAATCGATGGCAGGCAGCTGCGACACGCCGGACAGCAGGTTGCGCAGATGCACCGGCGTGGTGACCAGGCAACGCGGTTGCGGCAACGCCGCCAGCTGCGCACAGATGTCGGCCGGATAGAACGGCCGTTCAGCGACCAGCGCCAGGCCGTTCTGCATGGCCAGCAGCATGCAGGACTCGAGGCCGTACATGTGTTGCGCCGGCACCGTGCCCAGCACCGCCAAACCCGAGTGCGGCGCGATGCCCAGGCTCTGCGCTTCCGCCGCTGCGCCCCGGCACAGGCTGCCCCACGACTTCGGGTGTGCCACCGGGTCGCCAGTGGAGCCGGAGGTGAACACCAGCGCGGCGCGTTGCGTTTCTTCGACCACCGGCACCTCGCGCACAGCCACTTCGGGCAATTGCGGGTAGTACATGACCTCGATCCCCGGAAAGCCGGCCGCGCCGTCGACCAGACAATACATGCCGGGATGGCTCTGCCCCAGACGCTCGACGAAACTGGGCGTGTAGTTGGGCGGCAACAGGCTGACCTGCCCGCGCAGCAACGCGGCGGCGAAACCGACCACGAAACGGTAACGGTCGGTGCACAAGTTCAGGATATAGCGCTGATCCGGCAGCGCCCGCGCCAGTTGCGCGACATCGCCGAGGAACTGCGCGACGCTGACCGGCCGGCCGCCGCGATAGCCGAACACGCTATCCGGGCTGGTGTGGCGAATGAGCGGGAGCGCGGCCATCTGGGTGACTCAGTGTTCGCTGCCGGCTTTCTTGGGCGCAGCAAAATCCTTGCTGTACACCTCGATCGCCTTCAGGATGGACGTCTTCGGGTGATTGGGGAAACGCGCCGTGCGATAGGTCTTTTCGCCGACGAACATCAGCACCAGCAGCGGCAGGTTCAGCACATTGATGAACATCGACCACGCCGAGATCGGCGCAAACACATACAGCAACAGCGAAGTGACCACTTGCAGCACGAAATAGATGCACCAGGCGATGGTCACATGGCGGGTGTAATCGACGACCTCCGGATTGAGAGTGCCGTTCACGCGGCGCGATATCTGCGAGATGAGCGGTTCCTGCCCCGGCAACAGGGTGCGCCCGAACAGCCACAGCAGAAACAGGTTGAGCGTGGCATGCGACAGGCCGTTCACCGCCAGCAAGCCGATGCGCCCGTGGTCGCCGGTCGCAATGTAGTACACCGCCCCGGCGAACAGCAGCGCCAGCAGCGGCCACCACACCTTGTTCACCATGCGGAACACCACCCAGGCCGCCACACCGAGCAGCGGCGCGAAGACGAACAGCAGGTGCGACATCTCGACTTCTTCCTTGAGGATGAAGAAATGCAGCAGGATGGGATAGGCGATGAACGCCAGCAGCAGCAGGATCTTGCCCAAGCGCCCCACGTCAACCCCTCCGGCAAGGGACAAGGGGGCTGCTACGGCGGGCGCTCGGTCGATGTAACAGGTTTGTGATGGTGTCCAAGATATTCATTCTGCAATTGATTCGTTGGCGTCGAATGGCCCGGGAAAGCCCTGACGGTTCGAGGCCGTCATTCTACCCTGAATCAGCCGGCCACGCCCCGTCCGGCAACGGTTGTCCGCACTTTTGGCGCACATATCGGGGGATTTTCGGTTAGCATTCGCAGCACGAATTTCCAAGACAAATATACGAACCATGTCCACCCCATCCAACGAGACCACTGACAGCATCGTCCATGCCCCGCACCCGCCGCTCACCGAATACTACGGCCGCGAAGAAGACCGCCGCGAATGGGTGGGCGAGCAGTTCGACAAGACCGCGCCCGATTACGACCGCGTGGAAAAGATCCTCGGCTTGGGCACCGGCCCGACCTACCGCCGCAAGATCCTGCAGTTCGCCGGACTCAAGCCAGGCATGCGCATCCTCGATGTCGGCATGGGCACCGGCCTGGTGGCGAAGCAGGCGGCCGCCATCCTGGGGGATGCCGGCATGGTCACCGGTGTGGACCCCAGCGCCGGCATGATACGCAATGCGAAATTGCCGGCCGGTGTCACCGTGGTCGAAGGCCGTGCCGAACGGATCCCGCTGGCCGATGCCGGCTACGATTTCCTCAGCATGGGTTATGCGTTGCGCCATGTCTCGGACATGTCGGTCGCCTTTGCCGAGTTCCACCGTGTGCTGAAACCGGGCGGCAAGGTGTGCATCCTCGAGATCACCCCGCCCAAAGGCAGGATCGCCACCACCTTGCTCAAAGGCTACTGCAAATATGTCGTACCCATGCTGGCGAAACTGGTCGCCAAGGACAAGGACACCGCGCAATTGTGGCGCTACTACTGGGACACCATCGAAGCCTGCGCCCCGCCGGAGAAGGTGATTAAAACGTTGGAGAGCGCCGGATTCGTCAACGTGCGGCGCACGGTGGATGCCGGGATATTCTCGAACTACCTTGCCGACAAGCCGCAGTAAAAGAGTGCAATCAACAAAAAAGCCCGCCGGATCTCGGCGGGCTTTTTTATCGGCCACAGGCGATTCAGGGCATATCGTCCCCGCCCCGATTTGACCGGAGATTAGGCAATAGCCTGCTTCAGCGACTGGAAGAAAACCTTCTCATCCTCAGCCTGCTTGAGCAGCATCTGCGCCAGCAACTTCGGATCGAAAGTTTCGCGCCCCTTGATCATGCGCACCGCCTTCAGCGCGAATTCGCGCCAACCGTCGCCGATCACGTTCAGCCTTTCCGCGAGCACCTTCAATTCCTGACGCCCGGTGATGTCCGCCGCCTCCTGCAGAAAGGCCGCGTAGAGGAAACGGAAGCCGGCACCGCCGGTGCCGATCTCTTCCTGCATGCGCACGATGTGGCCGACGTAGTTGAGACTGAGCTTATCGTTGATATCAAGCTTGCCGACACGCTTGGCGAGCATGCGCATGCCGCGCACACCGACGATGGGCACGGGCCCCAGCATGATGCGCACGGTCTTCTTGATCGCACGCTGCACTGCTTCCGGCGTCACTTCCTTCTGGCCGATCCGTTCCGGGTAATACAGCAAGCCCTTCGGCGCCATCAAACCGGTGGCGAAGCGCGCCTTGCGCAAGCTCTCGGCATCGCAGCGCTGCGGATCTTCGGCGACCGGGTCGCTGATCAGGTAGTCGTTACCTTCCTTACCATAGACGATGAGGTTGTGCGCGTTGAAGTGGAAGCGCATGTCGGCAGGGAAATACGGCAGCCAGAACGCGGAGGTCTGGATGCCGACGATATGCCCCTGCGCCAGCAGCTCGTCGAGGCGCTGCATGCCCTTGGCCTGATCGCGGAAGGTCTCGAAGTGGAAGCGCATGTCGAACGGCTTGATCATGCCCTTGAGCACGGCCTTGGGCGGCATGCGGAAGGCGATGAGCGGGAAGCCGGCGAACTTGACGAACGGCAGGTAAGCGAAGGCCATCGCGCCGGAGAGGCCGAAGGCCATCGCTTCGGAAATATGCGCACCGTGATGCGACAGCATGGCAGACGCGACCCCGCTCTCGCAGTGCGCCGCGTGGCGATGCCGGAAATTCTCGATGAGCATGTTCATGGCAATTGCTTAAGTTGTTCGACGCTGATGCCCATCACATCGGCATAGCGCTGCAAGATGTCGCGGGAGAGTTTGGCGAAACGCTGCGGCTGGAAGTGGCGGCGGATACGCCATTGCCAGAAGCCGGTGACCTGCGACAGTTGCGGCAGGTCGAGGCGTTGCGCGTACATCCAGTATTCCAGCGGCGAACTCGCACCAGCTTCGACACGGGCGCGAGCCGCTTCGGTCTGTTCGCGGATGAGCTCCAGCGCTTGCAGGGTGACGGTCTCGTCCACTTCGCCGCCCGCCGAAGCGACGATGACGATACGGCCATCCTTGTCGCGCGCGTACATCGCACGCTTGTGACCGGCCATGGTGCGGTTGCCTTCCTGCGGGACCTGGTCGATGTCCATCAGACCGCTTCCATGTAGATGAAGCCGCTGGAGAAGCGGCCGCTCTCCGGGATGTACATCAACAGGCGCTGGCCCTTCTGGATGCGGCCGGATTTGAACAACTCATCGAGCATGATGTAAGGCGAAGCCGAGCCGGTATTGCCCTTCTCGACCAGGTTGGTGAACCATTTCTCCTGCGGGATATCGAGCCCGGCTTCGGCTATGCCCGCCGCAACCAGCGGCGCGAAGTATTTCGACGAGTAGTGCGGCAGGAACCAGTCGATGCGTTGCTTATCCAGACCGTGCTTCTGCACCAGCTCGCGCAACGGCTCGGTGAGCGTGGCGCGGATGACCTGGTCGTTGAGCAGCTTCACATCCTGCTTCACAGTGAACACCGAGCGCGTCAGCCATTCCTGCGCACTGAATTCCTGCCAGCCGGTGAGCGAACCGTCGGTATTCTTCTCCGCGCCGGAATACATGCAGGCCGGCAGCTCGTGCGCGGCGGAGGACAGCTCCACCCACAACACCTTGAGGCTCAGCGGGCCGCGTGGCTGGTTCTCCAGCAGCACCGCGCCGGCGCCGTCGGACAGCATCCAGCGCAGGAAATCCTTTTCGAACGCGATCTCCGGGCGCTCTTCCAGCTCTTTCACCTTGTGCTCGGCTTCGGCTTCGAAGTTGCGCGCGTGCAGCCCGACAGAAGCCAGTTCCGAGGCTACCGCCACCGCACGTTGCGCATCGCCCGCCTTCACCGCAAGGTAGGCATGCTTGAACGCCGCCGCACCGGCCACACAGATGCCGGCCAGCGACACCACTTCCATGCGCGGCCAGCCGAGCTCGCCGTGCACCATCACGCCGTGCCCCGGCATGAGCTGGTCGGGACGCGAGGTCGCGGCGGCCAGACTGTCCACCTTGCCGGTCTCGCCCAGCGCTTTCACCGCTTCGGCGGCCATGTGCGCGTTGCTCATCACCGGCAGGCCGGTACTGCGGTCGAGCGCATAGTGGCGGTGCTGGATGCCGTTGTTGCGCAACACCAGACGGCGCGCCTTGGACGGCTTGCCGCCGACCATGCCCAGCACGTTCTCCATCTCGTCGTTGCCGACCGGTTCCAGTGGCAGGAACGATGCGGTGCGCGTCAGGTAAACATCAATGCTCATACAGGTGCATCCTCTCCACACCCGAACCCGACGGCTGGTCGAACTGCTGCTTGAGTGCCGCGAAACGGCGCCGCATGAGCGGACGCGTCAACGACTGGATCAGCAGACTCACCGGCACGACCGTTGAGATCAGGGTAATCAAAAACATCACATACAGAATCAGGAACGGGTAGCGGCGCAGCTGGCCGGGCTGGCCGACCGCGCGCAACAATTTGCCCCAGACGAAGAAGCTGCGCGTGGCGGCCTTCTCGCTGAACAACAGCTGCGGGTTGGCATCCACCGCCTTCAAGCCGCCGAGGAGCGGCGCACTGCCGCGCTCTTCATCCTTATGCAGCGCATCGCGCAATGCCAGACCGAAACGGCGCGCCGCACTGATGCTGGCAGCGTCCACCCCGGCGGGCGGCAGAAACTTGAGAAAATCTTTCTTGCCGCTCAGCAGCCAGAACGGCGTGGTCCACAGGCTGGCCATGGTGGGGCTCGGATCGACCAGCGCGACGTTATCGAGCAGGCGCGCACCGCAATCGTCCAGCATCTTCTTCATCTTCTCCTGCGCCAGCATCCACATGTTGCGACAAGCGATGACGGTGACCACCGGCTTGCCTGCCAGCAGTTTCTTCGCCAGCGGCTGCTTGAGGAAAGAAGTGACCGGGATGGATGGCGCGAGGAACCACACCTGGTACGGCAGGATGACGAGATCGAAATCCTCATCGCCCTTCAGCGTGAGCGGCTGCAACTCGCTCGGCACCATGTGCGCCGATTCCGGGAAGGCATCGAGGAAACTGAAGAATCCCCACGGGAAGGGATAAGGCGCGACCGGTCGCAACGCCTCGACATGCACCGAGATGCCGCTGTCTTGCTGCAAAGGTTCGACGATGCGACGAGTGACCTCAGCCAGTTGCCCGGTCTGGGAGTAGGTCAACACGAGAACGCGCTTGATCGAACGGGGTGCCAGGGATTCGTTAGGATTCACTGCTGCCACGCAACTGATTGAGCCGATTTAAAAACAGCCTGCATTCTAACATCCCGTCCCGCCAGCTCCAAGGCAAGCGCAGCCTGTTAGCCGGCTTGCACTCCGCCGCCCGCCACCTGCAAATGCGTGATTTCTGGCGCATACATGGCGGCCGCCGAAACCGCCTGCGGGGTGCTGCCACTTATTTCTGCACAAGGCGTTAGCCGCAGCCACAAACTGCTGCCCCCCTCCATCTCGTCCACCCAGCCCAGCAACACCCCGGCGTTGCCGCATTGGGCCGCTGCCAGTTGCAGCAAGGACTGCGGCGTACCACCGGCGATGAATGCGGCTTGGCCGCGCCAGCGCATCTGCGCCGCCAGCAACGCCAGCAACTGGCTGGGTTGCGTCTGCAGGAAGGTCAACGGCATGGGCAGGTCACCCTGCATCTGATCCAGCACCTGCCCGGTCGGCATATAGGTGCCGCGCTGGCTGCCCAACAGCAGCAACGCCCCCGGCGGCAAACCTTGCTCGCCAGCATCGGCCAGACAGCTCAATGCTCCGTATAAGCCGAGTTCGGCCCAATTGCCGATGCGGCGCGGTTTTGCACCGAGCATCCTGGCGAGCTGCTCACGCCAATCAGCCGGTGGCGGTGAGGCAAGGCAGCGTCCCTGTATCGCAAAGGTCGTCATGTGCGCTCCAGCACCACACTGGCGTGGCTGCCGCCGAAACCGAGGATCGTCGCCATGAAGCGGCGCACATCCGAAGGCATGGCTGCGGCCAGCGTCACGCCAAGCTCTTGGTCTGCGGCGTTCTCGCCCCCCGGCCACGCCCCCTGCTCCAGACAAGCCGTCAGCAGCGCGATCTCGGCCGCGCCGGAAGCGCCCATGGTGTGTCCCATAGTTGCCTTGAGCGAAACCAGCGGCGGCATGCTATCGAAGGTCGAGCGCAGACCCTGTGCTTCGACCGCATCGTTGCCCGGACTGCCGGCCGCCTGCACCTTGACCAAGTCTATCGCTTCCGTTACCACTCCGCTGTCGGCCAATGCCTGCCGGTACATCTCGCATACGGCGACCGGCGACGCGCCGGTCGGCTGCTCGCCATCCACCACGCTGGCACCACCGAGCAGTTGCCACCCTGACGCCTCCCGCACGGAAAGGTGCAAGGCGGCGACCGCCTCGCCCAGCACCAGCCCGTCGCGCTCCGCACCAAAGGGGCGGCTGCCGGTTCGGGACAGCAGTTGCAGGGCGGCGAAACCGCCCAAGGTGAGCCGGTTATACAGCTCGATGCCGAGCACCAGCGCATCTGTCGCCGCCCCGCTGCGCAATAGCGCTTGTGCAAACAGCAGCGCATTCAGGCTGGAAGTACAGGCCGTGTTCACCACATGCACCGGCCCGCACCAGTCGAGCCAGGCAGCGACCTTGTCGGCGAATGCCTGATAGTCCATCCGGGTCGCGCCGCGCTCGACTGCGCCGATGTCGAAAGAGGAGGTGGCGATGAGCAGCACGCCGTTGCGGATATGTTGCGCACCAGCCTCGGCTACGACGCGCTGCACCAGCGTGCACGCACGCTCGTTCCAGTCGGGTTGGCTAAAGGGAATGGCATGGAAAGGATAGTCACCCGCCATCGCGCCCGGCAGGGAGACTTGGGTGGCATGCGCACGCCCCTGCTGTAGAGTCGCGAGCGCCTGTTCCACACTCAGCCCGAGCGAACAGGCCAGTCCGCGTCCGGCAAGGTGGATGGGATTCATTTTTCGTTCTGCAGGTGCTCGGCGAGCGTCGCCAACGAGCTCAGGGCGCGGCGTGTCTCTTTGCTGTCCGGCATGCGCACGCCGTATTTTTTCTGGATGGCCATCGAGATCTGCAAGGCATCAAGCGAGTCCAGTTCCAGCCTGGATTCGGGACCGAACCAGGGTTCGTCGTCGCGCAGGCCGCCCTCGGGTTCGGCCTTGTCGACGGCGGCAAGGATGAAAGCCTTGAGTTCTGCGCGGAAAGCGGCGTTGTTATCAGTCATGGAATGGAAGCGCCCGCCTTCCGGCGGGTGTATGGACTACTTGGCGCGATGCTGCTGGATATGTTCGTTCAGCGTGCGCAGCGAACTGAATATCTTGTTGTTGTCCGCGTCGTCCGACTTGAGTTGCACGCCGTAGGTCTTGGAGATCGCCAGCGACAGTTCGAGGATATCGATGGAGTCCAGCCCCAGCCCTTCGCCGTATAGCGGCGCGTCCGGTTCGATCTCGTCGGCCGACATCTCGAGGTTCAACGAGGTGACGATGAGTTGTGCCAACTCTTTTTCTTGTGCGCTTGCTGCCATGATGCTCCCTGTCGTTTATTTCACCGGGGGCATTTTACCTCATCCGCCGCAATGGCTCTAAGTCTTGCGTCAGATCATGGCGCCGTTGATGGAAATGATCTGCCCGGAGATATAGGCAGCTTTTTCGGAAGCGATGAAGGCGACCAGATCGGCCACCTCCTCCGGCTTGCCGGCGCGGCCGACCGGCACCATGCGTTTGATCGCATCCTTGTCGAACACATTCTCGGTCATCGCCGATTCGATGATGCCGGGCGCAACCGCATTCACGGTGATGCCGCGGCTGGCAACCTCCAGCGCGAGCGATTTGGTGGCGCCGTGCAAACCTGCCTTGGCCGCCGCATAGTTGGTCTGGCCGCGGTTGCCGGAGATCGCCGCTACCGAGGAGATATTGATGATGCGCCCCCAGCGCTTGCCGATCATCGGCAATAGCAACGGTTGCGTGACGTTGAAGAAGCCGTTGAGCGAGACGTCGATGACCTTGTGCCATTGCTGCGCATTCATGCCCGGCAGCACGGCATCGTCGTGGATGCCGGCATTGTTCACCAGAATCTGGATCGCGCCTTCTGCCAGTACCGCCTGCAACGCCATGGAGGTCTGCCCGGCATCGGCCACATCGAACGCGATGGCCTGGGCGCTACCGCCGGCTTCCTTGATCTCGGCGACGACCTCCTCCGCGCGTTGCAGCGAACTGTTGGCATGCACATACACGTGGTAGCCGAGCGCCGCCAGTTTGCGGCAGATCGCGGCACCGATGCCGCCGCTGCCGCCGGTGACCAGTGCGCGCTTCATATGCCGGCCCTGTCTGCGTCCAATACCACCGTGGCACGCCCGCTCATGATCTCTCGGGATTCGGCCTGGATATGGAACTGGTAGATGACGCGCGCTTCATCGCCCATCACTTTTTCGGCATCGATGAGCAGGTCGTCGTCCAGATCATCCAGCCGCATCGCTTGGCAGGCGACGTCGCGCAGTGCCGCCAGATAACCGGCGCGCGGTTTCTGCTGGTACTGTGCATCCCATGCGCCGTGCACCGCCATCGCCTGCGCTGCATATTCGATGCCGCACAAGGCAAGCAATTGACCGTCGGTTCGCATCGGGTTGTCGGTGTTGCGGTGTGTGCTGCTGATGCAGCGGATGCGTTGTGCATCGCATTCCAGCACACCATCGAGCAGACACATGGTACCCGTATGCGGGATGACTCTGGCGATCGCCGTTTTGTCGGCTATAACCAGCCACTTGCCCGCTTGCGGGCTTAGTGGATTGGCTAGTGGTTTCATCAGCATGGTGTCACACGCACATTCAGGTGGTTGTCGAAGTAGCCGAGTTCGATCTGGGCCGCCTTACCGCTTGCCAGTGCCGCCAGCAACGACAAGCTGCGTGCGGCCGGAACGCCGAGACGCAACGCTTCCAGCGCCGCATCTTGCATCACCGCCTCCTGCCCACTGCCGGACCGCAGTTCCACTTCGATTTCCGCCAGGGATCTTTCGCTTCGCCAGGGCGTCAGTATCAACGCCATGCCAAAGGCTGCCGCAATGGGCCGCACCGCATGCAACGGCTGCGGATACGGATGGTCGTAGGCGAGCAACGCCACGACGGCATTATCCACCGCCACTTGCGCGGCCGATTCCAGCAGGCCTGCCACGAAGCTCGCATCGTAGGCACACAGGCTGGTGGAAGGCTCACGCGACTCGGCCGCGATGCACCAGTAACCTGCCGCCGCGTTGTGCACCGAATTATGGAAGCGCGTCGGCGACACCTCGCGCGGCGCGGTCACCAGGATGCCGTTGATGGCATGCACGTTGTCGTTGTCGCCACCGGAAGAGGTGAACACGGTGGCCGCCGTACTGGTATCGCGCCCGGCATGCAGGAACGCTTCCTGCCCTACGGCCAGCGCCAGCTTGATCGGCACACCGGCGCGGCGGCGCTCTGCGGCAGGCAGCATGTCGCTGGCGCGCAGATTCGTCGGTGCCGCGACATACGCCGCGTTGCCGGCCAACACTGCCTGACCGGTCGCCCAACCGTCCAGGCCGGGGCCGAGCAGGCCGATCCCTTCCACATAGCAGCGCATCAAGCTTGCCTCCCCAGTACAAGGCTGCAATTACTGCCGCCGAAACCGAACGAATTGCTCAACACGCGCCGGATGTTGCCTGTGCCGTTCTCGATCCGGTAATCGATCGCCATGGCGGGATCGAGCTGCTGCGTGTTCACACTACCCGGGATGAATCCGTGTTCGACCGCGAGCATGGCGATGATGGCTTCGGTGATACCCGCCGCGCCGAGCAGATGCCCGGTCCAACCTTTGGTCGAACTGCATGGCACGCGATTGCCGAACACATCGGCAACCGCCCGGCCTTCGCTGGCATCGTTCGACTTGGTCGCCGTGCCATGCAGGTTGATATAGTCGATGTCGCCCGCCTTGAGCCCGGCGGAATCCAGCGCGCGCTGCATCGCCAGCTTCGCCCCCAGGCCTTCCGGATGCGGCGTGGACATGTGATAGGCATCGGAACTTTCGCCGACGCCCAGCAGCAACATCGCATCGGCAGAATCCTCGGCGGTGACGCGCTCGATCAACACGAACCCGGCGCCTTCGCCGACGGAGATGCCGTCGCGCTCGGCATCGTAAGGACGGCAGGGGAAGCGCGACACCAGCCCCAGAGAGTTGAAACCGTACAAAGTGCTCAGGCACAGGCTGTCGACACCGCCGACCACCGCTGCATCGCACACGCCCGCCGCCATCATGCGCACCGCATTGGCGAACACTTTGGCGCTCGATGAACATGCCGAGGAGACCACGAAGGAAGGGCCGGTCAGGCCGAGATAATGCGTGACGAAGCCGGCCAGCGAATAGGAGTTCTGCGTTTCCGCATAATGGAAATCGGCCGGCAAGGCGCCGGTCTGCGGGTCAAGATGCCGGTAAGCCAGTTCGGTCTGCAGGATGCCTGAAGTGCTGGTGCCGAGGAATACGCCGATGCGTCCGGCGCCGTATTTTTTCTTTGCCGCCGCGGTCGCCTCGATGAAGCCATCCTGCTCCAGGCAAAGCTGGGCCAGGCGGTTGTTGCGACAGTCGTATGCAGAAAGATCGGCTCTGACACCGTAGCTATCCAGCAATTCGACCTTGGCGATATAGGCTTCCAGATCGACATCCTCGAAGGCGCAAGGCATCAGACCGGAGCGCCGCTCCTGCAAAGCAGCCATGGTTGCGGACGAGCCGAGCCCGAGGCTGTTGGCAAGTGTGATGTGGCGTATGACTAAGGGTTGCAAGTTGGATTTCGCTGATTTAACAAGGGATATGCACTGCAAGCGTGCACGATTTTAGCATAAGCCAGTACGCTACCCATGCGCGGCAGCGCCTGCACAGATCACTCCATCCCCACCAGCGGGGTTTTGGTGTTGCGTATGGTCTTGTAGGCCTGATAGTTCCATGAGAAGGAAATACCGGTACTGAACAAGCTGCGCGTATTGCGGAAAGTGCGCAAGCCGCGTGTCAGCGAAGACTTGAACGAGGATACTTCGGCGTAGGCCTCCAGCAAGCCTTCGTATGCCTCGGTCGGCGTCATGCCGTTCATCTTGAACACCGGCTCGAAGATGGTGTAATGCCGCCAGTCATTGGGGTAATCGGTCAGCAACAGGCGGTTTTCCTCCAACATCTGTTTGTAGAATGCAGTCCCGGGCAACGGCGTTTCGAGCGACATCTGCACCGCATCGATCTCGTTCTCCAGCACAAAGTCGATGGCGCGGCGGAACGCGTCGCGCGTCTGCCCTTCAGTGCCGAAGATGAAACAGCCGACAATGGCGATGCCGTGGTCGTGCAGTTTCTTGATGGCATCGCGGAAATTCTTGGTGTTGGGCCGCAGATTCACGGATTTGTGCATGGAGTCGATGGTGGCAGGATCGAGCGATTCGAAGCCGATCAGCAGTCCTTTGCAGCCGCTGCGCTGTGCGGCCTTCAGCACGTCGTCATGCTCGACGATATTGAGGCAGGTTTGCCCGCCCCACTCCTTGCCGCAATCGGCCATGCGGTCGAACAGCTCTTTCGCCCGCCGGATATATCTCGGCCCCTGGCCGACGATGTTGTCATCGACAATGAAGATGCGCTTGGATTTGATCGAGTTGATCTCGTCGATCACGCTATCGATGTTGCGCACGCGGTAGCGCGAGCCATTGAACGCCGTGACCGAGCAGAAATTGCAGTTGATCGGGCAGCCGCGTCCCGTCTGCACGGTCTCCACAAAGTATTTGCCCTTTAGCAGGTCGCGGCGCGGCGCCAGCAAATTCTCGACTTCGGGCGGTTCGCACGTGCGGTAGACCTTCTGCATCTGGCCGCGCTCGAAATCCTCCAGCAGCTTGGGCCAGATGTTCTCACCCTCGCCGACCACGACGGCATCGGCATAGCGCAATGCTTCGTCCGTCATGTAGGAGACATGTATCCCGCCCATCACCACCGGAATTCCGCGAGCACGGAACCGGTCGGCGATCTCATAAGCCCGCGGCGCCAGCGGCGTCATGCAAGTGATGCCGACCAGATCGACTTTCGCATCGAAATCCAGGTCTTCCATCGCCTCATCGATGATCTGCACGTCATAGTGCTCCGGCGTATAGCGCGCGATGATCGCCAAGTTCAGCGGCGGTAGTGCCAGCACCTTGATGTTCGAATGCAAACTGCCTTTGTAAGCCGGATTGATGAGGAGAATCTTCTTCATGAACTTTTTCCCTGAACTGACTTGCGCAGCATATCAGAAATCAACACACGGCTCGCAGGCGCGGTCACGCGTTCCCTTTGCTGCGAATTCACTGCATCAAAGCAAAACGCCCCGTTTTTAGGCGGGGCGTTTTGTTTGTAAGGAGTCTGACGATGACCTACTTTCACATGCGGATGCACACTATCATTGGCGCGAAGTCGTTTCACTGTCCTGTTCGAGATGGGAAGGAGTGG
>DATGWO010000036.1:0-1972 GCA_035299445.1 Sideroxyarcus sp.
GGATCCGTCAACGTGACGGCGAACCAAACGGTGCGGTTGGATTTGGGCACCAAAGATGGGGTGAAGTCGATGCGGATCGGCTTCACGGACCAACGGCTGACGGCCCACGGCGGGATGGTGGCGTGGACGCGTTTCATCACCGAGGCTGGGCTGCGGCAGCAATTGCGTGCGGTCTTGCCGCACGCTCCGACGAGCAACAACGCCTACGATCCGTGCGACACGGCGTTGGGTTTCATCGGAGGGATCCTCTGCGGAGCGGACAAGCTGGCGCGGGTGGCGCATCTGGCGCACGACCCAGCGGTGGCGGAGGTGCTGGGCATCGAGGCGGTGCCAAGCCAGTCGACGCTCTCGCGGTTCTTTGCGCGCTGCGGCCGTTCGGCCTGCGAGGCGATCTCCGGGCTTCACGCTTGGTCCCTGCGCTCGTTGCCAGGGAGGCGCGAGGGCTACACCCTCGACTTGGATTCGTTCTCCCTGATCCACGAGGATGGACATCAGCAGGGCGTGCGGGTCGGTTACACCCGCAAGGGACTCAAGCCCTGTCACCGGCCGATTGTGGCCGCGGTGGCGGAGGTGCCCTTGATCGCGCACTTCTGGCTGCGACCGGGCAACACCGCCTGCGTCTCCGGCGCCCACGACTTCCTGGGCGACACGCTGGCGCGATTGCCCGAGCACGTGCGCATCGGCTTGGTCCGCGCTGACAGCGGCTTTTGCACCCAACGCATGATCGAGGAGTTGGAGCGGCGCGGACTGTCCTACATCATGACCGCCGCGTTGCGGGCTCCCGTGCGATCGCTGTGCCGTCATGATGACTCGGCATGGACGCCGACCGAAGTGGCAGGTCTCGACGTGCAGGAACTCGCCCATGAGGGCGCGCGCCTGATCGTCGTGCGGCAGCGCGTCGCCGAGCGCCCCCACGCCGGCGGCAAGCAGTTGATCGAGCTGCCAGGTTACAAGTTCCAGGCCCTGCGGACCAACCTCCCCGCGGAGCTCACCGCTCTGGAAGTCTGGCGTCGCTACAACGGCCGGGCCGACATCGAGAACCGCATCAAGGAACTCGGCGCCCAGTTCGGCTTGAAGGGCCTGTGCTGCCGCTCGTTCTGGGCGACCGAAGCGGCCTGCCATCTCGCCATCTGCGCCTACAACCTCTGCGTCGGGCTGCAACGCCGACTCGGCCAAACCCAACGCGCCGAACTGACCACGCTACGCTGGCGGCTGTTCTCCTGCGCCGGTGTCTTCAGCTACACCGCCGGCAAGCCCACCCTCAAGCTCGCCGTCGCCACCGAAAAGCACCGCCGCTGGTGGCGTGTGCTGCTGCGGCAGTTGAGCGGCGAACCCCACTGCTATGCAGTTGCCGCTCTCGCCGCCAGAGCCGGCAAAAACCAAATCATCGCAGCCTCAATTGCATGAGTCCGGCTGAGGCGACGCGCATCTTGATCCTTGTGAGGCCGGCCGTGTGGCCGGCCTTTTTTGTGGCCAGACCTCTCCTCCGGACCGCCAAGTGCCCCGTCTGGGGCGGGGCGGCAAATCGCTGCCGGATTAATTACCGCCCGGGAGCTTCATCGCACCAGGATTGATCTTGATGCGCACGGGCGGTGGCTTGGCCGCGTCGGCCCGGCTCCCGCGCCGCTCCGTCAGCGATTTGCGGCCCTCGATCTTCGCGCGTAGCCGCTCCGCTGCGCTCACGGACCAATCGTCGGGGTCGAGTTTAGGGAGATCGTCGAGGAGCGCGATCGCGCCAGCATTGTCCCCCCGCCGGTGACGCACCAGGGCGAGTGAGACGAGCGTGCGATCTTTGGTCTTCAGCTGGGGGAAACGCTCCTGCACCAGGTTCACGTTGGCCACCACGCACTCCCCGCTCGTGGCCTCGACCCATGCGAGCGTCTCGTAGGCCGCGGTTTGTTGCGGTGCCGCATCGATCGAACGCCGCAGCAGCACGCGGAGCTTCGCGGCCATTTCGTCGGGCATCTGGTAG
>DATGWO010000037.1:0-3058 GCA_035299445.1 Sideroxyarcus sp.
CATGTTTCGCGAGTTTCAGACCCGCCGCGATGACGCGCTCGTTCTCGGATTGCATGGCCCACCGCAACAAGGCGTCCGCCTGCGTAGCCGTTTATCCCCCTACTACATGTACTCACCCTGGAGGGGGGTTGCCAGCGGGGAGCGGTTTGGCTATCTTACCGCACCCATGAGCTTGTTATCGTGTTCGTGAGTTGAGCGAGTGTACCTGAGCGACTTTGATCTTCAGCAATTCGATGAGCAGAAGCTGATCGCGTTACCAGCAGAGCAGAAAGAGGCCCTGCTGGTGAAGTTGCTGTGGGATTTAAAAGACGCGCAGGAGCGGCTCAAGGCGAATTCCCAGACCAGTTGCCGGCCCCCTCGCAGTGACCCAGCGTGGCACGGCCACGCCCCCGCCGCGGAGGAATTGGAAGCGGCCGAGGACGGGGGTGGTGAGATGGTGGAGTCCGCGGCGGAGGACAGCGCCACGAGCCCGGCGGCGGCGGCGGCGCCCAGCGAGGTCGCGGCCCCGGCCGCGGAGACGACACCGGCGAGCGCCGCCGACAAGCCGCCCAAGAAAGCGGGACGTCAGGTCGGCGCGCCGGGCCGGAGCCGGCAGGTGAGCTTACCGGTGAGCGCGACGGTGAACCAGGCGCCGGCGACCTGCGCCTGCTGTGGTCAGGCGCTGGAACCCACCGAGTTTATCGCCCGCACCGGGTTGTATGTGCTGGAGATTGAGACAGAGCCGGAGGCGGGGTTGCGTGGCTTACGGGTGCGCCATGACAAGCATCTCTACGGTGAGATCACCTGTCGCGGCGGGCATGTCAACCGCCGCGAGCCCGGCCGCTGCCCCACCGATCCCCTATGGACGGTCGGCTTGACGGAATGGCATCTGGTGGGACCGCTATTGGTGAGCCTGCTGGTGTGCTTATCGCATCGGATGCATCTGTCGCGGCGGCGGATTCAAGAATTTCTGCGCGACTGGCTGGGCATCGAGCTCAGTACCAGCACGATTAATCAATAGAGTTGCTCCCAAATAATTTCTTTATTAATTTCAATAACATTGAAAAATTTCTCAGGCACAAATACTAAAAATTTATTTTTTTATCAAGGGATTAGGGAGTTGATTTTTTTGAAAAAACCCCCCTTTCCCTAAAATAGGAGTTACTCGGAGTGTCATCATGTCTAACCTACCCTTCATCATTCGTAATGAGCGGCAATTTAAAGCCTTAACTGGTTTACCTCGAAAAATCTTTGATACCCGCTGGCAAGAATTCGAAAAATCTCTGAAAGACGTGTCATCACACCGCGACCGGAAACGTACCAAACCTCGTCAAAGAAAGCCGGGAGGTGGTCGCAAAGGGGTCTTATCCACACCCGGACAGAAACTCTTTTTTATCCTTGTTTTACTTAAAAAATTACCCCACTTTTGATGGGCTCGGCGCCCTGTTTGGTTTGAGTCCCCCCAAAGCGGCGGAGAATGTGAATAAGCTACTTCCGATCTTAAAAAAGGCGGAACAACCTTTGCGTGTTTTGCCACATCGTCCCTTTAAACCGAAGGCCCCATCGGAGCAAGATTCTGAAAATACTCAAAAAATTATCATCGATGCCACGGAAAGACCGCGCTGCCGACCTCACCACGCCCGCCAGCAAAAGAACTATTACAGTGGTAAAACTCATCGTCATACGCTGAAAAACACCGTGCTCGCTGATGTAAACCGGGGTATTCCCGTCGTCGGCCCGACCGTCCCGGGGCGTCGGCATGACTTTAAATTACTCAAGGACGAGTTAGATCCGAAGGAACCCGGCCTGTCGGCCGTCGAGGCGTGGGTTGATTTAGGCTATCAGGGAAGCGAATCTCAATATCCTGCTTTCCACAGTATTCATATTCCCCATAAAAAACCCCGGCAGTCAAAGCACCATCCCCCTCCGACTTTAACCCCTCAACAGAAGCAAGAAAATCGAGCCATCAGTCAGGTTCGTGTCGCTGTAGAACACCTGAGCGGCGATATGAAAAGCTTCCAGATCCTGGCCGTTAAATTCCGCAACCGCATTGCCAACATGGCCGATCAAGTGGTTTTAGTGGTGGCTGGCCTGTGCAACCTCAAAAACTCCTATGTTGTTCAATAAGTTATGAATGCTTATTTGGGAACACATCTAATCTATTCATGAAGCGGGTCGGGCGGTCGAGCCGATCGAAGAACAGGTGGTGAACGAACTGCAGCAGGCCACGCTGGCCTACGCCGACGAGACGCCGTGGAAGGAATGGGGCCAGTTACTGTGGCTGTGGGTGATTATCACCCCGCCGCTCTGCCTGTACTTCATGGGCTATCGCCGTAAAGAGAGCCTGGCCCATGTCTTTGGCGAAGGGTTTGTCGGCTGGCGGATGGGCGATGGCTACCAAGTCTACCGCCAGTTCCAGCAGCGGTGGCGCTGTTGGGCGCATCTGCGGCGCAAGGCGGAGGGACTCAAACACAGCCTCAACGCCGAGGCGCGGGCCTTTGGACAGGCCACCCACGACCTGCTCAGCGACCTGATGGCCGCGATTTACCAGGCGCGCGAAGGTCCACCGGTGGACCTGACCCCGCACTTCCGCGACCGGTTGGAGGCCTTCCGCCGGTTCTGCGAACAGCATCGGGACTCGGCCCATGAGAAGACCCGCGCGCTGGCGCGCGCGTTTCTCAACGACTGGGAGGCGGTCTGGATCGTCGTGGCCCCTCCCTCTCTGCCGCTGACCAACAACGACGCCGAACGGGCCTTGCGGCACTGGGTTATCGCCCGCCTCCTCAGCCAGGGGACCCGCACCGAGCAGGGTAGCCGCGCTTTCGCCTTGTTGGCTAGTGTCATCGACACCTGCCGCCGCCGTAACCTGCTGCCCTGGCCCTACTGGGCAAAGGTTATCGCCGAGCGGCGCAAAGGCAACGTGGTACCCCCGCTACCGGCTGCTGCCTAATTTGGGGTAATGGCAATCGAGGGGGCTAAACGGTTACGAGAAACCCTGGGACAGGCTTCAGGGAAACTATTATGATTCAAATTAATGGCTCTCTGGTGTTCGCGTTGGGTATCTACTTTAAGCCGGGAT
>DATGWO010000038.1:0-479373 GCA_035299445.1 Sideroxyarcus sp.
CCACTCCTTCCCATCTCGAACAGGACAGTGAAACGACTTCGCGCCAATGATAGTGTGCATCCGCATGTGAAAGTAGGTCATCGTCAGACTCCTTACAAACAAAACGCCCCGCCTAAAAACGGGGCGTTTTGCTTTGATGCAAAGAGAATGCTACTGAGTGCAGATTGGAGGTTTGTAGCCACTATGCTGTGGCTGTCATATTTTGCGAGCTTCTTCCTTTGAGGCGATGCTGCTTATGCGATATAATTACATTCCATGACTAAGTACATCTTTATTACCGGCGGCGTTGTCTCTTCCCTAGGAAAAGGCATCGCCGCCGCTTCACTTGCGGCTATCCTCGAGTCGCGCGGCCTCAAAGTCACGATGCTCAAGCTGGATCCGTACATCAACGTCGATCCGGGCACAATGAGTCCGTTCCAGCACGGCGAGGTCTTCGTCACCGAAGATGGTGCTGAGACTGATTTGGATCTCGGTCATTACGAGCGCTTCATTTCAGCCAAGATGCGCAAGGCCAACAATTTCACCACCGGCCAGATCTATGAAAGCGTGATCCGTAAAGAGCGCCGCGGTGAATATTTGGGCAAGACGGTGCAAGTGATTCCGCATATCACCAACGAGATCCAAGCTTTCGTCGAGCGCGGTGCTGCGGCATCTCTTGATGGCAAGGCCGATGTGGCTATCGTTGAAATCGGTGGCACGGTGGGCGACATCGAATCGCTGCCATTCCTAGAGGCGGCGCGTCAGATGGGGTTGCGCATGGGACGTAACCAAGTGGCGTATGTGCATCTGACGCTGGTTCCGTATATCGCCACCGCAGGAGAGCTGAAGACTAAGCCGACCCAGCACAGCGTGCAGAAATTGCGCGAGATTGGTATTTTCCCCACCGCATTGTTGTGCCGTGCCGATCGCCGTATTCCGGAAGATGAGCGCTCCAAGATTTCCTTGTTCGCCAACGTGCGCGAAGAAGGTGTAATTTCTATGTGGGATGTGGATAGCATCTACAAAGTTCCGCAAATGCTGCATGAGCAGGGTTTGGATCGCATCATCTGCGAGGAGCTGGCCTTGAATGCGCCGCCTGCGGATCTGTCGGTATGGCAGAACCTGATCAAGGCACAAGAAAACCCAGTCCATCAGATCACCATCGGCATGGTCGGCAAGTATGTGGAACTTACCGAATCGTACAAATCGCTGATCGAAGCCTTGCGCCATGCCGGTATTCACACCTCGACGCGCGTGAATATCGAATATCTGGATTCGGAAACCATCGAAAGCGAAGGTACCGGATGCCTGATGAATCTCGACGCGATTTTGGTGCCAGGCGGTTTTGGCAAGCGCGGCACGGAGGGGAAAATTGCTGCAATCCGTTATGCGCGCGAGAACAAAATCCCTTATCTGGGCATCTGTCTAGGAATGCAGCTGGCGGTGATCGAGTATGCGCGCCATGTAGCCGGCATGAAAGACGCCAACAGTACCGAGTTTGATCTGGAGACCGAACATCCGGTGGTGGCACTCATTACCGAATGGCTGGACCGTGACGGCAAGGTCGCTCAGCGCAGCGCGGATTCCGACATGGGCGGTACCATGCGCCTTGGTTCGCAGCGTTGTCCGATCAAACCCAATACCATGGCGCAACGCATCTATGGCGATGAGGTCAACGAGCGTCACCGCCATCGCTATGAAGTCAACAATCATTATGTGCCTGCGCTGGAGAAGAGCGGCCTGATCATATCTGCGCGCACGCCGTCCGAAGATCTGCCGGAGATGATGGAGTTGCCGCAGAGCATGCACCCGTGGTTCGTCGGCGTGCAGTTCCACCCGGAATTTACCTCCACACCTCGAGGTGGACACCCGCTGTTCTCGGCTTATGTCGCGGCAGCCGTGGCACATAAGGAAGCGGCATGAAACTCTGCAATTTTGAAGTCGGCCTCGACAAGCCGCTGTTCCTGATCGCCGGACCATGCGTGATCGAATCCGAGCAGATGGCGATCGATACTGCAGGGCAACTGAAGGAAATATGCCTGAAACTCGGTATTCCTTTCATCTATAAATCCTCCTACGATAAAGCCAACCGCAGCTCGGGCAAGACCTTCCGCGGCTTCGGCATGGAAGCTGGGTTGAAGATTCTGGAAAAGGTCAAAGCGCAGATCGGCGTGCCGGTGTTGACTGATGTGCACGATGAAGATGAGATCGCGCCGGTGGCGGCCGTGGTCGATGTGCTGCAAACCCCGGCGTTCCTGTGCCGGCAGACCGATTTCATCCATGCCGTGGCCAGGTCCGGCAAGCCAGTGAACATCAAGAAAGGCCAGTTCCTGTCGCCGTGGGATATGAAGAACGTGGTGGATAAGGCGCGCGAAGTCAGCGGTGGCGACACCATCATGGTGTGCGAACGCGGCGCTTCGTTCGGCTACAACAATCTGGTGTCGGATATGCGCTCGCTGGCGGTGATGCGCAACACCGGATGCCCGGTGGTGTTCGATGCCACGCACTCGGTGCAGTTGCCGGGCGGGCAAGGGACGGCCAGCGGCGGACAACGCGAATTCGTGCCCGTGCTGGCGCGCGCTGCGGTGGCCGCCGGGGTGGCAGGCGTGTTCATGGAAACACACCCAGATCCGGCCAAGGCATTATCCGATGGCCCCAATGCATTCCCGCTGGGACATCTGGGCGAGATGTTGCAGACACTCAAGGCGCTGGACGCTTTGGTGAAGCAGCAAGGTTTTATTGAAGAGAACGTTAACTTGAAAAGTGTGTGAGTGAAGGAAAAAGAATGAGTGCAATCGTTGATGTCGTAGCGCGTGAGATTTTGGATTCCCGTGGCAACCCAACCGTAGAAGCGGACGTGTTGCTGGAGTCGGGTGTGATGGGCCGTGCGGCTGTGCCTTCCGGCGCATCCACCGGTGAAAAGGAAGCGATCGAGCTGCGCGATGGCGACAAGCAGCGTTATCTGGGCAAGGGCGTGCTGAAGGCCGTCGAGAACGTGAACACCGAGATCGCAGAAGCGATCATCGGGCTGGATGCTGATGAGCAGGCCTTTATTGACCAGACCATGATCGAGCTGGATGGCACCGATACCAAATCGCGCTTGGGCGCGAATGCCATCCTGGCGGTATCGATGGCGGTGGCGCGTGCCGCCGCCGAAGACAGCGGCCTGCCGCTGTATCGCTACCTCGGCGGCGCGGCGCGCATGGAGATGCCGGTGCCGATGATGAACATCATCAACGGCGGTGCCCATGCCGAAGGCGGTGCCGATATCCAGGAATTCATGATCATTCCGGTTGGCGCACAGAGCTTCCGCGAGGCATTGCGTTGCGGTGCCGAAGTGTTCCATGCACTGAAGAAAATCTTGCATGACCGCGGATTGACCACGACCGTCGGCGATGAAGGCGGTTTCGCGCCGGCGCTGGGTTCCAACGAGGCAGCGCTGAAGGTCATCGTCCAAGCCATCGAAGCGGCCGGCTACGTGCCTGGCGCGGATGTGGCGATCGGTATCGATGCAGCCGCTTCCGAATTCTACAAGGACGGCAAATACGTCTTGAAGGCTGACGGCCTCACGCTGACATCGGCGCAGATCATCGACATGTACGCGTCCTGGGTCGACAAGTATCCGGTAGTCACGCTGGAAGACGGCATGAGCGAACACGACTGGGACGGCTGGAAAGCGTTGACCGACCGCCTCGGCAAGAAGATCCAGTTGGTCGGCGACGACGTATTCGTGACCAACACCAAGATCCTGCGCGAAGGTATCAAGCGCGGCATCGCCAACTCCATCCTGATCAAGGTGAACCAGATCGGCACGCTGACCGAGACATTTGCCGCCATCGAGATGGCCAAGCGCGCCGGCTACACCGCGGTGATCTCGCACCGTTCCGGCGAGACCGAAGACTCCACCATCGCCGACTTGGCTGTGGCGACCAATGCCTTGCAGATCAAGACTGGCTCGTTGTCGCGTTCCGACCGCATGGCGAAGTACAACCAGCTGCTGCGCATCGAAGAAGACCTCGGCGACAGCGCTTCCTATCCCGGTCGTGAGGCTTATTACCAGCTAGGGTAATGCGCGTCGTAACCTACATCCTGCTTGCCCTTCTCCTGCTGTTGCAATATCCGCTCTGGCTGGGGAAGGGCAGTTGGCTGAAGGTTTGGGATGTCGGGCAGCAGGTCGAAGCCCAGAAGCAAATCAACGAACAAACGCATAAGCGCAATGCGGCACTGGATGCCGAAGTGCGCGATCTCAAACGCGGGACCGATGCCATCGAAGAGCGCGCGCGCAGCGAGCTCGGCATGGTCAAGCAAGGCGAAGTGTTCTTCCAGGTGATCGGGGAAGGGGCTGCAACGGCCTCGGCCGTATCCGCCGCAGCGCCCCCCAAGAGCGATCCTAAGTGATGACGGTGGGCTGAACGCGCCCGGTGCGCGCCTGCAATTCGGAGATGCGCAGCGCGAGCTGGATCAACTCGCTCAATGCTTCTTGCGCGTCGAGATGGTGGCGCGCAACATCCGCTTCAAATGCCTCCAGATACACCCGCAGCGTGGCCCCCTCGGTGCCTGTGCCGGACAGTCGGAAGATGATGCGCGAGCCGTCGCTGAACAGGATACGCACCCCTTGGCCCTTGCTCACGCTGCCGTCCACCGGGTCGGTATAGCTGAAATCGTCACAGGTCTGCACCGTGAATTTGCCGAACTGCTTGCCGCTGAGCACGGCAAAGCTGTCGCGCAGATGCTGCATCACGCCGTTCGCCGCTTCCGTCGGCAAACCTTCGTAGTCGTAGCGCGAATAGAAATTGCGGCCGTATTTCGCCCAGTGTTCGCGCACGATGCTTTCTACTGACTGTTTGCGCATTGCCAGGATGTTCAGCCAGAACAAGACTGCCCACAGACCGTCCTTCTCTCGCACATGGTTGGAGCCGGTGCCGAAGCTCTCCTCGCCGCACAGTGTGACCTTGCCGGCATCCATCAGGTTGCCGAAAAATTTCCAGCCGGTCGGCGTTTCGTAGCAAGGGATATTCAGCTTTTTCGCCACGCGGTCTGCCGCCGCGCTGGTGGGCATCGAGCGTGCGATGCCGGCCAGGCCTTGTTTGTAGGCAGGCGCTAGCGTGGCATTGGCGGCCAACAGCGCAAGGCTGTCGGAAGGCGTGACGAAGAAATGCTTGCCCAAGATCATGTTGCGGTCGCCGTCGCCATCCGAAGCGGCGCCGAAGTCCGGCGCATTGTCGCCGTACATGATCTCCACCAGATCGTGCGCGTAAGTCAGGTTCGGGTCGGGATGGCCGCCGCCGAAATCTTCCAGCGGTACCGCGTTCATCACACTGCCTGCTGCCGCCCCCAGCCGTCCTTCGAAAATCTCTTTCGCATATGGCCCGTTCACGGCGTGCATCGCGTCGAACTTGATGCGGAAACCGCCTTTCAGCAGCGCACGGATCGCGGCGAAGTCGAACAGCGACTCCATCAATTCCGCATAATCGCTCACCGGATCGATCACCTGTACCTGCATATTGCCCAAGTTGGAACTGCCCAAGGTATCGAGTGCCACATCTGCCGCATCGAGGATCTTGTAACTGGAGATGGCCTTGCTCTTGGCGAAGATCGCCTCGGTCACCGTCTCGGTGGCGGGGCCGCCGTTGCTGCTGTTGTACTTGATGCCGAAGTCTTCTTTCGGTCCACCCGGGTTGTGGCTGGCGGAGAGGATGATGCCGCCGTAAGTCCGGTATTTGCGGATCACGCAGGAAGCGGCGGGGGTAGAAAGGATGCCGCCGCGCCCTACCAGCACCTTGCCGAAGCCGTTGGCTGCGGCCATCTTCAGAATGATCTGGATGGCGGTGCGGTTGTAATAGCGTCCGTCGCCGCCCAGCACCAGCGTCGCACCCTGCGGTGCGTTCACGCTGTCGAAGATGCTCTGTACGAAGTTCTCCAGATAGTGGGGTTGTTGGAATACTGGGACTTTCTTGCGCAGGCCGGAGGTGCCTGGTTTCTGATCGGGGAAGGGCTGGGTGGCAACGGTACGGATACTCATCAGGCAACCTTTCTGGATAAAGTTCGCGACAGGAATCAATGGATAAATCATACCATCGGTGCTGCATCGGCAGCCCCCGGAATCGCTCCGGCAGGGTAAGCTTACGCACCTTTACCGATATCCCTCCATGAGTACCAACCCCTCCCACCAAATCCTGAACGACACCTTCGGCTACAGCAGCTTCCGTGGCGCGCAGCAGGCCATCGTCGAACATGTCGCGGCGGGCGGCGATGCGCTGGTGCTGATGCCCACCGGCGGCGGCAAGTCGCTGTGTTACCAGATACCGTCGTTGCTGCGCCCCGGTGTCGGTATCGTGGTGTCGCCGCTGATCGCGCTGATGCAAGACCAGGTGGATGCGCTCAAGCAGCTTGGCGTTTCCGCCGCGTTCCTCAATTCCAGCCTGGATGCCGAGGCGGCGCGCGAGGTGTTCCGGCAGCTGCATCGCGGCGAGTTGAAATTGCTGTATGTCGCGCCGGAACGATTGATGACGGAAGGTTTCCTGGAGTTGCTGGAGGGGCTGTACCGGGACAACGCCATCGCGCTGTTTGCCATCGACGAAGCGCATTGCGTCTCGCAATGGGGGCATGATTTCCGGCCCGAGTATCGCCAACTGACCATCCTGCACGAACGCTTTCCCGACGTGCCGCGCATCGCACTCACCGCCACGGCGGATGCGCCGACGCGGCACGAGATCGTCGAACGGCTGGCGCTGGAACGGGCGCAGCAGTTCGTCTCCAGCTTCGACCGTCCCAACATCCGCTACCGCGTCACGCTGAAGGACAATGCGCGCAAACAGTTGCAAGCCTTCCTCGAAAGCGAACATCCCGACGATGCCGGCATCGTCTATTGTCTGTCGCGCAAGAAGGTCGAAGAAACCGCCGCTTGGCTGAAACAGCAGGGCTGGGACGCCTTGCCGTATCACGCCGGGCTGGATGCCGCGACACGCAACGCCAACCAGAAACGCTTCCTGCGCGAGGAAGGCGTGATCATGGTCGCCACCGTCGCCTTCGGCATGGGCATCGACAAACCCAACGTGCGCTTCGTCGCCCACCTCGACCTGCCCAAGAGCATGGAAGGCTACTATCAGGAGACGGGCAGGGCGGGGCGCGACGGACTGCCCGCGAATGCGTGGATGGCCTACGGCCTCGGCGATGTCGTGTCGATGCGCCAGATGCTGCTGTCCGGCGACGCACCGGAAGAGCGCAAGCGCGTCGAACTGCAAAAGCTCGATGCGCTGCTCGGCTTTTGCGAGTCCACCGCCTGCCGCCACCAGACCATCCTGCGCTACTTCGGCGAGGAACATCCTGGCGACTGCAACGAGTGCGACAACTGCCTGTCGCCCGTGGATACCTGGGATGCCAGCAAAGCTGCGCAGATGGCGCTGTCCTGCATCTACCGCACCGGCCAGCGCTTCGGCGTCGTGCACCTCATTGACGTGCTGCTGGGCAAGCTCACGCCCAAGGTCGAGCAGTTCAACCACCAGCAACTCACCGTGTTCGGCATCGGCAAGGAAATCGCTCAGCAGCAGTGGAGCAGCGTCTATCGCCAGCTCGTCGCCGCCGGCTACATCAAGGTGGACATCGAGGGCTACGGTGGCTTGCAGCTTGCCGAATCCGCACGCCCGGTGCTGCGCGGCGAGCAGGAAGTGTGGCTGCGCCGCGATGCCGAACCGGCCAAGCACAAGAGCAGCAAGGCCGAACGCGGCACCCGCCTGCGCGAAGCTTTCGCCGGGGCCAACGACGATCCCTTGTGGCTGGCGCTCAAGGCCAAACGCACCGAGCTGGCGCGCGAACAGGGCGTTCCACCCTATGTCATCTTTCACGACAGCACCCTGCTGGAGATCCTGAACCGCAAGCCGCAGACGCTGGACGAGATGGCGCAGATCAGCGGTATCGGGCAGGCCAAGCTGGCGAAGTATGGCGACGCCTTCCTGCAGGTGCTGGAGACGGCCGCATACAACGGCTAGCCGCCCCATGTTTTGAGCAGATGCGACGGGGACCGAAGCAACCTCAGTGGGGCAAACTGGGCTATCATGATCCTCGCTGCCAAGCTTATTCGTATTGTCGGCGGCATCGTTCCGCACTTACAGGTTTTCTGCGCCCATCGAGATGAAATCGATCTTTACAATCCGCACGCAACTGTTGGCCTTGGTGCTGGCCATCGCGCTGCCGATGGTCGGTATCCTGGCGTACACCATCTACGACAATGCCCAGCAGCGCGTGGTCGAAGCCAGGCTGACTGCGCATATGCTGGCGGCGGCGGCGGCTTCCGATGTCTATCGCGTACTGGTCTCCAACCGTGATTTCCTGGTGGAGATGGCAAAGCGCCCGCTCATCCGCAAGATGGACGCCAAACATTGCGACCAGGTGCTGTGGGATTTCCGCCAGCTGTTCCCCAAATCCGCCAACATGACCGTGATCGACATGCAGGGCACGGCGATCTGTTCGGCGGTACCGCAGCCGGGTGGCAAGCCGGTCTCGGTCGCCCAGGCAGCCTGGTTCAAGAAGTCGCTGGCGCAGGACGGTCTGGTGGTGGGAGACCCGTTCTTCGGCCCGATCACCGGCCGGTGGGTGACCGTGCTGACCTATCCGATACGCGACGAGCAAGGACGCAAGATAGGCTTTCTCGGGCTGCCGCTCGATCTGGCTTTGTACCAGCCCAACCTGACCAATGTGCCGCTGATCCCCGATACGACCATCGGCGTCGTCACGGCGGACGGCACTTACGTCTGGCGCAACCACGACACCGAAAAATGGGTCGGGCAGAAGCATGGTGACAACAAGACCCTGCGCAACCTGCTGGCGGGCATCGATGGCGAGATGGAGGGAATCGATTCGATACGACGCCTTTATCACGTCGACAGGGTCGAGGAGGTCGGCTGGATGGTGTATGCCGGCATCCCGACCAGTTATGTCTATGCCCGGCTGTACGATGCGCTGTTCAAAAACGTGCTGGTGGGCCTGGTCATCCTGGTGTTCATCCTCGGTGCCGCCTGGGCTATCGCGCGCCAGATCTCGCGGCCGATAGGCGCGCTGGCTTCCGCTTCGCGCGCGATCAGGCAAGGGGATGAAGAGGCCAGGGCCGCGATGGACGGCCCGCCCGAGATCCGTGAGGTGGCGCAGGAATTCAACGAGATGCTCGATGTGCGCCTGAAGGCGACGGCCGCGTTGCGTGAAAGCGAAGCGAAGCTCTCGGAGGCCTTGCGTATCGCCCAGATGGCGCACTGGGAATACGAGGTGTCCAGCGGCGAGTTCGTCTTCAACGACCAGTATTATTCGCTGCACCGCACCACCGCCGCACAGGTCGGCGGTTACCGCCTGCCCGCGGCGGAATTCGCGCGGCGCATGGTTCACCCCGACGATGCCCCGCTGGTGGGCGAGCATATCCGGCAGGCGATGGCAGCCAGCGGAGAGGCGCTGTTGCAGGTCGAGGTGCGCATCCTGTGCGCCGATGGCGAGACCCGCTGGGTGTCGGTGAGCTACAAGACCGAGCAGGACGAGCGGGGCGGCACGGTCCGGCTGGTCGGCACCATGCAGGACATCACCGAACGCAAGTGTGCCGAGCATAACCTGGAACGCCTGAATCGCGCGCTCAAGCTGTTGAGCGATTGCAATATGGCATTGGTGCATGCGGTCGAAGAGCAGGCCCTGCTGTCCGAGATTTGCCGCCTGGTGGTTGAGCGTGGCGGGTATCGCATGGCTTGGGTGGGTTTTGCCGAGCATAACGCCGAGAAGTCGGTGCGGACGGTGGCGCAGTTCGGCGACGACGAAAACTATCTCGACCATGCCGCGATATGCTGGTCGGATACCGAACGCGGGCGCGGGCCGACGGGGACCGCGATCAGGACGGGAACGACGGAAATCAACCAGGATTACCGGACCAATCCGCGCGTGGCCGTGTGGCGCGAAGCGGCCCAGGCTGGCGGTTACCGCTCCAGCATCGGCCTGCCGCTGAAGAGCAAGAACCGCGTGCTGGGTGCGCTCACCATCTATGCATCCGAGCCGAATGCGTTCGGTGCGGACGAGGTGAAACTGCTGGAAGAGATGGCGAACGATCTGGCTTACGGCATCCAGGCCCTGCGTATCCGCGAGGAACATGCGGCGGCGGAGAAACAGCTGGAGTTCCTGGCGCATCACGACACGCTCACCCGTTTGCCCAACCGCCTGTTGTTGCGCGACCGTTTCGAACAGGCTGTCGCCCAGGCCGACCGCGAACAGTCCGGCGTGGCGGTGCTGTTCCTCGACCTGGACAACTTCAAGCAGGTCAACGACACGCTCGGCCATAACTATGGCGACAAACTGCTGGTGGCGCTGGTGGACCGTCTGCGCGGATGTTTGCGCGACACCGACACCATCAGCCGCCAAGGTGGCGACGAATTCATCGTGTTGCTGCCGCACCTGCGCGACCTCGGGGTCATCGGCGGGATCGCGCAGCATATCGTCGAGGCGTTTGCCGAGCCGTTCGAGATCGAGACCTATTCGATCAACACTTCATTCAGCATCGGCGTCAGCATCTACCCGGACGACGGCAGGGAGTTCGACACGCTGCTCAAGAATGCCGATACCGCCCTGTACCAATCCAAGGACAGCGGGCGCAACACTTACCGCTTCTTCTCGGAGAAGATGAACCTCGACGCGCAGGAGCAATTGCACTTGCAGGGGCAGTTGCGCAACGCGGTGAGCAACCGCGAACTCGAATTGCATTACCAGCCGCAGATCGACATCCAGAGCGGCCGCATCATCGGGGCCGAGGCGCTGGTGCGCTGGCGGCATCCCGAGCTCGGGATGGTCCCGCCGGGCAAGTTCATCCCGCTGGCGGAACGCAGCGGCCTCATCATCCCGATCGGGGAATGGGTGCTCAACGAGGCCTGCCGCCAGGCACGGCGATGGCAGGAGGGCGGTACGCCGCTGGCGATGGCGGTGAACTTGTCGGCGCTGCAATTCAGGCGCGGCAACCTGCTCGAGACCGTCAAGCGCGCGCTCGGCAACTCGGGGCTGCCCGCCGCATTGCTGGAGCTGGAACTGACCGAATCCATCCTGCTGCAGGATGTCGATGTCGCCATCAGGTTGCTGCACGAGCTGAGAGAGATGGGCGTGAAATTCTCCATCGATGATTTCGGCACCGGTTACTCCAGCCTTTCCTACCTGAAGCGCCTGGCGGTCAACAAACTCAAGGTCGACCAATCCTTCGTGCGCGATCTGGCCGAGGACGCCGATTCGGCCGCCATCGTCAAAGCGATCATCCAGCTCGGGCATACCCTGCAGCTGACGGTCATCGCAGAGGGCGTGGAGAACGATGCCCAGCTTGCTTTCCTGGGCAACTATGGCTGCGACCAGGCACAAGGCTATTTCTTCAGCCGCCCGGTGCCGGCGGCGGACTTTGCCAGCCTGCTGGAGGCGGGGCGCTGACATGGGCGCGCGCCTCGTTACCGCCTTATTGCTGGCGATCCTCGCCCCCGTCGCCGCGCATGCCACCAACTGGCTGCAACTGCAGGGCAATGAAGCGCCGAATGCCGGTGCGTTCCGCGTGTTCGGCTTCATCCAGCCCACCTATACCTACATCGATGCCAAGCCGGTCACGACCTTGCAGGGCGCGGCAGCGGCATATAACGGACAATATTCCACGCTCAACCTCAACTGGCCGGATCTCGCACATCCGCACCAGTTCCAGATCATGCGGGCCGGGCTGGGCGCGCGCGGCAGGCTCGGCGATGAGATCAATTATTTCCTGGCGCTCGATGCGGGCCAGAACGGTACGACTTATTACCACGATGCCGTGCTCACCGATGCCTCGCTGACCTTCAATCACATTCCCGGTGCGCGCATCCGTGCAGGCTTGTTCAAACTGCCGACCAGCGAAGAGGCATTGCTGGCGGTCAACACTTCTTCGCCTTATGTGTACAACTCCAACGCCGTCTTGTACATGCTGGTGGGCTTGCCGGTGCAGTCCAATGGCGGTGCGGTCAATGTGAGCGGCGCTTCCAGCGCCAATCTGACCAGCGGATTCTCCGGCTATCGCGATTGGGGCGTGCAGGTCTATGACTGGTTTGTGCGCGGTCAGTGGGAATATTCCTATGCCGCGATGGTCTCCAACGGCGATGCGATCGACCGGCCGCGCGACAGTGATGGGCACAAAGATCTGACCTTGCGCGTGCAGGCAGCATATCTGCTCGGCGGCTCGGGCCCCAACCGCGAAGACATCAGCGCATTCGCATGGCGGCAAAAGGGCGCACGCCTGTTCGGCAACGAACATTTCGGGATGGTGCGCGAGGGCTTGGGCCTCAAATACCTGCATGGCAACTATCGTGTCTCGACAGAATATCTGCGGGCCAATGGCATGGTTGTGGGCGGACAGGCGCCGCCCTTCGTGGGGCAGCCGTTCGCGGCAGGCGTGAACGAGAAGGCGGGCGGCTGGTACATAGAGGGGGGCTGGCGCTTCCTGCCGCAGTGGGAAGCCGACCTGCGTTATGACTATCTCGATTTCATGACACAGAACCTCGCCAACGAACGCGAATTCGCCACCACCACGATGGGCATGCAGTACCTTGTCAGTCCGGCGATGCGCATCGTCTTCAACTACGAATGGCGCAGCATGAAAGTCAGCAACGCTGCCGCCATCGCCGCAGGCGCGACACGCGACAATGCGCTCGCCATCGCCAACAATCTGGGCAACCGCGCCAGCCTGCAATTGACCTGGTCGTTCTGAGCCGCACCCATCCCGGTCTGCTCCGGCATCCGCTTCAAGATTGAACCGCGCCGCCACTTGAGGCAAGATGCGCCCCTTCCTCATTCAAGTTTATGCACAAAGGGATCGAACATGGGCGCACAGTGGAAAGCCAGGCACAAAGAAGTCGCAGCGAACGCAAAAGGCAAGATCTTCGGCAAGCTCGCCAAGGAGATCATGGTGGCCGCCAAGGGCGGAGCCGACCCGAGCACGAACTCGCGCCTGCGCCTTGTCGTCGAGCAGGCCAAGAAGGCCTCCATGCCCAAGGACACGCTGGATCGCGCCATCAAGAAGGGCGCAGGCCTGCTCGACGGCGGCGCCCAGCTGGAGCGCTTGGTGTATGAAGGCTTCGCCCCGCACCGCGTGCCCATCATCGTCGAATGCCTGTCCGACAACATCAACCGCACCAAGTCCAGCATGAACGTGCTGTTCCGCAAGGGCCAGCTCGGCGCGGAAGGTTCCGTCTCGTGGGATTTCAGCTATGTCGGCATGATCGAGGCCACGCCCAATTCCAAGGATGCCGATCCCGAAGTTGCCGCCATCGAAGCCGGCGCGCAAGACCTCGAACCCTCCGAAGAAGGCGCAACCCTGTTCATCACCGAAGTCACCGATCTCGATGCCGTGTGCAAAGCCTTGCCCGCGCAGGGCTTCACCGTCGTCTCCGCACAGCTCGGCTATCGCCCGAAGAGTCCCGTTACATTAAGCAGCGATGCGGAACGCGAAGAGGTGGAAGCGTTCCTCGAAGCGATGGATGCGGATGACGACGTGCAGAACGTTTATGTGGGGTTGGCGGGGTAAGGCTGCCATGAGCCCTTCTTGAATTGACCATGCATGCCCAGCCCCGTATATTCCTGCCCCATGCAAACGCAACTCATCTCCGCCAACTTCATTATCGCCGCGCGACTGTGGCTAGCCATGCTAGCCCACTGCCGCAGCGCGCTCCTGTTTTAACGTCGTATTGTTTAACCGGGCAACTGCGGGTCTTCCGTAGTTGCTTCAGCCCAAGACCCGCACCAGCCAATCACTTGGGGTCTTAACATCATGGCAAGTCAAACTCGCAGTACTTTCGCTCAACGGGATGTATTTCTCGGTGTCGTCTTCGCGTTGCTGGCGGCGGTCGGCTTTTCGGCCAAGGCGATTCTGGTGAAGCTGGCGTATCTCGATAGCGTGGATGCGGTGACGCTGCTGGCTTTGCGCATGGCGTTCTCGGCGCCGCTCTTTTTCGGTGTGGCGGTCTGGGCGCGGCGGCAGCATGCCGAGCCGTTGAATACGCACGACCGTTTGCTGGTGTTGGGGCTGGGCTTGGTCGGTTACTACCTTTCCAGCTATCTCGATTTCCTCGGCTTGCAATACATCACCGCCGGGCTGGAGCGCTTGATCCTGTTCCTCTATCCGACCATGACGGTGATCCTCGCGGCATTGATCTTCAAGCGGCGCATCACGGCAAAGATGATCGCGGCGATGGCGTTGAGTTATGCCGGTATCGCGCTGGTGTTCCTGCACGATGTGGGCGTGGGCAAGGAGGATGCCGTGCTGATCGGTGCTGCGCTGGTGTTCGCCAGCACCTTGTCTTATTCCATCTATCTGGTGGGGGCGGGGCATGCCATCGCACGCATCGGGGCGCTACGCTTCACGGCTTATGCCTCATTGGTCGCCAGCGCGGCATGCGTGGTTCAGTTCGTGCTGATGCGTCCGCTGGATGCGCTCGATCTGCCGTTGCGCGTGTATGGGCTTTCCATCGCGATGGCGATCTTCTCCACGGTGTTGCCGGTGTTCCTGCTGTCGTTCGCCATCCGCCGTATCGGCTCGGGCAGCGCCTCGCTCATCGGCACCATCGGTCCGGTCAGCACCATCTACATGGCGTATGTATTTTTGAACGAGAGTATCTCGCTGTTGCAGATCGCCGGATCGGCGCTGGTGCTGGCCGGGGTGCTGATCATCAGCCTGAATAGCAGGCGCGAAGGTCAGTAGCGGTTGCTCAAAGATTGAGCTGGAGCTGGACGTAGAAGGCGCGTCCGGCCAGCGGCAGGTCGGAAGGCATGCCGGATGTCTTGAATGTGGGTTCCCATGCCTTGCGGTCGAACAGGTTGGCCACTGTCGCGCTTGCTTCCCAGTCGTTGGCCAGTTTTTCGCGCCGCAAGGTCAGATCCACCAGCGTGTAATCGGGAATGACCGCTCTGGTATCGCCCGGTTCGCGCATGCGACCGGCAACGTAATTGGCTTTGGCGTCCAACTGCCAGAGCGGGGCCAAGTGCCAGTCGGCCCGCACGAATGCCCGCCGGTGCGGCGCCATGCCGGCATCTTGCCCGGTTGCCTCATCGGTGGAATGTTGCAGGGAGAAACTGCCGCTCAGGCGCAGCTTGTTGGTCGCATCGTAGGTCGATTCCAGTTCCAGGCCGCGCCCGGTCTGGTCGCCGGCATTCTGATACAACGTGCCTACCGGCAGGATGATGCTGCTCATGCGGTAGCGGAAGAAATTCAGACTGCTCTGCAGCGCGGAACTCGCTTGCCAGGAGAACGCCAGTTCGTCGGTGGTGATGGTCTCGGGCTTGATGTTTGCGCTGCCGGTGATAACGGGATTGTTGATGGAATATTGTTCGGAGAAGGACGGCGCGCGGAAGGCTGTGCCGTGCATGAGCTTGATCACCACGTTGTAACTGGCATCCCATACCAGCGCGATGCGCGGGTTGGTGGTGCCGCCGAAGTCGGAATAATTGTCGTGCCGCACGCCCGCTGTCAGTGCCCAGTCCTTGGCCAAATTCCACTCATCTTGAATGAATGCGAAGGAGACGTTGCGCTTGTGCGGCAACAGATAGACCAGAGCCGGATTGCCGGTCGCATCCACCAAGCCGGGCAAGGGGGCGAACGTTGCGTCGAAGTTCTTGGTTTCCGTGACCTCATACAGGTCTTCCACGCGGTAACCGGCGCCAATGCGTATGCGATGTTCCTCGAAACCGGTGTGTACGGCAGAAACGCTGGCGTGTGTATGCCGCTCGGAATGGCCGGGACCGGCGAGCATGCCGTTGGGGAAAGCGCCCCCGAAGGCTCCGGCCGGAAAAAGCGTGTAGTGATCGACGGGTTTTTCCTTGACGTCGAAGAATCCGACGACCCCGGAGACATCCCAGTTTGGTGCCCAGTTGGCTTGTGCGTAATCCAGGTCCAGATAAAGCCTGGAGGCGGTGCCGCGACCGTTAGGATCGATGCTGCCGCCCAGTGCGCCGACACCCATTTCCCTTTTCTGATAGGCCGCGCGGAAGCGCCACGCTTCGCTGGCCAGATCGGCGCGCGCATCGATCGCCTTGCGTTCGTTGTTCAGCGGGCCGGGAGCAAGCGAGGCATTGCTGCCGAATGCCTGGTCAAACGTCGACTGGGCATCCTGCTGGATGATGCCCTTGTGCCCATCGGTGTTGCCTGCGCGAAGGTAGAAAGCTGCATCCAATGCGCCCAGCTTGCCGCCATGTTGTAGCCACGCATCGTGCGTGTTGAAGCTGCCGGTGCGGACGCCGGTCTCGGTGCCCTTGATGTCGGCCGCTGTTTTGGTGATGACGTTGATCACGCCGGAGAACGCATCCGCGCCATAGAGCGCCGAACCGGGACCGCGGATCACCTCGATGCGCGCCACGTTCTCCAGCGGCATGCCGCCCCAGATCTGGCTACGGTCGCCCCAGAACACATTGGTGATCGGGAGGCCGTTCACCAGCATCAGCACTTGCGGGTTGTTCAGGGTGGCGATGCCGCGGAAACCGTAGATCGGCTTCTGTGCGATGTGGCTCATCGAGACATGCAGTCCCGGCACGCTTTCCAGCGCCTGATCGAGATCGGTGGCGCCCATCGCCTCGATATCTTGCGAGGTGATCACGGAGGCGACGGCGGGGGCGCGGGTGATGGGTTGGTGGCTGCCGGTGGCGAGGCTGATGGTGGATTTGTCGCCGTAGGCCAGCGCCAGTTCGTCTTCCTCGAAAGATTGGGCGATGGCCGGAGCGGCCCAGAATGCGGCCAGCAGCGTGAAAAATAACCGATGTTGAATTTGCTTGTTCATGCGACGCTCCTCCCGGTGACGTTGGCACGCATCTTGGCCGTCGATCTGTGTGCCGACTGGCCGCAAGCCACATCCTACCGCAATCTTTATCGGTTCAGGGGGCGATATATCGTCATTGGGCCGTGCAAGGGCAATCCAAAGCTTGGTATTATCCTGCACAAGAAAAGCAACCGGCGGCGGCGCTGTACGAGTTGGCTTGAGCGTCACGGGAGAGGGTAGTCATAGGTATGCGCGCAAAAGGTATCAAGCACTGCGATGCATCTGTTTCCGGCGGGATCGTGTTGGCCGGGTTATGCGCAGCTGTATTGCTGGCGGCCGCCGCGGCCCCTGCGCTGGCCATTCCCGCAGCAGCGGAAGACACATACCGGAACGAAGCACCGACCGGTCAGGTTGCCGCAATGGCGCCTTCCTTTGCCATACCCGCTTTCCCCGAGTCCGGGCATGATGTCGGCGATGAGCTGATCCGCAACATCGAAGCGTTTCCGGACGTGGTGGTTTTCCCGGTACAGGTCGCCGGTCCCGCAGTCGCCGGCCTCGCCAGGAATCTTGCCAACAAGGTTGCGCAGACTTCCGAAGCCGGTTCCATTGCGGTGATCTATCCGGATATCGGCGAACCCTACCGCAGCATCTTCACCCAGATCATCGACGGCATCGAGGACAAGGCCAAGGGGCGTGTGGCCAATTTCGCGGTGGGCGCCAACGTGAACGTCGGCGAACTGAACGATTCGCTGCGCCGCCAGGAGACCAAGGTGGTGATCGCACTCGGACGGCAGGGGGTGAAGGTCGCTTCCGCGTTGGATGGCAATATCGGCGTGGTGGTGGGTGGCGTGCTGACGGCGCCGGAAGACGAGGCGCGCAATCTGCAGGTGAACAGCCTGTCGCCCGATCCGGCGCTGCTGTTCGCGCGCCTGAAAGGATTGATGCCAAGGGCAAAACGCATATTCACCGTTTACGATCCGCGCCAGAACGAGTGGCTGATGCAACTGGCCAAAGAGGGCGCGCGTGCCCAGGGGCTGGAATTGGTGGCATATCAGGCGCAGGATCTGCGCACCGCCATGCGCGTCTATCAGGAAATACTGGCGTCAGTCGATACGCGCCAGGATGCGTTGTGGCTGCCGCAGGATTCCACCACGGTGGAAGAGGGCGCGGTGCTGCCCATGGTCCTGCAGGAATCGTGGAACCTGAACCTGGCCGTGTTTTCCAGCAGCTTCGGCCATGTCCGGCGCGGCGTACTGTTCTCGCTCTATCCCAACAATGTCGAACTCGGGCGGCACCTGGCCGGTTCCGCGCTGGGCTTCCTGGCTTCCGGCAAGGGCGATAGATCCGGGGTGCTGCCGTTGCGCGAGGTGTTGATGGCCGTCAACCTGCGCACGGCAAAACATCTGGGGCTCAATACCAGCCGCACGCAAAGTTTCGACATGGCCTTCCCCGAGCAATAGGATGCGCCGATTATGAAAAAAATCTTCGATGCGTTTTTTCATAAGCTCACTTTCCAGCGACAGCTCGGCATTACGGTCACGCTCGGCATCCTGTTCCTGGCCTTGGGCTCTTCCGTCGTCGGCTCATGGCAGGGCAGCAAGCGGGTGCGCGAGGACCTGATCGAGCAGGGGCGGCGCATCACCGAGAACCTAGCGCGCCAGAGCACGCTGGCGCTGATCTACTCCGCTCCTGACAATGCCGCCGAGGCGGTGAATGCCACCATGTCGTTCCCGGGAGTGGTCGGCGTGGAGATCCGCAATACCAGCGGATTGGTCTTGCTCTCTCGCGGTGAGGTGAAGCAGCACGAATTCGTCGGGCAGGCCGAGCCTGCCGACGGTTTGCAGGCGGCGGCCATGCTGAGTGCGGAAAGCCGCGGGGCGTGGAATTTCGCGGCGCCGGTCTATTCGCAGCCCTCCGCCGAGTCGCCGTTCAGCGATGCCGCCGCGCCGGAGTTTCTCGGCAACGTTTCGGTGGTGATGAGCAAGGAGGCGCTGAGCAAGATGACTGTCGACATCTTCATCGCCAACCTGGTCACCTCGTTCTCTTTCGCCTTGTTGTTCCTGTTCCTGCTGCGCATGCTCACGCGGAGCGTGGCGCGTCCGCTCAACCAGTTGTCGGACAGCATGGAGCGCGCGCAAATGGGCGAGTCGCAGGTTCGGGCCGAACCGGGCGGGCCCACCGACATCGCCAAGATGGCGCATGCCTTCAATCAGATGATGTCGGTACAGGAGGAGCGCGAGGCTGCCCTGCGCATCGCGGCCATCGCCTTCGAGACCGACGAGGGCATGATGGTGACCGACAAGGATGCGCGGATCATCCGGGTCAACCAGGCGTTCACGCGGTTGACCGGCTACAGCGCCGAGGAGGTGATCGGGAAGAATCCTTCCATGCTGAAATCGGATCGCCAGGATGCGCAATTCTTCCGGAGCATGTGGGAAAGCCTGCGGCGGGACAATAGTTGGCAGGGCGAGATATGGAACCGGCGCAAGAGTGGCGAGGTTTACCCGGAATGGCTGAACATCACGGCCGTTGTCGGCAAGGACGGCGAGGTCGTGAATTACGTCGGCACCTTCATCGACTTTACCGAACGGAAAAAGGCCGAGAACGAGATCCATCATCTGGCATTCTACGACCCACTCAGCGAGCTGCCCAACCGCCGCTTGCTGTTGGACCGGCTGCGGCAGGCGGTTGTTACCGGCGCGCGCAACCGCACGGGCGGCGCGTTGCTGTTCATCGATCTCGACAACTTCAAGACATTGAACGATACCAAGGGGCACGGTATCGGCGATCTGCTGCTGGTCGAAGTGGCCCTGCGCTTGCAGGCGTGCGTGCGCGAGGGCGATACGGTGTCGCGTTTCGGCGGCGACGAATTCGTGCTGTTGCTGGAAGGGATGAGCGACGAAAGGGCGCAAGCCGCCGTGCAGGCCCAGGTGGTGGGGGAAAAGGTCCTGGCCGCGCTCAATGCGCCATACATCCTTGAGGGTAACGAGTTTCACAGCTCATCCAGCATGGGCATCACCTTGTTCATCAATTACAAGGGAAGCCTGGATGAGTTGCTCAAGCAGGCCGACACGGCCATGTACGAGGCGAAGAAATCCGGCCGCAACACGCTGCGTTTCTTCGATCCGGTGATGCAGGACGAACTGGAGGCGCGCGCGCAGCTTGAAGCCGGCCTGCGCGAGGCGCTGCGCAAACAGGAGTTCCGTTTGTACTACCAGGTGCAGACCAGCCATTCCGGCTGCGTCATCGGGGCGGAGGTTCTGCTGCGCTGGTTCCATCCGGAGCGTGGTTTGGTCCCGCCGCTGCAATTCATCCCGCTGGCGGAAGAAAGCGGCCTGATCCTGCCGATCGGGCACTGGGTGCTGGAAAGCGCCTGCCGCCAGATCAAGGCATGGGAGGCGGACATGCATACCAGCGAGTTGCAGCTTGCCGTCAACGTCAGCGGCCGTCAGTTCCGCCGGCCGGATTTCGTTGCGCAAGTCAGCGAGATCATCGGCAGTAGCGGTATCAATCCGCGCCGCCTGAAGCTTGAACTGACCGAAAGCATCGTGCTCGACGATGTGCCGGACACCATTGCCAAGATGCACGCGCTCAGGCAGATCGGCGTGAGTTTCTCGATGGACGATTTCGGTACGGGCTACTCGTCGCTTTCTTACCTGACCCAGTTGCCGCTCAACCAGCTCAAGATCGACCAGTCGTTCGTACGCCATATCGGCAGCAAAGCCAGCGATGCGACCATCATTCAGACCATCATCGGCATGGCCAACAACCTCGGCATGGAGGTGATCGCCGAAGGGGTGGAAACGCAGGAGCAGCGCGATTTCCTGGAAGAGAACGGCTGCATGCTCTATCAGGGCTACCTGTTCGGCAAGCCGGTGCCGCTGGAAGAGTTCGAGCGCCTGTTAAGCAGTTAAGCCTGTAAGCAAGCCAAACAAAAAGCCGATGTGAGCGCATCGGCTTTTTGTTTGATGGGAAGAGCGGGGATTATTTCGCCGTGCGTTCGGCCGACTGCACGGTGTTGGCCACCAGCATGGTGATGGTCATCGGGCCGACGCCGCCGGGTACCGGGGTGATCCAGCCCGCCACTTCCTTGGCCGTATCGAAATCCACATCGCCGCACAGCTTGCCGTTTTCCATGCGGTTGATGCCCACATCGATGACTGCCGCGCCCGGTTTGATCATGTCGCCGGTGATCATCTTCGGCTTGCCGGTGGCGACCACCAGGATGTCGGCATCGCGCGTGTGCTTGGCGAGGTCTTTGGTTTTGGAAGTGCAGATGGTGACGGTGGCATGGTGCTGCAACAGCAACTGCGCCATCGGCTTGCCGACGATGTTGCTGCGTCCAACCACCACCGCATGCTTGCCTTCGATGGCCACGCCGCTCTTTTGCAGCAGGATCAGCGAGCCGTAAGGCGTGCAGGGCGCGAAGCGCATGCTGCCGGTTGTCAGAGCGCCGACGTTCATCGGATGGAAGCCGTCGACGTCCTTGTCCGGGCTGATGGCGTTCAAAATCTTGTCGCTGTCGATGTGCTTGGGCACCGGCAGTTGCACCAGCAGGCCGTGGATCTTCGGATCGGCATTCAGCTCGGCGATCTTCGCCAGCAACGCGGCTTCGGAAGTGTCGGCGGGCAGGGCGATGTGCTCGGAGTGCAGGCCCAGCTCGGCACAAGCCTTTACCTTGTTGGCGACATAGACCTTGGAGGCCGGGTCTTCGCCGACGATGATGACCGCCAGCCCCGGCGTGATGCCGCGCGCCTTGAGGGCGTCGGCGCGCACCTTCCACTCGGCGCGCACTTCCTGCGCGATGGCCTTGCCGTCAATGATGCGTGCGGTCATGTTGTGCTCCTTGCGAATCAGAATTCGGGTTTGACGGCGGCCTTCTTGTAGTTGGCCACGCCGGACATGATCTCGTCGCAGGCGGACTTGCCGTCTTCCCAGCCTTGCACCTTGACCCATTTGTTGGGTTCCAGATCCTTGTAGTGCTCGAAGAAGTGCGAGATCTGCTTCAGCAGGATTTCGGGCAGGTCGGTGTAGGTCTTCACGTTGCGGTACACGGCGGTCAGCTTGTCCACGGGCACGGCCAGCAGCTTCGCATCCACGCCGGACTCGTCTTCCATCTTCAGCACGCCCAGCGGACGGCAGCGCACCACGCAGCCGACTTGCAGCGGGATGGGGGTGACCACCAGCACGTCCACCGGATCGCCGTCGTCGGACAGGGTGTGCGGGATGTAACCGTAGTTGCAGGGATAGTGCATCGCAGTGCTCATGAAGCGGTCGACGAAAATCGCGCCGGAGTCCTTGTCCACTTCGTATTTGATCGGTTCGCCGTGCATGGGGATCTCGATCACGACGTTGAAATCGTTGGGGAGGTCTTTGCCGGAAGGGACTTTGTTCAAACCCATGATGCGCTACCTTTGCGTAAAGAATTGAAAGGCGCGCATTCTAACACTGTGCGGCAGCTTGCCCAAGCCGCCGCACAGCTTCCCGAAAACTTTAATAATCGGTATAGCCTTTTTCGCCCGGAGTATAGAAAGTGCCGGGATCGTATGCGGTCAGCGCCGTGCCGTCCTTGAGCTTCTGCACCAGGTCGGGGTTGGAGATGAACGGGCGGCCGAAGGCCACCAGATCGCCGTGCTGGGCATCGAGGTCGGCATTGGCGCGTGCTGCATCGTAGCCGCCGGACAGGATGTATTTGCCCTTGAAGTTGGCGCGTATCTTGGCTTTCAGTTCGGCACTGACCGGCGGGGCTCCCATCGAGCTGTGGTCGACTATGTGGATATACACCAAGCCGATGTTGTTCAGCTCCTCGATCAGGCGCAGGTACAGCGCGTCCATCTTGGCATCGGGAGCCATGCCGTTGAATACGCCATAAGGCGAGATGCGCATGCCGACCCGGTCGGCGCCGATGGCCGCAGCGGCAGCCTTGGCGACTTCCACCGCGAAGCGGATGCGGTTCTCGACGCTGCCGCCCCACTGGTCGGTGCGCTGGTTGCTGGCCGTGTTGAGGAACTGGTCGATCAGGTAACCGTTCGCGCCATGCAGTTCAACACCGTCGAAACCGGCCTCGATCGCGCGTTTGGCCGAGTTGGCATACTCGGCGATGGTTTGTTTGATTTCATCTTCGCTCATTGCGGCGGGAGCGGGGTGAGGCTGCATGCCGGAGCTGTCGGTCCACATCTCGCCCGGAGCGGCGATGGCGGAAGGCGCCAGCACCTTGCTGCCGGCGGCCATGTTGGCGGGATGGCTGACGCGTCCGGTGTGCATCAATTGCACGAATATCTTGCCGCCGGCCGCATGCACGCCGTCGTTCACGCGCTTCCAGCCATGCACTTGCGCATCGTTGAACAAGCTGGGAATGCGGGCATAGCCCAGACCGTTCGGCGAGGGCGAGGTGCCTTCGGTGATGATGAGGCCGGCATCGGCGCGCAGACGGTAATATTTCTCCATCAACTCGTTCGGCACGTTGCCGATGGCGCGCGAGCGCGTCATCGGCGCCATCACGACACGGTTCTTGAGTGGCAGCTTGCCGAGGCTGGCCGGGGTGAACAGGGTGTTGCTCATGGTGTGCTCCTTGAGTGCGATTATTGCTTGATCGATTCGACCGGGATGGTCAGCGTGACTTCATCGCCAACGTAAGGCGCATGCTTGCCCATGTTGAAGTCGGAGCGCTTCACCTTGGCGGTGGCGGTCGCACCGCAGGCGTCTTTCTTCACCATCGGGTGCGGCATGCACAGGAAAGAGTTCACCGTCAGCGTCACCGGTTTGGTGATGCCTTTGATGGTGAGGTCGCCATCCACCGATACCACTTTGTCGCCGTCGAAATTCAGTTTGTTCGATTTATAGGTGATGGCGGGATATTTTGCGGTGTCGAAGAAATCTTCCGCCTGGATGTGTTCATTGAACAGCGCCACGCCGGTGTTGACCGATTTGGCGTCGATGGTGACATCGACCGAGCCGGTCTTTTTGGCGCGATCCAGCGTGATGCTGCCGGAGGTCTTGTCGAAACGGCTGAGCTGCACGGAATAGCCGAAGTGGCTGTATTCGAAGCGCGGCAGGGTGTGCGACGGTTCGATCACATAGGTCTCAGGGGTGGCATGGGCGGTCGCAGACAGCGCGGCGGCCAGAGTCAGGGCGATGATGTTCTTCATGGTGTTCTCCTGTGGGGTTGAGGGGGTTATTTCTTTGCTGCACTCACTACGATGTTGAACCTGATCTGTATCTCGTTGGCAACGGTGCTGACGTCGGTCCACTCGCCTTCGCCGATGGCGTAGTCGAGGCGCTTGATGTTGAAGCTGCCCTCGAACGCGCCGCGCGTGCCGTTGGCCTTGAAGGT
This sequence comes from Sideroxyarcus sp., assembly GCA_035299445.1. Taxonomy (GTDB): domain Bacteria; phylum Pseudomonadota; class Gammaproteobacteria; order Burkholderiales; family Gallionellaceae; genus Sideroxyarcus. The sequence goes on from DATGWO010000038.1 coordinate 24,076, forward strand.
AACCGGCGTTGTCACGTCCAGCGTCCGGCCTTTGATGGTGAGCTTGCCGGTGGCTTCATAACGCTCGCCGCCCAGCGCCTTGATGCCGGTGGAAACGAAGCTGGCGGTGGGGAAGGCCTTGGCATTGAACCACTGCTTGCCGACCACTTCTTCGTTCGCTTCGTCGGAGTATGTGTCGATGCTGGCAACGTCGATGTCGATGCGTGCATGTGCCTTGGCCAGCCTGGCCGGATCGAAAACGATCTGCACCGCGAATTTGTTGAATTTCCCGTGCAGCGGCACGCCCATCTGGGTGTAACCGAACGCCACCGTGCTGGCATTCGTTTGCGCCTGGTCGAATTCCAGCGCCGCGACCGGACTCGTTGCCAGCAGCAGGGCGGCGGCGATTGCATATGGTTTGATCGAGATATCCATGTTTTCTCCTTGTGTCGGGTTCAGGCGAGCCGGCCGCTCCGGAAATCGTCCAGTGCCTGATGGATCTGCTCCTGCGTGTTCATCACGAACGGCCCATATTGCACGATAGGCTCGTGCAGCGGTTTGCCGGCGACCAGGATCAGCCGCGCATCTTCCTGGGCGGAGAGCGTGATGCCGTCGGCTTCCGCCGTATTGCTCAAGATGCCCATGCGTTGCGACTCGACTGTCGCATTTTCGGCGCTCACCGTGCCGCGATAGACGTAGATGAAGGCATTGTGCGAGGCCGGTATGGCGGTCGAGAACCCGGCGCCCGCGGGGAGGTGGATATCGAGATACAGCGGCTCGGTGACTTCGCGGGTCATCGCGCCCGTTACATCGTTGCTGCTGCCGGCGATCACGCGCACGGTCGCGCCTTCCGGCGTGGTGTATTCAGGGATGTCGGTGCTCGGGAAATCCTTATACCAGGGTGCGGCCATCTTGTTCTGCGCGGGCAGGTTGAGCCAGAGCTGGAAGCCTTCCATCACGCCGTCTTCCTGTTCCGGGATTTCGGAGTGGATCACGCCGCGTCCGGCGATCATCCATTGCACGCCGCCGTCGCCGAGCAAGCCTTCGTGTCCCGCGCTGTCGCGATGGCGCATGCGGCCGTGCAGCATATAAGTGATCGTCTCGAAGCCGCGATGCGGATGGTCGGGGAAGCCGGCGATGTAATCGTCCGGATCGTCGCTGCCGAATGCATCCAGCATCAGGAACGGGTCGAGCCGGCGTTGCAGCTTGCCGGTCAGCACGCGGGTCAGGCTGACGCCGGCGCCGTCCGAAGTGGCAACACCTTCGACAAGACGTTCGACGGTACGCGATTGGTGTATGGGTTTTGGTGTGACGGTATTCATGATCGGCTCCCAAGCGAGAGAAAGTGAGTGCATGGTAGTCGTCTCAATAAGATAGATAAAGGCGTTAAATCGGGATAGACTGTTCCGAAAATGGAGCAATAGCCTATGGAACAAAAGAACATCTCGGCGGACGATATGATCCTGTTTGCCGCCATCGTTGAGGCGGAGAGCCTTGTGCGCGCCTCCGAACATCTGGGCATGCCCAAAGCCACCGTCTCGCGCCGCTTGGCGAACCTCGAAGAGTTGCTGGGGCAGCGCTTGTTGATTCGCACCACACGTCGTTTGACGCTCACCGAATTCGGCCAGGAATTCCTCGACCACAGCCGGCACGTGGCGGAAGAGGTGGCGACCGTGCAGGACTTCGTGCGCAGTCAGGAGGTGCAACCGCGCGGAAGGCTGCGCATTTCCATGCCGGAAGATTATGCGCGGCACAGTATGTCGCGCGCGCTGGCTACTTTCATCGAGGCGTATCCCGAGGTGCAGCTCGATCTCGACCTCAGTTCGCGCCATGTCGACCTCATCGGGGAGCGTTTCGATCTGGCTGTGCGCATGGGCACGTTGAAAGACGATTCCACCTTGGCGGCGCGCAAGATCGACGAGGCGCGGATGGGGCTGTATGCCAGCCCGATCTATCTGGCGCTGCATGCGGCGCCGAAACATCCGGATGACTTGTTGCGACATGCTTCGGTGCGCATGCTTTCCGACCAAGGGCAGGCGATCCCGTGGAAACTGGCGCGCGGCAAAGCCGTATGGGAAGGCGTCCCTCCCGGACGTTTGGCGCTGAACTCGCCCGGTGTGATCCAGCAATTATTGTTGGACGGGGCGGGCATAGGCGTATTGCCGGACCGCTTTGCGGAAGAAGATGTGCGCCTGAAGAGATTGATCCGCGTGTTGCCGGAATGGAGCTTGCCAACGGTGGCCGCGTGGGCGGTGATGCCGATGCGCCGCTATCTGCCGGCCAAGACGCGGGCGTTCCTTGCACATCTGGAGCGGTTCATGGATAAGGGTTAGCGCTTCCAGAGAGGCGCGGTATGCCGGGGCATATATATCGGCCTAGATAATCAAGGGTATGTTCTGGGCGGATGCGCAATGGTATTGTGCTTTCCGCGATACGCCCGCCGCTGGGGAGCGGTGGTTAACCAAATAAATTGTGTTGAAATGATAAAAAGAATAGCCATAAATCAGCTCAAGTTAGGCATGTATGTCTACGACCTGAACCTTGTTTGGGACAAGCATCCTTTCGCATGGCATTGTTTCATGGTCGACGATGCGGATACATTGAGCAAGATAGTTGCCGCCGGCATCGCGGAAGTGGAGATCGACACCGAACGCGGGGTGGATGCCGATGCGCTTAATGAGCCCTCGGCAGCGGCGCCGGGCATTCTCGCCAGCCTTTCTCCTGCCGGACAGTTCAATCACGCCAAGACGCTGTATTCCAATGCCAACAAGCTGATGCAGGACATCATGAAAGATGTCCGGCTCGGCAAACAGGTCAATCTGGATCAATGCGAACCGGTGGTCGACAACATTCTCGATTCGATGTTCAGTTTCCCGTCCGCCTTGTTGCCATTGGCGCAGATGAAGACCCGCGATGAATACACCTTCCAGCATTGCGTCTCCGTTTCCGCCCTGGCGGTCGCCTTCGGCCGCGTGCTGGAACTGCCGCGCAACGAGATCAAGGAAGTGGCGCTGGGGGGGTTGCTGCACGATGTGGGCAAAGCGACCATACCCGGGCGCATCCTGAACAAGCCGGGCAAACTGGACGATGCCGAGTTCGCCATCATGAAAGGGCATGTGGTAAGCAGTGCCGAGCTGATCAGGAACATGAAAGGGGTGGGCGAGATCACCCTGAATTCCGCGGCACAGCACCACGAGCGTTACGACGGCTCGGGCTATCCGTTAGGCCTGAAAGGCGACGAGATCAGCCTGCACGGGCAGATGCTTGCGATCGTGGACGTCTATGATGCGATCACCTCGCTTCGCGTCTATCACAAAGGCATGCCGCCCACCGAGGCGTTGCGCAAGATGTACGAGTGGAGCGGCGCACATTTCAACCCGACGCTGGTGCAGGCCTTTATCAAAGGGATCGGCATCTATCCGGCAGGATCGCTGGTGCGCATGGAAAGCGACAAGCTCGGGATCGTGCGCGAAGTGGTGCCGGAGAAGATATTGCAGCCTGTCGTGCAACTGATCTACGACTGCAAGAAGGCCAGCCATATCCATCCCGAGGTGGTGGATCTTTCCGCCTCGAACGACAAGATCAAATCGCATGAGTCTTTCGAGAAGTGGGGAATAGACCAGGCAAAGTGGGCGATGACGCGCGGCTGATCGGGCCGCAACCCTGCCGGCTTACTCGTCGGCAGCGGCGATGGGAGCGGCCGCTTCATACAGCGCGGCCAGTTGATTTCCGTTCACTTCCAGCAGGTGCAAGCAGGCATTACCCAGTTTCTCCCACTCGTTGGTGTGGCTCAAGCCGAGTTGCCGCTGCACGATATGCTCGGCCAGCTGGGAGGTGGCGATGAGTCGGCGGCTCAGCATGGGCAGGCCGGAATTGGCCGGCTCCAGTTTGTGGCGATCATGGTGGTGCCTGATGGCGAGGCAGATCTCTTCCGGTAGCCACCAGCTCTGTGCCAGTATGCAGCCGACCATGGCATGGTTGGTCGGCAGGTTGTTCTCTTCCACCTGGGTGAAGCTGTGTTCCTTTTCCTGATTCGCTTGGGCGAGTATCGATTCGTAGTTCGGGAAGCGCTTCAGCAGCACCGGGATGCCGCAGTCGCGGAACAGGCCGAAGGTGTATGCATCCTCGGCAAGCTGGTTGCGGATGTCCAGATGTTGCGTCAGCCAGCCGGACAAGCGCGCGATGCGCGCCGATGCATCCCAGAATCGCTCCAGATTGGGGACGGTCGGGAAAGACTTGCGCAGGATGATGCCGGCCACGGCACGACTCGATATGTTGAGTCCGAGTATGACGAGCGCCTCGTTCACCGAGCGGACCCGTTGGCGCATGCCGAAGAACGGTGAGTTCGCGGTCTTGATCAGCCCGGCGGAAAGGCTGACATCGGTGCCGATGATGCCGGCCAGGCGATGGTAGTCCGGCTCGTCCTTGTTCGCTTCGGCCATGAAGCGGTTCAGGATGGCGGGGCACGGCGGGATGCCCAGGTCAATCACGGCGCGCTCGAACAGATTGTCGACCGGCGAGGCGTTCGGGGCGGGCTGGACGTCAATCATTTTCCCTCCTTGCTTGCAGCCACGGCAGCAGTACATCTTCCGACATTGGTTGTGCGTAGTAGAAGCCCTGGATGGCGTCCACCCCGGCATCCAGCAGTACGTCGATCTGCTCCCGGGTTTCGCATCCTTCCGCCACGATGGTCATGCCCAGTTCATGTCCCAGCTGGGCCACCGCCCTGACCACCGACAGCGCCCGTTTGTCTTGCGGCAACACCGTGACGAAGGCGCGGTCCAATTTGAGCTTGCCGGCGGGAATATCCTTCAGGTTCGCCAGGCAGGAATAGCCGGTTCCGAAATCGTCGATGGACAGCCCCACGCCGGCGGCGATGATGTTCTTCAGGTTTTGCTGCACCGTATCGGATATATCCATGAACAACGATTCGGTCAGTTCCAGTTCGATCAATTCCGGTTTGACGTTGGTGCAGACCAGCGCCGCATGCATCGCCTGGGTGAATTTCGGGGACACCAGCTGGGCGCGCGAGACATTGATGGCGACCTTGGTGTCATGGCCGGCATCCTGGAGCAGGCGGGCGTGCATCGCGCCTTGCAGCAGGCTCCATTCGCCGAGGCGAACGATGAGGCCGGTCTTCTCCGCCACCGGGATGAATTTGACCGGCGAGACGCTTTTGCCGTCGACGGCGCAACGCATGAGCGCTTCCACTGCTTCGATCCGTCCGTCCGCCTGGATGATGGGCTGGTAGTGCAGGCTGAAGCCGCCGCTTTCGAGTGCTGTGTGCAGGGTGTTTTCGACCGTGAGTTCTTCGCGCGCGAGCATGATGCCGAGACGCCCCGGGATGGTCTCCTCGCCGGAACAGACGATGCAATTGCCGCCTTTCGATTTGGCCGCGAACATGGCGTGATCGGCCAGTTCAAGCAGGGTGAAAGGATCTTCGCCGGGTTCGTGGATCGCGATGCCTATGCTTGCCGTCGGATGCAGGGTGTGGCTGCCGATATGGAGCGGTTCCTCCACCGTCAGCGCCAGTTCATGGGCGAATTGCAATGCCTGATCACGGCCGAATCTGGGGATGAGGAACACGAATTCGTCGCCGCCTACACGCGAGAGTTCGGCACGACCGCTGACGCGTATGCGGAAGCGGGTGGCTAGGCTTTCGATGACTTCGTCGCCGATGAGATGGCCGAACGATTCGTTGATCTGTTTGAAGCGGTCTACATTCAACCAGGCGACGGCGAAGGTATGTCCGTTGGCGGTCGATTCGGCGGATAACTTCATGGCTGTGTGGAAGCAGCCGAACCGGTCGAGGAATCCTGTCAGAGAGTCAACGCTAGTCATACCCAAAAGCAATGTGCACCAGTTATGCGAGGCGCAAGAATAAACCAAAAATGTCGCGCTTGCGGAAGGGTTTTGTGCCGGAGTGTATAGTTCCCACAAAATGCGAAGGGGGATTGCAGCGATGAAAAAGGCCGGTCATGCGACCGGCCTTTCATATTGCGCTCATCCGCGCCCAGGACGTCTACAGCAATGGCACGATCATCAGGGCCACGATATTGATGATCTTGATCAGCGGATTCACCGCCGGGCCGGCAGTATCCTTGTAAGGGTCGCCCACGGTGTCGCCGGTGACGGCTGCCTTGTGTGCTTCCGAGCCCTTGCCGCCGAAATGGCCGGCCTCGATGTACTTCTTGGCGTTGTCCCAGGCGCCGCCGCCGGTGGTCATCGAGATGGCGACGAAGATGCCCGTGATGATGGTGCCGACCAGCACGCCGCCCAATGCCTGCGCGCCGAGGGTGAGGCCTACCACCAGCGGGATGGCGACCGGTAGCAGCGAGGGCACGATCATTTCCTTGATGGCGGCCTTGGTCAGCATATCCACGCAGGTGCCGTATTGCGGCTTGCCGCTACCGTCCATGATGCCGGGAATCTCCTTGAACTGGCGGCGCACTTCGATCACCACGCTGCCTGCGGCGCGGCCGACCGCCTCCATGGCCATCGCGGCGAACAGGTAGGGCACCATGCCGCCGATGAACAGGCCGATGATGACCATGTGGTTGGACAGGTCGAACGTGAGAGGGTGGCCGTTGGCGGTTAGCGCGTGGGTGTAGTCGGCGAACAGCACCAGTGCCGCCAGTCCTGCCGAGCCGATGGCGTAACCCTTGGTGACGGCCTTGGTAGTGTTGCCCACGGCATCCAGTCCGTCTGTGATCACGCGCACGTCCTCCGGCAGGTGCGACATCTCGGCGATGCCGCCGGCGTTGTCGGTGATGGGACCGTAAGCATCGATGGCCACGATGATGCCGGTCATGGACAGCATGGCGGTGGCGGCGATGGCGATGCCGTACAGGCCCGCGAGTTCATACGACGCATAGATGGCGATACACACGGCGATCACGGGAGCGGCGGTGGACTTCATCGACACGCCCAGTCCGGCGATGATGTCGGTGCCGTGTCCGGTGGTGGCGGCCTCGGCGATATGCTGCACCGGGCTGTATTCGGTCGCGGTGTAGTACTCGGTGATCCATACCAGCACGGCGGTGAGGACGAGGCCGATGAGTGCCGCGCCATACAGCGCATCCACGCTATACATGCCGTTGTCTGCCATTAGCCAGTCGGTGAGCGGATAGAACGCGATGGCGGCCAGCAGACCGGATACCGCCAGGCCGCGATACAGTGCGTTCATGATCTTGCCGCCTTCGCGCGCCTTGACGAAGAAGGTGCCGACGATGGAGGCGAGGATGGAGAAGCCGCCCAGCACCAGCGGGTAGATCACGGCATTGGTGCCGGCGTTCGCCATCAGCAGACCGCCGAGCAGCATGGTGGCGATGATGGTCACCGCATAGGTCTCGAACAGGTCGGCTGCCATGCCGGCGCAGTCGCCGACGTTGTCGCCGACGTTGTCGGCGATCACCGCCGGATTGCGCGGGTCGTCCTCGGGGATGCCGGCTTCGACCTTGCCTACGAGGTCGGCGCCGACGTCGGCGCCCTTGGTGAAGATGCCGCCGCCGAGGCGGGCGAAGATGGAGATGAGCGAACCGCCGAAGCCCAGGCCGACCAGCGCGTGGGTCGCTTCCGACGAGGTCGCCCCCATGCCGGTGAGGAGCAGGTAGTAGCCGGCCACGCCGAGCAGGCCAAGTCCAACGACCAGCATGCCGGTGATCGCACCGCCCTTGAACGAGACGTTGAGCGCCGCATTCAGGCTTTCCTTGGCCGCTTCGGCGGTGCGCACATTGGCGCGCACCGAGACGTTCATGCCGATGAATCCGGCCATGCCGGAGAGCACGGCTCCGATGGCGAAACCGACTGCGGTCTGCCAGCCGAGAGCGATGAAGATGACGACGAACAAGGCGGCGCCCACCCAACCGATGGCGGTGTACTGCCGGCTCAGGTAAGCGGTTGCGCCTTCCTGTATCGCGGCGGCGATGCTTTGCATCTTCTCGCTACCGGTTGACTTGGACAGGATCCACTTGCTGGAGAACACGCCATATAGAATCGCTGCGATCGCACATGCCAGCGCAAACACCAAACCTGTTGCCATGATCTTCTCCCTGAAAAATCACTCAAACAAAAAACCGCTCCACAGCGGTGTATCAGTCAAATCTTGAAGTCGCCCAGTTTCTTGGCCACCGCCACGTTCTTTAGCTGTACGTATTGCGGCAGGCCATCCTTGTAAGCCGGATAGTCTTCCCCTTTGATGAGCGGGGTGAGATAGGCACGGCATTTGGCGGTGATGCCGAAGCCGTCGGCAGTGATGAAATCGCGAGGCATTTTTTTTTCGACATTGGCGACTTTGGCGAGCGGGGCTGTACCGATCTTCCATTTGTAGGGTTTGTCCGAGGTGCGCATGATGGCGGGCATCACTGCATTCTCGCCTTTGAGCGCCAATTCGACGGCGGCCTTGCCCAACGCATACGCCTGATCGACATCGGTCTTGGAGGCGACGTGGCGCGCGGCGCGTTGCAGATAATCTGCCACCGCCCAGTGGAATTTGTAACCGAAGGCTTCCTTCACCATGTTGGCCACCACCGGGGCGGCGCCGCCCAGTTGCGCATGGCCGAAGGCGTCGCGCGTGCCCTGTTCGGCGAGGAACTTGCCGTCCGGATAGTGGCAGCCTTCCGACACCACCACGCTGCAATAGCCGTGCTTCTTCACCATGGCGTCGACCTTGGCGAGGAATTTCTTCTGGTCGAATGGAATCTCGGGGAACAGGATGACTACCGGGATGCCTTGCTCTTCCGCGAGGCCGCCCGCCGCTGCGATCCAGCCCGCATGGCGACCCATCACCTCGAGCACGAACACCTTGGTCGAGGTCTTGGCCATCGAGGCGACGTCGAAGCTGGCCTCCAGCGTGGAGATGGCGATGTATTTCGCCACCGAGCCGAAGCCGGGGCAGCAGTCGGTGATGGGCAGGTCGTTGTCCACGGTCTTGGGCACATGGATGGCCTGTACCGGGTAGCCCATCTTCTCCGAGAGCTGCGACACCTTGTAGCAAGTGTCGGCGGAATCGCCGCCGCCGTTGTAGAAGAAGTAGCCTATGTTGTGCACTTTGAACACTTCGATCAGGCGCTCGTATTCGCGCTTGTTCTCTTCCAGCCCCTTGAGCTTGAAGCGGCAGGAGCCGAATGCGCCGGAAGGAGTGCTGCGCAGCGCGGCGATGGCTTTGGCCGATTCTTTTGTGGTGTCGATCAGGTCTTCGGTGAGGGCACCGATGATGCCGTTGCGCCCCGCGTATACCTTGCCGATCTTGTCTTTGTGTTTGCGCGCGGTTTCGATGACACCGCAGGCTGAAGCATTGATGACGGCAGTGACGCCGCCGGATTGGGCATAGAACGCGTTTTTCTTCGCCATGACTTCTCCCTTTTTTCTCAATGATGTGGGTTGGTGTCTGCGGGCAATATTACGCCTTTTTTGTTCAACAGGTGCATGCTTGGGAGTATTATGCGGCACATCTTGCGTTGACCTAGATCAACCGGTTCCGGAGCCGATCCCGTTAGGATGCGGCCTCAATTTCAGGAGAGTGTGATGGCAATAGAGTTGTTCAATAACGGCAAGCACCAGTGCTTGATGTTCGACGATCTGGTGGATGATTCTGCCGGCGAAGCGGTACAGGCCAACCAGTTCCTGATCGTCGATAACGGACAAGGCGCGCTGATCGATCCGGGTGGCAACATGACCTATAACGGCCTGCTGATGGAGATGCACAACTATTTCCCGCCGAAGAAGCTGGAATACATCCTGGCTTCCCATGCCGACCCGGACATCATCGCATCCGTCAACAAATGGATGATCCACTCCGATTGCAAAGTGATGATCTCCAAACTGTGGGTGCGTTTCGTGCCGCATTTCTGCAGCGGCGACAACTCATCCGGCCGGGTGCAGGGCATCCCGGACGAGGGTATGAGCCTGTCGTTGGGCGAATCCAGCATCAAGGCGATTCCGGCGCACTTCATGCACTCGGAAGGCAATTTCCAGTTCTATGATCCGGTCAGCAAGATTCTGTTCTCCGGCGATATGGGAGCATCTCTCGTCGGGCACACCGAGGCGGATACACCGGTGGAGGACTTCAAGAACCATATCCAGTACATGGAGGGTTTCCACAAGCGCTACATGATCTCGAACAAGATCTGCCGTTTCTGGGTCAACATGGTGCGCCAGATGGATGTCGAGGCCATCGTGCCGCAGCACGGGCGTGCCTTCAAGGGCAAGAAGATGGTGAACGAGTTCCTGAACTGGATCGAGACATTGCCGTGTGGCGTGGATAACATGACGCAGGACCACTATCGCGTGCCGAAATAAACGGTCTTGATTTTCATCGAGCGGGCATCATCCGGAGCGGATGATGCCCGTTTTGTTTGCAGTGGTGCTACAGCGCGTTGACGCCGGCCTGGGCGATCTGGCCGTCCTGGGCGGAACGTACGCCGCTGATGCCGATCCCGCCGATGACGACGCCGTCGCGCAGCAGCGGGATGCCGCCTTCGGCCGGGATGACGCCGGGCAGGGCGAGGTGGATGAGACGCCCGGTCAGTACGGCTTCTTCCGAAGCTTTGGTCGGGCGCTGGAAAGCGACAGCGGCATGCGCTTTCATCGTCGCCGTCTCGACGCTGCCGAACTGGGTGTCATGGCTGCGTTGCAGATAGAGCAGATGGCCGCCGTCGTCCACCACCGCAATCACCACCTTCCATTCGTTGGCACGCGCTTCCGCCTCGGCGGCGGCGGCGACACGCTTGGCATCTTCCAGTGTCAGCAAGGGTTTGTTCGCCATGGTTACTTGCCCAAGGCGCGGAAGACCTGGTCGCGGATCGCTTCGACGCTGCCGACGCCGGGAACATGCATGACCTTGGGCGCTTTGGCATCGCCGGATTTCGCCCAAGCGGTGTAGTAGTCGACCAGCGGCTTGGTCTGTTCGTGGTAGACGCTCAGGCGTTTGACGACGGTATCCTCGGCATCGTCCGGGCGCTGCACCAGGTCTTCGCCGGTGACATCGTCCTTGCCAGCCACCTTGGGCGGATTGAATATCTCATGGTAGGTGCGGCCGGAGGCCAGATGCACGCGGCGTCCGCTCATGCGCTGTACGATCTCGCTGTCGGCAACGTCGATCTCCACCACATAGTCGATGCGGATGTCCGCGTCCTTCATCGCCTGCGCCTGCGGGATGGTGCGCGGGAAGCCGTCGAACAGGAAACCGTTGGCACAGTCCGCCTCCTTGATGCGCTCTTTCACCAGATTGATGATGATGTCGTCCGACACCAGATTGCCGGCATCCATCACCTTCTTGGCGGCGAGGCCGAGCGGCGTGCCGGCCTTGATCGCGGCGCGCAGCATGTCGCCGGTGGAGATCTGCGGGATGCCGAATTTCTCCTTGATGTAATTGGCCTGGGTACCTTTGCCTGCGCCGGGCGCGCCCAACAGAATCAGTCTCATCTTCATTTCCTCCGGTTATTTTTGTGTTTCGAATATCTTTCTTGCGACCAGCAGATCCTGCTCGGTATCCACGCCGCTGGGCGGCGCATCCTGGGTGACGGTGACGCCGATCTTGTAACCATGGTACAGCGCGCGCAATTGTTCCAGCGATTCCGCTTGTTCGATCATGGCCGGAGCGAGCTGGCCGTAAGCGTGCAGGAAGCTGGCGCGATAGGCATAGATGCCGATGTGACGCAGCACATTCAGTTCGGCGGGGAGCGGCTGCTGTTTGGCGAATGCATCGCGCGGATAAGGGATGGGCGCGCGGCTGAAATACAGCGCGTTACCGTGCTTGTCCAGCACCGCCTTGACGATGTTCGGATTGCGCAGCGATGCTTCATCGTGGATCGGATGGCAGGCAGTCGCGATCGCGCATTCGGGATGATCGTGCAGATGCTGGGCCACGGCGCGGATGAGGCCGGGCGGGATCAGCGGCTCGTCGCCCTGTACGTTGACCACGATGGTGTCGCCGGACCAGGAATACTGCGCCGCCACTTCGGCGATGCGGTCGGTGCCGCTGGCGTGGTCGGCGCGCGTCATGCGGGCGTGGAAACCGTATTCCTGTGCTACTTCGATGATGGGCTGATGGTCGGTGGCGATGACGATCTGTTGCGTGCCGCTCTGCGCCGCTTGTTCCGCGACGCGAACCACCATCGGCTTGCCGCCGATATCCAGCAATGGTTTGCCAGGCAACCGGGTGGAAGCGAAGCGCGCCGGGATGACGACCTTGAAAGCGAGCATCAAAGCGCCTCGACCTCTTGCGTCGAAAGTTCGCGGGCCTCGTCGGCCAACATCACAGGGATATCGTCCTTGATGGCGAAGGCAAGGCGGTCTGCCTTGCAGATCAGTTCCTGCTCGGCCTTGCGGTAGATCAGCGGGGATTTGCACAGCGGGCAAACCAGAATGTCGAGAAGTTTTGCGTCCATTATGGCGTGACCTTTTTCAGAATGAGTTGAGTGAGGGCCGGACTGACTTGCGCATCCACGCGCAGCGCCCAGCATTTCTCCGTGGCGAACGCGGCGCATTTTACCGCATCTTTTTCCGTCATGAGTATCGCATCCGCATCGGCGAAGTCGATGTCGGCGGCGGCATAATGGTGGTGGTCGGGGAATGCGTGAACGCGGCACTCCAGCCCGAGCTGTTGCAGATGGTTGAAGAAGCGTTGCGGGTGGCCGATGCCGGCAATGGCGTGCAAGCGTTGTCCGGCCAACTCGCCGGCAGTCACGACAATGGCCGGATTGAGCAGGTTGTAAAACCGGGAGCCCTCCAGGCGCATCGCAAATTCTCCGCTACCGGCAGCCCCCCCGTTCACCACCACCGCATCCACTGCGTGCAGGCGCGACACCGGCTCGCGCAACGGTCCGGCCGGCAGCAGCAGGCCGTTGCCGAAGCGGCGCGCCCCGTCGATGACGACGATCTCCGCATCGCGGCGCAGGCGGTAGTGTTGCAGGCCGTCGTCGCTCAGGATGATGTCGCATTCGGGATGGGTCTGCAGTAAGGCAAGTGTAGCAGCGGGGCGGTCGCGGCCGATCCACACCGGGCACAGCGCACGCTGTGCCATCAGCAGCGGCTCGTCGCCCACTTCATCGGCGGCATCGTCGAGAACGACTTGATGCGGCGTGTCCTTTCCCCCGTTGTTCCTGGTGTAACCGCGGCTGACGATGCCCGGGTGCCAGCCATTGTCGATCAGCTGTTGCGCCAGCCAGAGCGTGAGCGGTGTCTTGCCGGTGCCGCCCACGCTGATGTTGCCGACGATGACCACCGGAACTGGGAGTTTGACCGAGGTCAGTATGCCGCTGCTGTAAAGAAAGCGGCGCAATCCGGCCAATGTCCGGAACAACAGGCTGAGGGGAAAAAGCAGCAGATGGAGCGGCGAGATGCGATACCAGTGGTGTTGCAGCCGCTCCATGTCCGGGTGTTACTTGTTCTGCTGGTTCTGCGTGGTGAAGGTGATGCGTCCGTAACCGGCGATGCGCGCCGCTTCCATGATGTTGATGACGGACTGGTGCGGCGCTTTGGCGTCGGCGTTGATGATGATGGTCGGATCGGTTTGCTCGCCGGCGGCCTTGCGCAAAGCCTCGGCAAAATCGGCCACGCCGTTGAAGGCGGTGCGCACGCTGTTCACTGCATAGTGTTCGGATGCGTCCACTGCCACGTTGATCGGCTTGCCTGCGGCAGCGGCACCTTCCTCGCCGGAGGCTTGCGGAAGATTGATCTGCAATTGGGCGAAATTGGAATAACTGGTGGTGACCATCAGGAAGATCAGGATCACCAGCAACACGTCGATCATCGGGATCAGGTTGATCTCCGGCTCTTCACGGGTGCGTCCGCGCTGGAAATTCATCGGCTCACCCTTACTTGCGCTCGCCGTGGACGACTTCGACCAGCTTGATGGCTTGCTGCTCCATCTCGATGGTCAGGCTGTCCACCTGGGCGCGGAAGTGACGGTAAGCGATCATGCTGGGGATGGCCACGATCAGGCCGAACGCGGTGTTGTACAAGGCGACTGAGATGCCGTGCGCCAGTTCGGTCGGGGCGGCACCGCCCGCGTTCTGCGAACCGAAGATCTCGATCATGCCGACCACAGTGCCGAACAGGCCGAGCAGCGGGCTGATCGAGGCGATCGTGCCGATGGTGGTGAGGAAACGCTCCAGCTGGTGCGTGGCGGAACGGCCGGCTTCTTCAATCGATTCCTTCATCACCTCGGGCGAACTCTTGATGTTCTTCAGGCCGGCGGCGAATACCGAGCCCAAAGGCGAGCCTTCGCTCAGCTTGGCCAGCATCTGCTGGCTGACGCCTTTCTGCTTGAGTTCCTGCACCACCTCGTCCAGCAGCGCAGGCGGAACGATCTTCTTGCTGCGCAGGAACAGGGCGCGTTCAACGATAAGTGCCACAGCGATCAAGGATGCGATGATGAGTAACCAGATGGGCCAACCGGCCGCTTCGACTAGAGTGAACACGCAGCGTCTCCAAAATATGCTTGAAAATCCGAAGGCGGCACTGTACTGGTTAGCCCATGTTTGAGCAAGGTGCGCAGGAGCGCTTAGTGCTAACTTGCCGTCGCGTAAGCGATTTGCCGCTTATGCACAAAAACTGTGGATAACTTTGTGCATGAATATCCAGAATAGAGATAAAGCCCCAGTACTACCGCTATCCGCGAATAATTGCCCAAAAAATGCGCCAGAATAATCTTCAATATAAACAATTGGATGCTGTAAGTTGCGGTTTGTGCGCCAGCCCACACAGGCTGGAAGTGCCGTATTTGTTGGGGTTGTGGATTGTATTGAGTTTGTCAATATGCCGTTTGGCCTAATTGCGCGAAATTATTTTCTTGGTATTAGGCTGAGTCGGGATGGGCAAAAACATGACTTTTGTCTAGCCGTATTGACCGGCTCGGCTATTTCGCCGAGCATGGCGGCGAAGTGATTTTTATTCAAACCAGCGGTTTTTTTGAAGGAGGTTGGACATGAGAAGAGAATTGTTGCTCGCTGCATTGCTGTCGACCTGTGCCGGTATGGCACAGGCTGGACTGATGGATGATCTGAACAAGTCTGCCGGAGGCAATCTCGAGGCGAAGGTTGCAGACCAGGCCAGGGAGAAGGCCAGAGCGGAGGGAAACAAGAAGATCGCCGACCAAGTCAACAAGAAACTGCTGGCAGAAGGTCGCAAGAACCAATGCTCGTTCAAGAGCGGCACGGATGAGCTGGAAGCCGGCTGCGGCAAGAAAGCCAAGAAACTGGCGAACACCATCATCGATGTGAAGAAATCGCTGCAATCACAAGGGCAGACCGGCTTCAAATTCATCGTTTCCGGCCACACCGACTCTTCCGGCGATGCGGCCAAAAACAAGGAGTTGTCCGCCCGCCGTGCGAAAGTGATGGTGAAGGAATTGGTTGCTCAGGGCGTGGATGCGGGCGACATCGAAGCGGTCGGCATGGGCTCGGACAATATGCTGGTGAAGCCGGATGATACGGCCGCCAAAAAAGCCAAGAACCGCCGTTACGAAGTGCAAGTCCGTTTCTGATTTGTTTTTGAATCGAAGGCGGTGCGCCGACATAAGGGCGCACCGCCTTTATTAATTTCCGGGTTCGATATTCATGGCGATTGAGAATGGTCGTGTAGTCAGCGTCCGCGAACTGAACCTCGCGGCCAAACAGCTGATCGAGGGCGGGCTGCCGCTGCTGTGGGTGCGCGGCGAGATATCCAATTTCGTCAGCGCCGCTTCCGGCCACTGGTATTTCTCGCTCAAGGACGAGCAGGCGCAGGTGCGTTGCGTGATGTTTCGCCACAAGAGCCAGTATCTGGATTTCAGGCCCGCCAACGGCATGCAGGTCGAGGTGCTGGCGCTGGCGACGCTGTACGAGGCGCGCGGCGATTTTCAATTGACGCTGGAAAAGATGCGGCCGGCCGGGCTGGGCGCATTGTACGAGGCGTTCGAGCGGCTGAAAGCCAAGCTGGAAAGCGAAGGTTTATTCGAGGCCGAGCGCAAGCGCGATTTGCCGTTGCTGCCGAAGCAGATCGGCATCGTCACCTCGCCGCAGGCGGCCGCGCTGCGCGATGTGCTGCGCACCTTGGCGAACCGCATGCCGAATGTGCCGGTGGTGCTGTATCCGACGCCGGTGCAAGGCGAAGGCGCCGGGCAGAAGATCGCCCAGGCGATCAAGGCGGCCAGCCAGCGCGCCGAATGCGATGTGCTGATCGTGTGCCGTGGCGGCGGCAGTATCGAAGACCTGTGGGCGTTCAATGAAGAGGCGGTGGCGCGCGCCATTGCGGCCAGCCATATCCCGGTGGTGAGCGGGGTGGGGCACGAGACCGATTTCACCATCGCCGATTTCGTGGCCGACCTGCGCGCCGCCACGCCGACTGCGGCGGCGCAGGCGGTGGTGCCGGATCGGCAGGAGTTGCGCCAGCGCTTGGCGCAGCAGCGCCAGCATTTGCGTCGTGCCGCCATGCGCCAGTTCGAACAGCGCATGCAGCAGGTGGATTATCTGCAGCGGCGGCTGGTGCACCCGGCACAACGCATCCGGCAGCAGGCCGAGCGATTGACGGCCTTGCAACAGCGCATGCGACTGGCTCATGCCTATGCCATGCAGCATCAGCAGGGGCGCTGGAGCGGCCTGTGGCAGCGCTTGCGCGGGTTGCGTCCGAATGTTGCGCGTATGCGCGAGCAGCAGGTCAACCACGCGCGGCGCCTGGATGCGGCAATGCGGCACACGCTGGAGCGGCATGACGCGCGTCTCGTCGCTTTGCAACAGCATCTGCAACTACTCGATCCGCAACAGGTATTGGCGCGCGGTTACAGCATGGTGCGCGATGCGCAGGGCAATATCGTGGCGAGCAGCGAACAGATCGCGCTCGGCGAAAAACTGGATATCACTTTTGCGCAGGGCAGCGCACGCGCGGTAGTGCAGGAAAAGCGCGGCGCATAGGCGGTTTGGGTTAAAATCCGCGCCTGCTAACAAGTACCCCCTATTTCTTCTATGACGAATGACATTTCCCGCCGCGGACTGTGGCTGATGCTGCTGGCGGTTGCGATCATCTGGTTCGGCAACCTCGAATACCGCAAGCTGGTGAAACCCGACGAAGGCCGCTACGCCGAGATCCCGCGCGAGATGGTGGTGAGCGGCGACTGGACCACGCCACGCCTGAACGAACTCAAATATTTCGAGAAGCCGCCGCTGCAATACTGGGCCACCGCCGTTGCGTATGAAGTTTTTGGTGAACACCAGTGGACGTCGCGCCTGTGGGCCGCGCTGACCGGTTTCGCTGGAATCTTGCTGGCCTGGTTCGCCGGCACGCGCCTGTTCGGCCGCATGGCGGGCATCTACGCCGCGTTGCTGCTCGGCAGCAGCATGCTGTATTCGATGATGGCGCACATCAATACGCTGGATATGGGCGTGACCTTCTTCATCACACTCGGCATATTCTCGTTGCTCATCGCGCAGAAGGAAGAGAACGCGAAGGAGCGGCGCAACTGGATGTGGCTGGCCTGGGCCGGGCTGGCGCTGGCGGTGCTGAGCAAAGGCTTGATGGGTTTCATCCTGCCGGGTGCTGCGCTGTTCCTGTATTCGGTGTTCAACCGCGACATCACGGTCTGGAAGCGCATGCACTGGTTCTCGGGCCTGGCGGTGTTCCTGCTGATCGCGGCGCCGTGGTTCGTGCTGGTGATCAAGGCCAACCCGGAGTTCTTCGACCGCTTCTTTATCTATGAGCACTACACGCGTTTCACCACCACCGTACACGGGCGCTACCAACCCTGGTACTACTTCATCCCGGTGCTGACGCTGGGCATGCTGCCCTGGGTGTTCCTGATGTTCGACACCGCGCTGCGCACCTGGAAGGGAAGCGTGCAACAGGCGAGATCGTTCAGCCCGGAACGATTCCTGTTGGTGTGGGCGGTGTTCATCTATTTCTTCTTCTCCATCTCCGGCTCCAAGCTGCCGTCCTATCTGCTGCCGATGTTCCCCGCGCTGGCCTTGCTGATGGGCAAACAGATCGCCGAGATGGATACGCGCCGCCTGTTCTGGCTGTTGCTGCCGGTGTTGCCGATCGTCGGCATCATGCTCGGCTTGGCGCCGTTCACCGCCAAGACCGCCGATACGCCGTTGCAGTTGGAGTTGTATAGCGCTTTCGCGGTGTGGCTGACGGTGGCGGCGGCGGTCTGGTTCGCGGGCGTGGGCGCGGGATTGTGGCTGCTGCGCCGCGACCGCAAACTGGTTGCTGTCATCGTGCTGGCATTCTCTTCGCTGTTCGCAGCGCAGATCGGCACCTCGGGGCACAACACCGCCGCGCGTGACCGTTCCGCCTATCATGTGGCCGAGGCCATCATGCCGTATGTGAAGCCGGACATTCCGTTCTATTCCATCCTGTATTACGAGCAGACGCTGCCGTTCTACATCAAGCACACCTTCACGCTGGTGCAGTACCAGGACGAGATGGATTTCGGCATCCAGCAGGAACCGGAGAAATGGATCCCCGACCTCGCCGGCTTCGCCGAGCGCTGGAACAAAGACAAGGAAGCGCTGGCCATCGTGCAGACGCACCAATATCCCGAAGTGGAAGCCTTGCATCTGCCGATGAAAGAGATATTCCGTGACGAGCACTTCGTGGTGGTGATGAAGCCATGAATCTGGTCAGCTTCGGTTTGATCTTCACCGGCGTGATGCTCAACGCCGCCGCGCAGATATTGATGAAGGCTGGCACAAATAGCATTGGCCACTTCGAATTCAGCATGGCGAACGTGCTGCCGATCGGCTGGAAGCTGGCGACCGAGTGGCACATCGTCACTGCGCTGTTCTGTTACGGCATCAGCGTGGTGGTGTGGATCCTTGCGCTGTCGCGCGTGCCGGTCAGCATCGCCTTTCCCATGCTGTCCATGGCTTACGTGGTCAACGCCGTGGCGGCCTATTACCTGCTGGGTGAGGGTTTCAATCCGACCAAGCTGATCGGCATGGGCGTGATCATCCTGGGTGTCATCATCATTTCGAGAGCTTGAGCATGTCTGAATTCCTGCCGTTCACCAAACCCTATATCGACGAAGCCGCCATCGCCGCCGTTGGCGATGTGTTGCGTTCCGGCTGGATCACCAGCGGTCCCAAGGTGCTGGCCTTCGAGAAAGCCTTGTCCGAATACCTCGGCGGCCGCCCGGTGCGCACTTTCAATTCCGGCACCTGCACCATGGAGATTGCGCTGCGTATCGCGGGCATCGGCGCAGGTGACGAGGTTATCACCACGCCCATCTCCTGGGTGGCGACCTCCAACGTGATCATCGAGGTAGGCGCCACGCCGGTGTTTGCCGATATCGATCCGGTCACGCGCAACATCGACCTGGCCAAGGTCGAGGCGGCCATCACTCCGCGCACCAAGGCCATCATCCCGGTCGACCTGTCCGGCTTGCCGGTGGATCGCGACCGGCTGTATGCCATTGCCGCGAAGCACAAGCTGCGCGTGGTGGAGGATGCCGCGCAATCGCTGGGTTCGCAGTGGAACGGCAAGCGCATCGGCAGCTTCGGCGACTTCGTCTCGTTCAGTTTCCAGGCCAACAAGAACCTCACCACCACCGAAGGCGGCTGCCTGGTGCTGAACAACGACGATGAAGCTCGTCTGGCCGAGAAATACCGCCTGCAGGGCGTCACGCGCAGCGGCTTCGACGGCATGGACGTGGATGTGCTGGGCGGCAAGTACAACATGACCGATGTCGCCGCCGTGATCGGTCTCAATCAGTTGCCGCAACTGGAAGGCATCACTGCGCGCCGCCATGCGCTGGCCAAACACTATTTCGCCAGCTTCGGAGCAGACTTCGAGAAGCAGAGCGGGGCGCAGCTGCCGGTCAAGGATTTCAGCAACACCAACTGGCACATGTTCGAGATCGTGCTGCCGGAAGGGGTGCAGCGCAGCGACTTCATGGCCAAGATGAAGGAGCAGCACAACATCGGCTGCGGCGTGCATTACCCGCCCATCCACCTGTTCCAGATGTATCGTCAGCGTGGTTTCAAGGAAGGCATGTTCCCCGTGGCGGAGAGCGTGGGGCGCCGCATCGTCACGCTGCCGCTGTTCCCGCGCATGAGCGAGGCGGACGTGGAGCGCGTGGTCGCCGCAGTGCGCAAAGTGCTGGCCGTTTAGTGCATTTCGTGATTGGCGCGTGCTGCGGTAAAATGCCGCCCCTATGAGCACACCCCAACTTTCCGTCGTCATCCCCGTCTATAACGAAGAGCAGGGCCTGCAGGCCCTGTTCGACCGCCTGTATCCCGCACTGGACAAGCTCGGCATCGCCTATGAGATCGTGTTCGTCAACGATGGCAGTCGCGACCGTTCTGCCGCCATCCTGCGCGAACAGTTCCAGAAGCGCCCCGATGTGACGCGCGTGGTGCTGTTCAACGGCAATTTCGGCCAGCACATGGCGATCATGGCTGGCTTCGAGCAGTGCCGCGGCCAGCGCATCGTGACGCTGGATGCCGACCTGCAGAACCCGCCGGAGGACACTCATCTGCTGCTGGCCAAGATGGACGAGGGCCACGATTACGTCGGCTCCATCCGTCGTCAGCGCAACGACAGCTGGTGGCGTCACGTTGCCTCGCGCGCCATGAACGGCCTGCGCGAAAAGATCACCCGCATCAAGATGACCGACCAGGGCTGCATGTTCCGCGCCTACGACCGCAACATCATCGATGCGATCAACAGCTGCAAGGAAGTCAGCACCTTCATCCCGGCGCTGGCCTACAGCTTCGCGCGCAATCCGGCCGAGGTGGTGGTGGGGCATGAGGAGCGCACCGCTGGCGAATCGAAATATTCGATGTACAGCCTGATCCGCCTCAATTTCGACCTGATGACCAGCTTCTCGCTGGTGCCGTTGCAGATGTTCTCCATGATGGGGATGCTGATCTCGCTGTTCTCCGGCCTGTTCTTCGTGTTTCTGGTGGTGCGCCGCCTGATCATCGGCCCCGAGGCCGAAGGCCTGTTCACGCTGTTCGCGCTGATGTTCTTCCTGATCGGCATCGCGCTGTTCGGTATCGGTCTTCTGGGCGAATACATCGGCCGCATCTATCAGCAAGTGCGCCATAGACCGCGCTACCTGATCGAGGCGGTGCTGGAGCAGCAAGCGGTCGAGAAGCCGGTCGCGGAAAAGCCGAAACGCACACGCAAGCCCAAGGCGGTGGAAGAAGCGCTACCGACATCCCTGTTCCCGGATGAGATTGCATGAGCCGGGCAGTCGTCTTCGCATATCACAACGTCGGCTACCGTTGCCTGAACGTGCTGCTGGCGCACGGCGTGGATGTGGCGCTGGTGGTGACCCACCGCGACAATCCGAAAGAGAACATCTGGTTCGACAGCGTGCAGCAGCTGGCCGAGTTGCACGGCATCCCGGTCATCACGCCGGACAATCCGAATGTGCCGGAAGTGGTGGAGCAGATCGCCGCCTTGCAGCCGGACTTCTACTTCTCGTTCTACTACCGCGAGATGCTGAAAGCGCCGCTGCTGGCCATTCCAAAGCGCGGCGCACTGAACATGCACGGTTCGCTGCTGCCCAAATATCGCGGACGCGTACCGGTGAATTGGGCGATAATCCGCGGCGAAACCGAAACCGGCAGCACCTTGCACTACATGACCGAGAAGCCGGACAACGGCGACATCGTGGCGCAGCAGGCCGTACCCATCCTGCCGAACGACACGGCGCATGAGGTGTTCCAAAAGGTGACCGTGGCGGCCGAGATGGCGCTGAACGGCGTACTTCCGGCGCTGCTGGCGGGAACCGCCAAGGCCGAGAAGCAGGATCTGAGCAAAGGCGCGTACTTCGGCGGGCGCAAGGCGGAAGACGGCATCATCAACTGGTCGCAGTCTGCGCAGGAGATACACAACCTGGTGCGCGCGGTAGCGCCGCCCTATCCCGGCGCGATGACGCAATTGATGGGCAAGCCGTTGCGTATCCTGCAGACGCTGGTGACGAAGTGCACAGTGGCAGGCCAGCAATCACCGGCCTTCTACGTGAAAGAAGGCAAAGCGTATGCGGTCTGCGGCAGCGGCGTATTGCGCGTGGTGCGCTTCGAGCTGGACGGTGTCGAAATGAGTGCAGCAGAATTTGCAGCAAAGTACGGCAGCAACAAATTTGAGTTCAATCGTTGAGGAAAGAAAAATGAAGAAAGTCCTGATCCTGGGTGTGAACGGTTTCATCGGTCACCATCTCTCCAACCGTATCCTGGCCACCACCGACTGGGAAGTCTATGGCATGGACATGAGCACCGACCGCATCACCGACCTGATCGGCAAGCCGCGCTTCCACTTCTTCGAGGGCGACATCACCATCAACAAGGAATGGGTCGAGTACCACGTCAAGAAGTGCGACGTGATCCTGCCGCTGGTGGCCATCGCCACGCCGGCTACTTATGTGAAGCAACCGCTGCGCGTGTTCGAGCTGGACTTCGAGGCCAACCTGCCCATCGTGCGCGCCGCGGTGAAGTACAACAAACACCTGGTGTTCCCGTCGACGTCCGAAGTCTATGGCATGTGCCATGACGCCGAGTTCGATCCGGACAACTCCGAACTGGTGTGCGGCCCGATCAACAAGCCGCGCTGGATCTACTCCAACTCCAAGCAGCTGATGGACCGCGTGATCTGGGGCTACGGCATGCAGGACAACCTGAACTTCACACTGTTCCGCCCGTTCAACTGGATCGGCGCCGGCCTGGACTCGATCAACACCCCGAAGGAAGGCAGCTCGCGCGTGGTGACCCAGTTCCTCGGCCACATCATCCGCGGCAACAACATCAGCCTGGTCGACGGCGGCCACCAGAAACGCGCCTTCACCTACATCGACGACGGCATCGACGCGCTGATGAAGATCATCGAGAACAAGAACGGCGTCGCCACCGGCAAGATCTACAACATCGGCAACCCGTCCAACAACTACGCCATCCGCGACCTGGCCGACATGATGCTCAAGCTGGCCAACGAGTATCCGGAATATCGCGACTCCGCCGCCAAGGTGAAGATCGTCGAGACTACTTCCGACGCCTACTACGGCAAGGGCTACCAGGACGTGCAGAACCGCGTGCCGAAGATCACCAACACCTGCGAAGAGCTGGGCTGGAAGCCGACCACCAACATGCCTGACATGCTGCGCAAGATCTACGACGCGTACCGCAGCCAGATCGCCGAGGCACGCGGCCTGGTCGACTGATGGCGAAGCAGCTCGCGCTCAAAGTCGACGTCGATACCTACCGCGGCACCCGTGAAGGCGTGCCGCGTCTGGTAGACGCTTTCAAACGCCATAACGCACAGGCGACGTTCTTCTTCTCGCTCGGTCCAGACCATACCGGTCGCGCCATCAAACGCGTGTTCCGCCCCGGTTTCATGAAGAAGGTGTCGCGCACCTCCGTGGTCGAGCACTACGGCATCAAGACGCTGCTGTACGGTACCTTGCTGCCCGGTCCGGACATCGGCCGCAACTGTGCCGACATCATGCGTTCGGTGCGCGATGCGGGCTTTGAGGTCGGCATCCACTGTTACGATCACATCCGCTGGCAGGATCATGTCGCCGGCAAGGATGCCAAGTGGACGCAGCGCGAGATGCAGCGCGCGGTGGACCGTTTCACCGAGATATTCGGCGTCGCCCCCAAGGCGCACGCCGCTGCCGGCTGGCAGACCAACCGCTATGCCTTGCGCCAGACCCAGCAGCTGGGGCTGGAATACAGCTCGGACACGCGCGGCAGCAATCCTTTCATCCCGACCTGGAATGCCGAGATCATCGCCTGCCCGCAATTGCCGACCACCTTGCCGACATTGGATGAACTAATCGGCCGCGACGGCATCACATTGGACAATGTGGCTCAACACCTGCTGGCGCTCACCGCGCAGGCACCCGAGACCGGCCATGTGTTCACCCTGCATGCCGAGCTGGAAGGCAGCAAATGGATGCCGGTGCTGGAACAGTTGCTCGCCGGCTGGCAGGCGCAGGGCTACGAACTGGTCTCGATGCGCCAGTACCTGCAAGCGCTGAAAGCAACGCTGCCCCGCCATGAAGTCGGTATCGGCGAAGTGGAAGGGCGTAGCGGTACACTGGCGGTGCAGGTATAAAGGTTCTTCCCGTATTGCCGTAAAACCCGATAGACTCGCCACAGGGGAGGGGTTATGCAACAAACGGAAAAAAGAGGACTCGACGGCTGGGTGGCATTCCTGACCCAGGCCGATATCCCGGTGCTGAAACAGACGGCACGCGATCTTGATGCTCTGCATCAGGACGAGAACAAGCTCAGCGCACGCAGCGTCGCGCTGGTCATCGCC
This sequence comes from Sideroxyarcus sp., assembly GCA_035299445.1. Classification (GTDB taxonomy): domain Bacteria; phylum Pseudomonadota; class Gammaproteobacteria; order Burkholderiales; family Gallionellaceae; genus Sideroxyarcus. Next base: position 48,295 of record DATGWO010000038.1, read on the forward strand.
CGCGATCCGATGTTGACCGCCAAGCTGTTGCGCTATCTCCAGCAACACAAGCACCGCAGCCAGACCAGCGAAGTGGCGCTGGTCGAGCAGGCGCTGATCATGCTCGGCGTCGAGGCCTTCTTTCAAAAGATCCCCGCCAAACCATTGGTGCAGGAGGTACTGGCGGGGCATAACGACGCGTTGGTCCAGCTGCTCCATACCCTGCATCGCTCGCATCGCGCGTCCGAATACGCCTTCGACTGGGCGGTGCGTCTTTCCGACCTGCACTACGAAGAAGTGCGCATTGCTGCGTTGCTGCACGACTTGGCCGAGATGCTGATGTGGTGTTACGCGCCGCAGGACATGCTGCAGATACGCGCCATCCAGCAGCACGATAAATCGCTGCGCAGCCGTGCCGTGCAGGAGCAGGTGCTGGGATTCGCCATCGGCGATCTGCAAAAGGCGCTGGTCAAGGCATGGGAACTCCCCGAATTGCTGCTGACGCTGATGGACGATGCCAACAGCACCAAGCCGCGTGTGCGCAACGTCACCCTGGCGGTCAATCTGGCGCGCCACTCTGCCAACGGCTGGGATGATGCGGCATTGCCGGACGATTACAAGGATATCGGCGAATTGCTGCGCAAACCCGCCGAAGAGGTCATGCTGATGCTGGGTGTCGATGCCGGGATCGTTTGCGACCTGAGCAAGCCGCACTGACGTAAGCACCCTGCTTCGGCGTGCGGGTGTAACATGTCACCAACGCCGTTTCCCAAAGACTAGGCAGCGGACATTGAGGGAGGTCTCATCTTGAGCGCTTCTGAAAACGATATCCGGTCTGAACTTGAGAGTGCGCACCGCCAGATCGAGCAGGCGCACCGGGAGTGGATGTCTGCGCTCGATGCCATCGATGACCCGTTGTTCATCCATGGCAAGGATTTCCGCATCGTGCGTGCCAATCGCGCCTACCAGCGTCGTGCCGGCATCCCGTTCAAGGAGCTGATCGGCCGTCCCTATTTCGAAGTGTTCCCCAAGAACCCCGGCCCTTTGCCGTGTTGTCTGCATGCGGAGGAAACGGGAAAGGACGAAGCCGACGAGATCATCATGCTCGGCGGGCGCACCTACCGTTCACGCGCCTTCCCGGTGAGCGATGAAGCGGGGGAATACCAATACAGCGTACACACGCTGGAAGACATCACCGACAGCCGCGAGACAGAACAGGCGCTGCGCCAGAGCCGCGAACTGTTGCTGGCTTTCATCGCGAATTCGCCGATCTATGCTTACATCAAAGAAGTATCGCCCACGGAAAGCCGGGTGTTGGCGGCCAGCAACAACTTTGTCGATATGATCGGTGTGCACGGCAAGGACATGGTCGGCAAAACCATGGCCGAATTGTTTCCCGCCGACTTTGCCGCAAAGATGTCTGCCGACGACTGGCATACGGTTTCCACAGGCGAGGTGCTGCAACTGGAAGAAGGGCTGAACGGCCGCAGCTACGTCACCATCAAATTCCCGATCTCGCAGGGCGAGAAGACTTGGCTGGCCGGTTACACCATCGATATCACCGAGCGCAAGCAACACGAGGTCGCCATGCAGCGCGCCAACCGCGCGCTGCGCACGATCAGTGCGGGCAACCAGGCATTGATCCATGCCGAACGCGAAGAGCAGTTATTGCAGGAGATGTGCAAGGTCGCGGTACAGTTCGGCGGTTACCGCATGGCCTGGATCGGCTATGCGCGCGACGATGCGGACAAGACGATAAGGCAGATGGCCCAAGCGGGATTCGAGCAGGAATATCCGAATCTTTCCGGTTTGACATGGAATGAACGCAGCAACGGTGTATGTCCTGCCGGCAGGGCCATCATCGGCGGCAAGAGCATCGTGGTGCCGGACATCATTGCCGATTCCCAAGTCAATCCGTGGCGCGAGCATGCATTGCAATACGGTTACGCCTCCTGCATCGCGCTGCCGTTGATGGATGGTAACCGTTCTTTCGGCGCACTGGTGCTGTTCGACGACAAGGTGAATGTCTTCGACGAGGACGAGGTGCTGCTGCTGGAGGAATTGTCCGGCGACCTCGCGTTCGGCATCCTCACCCTGCGCGTCAAGGAGGCGCACCGTGCGCATGAGCTGCGCCTGCAGAAGAACATGCTGCAGACGGTGGAGGCCATCTCCGGCATCGTCGAGATGCGCGACCCCTATACCTCCGGCCACCAGAAGCGGGTAGCCGCACTGGCTCGCGCCATCGCCCGGCAGATGGGGTTGTCCGACGAGGAACAAGAGGTGATCCACCTGGCCGGCATCGTGCACGATCTGGGCAAGATCAGCGTCCCGTCGGAGATATTGAGCAAGCCGGGGCGGCTGAATGAGATCGAGTACAGCCTCATCAAGATGCATCCCCGGGCGGGTTACGACATCTTGAAGGAGATTGACTTCTCCTGGCCGATCGCCCAGATGGTGCTGCAACATCACGAGCGCATGGACGGTTCCGGCTATCCGCAAGGCTTGAAGGGTGAAGAGATATTGCTGGGCGCCCGCATCCTCAGCGTGGCAGATGTGGTCGAGGCGATGTCATCGCACCGTCCCTATCGTCCCGGCCTGGGGGATGATGCGGCCCTGCAGGATATCTTGCGGGGCCGCGGCAGCCGTTACGATGCGCAGGTGGTGGACGCCTGTCTGGCCTTGTTCAGGGAGCACGGCTATGTGTTTTCTGAGTGATGCCGGGCGCGTGTTTTTTAGAATCTCAGGGAACACCGATTCCATGTGATCCCAGTATCGATGCAACCTTGTCTGCAAGCTGGGATTGCAGGCAATCCAGCTCGATGATGTCCGGCGTCGAGCGCAGCCAGGTGAGCTGGCGCTTGGCCAGTTGCCGCGTGGCGGCGATGCCTTTCTCCAGCAGCTCGCTCTCGCTGATTTCGCCTTCCTGGAATTCCCACGCCTGCCGGTAACCGACGCAGCGCATCGAAGTCATGTCGCGGTGCAGCGGATATTTCTGACGCAGCCTTTTGAGTTCATCCAGCAGCCCATCCTTCAGCATCTGCTCGAAGCGCACCGCGATGCGCTGGTGCAGCACCGCACGGTCGGAAGGGAGGAGCGCGATGGGCAGGACGTCGTAGGGCAACGGCTCCTGTTCCTGCTGCTGGATGAGTTCCGACATCGGTTTGCCCGAGACCAGGAATATCTCCATCGCGCGCTGGATGCGTTGCGTATCGGTGCTGTGCAGCCGCGCGGCAGTCGCGGCATCCACCTCGGCCAGCCTCGCGTGCAGACGTTCGATGCCGTGCTCGGCGATTTCGGCATCCAGTTGTTCACGCAGCGCGGCATCGGCCTGCGGCAATGGACTCAAGCCCTCGCGCAGCGCTTTGTAGTAAAGCATCGTGCCGCCCACCAGCAGCGGCACCTTGCCGCGAGCAGTGATGTCCGCCATCAGCCGCAGCGCATCTTTGCGGAACGCGGCGGCGGAATACGCTTCGGTGGGGGAGATGATGTCGATGAGATGATGCGGCGCTTTCGTCAGCGTGGCCGCATCCGGCTTGGCCGTGCCGATATCCATGTCGCGGAACACCAGCGCCGAATCCACACTGATGAGTTCCACCGGATAGCGTTGCACCAGCTCCACCGCCACGCCGGTCTTGCCGGAAGCGGTGGGGCCCATCAGGAAGATGGCGGGTGGCAGCTTGCTCATGCCAATTCCTTGTCGCGCGTTTCATGCACCAGCAACGCCGCGACCAGGCTGATCGCCGCTGCCACCGAGATATATCCACCCACCCAGCTCAAGCCGCCGTGCTGCACCAGCTGCTGCGCGATGTAGGGCGCCAGCGATGCGCCGAGGATGCCGCCTAGGTTGTAGGCCGCACCCGCGCCGGTGTAGCGCACCGCAGTCGGGAACAGCTCCGGCAACAGCGCTCCCATCGGTGCGAAGGTCGCGCCCATCAGGAACAGTTCGAGCGAGAGGAACGCGGTGATGAGTAGCGGCGAGCCGCTGCCCAACATCGGCTCCATCAGAAAACCGGACAGCAGCGCCGCGCTGCCTGCGGCGATCAGCACCGGCCTGCGGCCGAAACGGTCACCCGCCCAGGCAGAGAGCGGCGTGGCGGCGGCCATGAACAGTACTGCGATGCACAGCATGCCGAGGAAGTCGGGGCGCGCGATGCCGAGCTTGGCGACACCGTAGCTCAACGAGAACACCGTAGTGATGTAGAACAGCGCGTAGCACACCACCATCAGCAATGCCCCCAGCACCAACGGTTTGGCGTGGTGGGCGAAGAGTTGCGCCAGCGGCAGCTTCACCGGCGCATGCGACTTCAGCGCCTGCGTGAACACCGGCGTCTCTTCCAGCTTCAAGCGCACGTAGAGGCCGATCAGGACCAATATGGAACTGGCGAGGAACGGGATGCGCCAGCCCCAGTCGCGGAACTGAGCATCGTCGAGCGTGTTCGCCAGTAGCAAAAAGCTACCCACTGCGAACAGGAAGCCGACGGGAGGCCCGAGCTGCGGGAACATGCCGAACCAGCCGCGCTTGCCCGCAGGCGCATATTCTGCCGCCAGCAAGGCGGCGCCGCCCCATTCGCCGCCGAGGCCGATGCCCTGGCCGAAGCGCAGCAGGCACAACAGAGCAGGTGCAACCCAGCCCACCATCTCGTAGCTCGGCAGCACGCCGATCAAGGTGGTGGAGATGCCCATCACTAGCAGCGAAGCTACCAGTGTCGTCTTGCGTCCGATGCGGTCGCCGAAATGGCCGAACAGCAGCGCACCGAACGGACGCGCGAGGAAGGCGATGCCGAAGGTGAGGAAGGCGTTCAGCGACTGCGCCGTGGCATCCGCGCTCGGGAAGAAGATGGGGCCGATGACCATCGCCACCGCGAGGCCGTAGATGTAGAAATCGTAGAACTCGATGGCGGTGCCGATGAAGGAGGCGAAGGCGATGCGGCTTGCTGGTATTGGGATGAAAGGCACGGCGTTCAATTATTTTGCACAATTTGTTGATCTACATAAGATCGCAATGCATGGGGAAGAGGAGGAAGTTTTTCTTTTTTCAGCTTCTCACTAATCGTTAGGAAAGGAATTATTGCGTCATTTCCCAATATTTCTTGCAAAGCTTGGTTGAGCGCATTTAGCGCGTCAAAATATCGCTGCTCATCTTGGTCTATACGAAGTGCAACTGCACGTAACTGATCCCTGACCCTGTAGACTAATTCAGCGCTCACATGAGATTCAAGTGAATTTAGGGAAATGTTTTGAATATTGCCAATCGTATTTTGCAGTTCACTTATTGCCTTTTGAATATCAATGGCACTGCTATTTAAATCAGAATGTCGCGCCATTAAATCCAAGTAAGTTCGTTCGACAAGCTGGAGCTGTTGATAAGCATCCCTCCCGCTCTGTTTTGATAACAAAAAGCTTAGTGACTTATAGTCGAATACATTTGAGGGGTTGAAATTGAATCCCATGGGTTTTGCCAAACACCATTCGGGGGCACTTGGAATGCCAGAGTTCACGTGATCAACTGAACTCTGGAAGGCATATCGGTAGTTTGCAAAATCATCTATTTGGTTTCTGATTGTAAACAACGCACGGCGTCCGGCTGCGAGATCATCTTGATATTGGTTTTGGGACTGCATGTATCTATTGAAAATGAATGCCAGAGACGCACCCACAAAAGTTCCCAATAAAGTTTTTATGAGATCCCTATCAATAATCTGAAGGTCAAGTAAATATGTCAGCAGCAGGATGGCAATCACTAGGATTGCGAAGATGATTGACCAAATAAATATGCTGGATTTTTTGAACAATTTGTCCTCCTAACTTACTTCCCGCGCATAAACATCGCATCCAGTTCCTGCAATGTCACCTGGAACCACGTCGGCCGACCATGGTTGCACTGGTCGGCACGCTCCGTCTGTTCCATCTCGCGCAGGATGGCATTCATCTCGGGCAGTGAGAGTTGCTGGTTGGCGCGCACGGCGGAGTGGCAGGCGAGGGTGGCGAGCAACTCATTGCGTCTCTCGGTGAGGGCGCGGCTGGCGCCGAAGTCGCGCAGTTCGTGCAGCACTTCGCGCGCGGCGGTCTCGGCGTGCGATTGCTTGAGCATGGCGGGCATGGCGCGCACGGCCAAGGTATTCGTGGAAATGGGGGCGATGTCGAAGCCGAGCTGCTGCAACGCAGTCTGTTCTTCTTCCACGGTGGCGACATCGAGCGCTTCCGCGGCGAAGGTGACCGGGATCATGAGTTGCTGGGTGGGCATCTGCTGCTGGTCGAAGGCGGCTTTCAATCGCTCGTAGACGATGCGTTCATGCGCGGCGTGCATGTCCACCACGATCAGCCCTTGCTGGTTCTGGGCGAGGATGTAGATGCCGGAGAGTTGGCCGAGGGCGAAGCCCAACGGATGCGCCTCCGGTTGAGCGGCGGGGGCTTGCGGTTCGGTGAACTCATCGCGCACTGTGGCATTTTCTTCCCACAGTTTGTAGGCGGCCTGCGGCTGGGCGGCGTTGAAGGCCATCGTTTGTTGCTGGATCGGCGCAAAGCTTGGTCTGGCGGTTTCCGTTTGTGGGGCTACAGATTCAGCCGACCCCTGTTTCATCGTCGCGCCCAGCGCATCCTGCAAGGCATGGAACACGAACTGGTGGATGCCCTGGCTTTCGCGGAAGCGCACCTCGCTCTTGGCGGGATGCACGTTCACGTCCACTTGCTCGGGTGGCATGTCGAGGAAGAGTACGAAGGCCGGGTGGCGCTGGTGATGCAGGATGTCCTGATAGGCCTGACGCACGGCGTGCATCAGCACCTTGTCGCGCACGAAGCGGCCATTGACGAAGAAGTATTGCTCGTCGCGGGTGGAGCGGGAGTAGGCGGGCAGCCCGGCGATGCCGTAGAGGTGCAGCGGGCCGACCTCACGCTCGACGCTGACCGCGTACTGGCCGAACTCGCTGCCCAGGATGGCGTTGATGCGCTGCGCCAAATCCTGTTTTGGAAATTGCCATACGCTCTTGCCATCGCGCTGCAACGAGAACGCCACATCGGGGCGCGACAGCGCGATGCGCTTGAACACTTCTTCGCACCAGGCGTATTCGGTGGATTCGCTCTTGAGGAACTTGCGCCGTGCCGGGGTGTTGAAATACAGCTCGCGTATCTCGATGCTGGTGCCGTGCGGGTGGGCGGCGGGCGCGGCGGCGCTTTGCGTGCCGTCCAGCGCTTCCACCTTCCAAGCATGCGCTGCTTCTGCTGTGCGGCTGGTGAGGGAAAGTTGCGCCACGGCGGCCATGCTGGCCAGCGCCTCGCCACGGAAGCCCATGCTGGCGACCTTCTGTAGATCTTCCAGTGAAGAAATCTTGCTGGTGGCGTGGCGCATCAGCGCGAGCGGCAGTTCGTCCTGCGCGATGCCCTTGCCGTTGTCGCGCACCACCAGTCGCTTGATGCCGCCGCCTTCCAGTTGTACGGCGATCTCGGTCGCGCCCGCGTCCAGGCTGTTTTCCAGCAGTTCCTTCAGTGCCGAAGCGGGGCGTTCGATGACTTCGCCGGCGGCGATCTGGTTGATGAGCAGGTCGGGGAGGAGGTGGATGGAGGACATCGCCGGATTATAGCGGAAGCAGGGGGCAGCAAATGCGGCCGGCTCACCGCTGGATATACCGGGGCGCTGATCCGGCGGGTACGGTGAATCCCCCACTTCCGCATAAGCAATCCCCTGTAGCAGCCGGGGGGACGATTGCTAAGTGCGACAAAATGTCGCACATCGGTGTCGCATTGTTCCCCTACCATTGCGAGCTCGATAACGATTGCCTCGGAGAATGGGATGAATGGATGCCAAGTTAAGTCTTGCGGTTTCGCGTTGGGTTTGTTGGGCATTGCGTTGAGCCAGCCGGTGTGTGCGGCGGATGAGGCAGTGGCGCTGGACGACGTGGTCGTCACCGGCACGCGCGAGGCGCAGAAGAAATCCGAGCTGGCGGCGACGGTGGGCAAGGTTTCCGGCGAGGCGCTGCGCGCGGCGAAGGCTTCGCATCCGTCGCAGGTCATGGGGCGCATCCCGGGCGTGTGGGTCAACATCACCGGCGGCGAAGGGCACCAGACCGCGATCCGCCAGCCGCTGACCACCAATGCCGTGTATGCCTATCTGGAGGATGGCATTCCGGTGCGTTCCACCGGTTTTTTCAATCACAATGCCCTGTACGAAGTGAACATGCCGCAGTCCGGCGGCATCGAGGTGACCAAGGGGCCGGGCTCGGCGCTGTATGGTTCGGACGCCATTGGCGGCGTGGTCAACGTGCTGTCGCGGCGTCCGCCGACTGCTGCCGAAGTGGAGGCGAGTGGCGAGCTCGGCAGCTTCGGCTGGAAGCGCCTGCTGGTCTCCGGTGGCAACAGCTTCGACGACAACGGCGTGCGCGCCGATCTCAACCTGACCAAGAGCGACGGCTGGCGCAAAGCGACCGGCTATGACCGCCAGAGCGGCACATTGCGCTGGGACCGGGTGGTGGACGAGACGGCGGTGCTGAAAGTGCTGGCAACGGTCTCCAACATCGACCAGCAGACGGCGGGCAGTTCGGCGATCTCGCTGGCCGATTACACCGGCGATCCGACCATCAACTACACCCCGATCTCGTTCCGCAAGGTGCAGGCGAAACGTCTGTCCGTGGCTTACGACAAGGAAACCGAAGACACGCTGCTGAGCATCACGCCGTATTTCCGCGACGACAGCATGGACCTGTTGGCCAACTGGTCGCTGGGCTACGACCCGACGGTCTACAACACCAGCAACCAGTCGTTCGGCATGCTGGCGAAATACCGCATGGACTTCGCGCCGTATCGTTCGCGTCTGATCGTCGGCGTGGACGTGGACCACAGCCCCGGCTCGCGCAGCGAGGACAGCATCCTGACCAGCAAGGTCGGCCAGGTGTACACCGGCTACACGGTGACGAACCGCATCTACGATTACAAAGTCACCTATCAGGGCGTGTCGCCCTATGTGCACGGCGAGCTGTCGCCGACGGCGGCGCTGCGTCTGACCGGCGGCCTGCGCTACGACGACATGAGCTACGATTTCCGCAACAATCGGGCGGCTACAGCAGTGTCGGCAGTGACCGCGGTGGGCACCAAATGGTACGGGCAGAGCGCGGACACCTCACGCCGCTACAACCATCTCAGTCCCAAGCTCGGTGCCACCTACGCCTTCAGCGACAGCCTCAACGGTTTCCTGAGCTACAACCACAGCTTCCGCGCGCCGTCGGAAGGCCAGCTGTTCCGCCCGTCGGCGGCGGCCAGCGCCGTGCTGGCGCAGCAGATCGCTGCCGGCAATCTCGAGCTCAAGCCGGTCAAGGTGGACAGCTATGAGACCGGACTGCGCGGTACCGCGCCGTTCGGTGTCTCCTTCGAGGCCTCGCTCTACCGCATGGTGAAGCGCGACGACATCCTGACGCAGAAAGACCCGCTCACCAATGCGCCGCTGTCGGTCAACGGCGGCAAGACGCTGCACCGCGGCATCGAGCTCGGCCTTGCCGCACCGCTCGGCGCTGCGCTGAAACTGGATGTGGCCTACAGCTACGCCAAGCACAGCTACGACAGCTGGGTCACCAACACCGCCGATTTCACCGGCAAGGAGATGGCGTTGGCGCCGCGCACCATCGCCAATGCACGGTTGAGCTACACGCCGGCACTGCTGCATGGCGGCAACCTCAGCGCCGAGGTGGTCACGCTCGGCAGCTACTGGATGGACGATGCCAACACCGCCCGCTACAGCGGCCATGATCTGTTGAACCTTGCCGCGAGCTACCATTTCGCGGGCGAGCTGGCGCTGTTCGCCAAGATCAACAATCTGGCCGACCGCCGTTTTGCCGAGAGCACCAGCGGCACCAGCAGCTATGCGCCGGGCATGCCGCGTACTTTCTATCTCGGCATCCAGGATGCGTGGAAGTGATGTGATAGAGTCGAAAACATGAACAAACTCTTTTCCTTGTTGCTGTTGACGATGGCGTGCGCTGTGCAGGCGGCCGAGCCGCCGCACGACATGCAGAAGATGTGGCAGGCCATGCTGGCCAGGCCGGCCTTGGCGGTCACCGCCGCGTTCGACGACAAGGGCAGGCTGTGGCGTGCACAAGTGCGCGACGGCCACCTGTGGGTCAGCCGCTCCGACGACCTCGGTGCGAGCTACGGCGATGCGGTGCAGGTGAATCCCGAGCCGGAAGCGATCGCGGCGGATGGCGAGAACCGTCCCAAGCTGGTGGCGCGCGGCGCGGCGGTCTATGTCTCCTACACACTCAGCCGCGAACAGCCGATGACCGGCGACATTCGCTTCAGCCGTTCGCTCGACGGCGGCCGCAGCTTCAGCGCGCCCATCACCGTGAACGACAACCGCGAGGTCATCAGCCATCGCTTCGATGCACTGGCGGTGAATGGCAAGGGGCAGGTCTACCTGGCCTGGCTGGACAAGCGCGAGCAGAGCGCGGCGCGCAAGGCCGGTGCCGAATACGCCGGGGCTGCGCTGTATTACGCGGTGTCGGACGACGGCGGCGCCAGCTTCCGCCGCAACATCAAGCTGGCGGACCATACCTGCGAATGCTGCCGCACGGCGATGGCGCTGGATAGCGACGGCGTGCCGGTGGTGGCGTGGCGCCATATCTACGACGGCAACATCCGCGACCACGCCATCGCGCGTCTGGACGGCAAGGCGCTGGCGCAGCGGCTCGGTCGCGAGAACTGGAACGTCGCTGCCTGTCCGCATCACGGCCCGGCGCTCTCCATCGCCGCCGATGGCGTGTATCACGCCGCCTGGTTCAGCAATGCGCCGGAGCAGCGCGGTTTGTTCTATGCGTCTTCGGGCGACCGCGGCAGGACTTTCACTGCGCCGCTGAACTTCGGCAAGGCAGCCGCGCAGGCGGCGCATCCGGCCGTGTTGAGCCGGGGGCGCGATGTTTACCTGGCGTGGAAGGAATTCGACGGCGAACAGACGCATATCGTCGTCATGCGCTCGCTCGATGGCGGCAAGGTGTGGTCGGTGCCGCGCCGGCTGGCAAGCACGGCGGACGCGTCCGACAGCCCGCAATTGCTCGAAGGGAAGGGGCGGGTGTATCTGTCGTGGAATAGCCTGGTCGAAGGGCATCGCCTGCTTGAGGTGATCGAATGAAGCGCTGGCTGCTGTTCGCTGGTCTGGCCTTGCTGACTGTCTCTGCAGCGCAGGCTGCGGAGCTCAAGCCGTTCGTGCGCGACAGTCACCGCCAGATCGTCGTGGCGCACAGCGGCAAGCCTTTCATCGTGACGTTCTGGTCGGTGAATTGCAGCTATTGCGGCGGCGAGCTGGCGCTGCTGCGCAAGCTGCTGCAGCAACATCGCGATATTGGCCTGGTGCTGGTTTCCACCGATACACAGGCAGAAGCGCCGCTGATCGGCGCGGCGTTGGGCAAGCTCGGATTGGGCGATGCCGAATCCTGGGTGTTCGCCGACAGCCATGTCGAGCGGCTGCGTTTCGCGATCGACCGCGAGTGGTATGGCGAATTGCCGCGCACCTACTTCCACACTGCGCAGTCCGGTGTTTGGGCCGCCAGCGGCCAGCTCGAACCGGCGACGGTGGAGCGCTGGATCAAACAGCAAACGCCATCGCGTTGATGGCGCGCATGGGCGCTGAGGCCGTTCCCGCGAGGGAATGGATAATGGTTTTTCTTTTTGCAACCTCGACGCATCCGGGGGGCAACCTGTAGTTCCAACATCACATCCGCCACGCGGTTGTCACACCCACACCTGAGGTGCGGCGTGCTGTGGTTCCGGCATCACATCCGCTGCGCGGATATGAGCCTGCACCGCAATTTGCCACACCTGAGGTGCGACAAATTGTGGCTTCGGCATAACCTGAAGGTGAGCCTTCACCGCAAAATGTCGTACCTTCATCGAAGGTGCGACATTTTGTCGCGCGACATCATGTCGCATTCCCATGCATTGGCAACGGACTTAGCATCCGCCCCGATTATTCGGTTTAGCCAGAGGGGAGTTCCATGCAGAAGAAACTAGTTGTCGCGGGTGCGCTGACGCTCGTGCTGTCCATGTCGTTTTCCGCAAAACTGTATGCCGAGGATGCTCAGGCACCGCTTGCGCCGGAGACGGCAGCGGCGGTGAGTCCAGTGCAAGAGCCTGAGGTTGCGGCAGGCGGTACAACCAAGAAGATGCTGGGCGAGGTGGTCGTCACTTCCACCACCATCGACGACCGTTTCGATTCCAAGCGCGGCGAACCCTCCAACATCAACAACATCAGCGGCAAACGCGTCGATGAAGAGCACGGCAAGAACATCGTAGATGTGCTGGAGTCCATCCCCGGGGTGACCGCCGAAGTGCAGAGCGGCGATTCGGTGAAGATCATGTTGCGCGGTGTGGAAGCGCAGCGTTACATGGGCGAGAAGCCGGGCGTGGCGATTGTGATCGACGGTGTGCCGGTGCTGGAGCGCACCGGGCGCGTGAACATCGATCTCGACAACATCGAGTCGATCAAGGTCATCAAGGGCGGCGCGTCTTACCTGTTCGGCGAGGATGCGCTGTCGGGCGCGGTGATCATCACCACCAAACGCGGCGCCAAGATGGCGGGTGTTACGGCCAGTGCCGAGAAGGGCAGCTTCAACTATCACAAGGGACTATTGCGTGTCGGTTTCGCCAAAGACGACTGGGTGGGCCACATCCAGAAATCCAAGGCGATGTCGGACGACTTCTACGATCAGGGCGCGTGGAGCCGGGACTATCTGGACGGCAAGCTGCAATACCTCATCGACGGCACCAGCGATGTGACTTTCGGCTTCGAGCATTCCAAGCGCGCCAAAGACAGCCACGGTACGGTGCGCGGTGTCACCAATGCGATGATCGATCCGCGCAGCGCGACTTCGGGCGGCAAAGACTTCGCGCGCAAGTACGATATCGACCTGAACAAGTTCAACCTGTCTTACGCCAAGGATTTCGGCGAGAGCACCAACCTGCTGGTGAACACCTATCTGTTCAAGGATCACACCTATGGCTGGCAGAACCCGAGCGGTTACCTGCGCAATGCCGCTTGCCCGAACACCAGCGTGGCCGCTTTGCCCGATTGCAACATGAGCAATCTGCGCGATGTCTATGTCAGCGGTGCGGACACCAAACAGACACAGAAGGGCATGAAGGCCGAGCTGCGCAAGGGCGGCGAACAAGTGGGGCTGATGGCGGGGCTCGATCTGCAACGCTTCGAGGACAAGGCGCTCACCACGAATCTGGTGACTTACACCGCGCGCAATACGGCGGTCGGCGCGGCCAATCCGCTGAATCTGGCCGGTGCCGTCACCAACGACAGCACCTCGACTTCCGACACCAAGGCGCTGTACGGCGAATTCAAATGGCTGCCGGCCGAACCGCTGACTGCCACGCTGAATGCGCGCTACGACGACATCACCGCGAAATACGCCAGCAACATCCCGCTGACCGCCGCGCAGATCGCCGAAGGGCGTGTCACCAGCGGTGAAAAGACGTTCCGCGTCTGGTCGGAGCGGGTCGGGCTCAACTATGCGCTGGCGGCGGAGCGCGAGATTTACTCCAACGTTTCCACCGGCTTTCGTGTGCCTACCATCAGCCAGTTGTACGGCGGCTCGGTCACGCCGACCGGCACGGTGCTGGCGAACCCCGGCTTGTCGCCGGAAAAATCCTGGAATTACGAGATCGGCCTGCGCGCCAAGAGCGAGTTGTTCGGCGTTGCGCTGGATACCGATGTCGCGGTGTTCCAGATCGATCGCAAGAATTTCATCCTGAATAGCGGCGGTCAATACCAGACCACGCCAACGACATCCGGCCCGGAGCAGTACCAGAACATCGGCGGCGTGCGCAATCGCGGGCTGGAGCTGGGGGCGAAGACCGATGCGCGGCAGGCATGGTCGGGCGATTTTGCTTATACCTACCTGCGTGCAATCTTCACCCGCAACGACAGCTACTGGATGGCGATGGGCTCGCGCAATGCGCCGCTGCCGTCGGTGCTTTATAACAACACCGGCAAGACCGTGCCGCGCACGCCGATGCACAAGGTGAACGTGACCACGCGTTACCGCGCGACTTCCGCGCTGACCCTGACCGGCGAAGTGAATGCGCAATCCGGCAGTTATGCGGACGAGGTGAACGTGGTGTGGAGCGGCGGGCGCACGGTGTACAACCTGATGGCCAACTACGAGATCAAGACCGAAAAAGAGATGAAGTGGTCGGCCTTCGCGCGCATCGACAACCTGTTCAATCGTTATTACTACAACACCATCCGCGGTTCGTCGGACAGCGACGGTAACGGCGTCTACAACGCGGAAGACCCGTCCATCACGGTCAATCCGGGGCGTGTGTGGACGGTCGGCCTGAGTCTGGTCTTTTGAGGAGCGCGGCGATGAAAGCAAAAACGATCGTTGCCGGGATGTTGCTGTTGGCCGCGCCGGCATTCGCCGCAACTCCTGAGGGCAAGCCGCCGGCGGATATGTCCGGCGGGCATGATCATGCCGCAATGATGCAGGGTATGGGCAAGCCATCCTGGACGCTGTATCCGACGCTGAAGGTGAGGATGAGCGGCGAGAGCCGCGAGAATATGGTGACCACCATCGTGCCGCAGAACTTCGTGCCGGGCGGCGTCATGGCGTTCTCCAACAATCTTGATGATCCGCAAGGCCGCCGCCTGTTGCAGCAGGGGATGGGCGGCGCCACGCTGGACAAGCCGGCCAATGGCGGTTTTCACTGGCTGTCGGCGCACGAGAATCGCGACGACCGGGAGGTGGTCGCCTCCACCGTCCATTCCTTCGGCGAGCGCGGGGCGAAAGACCCGACCGCGATGTTCATGCAGCAGAAGCACGATCTGGAGATCATTCCGCAGCCCTTCCCGCGCGAGCACTCGCGCTACCGCGCCGACGAGGACTGGAAATTTCTCGTGCGCTTCAACGGCGCGCCACTGTCCGGCCAGAAGGTCTGGCTGGAAACCTCGAACGGCAGCATGGCCGAGTTCGTGTCGGATGCGCAGGGCGTGTTCATCATGCATGTGCCGGATGATTTCAAAGCCGAAGAAGAAAAAGCCGCCGCTCATAACCACGGCAGGCGCGGCGCCGAGTTCGTGCTGGCGACCGAACATGTCGACAGCGGCAAGAGCTGGCTGACCGCATTCAACGGCAGTTACGGGCCGAACGCTTTCGACCAGCGCAGTCTGGCGATGGGGCTGGGCTTCACGTTGCTGGGCATGCTGGGCGCCGTGCCGTTGCTGCGCAAACCCAAGACCGGAAAGAAGGGCGAGGAGGCGGGCAATGCTTAAGTCGATATTCCCCACGCTGGGACGTTTCCGTTTCACCGTGCAGATCGTCATGCTGTTCGTCACCGTCTACGGCGGCGCGTTGCTCGGCAGCTACACGGTGGATCGCATCTCGCAGGCGCTGCCGTCGCTGTCGTGCGCGTACGACAAGATGACCGGCGACCACTGCATCCTCATCGTCAACCAGCACCAGTTGCATCACCGCGTCGGCGAGGCGCTGGCCAAGGCGCAGGACATCACGCTCAAGGTATTCATCCCGACGCTGATGTCGGTGGGCGTGTTCTTCATGCTCTTCTTCTTCCTCAACAAGGCGTTTTGCGGCTGGGTCTGTCCGCTGGGTACGGTGCAGGAGTTGCTGTATCGCATCGGCCGCCGTCTCGGCCGTCCGCTTAACCGCTTTACGCCTGCGAACGTGGGGCGGGTGCGACCGGTGAAATGGCTGATGCTGCTGGTATTGGTGCTGGCACTGCCGACCATGGCGGGCATGGGCATTGCCTCGAACGAGCTGGGCGATCCGTTCTGCCAGGTGTGCCCGTCGCGCATCGCCACCACGCTGCTGACCGCCGACGCCGAGCAGATCGCCGTGCGCACCTCGAGCAGCATCAATTTCTTCCTCGGCGCTTTGGGCAATGCCATGTTCGGCTTCGTCATCATCGCGGCATTGGCTTCACGCCAGCCATTCTGCCGCATCTGCCCGCTGCTGTCGTGGAATGCGTTGTTCCAGAAGCTGTCGCCCATGCGTCTGGTGAAGAAAGAAGCGCACGAGAAATGCGAAAAGTGCGGCGTGTGCGAGAAAGCCTGCCCGATGGACATCCACGAGATCGGTGCCGAGTTCGGGAAGAAGGCGTTCCACGAGGACTGCACCCTGTGCGGGCGCTGCGCCGAATACTGTCCGGACGACGATGTGATCCAGATCAAGTTCTTCGGCATCAAACTTTTCGGTTCCTCGCGCGACTATTACAAGGATCGCGTGAAGCAGGAATCGCCGGCAGGCATGCCGAAGAAGCGCGTCATCAACATCCGGCTTGCCAAACCGGAGCAGGAGAATGGGTGATCCATGGATGAGTTGCTGAACCCTGCGTTGCTGCCGCAGCAGGTCACGCTGTTCTCCGTGTGGCTGCTCGGCGCCTCGCTCGGGTTGACCGCCTGCACCGCCACCTGCCTGCCGTTCATGGGCACCTGGGTGCTGGGGCGCGGCGGCACGCAGGCGCAGGTCTTGCGCGACACGGCGCTGTTCGTTGCCGGCCGCATCATCGCCTACACTTTGCTCGGTGCGCTGGCTGCCGCTGCCGGCGCATGGTTGTCCCAAGTGATGCGCGGCGGCACCGGCAATCTGGTGATCGGCTTCGCTTCCATCGCGGCAGGGGGGTGGCTGTTGCGCTCCGCCAAACCGCATGCTCCCTGCGGCGTGGCGCGCAGTGCAGGCGGCACGCCGCCGTTGTTGCTCGGTTTCTCTCTGAGCCTGACGCCGTGCGCACCGCTGGCCTCGCTGCTGGCGGTGTGCGCGGCGGCGGGCAGCATCAGGCTGGGCATGGCAAACGGCGCGGCATTCGGTCTGGGTGCGGCGCTCACGCCATTGCTGATACTATTGCCGCTGATCAGCCTGCTGGGCAAAGGCCTGCGCGAGAACCGCGAGTGGATCATCCGCTGGATACGTTGGGGGGCCGCGGCTGTGCTGATCCTGTTGGGCTTGCGCCGTATCTTTCTGGTGATTTGATTTTTGTCCGTGTGATTTCCTATGAAGCGTTCTGCTGTATTCCTTGCGTGCTCTGTTATTGCCTGTTCCTCCTTGGCCGAAGAACCGGCGACCCTGAAAGAGATCACCGTCACTGCCAAGGGGGGCGATGTGGCCGAGCGCCGCGAGTCCATTACGCAAAAGACTGTGCTGGAGCGCAAGGAGATCGAGAACCTCGGCGTGATGACCATCGGCGAGGTGCTGGTGAAACTGCCGGGCGTCGAAGTCAGCGGCGACGGCCAGCGCGCACGCGGCATGTCGCGCGATTCGGTGCAGATACTGATCGACGGCGAACGCCCGGCGGGCGGCTCGCGCATGGTGGCGGGCGTGGTCGGGCGCTTGCCTTCCGGCGATCTGGAGCGGGTCGAGATATCGCGCGGCTCCTCGGCCGAGTTCGGTGGCGCCGCGCCGCTGACTGTTAATCTGGTGATGAAGAAGGCCTTGCCCAAGCGTTCGACCGCGCTGAAGGCTGCGCTGGGCTTGCGCGGCAGCGAGCCGAGCGCGCAATTTACCCTGACCGAGAACGGCGGCGAGGGCGGCTTCGGTTGGACGCTGCCGGTCACGCTGAACCTGCACCGCAGCCCGAGCCACAGCGAGACCGAGCGCCGCGACACGACCGCGGGCACGCGCAGCCTGTGGCAGAACGAGAGCGAGAACGGCCGCTTCACCTTCCGCGAATTCGTGCTGTCGCCGCGCCTGACCTGGAAGGACGGCGGCGACACGCTGACCGTCTCGCCGCTATTCTTCGACGGCCTCGGCACGCGCGACAGCGACATGACACAGAGCGCCTACGCCGATCCGGCAGCGGGCACCGGACTGGCGTTCAACGGCGACCGCAGCAGCCGCGAGAACAACCGCCGCCGTTTGCTGCGGCTGCGCGCCGAGGGCGAGAAGCTGCTGGACGATGCCAAGCTCTCCGGCCGCGCCTCGTTCAACTACGGCAAGCGCACGGTGGATACGCTGCGCGAGGCGCACGATGCGGCCAACGTGTTGACCACATCGAGCGAGAACTTGCGCAGCAACGAGAACGAATTCAATGTCGCTCTGCGGCTGGATCGCCCGAGCGGTGAGCATCTGCTGGCCGTCGGCGGCGAACACATCGACCTGCGTCGCAACGAAGACCAGTCCTTCGGCGGTGCGGCTACCGCGCACACGGCGAGCGAACGGCACAGCATCCTCTGGGTGCAGGACGACTGGAGCGTGCGGCCAACGACGACGCTTACCTACGGCGTGCGCGGCGAAAGCATGCAGCTGGGAACGGACGGTCTTTCGCGCCGCTACGGTCGGCTGTTGCCTTCGCTGGCCGTGCGTTGGGAGCCGCAGCCGCAATGGGTGGCGCGTTCCTCGCTTGGTGCCGGCCTGAAGATGCCGCGGCTGGATGAGATCAGCGACACCGTCTCGCGCAGCATCGCGGCGAACACGCCGGTGGAGGCCGACCGGCGCGGCAATCCCGACCTGCGGCCGGAGCGCAGCCTTAACTTCGAGGCGGTGCTGGAGCGCTATCTGGATGGCGATGCCGGCGTGCTTGGGGCGAACTTGTATGTGCGTTCGACTGCGGATTTCGTCGAGCGCCGCGTGCAGCTGGAAGGTGCGCGCTGGGTGGACCGGCCGTACAACGAAGGGCGCGCGCTGCATTGGGGCTGGGAGCTGGACGGCAAGATGCGCACAGACAGTCTGGGCTGGAAAGGGGCGACCGTGAAAGCGCACCTGACCTTGCCGCATGCGCGCGTGAACGACGAACGGCTCGGCATCCAGCGCATGGCGCGCGATACGCCGCGCTATGTGATGTCGGCCGGTGTCGACCAGAGCTTGCCCGCGTGGCAATCCAGCTATGGCGTCTCGCTGCAACTCTCCGGCCGCAGCGAGACCGACATTCCCGGCGAGCAGCGCGCCCATACCAATGCCCGGACGACGCTGGATGCATTCTGGCTGTACAAGCTGACGCCGCAATTCAACCTGCGCCTGTCGGGGCAGAACCTGCTGGCGGCCGATACCGTGCGGCAGCGCGAGACGACAGCGGCGGGCAACGCGTGGCAACTCGATACGGTCGACCGCGGCTACCGCATGCTGTTGGTCACGCTGGAAGGACGCTGGTAGGATGACGGCCCTCGCGATCACCATGCCGCACATGCCCATGCGTACCCAGTTCCCGATACCGCCGGAAAGCGCGCCGTTGCGCGAGCATGCGGCCGTGGTCGGTCTGGTCGTGGTATTGCATCTGCTGCTGTTCGCCTCGTATTGGCTGCAACCGGAAGCGCCGGCCGTGCTGGTCAACGAGATGTCGGTATCGTTCGCCAATGCGCAGATGCAGCAGGCCGATATCACGCCGCAACCCAAACCCAGGCCGCGCGAACCCGATCCGCTGCCCGCAGAGCAAGCTGCGCCAAAGCAAGAGGCACAGCCCGTGCCGCAAGACGCCACGCCGCCGTCGCCGGTGGTGCTGGATGCCGAGCCGGATTACCGCGCCGATTACCTGAACAACCCGCGTCCGCCGTATCCCGCAGTGGCGCGCCGCATGGGCTATCACGGCAAGGTGGTGCTCAACGTAGAGGTGCTGGCCGAGGGCAAGGCGGGCGAGGTGAAGCTGCACCAGAGCAGCGGTTTCGCCATCCTCGACAACGCCGCCTTGCAGACGGTGAAGAGCTGGCGCTTCACGCCGGCGCGCCGTTTCGGCCAGCCGGTGACGCAATGGTTCCTGGTACCCATCAAGTTTTCTTTAGAGGATAGCGAAGCATGAACGATCTGTTTTCCGTCAACTCATCCATCGTCGCGGCGACGCTGGCCCTGCTGATCCTGCTGTCGATCGCCACTTGGTCGATCGCGCTGTTCAAGCTGCGCAAGCAATGGCAGGGCAAAAAACACGACCATGCCTTCAACGAGCGCTTCTGGGCGGTGCGCGAGTGGGGCGAGGCGGAGAAGGTCGCGCAAGACAGCCAGGGCGATATCGCGCGGCTGGCGCAGGCCGGCTTCGCCGAGTTGAAGACTCTGAACGCGGCGCAGCAAGACCTCAAGCATCTGGGCGCGCCGCAGGACGTGCTGGAGCGCATGCTGCGCCAGCAGTTGCAGAACATCCAGCGCTTCCATGAGCGCGGCCTGGCCGAGTTGGCGACCATCGGTTCCACCGCGCCTTTCGTCGGCCTGTTCGGCACGGTGTGGGGCATCATGCATGCCTTGCAGGACATCGGCCATACCGGTTCGGCCTCGCTCGACGTGGTGGCCGGCCCCATCGGCGAGGCGCTTATCGCCACCGCCATCGGCATCGCCACCGCCTTGCCGGCGGTGCTGGCCTACAACTTTTTCCTGCGCCGGCTGAAAGTGCATGTGACCGACCTGGAGAATTTCGCCCACGACTTCATGCGCCTGGCGCAGAAGCACGATTACAGACTGTGAGGCCGGCATGAGTTTCGGCAACAATTCATCGCAGGAAAGCGGCAGCATGATGAGCGAGATCAACGTCACGCCGCTGGTGGACGTGATGCTGGTGCTGCTGGTGGTGTTCATCATCACCGCGCCGTTGCTGGCGCCGCAATCGCTCAAGATCAACCTGCCCAAGACCGATGCGGTGCAGAGCAAGGACAAGCCGCAGAAAGTCAGCCTGGTGGTGGATGCGCAGGGCAACGTCGAGCTGGACAACATGCACGTCAGCGACCAGGGGCTGGCCGAGATGCTGCGCGCGCGCGCGGCCGATCCGCAGTTCCAGTTGCAGATCGAGGCCGACAGCGCCGTGCCTTATGGGCGGGTGGCCGCATTGATGGCGCTGGCGCAAAAGGCCGGAGTCTCCAAACTGTCGTTCATCACGCTGTCGAAATAACCCTCCCCGGACTGGCGCCGTGTTGCGCCAGCGCTGGAACCACTTCAGGCACAAGGCATCAAAAAGTCGTCTGCGGCGGCAGCATGCCGCCGTCTCCCGCAAAAGGAGGTGGTCGCCTTGCTCGCCCCGATTGCAGCGGATTCGCCCAAGGTGCTGGCCGTCATCCAGGCCCGCATGGAATCGACGCGGCTGCCTGCCAAGGTTTTCCTCAATCTTGGCGGACGTCCCGTGCTGGCGCATGTGATCGAGCGGATGCGGCATAGCCGGTTGACGTCCGATTTCATCGTCGCGACAACGGTCGGCCGCGGCGATCTGCCCATCGTCGGCTTGTGTGCGGAAATGGGCGTGCGCGTCTATTGCGGGCACGAGCAGGATCCGCTCGAACGCTATTACCAGGCGGCAAGGCTGTACGGCGGCGAACATATCGTCCGCATCAAGGGCGATTGCCCGCTGCTCGATCCGGAGATCGTCGATCATGCGATCGAGATGCATCTGCGCACAGGGGCCGATTACACCGGCAATACGCTCGAGCGCAGCTATCCGGTTGGGCTGGATGTGGAGATCCTGCGGCGGCAGACGCTGGCGCAGGTGTGGCGGGATGCCGGCCTGGC
Source organism: Sideroxyarcus sp. (assembly GCA_035299445.1). Taxonomy (GTDB): domain Bacteria; phylum Pseudomonadota; class Gammaproteobacteria; order Burkholderiales; family Gallionellaceae; genus Sideroxyarcus. Next base: position 69,681 of record DATGWO010000038.1, read on the forward strand.
GTCGGAGCGGGAGCATGTCACGCTCTACATCCCGAAGCATCCGGAGCTGTTCAAGATAGCCCACCTGAAACAGGCGACCGATCTTTCCGTCAAACGCTGGACGCTCGATTACCCGCAAGACTACGCGTTTCTGCAAGCGGTCTTCAACGAACTCTACCGGCGCGATCCCGTCTTCGGGATGCGGGCGGTGCTGGATTTCCTTGCCGCTAAACCCGAGCTGGAACAGCTCAACGCGCACATCCCGGTGGATGCCGGAGTGCGCATCTCGCTGGCGCATGACCATCCGGCGGGATGTCCGCAATGAGGGGGCGATCATGACGAAAAGCGGGCAGCGCAATCTCATTTTGCTGACGGTGGATGCCTGGCGTGCGGATTTCACCGAGGCATTCGAGGGGATGCCTTTGCTGCCCGCGCTGGACGAGGTCGCCGGACACTCGGTGCGTTTCGAACAGTGTTATGCGAATGCGCCGTGGACCACGCCGGCGCTGCTTTCGATCCTGACCGGGGAAAGCCCGGTGCGGCACGGCGTCTGCTACCAATGGTCGGCGCCGCGCGCCGACAGCCCGGGGATGGCGAAGCATCTTGGCGGCAAAGGCTATGCGCTGCCCAACGTGTGTTACCTGAACAGCATCAACGGTTACCAGAATCTCGGCTTCGGGCCTTGCCCGGTAGCCGATGTGGCGCACGCGGCCAACGACGGCACGCTCATCACCGCACTGCGGCAACAGCGCAATAATAGGGCGCCGTTCTTTCTCTGGTACCACTACAAGTTCCTGCACCTGCCGTACTGGCCCGGCGCTGCCTATCGGCAACGGCTGGGCATCGACGACGAGGCCATCCCGCAGCGCTTGCGCGAGTCGCTCTGCAGCGAGTGGAACCTGCCGCGCGACAAATACCGTTTTCTGCCGGCCGACCGCGATATCGTGCGCCGCCTGTATGCAGCGGAACTGTTGGAGTTCAACGATTTCCTGTGGCCGCTGATCGAGGAATTGTTGCGCGGCGATCTGCTGGAACGCACGACCTTGGTGCTGACCGCCGATCATGGCGACGAGCATCTCGAACACGGCCATGTGGGGCATGCCTCCACGGCCGAGCATGCGACGCTGTACGAGGAGGTGCTGCATGTCCCGTTGGTCGTGGTCGATCCGCGCATCGGCGGCCCTCGGCGCATTGCCGCGCGGATTCAGGGCATGGACCTGTATCCAACGCTGCTTTCGCTTGCCGGCGAGCCGGTCGTTGCCGGGCCGGGCGCGTTCGATTTTGCGCCGGCGATCATCGATTCCGGCGGCGCACTGCCCGAGCCGGGGCGCACTTTTTATTTCCACGGCGCCAGGATGGGGTTCCGCACGCCGCCGGAACGAGAGGGGCAGATTATCGAGGGCATTTCCGATGGGCGCTTCAAATTCGTGGCCGAGCGCTACGAGGCACCGCGTTTCATGCTTTACGACCTAGCGAACGATCCCGCCGAACTGGCGTCTTCCATCTGGGCAGCCGGGCAGGAAGAGCCGGGCTGCCTCTCCGCGCTGGCGCGGCTAGGGGAGGTCAAGGCTGGCCTGAAAGGGGGGTGCTAGCGCCGATGCCGGGACGGTTCCCGTTGCATGCTGCTTTCCAAGTGCCGGTGGCTGCTTTAGACTCTGCGCGCCATTTATTAACGAGGAGAGCACATGAATCGCAGAGAGCTGTTGATGGGAGTTGCCGCGATGGCGGCAGCGGCAACCACCGGGCGCGCGTTTGCCGCCGGACACGACCATGCCATGCACGATCACCACGCGATGCCGTCGCGTAACGACAAACTGATCGCCGCCGCCGCCGATTGCACCGTCAAGGCCAATATCTGCCTGCAGCATTGCCTCGATCTGCTGGGGCAGGGCGACCAGAGCATGGCCGCCTGCGCAAAATCTGCCAGCCAGACCGTGGCCATCTGCACCGCATTGCAGCAATTGGCTGCGGCGGATTCCAGGCAATTGCCGCAATTGGCGAAAGTTGCGATGGATATCTGCAAAGAGTGCGAAGAAGAGTGCAAGAAGACCGAAAAACACCCCGAATGCAAGGCTTGCAAGGAGGCCTGCCAGGCGTGTTACAACGAATGCAAGGCGATAGCTGCCTGAATCTAAGCACGGCTTTACATTTCAAAGCTCGGCTATAATTCCCCCAATTCAACCGCCCGGCTTGTCCGGGCGTTTTTTAGAACAAGTCAAGAGGAAGACTGCATGGCTCTAATGATAGGGATTCCGCGCGAAACAGCAGCGGGGGAGAAGCGTGTTGCGACGGTGCCGGAGGTCGTAGAGAAGCTCGTCAAGCTGGGTTTCAGAGTCGCAGTCGAATCCGGTGCCGGAGAGGGGGCGAATTGCAGCGATGATTCCTATCGCGCTGCGGGCGCCGAGATCATCGTTGGCGCTCCCAAGCTGTGGGCTGCATCCGACATCGTTTTCAAGGTGGGTGTGCCGACGGCGGAAGAAGTCGGCCTGCTGCGCGAAGGCGGCCACTTGATCGGCTTCATCTGGCCGGCACAAAACCCGGAATTGATGCAGCAACTGGCGGCGAAGAAAGCGACCGTGCTGGCCATCGACTGCCTGCCGCGCCAGCTTTCCCGCGCGCAGAAGATGGACGCGCTGACTTCGCAGGCCGGTGTGGCCGGCTACCGCGCCGTGATCGAGGCCGCCAACGTGTTCGGCCGCTTCTTCAACGGCCAGATCACTGCTGCGGGCAAGGTGCCGCCGGCCAAGGTGTTCATCGCGGGCGCCGGCGTGGCAGGTCTTGCCGCCATCGGCGCTGCGGCTGGCCTGGGCGCCATCGTGCGCGCCAACGACACCCGTGCCGAAGTGGCCGACCAGGTCAAATCGCTGGGCGGCGAATTCGTGAAGGTCGAGTATGAGGAGGAAGGCTCCGGCGGCGGCGGCTACGCCAAGGTGATGAGCGAGGGCTTCCAGCAGGCGCAGCGCGAGATGTACGCGAAGCAGGCGAAGGAAGTGGACATCATCATCACCACCGCATTGATCCCCGGCAAGCCCGCGCCGCGGCTGATCACCGCCGAGATGGTGCAGAGCATGAAGCCAGGCAGCGTCATCGTCGACATGGCGGCGGAGCGCGGCGGCAATTGCGAGCTGACCGAGGCCGGCAAGGCGGTGGTGAAACACGGCGTGACCATCGTCGGCTACACCGACCTGAACAGCCGTCTGGCCAAGCAGTCTTCCTCGCTGTATGCGACCAACCTGTTCCGCCTGACCGAGGAGCTGTGCAAGACCAAGGACGGGAACATCGACGTCAACATGGAAGACGATGCGATCCGCGGCTTGACCGTGATCAAGAACGGCGAGGTCACCTGGCCTGCCCCCGCGCCGAAGTTGCCGGCCGTTGCGGCCAAACCGGCGGCGGCCAAGCCGGCTGCCGCACCTGCCGCGCATGGCCATGGCGGCAGCGGCGCCCCGGTTGCGGCAGGCAAGGTGGTGGCGATGTTCGTTGCCGCCGCACTGCTGTTCCTGCTCATCGGTGCCTATGCGCCGGCCGCCTTCCTCGGGCACTTCACCGTGTTCGTGCTTGCCTGTTTCGTCGGCTACATGGTGGTGTGGAACGTGACCCCGGCGCTGCACACGCCGCTGATGAGCGTGACCAATGCGATTTCCAGCATCATCGTCATCGGTGCGCTGGTGCAGATCGCGCCGCCGCAAACCTTCCTCGGCGGCTTCATGAGCCGTCCGGATGGATGGATACGCGGCCTGGCCGTGGTGGCCATCGCGCTCACTGCGGTCAACATGTTCGGCGGCTTTGCCGTGACCCGGCGCATGCTGTCGATGTTTCGCAAATAAGGATAAATATACATGTCTGCAAGTTTGGCAACTGTTGCTTATATTGGCGCAATCATTCTTTTCATCCTCAGCCTGGGCGGCCTGTCCAGCCCCGAGTCTTCGCGCCGCGGCAATCTTTACGGCATCATCGGCATGACCCTCGCCGTGCTGGCCACGGTGTTCGGTCCGCGCGTCTCGATGGCCGGTGTTTCCTGGATCGTCGCCGCGATGCTGGTCGGCGGCAGTGTCGGCCTCTACGCGGCACGCAAGGTGCAGATGACGCAGATGCCCGAACTGGTCGCGCTGATGCACAGCATGGTCGGTCTGGCCGCCTGTCTGGTCGGCTTCGCCAATTACATCGATCCGATGGCGGCGCTGAACCTGTCCAGTGCCGAAAAGGCGATCCACGAGATCGAGGTCTATCTCGGCATCCTGATCGGCGCGGTGACCTTCTCCGGTTCGCTCATCGCGTTCGGCAAGCTGTCCGGCAAGATCGGCGGCAAGCCGCTGTTGCTGCCGGGACGCCACTTCCTGAACCTGATCGGCCTGCTGGTCGTCATCGCGTTCGGCTATATATTCCTGCATGCCGAATCGACCGATGCGGGCATGATCGCCCTGACCGTGATGACGGTGATCGCGCTGCTGTTCGGCATCCATATGGTGATGGCCATCGGCGGCGCCGACATGCCGGTGGTGGTGTCCATGCTGAACAGCTACTCCGGCTGGGCGGCGGCGGCGACCGGTTTCATGCTGAACAACGACCTGCTGATCGTCGTGGGTGCCCTGGTGGGCTCTTCCGGTGCGATCCTGTCCTACATCATGTGCCGCGCGATGAACCGCAACTTCATCAGCGTCATCGCGGGCGGCTTCGGCACCGGCGGCGGCAAGCCCGCCAAGTCCGGCGATGCGCAACCGGCCGGCGAGGTGGTGTCCATCAGCGCGGCGGAGACGGCGGAACTGTTGCGCGAAGCGAAGAACGTGATCATCGTGCCGGGCTACGGCATGGCGGTGGCGCAGGCGCAGCACACGGTGTACGAGATCACCCGGCATCTGCGCGAGAAGGGCGTCAATGTGCGCTTCGGCATTCATCCGGTGGCCGGCCGCATGCCCGGCCACATGAACGTGCTGCTGGCCGAGGCCAAAGTGCCATACGACATCGTGATGGAGATGGACGAAATCAACGGGGACTTCCCGGATACCGATGTCGCCATCGTGATCGGCGCCAACGACATCGTGAACCCGGCCGCGCAGGAAGAACCCGGCAGCCCCATCGCCGGCATGCCGGTGCTGGAGGTGTGGAAGGCCAAAACCTCCATCATGATGAAACGCAGTATGGCGAGCGGCTACGCGGGCGTGGACAATCCGCTGTTCTACAAGGAGAACAACCGCATGTTGTTCGGTGATGCCAAGAAGATGCTGGAAGAGGTTTTCGTTGCGCTGAAGGCATAAACAAATGAGCGAAGCCGTATGATACAAAGTGATTGGGTGCGCGGCAGCCTGCTGGCGCTGGCCTATTTCGTCTTCGCTCAGATCGGCCTCTCCCTCGCAGTGCTGGAACACTCGGTCACCGTGTTCTGGCCGCCTTCCGGCATCGCGCTGGCATTCCTGCTGTTGTACGGTTACCGCTACTGGCCGGCGGTGTTCATCGGTTCTCTCTGTGCCAATCTGGTCTCCAGCCTGCCACTGTACGCAGTGCTCGGCATGGCCACCGGCAGCACGCTGGAGGCGCTGCTCGCCGCTTATCTGCTCAACCGGCATGCGCGCTTCAAGGTCGACCTGACCGAGGCGCGCGATGTCTTTCGTCTGGCCTGGCGCGCCGGTGTATTAAGCACGCTGCTGGCCGCCGTCATCGGTTCGCTCAGTTTGCGCTGGGCGGGCGCGATCCACTGGGATGACTTTTCGCAGACCATGCTGTTCTGGTGGATGGGGGATGCGCTCGGCATCGTCCTGTTCACCCCGGTGGTGATTTCCCTGATCCGGCACAAGACGCTGATCTGGAATGAAGTCTCGCGCTATCAGATCGCGCTGCTGTTCGTGGCCCTGTCGCTACTTTGGGTGCTGGTGTTCACGCGCTTTGGCGTTGAACTGCTGGAGCATCAACCGGGCGTCTTTCTGCTGATGCCGGTGCTCATCTGGGCGGCATTGAATTTCAACTCGAGGATCCTCGGCGTCGTCCTGCTCTCGATAGCGGGCGGTGCGCTGTTCAGTGCGAACAGCGGCCAGGGATATTTTGCCGGACATAATCTTTCCAACATCTTCGAGCTCTGGCTTTATCTGGTGGTGACCTCGATGGTCGCAGTGACCATATCGGCAGCCAGTTTCCAGCGCAATCGCGCCAAGATACTCATCGAGCGCAGCGAGCGGAACCTAAAGCGTTCGCAACATGTCGCCAAGCTGGGGACATGGCGACTGGACATCCCGAAAAACAAGCTCGAATGGTCGGAGGAGACCTATAGCATGCTCGGCGTTGACCGGAACACGCCGCTTACGCTGGAAGTGTTCTTTTCCTGCATCCACCCGGACGACCGGGAGGCCGTGGGCGCGGCCTGGCAGGCAGCCTTGCGCGGAGCGCCGTACGACATCGAGCACCGTGTATTGGTGAACGGCCGGGTGAAGTGGGTGCGCGAGCAGGCTGAGCTGGATTTCAGCGCGAAGGGAACGCCGCTGACGGGCATCGGCACGGTGCTGGACATCACGCGGCACAAACAGGCCGAACAGGCTTTGCGCGACAGTCAGAAAAGCCAGCAAGCCATCATCGATACCGCGCTGGATGCGGTGATCCAGATGAACGAGGACGGCCTGATCACCGGCTGGAACAAGCAGGCGGAGAAGACCTTCGGCTGGAGCCTGCCGGAGGCGCTGGGGATGCCGCTGCACGAGTTGATCATCCCGCCGGAAAAACGCGACCTGCATGTGCGGGGTCTGCAGCGGGTGATGAGCGGTGGCGATGAGCGCATGCTGAACTCGCGCAACGAAGTGGAGGCCGTGCACCGGGACGGGCACCGGCTGCAGATCGAGCTTGCCGTCACCCGCATCAGGTTCAACGGCCGGACCGAATTCAGCGCCTTCATCCGCGATATCAGCCAGCGCAAGCAGGAAGAAGAGCAGCTGCGCCTGGCGGCCAAGGTGTTCCAGGGCACCAACGAGGCGATCCTGATCTCCGATGCGGACAACAGGATCGTCACGGTGAACGACGCCTTCATCAGGACGATGGGCTACAGCATCGACGAGATCAAGGGCTGCAACCCGAACATGTTCTCGTCCGGCAACCATGACGACAATTTCTATGAGGGTATGTGGCGTTCCCTCAATGAGAACGGGCACTGGCAGGGCGAGATCGTCGACCGGGACAAACACGGGCGTCTGGTCTACAAGCAGATGACCATCAACGCGGTGAAGAACCAGCAAGGGGTGGTGACCAACTATGTCGCCATCGCCAGCGACATCAGCGAGCGCAAGGAGTACGACAAGAACGTGCACTTCCTCGCGTATTACGATGTGCTGACCGGTTTGCCCAACCGCACCCTGCTGCGCGACCGCATCGGCCAGATGATAGCCACCTCGCATCGCGACCGGCAGAGTTTCGCCCTGCTGTTCCTCGATCTGGACCGCTTCAAATACATCAACGATTCGATGGGGCACTCGGTCGGCGACCGTCTGCTGCAATCGGTCGCGCAGCGCTTGCAGGGCTGCGTGCGCGAGGGCGATACCGTATCGCGCATCGGCGGCGACGAGTTCATCGTGCTGCTGCGCGAGATCGACGAACAGGGCGTCACTCTGGTGGCGGAGAAGCTGCTCAAGGCGCTGGCCACGCCCTACGACCTGGGCGGGCAGATCATCTCGACCTACGCCAGCATTGGCATCGCGCTTTACCCGGAACATGCCACCGACATCGACGTGCTGATGAAGAACGCCGATGCGGCGATGTACCGGGCCAAGGAAGACGGGCGCAACAACTTCAAGTTCTTCACGCCGGAGATGCATTTCCGCGCCAACCAGATCTTCTCGATGGAGAAAGACCTGCGCGTGGCGCTGGAGCAGGACCAGTTCACGCTGGTGTACCAGCCGCAGGTGGAGCTGGCGACCGGCAGGATCTGCGGGGTGGAGTCGCTGATCCGCTGGAAACATCCGGAAAAGGGTTTCGTGTCGCCGGCCGAATTCATCCCCATCGCGGAAGAGACCGGGCAGATCGTCGCCATCGGCGAATGGGTGCTGAATGCCGCCTGCTGGCGCATGGCCAATTGGCAGAAGCAGGGGATGCCGGAGTTTCCGGTCTCGGTGAACCTGTCCATCCGCCAGTTGCGCCAGCCTAACCTGGGCGATGTGGTTGCCAGAGTGTTGAAGCAGAGCGGGCTGAAACCGGAGTGCCTGGAGCTGGAGATCACCGAAGGCATCATGATGGCAGACACCAAGGCGGCGATGGATTTCCTGAACCGGATGCGCGATATGGGCGTGCAGATGTCCATCGACGATTTCGGTACCGGCTTTTCCAGCCTGAGCTACCTGAAAAACCTGCCGGTGAACAAGCTGAAGATCGACCAGTCGTTCGTGCGCGACATCGAGACCGACGAAAGCGATGCCGCCATCGTGCGCTCGGTGATCAGCCTGGGACACAGGCTGGACATGAAAGTGATCGCCGAAGGGGTGGAGACGCAGGAGCAGCTCGATTTCCTGCGCATCCGCGGCTGCGACGAGATCCAGGGCTATTTCTTCAGCCGGCCGCTGACGGCCGACGATTTCCTCAAGTTCGTGCAAAGCGAACCCAGGCTCAATTAATTGCTCCAGTAACGTGCGTGGCTGCGGCGGTAACGCTCCACTCCGAAAGCCTGCGCATCCATCACGATGCTTATCGCCCCGTCCTCGTCCGAACGCAACACTTCGCTGCCCGCCGCACGGTAGCGTTCCACCACCTCTTCCTTGGGGTGGCCGAAGCGGTTGCGATAGCCGGCGGTGAACACTGCATAGCGCGGGTGCACCGCCTCGACGAAGGCGGGCGATGAGGAGCTTTTGCTGCCGTGGTGCGGCACGACCAGCAGCGTGGCGGGCAGCTGGTCGCGATGCAGCAGGAGCAGGCGTTGTTCCGACAGGTTCTCGATATCGGCAGCGAACAGTACGCTGTGCTGTCCGGTACTGATGCGCAACACGCAGCTGCGGTCGTTGTCATGCCCGGAAGGGTTCGCGCTGCCGATCCCGGCAGGATGCAGTATCTCGAAGCGTACCCCGTCCCATTCCCAACTGTCGCCGTCGGTGCATGGCTGGTGGTGGGTGGCGAGTTGCAGTCGCGGATGGGAGGAGCTCAGCGAGGACAGCACATCGGTCACTGGCATGCCTTGCAGCACGGATACGGCGCCGCCGATGTGGTCGATATCGTCGTGCGTCAGCACCAGCTTGTCCAGGTGCATGATGCCCATGCCGCGCAGCGCTGGCAGCAGGATGCGGTTGCCGCTGTCGGCATCGCCGGAGAAGTCCGGGCCGGTGTCGTAGAGCAGCGCGTGATCGCGCGTCTGCACTGCCACCGCGAGGCCCTGGCCGACATCGAACACGGTGATGCGTGCCGCACCTTCCGCTGGCGTGGCGACAGGGGCGAGGAACATCGGCAACAGCAGCAGGCTGCCCAGCCAGCGCAGCGGGAAGCCGCGCGGGGCCAGCAGCCACAGCGCGCCGGCCATGCCGCAAACGATCGCCCAGACCGGCGGCGCATGCTGTATCCACACGGTGTTGGGCAGGCGATCCACTCCTTCCAGCAGCCACATGCACAGGTGCATCGCCTGATGGGCGAGGTAGAGCATCCACTCGAACGGCGGCAGCGTACCGAGCAGGGTGAGCGGCACCACCACGAAACTCACCAGCGGGATGGCGAAGGCGTTGGCGATGGGAGACACCAGCGAGAGCTGCTGGAACAGCGCGAGCAGCGGTGGGATCAGGCCGATCGTCATTGCCCATTGCACCTTGCCGTATTCGCGCAGCCAGTGCTGTTTGCGCAGGCGGTTGGCGGTGACGTAGAAGATCAGCGCCACTGCGCCGAAAGACAGCCAGAAACCGGGCGACAGCACCGCCCAAGGATCGGCCAGCAGCACCACCATGAGCGCGGCGGCCAGCATCTGCGACGGCGACACGTTGCGCGACAGCAGCAGCATCGCGGTGAAGGTCGCCACCATGTACAGCGTGCGCTGCGCCGGCACTTCATAGCCCGATACCAGGGTGTAGAACAATGCGGCGAACAGGCCGGCCAGTGCGGCAGCCTTGCGCGCCGGGAACAGCAGCGTGAGGCGGATGCTGCGCCGCCATAGCCAATAAACGAGGGCGAAGACCAGCCCGGCCAGCAGCGTGATATGCAGGCCCGAGATGCTCATCAGATGGTTGATGCCGGTGCGGTTGAACAGCTGCCATTCATCCTGCGTGATGTCGGACTGGTCGCCGATCGCCAGCGCGACCAGGATGCCGGCGTAGGGCGCATCGCCCAGCGTCTTCCGGAAATGCGTGCGCACCGTCTCGCGCAGGCGCTGCACCAGATAGGCCGGGCTGGCGGTCTGCGGCGCCAGCATGAGGTTCTCGCCCTTGGCATGGATGTAACCGGTGGCGCGGATGTCGCGCTCCAGCGCCCATGCCTCGAAATCGAAATTGTGCGGATTGCTGCTGCCGTGCGGTTGCTTCAGGCGTACGGTGAGCTGCCAGCGTTCGCCCGCGCTGAGCTGCAGCGGATCGTTGCTCTCCTCGTCGTAGGTGGCGAGCTGGATATGCCGCGGCACATGGGCACCTGCGGTCTGCACACTCTCCACATCGAAGGTGAAACGCAAGCCGCGTTCGTGCAAACGCGGCATCTCCGCCACGATGCCGGTGACGACAATGTTCTTGCCCTGCCATTCATCCGGCAGGCGGTCGGCCAGGCGCTGCTGCGCCACCCAGGCGGCGTAGGCGTAACCCAACAGCAGGGCGCAGACCAGCAGCAGCGCATGGCGGACGAAGGTCCAAGTCCGGTTGTTCGCGCGCGGTAGCAGCAATACCAGTGCGGCGATGGGCCAGTAGCCGGGGAGGGCGGGCAACGCGGCCTGCTGTTGCAGGTACCACACGCCAAGGGTGAAGCAGAGCGCAAAAGAAACCATGTGCGTAGCGTACCGCAAAACCATAGAATCCAACCATGCGCAGATTCCTCCGTGAGCTATTACCAAACCATGACAGCCTGCGGCACCATCGCTGGCTGCGCCCCGTGCAGCACTGGTTGCGGCATCCCAACCTGTGGCATCTGCATCGGCGTTCGGTGGCGGGCGGGGTGGCGATAGGCTTGTTCTGCGGACTCATTCCCGGACCGTTGCAGATGATCTCGGCGGCGCTGCTGGCGGTGCTGTTCCGGGTCAACCTGCCGGTGGCGGCATTCACTACTTTCTATACCAACCCGTTCACCATCGTGCCGCTCTACTTGTTCGCCTATGAAATCGGCAAATGGGTGAGCGGCGCTTCGGCCAGTGCGCCGATCCCTCCCTTCCCGGAAGTGCATTGGCATGACTGGTTCTCCGAAGTGTGGGGATGGCTGATGGTGCTGGGCAAACCGTTGCTGATCGGCCTGCCGTTGCTGGCTATTGGCTTGGCGCTGCTTGGCTATGTCGCCGTGCGGTTGGGCTGGCGGCTGGCCGTTGTGTGGAAATGGCACAGGCGTCATACGCGCTGAACCCGGGAACTTTCCTCAACTATCCGAGTCTGATTCGGTGTCCGCAAGATTCAAGCCGGACAGCGTATTAACCATAGAGAGGTATCAGATGAAAAAAGCATATGAAGGTGTGGCAAGGTTCGTTCGCTGGGTGGTTGCTAGCGTGGTCGCGTTCATCGTCGCGTTGCCGACGTTCACCTCCGTCAGCACTTCCATCTAATTCTTCCAGCGAACGATAACGCCCCGGTGCGAGAGCGCCGGGGCGTTCTTATTTGATCTCGTGCAGCACGCCGTCGACCAGGCGCAGCTGGCGCTGCATCCTGCCGGCGAGTTCGAGGTCGTGGGTGACGATGATGAAACTGGTATCGAGTTTGGCGTTGAGTTCCTGCATCAGCTCGAACAAAGCCGAGGCGGAGGCGCGGTCGAGGTTGCCGGTGGGCTCGTCGGCCAGCACACAGGCGGGCTGGGTGACCAGCGCGCGCGCCACCGCCACGCGCTGGCGTTCGCCGCCGGAGAGTTCGGCGGGGAGGTGGCGCACGCGTTGCGCCAGTCCCACCTGTTCCAGCATGGCAGCGGCCTGCGGATGCGCTTCGGCCGGTTTCATGCCGCGGATCAGCAGCGGCATGGCAACGTTCTCCAGCGCGGTGAATTCCGGCAGCAGGTGGTGGAACTGGTAGACGAAGCCGAGCGATTTGTTGCGCAGTTCGCCGCGCTGTGTCTCGTTCATCGTGCTCACATCCTGTCCGAGGATGCTCACGCCGCCGCCGCTGATGCTGTCCAGCCCGCCGAGCAGATGCAGCAGCGTGCTCTTGCCGGAGCCGGAGGCGCCGACGATGGCGATGCGCTCGCCGCGTGCCACATCGAGGTTGACGCCGTTGAGCACGGTGACGCTGAGGTCGCCTTGCGCATAAGTCTTGCGCAGCTCGTGGCAGGAGATGACCGGATTATTCATAACGCAGCGCCTCCGCCGGTTGCACTTTCGACGCGCGCCAGCTCGGGTAGAGCGTGGCGAACAAGCTGATGAAGAAAGACATGCCGGCGACTACCAGCACATCGCCGCGTTGCAGGTCGGAAGGCAGCTCGCTGATGTAGTAGAACTCCTTGGACAGGAACTGCACGCCGAACAGGTGTTCTATGAACGGGACTATCGTGCCGATATTGAGCGCCAGCAGCACGCCGCCGAGCACGCCCAGCCCCATGCCGATCAGGCCGATCAGCATGCCCTGCACCATGAAGATCTGCATGATGCTCCTGGGCGATGCTCCCAATGTGCGCAGGATGGCGATGTCGGCCTGTTTGTCGGTGACGGCCATCACCAGCGTGGAGACGATGTTGAAGGCGGCGACCAGCACGATCAGCGAGAGGATGATGAACATCATCTTCTTTTCCATCGCTACCACCGCGAAATAGTTGGCGTTCTGCCGCGTCCAGTCGCTGACCCAGCTGTTCGGCGGCAATTCGTTTTCCAGTTCGGCGGCGACCTGCGGCGCGCGATCGAGGTTGTGCAGGCTGCCGCTGATGCCGCTCACGTTGTCGCCCATGCGGTAGAGCTTCTGCGCATCGGCAAGGTGGATCAGCGCCAGCGCGTTGTCGTAAGGCGACATGCCGATCTCGAAGATGCCGACCACGTGGAACTGTTTCAGGCGCGGCATCATGCCGGCCGGGGTGAATTGGCCTTGCGGCGTGATTAGGAGAACTGTCTCGCCGACATGCGCACCCAGCGCGCGCGCCAAGTCGACACCGAGCACGATGTCGAACTCGCCGGGGCGCAGGTCGTTGAGTGCGCCGTGCTTCATTTTGTCGCCGAGCGCGGTCAGTTGCTGTTCCGCATCAGGCAGGATGCCGCGCACCATCACACCTTCCACGCTGCCGTTCAACGACAGCATGCCCTGCCCGGTGACATAAGGCGCTGCGGCGCGTACCTCGGGATGGGCGGAGACGGTGTCGAGCACCTTGTTCCAGTCGCTCAGCTGGCCGTCACCGCCGATCACCTGCAGATGCGGGGTGACGCCGAGGATGCGTGCACGAATCTCTTTCTGGAAACCGTTCATCACCGACAGTACCACGATCAGCGCCATCACACCCAGCCCGATGCCCAACATCGAGATCAGCGAGATGAATGAGATGAAGTGGTTACGGCGTTTGGCGCGGGTGTAACGCAGGCCGATGAAGAGTTCGTAGGGTTGCAAGGCGACTGCTCGATATATTGACGGGCGCTAGTGTGCCATAAGAGGCGGGCGCGGTGGATGGTAAACTGCGCGTGTATGAAACATCTGCACCTGCTCATTCCCGACCTGTTCCTGCCGCCGGATATCGCCGCCGATGCGTGCGCCGGACTGCGTTTACCCGCCCTGGAAAAACTGCTGGCACGCGGCAACATGAGTGCGGCTCCCGGCATGGCATTGGAAGGTCGGCTCTGTGTGGCATTCGGTGCGCGCGCTGTCGCGCCGGTGCGCGCCGCTGCCGATGGTTTGTATGCAGGGGCGGGTTATTGGATGTGCGCAGACCCGGTCAGTCTGCAATTGCAGCGTGCGCAGATGATGTTGTTGCCGGATGTGATGTTGAGCCAAGAGCAGGCGGATGTGTTGTGCGCCGCGCTGAATGAGCATTTCGGCGAGGGCGGGCCGCACTTCATGGCGCCGCATCCGCAGCGCTGGTATGTGAAGCTGGAAGCGGAGCAGCAGTTGTCGGCTACGCCATTGAGTCGGGTGGCATGGCGTGATGCAAAGTTCTATCAGCCGCATGGTGAGGATGCCTTGCATTGGCAGCGCATCACCACCGAGATGCAGATGGTGTTGCATGCACATCCGTTGAATCAGGCGCGCGTGGCGCGCGGCGAATTGCCTGTCGGCAGTTTGTGGTTGTGGGGCGGCGGCAAGGCTGAACCGTTGCAGCGACCATACGATGCGGTTGGCGGCGACAGTGCATTGGGCGCAGCTTTCGCGCGGGTGGCGGATATCCCGCGTGTCGCCTCGCTGCAAGAGATGCTGGGGCACGAGGGCTCACTGGGGCTGTGGCTATGCGATGGTTTGAGTCGTGCGCTGCAGTGTGGTGATCTTTATGCATGGCGCGAAGCGGTGCAGCAGGTCGAGCGTGACTGCGCGCAACCGGTGTTGCAGGCTTTGCAAGCGGGGCGGTTGCGCCGTCTCACGCTGGAGGTTTTGGGTGAGGAGGGCGTACGGCGCTTCGAGCTGGGGCGAGGCGATGTCTGGAAACTGTGGCGCCGCGCGCGGTCATTGGCGCGGTACGCAGTGTAGAATGCGCCATCTTTCAAGCGGGCGGAGCATATGAGTTTTTGGGACAACATGACGGGGTTTTTCTGGGGCGACGGTGCGTTCCCCTTGATCGTGATGGTGTTGTGCATCGCGGTGTTGCTGTTCCACTTCCGCCGCGAAGAGCGCGCGAGCCTCATCAATACGGTCGGGTTCTTTTTCGTCTGCCTGTTCGGGCTGTTCATCTCAGGGCTGTTGCATGCGCTGGAATTCGCCCGTGCGGCCGCCGTGGCGCACGAGGTCTTCACCATCGGTGCCGGCGTTGCGGTGATCCGTCTGTGGGGGCAGCTGGTGTTCCGCATCGTGCTGCCTTCGGTCAAGCTTACGCCGCCGCGCATCACCGAGGATATCTTCGTTATCATCGCCTATGTGGCATGGTTCCTGGTGCGGTTGCGTTATGCCGGGCTGGACCTTTCCAGCATCCTGGCGACGTCGGCGGTGATCACGGCGGTGATCGCTTTTGCCATGCAGGATACGCTGGGCAACATCCTCGGCGGCTTGGCGTTGCAGCTGGACAATTCCATCGAGGTGGGCGACTGGATCAAGGTGGACGACCTGTCCGGACGGGTGGTGGATATCCGCTGGCGTTCCACACTGGTCGAAACACGCAACTGGGAGACGGTGGTGTTCCCCAACAGCCAGTTGATGAAGAACAAGTTCATGGTGCTGGGACGGCGCACCGACCAGCCGGTGCAGTGGCGGCGCTGGGTGTGGTTCAACGTCGGGCTGGATACCGCGCCGAGCCGGGTGGTGAGCATCGTGGAGGATTCCATTCTGCAGACGGATATCGCCAATGTGGCGAAGACGCCGGCGCCCAATTGCATCCTGATGGACATGGACAACAAGGGTTATGCCCGTTATGCCTTGCGCTACTGGCTGACCGACCTGGCGGCGGACGATCCCACCGATGCGATGTTGCGCTGGCACATCATGACTTCCTTGCAGCGTTCCGGGATCAAGCTGGCGCTGGAGGAAAAGAGCATCCACATCACCAAGGAGAACGAGAAGTACGACGAGGTGGTGCACCAGCGCGAAGTCCTCCTGCGTATCAAGACCTTGCGCCGCGTCGAGCTGTTCTCGCAATTGACCGATGCGGAGTTGCGCGGGTTGGCCGAGCGGCTGCGCTATTCGCCGTTTGCGCGAGGCAACATCATCGCCAAGCAGGGCGACGAGCGTTCGCACTGGCTGTACATCATCATCAACGGCGATGCCGAAGTCTATGTCGATCTGCCCAACGGCAAGCGGCGCACGGTGCGCACCCTGGGGCGCGGCAGCTTCTTCGGCGAGATGGGGTTGCTGACCGGTGCGCCGCGTTCGGCTTCGGTCATCGCCAAGACCGACGTGGAGTGCTACCGCATCGACAAGGAGGTGGTGGAGGAGCTGTTGCAGGCGCGGCCGAGCATTGCCGACGAGATCTCGCATATCCTGGTCACGCGCCGGGCCGAGCTGGATACCGCGATGCAGAATCTCGACGCCACCGGTGCGCACAAGGACCTGTCGCAGCAGCGCAACGAAATACTGGTTACCATCAAGCGCTTCTTTTCTCTGGGCAATTAGGCCTTCTGAGATTTGGGCTTAATTCATCAGCGGGCTTGCGGTATCATTCGCCCCGGGCAATTTGAGATAGCACACATGAAAGTCACTTTTCTGGATTTCGAGCAGCAGGTCTCCGAGCTGGAGAACAAGATCGAGCAATTGCGTTATGTGCAGGACGATTCCGCACTCGATATCTCCGACGAGATCGGCCGGCTGCAGAAGAAGAGCCAATCCCTGACCAAGGAGATCTACGCCAAGCTGACGCCCTGGCAGATCTCGCAGGTCTCGCGCCATCCGCAGCGCCCCTACACACTGGATTACATCGAACACCTGTTCACCGATTTCGAGGAGTTGCACGGCGATCGCGCCTATGCGGACGATCCCGCCATCGTCGGTGGCCTGGCCCGTTTCAACGGCCAGAGCGTCATGGTGATCGGCCACCAGAAAGGCCGCGACACCAAGGAACGCCAGTACCGCAACTTCGGTATGCCGCGCCCCGAGGGTTACCGCAAGGCCCTGCGCCTGATGCGGCTGGCCGAGAAATTCGGCATCCCGATCATGACCTTCATCGACACGCCCGGCGCCTATCCTGGCGTGGGCGCGGAAGAGCGCGGCCAGTCCGAGGCCATCGGCAAGAACCTGTATGTGATGGCCGAGCTGAAAGTGCCCATCATCTGCACCATCATCGGCGAGGGCGGTTCCGGCGGCGCGCTGGCCATCGCCGTGGGCGATGCGATGCTGATGCTGCAATACGCCACCTATTCGGTGATCTCGCCCGAAGGCTGTGCTTCCATCCTGTGGAAGAGTGCGGCCAAGGCGTCGGAAGCAGCCGAGACGCTGGGGATCACGGCGACCCGGTTGAAGACGCTGGGGCTGGTCGACAAGATCATCAGCGAGCCGCTGGGCGGTGCGCACCGCGATTATCCGGCGATGATGCAGACCATGAAGAAGGCGCTGCAGGATTCGCTCAAGCAGGCGCAATCGCAAACCACGGAGCAGATGTTGCAGGGGCGCTTCAACCGTTTGATGAGTTATGGCAAGTTCAAGGAAATCGAACTTAGCTGACACCGTGGCGGCGCGTCTTGCGCCGCTCCTTCCCAAGCACAGTCACATCCTTATCGGTTTGAGCGGCGGCATGGATTCTTCCGTGTTGCTGCACCTGCTGAACCAGCTGACACCGCGTTTCCAGTGGCGTCTTTCCGCCTTGCATGTCCACCACGGCATCAGCCGCAACGCCGATACTTGGGCGGATTTCTGCGGCCGGCTCTGCGCCGGATACGGCATACCGCTGCATGTCGAGCGCGTCGATATCGGGCCGCTGCGCGATGAACACGGCATCGAGGCGGCAGCGCGCAAGTTGCGCCATGCGGCCTTCGCCAAACAGTCCTGCGATGCAGTGGCGCTGGCGCACCATGCGGACGATCAGGCAGAGACACTGCTGCTGCAATTGTTGCGTGGTGCCGGCATCAAGGGGGCGGCGGCGATGCCCGCGTTCAAGCCGGCGGCGGCCGGCATCCCCGCCACCCTGCGGCCGCTGCTCGATGTGCCGCGCAAGGAACTGCTCGAATTTGCGCAACAACACTCGCTGCAATGGGTGGAGGACGAAAGCAATGCGGACGAGCGTTATCCGCGCAACTTTCTGCGCCACCGCATGCTGCCCTTGCTGGAACAGCAATTCCCGGCTTGCCGCGACACCCTGGCGCGCAGTGCGCGGCATTTTGCCGAAGCGGGCGACCTGCTCGATGAGTTGGCGCAGCAGGATGCGCCGGGCCTGAGCGGGGGCGGCGGGCTGGAGGTGAGGCTGCTGCGCGGACTTTCGCATTCGCGCGCCAAGAACTTGCTACGCTATTTCCTGCATGTCCGCAGTGTTCCCATGCCGCATGAGGCGCAGCTCGACGAGATGTTGCGGCAGTTGCTCGATGCGCGCGAGGATGCGGCGATCTGTGTCGAGACCGGCCTGTGGCAAGTGCGTCGTTATCAAGGCAAGGTCTACGCCGTGCGTGCATTATGTGAGTTCGATCCCGCCCTGGTGCTGCGCTGGAACGGCGAGGCAGAGCTGGAGTGGCCGGCAACGGGCATGTTGCTGAGTTTCGGGCGCACTATCGGGCAGGGCGTCAGCCTGGATAGGTTGATGCGCGCGCCGGTGACGTTGCGCTTGCGCAATGGCGGCGAATCGCTGTGTCCGCGCCCCGGTGCGACGCCACGCAGCCTGAAGAACCTGTTGCAGGAATATCAGGTTCCGCCCTGGCAGCGAGAACGGCTGCCGTTACTGTATAGCGGCGATACGCTGGTAGCTGTGGTGGGGGTGTCCATCGCGGCCGAATTTCAGGCCGCCGACCATGAGGCCGGACTGGTCGTCGCCTAGCCTGCGGCTGCGACAGGGCGACCAAAGCCTGCTAGAATCGCGCCCTCAGAATTTTCTGATTCACAATAATCATTTGGAGAGAAGCATGGCAGTCGAACGTACCCTTTCTATCATCAAACCCGATGCAGTGGCGAAGAACGTCATCGGTCAGATCTACACCCGTTTCGAGAGCGCCGGCCTGAAGATCGTGGCGGCCCGCATGACCCAGTTGTCGCGCGCCGAAGCGGAAGGCTTCTACGCAGTGCACCGCGCACGTCCTTTCTTCAAGGATCTGGTCGACTTCATGATCTCCGGCCCGGTGATGATCCAGGTGCTGGAAGGTGAAGGCGCCATCCTGAAGAACCGTGACCTGATGGGCGCGACCGATCCGAAGAAGGCCGACAAGGGCACCATCCGCGCCGACTTCGCCGACAGCATCGACGCCAACGCAGTGCACGGTTCTGATGCGGCCGAGACCGCTGCCGTCGAGATCGCCTATTTCTTCCCGGCACTGAACGTCTACTCGCGTTAAGCGACGTCCGATGAAGCAGAACCTCCTCGACTTTGAACCGGCTGCGATGACCGCATGGTTCGCGGAACATGGCGAAAAGCCCTTCCGCGCCAAGCAGGTGTTGCGCTGGATCTACAAGGCCGGGGAGTCCGATTTCGATGCGATGAGCGACCTGGCAGTCTCTCTTCGCGAAAAACTCAAGCAGATCGCCTGCATCCAGACGCCTGCAGTGATGCGCGAGGAGGCCGCCACCGACGGTACGCGCAAATGGCTGCTGGATGTCGGCACCGGCAATGCGGTCGAGACCGTGTATATCCCGGAAGAGGATAGAGGCACGTTGTGTGTCTCGACGCAGGCCGGATGCGCACTGGATTGTGCATTTTGCTCCACTGGCAAGCAGGGTTTCAATCGCAACCTGTCCACCGCCGAGATCATCGGGCAGGTGTGGTGGGCCAACCGCGAGCTCGGTAAGAACGCCGACGGTAATTGGCCGGTCACCAACGTGGTGCTGATGGGGATGGGCGAGCCTTTGCTGAATCTTGACAACACCGTGAGCGCCTTGCGCCTGATGCTGGATGACAACGCCTACGGGCTGTCGCGCCGCCGCGTCACGGTGTCCACTTCGGGCGTGGTGCCGGCGATGGATCGCCTGCGCGCCGAGTGTCCGGTGGCGCTGGCGATCTCGCTGCATGCGCCGAACGACGAGCTGCGCAATGTGCTGGTGCCAATCAACCAGAAATACCCCCTGAAAGACTTGATGGCAGCCTGCCAGCGTTATCTGGAAAAGGCGCCGCGCGATTTCGTCACCTTCGAGTACGTGATGCTGGCAGGTGTGAACGACAGGCCGCAGGATGCGCGCCAGTTGATCGAGCTGGTACGCGACGTACCCTGCAAGTTCAACCTGATCCCGTTCAACCCGTTCCCGCAGGCGCCTTACCAGCGTTCCGACATGGATACGGTGAAGCGTTTCCGTGACGTGCTGATGCAGGCGGATATCGTGACGACCATCCGCAAGGTGCGCGGCGACGATATCGCGGCGGCGTGCGGTCAATTGGCAGGGCAGGTGCAGGACAGGACGAAACGGACACATCGATTGGTGGAGGCGAATCAATGAAGCTATTCAAGCTGGTTCTCATCGTATCGCTGCTGGCGGGCTGTGCCTCGTCCGGCGGCGGCTCTGGCGGCACGCCGCAGGTGGATGCGACACGCGCACAGGCCATAGCTCGGATACATACCGAGCTTGCCGCTGCTTATTACGAACGGGCGCAATACGGCGTGTCTTTGCAGGAGATCGGCGTGGCACTGCAAGCCGATGCCGACTATGCGCCGGCCTATACCGTGCGCGCATTGGTGCGCATGGCGTTGCGCGAAGACGAGCAAGCCGAAGCCGATTTCCGGAAGAGCCTGAAATTGGACGAGAACAACTCCGAGGCACATAACAATTACGGCTGGTTCTTGTGCCAGCGCGGACGTGAAAAAGAATCATTCAAGCAGTTCGAGTTGGCGCTGCGGAATCCGCTGTATGCCACGCCCGAAATGGCCTATGTCAATCTGGGGGTATGTTTGAAGAAAGCAGGCATGCTGAAAGAGGCGGAGAGCAACCTGCAGCGTGCGCTGATATTGCGCCCAGGGATGCCGGAGGCGCTGTACGGCATGGCGGACTGGAGTTATACGACCAAGGACTATGTCGGCGCAAAGTCTTATTTCCTGCGTTTCTCGCAAGGTGTTTCCGACTTGAGCGCGGAGCAGCTATGGCTGGCGGTGCGCATCGAACGCAAGATGCGCGACCGCAATTCGGAGGCGAGTTACGCGTTGCAATTGCGTAAACGCTTTCCGGATTCCCGTGAGACCCAATTGCTATCGCAAGGTGAATAATGGACGAGTCCGCAGCTAGTGCAAATAATCCAGAGCCGAGCCAGGCTGTCATGAGTGTCGGTGCCACCTTGCGTCAGGAGCGCGAGCGTATGGGCTTGAGTGTCGCCGACATCGCCAATCGCATCAAATTCGCGCCCAAGCAGGTCGAGGCACTGGAGGCTGATGATGTCGAGCATCTGCCGCAAGGTCCGTTCCTGCGCGGTTTTGTGCGCAGTTATGCACGTGCATTGCAGTTGGATGAAGTTGCGTTGGTTGCGGCATTGCCGGTCGATCCGTCGCAACAGCCTGTCGTCAGAGAAAAGAAAGTGGATGTGCCATTCCCGACCGCACAATCGCTGCGCCGTATCAATGTGATGTGGCTGGCCGGTGCCTTGGGTGTTGCGTTGGTGCTTGGCTTGTTCGTATGGCTGAGCGATAGCGAGCCGACGGCGAAACCGATTGAGATGGTCGTGGAGCCGGTTGCGTTGCCGGCGTCGGCTGTGGCTGCGTCTGAAGTGGTTGCGACTGAAGGGACAGAGCTCCCGCCAGTCAAGGAAGTTGAGCCGGTGAAACCGGCGGAGCCAAAGAAAGCAGATGAGGTTAAGAAGGTAACCGAGCCTAAAAAAGTAGCGGAGCCCAAGCCCTCGGTCGCACAGCCACTGCCGCAGATCGAGGCAGCATCCGCACCCGTGGCGGTCAAAACGCCGCTGCCGCTGGAGATACTCAAGCGCCGGCCGCTGCATTTCGTGTTCAGCAAAGACGCATGGGCCGAAGTGATTGATGTCAATGGCGTCATCCTGTTGTCGCGGACCAATCCGGCCGGTAGCGAGCAGTGGATCGGCGGACCCAAACGCGCGCCGTACGATGTGACCATCGCCCATCCTGCCAGCGTCAAGCTGTATTACAAGGGCAAGGAGATCGACCTCTCGCCTTATGCAGCAATGGATACTGCGCGCTTGAAGGTGGAGTGAGACGCATGAGTCATTCCCATATTCGGCGTCACCGGACGCAGGGGGTGCGCGTCGGCGCGATCGCCATCGGCGGGGATGCCCCCATCGTGGTGCAGTCCATGACCAACACCGACACCGCCGATGCCGAAGGCACGGCGCGCCAGGTGTTCGAGCTGGCGCAGGCCGGCTCGGAGCTGGTGCGCATCACGGTGAACACTTCCGAGGCGGCGTTGCAGGTACCGCGCATCCGCAAGATGCTGGACGACATGGGCTGCGACGTGCCGCTGATCGGCGATTTCCACTACAACGGCCACCGTTTGCTCACCGAGTTCCCCGAGTGCGCGCAGGCGCTGGCGAAATACCGCATCAATCCGGGCAACGTCGGCAAGAACCGCAAAGGCGAGGACCAGTTCGCCATGATGATCGGGGTGGCGAAACAGTATGACAAGCCGGTGCGTATCGGCGTCAACTGGGGCAGCTTGGATCAGGACCTGGTGGTGCGCCTGATGGATGAGAACGCCAAACTCGCGCAACCCAGGGATGTGAGTGAAGTGACGCGCGAAGCGTTGATCATCTCCGCCTTAGACGCGGCCAAGCGCGCCGAAGAACTGGGTTTGGCGCGCGACCGCATCGTGCTTTCCTGCAAGGTGAGCGAGGTGCAGGACCTGATCGCGGTGTATCAGGAGCTGGGGCAGCGCTGCGATTACGCCTTGCACCTCGGTTTGACCGAAGCGGGTATGGGCTCCAAAGGAATCGTGGCATCCACCGCCGCGCTGGCGGTTTTGTTGCAGCGGGGCATAGGCGACACGATTCGCGTTTCCCTGACGCCGGCACCGGGCGGTGCCCGCACCGAGGAGGTGGTGGTGGCGCAGGAGATTCTGCAGACCATGGGTTTGCGTTCGTTCACGCCGCTGGTCACCGCTTGCCCGGGTTGCGGCCGCACCACCAGCACCGTGTTCCAGGAGCTGGCGCAGGACATCCAGAACTATCTGCGCGCGCAGATGCCGGTGTGGCGCGAGCAATACAGCGGCGTGGAAGAGATGAGCGTGGCGGTGATGGGCTGTATCGTCAACGGTCCCGGCGAGAGCAAGATGGCCAACATCGGCATCAGCCTGCCGGGGACCGGCGAGAACCCGGCCGCGCCAGTGTATGTGGACGGCGAGAAAGTGACTACTTTGCGCGGTGACAACATCGCGGCGGAGTTCACGCAGATCGTGAACGACTATGTGGCGCGGACCTATGCCAAACGCGAGGCGGGGGATAAACCGCCCAAGCGTATTGAGATCAAGGCAGTTTGAGTGAGCAGATGAGCAATCCGACATTACAGGCCGTAAAAGGCATGAACGATATTCTTCCCGAAGAGGCGGGGATGTGGCTGTGGTTCGAGGATACCGTGCGCGACTGGCTGGAAGCCTATGGCTATCGCAATATCCGCATGCCGCTGGTGGAGCCGACCGCGCTGTTCAAACGCGCCATCGGCGAAGTCACCGACATCGTCGAGAAGGAGATGTACAGCTTCGAGGACAGCCTCAACGGTGACCAGCTCACGCTGCGCCCGGAAGGCACGGCCTCCTGCGTGCGTGCGGTGTTGCAGCACAACCTGCTGTACAACGCGCCGCAGCGCCTGTGGTATGCCGGGCAGATGTTCCGCCACGAACGTCCGCAAAAGGGGCGCTACCGCCAGTTCCACCAGATCGGGGTCGAGTCGCTTGGTTTTGCCGGGCCGGATATCGATGCCGAGCAGATCGTGATGTGCGCGCGGCTGTGGAAGAAGCTGGGGCTGCGCGACGTGAGTTTGCAGATCAACACCTTGGGCGACGCCGCATCGCGCCAGCGTCACCGCGAGAAGCTGATTTCCTATTTCGAGCAGCACAAAGACCTGCTGGATGCCGATGCACAGCGCCGTTTGCACAGCAATCCCTTGCGCATCCTCGACACCAAGAACCCGGCGATGCAGGAGCTGGTGGGCAATGCGCCCAAGCTGATGGATGAGCTGGAAGAGGATGCGATCAGGCATTTCGAGGCGGTGCAGGCGATATTGAAGCAGCATGGCATCCCGTTCGAGATAAATCCGCGCTTGGTGCGCGGTCTGGATTACTACAACCGCACCGTGTTCGAGTGGGTCACCACGCGGCTGGGCGCGCAGGGCACCATCTGTGCCGGCGGCCGTTACGACGGCCTGATCGAGCAGATCGGCGGCAAGCCGGCGCCAGCCTGCGGTTTCGCCATGGGCGTGGAACGCCTGCTGGCGCTGCTGCAGGAAGACGGCATGCAGAATCCGCCGGCGCCACTGGATGTGTATGTGGTACATCAAGGCGAGCAGGCGCAGAATCTGGCTTGGCAGGTAGCAGAGAGATTGCGCGACGGCGGACTGCGCGTGCTGTTGCATTGCGGTGGCGGCAGTTTCAAGGCGCAAATGAAGAAGGCGGACGGCAGCGCGGCGATGTGCGCGGTGGTGATCGGCGATGACGAGGTGGCGGCCAATGCCGTCATGCTCAAACCGTTGCGCGGCGGCGAACAGCAACGCGTCGGCGTGGATGAGTTGCGGCAAAAGATTGTTGAATTGATCAAGTGAGGGAATGAAGATGTCTAGTTTGGATCTGCAAGAACAGGAACAGGTGGATGCGCTGAAGGCCTGGTGGAAAGAGAACGGCAAATGGGTGGTCGGCGTTCTGGTGGTCGGCCTGCTCGGTTTTGCCGGCATGCAATACTGGAAGAAGCATCAATCCAATCAGGCGGCCGAAGCGGCCAAGCTGTACGGTGAGGTGATGAAGCAGGCTGTGACCAACGATGCAAAGCGTATCAGTGATGCTGCAGACGCCTTGGTGAGCCGTTACGGCAGCAGTGCCTACGCGCCGCGCGCGCAGTTGCTGGCGGCCCAGGCCAGTTTGCAGGCGCGCGATGTGGCGCATGCGAAAGTGCAATTGCAATGGGTGATCGAGCATGCCAGTGAAACCGGTTTGCAGGATACGGCGCGCCTGAAGCTGGCGAGCGTGTTGCTGGACGAGAAGAAATACGACGAGGCGCTCCAGCAGCTGGACGCCGCACATCCGGAGTCTTTTACCGGACTGTATGCCGATCTCCGTGGCGATGTGTTGAGTGCGCAGGGCAAAGTGGCCGAGGCACGTGCCGCCTATCAGCAGGCGTATGACAAGACCGATGCCAAGAGCGTGTATCGCAACTTGATCCAGCTGAAGATGGACGGATTGGGCGGCAAATGAGATTGAGCAATCGCCTCCTCGCTGTGTTGTTGCCTTTGGCGCTGGCTGCATGCAGCAGCGACAAGGCCAAGATCGAGCCGGCCAAGCTGGTCGACTTCAAACCGTCGGCCAAGATCGAGGTGCGCTGGAACGTTGATATCGGCGACGCCGGGCAGAGCGTGTTGTTTCCGGCGGTGACCCGCGAGGCGGTGTTCGCCGCCAATGCGGACGGCAAGTTGTACCGGCTTGATCGCAATACCGGCAAGCAGAAATGGCGCACCAAGAGCGACTTCGCCATCTCCGGCGGCGTCGGCGCGGGCGAGGGCCTGGTGCTGGTCGGCGGCGAGAAGGGAGAACTGGCCGCTTATGACGAGGACAGCGGCAAGCTGCAGTGGCAGGTCAAGGTCTCCAGCGACGTACTGAGCGCGCCCAAGGTCGCCGACGGCGTGGTGGTGGTGCGCACCGGCAACCAGCGCATCACCGGCCTGAGCGCGAAAGACGGCAGCCGTTTGTGGTTGTATGAGCGCGCCACCCCGACGCTTATCGTGCGCAGCCATGCCGGTGTGGTGATCCGCAACGGCTTGGTCTATGCCGGTTTTGCGGCGGGCAAGCTGGCGGCGATCAGCCTGAAGAATGGTGTGGTGGTGTGGGAATCCTCGGTGTCGCAGCCGCGCGGCAATACCGAGCTGGAGCGCATCAGCGACATCACCAGCCTGCCGGTGGTGGACGATGCGCAGGTGTGCGCGGTGGCCTTCCAGGGGCGTTTGGCCTGCTTCGACGCGGTGCAGGGCGGGGCACTGTGGACGCGCGATGTGGGCAGCGACAAAGGCTTGGCGCTGTCCGGCAAGATGCTGTACCTCACCGATACCGACAGTAACGTATTGGCGCTGGACAAGAGCAGCGGCGCCTCGCTGTGGAAGAATGACCAGCTCCTGTTGCGCAAGGCGACTGCAGTTTATCCGCTCGACGACTATCTGTTGCTCGGCGACTATGACGGTTACCTGCATGTGCTGAAAAGCGAGGATGGCAGTTTCGTTGCGCGCCGCAAGACCGACGGCAGTGCCATCCGCATCGCGCCGGTCACTTTGGGTGATGGCGCCCTGGTCCAGACCAGCGACGGCGAACTGTATTCTGTCGCAATCCATTAGAAGAACATGCTACCTACACTCGTACTCGTCGGCCGCCCCAACGTCGGAAAATCCACGTTGTTCAACCGCCTCACGCGCAGCCGTGATGCGCTGGTCGCGGATATGCCCGGCCTTACGCGCGACCGTCATTACGGGCGCGGCCGCGTCGGCGAACGGCCTTATCTGATCGTGGATACCGGCGGTCTCGAGCCGGTCGCCAAGGAAGGCATCCTGCACGAGATGGCCAAGCAGACGCGGCAAGCGGTGGACGAGGCGGACATGGTGTTGTTCATCGTCGACGGCAGGGACGGCATCACGCCGCAAGACCGCATCATCGCCACCCAGTTGCGCAAGACCGGTCGCCCGCTGCTGCTGCTGGTGAACAAGGCCGAGGGTATGCGGCGCGAGCGCGTCACCGCCGATTTCCACGAGCTGGGGCTGGGCGAACCCATTCCTATTTCTTCGGCGCACGGCGACAACGTCGCCGAAATGATCGAGGTCGCGCTGGATGAACTGCCGGCTATGGAGCCGGAAGGCGAACAAAAATCCGACCATCCCAAACTGGCCATCGTCGGGCGTCCCAATGTGGGCAAATCCACGCTGGTCAACGCCATCCTCGGCGAGGAGCGCGTTATCGCGTTCGACCAGCCCGGCACTACGCGCGACTCCATCTACATCGATTTCGAGCGTGCAGGAAAGCAATACACCATCATAGATACGGCAGGCGTGCGCCGTCGCGGCAAGGTCGACGAGGCGATCGAGAAGTTCTCGGTAGTGAAGACGCTGCAGGCGATCGAAGATGCCAATGTAGTGGTGCTGGTGGTGGATGCCAGCGACGAGATCACCGAACAGGACGCGCATCTTGCCGATTTCGTGCTGCAAGCCGGGCGCGCATTGGTGCTGGCAGTGAACAAATGGGACGGGCTGGACGAATACAAACGCGAGACCGCCAAGCGCGACATCGAGCGCAAATTGCACTTCCTCGGTTTCGCCAAACATCACTTCATTTCCGCCTTGAAAGGCACTGGTGTGGATGCATTGCTGAAATCGGTGAACCAGGCCTATGCGGCGGCCATGACCAAACTGCCCACGCCACAGCTCACCCGCGTGCTGGAAGAGGCGGTGCAGAAGCAACAGCCGCCGCGCGGTGCGTTCCGTCCCAAGATGCGCTATGCCCATCAGGGCGGCAGCAATCCGCCGCTGATCGTGATTCATGGCAGTGCGCTGGACAAGATCCCGGATAGCTACCGCCGTTATCTGGAAAAGACCTTCCGCGACGCATTCAGGTTGCAAGGCACGCCGTTGCGCATCGAATTCAAATCGGGCAAGAATCCCTTTGCCGAAAAGAAGCATGTGTTGACCGAGAGTGAGCAGCGTGCGGCGCATCGCGCCAGGATACGGGGGCGCAGGCTGTACGGTTGATCTGCAAGCATGTCATCATCTTGCCGCTGAGGTTTTGGAGATAGTCGAACATGAGCCAATCGAGTAGCGAAATGAGCAGCTTCCTGGCCGAGCTGGCCGGTGAGGCCACGCAAAAGCTGGAAGCCAAGCGCGCCCTGCAGCAAGACCGCCAGGCGATGATGCAAAGCGTGAATGCCTCCTTGGAGCGTACCTTCCAATTCTTAAATCTGTTCATCAAGCATCTGAATGCACTCGAGCCGGAAATCCCGCGCGTGTATGCCTTGGATGGCAAAACCCAGTTTTCCGGATTGAAATGGAAAAGCGGCATGGTCGAGTTCCGCAAGCAAAACCTGGCGGACAACGCCTTGCTCGACCATGTGTACTTCCAGGCGCGGCTTATTGCATCCAATCCGGTTACGCTGACTCGCCGCTGGGAGCAGTTTGGCGAGATCAAGAAAGAGCTGGATGCTTTCGGCCTGAAAGCGACGGAGGATGTCGATGAGCTGTGGCGGAACAGGTTGCAAAAAGCCGCCTTCCAGACGGGGTTGGCGCCTGAATTCCTGATCCGCTTGCGTTTCCAGGGTAATTACTCGGATGGTTGCGTTGAGTTGGAGTGTAACAATCTTGATGGTTTTGGCGTGCTGAAGGGGAAGCTGAAACCAGAATTGCTGCAAGCCGGACTATTTGACGAGTTTGGTCGCTTCCTGATGGGGCGCGTGGCTGCCTTGCCGCAGGAGTTGAGGCTGGAACGCGACCTGGCGCGCGTTCTGTAAGGCTATCTGCACTATCTCTTCTGCTTTTCTCAAGTATCCCGCCGGCATGCCGTAACAAGACCTAAGTAGCAGCTTTTCAGCCGGAGTGCGGGAGGTCTAAATAGAAGACGTTATTGCTTGGGCTCCTTGTAACCTTAGTTTTTACCATTTTTGTGGTTATCTCAATGGCTGGGGCGGTCTGCGTTGAGTTGTCAAACTGCGCCGGGAGCCGCCGGAACGGACGGGGGCGATGATATTGCTGGCAGGGCAGGCGCTCTTCCTTAAGCGCTGATTTTCCAGTACAGTGACCGCCCCAAGAACAACAAGAGCTGACATCATGAGTGCAAAAGGGCAACAACTACAAGACCCGTTCCTGAACGCATTACGTAAGGAGCATGTGCAGGTCGCCATCTACCTGGTCAACGGCATCAAGCTGCAGGGTCAGGTCGAATCGTTCGATCAATACGTGGTGCTGTTGAAGAATACCGTCACCCAGATGGTCTACAAGCACGCCATCTCCACTATCGTCCCTGCACGCGCGGTCACTATCCCGTTCGACGCAGAGTAATGCACGAATCAACGACTGCCGCCAACACGGCGGTATTGGTCAGTCTCGATTTCGGCGCACCCGATTACGCAGAAAGCCTGGAAGAGCTGCGTTTGCTGGCAGAGAGTGCAGGCGTGCAGACGCTTGCACTGATCGAGGGCAAACGGCAGCGCCCGGACGCCTCCACTTTCGCGGGTAGCGGCAAGGTGGACGAGATCGCCGCCGTGGTCGAGGAGCTGGAAGCGCCGCTGGTCATTTTCAACCACGACCTGTCGCCAGCACAGATGCGCAACCTTGCGGCCAAGATCCAGGCAAGGGTGATCGACCGCACCATGCTGATTCTGGATATCTTCGCGCTGCGCGCGCAGAGCCACGAAGGTAAGGTGCAGGTCGAGCTGGCGCAACTCAAGTATCTCTCTACGCGCTTGGCAGGCATGAATCAGGACATGGGGCAGCAGAAGTTCGCCGTCGGCGCGCGCGGTCCCGGCGAGACGCAGCTGGAGCTGGACCGGCGCAAGCTGGATCGGCGCGTACACTTGCTCAATGAGCGCTTGAAGCAGCTCAAACGCCACCGCGAACTGCAGCGCAAAGCGCGCAAACGCTCCGATGTGATGTCGGTCTCCATCGTCGGCTATACCAATGCGGGCAAATCCACCTTGTTCAATCGCCTGACCAATGCCAACGTCTATGTGGCCAACCAGTTGTTCGCCACGCTGGATACCACGGCGCGCAAGATATTCCTGGAAGGAGACAGCCTGCGCCAGGTGGTATTGTCCGATACCGTCGGGTTCATCCGGCACTTGCCGCACGGTCTGGTGGCGGCTTTCCGCAGCACCCTGGAAGAGACGGCGCAAGCCGATCTGCTGCTGCATGTGGTGGATGTGAACAGCCCGGAACGGCACGATCAGGTGGCCGAGGTGAACAAGGTGTTGGCCGAGATCGGGGCGCAGGATATCCCGCAGATCGTGGTCTACAACAAGATCGATCTGCAGGGTCTGGAAGCGGGCGTCAAGCGCGATGAATATGGTAAAATTGCCAGCATTCACCTGAGTGCGAGAACTGGCGCAGGCTTGGCCGATTTGCGGGCTGCGCTGGCAGAACTGCGCGATGTGCCGGAGTCTGAGGCGCAGGTGCAAGAGTGGCATCCACTGAACAACAACTGACGACAGGATGAGCTATGGGCTTGAACGATCCACAATGGGGCAATAAAAACAGCGGCGGCCCTCCCGATCTGGAGGAGGTGATGCGCAACCTGAACCGCAAGGTCGAATCCCTGTTCGGCAAATCCGGCGGTGGGACACCCAAGAACGGTGGCAATGCTTCCGGCGGCATGGGTGGCGGTATCGGTCTGGTCGTCCTGATCGTGGCGCTGGTCTGGATCGCCAGCGGTTTCTATATCGTCGATGCCAGCCAGCGCGGCGTGGTGCTGCGCTTCGGCAAGCAGGTTGAGGTGACGGAAGCCGGCCCGCGCTGGCATATGCCCTATCCGATCGAGACGGTCGAAGTGGTCAACCTGAGCCAGGTGCGCACGGCCGAGATCGGCTACCGCGACAACGTGAAGAACAAGATGCTGAAAGAATCGCTGATGCTGACCGATGACGAGAACATCGTCGACATCCAGTTCGCGGTGCAGTATTTCCTGAAAGATCCGGGCGAGTACCTGTTCAATAACCGCAATACCGATGAGAACGTGCGCCAAGCTGCGGAAACCGCCATTCGCGAGGTGGTCGGCCGCAGCAAGATGGACTTTGTGCTGTATGAAGGTCGCGAGCAGGTCGCGGCGGCCACGACCAAGCTGATCCAGGATATCCTGGATCGTTACAAGTCCGGTATCGTCGTGAGCAAAGTCACCATGCAGAACGCGCAACCGCCGGAGCAGGTGCAGGCCGCCTTCGATGATGCGGTCAAGGCCGGTCAAGATCGTGAGCGCCAGAAGAACGAAGGCCAGGCCTATGCCAACGATGTCGTACCGAGAGCCAAGGGTGCGGCGGCCCGCCTGATGCAGGAGGCGGACGGTTACAAACAAAGCGTGATCGCCAATGCCGAGGGTGATGCCAGCCGCTTCAAGCAGATCCTGGTTGAATACGAGAAGGCGCCGCAGGTGACGCGCGAGCGTATGTATCAGGATATGAAGCAGCAGATATTGACCAGCACCAGCAAGGTGATCGTCGATCAGAAGGGCGGTGGCGGCAACCTGCTGTACCTGCCCTTGGATAAGTTGATACAGAGCACCAACCCGGGTGCCGAATTACCGGGAGTAAAACCTGCCGAGCAATCGAATGCGCCAGTGGTGAGCGATACGGTGCCGCGCGTGCGCGAATCGCTGTTCGGTCGTGAAAGAGAGGCTCGCTAATGAAAATCAATCCGACAAATTTGCTGGTGGGCGGTGTCGTCCTGCTGATTTTGGCCAGCATGAGCCTGTTCGTGGTCGACCAGCGCCAGACTGCCATCGTGTTCCAGTTGAGCGAAGTGATCCGTGTAGAAACGACACCGGGCCTCAAGTTCAAGCTGCCGTTGATCCAGAACGTACGTTTCTTTGATTCGCGTATCCTGACGCTGGATGCGCCGGAGCCGGAACGCATCATCACGGCGGAAAAGAAGAACATGTTGGTGGACTCCTATGTCAAATGGCGCATCTTCGATGTGAAGCAGTACTACATCAGCGTGGGCGGCGATGAAGCGCGTGCGCAGACGCGTCTGATGCAGACGGTCAACTCAGCCATGCGCGAGGAGTTCGGCAAGCTGACCATCCATGAGGTGGTGTCCGGCAAGCGCGACGAACTGATGCGCGTGGTGCAGGAGAAGACCGATGTGGATGCGCGCAAGATCGGGGTGGAAGTACTCGACGTGCGCTTGAAGCGCGTGGATTTCCCGGTGGAGATCAGTCAGTCGATCTATAGCCGCATGGACGCGGAACGCAAGCGTGTGGCCAACGAACTGCGCGCGACCGGTAACGCCGAAAGCGAAAAGATCCGCGCCGATGCCGACCGCCAGCGCGAAGTGATCCTGGCTCAGGCATACCGTGATGCACAGAAGATGAAGGGCGAGGGCGACGCCAAGGCAGCGGCAATCTACGCGAGTGCGTTCAGCCGCAACCCCGAGTTCTACGCCTTCTATCGCAGCCTGGATGTCTACAAGCAAGGCTTCAAGAACAAGAGCGACGTGATGGTGCTGGATGCCGGTTCGCCGTTCTTCAAGTATCTGAAGGGTTCCGGCAAGGACGGCAAATAAGTTCGCATGAGCGACTATTGGCTGGCTGCGCTGGGATTGGTGTTGGTGCTGGAGGGGATCATGCCATTCCTGTTTCCCTCCGCCTGGCGTGAGACGCTGCGCAAGATCGCGCAATTTCAAGACGGGCAGGCTCGTTTCATCGGGCTGACGCTGATGTTGAGCGGCCTGTTGCTGATTTACTGGATCAAATAATGAATTGGTTGTTGCCGGAATATATCCAAGACATGCTGCCGGACGAGGCATGGCGCATCGAAGGCATGCGCCGCGATGTGCTGGAACTGTTGCGTCTGTCTGGCTATCAGTTGGTCGCCCCTCCCTTGCTCGAATATGCCGAATCGCTGCTCATCAACGACAGCGAAGACATGGATCTGCGCAGTTTCAAGCTGGTCGACCAGCTGAGCGGCCGCACGCTGGCTGTGCGCGCCGACATCACGCCGCAGGTGGCGCGCATCGACGCGCACCTGCTGAACCGGCAGGGCGTCACCCGCCTGTGCTATGCGGGCAGCGTGCTGCATACCCAGCCGTCCGGTCTGATGCGCACCCGGGAGCCGTTGCAGATCGGTGCCGAGCTGTACGGGCACGGCGGCATCGAGAGCGATCTGGAGGTGCAGCGGCTGATGCTACAGGCCTTGGCCCTGATGAGGGTCGACGGAGTTCATCTCGATCTGGGGCATGTTGCCGTATTCCGCAGTCTGGTTAAACGTGCAGCGATTCCGGCCGGACTGGAAGCGGAGCTGTTCAGCGCCTTGCAGCGCAAGGATGTGCCGGCCTTGCGCGGTCTGGTGGCAGATATTCCGCAACAGACACAGGCGGCCTTGCTGGCCTTGCCGCAGCTGTATGGCGGCGTGGAGGTGATTGCCAAGGCTCGTGCCATCTTGCCGGCGTATCCTGAGGTCACGGCCGCGCTGAACGCGCTGGAGCAAGCGGCAGTACACCTGAAGCCCTTGGCGCGCGAAATCGGTATCGATCTGGCTGAGCTGCGTGGCTATCACTACCACAGCGGCATGGTGTTCGCGGCCTATCATGCCGGCAGCCACGATGCCATCGCCGTGGGCGGCCGTTACGACGACGTGGGCAAGGTTTTCGGCCGCGCGCGGCCGGCCACCGGCTTCAGCATGGATCTGCGCCAGCTGCATGGCCTGCTGGCCAAGCAGGCGCAGCCTAAAGCGATCCATGCGCCATACCGCCAGGACGCTACGCTGGATGCGGCCATCGCCGAATTGCGTGCGCAGGGTGAGGCGGTGGTGGTCGATCTGTTGGGTAAGCCCGAGTATCACCCGGAGTTGAATTGTGATCGCGAACTGGTATTGCGTGACGGCAACTGGGTCGTCGTTGAAATGAAAAATTAAGTTTTAAAAATCAGGAACGAGAGATGTCAAAGAACGTTGTAGTGATCGGGACCCAGTGGGGCGATGAAGGCAAAGGCAAGGTGGTCGACTGGCTGACCGACCATGCGCAGGGCGTGGTGCGCTTCCAGGGCGGCCACAATGCAGGCCATACGCTGGTGATCGGCGGCGAGAAGACGGTGCTGCATCTGATCCCTTCCGGCATCCTGCGCAGCAATGTGATCTGCTACATCGGCAACGGCGTGGTGCTGTCGCCAGCCGCCCTGCTCAAGGAGATGGACAAGCTGGCGGCTGCCGGGGTGCAGGTATATGAGCGCTTGCGTATTTCCGAAGCTTGCCCGCTGATCCTGCCGTATCACGAGGCGGTGGACAAGGCGCGCGAGGCGGCCAAGGGGGCGGGCAAGATCGGCACCACCGGGCGCGGCATCGGCCCGGCCTATGAAGACAAGGTGGCGCGCCGCGCCATCCGCTTGCAGGACCTGTTCTACCGCGAGCGCTTTGCCGCCAAGCTGGGCGAGGTGCTGGATTATCACAACTTCGTGCTGAAGAGCTATTTCAACGCACCGACGGTGGATTTCCAGCAGACGCTGGATGAGACGCTGGCTTTGGCCGAGCGTCTCAAGCCGCTGGTGCTGGATGTGCCGCGCGCCTTGTACGAGGCGAACAAGGCCGGGCAGAACCTGCTGTTCGAAGGCGCCCAGGGCACGCTGCTGGACATCGACCACGGCACCTATCCGTTCGTGACCTCGAGCAACTGTATCTCCGGTGCCGCCTGCGCGGGAGCGGGGGTCGGCCCGCAGAGCCTGCATTACGTGCTGGGCATCACCAAGGCCTACACCACGCGCGTCGGTTCCGGCCCGTTTCCGACCGAACTGTACGACGCGGTGGAAAAGCAGGACCCGATCGGCAAGATGTTGGCCGAGAAGGGGCACGAGTTCGGTTCCACTACCGGGCGTGCGCGCCGTTGCGGCTGGTTCGATGCGGCCGCACTCAAGCGTTCCATCCAGATCAACGGCGTGTCCGGTCTGTGCGTCACCAAGCTGGACGTGATGGACGGCATGGAGAAGGTGCGCATCGGCGTGGGTTACAAGATCGACGGCCAGTTCAGCGACATCCTGCCGGTCGGGGCGGAATCGCTGGTCGGTTGCGAGCCGGTGTATGAGGATATGCCGGGCTGGACCGATAGCACGGTAGGCGTGAAGCGTTACGAGGATCTGCCGCAGGCCGCGCGCAACTACCTGAAACGCATTGCCGAGATCTGCGAAGTGCCGGTGGATATGGTCTCCACCGGGCCGGATCGCGACGAGACCATCGTCTTGCGCCACCCGTTCAAGGTTTGAGCCGGTGCTGCTGACGAAGGAACATGGCGCGCATCGCAATAGCGGTGCGTGTTTTTATTTGACAGGAAATAGCGGAAATGAAAATGGCCCGCTTGCGCGAGCCATTCATTTAATTGGTGCCCAGAAGAGGACTCGAACCTCCACAGTGTTGCCACCGCTAGGACCTGAACCTAGTGCGTCTACCAATTCCGCCATCTGGGCATTGCTTCGAGGGTGCGCACTTTAATTGCTATAGGATTTTGTGTCAATGACGAAGAAGAAAAAAAATATCCGCGAACTCGACCCGTTTCTGGAACGCGAGCGCGAACAATACGAACATCCCCTGCCAAGCCGCGAATATATCTTGCAGATATTGGCCGAAAAGGGCGTGCCGGTCGAGCAGGACGAGCTGTGCGCCCTGTTGCTGATCGAACACCATGAGGAGGAGCTGTTCACCCGCCGCCTGCGTGCCATGGAGCGCGACGGCCAGATCATGCGCAACCGCAAGCGTGCGATCTGTGTGGTGGACAAGCTCGACCTGATCAAGGGCAAGGTGCAGGGGCATCCGGACGGCTTCGGCTTCCTGATCCCCGAAGACGGCAGTGACGACCTTATCCTGAGCGAGAAGGAGATGCACAAGGCGCTGCACGGCGACACCGTGATGGCGCGTATCGGGGGCGAAGACAGGCGCGGCCGGCGCGAGGCCAAGATCGTCGAAGTGCTGGAGTCTGCCAATACTCGCGTGGTCGGGCGTTTGTACGAGGAGCACGGCATCCAGTTCGTGGTGGCCGAGAACCGCCGTATCAGCCAGGATTTCCTGGTGGCGCCGGGTGGTGCGGGTGGCGCCAAGGCGGGGCAGGTGGTGATACTGGAGATATTGCAGCAGCCCTCGAAGCATGCGCAGCCTATCGGCCGCATCGTCGAGGTGCTGGGCAACTATGCCGATCCCGGCATGGAGATCGAGATCGCGCTGCGCAAGCACGATCTGCCCAACGAATTCCCGCACGCTGCCGAAAAGCAGGCCAAGGCGTTCTCGCCCGAGGTGCAGCCCAAGGATTACGCCGGGCGCGAGAGCGTGGTCAACCTGCCGCTGGTCACCATCGACGGCGAAACCGCGCGCGATTTCGATGATGCGGTGTATTGCGAACCGAACGGCAAGGGCTTCCGCCTGGTGGTGGCCATCGCCGATGTGAGCGCCTATGTGAAGCCCGGCGATGCGCTGGATCAGGAGGCGATTAACCGCGGCAACTCGGTGTATTTCCCGCGTCGTGTGATCCCGATGCTGCCGGAAGAGCTTTCCAACGGCCTGTGCTCGCTCAATCCCAATGTCGAGCGCCTGTGCATGGTGTGCGACATGCAGATCAGCACGGAGGGCGAGATCCTTGCGCACCGCTTCTTCCCGTCGGTGATGTTCTCGCATGCGCGACTGACCTATACCAAGGTCGCCGACATGCTGGAGAACCCGCAGGGCGAGAATGCGCGCGAATATGCCGCCGTGTTGCCGCACATCAACAACCTGTACAAGCTGTTCCAAGTCCTGCTGCAGGCGCGCGCCAAGCGCGGCGCCATCGACTTCGAGACGGTCGAGACGCAGATGATCTTCAACGATCAAGGCAAGATCGAGAAGATCGTGCCGGTGGTGCGCAACGATGCGCACAAGCTGATCGAGGAGTGCATGCTGGCGGCCAACGTGTGTGCGGCGGCTTTCCTGAAAGAACACAATCATCCGGTGCTGTACCGCATCCACGAAGGACCGACGCCGGAGAAGCTGGAAGCGGTGCGCGAGTTCTTCAAGGAGTTCGGTCTGCAACTGGGCGGCGGCGACGACCCGCAAGCGGGGGATTATTCCAAGCTGCTCAAGCAGATCAAGGGACGTCCCGACGCCGGATTGCTGCAGACCGTGATGCTGCGTTCGCTGCGCCAGGCCGTGTATGCGCCGGAGAACACCGGCCACTTCGGCCTCGGTTACGAGGCTTACGCGCACTTCACTTCGCCGATCCGCCGCTATCCGGACCTGCTGGTGCACCGTGCCATCAAGGCCGTGCTGGAAGGCAAGCAATACAAACCGCAACTGAAGTGGGCCGATCTGGGCGTGCATTGCTCGATGACCGAGCGCCGTGCCGACGATGCCACACGCGATGTGGAAGCCTGGCTCAAGTGTTTCTATATGCGCGACCATCTGGGCAGCGTGTTCGACGGCACCATCTCGTCGGTCACCGGCTTCGGCCTGTTCGTCTCGCTGGACGACCTGTACGTCGAGGGGCTGGTGCATGTGTCCGAGCTTGGTGCCGATTACTACCATTTTGATGCGGCCAAGCATCAGATGCTGGGCGAGCGTACTGGCAAGCGTTATCGCTTGGGCGACCGCGTGAGGGTGAAGGTGGTGCGGGTGGATATGGAAAGCACCAAGATCGATTTCGTGCTCGAGAGCGAACTTTCCCCGGCTTCCAGCCAGGAAGGTATCGATGTCGGCGCCTGGGGTGCCGCTACGCCGAAAAAGGCTGCAAAGTCTGGCAAATCGGGAAAGGCGGGCAAACGTCATGGCTGAATCGCGCATCATCCACGGTTTTCACGCTGTTACCGCACGTATCCGCCAGAACGCCGACAGCATCTTTGAGATCTATGTCGATACCAACCGCCGCGATCCGCGTGCGCGCGATCTGCTCAAGTTGGCGGAAAGCAACGGTGTGCGCGTGATTCAGGTCGACGGCAAGCGCCTCGACGGCATGGCCGGCAGCAGTCGCCATCAAGGGGTGGCGGCACGCGTGAATGCGACGCAGAAGGTGCAACATCTCGACGATGTGCTGGACACGCTGGTCGAGCCGGCCCTGCTGCTGGTGCTGGACGGAGTGCAGGACCCGCACAATCTGGGCGCCTGCCTGCGCAGCGCGGACGCCTTCGGGGTGCATGCGGTGATCGCGCCCAAGGACCGTGCCGTGGGCATCAATGCCACGGTGGAGAAGGTCGCCTGCGGCGCAGCGCAGACCGTGCCGTATATTACCGTCACCAACCTGGCGCGTACCTTGCGCGAGCTGCAGGAGCGCGACATCTGGGTGGTCGGCATGGACGGCGAGGCGGAGACAGAGCTGTATGATGTGAAACATCAAGGGGCGATCGCCTGGGTGCTGGGGGCGGAGGGGGAAGGCCTGCGCCGCCTGACCCGCGAGACTTGCGACCAACTGGTGCGCATCCCGATGCAGGGCAGCGTGGAAAGCCTGAACGTGTCGGTCAGTACCGGCGTGTGCCTGTATGAAGCAAGAAGGATGAGGGCGGTAAAGTCTTAACCGGAAAGGCGGACGGCGTGATGTTGAAATTCGATTTCTCAATTCAAACGCGTGACGGACAGCGGATTGAAAGTATCGTGATTGCCGGGCGCGACGAGGCCGATGCCGAGCGCAAGTTGCGCCAGATGTACCGTTACTGCGAGATTCTGAGCTGCAATTCCAAGTCGGCCGAAGAGGGCAAAGCATCGCAAACCATGTCGATCGAGGACATCATCACGCTGATCTCGAAATGACGCTTAATCGATGAAGCCGTCTGCCAGCAGTTCTTCTACCAGGTCGTTGTAATCATGCGCCCCGCGGCTGGTGGGGGCATGCTCGAACACGTTTTTATTCAATGCCGGACTTTCGGCCAGGCTGACGTTCTCGGAGATACGAGTGCGGCAGACTTCCGCGCCAAAGCGCTCCTCCACCAGTTTCAATACGTCCCACGCCATGCGTCGCCGGCCATCGAAGCGTGTCAGCAGATAACGCCTTTTTACCCGGCGCTTGAGGACCTGCTCCAGCGCATGCAGGGTCTTCTCGATCTGTATCGCCCCTTTGGTGGAAAGGTGATCGGCCGAGATCGGCACGATCAGTCCGTTACTGGCAAAGATGGCGTTGAGCGACAATACGCCGATCAACGGGCTGCAGTCGATGATCACCGGTGCATTCTTGCCGCCGAATTGTTCCGCTTGCAATGCCGAGTTGAGGCGGTTCACCACGTTGTAGCCTTTGCCGTACAGGGCATCCACTTTGGTCAGCTCGGTATGCGCCGGGATGAGGTTGAAGTTGGCGGGCGATTTCTGGACCAGCTCGCGTAATCGGCGGTTGTTCTGGAACAGTCCCAGTACCGTGTCATTACCCGATTTGGCGATGACGTTCGCGATGGAGCTGAATTGTGCTTGCGGGTCGAGGTCGATGCCGTGGACGTCACGGCCGATGCGCGAGAGGGCTGCGGACAGATTGAGCGCAGTAGTGGTCTTGCCGACCCCGCCTTTTTGATTGAAGACAGCGATGATGCTCATACGACAGCTAAATTGAGTTGAAGCTTACCCGGGAACGGGGAGACGGGCAGGGGCATAAGTTTAGTGCAGCAATTCCTCGATTTTGCGGTTCGCGGATTGCAGCTTCTTGAATAGTGCGAGCAGCAGGGCCTTATCCAGATAGGTCTTGGCGTCCCCGTGCAACTCGTTGATGCGATCCTTCTTGATCACAGTGGTGATTACCTCGTTGTCGGCGATGACCGTGGCGGAGCGCGAGAGGTTCTCATTGGCGAAGAACATGGCTTCGCCGATGCACTCACCGCTGCGGATCGTGCCCACTACTTTATGGTTGTAATAAGCCGTGGCCGTGCCGAACATGATCATGTAGAACGTATCCATCTCGTCACCTTCGGCGGTGATCTGGTCTCCTGCGGCAAAGGTCTTGATCTCCGCGATTTGCGCCACTGGCGTCAGCCATTCACTGGGGATGGGGTCGAAGAACGAGCATTTGCGCATCTCGTTGAAACGATTGGTCGACACCTCATCGAGGCGCTTGGTGAAATTGGCAAGACTGGCCTGAATCGCATCTAACTCGTCCATACTTACTCCTTGCGGGAGCTGTTGCCAGCCCATGTGCGGTGAATATGGGCGCAACTTACCACAAGATTGGCTCTGGGACTACGTTTCGAGCGCACTTCAGGTGGTTGTGACGGTACGTCACGGATATTAGCGGGCGATATTCTTTGTCAGATGTTCGGCCAGTGCCCGGTCACCTTCGAGATGGAGGCGACACCAATCTTTTATCCGCTGAATCGCAAGCGCCTTGTTGTCATCGGCGAATTGCATCTTGATGAATCCGAGCTCCTTGGCAAGATGCAGGTGGTGATCTTTGAGCAAGAGGGGGTTGGGGAAGCCGGATTCCACAATCAGCCGGTTCTCCAGCGCAAAATGCCTGGCCAGTGCCGATTCCAGATCGTTCATCGTGCGTTTGATCATATGCCAATCGCGATCCGAATCTACCAGCATATGGAGTCGCTTGATAATTTCACCCAGTTGCTGGTGCTGCATATCCAGTTCCGCAAACCCGAGTGCCTGGTTGCTGCTTGGATCGAACCTGAGTGCCCCCTGTGTTGCGCCTTCTGTGGCCGCGCAGAATGAGAATTTGTTTTTACCGCTGCGCTTGCTGTCGTACATTGATGCATCGGCTGCGGCAATGAGTGCATCGATTGCCACGCCGTTGTCGGGATAGATGGCAATGCCGATGCTGGCGCCGATATGCGCCTGACAGCTGTCACCGTCATTTTCGAACTGGATCGGCATGGACAGGATGTGCAGTATCTTTTGTGCGACCTTGGCCGCTTCGCCCGGCGTATCGAGGCCATCCAGCACAACTGCGAATTCGTCGCCGCCGAGCCGGGCAACGGTATCGACATCGCGTACGCAGCCGTTCAAGCGTTGGGCGACCTGTTTCAGCACGTTATCACCGGCCTCGTGCCCGTATTGGTCGTTGATCGGTTTGAAACCGTCCAGATCAAGGTAGATCAGCGCCAGATGCCCATGATTGCGTTTCGCCAAGGCGATCGATTTCGACAGCCGGTCGAAGAACAAGGCACGGTTGGGCAGGCCGGTCAGCGTGTCGTGGAAGGCCATCTCTTGCAGGCGCCGCTCGCTTTCTTTCAGATTGCGCTCGTCCCGGTTGCGCTGTTTGATCAGTACTGTCAGCGACAGTCCGATAAGCGTGCAGATGACGAGGTAGAGCCAGACGTTGGCCATGCCGGTGTCATGCAGGTCATGCGCGAAGGCGCCCATATGGTTGGCCGTCCCCAGCGAAACCTGGGCAACGATAATTGCCAATAGCAGCAGTGTGCCGCGCAGGCCGAGCCGCAACGCCGCGTAGAAGATGAACGGTGTGATCCAGAACTCGGTGGAATAACCGACCAGCAATTCGGCGAACTGGTCGAAAAAGATGATCTGACACAACATCCAGGCGAGTGTGTAGAAAATGACGACCTCGACCAGCCGTTGCGGCTTGAACCAGGAGGGCGGAAATTTGCGCCAGGCCAGAATGAGCGGGGTGAACAGGATGACACCCAGTGCATCGCCTCCCCACCATGTGACAAGGGCAACGGGGAATCTGTGCAATTCGACGATGCCGGCGAAAGCCAGCGCGGTCACGCCGATGACGGCGGCGATCACCGAGCTGACGGCGCCACTCAGGATGGCCAGGATATATACGTCGTGGAACCTTGCAAAGGTGTGGTCAAAGTTCAGTTTGTTGAGAAGGCGGTAGGCGACGATCGCGCTCAACGTATTGCCGGTCGAGATCAGTGCGGCGACCCAGACCGGGTCGTTCACCCAGACCGATTCCAGCAGGGAGCCAATGAATATCGCCGGCCACATCCGCTGGCCAAACAGCAGCAGCGCAGCCAGAGCGATCCCGCTGGGAGGGTAGATGAACGAGACGTTGCCGTTGGCGGTGGCGAAGGCGAGGAAGAGTTTGGCGAATACCGCGTATATGACCGCGACAGCGCCCAAAAGCAAAACATATTTGCCTGTCGCGCTGATATCATGCTGCGGTCGCTGCGCATCCTCCATCGAGATGGCTTCCCCAAGTCTGAGTCGAAAAAGCCTTTTAGTCCTAATCGTGGACCGGCACAATATGCCAAAAGGCCTATATATTCGCCTATATCAAAGCCCATCGGCTATTTGTGGTTAATGAAGGGGATGAAGCTGACGATGTTCTTATCCGGTGCGGCATGACCATCCTGCCAATGTTTTCTAATACGCGCGCAAACATGCAAACCTCAATCCATTGGGACAAGCAGTCGCTGTTGGGTATGCTGGCGTACGCACCGCTGCATCCCGCCATCTCGCACCTTGGGGAAGACCGCTTCCCCACACTGCACGACTGCAATGCGCTGCTTGCCGCGCATCAACCGGCCATTGCAGTGCACAGCGGCTTGCCTTTGCGTTTTGTGGCGCAGGAATATGGCAAGCTGCCTTTCGAGGCGCAATATGAGCCGCGCTGTTACCTGAAGGGCGAAGTGGCGACGCGCGCCGACAACTGGCATGACCTGCTCAATGCACTGGTGTGGCTGACCTTTCCCCAAGCCAAGGCAGCCATCAATAGAAGGCATTATCTGGCGTTGACGGAAGGGCATGGGAAGGGCGGGCCAGCCAGCCAGCGCGGCGCCGTGCGCGATACCAACACCTTGCTGGATGAATCGGGTGTCATTGTCGCCTGCGCCGACACCGAGCTGGCCGGACTGTTGCGTGATTTCAGGTGGAAAGAGTTGTTCTGGCATCGTCGTGTCCAGGTGCAAGCCAGCATGGGTTTTTATCTGTTCGGCCATGGCCTGTACGAAAAAGCATTGCGCCCCTACATCGGTATGACCGGTCAAGGCTTGATCCTGCCGGTAGAGCAAGCCTTCTTTACCTGGCCGTTGCCGCAACGCCTGGCGCATCTGGATGCGGCGCTCGCGACCTATCTGGCCGCGCCGGAGCATTGCAACAGCACCAGGGAGCTGACCCCCGTGCCTTTGCTGGGCGTGCCGGGTTGGACAGCCGACAATGAAAAAGCGGGCTATTACGACAACACCCGGTATTTCCGACCGGCAAGAGCGGAACGCCGTTAGTTCGCCGGTGCGTGCTTGGCCAGATAGGTTTCTATCGCTGCAACTGTCCGGACTGACTGGTTCGTCGCAGCGGCAAGCAATTCCGGATATGCATTGCTGTCTTCGGTACGGATCGCCTGTTCCAAGCGGGTGGCCGCTTGCGTCAGGGAGACCGCGCCGACGGAGGCCGCGATGGCCTTCAGTGAATGTGCCAACCGTTCCGCAGTCGCGCGGTCGTTGATGGAAAGCGCATCGCGTATGGCTTGCACAGCCTGTCCTTGACTGGGCGAAAATTTGGCCAGCATGGAAAGGTAGAGTTTTTCGCCGCCCATTCTGGCCATGGCATTGCCGGCATCCAGGATCGCAGAGGCATCGCCGGGAGTTGGTTCCGCAGTTGCCACTTGTTCGGCGAAGGGCGCGTCGCGATGGGTCCAGCGGGCGAGGGTGGCGTACAGCTGCTGGTAGTGCAGCGGCTTGGAAAGATAATCGTTCATGCCCGCCGCCAGGCAGCTTTCGCGATCCCCCGTCATGGCATTGGCCGTC
This sequence comes from Sideroxyarcus sp., assembly GCA_035299445.1. Lineage (GTDB taxonomy): Bacteria > Pseudomonadota > Gammaproteobacteria > Burkholderiales > Gallionellaceae > Sideroxyarcus. The sequence goes on from DATGWO010000038.1 coordinate 112,904, forward strand.
ATCGCGATGATGGGCAGCGCAGCCAGGGCGGGGTTGGTACGGATGCGCCGGGTCGCCTCCAGCCCGTCCATTTTCGGCATCTGCATGTCCATCAGCACCGCATCGAAATTTTCCTGCTGTAACGCCTGCAGCGCCTCGAATCCGTCATCGGCGATGCCGACTTCTATGCCGGCGCGCACCAGCAGGGCATTCGCCAGCTGCTGGTTGAACTTGTTGTCTTCCACCAGCAATACATGCACGCCGTGCAGGTCGGCATGGGGCTCACCAGGCGGCCCAAGTGGAGGCAATTTGAGCCGATCCGAGGTGCATGCCATGATCGCATCCAGCAAGGCGGACGGGGTGACTGGTTTATTGATCACCGCGTCGAGCAGTTTGGCTGCCCCAGACTCATTGATCATTTCGGTGTGTTTGTGGCCGGAAAGGTAAATGATCTTCGGGCGCTGGCGGCGCAACGGCAGATCCAGTTTGATGCGCTTTGCCACTTCCATCCCACTCATGTCCGACATGCTCCAATCCAGTATCACGCAGCCGAACTGGCGTCCGTTCTCATCCGCACGTTCGATCTCGGCCAATCCCTCGACGCTGCCGGATGCAGGTATCGCCTCGATGCCGAACGATTGAAGAATGGACAGCATGACGCGGCTCGCATTGTCGTTGTCGTCGATCACCAACACTTTGAGTCCGCGCAGATCCGGTGCGATGTCTTCATCATCGGGCAAAAACGCAAACGGAATGTCGAATGCGAACAGACTGCCTTTCCCCAAGGTGCTTTCCACCCGGATCGTCCCCCCCATCAACTCCACCAGGCGTTTGGATATGGCCAGCCCCAATCCGGTACCGCCGTATTTTCGCGTGGTGGAGATGTCGGCCTGGCTGAATGATTGGAAAAGTTTCTGGAGCTGCTCGGGCGTCATGCCGATGCCGGTATCGCTCACCGTAAAGCCCAATACCACCTGGCCATAGGTGTCGCCATGCCCGGGCAGCAGTTGCCTTATCCGGATCTGGATGGAAATTTCGCCCGCTTCGGTGAACTTGACCGCATTGTTGGCCAGGTTGTTCAGCACCTGGCCCAGGCGCAACGAGTCGCCGAATAACACCTGCGGAATTCCGCGCTCCTCGTCGATCAGGAATTCCAGGCGTTTCTCTTCGGCGCGGATGCTGACGATGGTCGCCACGCCTCTAAGCACTTCATCCAGGCAGAACGGGGCCTTTTCCATATCCAGTTTGCCGGATTCGATCTTGGAGAAATCGAGGATGTCGTTCAGGATGCCCAACAGCGAGTTGGCTGAAAGGGAAACTTTTTTCAGATAGTCTCGCTGCACGGGCGTAAGCTGGGTCTCCAGACACAAGTCGGAGAAACCTATGATCGCATTCATCGGCGTGCGGATCTCGTGGCTCATATTGGCGAGGAAGTAGCTTTTCGCCTGGCTGGCCAGCTCTGCGTCCTGTTTGGCGGCGATCAGCTCCTGCTGGATGCGTTTCCGCTTGGTCATGTCGCGCACCATGCAGGTGAAGTGACGCTGCCCGCCCAGCATCATCTCGCTGACCGCCAGCTCCAGCGGAAAGCTGCCGCCATCTTTGCGGCGTCCGGTGATCTCGTGCTCGTTGCCGTTGTTGCTCGCCTCCTTGTTCGCATGCAGCAGATAGTCGTCATGCAGCCAGTGGGTGGTGTCCGGCATCAGCATGCTGATGTTCTTGCCGATGACTTCGCTCGCGGAATAACCGAAGATGCGTTCGGCATTGGCGGCGAAATCCTCGATGACGCCGCTCTCGCTGAAGGTGATGATGCCGTCCGCGATGGTATGAAGTATCGCGTAGATGCGCGCCTCGGTGTCGCGCAAGGCCAGCTGCTTGGCGTATTCCGTGGCGGCCGCGCTCAGGTCCTGTTGGGCCTTCAGTTTCGAATAGCGCATCTTGGTGAAATGCCAGCATCCGACCAGCAGCAGCAGCAGCATGATCGACGAATAGAATGCGGTGGACCACATCACCTTGGAGCTCAATTCCCAGATCTGCCTGCTAGGAATAAGTGAAACGACTTTCCAGAAATATTTGTCGGGATCGACGCTGGTTCGTATCTGGCGGTCCGCTTCTGCGGACGAGTTGCTGTGCGGTTTCAGCGGGTAGACGGTTTCGAAACTCCATAATCCATCGTCGTCTTCGAATTGGCCGGATTGTGCCGCCATGATCTTCTGCCATGCGCCAGGAAATTTGCGGCCAAGCGTGATCTGCCTGTCGAACATGAAACCCCACTCTTCGTTCTTTGCATCGCTCTTCAGCCAATAGCCGTCGCTATTCAGCAACATGTTGCGGCTCTTGGAGAGGTCGTTGCCGGCGCCTATCCGCGCCAGGAGATCGTTGGCGGCGACGGTGACGACCAACACCCCGAGGCGGTGCATCCTGGCATCGAATACCGGTGTGGCGATGCGGATGATGGGGCGGTCTGGAATGACGACTTGTCTGCTTTCGATCTCAAGCTGCATGGGCGATACATAGACCTTGCCCGGTGCCAGCGAGACACTCTCGGTGAAGTAAAAGCGGTCGCTCTTGTTCTCCAGCCGGCTGGGAGGAGTGACGCTGACATGGCCGCCGATATTGTTTATCCGCAAAACCTCCTTGCCGTTCTCGTCGAGCAGGCGCAACTTTGAATAATCCGGGTGAGTCAGGCAGAACAGCATGAATGCCCGTTGCACGTTCTTCATGCCGGTCCGGGTAACCTTTTGCGCCGTGGTTAATTCCGGGATGGTTGCAAGGTAAAGCACATTTTGGACGGTGGCATCGAGCGAGCGTTCGATCGCGCGTCCGCCGGAAACCACGTTGAGTGAACCATCCGCGTTGAGGATGGCTTTCTGGTCGCCGATCGCCTGGCTTAAGAGATAAGCTGCTGCCAGAAGAACCAATAGTGCCAATGGGATGAACAGCGCGAAGAAGCTTCGCCGGAATTGATTGGACATAGTGCGTCTTTCATGGGATTGCCGCGTACTTGCCCCGGGCTGGTCGGCCGCTGGCTCAACAACTGATCCGGATCGATTCAAGTCAGCGCTTGGCCAATTTTTCGGCTCCCCACATGAAGTCCCTCAACTGTTGCAACTCCGCCGATTTTTCGCCGGCGTTCTTGATCAACAGGCTGTTCTCCTTGCGCAAGTAATCCTGCATGAATTTGATCTTCAGGTGCGTCTTGACCCGTGCCGCGACGATCGGTGCGCTGATGGGCTTGTGGATGAAATCCGCGGCGCCCACGGCAAATCCCAGTTCCTCATCACGGATCTCGTTCTTTGCGGTTATGAAAATGACCGGCACATGCAAGGTCGTCGGGTCGTTCTTCAGGAGGCGGCAGACCTCGAAGCCGTCCATGTTCGGCATCATCACGTCGATCAGGATCAGATCGGGCGGATCGGCAAAGGCAAGCTTGAGTGCGTCCGGCCCGTTGTCCGCTTTCTGTATGATGTAATCCTTGTTCAGCAATTCATCCATCAAGCTCAGGTTGAACGGTTCATCGTCTATCACCAATACGGTGGGGCGTTCGGAAGAAATTGACATGACATCTCCTTATCGCAATAGGTTCGCCAAGAACTGTTCGCAGGAGAGAATGGAGTGGGAGCTGTATCACTCTCGGCTGCAAAGCGGCAGTGGGGCGCCAGCCGGCAAATTCCTGTTGTGCCACTGCGCCGGGGAATACTACCTGCGCACTTCATTAATACAATGGGGTATGTGCCTACCTTGTCAGAGCGAGGCTGTGCCGGGATAGTGTGCGACAAAATACGGGGGCACTGTCATGGAAATCGGACTTCGCTGCGGGATGGGAGATGGGATGAATGTCGCCATATTGCTGGCGCTGCTGTTGTCGGCCTGCGCGAGCAGTTCGCCGGCGGTGAATGCGGCAGTCAGTGTGCCAAAGAACCCATCGGGTGAGGTCAAGCCGCAACCCGCAGCGCAGCAGAAACCAGTACCCGAGATGCCGCTGCCCAGGAAGAGTGAACATAACGTAGAAGAAGACTGAACGGCTTTATTGTCCTGCCGGTCTGCCGCGCAGCACGAGCCCGGCACAGTGGACGCCGCTTTGCGCGGCACCTTCCAGCGTGGCTGGATAATCCCCGGCGGTATAGTCGCCCGCCAACAGCAGGTTGGCCAGGACGGTCTGTTGTGCAGGGCGCCGTAGCGCCGGCGCGCAACAGAAAGTGGCGCGTTTTTCGGCGATGACCCTGCACCATTGCGGCGCTTCGATGATGCCGAACTCTTCGCGCAACTCGCTGGCGACTTTCTGTGCCAGCGCCTCCTGGCTCAACTCCTGATGGATCCCTTCCGCGCTGATGACGGCGGCAAGCAGTCCGGACTGTCCTGCGATCTGTCCCTTGTCGAACAGCCATTGGCTGTAGCACTGGTGCAAACCGATCATCGGATGCGGCAAGCGCACATGCGGCGGATATTGCAGGTATGCGGTGTAGATCGGCTGCTGCTCCAGCGCGTCGATCTGTGCGACCGCCTCGTTCAGTGCGGCGAGCGGGCGCAGCAGCTTGGCGGTGACGGTCGGCGGGGTGGCGCAGATCACGTGGCTGAAGCGATGCGTCCCTTGCGCAGTGGCGATTTCGATACCGGTCTCTCCGGGGGTGATGCTCTCGGCGCCGCAGCAGAGCATCACTTCGCCGCCGTGTTGTTCGATATAGGCAGCCGCGCGTTGCGGGAACAGTGCGGTGAAATCCACGCGCGGCAACAGCATGTCGCTGTCGGCACGCGTGCGGTTCAGCGAGTCGCGCAACACATTGAGCAATACCTGAGCCGAAGCCTTGCGGATGGGGGTGTTTAGCGCTGCGATGCACAGCGGCTCCCACAGTTTGAGCGTCAAGTCGGCATCTTGCTTGTATTGCACCAGCAGCTCGGCGACTGTCATGTCGTGCGGCAGGCGGAACCGCATGCCGCGCAGGGTCAGCATAAAACGCGCCGCCTTCAGGCGTTCGCCCCAAGTCAGGCCTTGCGCATTCAACAACGCGACGAGGAGGTGGAGCGGGGCGGGCAGGCGCGGTGCCTTGAGCGAGAACTGGCCGTGCAGGTCGAGTTGCAGCGGCAGGCGCAGGAAATCCCGTTCGATGTCGCCGCCGACCAGTTCGATCAGGCGCAGCGTCTCGCGGTAACAGCCGAGCAACAGATGCTGGCCGTTATCGAGTTGCGTGCCGTTGTGCGATACGCCGCGGGCGCGTCCGCCCAGTTGTCTGGCGCTTTCGAATACGGTGACGGGGATGCCGTGCGCTGCCAGCTCAACCGCTGCCGCCATGCCGGCATAGCCACCGCCGACGATAGCGACCTTCAGTTCCGCCACCATGCCTTGAGCGCCAGCCACAGTTTGTAATGCGTCGTCAGCGAGACGCGCTCTTTCAGCACATGGCAGCCGCTGTGCTCGATTTCGTTCAGCACCGCCTGGTAGATCTCGGCCATGATCAACCCGGCGCGTTGCGCCTTGCGGTCGGTGGCGGGAAGATGGTCGAAGGCTTGCCGGTAATAGCAGCGTGCGCGCTCGATCTGGAACGCCATCAGTTTCTGGAAGTTCTCCGTCTCATTGGCATTGAGGATATCCGCCGCGGTGACGCCGAACTGCTGCATCTCGTCCATCGGCAGATAGATGCGGTTACGCCGCGCATCCTCGCCCACGTCGCGGATGATGTTGGTGAGCTGGAAGGCGATGCCGAGGTCGTGCGCATATTTCAGCGTTTGCCGGTCGCTGTAGCCGAAAATCTCCGCCGACAGCAGGCCGACCACCGAGGCCACGCGGTAGCAATACAGCTGCAACGACTTGAAATCGGCATAGCGCGGCTGGTCGAGGTCCATCTCCATGCCGTCGATGATCTCCAGCAGCAATTCCTGCGGCAGATTGAACTGAGCAACCACAGGGACGAGCGCCTGACATACCGGATGGGTGGGGCTGCCGCTGTAGATCGCCGCCACTTCGCCGCGCCACCAGTTGAGCGTGGTGCGCGCCACATTCGCATCCGAGCACTCATCGACCACATCGTCCACCTCGCGGCAGTAGGCGTACAGCGCGGTCATGGCTCGGCGCTTGTCCTGCGGCAGGAAACGGAAGCTGCTGGTGAAGCTGGAGCCGCTGGCAGCGGCCTTGTCCTGGCAATATTGGTCGGGAGTCATATCAGAATCGGAGCGGTGCGCTTTTCGCCAGCATGATAACCCAGTCGAGCGGACGCAAGACCGGGCGGCGGTTGAACATGTCGTAGTCGGCGGCCTCCAGCTTGTCGAGGATGCGCAGGCCGCCGGCGATGATCATGCGCATCTCCAGGCCGATGCGGCCGGTCAGGATCGAGCCGAGCGGAGCACCTTGTAACATCAGTGCGCGTGCGCGATCCACTTCGAACTTCATCAGTGCGCGCCAGTGGTCATCTGCGATTCCCTGCGCAATCTGTTGTTCGGTGACGCCGAAGCGCGCCAAGTCGTCCTGCGGCAGATAGACGCGGCCGATATGCCAGTCCTTGGCCACGTCTTGCCAGAAATTTATCAGTTGCAGCGAGGAGCAGATGGCGTCGGAGTAGGCGAGATTGACCGGCGTGGCCTCCCCGTACAGATGCAGTAGCAGGTTGCCGACCGGGTTGGCAGAGCGGCGGCAATAATCGAGCAGCTCGTGGTAATCCGCATAACGTTTTTTCACCACATCCTGCGAGAAGGCATCGAGCAGGTCGTGGAAGGGCTGCAGCGGCAGGTCATGCTCCCTGACCTCTGCGGCCAGATGGCGGAACAGCGGTAGCAGCGGGGTCTCATCCGCCGCGATGTGCATCAGTTCGTCGCGAAAGTCGTCCAGTTTTTGCAGACGCTCTGCATCGGGCAGGTCGCCCTCGTCGGCGATGTCGTCCGCTTCGCGGGCGAAGTGATAGATCGCCGCCACCGGCTTGCGCAGCCGGCGCGGCATGAGGATGGACGCGACGGGGAAGTTCTCGTAGTGGTCTACCGGCATGCGGGTTACAGCAGATCTTCGCGGCGCAGCATGAACACATACTCGTTCCCCGCGCTGACATCCAGCCAGGTGAACGGCAGGTCGGGGAAGGCTGCTTCCAGCGCGTCGCGGTTATGGCCGATCTCGACCACCAGCATGCCGTTCCCGGTGAGGTGTTCGGCGGCGTTCTCGAGGATGGTGCGGGTGGCATCCAGGCCGTCGCAGCCGCTGCCCAGCGCCAGCTGCGGCTCGTGCTTGTATTCCTGCGGCAGCGCGCTGACCGACGGCGCATCTACATACGGCGGGTTGCTGATGATGATGTCGTATTTCCTGCCTTCGAGCCGGGTGAAGAGGTCGGATTCGATCAGGTTGATGCGCTCGTTGAGGCCGTAGTCGGTGACGTTGTATTGCGCCACATCGAGCGCGTCGGGGGAGAGGTCGACCGCGTCGATCTCGGCGAACGGGAAGGCGTCCGCGGCGAGGATGGCCAGGCAGCCGCTGCCGGTGCACATGTCCAGCACGCTGTTGACCTCGTCCGGGTTCTCCAGCCAGGGGAACAACTGTTCGCGCAGCAGCTCGGCGATGAACGAGCGCGGCACGATGACGCGTTCGTCGACATAGAAGGAGTGCTCGCCCAGCCATGCTTCATTGGTCAGATAGGCCGCCGGGATGCGCTGTTCGACGCGCTTCTCGAGAACGTCCATCACGTCGTAGATCTCGGACTGCGTCAGTCTTGCATCGAGGAACGGTTCCAGCCGGTCCAGCGGCAGGTGCAGCGTGTGCAGGATCAGGTAGGCCGCTTCGTCATAGGCGTTCGCGCTGCCGTGGCCGAAGAACAGCTCGGCTTCGTTGAAGCGGCTGACCGCGAAACGCAAACAGTCGCGCACCGTCTTGAGCGATGCGGTGGCCTCGGAAAAGTGATTGATGTCCATCGGTGTTCCTTCTCTGTTCGGGTAAGCGGCTTTATTCGGCCAGCAGTCTGGTCAGGGTCTGGTAATAGATCTCGGACAAGTCATCCAGGTCGGCCACTGCCACGCATTCATTGAGTTTGTGGATGGTCGCGTTCAGCGGCCCCAGCTCGATCACCTGCGGGCAGATGTCGGCGATGAAGCGCCCGTCCGAGGTGCCGCCGCTGGTGGATAGTTCCGTGTCGATATCGGTCACTTGCTTGATGGCAGCGGCGACCGCATCCACCAGGTCGCCGCGCGGTGTCAGATACGGTTTGCCGGAAGAGTTCTCCCATTGCAGGTCGTATTCGAAGCCGTGTTTGTCGAGGATGGCATGCACGCGCTGCTTCAGGCTGTCCACCGTGCTGGCGGTGGAATGGCGGAAGTTGAACAGAATCTCCACCGTGCCCGGCACCACATTGGTCGCGCCGGTGCCGCCCTTGATGTTGGAGATCTGCCATGACGTCGGCGGGAAGTATTCGTTGCCCTTGTCCCATTCGGTCGCGGCCAGTTCTGCGATGGCAGGCGCGGCCAGATGGATCGGGTTCTTCACTAGATGCGGGTAGGCGATATGGCCCTGCACGCCCTTGACGGTAAGGGTGCCGGAGAGCGAGCCACGCCGCCCGTTCTTGATGGTGTCGCCGAGCTTGCTGACGCAGGTCGGCTCGCCGACGATGCAGTAGTCGAGCGCTTGTTTGCGCTGCTGCAATGCCTCGACCACGCGCACGGTGCCGTCCACCGCGATGCCTTCCTCGTCCGAGGTGAGCAGCAGGGCGATGGAGCCTTTGTGCTGCGGATGCTTGGCGACGAAGCGCTCGACGGCGGTGACGAAGGCCGCGATGGAGCCTTTCATGTCGGCTGCGCCGCGACCGTACAGCATGCCGTCGCGCACGGTCGGCTCGAACGGCGGGCTAACCCACTTGTCGGCAGGGCCGGTCGGCACCACGTCGGTGTGGCCGGCGAAACAGATTAGCGGCGAGCCGTTGCCGCGGCGCGCCCAAAGATTGTCCACCTCGCCGTGGCGCATCTTCTCCAAGTCGAACTGCAACGGCGAGAGGCGGCTGCCGACCAGGTCGAGACAGCCTTCGTCCTTGGGAGTGAGCGATGGGCGGGCGATGAGTTGTTTGGCTAGTTCTAGAGTGTGGCTCATTTTGCGGTGATCTAAAGACCCAGTTTTTCGTAATCTGCTTCGTTGAATCCGGTAGCCAGTACCTTGCCCTTGTGCTCCAGCACGGGACGTTTGATGACGTTGGGTTTTTCCAGCATCAGTGCCAGCGCGGAGGCATCGTCCTTGATCGAGGCTTTGAGCGCATCCGGCAACTGCCCCCAGGTCGGTCCGGTCTTCTTCAACAGCTTCTGCCAGCCGACCTGTTTGAGCCAGCCGGAGAGCTGCGCTTCGCTGACACCCTGTTTCTTAAAGTCGTTGAACTCGTAAGCGACGCCATGTTCGTCAAGCCAGACACGCGCCTTCTTTACCGTGCCGCAGTTGGGGATGCCGTACAACTTCATGTGCCGGAACCCGGCACTTCGATGTTGAGCTTGATGGCGCCAAAATCGGCACCCGGGGCGGAGCCGGTGGCGTTCATGGCGGCCAGGGTCTTCGGATCCATCGCTTTCATCTTGGTGGTCTGCGAATAGTCGATCAGCGAGGACAGGTTGCTGGCCGAATCGGCGTTGCGCAAGGCTTCTTCCTTGGTGATCTGGCCGGCCTTGAACAGTTTGTACAGCGCCTGCTCGAAGGTCTGCGAACCGGGCGAGACGCTCTGCTCGATGGCGTCGCGGATCTGGTCGATCTGGTCTTTCTTGATCAGGTCGGCAACCAGCGCGGAATTCAGCAACACTTCCACCGCGGGGACCAGCTTGCCCTGCTGGTTGCGGATCAGGCGCTGCGAGATGACGGCGCGCAGGCACAGCGACAGGTCGGACAGGATGCCCGGGCGCGCGTCGTAGGGGAAGAAGTTCACGATGCGGTTGAGCGCGTGGTAGCTGTTGTTGGCGTGCAGGGTCGACAGGCAAAGGTGGCCGGTCTGGGCGAAGATCAGCGCGTGCTTCAGCGTTTCGCGGTCGCGGATCTCGCCGATCATCAGCACGTCCGGCGCTTCGCGCATGGCGCTCACCAGCGCCGAGCCGTAGTCGGCCGTGTCGGTGCCGATCTCGCGCTGGTTCACGATCGATTTGCCGTGCCGGAACATGTATTCCAGCGGATCCTCGATGGTGAGGATGTGGCCGGTCTTGGTCTCGTTGCGGTGCTGGATCATCGCCGCCAGCGTGGTCGACTTGCCGGAGCCGGTGGCGCCGACCATCAGCACCAAGCCGCGCTTTTCCATCACCAGCTCTTTGAGGACGAGTGGCAGGTTGAGCGACTCCACATTCAGCACGTCGCCGCGGATATAGCGGATCACCATGGCGACGGTGCCGCGCTGGCGGAACACGTTGACGCGGAAGTTGCCGATACCCGGCACACGGAAGGAGTAGTTCATCTCCATGTGCAGCTCGAACTCGGTGATCTGTTGCTCGCTCATCATCTCGTAAGCGATGCGCTTGACCGTATCCTCGTCCAGGATCTGGGCGTTCACCGGCATGGCGACACCGTCGATCTTGATGTTGATCGGCGCGCCGACCGAGAAGAACAAGTCAGACGCGTTTTTTTCAGCGGCGAGTTGCAGCAGCGGTGTGACGATCATGTTCTTCTCCCCGAAGTGGAATGCGGTTTAGATGCCGCGCAACAACTCGTTGATGCCTGTCTTGCCCAGAGTCTTGGCATCCACCTTCTTCACGATCACGGCGCAGTACAGGCTGTACTTGCCGTCCTTGGAAGGCATGCTGCCGCTGACCACCACCGAGCCGGCCGGCACGCGGCCGTAGATGATCTCGCCGGTCTCGCGGTCGAGGATCTTGGTGCTCTGGCCGATGAACACGCCCATCGAGATCACCGAGCCTTCTTCCACGATCACGCCCTCGACCACTTCGGAGCGCGCGCCGATGAAGCAGTTGTCCTCGATGATGGTGGGGTTGGCCTGCACCGGCTCCAGCACGCCGCCGATACCGACGCCGCCGCTCAAGTGCACGTTCTTGCCGATCTGCGCGCAGGAGCCGACGGTGGCCCAAGTGTCGACCATGGTGCCTTCATCGACGTAGGAGCCGATGTTGCAATACGACGGCATCAACACCACGTTCTTGGCGATGTAGGAGCCGCGGCGCGCGGCGGCGGGAGGCACCACGCGGAAGCCGCCTTCGCGGAACTCCTTGGAGTTGTAGTCGGCGAACTTGGACGGCACCTTGTCGAAATAGTTGGTGAAGCCGCCCTTGATGAAGGCATTGTCCTCGATGCGGAACGACAGCAGTACGGCCTTCTTCAGCCACTGGTGGGTGACCCACTGGCCGTTGATCTTCTCGGCCACGCGCAGCTTGCCCTGGTCGAGATATTCGATGACGGTATTGATGGTCTCCTTCAGTTGCGCATCCACGTTGCGTGGGGTGATCTCAGCGCGGCGTTCAAAGGCTTCTTCGATGATGGCTTGCAATTGCGGCATGGTTTTTCCTAGTCAAGTTTTTGGGTGAATTCGGCGATACGTCGTGCGGCTTCCAGCGTCTCTTCCAGATTGGCGACCAGCGCCAGCCGGATGAAATTGGCGCCGGGATTGATCCCGTGCGCTTCGCGGGCCAGGAAGCTGCCGGGCAACACGGACACATTATAGTCGCGGTGCAGCCGTTGCGCGAAGGCGGTGTCGGCGATCGGCGTCCTGAGCCACAGGTAGAAGCCCGCGTCCGGCTTGCTGACCGGCAGCACAGGGGCGAGCAGGGCGATGACCTTGGCGAACTTCTCCGCGTACAGGCGGCGGTTCTCGGCGACATGCGCCTCGTCGTTCCAGGCGGCGATGGTGGCGGCCTGCACCGCCGGGTTCATTGCGCAGCCGTGGTAAGTGCGGTACAGCGCGAACTTCTCCAGGATATGCGCATCACCTGCGACGAAACCGGAACGCAGTCCGGGCACGTTGGAACGCTTGGACAGGCTGGAGAACACCACCAGGTTCTTGTAATCGTTGCGGCCGAGCTGCCGCGCGGCTTGCAGCGCGCCCAATGGCTGGTCGTTGCCGAAATAGATCTCGGAATAGCATTCGTCTGCGGCGATGATGAAACCGTAGCGGTCGCTCATCTCGAACAGGGTCTTCCATTCGGCCAGCGGCATCACGCGTCCGTTAGGGTTGCCCGGCGAGCAGACGTAGATGAGCTGGGTGCGCTGCCAGACCTCGTCCGGCAGTTGCGTGAAGTTCAGCGCGTAATCGTCTTCGGGCAGGGTATTGATGAAATGGGGCGTCGCACTCGCCAGGAATGCCGCGCCTTCGTAGATCTGGTAGAACGGGTTGGGGCAGACCACGACCGGATCGTGCTTGCTGCGGTCGATCACCGCCTGCGCAAAAGCGAACAGCGCCTCGCGGCTGCCGTTCACCGGCAACACCTGGGTATTCGCATCCGGTGCGGGAATGCTGTAGCGGCGTGCCAGCCAATCGGCGATGGACTTGCGCAACGCGTCGCTGCCGATGGTTGTGGGATAATTCGCCAGCCCGTCCAGGCCGGCGATCAGCGCATCCTTGATGAAGCGCGGCGTGTCGTGCTTGGGTTCGCCGATGTGCAGGCTGACCGGTTGCAGTGCTTTGTTGGGGGTGACCTCGCCGAACAGCTTGGCGAGTTTCTGGAACGGGTAGGGTTGAAGCTTGTCTAGATCACGATTCATCGCGGTTTCACAGCGTGCTGAAAATCAGCGCGCATTATAAGGGGCGTACCAGTGCCATCAAAACAAAATGTGATGCCGGTTGCGGGGGTGCTGAGCAGCGCGCTGGTGTGGGGGCTGATCTGGTATCCCTATCGCATGTTGCAGGATGCCGGCATGTCCGGTGCACTGGCGACGTTCATCACTTATCTGCTGGCGATGTTGTGGGGCGCATTCATGTTGCCGCGCGTGTGGCGCGAACGGGCTACCTTCAACTGGTGGGCATTGCTGCTGATCCTGAGTGCGGGCTGGGCCAACTTCGGTTATGTGCTGGGGATGCTGCAGGGCGAGGTGATGCGCGTACTGCTGTTGTTCTACCTCGCGCCGGTGTGGACCATCCTGTTCTCGTTCTGGCTGCTGGGGGAACGTCTCAATCATTACGGATATTCCGTCGTCGGCCTGTCGCTGGCGGGAGCGATGGTCATGCTGTGGGAGCCGAGCCTGGGCGTGCCGCTACCGCAGAACCTTTCCGAATGGCTGGGGCTTTCCGCCGGCATGGGCTTCGCGCTTTCCAATGTCACCTCGCGCCGTGCGGCACACCTTTCGGTGCAGGCGAAATCTTTCAGCCTGTGGCTGGGGACGGGAGCGCTGACCTTGCCGTTCCTGCTGTGGCAGGGCGGCGTGCCACAGCAGGTCGCCATGATCGACGCGCAACACTGGCTGATGCTGGCGCTGATGGGGCTGGTGCTCTGCGCCACCAGTTTTGCCGTGCAATACGGGGTGACGCATCTTTCCGCCAACCGCGCCGTGGTACTGTTCCTGTTCGAGCTGGTGATCGCCGCCATCTCCTCCTATTTCCTGGCGGACGAAACGATGGGGACGCAGGACTGGCTGGGTGCTGCGCTCATCGTATCGGCTACGCTGCTGTCCGGGCGAATGCATGAACAGGAAAAATGCTGAAGGAGCACACATGGTGAATTTGCTGGGGGGCGAGGCCGCACCGGGTTTCGACGACCCGCTGGAGATGCTGGAAGCTTGTCATGGCCGCATCCGCGCGCAATGCGCCACGTTGCGCAAACTGCAGCAACACTTGCCGCTGCATGGCTGCGATGCCCAGGCGCAGCAGGCGGCGCAGGCGATCCTGCGCTATTTCGATACGGCCGGACAATATCACCATCAGGACGAGGAGCTCGATCTGTTCCCGCTGTTGCGGGCTACAGGGAATGCCGCGGCGCATGAACTGGTGGCGCGCCTGCTGCAGGAGCACAAAGGCATGGAGGCGGCCTGGCGGGGATTGCGCCCCGGCTTGCTCGCTGTGGCGGAAGGGCGCTCAGCCTCGCTGGAGGCGCAAGCGGCTGACCGGTTCGTCGATGCATACGATCGGCATATCGAGCTGGAAAACGGCAAACTGCTGCCGCTTGCAGCAAGCCTGCTGTCCGCAGCACAACTCGGGAAATTGGGGCGCAACATGGCCGCAAGGCGTGGGGTGACGTTTTGCTGAGCGTGGAGTAGACTGCGTGCCACGTCAATTTTGAGAGCCGGCGCGATGCGCAGATTTTCCTGACCATGAGAAGCAGCCCGACGCCCGTCGAGATCAATAGCCTGTTCGACAATCAGGACCCGGATGTCGCCTGGGAAAAAGCGGTCGATATCGTCCGCCGCATCAATCCGTCGTATGACTTCGCGCTGGTCCGCTCAGTGTATGAGGATGTGCTGCGCTTGTTCCGCGGTGAACATCAGGACTACGCGCGCATCCAGACGCTGTACCATGATCTGTCCCATACGCTCAGCGCCTTCTTGAGCGGCGTCAGGCTGATGCACGGTGTGCATATCTCCGGCGATCGCCTCGATGACAGCGAACTCACCATGATCATGGTCGCGATCCTGATGCACGATGTCGGTTATGCGCAACGCCGGGGCGAGGAGGCCGGCACCGGAGCGCAATATACCCAGACGCACGTGCAGCGCGGCATCGCATTCATGCGGCAGTATTTCTCCGAACGAAAAATCCCGTTGGATATGGATGCAATGGCCGTGATGATCCTCGGCACCGAACATCCGCGCCCATTTGCGGAGATCGAATTCCACAGCGAACGCACGCGCCTGCTGGCCAGCATCGTGGCTACCGCCGACATCACCGGCCAGATGGCCGACCGGATCTATCTGGAAAAATTGCTGTTCCTGTATCTGGAGTTCCGGGAGGCCAGATTCGGCAATTATCGCGACATGTACGACATGCTGCGCCAGACCGATCGCTTCTACCAGACCACGCGCGACAAGCTGGACGGCCCGCTGGGCGGCGTCTACCGCAAGTTCGCTTTCCACTTCGGCGAAACCATGGGCATCAGCCGCAACTTCTATCTGGAGGCGATCGACAAGAACATCGCCTATCTGGAAAGGATCATCGCACTCGGCGAGACCGCCTGCTTCGGCGAGCTCAAACGCAAAGGCATCGTCGAGAAAGCCCGCAGCCTAGCCTGAGCGCGACAAAGGCGCTTGCACAAAGCCGGGCGCCCTTATTCAGCAGGGCATCATGCCACCGTCACCGCCCTGTCCAGATACACATCCTGGATCGCATTCAATAACGCAACGCCTTCCGGCATTGGTTTCTGGAATGCCTTGCGCCCGGAGATCAGCCCCATGCCGCCGGCCCGTTTGTTGATGACTGCGGTGCGCACGGCCTGTTGCAGGTCGTTCTTGCCGGATTCGCCGCCTGAGTTGATCAGGCCGGCACGTCCCATGTAGCAGTTCGCCACCTGGTAGCGCACGAGGTCGATGGGGTGGTCGGTGGTGAGGTCGCTGTACACCTTGGGACTGGTCTTGCCGAACTTGATGGCGTTGTAGCCGCCGTTGTTCTCGGCCATCTTCTGCTTGACGATGTCGGCGTTGATGGTGACGGCGAGGTGATTGGCCTGTCCGGTCAGGTCGGCGGCGACATGGTAGTCCTTGTCGGCGGTCTTGAACGCCGGGTTGCGCAGGTAGGCCCACAGGATGGTCGCCATGCCCAGCTCGTGCGCATGCTCGAACGCCTCGGAGATCTCCAGGATCTGGCGGCGTGACTGTTCCGAGCCATAGAACACCGTCGCGCCCACGGCCACCGCGCCCATGTCGAAAGCCTGATCCACGCTGGCGAACAGCGTCTGGTCGAATTCGTTGGGGTAGGTGAGCAGTTCGTTGTGGTTGATCTTCACGATGAACGGGATCTTGTGCGCATATTTGCGCGCGACCGAAGAGAGCACGCCGAGCGTGGAGGCCACGCCGTTGCAGCCGCCCTCGATGGCGAGCTTGACGATGTTCTCGGGGTCGAAATATTGCGGGTTGGGGGCGAACGAGGCGCCGCCGGAATGTTCCACTCCTTGGTCCACGGGAAGCAGGGAGAGGTAGCCGGTATTCGCCAGACGTCCGCTGCCGTAGAGCGCCTGCAGACTGCGCAACACGCCCGGCTTGCGGTCTTTCATCGCCACCACGCGGTCCACATAGTCCGGCCCCGGCAAATGCAGCGATTCTTTCGGGATGCCGCTGCAGCGGTAATTCAACAGATGTCCTGCCTCTTCGCCCAGCAATTGCACGATGTTCGTCATGATCTCGCTCCTCAGGATTGGTCAGAATGGCCAAGCCATCTTACTCCTCTGTGTATAATTTTGTGTATCGCAAATCCACCCGATCAAACCCATGAAGCCCATCACCCTCGGAACACCGCTTTCCCCCTCCGCCACCAAAGTCATGCTGCTGGGCAGCGGCGAGCTGGGCAAGGAAGTCATCATCGCGTTGCAGCGGCTGGGCGTGGAGGTCATCGCGGTGGACAGATATGCGAATGCGCCGGGACACCAGGTGGCGCACCGCGCGCATGTCATCAACATGGCCGACGGCGCCGCGCTGCGCACCCTCATCGAGCAGGAAAGGCCGCATGTGATCGTGCCGGAGATCGAGGCCATCGCCACCGACATGCTGGTGCGGATCGAGCAGGAAGGCAGGGCGCGAGTCATCCCGACCGCACGCGCCGCCCAGCTCACCATGAACCGCGAAGGCATCCGCCGTCTGGCGGCAGAGACGCTGGGGCTGCCCACCTCGCCGTACCGGTTCGCCGATAGCCTGGAAGAGCTGGTCGCAGCCACCAAGGCGATCGGCTTCCCGTGCATCATCAAACCGGTGATGTCTTCTTCCGGCAAGGGCCAGTCGAAAGTGGATGACGCCGGCGAGGTGCAAGCCGCGTGGGACTATGCGGCCAGCGGTTCGCGCGTCAATCAGGGGCGGGTGATCGTCGAGGGATTCATCGATTTCGACTACGAGATCACCCAGCTCACCGTGCGCGCGCTGGGCAGCGACGGCAAGATCGAAACGCATTTCTGCGAACCGATCGGCCATGTGCAGGTGCACGGCGATTACGTCGAGAGCTGGCAACCGATGGCGATGACGCCGGTCGCCTTGCAGCGTTCGCGCGAGATCGCGAAGAAGGTCACCGACGACCTGGGCGGTCTCGGCATCTTCGGCGTCGAGCTGTTCGTGAAGGGCGACATGGTGTGGTTCTCGGAAGTCAGCCCGCGTCCGCACGATACCGGCATGGTCACCATGTGCAGCCAGCGCTTCAACGAATTCGAACTGCATGCGCGCGCCATCCTCGGACTGCCGGTGGATACTGGACTGCGTGCGAACGGCGCTTCCGCCGTGATCTACGGCCAGATGGATGAGAAAGGTATCGCCTTCAAGGGCGTGGACGAGGCGCTGCGCGTGCCGGAATTGGACATCCGCCTGTTCGGCAAGCCGGAATCGTTCAAGAAGCGCCGCATGGGCGTGGCATTGGCGACTGGCCGCGATACCGATGAGGCGAGGGCGCGCGCCAAGCTGGCGGCGAGCAAGGTCGTCCCCGTCAAAGCCTGATGATCGTTGCTCTTCACCACGCCAGTTTTCTGACCGGCGACCTGTCCAGGGCACGGGCTTTCTATGAGCATGTGCTGGGCTTGCGCCCGAATGATAAACGTCCCGCCATGAACTTCGACGGCGTGTGGTACGACATCGCGCCGAATCAGCAGATCCACTTGATGTCATTGCCGAACCCCGAGGCAGGCCTGGTTCGTCCCGAGCACGGCGGGCGCGACCGTCACATCGCGCTGGCGGTGGACGATCTGAACGAACTGGCGCAGCGGCTGTTGCAGCACGGCATCCCGTTCACTCCCAGCCATTCCGGGCGCCGCGCGCTGTTCTGCCGCGATCCGGACGGCAATGCGCTGGAATTCATCGAGGCCACCACGTGACGAACGAAACAGGAATGAGTCCCAAGGCCTGGTATCAGGCGGCCTGCGAGAAATCCGGTTTCGTCTGCGATGCCCGGCAGATCGCGGCGATCGAAGAGCTGGAAACGTTGTGGCAGCAACTGGTCGAGTTCAAGAACAAGCGCAACCAGTTTCTCGGCCGCAGCCTGCTCAGTCCGGACGTGCCGAAAGGCCTGTACATCTGGGGTGGAGTGGGGCGCGGCAAGACCTTCCTGATGGACGGTTTCTATCACTGCCTGCCGTATCGCCGCAAACGCCGCATCCACTTCCACAATTTCATGGTCGAAGTGCATCACGAGATGAAGCGCCTCGCCCATGAAAGCGATCCGCTGATGGCGCTGGCGGACAACATCGAACGATCCACCCGCTTGCTCTGCCTGGACGAATTCCATGTGGACGACATCGCCGATGCGATGATCCTGGGACGCCTGCTGGCTGCCTTGTTCGAGCGCGGCGTGGTGTTGCTCACCACCTCCAACTATCCACCCGATGGCCTGTATCCGAACGGCTTGCAGCGGCAGAACTTCCTGCCCGCCATCGCTTTGCTCAAGCGCGAACTGAAAGTGCTGCATCTGAATAGCGATACCGACTACCGCATGTTGCAGATGGCGCGTGATCCGCTGTTCATGCCGAGTGCCGATGCAGCCACGAACGGGCACATGCAGTCGCTGTTCCAGCGCCTCACCGCCGGCATGCATGCCGAGACGCATTCCATCCCGCTGCGCAACACCAGCATTCCCGTGAAGTTCGCGGCGCGCGAGGTGGTGTGGTTCTCTTTCAAGGAGTTGTGCAGTGGCCATCACGACCAGTCCGACTATCTGGAGATCGCGCATCGTTACCCGACGGTGTTCGTATCGGACATCCCGCAACTGACCGCCGAGCATGGCGCAGAAGCGCGGCGCTTCACCTGGCTGATCGACGTGCTGTATGACAATCACGTCAAACTGGTGGCTTCGTTCGCAGCCCCGCTCGATGCGTTGTATGCCGATGGCGCGCACAACAGCGAGATGCAGCGCACGCTGAGCCGGCTGGCCGAGATGCAGACAAGGCATTATCTGGAATTGCCGCACCGCACGCGCGGTGCGGTCCCGGGCGAACTGCAGGTGCGATAGCGGCCGGTTACGGTCGCGGCTTCTGCAGGTAGGAAGGGAGTTGCTCTGCCGTGAGCGGTTTGCTGAAGTAATATCCCTGCACCTCGTTGCACCCCTGCAAGCGCAGGAATGCCAGCTGCCCGGCGGTCTCCACCCCTTCCGCGATGGTCTGCATGCCAAGGCTGCTGGCCATGTTGATGATGGCGGTGACGATGGCTTTGTCGTCCGGGTCGTCGGTGATGTCGTGCACGAAGGACTGGTCGATCTTCAGTTTGTATACCTTGAAACGCTTCAAATAGCTCAGCGACGAGTAACCGGTGCCGAAATCGTCGATCGACATGCGGATGCCGTGTTCGTGCAATTTGTCCATCACCTCGATGGCGCCCTGCGGGTCGTCCATGGCGACGGCTTCGGTCAGCTCCAGTTCCAGGAGATGGTGCGGCACGCCGGCTTCGTCGAGGATGCGGGTGACCTGTTCGGTCAGGTTGGGCTGGCGGAACTGGGCGGCGGACAGGTTCACGGCGATCACCATGGGCGGCAGGCCGCTGTCCAGCCAGTCCTTCAGTTGCCTGATCGCGGTGCGCAGCACCCACTCGCCGATATGGGTGATCTGGCCGCTGTCTTCGGCGATGGGGACGAATTCGGCGGGCGAGATCAGGCCCAGCTCCGGATGCTGCCAGCGCAGCAGGGCTTCCACGCCGACCATGCGGCCGTCGTCGATCGACACTTGCGGCTGGTACTGCAACTGCAACTGGTTGCGCGCCAGCGCCTGGCGCAGCGCATTGCCCAGCTGCAGGGCGCGGGCGGAATGCGCCTGCATCTCCGCGGTGAAGAAACGGAAGGCGTTGCGGCCTTCCTGCTTGGCGCGGTACATCGCCGTGTCCGCGTTCCTGGAGAGCGTTTCATAATCTTCCCCGTCGTGCGGATAAATGGCGATGCCGATGGAGGCTGTGCTGATCAATTCATGCAGGTCGAGCTGGCAGGGCTTGGCGACCACTCCCATCAGCTTGGCTGCGACATTGGCGGCGCCGTGTTCATCGGTATCCGGCAGGATCAGCACGAACTCGTCGCCGCCCTGGCGCGACACGGTATCTTCTTCGCGCAAGGCCAGTTTGAGCCGCGTTGCCATCTCCATCAACAGCAGGTCGCCGACGGAATGACCGAGCGTGTCGTTGACGTCCTTGAAGTGGTCGAGATCGAGGAACATCACCGCCAGCTGTTCGCCGCTGCGCTGCGCCATGCTGAGGGCGAATTTGAAGTGCTCGTTGAGCAGGCTGCGGTTGGGCAGGCCGGTGAGCTGGTCGAAATGCGCCAGCTTCTCGATGCGCTCTTCGGCGAGCTTCTTCTCGGTGATGTCTTCCTTGATCGCCAGATAGCTGATCACCCGGCCATCCGCCTGGCGTACCGGCGAGATCAGTACCGACTCGATGTATTCGCTGCCGTTCTTGCGACGGTTGAGCAGTTCGCCTTGCCACGATTCTCCTTGTGTCAGGTGTGCCCACATGTCGTCGTAGGTCGCTTTCGGCGTCTTGCCGGATTGCAGCATGCGCGGGTTCTTGCCGATCACCTCGTCCAGGCTGTAGCCGGTCGCTTTGGTGAAATTGGCATTGGCATATTCGATATTGGCGTCGAGGTCGGTGATGACGATGGTATTCGGGCTTTGCTCCACCGCCAGCGAGAGCTTGAGCAAAGAGGCTTCCAGCCGCTTGCGTTCGCTGATGTTGCGGGTGACACCGCGCACTTCCACCTTGCCGGTCTTTTTGTCCTGGTAAAGGTTGGTCACCACCTCGGTCCACACGGTGCTGCCGTCTTTGCACGGCTGTTCGACCTCTTCGATGTTGAAGCGGTCCTGGCTTATCCGGCCGGCGAGGAATTCCTCCACATGCTGGTCGAGCAGGCTGCGCACCAGCTTCGCGCTCTCCGGCGTCAGGGCCGCATCCATCGGCTGCGCCATGATCTCTTCCGGCGTGTAGCCGCGCAGTTTGAACACGGACGGGCTGACATAGGTGAAGCGCAGGGTCTCGACATCCAGCGTCCAGATCACATCGTTGATGCTCTCGGTGAGCGCGCGGTATTTCTCCTTGCTCTCACGCAGGTAGGCCTCCATCTGTTCGCGTTCCTTCGCGCTGGCAAAGCGCTCCAGGGCGAAGCTGACGTCCATCGCCATTTCGACCAGCAGGTTGCGGGCGGGCTCGTCGAAGGCGTTCGCTTCGCCGGCATACAAGGTCAGTATGCCGATGACGGCGCCATGGCAATGCAGCGGGATCGATGCCGAGGCGCCCCAGCCGAACTGCTTGCCGCGCTCGTGCCATGGCGCGGTGAGGGGATCGTTGGCAAAGTCCTGGCACCAGAACGGGCGATCCTCGCGCAAGGCTGTGCCGGAAGGGCCGCGCCCGGAGGGTTGGTCGGCATCGATCGTGATGTTCAGGGATTCCAGATACTCGGTGCCGGCACCGAACCAAGCGACCGGCACCACCTGTTTGGTCTGCACATCCACCATGCCTATCCATGCCATCTTCATGCCGCCGAACTCGACCGCATCGCGGCAGATCAGCGGGAACAGCTCGGCCTGGTCGGTGCAGTGCACGATGGCTTTGTTGCACTGGCTCAATGCGGCATAAAGCTTGGTGAGACGCTGCAATTGCCGGTTTGATTCGGAGAGCTGCCGGGTTTTCGGGTTTTGAGGTGCACCCGTTTGCGCAGGACCACTACGCCGAGGATGGATATGAGCAGCAAGGCGGTGACGGCGAGCAGGGTTTTCCATACGGCCGGCGGGATCAGCGAGTCGGGGACGTGGCCGCCCCATTTTCTGATGGCCTCGTAGTAGGGCGACTTAGGGTCGCTGTTCCATGCCGCCAGATGTTTTTCCAGCGCGGCCAGCAAGTCCGGGTGCCGCCCTTGTGCGGTCACGTAGAACAGGCGGGAGGATTGGAAAATAACCGGGGTGTCCGTCAGCCGGTACATCTGCTTGTGGTAATCGCCGAAATAATGGCCGGCAATGGCGGCATCCGCACCATTCGCTTGCGCCAGCCGGAAGCCGTCTTCCACCGATTTCGTACGTATCAGTGTTGCCTTGATGCCGAGTCCGGCCAGCATATCGGAGATCGCACTTTCCTGGATGCCGCCGCCCAACAGGGCGATGCGTTTGCCGGCAAGATCGATGGCGGAATTGATCTCCACATCATCGCGTCGATAGATTTGCGACCAGCTGTGCAGCGCTGGAGTGGAGTGGAAATCGAACAGGCGGTCGCGCTCTTCGGAATAGGCTACATCGGGCATCAGGTCGATGGTGCCGGCCTGGAGTTGCTTCAGGCAGTCTTCCCATTCGCAGTGGACATAGCTGAGCTGCCAGTTTTCACGCTTGGCCACCGCTTCCAGGATATCGATGAGGATGCCGGACGCGGTGCCGCGGGAATCGGTGAATATCTTGGGCTCGTTCTCGTATATGCCGACCTTGAGCCCAGTGGCGCAGGCATGCCCGGCCAGGCCGAGAAGCACTAGAAGAAGCAACCGCAGTATCGGTTTGCTTGTCACGGCAGCCGGTGCAGCATCAATTGCCTGCGGTCAGCAGGATTATGAACCGTTGGCCAGGCGGGTGTCGTAGGTCGTTTGGCAGGCAGCGTTGGCGGTCTCCAGCATCTTGGTGGCTTCGTCTGCAACTGCTTTGGGGATGGTGAACTGTCCGGGTTTCTTGCGCACCGGAACCTGGTGCTGGGTCACATAATCGGTTTTCGCCTGTTCCGCCGTGGCTTTGCAAGCGGTCAGTTCTGTTGCGATGTCGGCTTCGAACTTGGCGCGTGCCGCGGCCAGTGCTTCGGCGCGTGCTTTCGCTTGCGCACGGGCTTGTTCCATCGCCTGGCGCGACTGTTCGGCCGCCAATATCTCCTGCTTGTTCAGGTAGTCGAGGTAGAACCATGTTCCTCCGGTCAGCAGGATGAGCACTACAGCAGCGATCTTCTTAACCATCATTTCCCCCATTAAATTATTGATTCAACCGGGCGCATGATAAACCAATTCAGGCGGTAGTGGCTTGTGCCGAAACGCGGAGGACAAATCGCTCAGGGTGCCGGGTTCGGCAGCCGCTTGTGCACCGCTTCGATCTTTTCCAGCACTTCCGTGCTCAGGGTGACCGTCGCGCTGGCCAGATTCTCCTGCAACTGCGCCAGGGTGGTTGCGCCGACGATGACGCTGCCGGTGAACCAGCGCGTGCGGGCGAAGGCGAGCGCCAGCGTCGCCGGGGTGAGTCCGGCTTCCTGCGCGATGCGCACATACTCCATGACGGCTGCGGGTACGTTGGGTTTGTTGTAACGCTGGCCGAAGCCGGGGAACAGGGTGATGCGTCCATGCGCCTGCGGGTCGGCGAGATATTTGCCGGTGAGATGGCCGAACGCCAGCGGACTGTAGGCGAGCAGGCCGACTCCGGTATGGCGGCAGGTCTCGGCCAGGCCGTTCTCGAAAGTGCGGTTCATCAGGTGATAGGCGTTTTGTACGCTGACGACCTTGGGCAAATCCAGCTGTTCGGCGCAGCGCACGAATTCCATCACCCCCCAGGGCGTCTCGTTGCTCAAGCCGAGGTGGCGCACCTTGCCGGCTTTGACCAGCTCCGCCAACACTTGCAGCTGTTCGGCGATGGGCGTGCTGTCGCGCTCCTGCGTCACGTCGTAGCTGGTTCCCCCGAACATCGGCACGTAACGGTCGGGCCAGTGGATCTGGTACAGGTCGACGTAGTCGGTCTGCAAGCGGCGCAGGCTGCCTTCGATGGCGGCGGTGATGTGTTCGCGGTTGATGCGCGGCGAGCCGCGTATCCAGGTGAAGCCGCGCGCCGGCCCGGCGATCTTGGTGGCGACGATGAGCTTGTCGCGCGGTTGCTGCTTGAGCCAGCTGCCGATGTAGCTCTCGGTGCGGTGCACGGTCTCGGCGCGCGGGGCGACCGGGTACATCTCGGCGGTGTCGATGAAATTGACGCCGTGCGATACGGCATAGTCGAGTTGTGCGTGCGCATCCGCCTCGCTGTTCTGCTCACCGAAAGTCATGGTGCCCAAGCATAGAGTCGAGACCTTCAGGTCGCTATCGCCGATGTTCCGATATTCCATAGTTCGCTCCGCAATACTTTTGTTGCATCATTTTAGTGGTAAAGTCCCGACCAGTGAGGTCGTTATCTGGATGTCGAGGGGAGCGATGATGGATGCGAACAATATGATGCGATACGTGCCGAAGGTGGATGAGGCCTCCATCGGTGCGGCGTTGGCGGAGTGGCAGGCAAGCTGTCCGGGAGTGGGCGTGTGCGCCCTGCTGCCGGAAGCGCTGAAAGACAGCGTGGGGAAGTTGCAAGCGGCCTGTGCCGCACACAAAGTGCCGCTGGTAGGTGCGATTTTCCCGGCTCTGGTGAAGAACGGGAAATTTCTCACCGATGGTGTCTGGCTGCTGGGTTTCAAGGAAATGCCTTTCTACGCGCTGTACGACAACCTGCCAGCCAGAGGGGAGGAGGCCGAGCGTGCCGCCGAGAAGATTGCCGCCGACGTACGCAGCCATGTCGACCATATCGCGGACCTTACCCTGTTCATGCTGTTCGACGCGATGGTGCCCAATATCGGCTCCATGCTCGACCATCTCTATCTGCAATTGGCGAACCGCGTTCACTATGCGGGTGCGAATGCCGGGAGCGAGACTTTCCAGCCGATGCCGTGCCTGTTCGATGGCAGGCGCGTGGTGCAGAACGGCATGTTGCTGATGCTGTTGGCAAACCACAAGGGGGCGATCCTGGAACACGGTTACCATGCGCCGGAGCGTACCGTCTATGCGACGTCGACCGCAGGCAACAAGATATCGCAGATCGACTGGCGACCGGCGTTCGAGGTGTATCAGGAGATGGTGCGCGCGCAATACGGCGTGGAAATCACCAAACAGAACTTCTATGAACATGCGGTGCATTTCCCCTTCGGTATCGTGCGCGCCAACCATCATGTGGTGGTGCGCATCCCGGTCATGCTGGCCGACGACGGCGGCTTGTTCTGCGTCGGCGAGGTGCCGCCGAACGCGGTGCTGACCTTGCTCGAGCGGCCGTCAGTGGATACCAGCGAAACCTTGCGCGTACTGCTGCATGGTTTGAATACGCTCAACGGCGATCCAGCCGGAACCGAGATGCTGCTGTTCTACTGCGCCGGACGGCGCATGCATCTGGGCATCGAACAGGCGACTGCCGAGATGGGCGAACTGTGTCAACGCAGCAAAGCGGCACAGATCGGCGGCGCGCTGTCGCTGGGCGAGATCGGCGGTTCGACGGTGCATGGCTATCCGCTGTTCCACAATGCGACGCTGGTCGCTTCGCGCTGGTAGCCAAGAGAGGTTCGCATGGAGCGCGACAACATCCTGCCGGTGCTGTATGACCTGGTCGTCACCATCGGCAGCGAGAGCAGCCTCAAACCCTTGCTGACGCGCACCTTGCAGCGCCTGCTGTATCACACCTCCTATTCGGCCGGCTTCATCTGCCTGGATTTGCCGCCCTGCGACAAGGCCGATGGCGAGGTAGACACGCAGATCGACGCGGCGGTTGGCGACTTCGACCTGATCGGCCTGATCGGCAAGCCGGTCAAACTGCCATGTGGGCTGGTGTGCGGCGCTGCCGGACGGGAGGTCGAGACGAGCCAGTCGATGTTCTCCGCGCTGAGGCAGGCGCAGCAACCTTACCGTGCCTGCCTCCGGCTGCCGATCAACCACAGCGGGGTCATCATCCTGTTGGCAGCCGAGACGCCAGACACGAAATTGCCGCTGACCCAGATGTTGCAGCCGGTGCTGGCGCATCTGGCCAAGGCCGTTGCGCTGTGCCGCAGCAACGATGCTTATACCAGCGGCCTGTTGACACAACGCAACATGCTGGAGGAGGTGTTCGAAAGCAGCTATTCCGGCGTGATGATCACCGATGAGCGGGCGAACATCATCGAGGTCAATCCGGCGTTCACCCGCATCACCGGGTATCCGGCGGAAGACGTGCTCGGCAAGACCCCGCACGTATTGGCCTCCGGCCGGCACGACAAGGATTTCTACCGCGAGATGTGGGACAGCATCCAGTCCGAAGGGCACTGGGAAGGCGAGATATGGAACCGGCGCAAGAACGGCGAAGTGTACCCGAGCTGGCTCAACATCAACCAGGTGCGCGACAAGACCAGCAACCTGCTGCATTACGTCGGCATGTTTTCCGACATCAGCAAGCGCAAGGAGGCCGAGGAAAAGATCCACCAGCTGGCGTTCTACGATCCGCTGACCAATCTGCCCAACCGGCGTTTGCTGCTGGAGCGAATGCAGCAGGCGCTCTTCGTCAGCGCCCGCAACGGCAAGCACGGCGCCGTGCTGTTCCTCGATCTGGACAACTTCAAGACGCTGAACGATAGCAAAGGCCACGATATCGGCGACCTGTTGCTCACCGAGGTGGCCGAGCGGATCAACATCTGCGTGCGTAACGGCGATACGGTGGCGCGCCTGGGCGGGGACGAGTTCGTGGTGGTGCTGGAATCGCTCAGTGCATCGCCCGACGAGGCGGCGGCGCAGGCCGATCTGGTTGCCGAGAAGATACGCGAAGCTCTGGGACGGCCCTACCAGTTGAACGAACATTCCTACTACAGCACGCCGAGTATCGGTGTGGTGGTATTCCGCGGCCATCAGGAGACGCTGGACGACATCCTCAAGCATGCCGATACCGCGATGTATCAGGCCAAGACCGCCGGGCGCAATGCCATCCGTTTTTACGATCCGGTGATGCAGGCGGCGATCGAGGCGCGTGCCGATCTGGAAGAGGAGTTGCGGCATGCGCTCGACCGCCAGCAACTCCGCCTGTACTACCAGGTCCAGATGGACAGTCTCTATCGCCCGCTGGGTGCCGAGGCGCTGCTACGTTGGCAACATCCGGAGCGGGGGCTGGTCTCGCCGGCGCAGTTCATCCCGCTGGCAGAGGAGAGCGGCCTCATCGTCCCCATCGGCGCCTGGGTGCTGCAGGTCGCCTGCACTCTGCTCAAGATGTGGCAGAAAGACCCGCTCACGCGCGACCTGACGCTGGCGGTGAACGTGAGCGCCAAGCAGTTGCGCAGCCCGGATTTCGTCTCGCAAGTGCAGCGTACTTTGGGCGCGACCGGCGCGCGGCCGGCACTGCTCAAACTCGAGCTGACCGAAAGCACCGTGCTGGAGAACGTTGAAGACACCATCGCCAAGATGCGCGAACTGAAACTGCTGGGCGTGAGCTTTTCGATGGACGATTTCGGTACCGGCTATTCCTCGCTGCAATATCTCAAGCGTTTGCCGCTGGACCAGATCAAGATCGACCAGACCTTCGTGCGCGATATCGCCAGCGATCCCAACGATGCCGCCATCGTGCAGACCATCATAGCGATGAGCGAGGTGTTGGGCTTGAGCGTGATCGCGGAGGGGGTGGAGACCGAAGCGCAGCGCGAGTTCCTCGAGTTGCGCGGCTGCCATGCCTTCCAAGGCTATCTGTTCGGCAAGCCGGTTCCGCTGGAGCAGTTCGAGCAGAGCCTGCGCCGCCCCGTTTAACCGCGCGTATTGGATTGCGCGGCGAACTGGGTCAGGTCGACCAGCGGCGCCGGTTGCCAGCCGGGCTTGCGGTGCTCGGCCACCACGTTGGTGAAGATGCCGCCGCGCACGTAGAACTTGGCGGTCAACCGCATGAAGCGCGGCTGGGTGGCGGCGACCAGGTCGTCCAGCACGCGGTTAGTCACATCCTCGTGGAAATGCCCCTCGTTGCGGAATCCCCAGATGTACAACTTCAGGCTTTTCAGCTCCACGCATTTCTCGTCGGCGATGTAATCCAGGATCAGCGTGGCGAAATCCGGCTGGCCGGTCTTGGGGCACAGGCAGGTGAATTCCGGGATCTCCATGTGGATGTGGTAATCGCGTTTCGGCTGTGGATTGGGAAAAGTTTCCAATGTCTTAGTGGGTTGGGTGGTCATTTGGTGAGGTGCCCGGGTTCAGTTAGAATGGCGCGCATTATATCGCCAGCCTGAATCCGAAGTGCGTTTAGCTCATATCAAGTTAGCCGGTTTCAAGTCCTTCGTTGATCCCACCAACATTTCGCTGCCCGGGCAGCTGGTCGGTATCGTCGGTCCCAACGGTTGCGGCAAATCCAACGTCATCGACGCCCTGCGCTGGGTATTGGGCGAATCCCGCGCCTCGGCCTTGCGCGGCGAATCGATGCAAGACGTGATCTTCAA
Source organism: Sideroxyarcus sp. (assembly GCA_035299445.1). Classification (GTDB taxonomy): domain Bacteria; phylum Pseudomonadota; class Gammaproteobacteria; order Burkholderiales; family Gallionellaceae; genus Sideroxyarcus. The sequence continues at coordinate 141,069 of DATGWO010000038.1, forward strand.
CGGTTCCGGCAACCGCAAACCGGTGTCCCGCGCCAGCGTCGAACTGGTGTTCGACAACTCGCTGGGCAAGGTCGGCGGCCAGTGGGCCAGCTACGCCGAGATCTCCATCAAGCGCGTGCTGCAACGCGACGGCGATTCCAGTTATTACATCAACAACCAGACGGTGCGCCGCAAGGACATCACCGATATCTTCCTCGGCACCGGTGTCGGCGCACGCGCCTACGCCATCATCGAGCAGGGCATGATCTCGCGCATTATCGAGGCCAAGCCGGAAGAGCTAAGGGTATTCCTCGAAGAAGCCGCCGGTGTCTCCAAATACCGCGACCGCCGGCGCGAGACGGAACTGCGTCTCGGCGATACCCGCGACAACCTGTCGCGCGTCTACGATATCCAGCAGGAACTGGAAAAGCAGCTGAAGCACCTGACCGAACAGGCCGAGGTGGCGAAGACCTACCGCGAGCTGGAAAGCCGCCGCGACACCTCGCAACGCCTGCTGTGGCTGGTAAACAAGCAGGAAGCCGAGACGCGCCGCGCGCGTTATGCGCAGCAGGTCGAAAAAACCAAGAACGAGCTGGAAGCCGAGATCGCCAAGCTGCGCGAGGTGGAAAGCAGGCTGGAAGGCGCGCGCAGCGAGCACTTCGGCCTGTCCGATGCGCTGCACGCCAAACAGGGCGAGTTGTATGCCACCAATGCCGAGGTGGCGCGTCTGGAGCAGCAGATCGCCTTCCTGGTCGAGCAGCGCAACCGTCTCGCGCAGCAGATACAGAACGGCGAACGCCAGATCGCCCAGCAACAGACCCAGTTGCAGGGGCTGCGTACTTTGCAAACGCATTGGCAGCAACAACAACAGGATGCCGCAGTGCGCGAGGCGGTGTGTGAGAACCGGGCCGAGGCCGAAGCACAGCAATTGCCACAGGCGGAAGAGGCGGCGCGCGTGGCGCAGGAACGCTACAACGGCATGCAGCGCGAACAGATGCTGATCCAGCAACAACTGCAACTGGCGGAAACGCAGCGCGGACATATCCAGGGCAACGTGCAGCAGCTGGACAGCCGCCGTTCGCGTTTGATGCTGGAGCGCGACAACCTGCCGCAACCCGATGTCGAGGCACTGGAGCAGGCGCAACAGCAGCTTGCCGAGATGCAGATGGAACAGGAGGCGCAGCAGCAACAACTGGTAGAACTGCAGGAGCGGCTGCCGCAGGCCGATGCCGAGCGCCGCCAGCGGCGCGATGCAGTGCAGGAGCTGGAACGCCAGCTGGGACAGACCGAGGCGCGACTGCATGCGCTGGAACAATTGCAGGCACAACTCGACACCGACAAGAACCTGAAGGCCTGGCTGGCCAGTCACCAGCTGGATGGCGCGCCGCGCTTGTGGCAATCGATCCGCATCGAACAAGGCTGGGAAGATGCGCTAGAAGCGGTGTTGCGCGAGCGCATCAACGCACTGGCGCTGCCACGCCTGGAAGAGGCAGCGAACTGGAGCGATGCGCCGCCGGCGAAACTGGCGGTGTATGCCGCGGACGGCGCGCGCAACGGGGGCGTCTCTGCGCAGGCCGGACTGACGCCGCTGGTGAACTATGTGCGCTGCCAGGACGCGCAAGCGACGGCGGTGGTGGCCGACTGGCTGGCGGGCGTATACGCCGTAGGCAGTTTGGGTGAAGCCATGAGTCTGCGCGGGAGTTTGGCGGCCGGCGCCTGGCTGGTGACGGCACAGGGACATCTGATTGGCGCGCACAGCGTGCTGTTCCATGCGCCGGACAGTCAGGTACACGGCATCCTCGCACGGCAGCGCGAGATCGAGCAATTGCAGCAGGAGGCCGCGCAGCGCAGCGATGCGGTCGAGCAGGGCAAGCAGCAGACGGTACAGGCGGAAGAGAGTTATCGCAGCATCGAGTCGCGCATCGCGCCGTTGCGCTCTTCCATCAACGAATTGCAGCAGCGCCAGCACAACATCCAGGTACAGATACTCAAACTGACGCAGGCCAACGAGCGTTCGCAGGAGCGTAGTGCACAGATCGCGCAGGAGCTTGCGGAGATGGCCGATCGCGTTGCCAACGAGCAGCGCCAGTTGCAGGAGATCTCCGAGCGCATGGCGATCCAGCGCGAGCAGTTGGCCATACAGCAGGATGCCGGCGAGGAAGCGCGGCAGCAGGCGGCGGCACAGGATGCCGTGCTGCGCGAGCAGCGCGAGCGTTCACAAAAGGCGCAGCATGAATTGCAGGAGGCCCGTTTCTTCGCCAAGACTTGTGCCGAGAAGCTGAGCGACCTGGAACAGAACGTGCGGCACAACACCGACACCCTGGCGCAGCTGGAAGAAGCGCTGGCACACAGCCGCCGCGAGCAGGCCAACCTGAGCGACGGCGATGCGCAGCAGTTGTTGCAAGACGTGCTGCAGCAACGCCAGGTGCACGAGCAGGCATTGGCCGAGGCGCGCAACACGCTGGAACATGCCACGCTGAACCTGAACCGGCTGGAGCAGGAGCGCATGTCCTGCGAGCAGAAACTGCATCCGCTGCGCGAGAAGGTCAGCGAGATCACGCTGAAGGAGCAGGAGGCGCGGCTGCAGTTCGAACAGTGGGCCGAGCAGTTGCAGGGCGTCGACGAGGCGCCGCTGTTGCCTTTGATCGAGGGAGCCAAGGCCAGCGGGCTGCAGAACGAGCTGGTGCGCCTGAACAACGAGATCGTCGCGCTGGGGGCGGTGAACCTGGCGGCATTGGAAGAGCTGCAGGCGGCGCAAGAGCGTAAGGACTACCTGGATGCGCAGGCGAAAGACTTGAATGAAGCGATCGAGACGCTGGTGGCGGCGATCGGGCGTATCGACAAGGAATCGCGCGACCTGCTGATGGCGACCTACGAAGAGGTGAATCGCCACCTGTCAGAGCTGTTCCCGGTGCTGTTCGGCGGCGGCGACGCCAAGCTGGTATTGACCGGTGAAGAGATTCTCGACAGCGGGGTGCAGGTGATGGCGCATCCGCCGGGCAAGAAGAATGCCTCCATTCATTTGCTATCGGGCGGGGAGAAAGCGCTTACCGCGATCGCGCTGGTGTTTTCCATGTTCCAGCTCAATCCGGCGCCGTTCTGCGTGCTGGACGAGGTGGATGCGCCGCTGGACGATTCCAATACCGAGCGCCTGTGCAAGTTGATCCAGAAGATGTCGGACAAGACACAGTTCGTCTATATCAGCCACAACAAGATCACCATGGAGATGGCACACCAGCTGGTCGGCGTGACAATGCAGGAGCGCGGCGTCTCCAAGGTGGTGTCGGTGGATATCGAAGAGGCGTTGAAGCTGCGCGAGGATAGCGGCGGCAAGGCTGCCGTCAGCGTCCAGGCTTAATTGCAGTTTTCGCTGATCGCTTTGCGGGCATTTTCCAGGCGTTGTTCGCGGGCTGCTTCATCCATGTAGGAACGTTCGCCATTCTCTCCGTAAGTGACGATGCGCCCCCCTTCCATCAGAGTGCGTTCACTGTTTTGGGCGGACAAGCAGTTTTGTTTCTTGGCTTCGGCGATGGCTTGCTGCTGATCTTTTTTCTTTTCAGCTTCGTCTTTGGCCTGCTTTGTTTTTTTCAGCTCAGCTTCACGTTCCATATAGTTCTTTTGAGGCGGGCTTGTCGGGGCGGCGGATTCCTTGCCTGCCACGTTGCGGACGGTGCCGATCTTGACCTTGTCAGCAGTGCAGGTGTCGGAATAGACCACATTGCCGTCGGAATCCACGCATTTGTTGACGCCGGCATGGGCAGATAAACCGGCGACGGACAGGACGATGAATGCGAGTTGGCGTCTCATGGCTGTTTCCTTGGCTTGTTAAGTTGCGTAAAGCTAACTACTATTTTGATGCGCGTCAATTTATCATGGCGGAACAACGGTAAACTCACGCCTTTCCGCTGGAAAGCAACCATAACAAGTTTTGGTGAAAGTCAGAGATGTCAGATAAGCACTTGCCGGCAGGCATCAATCAGGATTTCTTGCTTGTGGAGAAGAACCAGGATTTGGTGCTTAAACTGTTCCGCTCCTATTACCGGGCACACCAGAACACGGGCAAGCTGTTCGACGACCTTCCGGATTTTTTCATGGTCAAGCCTATCGTGATCAAGGATGCCGATCTGGTCTCCCGCGCTTCGGACAAGATTATTCTCGACGACTGCATCCACCGTGCGCAAGAGCGTCAAGGTTATGTCGGGGTAAGCAAGCGCAGGAATCCGAAGCTGAAATACTACTGGCTGGAGTTGACGGTAATGCCTTTCGTGCTGGGCGATCCGGTGACGGAGAACAACAAGAATGAATTTTTCTATGTCCTGAGCAACTTCATCGAATACACCAAACAACATCCCAAGACCTACGGGGATATCACTGCCGAAATCGATTCCGACAAGGATTTGGCCTTGATGTTGAAGGAAATCAACAAGCAGGGCGACCGTTTGCGGGCGTTGCTGCCGGTTTATGCGCCGGAGATGCTGGTGCGGTTCAACCCGAACTGGCCGATCAGCGAGGTCAATAAGTTGTTGATGACCCTGAAAGACAACGATCAGGATTGGTGTGAGGTGTTCTTCGAGTACCTGATCTATGTGATGGGAAGGAAAGGGAAGGGCGGGAGCTGATCGCCGCGCGGCCTCTGCGCAAGTTTTGATATAATGCGCGCTTTGCAGAGGAAGGTTCCCATGCGTATCACACAAAAAGCCCTCACTTTCGACGATGTGCTGCTGCTTCCCGCACATTCCAACATCTTGCCGCGCGATGTCAGTCTGCGCACCCAGCTTACCCGCAACATCACCCTGAACATCCCGCTGTTGTCCGCGGCGATGGACACGGTCACCGAGGCACGCCTGGCGATCGCCCTGGCACAGGAAGGCGGTATCGGCATCGTCCACAAGAACATGACGGCCAAGGAACAGGCGGCACATGTGTCCAGGGTGAAGCGCTTCGAGAGCGGCGTGGTCAAGGATCCCATCACCATCGCACCCAACATGACCGTGCGCGATGTGCTCAACCTGACCCGTCAGCACAAGATCTCCGGCTTGCCGGTTCTGCAAGGCAAGCAACTGGTCGGCATTGTCACCAACCGCGACTTGCGCTTCGAGAACAATCTCGACCAGTCCATCACTAACATCATGACGCCGCGTGAGCGGCTGATCACGGTCAAGGAGAATGCCAACCGCGAAGAAGCGCGCAGCCTGATGCACAAGCACCGCATCGAGCGCGTGCTGGTGGTCAACGATGCCTTCGAGTTGTGCGGCCTGATCACGGTGAAGGATATCTTGAAGTCCAGCGAACACCCCCTGGCATGCAAGGATGAACTCGGGCGTCTGCGCGTCGGTGCGGCGGTCGGCGTGGGCGAAGGTACGGAACAGCGCGTCGAGCTGCTGGTCGAGGCGGGTGTCGATGTGATCGTGGTGGATACCGCGCACGGTCATTCGCAGGGAGTATTGAGTCGCGTGCAGTGGGTCAAGAAGAACTTCCCCAAAGTGGAAGTGATCGGCGGCAACATCGCCACCGGCGCTGCCGCCAAGGCACTGGTCGATCACGGCGCGGACGGCGTTAAGGTCGGCATCGGTCCCGGTTCCATCTGCACTACGCGCATGGTCGCTGGTGTCGGTGCTCCACAGATCTCCGCCGTCGATAACGTGGCGAAAGCGCTGGCAGACACCGATGTGCCGCTGATTGCCGATGGTGGTGTGCGTTTCTCAGGCGACATCGCCAAAGCCATCGCAGCGGGGGCGCATTCCGTGATGCTGGGCGGTCTGTTCGCGGGCACCGAGGAGGCGCCGGGCGAGATCGAACTGTATCAAGGGCGTTCGTACAAATCCTATCGCGGCATGGGTTCGCTGGGCGCCATGCAGCAGGGCTCCAAGGATCGTTATTTCCAGGATACAGAAGGCAATAATGACAAGCTGGTGCCGGAAGGCGTCGAAGGCCGCGTGCCGTACAAAGGCAGCGTGCTGGCGGTGATCCATCAGCTGCTCGGGGGCTTGCGTGCCAGCATGGGTTACCTTGGCTGTCCCGATATCCCCACCATCCATGCCAAGGCGGAATTCGTCGAGATCACCTCGGCCGGTATCCGCGAGTCGCATGTGCACGACGTGCAGATCACCAAAGAAGCGCCGAACTACCACATCGATTAATTCCAAGACGGGGCGTGCAAGCGCACCCGTCAGCTGCCATGTCTCATAAAAAGATACTCATCCTCGACTTCGGTTCCCAATACACCCAACTCATCGCGCGGCGCGTGCGCGAGACGCATGTCTATTGCGAACTGCATCCCTGGGACATGAGCGAAGCGGACATCCGCGCGTTCAACCCGGCGGGCATCATTCTGTCCGGCGGGCCCAACTCGGTGTATGAGGACGAGACGCCGAAAGCGCCGCAAGTCGTGTTCGAGCTGGGCGTGCCGGTGTTCGGCATCTGCTACGGCATGCAGACCATGGCGGCGCAACTGGGAGGCAAGGTCGAGAGCGGGACGGTGCGCGAGTTCGGCTATGCCGAGATCCGTGCGCAGGGACATTCGAAACTGTTCGATGGCATTCAGGACAAAACCAATGCGCAAGGGCACGGCCTGCTCGATGTGTGGATGAGCCATGGCGACAAGGTCACCGCGATCCCGCCCGGCTTCTCGGTGATCGCCTCCAACGAGGCGACCCCGTTCGCTGCGATGGCGGACGAAGCGCGCCGCTACTATGCGGTGCAGTTCCATCCGGAAGTGACCCACACTCACCAAGGCAAGGCCATCATCGGCCGCTTCGTGCACGACATCTGCGGTTGCGGTCAGGACTGGAACATGCCTGACTACATCGCCGAGGCGGTGGCGAAGATCAAGGCGCAGGTCGGCAATGAAGAGGTCATCCTCGGCCTGTCCGGCGGCGTGGATTCCTCGGTCGCGGCGGCACTGATCCACCGCGCCATCGGCGACCAGTTGACCTGCGTGTTCGTCGACAACGGTCTGCTGCGCCTGCACGAGGGCGACCAGGTGATGGAGACCTTTGCACAGAACCTGCACATGAAGGTCATCCGCGTCGATGCCAGCGGCGAGTTCATGAAACATCTGGCCGGCGTGACCGACCCGGAGCAGAAGCGCAAGATCATCGGCCGCGAGTTCGTCGAGGTGTTCCAGCGCGAGTCTGCGAAGCTGAAAAGCGCGAAGTGGCTGGCGCAGGGCACCATCTATCCGGACGTGATCGAATCGGCTGGCTCCAAGACCAAGAAGGCGCACACCATCAAGTCGCACCACAACGTCGGCGGTCTGCCGGAATCCATGCACCTCAAGTTGCTGGAACCGCTGCGTGAACTGTTCAAGGACGAGGTGCGCGAACTCGGCGTGGCGCTGGGGCTGCCTGCCGACATGATCTATCGTCACCCGTTCCCCGGTCCCGGCCTGGGCGTGCGCATCCTCGGCGAAGTGAAGCGCGAATACGCCGACCTGTTGCGCCGCGCCGATGCCATCTTCATCGAAGAGCTGCGCAACACCAGGGATGCCAGCGGCAAGACATGGTACGAACTGACTTCGCAGGCATTCACCGTGTTCCTGCCGGTCAAGAGCGTCGGCGTGATGGGCGATGGCCGCACCTACGAGTGGGTGGTGTCGTTGCGCTCCGTGCAGACGCAGGATTTCATGACCGCGCACTGGGCGCACCTGCCGTATGAACTGCTGGGCAAGGTGTCCAACCGCATCATCAACGAAGTGCGCGGCATCAACCGCGTGGTCTACGACATCTCCGGCAAGCCGCCCGCCACGATCGAGTGGGAATGAACGAGATGCTTGGCCCGGGCAGCTAGATAGCGGAGATCAGCGGTGAATCCATTGGCGGTATATCGTTGGTCGGATGTTCCAAAGCTGCTCGGCTTGGCAGTGGCGTATGCGCTGCTCATCCAGCTCGTCCTGGCCTACCTCACCACCGACGGCAACATCTCGCCGGTCTGGATACCCAGCGGATTAGGCCTTGCGGCGCTGTTGCTGGGCGGCAAGCGATATTGGCCGGGTATCTTCATCGGAGCGATGGCGGGGTATCTGGCAGTAGGCCGCTCGATTCCGGTTTCCTTCTTCATCGCCTCAAGCAATGCTTTCGAACCGCTGCTTGCGGTCTGGCTGTTATCCCGCATCCAATGGTTCGATCGTGCTCTGCAGCATCCGCGCGACTATCTGAGCCTGATCTTTGTCGGCATGCTCGTGGCCATGCTGGCTGCCGGCATGGGGGTCGTCACACTGATGTGGGCAGATATGCTGCCGCTGGAAGCTGCGGCGGAGGGTGGTCTGTACTGGTGGATGGGAAATCTGTTCGGTATCGCGCTGGTCGCACCGTTCTTGCTCATCTGGCGTACTTGGCCGGCCGGCTGGCTGCGGGGCAAGGGGCGAGGCCTGGAGATGTCGCTGTTCCTGGCTCTCTCTCTGGTCGTCAGCATGATCGCTTTTCACGGCTGGACTCCCGCCTCGTTGAGCCGTGTGCCGCTCGGCTACCTGATGTTCCTGTTCGTCATCTGGGCGGCGCTCCGCTTCGGGCGGCACGGCGTGATGCTGGTGCTGTTGCTGACTGCCATACAGGGATTGCTGGGGGCGCTCGACAGGGTAGGCTTCTTTGCCTCCGATATCGCCAGCACCGGCTTGGCCAACTACTGGCTCTTCATGGTCGGCATGACCTTCGTCGGTATCGTATTGGCGACCACCATCCAGCAGACGCGCCGCGATGCGGAAGCGCTGCGCGAAAGCGAATCGAAGCTGCACGGCATCCTTGATCACGCGCCGGTCGGTATCTGGCTGGTCGGGACGGATGGGCGCTACCGCTTCGTCAACAAACGTTTCTGCGATGCGACAGGCATACCGGAAAGTGCCTTCCTGGCCACCACCAATCTGCCGGAGCTGATGGGCGAGGAGATGGCGGGCAATTGCCAGGCATCCGACCGCGCCTGCCTGGCCCAGGACGAGCCTTATGTGTCCGTCGAGACATTGTTGTTGGCAGATGGAAAATTGCACCAGCTGGAGATCACCAAAGCCAAACTGCGCGACAGCAAAGGCGAAGTGCTCGGCGCCATCGGCATCTCGGTGGATGTCACCGAGCGCAAACAGGCCGAAGAGGCCTTGCGCGAAAGCGAGGCGCGCTGGAGTTTTGCGCTCGAAGGCGGCGGCGATTGCGTATGGGACTGGAACCTGCAGACCGGCAACGTGGTGCTGTCCAAGGGCGGCAAAGGGATGTTCGGTTTTGCCGAGAACGAGATCGGCAACGACATCCGCGAGTGGGCGGTGCGCGTCCATCCCGAGGACGCTGCGCGGCTGACCGAGAAGGTACACACCTTTTTCCATGACAAGGCCGACAAGTTCAATGCCGAATATCGCGTGCGTTGCAAGGACGACAATTGGAAATGGATACTGACGCGCGGCATGGTGGCGCACCGTGATGAAGGGGGGCGCGTGCTGCGCATGATCGGTACGCATACCGACCTGACCGAGCGCAAACAGGCGGAAGAGACCATCCAGCGTCAGGCGCATTACGATGCGCTGACCCATTTGCCGAATCGTCGTTTGCTGCGCGACCGGCTGGAGCACGAGATCAAGAAGGCCAAACGCGACAACAGCAGTTTTGTGGTCATGCTCATCGACCTCGACCGCTTCAAGGAGGTTAACGACACGCTCGGCCACGATGCCGGAGATGCCTTGCTGGTCGATGCCGCACAGCGCATCCAGCATTGCGTGCGCGAATCGGATACCGTGGCGCGCATGGGCGGCGACGAGTTCGTGGTGCTGTTGACCGAGATGGGAGACGGTTCCATCATCGAACGCGTGGCGCAGAAGATCATCCACAAGCTGGCATCGCCTTTCGATCTTGGCGTGGAGCGGGCGTTCATCTCGGCCAGTATCGGCATGACGCTATACTCGAATGATGCCGCCGACATGGAGACATTGCTGAAGAACGCCGACCAGGCGATGTACGTCGCCAAAAACCTCGGCCGCAACCGCTTCAGCTATTTCACACCGGCCTTGCAGGAATCGGCACAAAAACGCATGCGCCTCGTCAACGACCTGCGCGATGCGCTGGACGGCAAGCAGTTCAAAGTCTATTACCAGCCTATCGTCGATCTGGCGACGGGCGACATACATAAGGCCGAGGCACTCATCCGCTGGGACCATCCGAAGCGCGGCATGGTCAGCCCGGTCGAATTCATCCCGTTGGCGGAAGAGACCGGCATGATCGTCGAGATCGGCGATTGGGTGCTGCGGCAAGCGATGCATCAGGTGAAGCGCTTGCAGGCGTCGCATCATCACGGCTTCCAGATCAGCGTGAACAAATCGCCGGTGCAGTTCCATAACGAGAATACGGCGAAAGCCGCAGGCTGGTTGCATGAATTGCAGCAGCACGGGTTGCATGCGAGCAGTCTGGTGGTAGAGATTACCGAAGGGGTGTTGCTGGACGCCGGAGGCAATGTCAAAGAAAGGCTGCTGGCCTCGCGCGATGCAGGCATACAGGTGGCCATCGACGATTTCGGCACTGGCTATTCCTCGCTGGCCTACCTGAAGAAATTTGATATCGACTACCTGAAGATCGATCGATCCTTCGTCAGCAACCTGGGCAGCCAGTCCGACGATATGGCGCTGTGCGAGGCGATCATCGTGATGGCTCACAAGCTGGGGCTGAAGGTCATCGCCGAAGGGGTGGAGACCGAGCAGCAGCGCATGCTGCTGGCGCAAGCCGGCTGCGACTATGCCCAAGGCTTCCTGTTTTCCAAACCGCTGCCTGCGGATGAGTTCGAGATATTGTTGCAGCACCGGGATTTGTGACGATCTCCCAGCCTGTTTTGCCATCTTCACGCCGCCCGATCATGGGCATGGATTTCCACACCCGCCCCGATCAGCTCATGCAGTAACACGACGGAAGGCGCCGCGCGCATATCGTTCGTTCCGGGCTTGATGCCACTCCCCCAAGGCCGAAAGTGCAGCCGTCGAGCTTGCGGCCGAATCTCTTCGCGAACTTCTCGAACAGCCGCCTGAGCCGGGCAGGTGAACTGCGTATTTTTGCCAGGGCAATTGTGTATTTTCGACTTTGGCGGGGAAAAGCGGGGGATTCCGCATTGACCGTCCGTTGACGCGACGAGTAACCTGCGCCGCTCCTGATTTTCAAAAAGCACGCAGGGATTGTCACGCAGGCAAGCCGGAGTGATGGGAATTTCGGCTTGCTCGCAATAACGGAAGGGGCTTGCATGAAAGAACTGACATTCGGTTCCGGCAGGGCGGATGCGACGACGCGGCTTCATTCCGTGATTGCCCATGCGCATTCGCAATCTGCGCACCTGCTGCACGTGTTGCAGGCAGTGCAGCAGCAGTTCCATCACATCCCGGCAGAGGCGATTGCCGAAGTCGCGGCCCAGCTCAAACTGCCGTTCGGGCAAGTCGAGGGCGTGGCCGATTTCTACTCCTTCTTCCGCCGGGAAAAGAGCGGCCGTTACGACATCCTGTTCAGCAACTGCACCAGCTGCGGCAGCCGGGATTTGATGACCGGGCTGTGCGAGCGGCTGGGAGTGGCGCCCGGCCAGACGCGTGCCGACGGCCTGGTCAGCATCGCCGAGACTTCCTGCATCGGCATGTGCGATCACGGTGCGGCGATGCTGGTGAATGGCGTCCCGCTGGCGCGGATCGATGGAGCCGGCATCAACCGCATCGCCGCGCAGATAGAAGCCGGGGCCCCGCTGGTCACTTGGCCGGCCGAGTGGTTCGAGGTGAAGGATCACGTGCGCAAGAGCGGCCTGCTGCTGGGCGACGATTTCATGCCGGGACAGGCGCTGCGCGCGATGCTGACGCGGGGCGATGAAGCAACACTGGAAGAAATCGTGCGCTCCGGCCTGCGCGGGCGCGGCGGCGCAGGCTTCGGCACGGGCATGAAATGGAAGCTGTGCCGCGAGGCGAAAGGCGAGGCGCACTACGTGGTGTGCAACGCCGACGAGGGCGAGCCCGGCACCTTCAAGGATCGCGTGCTGCTGCACAGCCACGCCGACCGCGTGTTCGAAGGCATGACCATCTGTGCCTTCCTGCTCGGCGCGGAGCGCGGCCTGCTCTATCTGCGCGGCGAATACCGCCACCTGCTGCTGCATTTGCAGGCCGTGCTGGCCCGGCGGTGCGAGTTCTTTCTGCTGGGCGAGAACATCCTCGGCCAGCCCGGCTTCAATTTCGACATCGAGATCGTGGTCGGCGCGGGAGCCTACATCTGCGGCGAGGAGTCCGCGCTGATCGAGTCGCTCGAAGGCAAGCGTGGCGTGCCGCGCGTGCGTCCGCCGTTCCCGGTGACGCAGGGCTATCTGGGCCAGCCCACGGTGGTCAACAACGTCGAGACCTTCATGGCGGCGGCGAATATCGTGCTGCACGGCGGCGCATGGTTCGCCGCGGCGGGCACGGAAAAATCGGCTGGCAGCAAGGTGCTCAGCGTCAGCGGCGACTGCGCGCGGCCGGGAATCTACGAGTATCCCTTTGGCGTCAGCGTGCGGCAGGTGCTGGAAGATTGCGGCGCGCAGGACACCCAGGCGGTACAGGTCGGCGGGCCGTCCGGCACGCTGATCGGTGCGGCGGAATTCGACCGCAAGCTGGGCTTCGAGGATCTCTCCACCGGCGGTTCCTTCATGGTGTACGGGGCGGGGCGCGACATGCTCTCCGTCATCGGCAACTTCGCGCATTTCTTCGCCCACGAAAGCTGCGGCTTCTGCACGCCATGCCGTGTGGGGACGACGCTGCTGAAGGAAGGCGTTGACAAGATCGCCGCCGGGCGCGGCACCCAATACGACCTGGACGAGATGCGGCGCACGGCCGAGCTGGTCAAGCGCCGTTCCCATTGCGGCCTGGGGCAGACGGCGGCGAATCCCGTCCTTGACGGCCTGCAACGCTTCCCGCAGGCATTCGAGAAACGGCTGCTGCAAAAACAGTTCGAGCCGTTCTTCGAACCGGACGCGGCGCTGGAAAAGGCGCGGCAGGCTACCGGACGCCATGATGCGGAAGCACACCTGGAATGAGCGAGGCGAACATGGAAACGCAAACTGGCACCATCACCATAGACGGGAAGGAAATTCCCTACACGCAGGGGCAGACCGTCATGGATGCGGCCCTCGCGGCCGGCGTCTACATTCCGCACCTGTGCCACCGTCCCGGCCTGAAGCCGCACGGCAGCTGCAAGCTTTGCGTGGTCGATCTCGACGGCCGCAGCGTGTCGTCCTGCACCATGCCCGCTGCGGCGGGGCAGCAGATCAGCAGCGAGACGGCCGAGCTGAACGAACAGCGCAAGGCCATCACGCAGATGCTGTTCATCGAAGGCAACCACATCTGTCCTTCCTGCGAGAAGACCGGCGATTGCTCGCTGCAGGCGGCGGCCTACCACCTCGGCATGACGGACGGCCACTTCCAGCATTTCTATCCGCGCCGCGAGGTGGATGCCTCGCACCCGACCATCATGCTCGACCGCGACCGCTGCATCCTGTGCGAACTGTGCGTGCGCGCCAGCCGCGATGTGGACGGCAAGAACGTGTTCGCCATCGCCGGGCGCGGCCTCGACGCGCACCTGGTGGTGAACACGGCGAGCGGCAAACTGGCCGACAGCGACATCGCGCTCGGCGACCTCGCGGTCAGCGTCTGTCCGGTGGGGGCGATCCTGGTCAAGGAGCGCGGCTACGAAGTGCCGATCGGGCAGCGCATCTTCGACCGCCATCAATTCAGCGAGACCGGGCTGGATACCGTGGCAATCATCCGCGAAAGGCACGCCCATGAATGAAGAAACCAGGAAAGTCCGCGTCGCCACCGTCTCGCTCGCGGGATGCTTCGGCTGCCACATGTCGTTCCTCGACATGGACGAGCGGCTGCTGCCGCTGCTCGAACGCGTCGAGTTCAACCGCTCGCCGCTGACCGACATCAAGCACTGCGGCACCTGCGACATCGGCCTGATCGAGGGCGGGTTGTGCAACGCGGAGAACATCGAGGTGCTGCGCGAGTTCCGCGGCAACTGCAAGGTGCTCATCGCGGTCGGCGCCTGCGCCATCAACGGCGGCATCCCCGCCATGCGCAACCAGTTCGAACTGCGCGATTGCCTGGCCGAATCCTATCTCGACGCCATCGGCGTGGAGAACCCGCAGATTCCGAACGACATCGAGCTGCCGCTGCTGCTCGACAAGGTGCATCCGGTGCACGAGGCGGTGAAGATCGATTATTTCCTGCCGGGCTGTCCGCCGTCCGCCGACGCATTCCTGGAGGTTCTCGGCGCGCTGCTGGCGGGCAGGCAGCCGGCCCTGCCGCCTAACCTGATGCACTACGACTAACCACCCCGAGGAGCAGTATGGAACAGCAATCTTCATCCGGATTCCGCCGCTTCGCTGTCGATCCCGTTTCGCGAGTCGAGGGGCACGGCAAGATCACCCTGCTGCTCGACGCGGAGAACCACGTCCGCGAAGCGCGGCTGCACATCGTCGAGTTCCGCGGCTTCGAGAAATTCATCCAGGGGCGGCCCTACTGGGAGGTGCCGATCTTCGTGCAGCGCCTGTGCGGCATCTGTCCCGTCAGCCACCACCTTGCCGCGGCCAAGGCGGCGGACATGATCGCGGGAGCCGGGCAGCTCACGCCGACGGCGGAAAAAATCCGCCGTCTGCTGCATTTCGGCCAGGTACTGCAGTCGCATGCGCTGCACTTCTTCCACCTGTCTTCGCCCGACCTGCTGTTCGGTTTTGGCAGCGACGTGGCGAAGCGCAACATCGTCGGCGTGCTGGAGAAATATCCCGACATCGCGCTGAAGGGCGTGAAGCTGCGCAAATATGGACAGCAGGTCATCGAGGCGGTTTCCGGCAAGCGCATCCACGGCACGTTGGCCGTGCCGGGCGGGGTGAACAAGTCGCTCAGCATCGCCGAGCGCGACGCACTGCTCGCGGGCATCGACGACGTGCTGGCGTGGAGCCGCGATGCGCTGGCGCTCAACGAATACATCCACAGCGCCCACCCCGAACACCAGGGCTTCGCCACCATCCGCAGCAACTTCCTCGGCATGGTCGGCGGCAAGGGGGAGCTGGAGCTGTATCACGGCGGACTGCGCGCCCGCGCGGCAACCGGGGGCGTCATCTTCGACCAGTTCGATTATTGCGGCTACCGCGATGTGCTGCGCGAGGAAGTGCGCTCCTGGAGTTACATGAAGTTCCCGTTCATTACGGCGCTGGGCATGGAGCAGGGCTGGTACCGCGTCGGCCCGCTGGCGCGCGTGAACAACTGCGATTCGATTTCGACGCCGCTGGCGGAGGCGGGGCGCAAGCGCTTCCGCGAGTTCGCACAGGGCGGCTTGGTGCACGACACGCTCGCCTACCACTGGGCGCGCATGATCGAGAGCCTGCATTGCGCCGAAGCCATCCAGCAGTTGCTGCACGATCCGGACATCACCGGCAGCGAGCTGATGGCGGACAAGGGCGAACGGCGCCGGGAAGGAATAGGCGTGATCGAAGCGCCGCGCGGCACGCTGTTCCACCACTACCGCATCGACGACGAGGGCATGGTGGAGAAGGCCAACCTGATCGTCTCCACCACCAACAACAACCAGGCGATGAACGAGTCGGTGCGTTCGGTCGCCAACGAATATATTGACGGAAAAGAAGTCACCGAAGGTCTGCTCAATCATCTCGAAGTGGCGGTGCGCGCCTACGATCCCTGCCTGTCCTGCGCCACGCATGCGCTGGGCAAGATGCCGCTCGTGGTCGAGTTGCTCGACCGTGAAGGCCGCACGGTTTCGACGTTGTCGCGTTCTTCCGACGGCGACTTCTGCGCGGCCTCCTGATGGGCACCCCTGTCCTGATCTTTGCCGTCGGCAACGAATCGCGCGGCGACGATGCCGCCGGGCCGTTGTTGGCACGGCAACTGGACGGCGCGCTGGGAGACGAGGTCGAACTGCTTGAGGATTACCAGCTGCAGATCGAGCATGTCGCCGACCTGGCGGGACGCGAGCGCGTGCTGTTTGTCGATGCCGATGTTGCCTGCGCGCCGCCCTTCCAGTTCTCCGCCATCGCCGCTGCACACGACAACAGCTACACCTCGCATGCGATGACCCCGGCTGCCCTGTTGCACGCTTACCGCCAGATATACAAGCAGGAGGCTCCACCCGCCTGCCTGTTGCGCATTCGCGGTTACGAATTCGAACTGGGCGCGCCGATGAGCGGGGTCGGGGCGGACAACTTGGCGGCAGCGGCGGCCTGCGTTCGCGCATGGCTGGCGCAAGGGCCGGAAACATCGCTTGACGGCAGGATGGGCAATTGGAGGGCGCACGATGGATGCATCCGGTAAATCTTCCCTGTTGCGGCGGCTGACTCCCGCCAGCATCGCGCTGCTTTATATGGTCCTTGCCGCGTTGTGGATAGTCGGCACCGGCGCTTTGCTGGGCATGACCGTTGCCGACGTGCTCCTGTCCGGGCGCATTGAACTCATCAAGGGAGTGCTCTTCGTTTGCGTCACCGGCTTGCTGCTTTATTTGCTGCTCACGATGCGGGAAACGAACGCCGTGGAGGAAACCACGGACTCGCCGCTCTGGCCCAAGCTGGCGCTGGTGTTCGCGCTGGTGCTTGCGGTGCCGCTGTTGGGGTTCGTCATCATCAGTTTGTATACCCCCCAAGTCGAACATGAGGCCTATGCCAATCTGGAGGCCATCGCCAGGCTCAAGGCCGAACAGGTCGAGAACTGGCTGGATGAACGGCAGGGCGACACAGAAATCCTGGCCGGAGACGAGAGGCTCGCCGAGCTGGCCGGCCAGCTCGTCAAGCGGCCGCAGGATGAGGATGTGTCGCGGCGGATACAGCGGCGGCTGGATTTGGCGCGCAACAATCATCGTTATACGAGAATCCTGCTGCTGGATACGGAAGAGCGGCTGCTGCTGGAATCGGCCGATGATTTTGTAGCTGCACCGGCTTTGTCAGGATTGTTGCGCCAGGCGCTGGCCGGCAAACGGGTGCTGCGCCGCGATCTGCACCGTGACAATGCAGGCGACATCCATATGGAGTGGGTCGTGCCGCTGGTGGTGCAGGATGCGCAGGGCGAGCGGGCGGTGGCAGGCCTGGAGCTGAGCATCACGGCGCACAGCTTTATCTTTCCGCTGATCCAGACCTGGCCGACCGCCAGCGCCAGCGGTGAAATCTTGCTGGTGCGCCGCGAAGGCGATTCCGTCATGTTCCTCAACGACCTGCGCCACCGCGGCGGGACGGCCCTGACGCTGGCACAGCCGATGACGGATAGTGTCTTGCCTGCCGCCATTGCGCTCCGGTCGGCCGGGAGCGGTACGACGCCGGGAATGGATTATCGCGGTGTGCCGGTGGTGGCGGCCTATCGTCCGGTGGCCGGGACGGAGTGGTACATCGTCGCCAAGATCGACCGCAGCGAGATGATGGCGCCCCTGCAAAACCTGGTGCTGTGGGTCAGCCTGATCGCCCTGGCGGCGCTCGCGGCGGTAAGCCTGGGGGCATTGCTGGTGTGGCGGCAGCAACGGCGTGCTTACCGGCTGGAAATGCGGGAACGCTCGATGGCCGCCATCGAGCGGAGCGAGCGGCATTTCCGCTCGCTGTTCGAGAACATGCTGGAAGGTTATGCGTTTTGCAGGATGCTGCGGCGTGATGGGGAGCCGGAGGACTTCGTCTATCTCGAAGTCAATCCCGCCTTCGAGATACTGACCGGGTTGAAGGGCGTCGCGGGCAGGCTTGCCGGGGAGGTGCTTCCCGGCTTGCACGAGTCCAATCCGGAGTTGCTGAAGATTTTCGGCCGGGTTGTACGGAGCGGATTGCCGGAGCGGTTTGAAAGTTATGTCGGCACGCTGCAGGAGTGGTTCTCGATTTCGGTTTATTGCCCCGAACCCGAGCATTTCGTGACCATTTTCGACAACATCACGGAGCGCAAGCGCACCGAGCAGGTGCTGGCCGACTCCGAGCAGCGTTTCCGCAGCCTGGTCGAGCAGTCGATCGCCGGCATCTATATCTTCCAGGACGGGCTCCTCGTTTATGTGAATCCGCGCTTTGCCGAGATATTCGGCTATGCAACGGTCAATGAACTGATCGGCGCCGAACCGGCATTGCTGGTGGCCGAACAGGACAAGGGGCTTGTCGCCGAGAACATGCGCAGGCAGCTCGATGGAGAGGCGCAATATCTCGACTATTCTTTTGCCGGTGTGCGCAAGGACGGCGGCCTGATCGAAGCCGGGGTGCACGGGGCGCGGGCGACGCACCGTGGGCGGCCCGCGGTCATCGGTCTGCTGCAGGATATATCGGAGAAGAAACACGCCGAAGAGCAGATTCGGCAATATGTTGCACAACTCGAAAAGTCGTTCCTGCACACCGTCGAAGTGGCAACCACGCTGACCGAGATGCGCGACCCGTACACTGCCGGGCACGAGAAGCGGGTGGCGCAGATCGCCGTCGCCATCGGCACCGAACTGGGGCTGGATGCGCACCGCATCGAAGGCCTGCGGGTCGGCGGCTATGTGCACGATATCGGCAAGATCATCGTCCCGGCGGAAATCCTGTCCAAGCCAGCCAGACCTTCCTCTACCGAATACAGCCTGATCAAGGAACATCCCCAGGCCGGCTACGACATCCTGAAAAACGCGACATTCCCGTGGCCGGTGGCGGACATCGCATACCAGCACCACGAACGGCTCGATGGGAGCGGCTACCCGCGCGGGCTGAAGGGCGATGAAATCCTGCTGGAGGCGCGCATCACAGCCGTGGCCGATGTGGTCGAGGCGATGTCCTCGAATCGGCCATACCGCCCGGGCGTCGGCCTCGAACAGGCGCTTGGTGAGATCGAACGCGGCAGCGGCACACATTACGACTCGGAGGTGGTTGCCGCCTGCCTGCTGCTGTTCCGCGAGAAGGGCTATAGACTGCCGCTGTAGCGCGCACATCGGGGGCGATTCCAGGCCGCCAACCGCATTGCCGCGAAGCCGCTGGCGATTCCCCTACTTGTTTTGCTAGAATGCGCGCCGCTGGAGGAGCAGTACGAAGTTAATAATCGATTCGCCACGGATGCCCGACTGGGTCTCCGCAAAGCGTGCAAGGCAGTTAATCATACCGAGCGCAAGACTCGTCGATTTTCCGTTTGACCCATCCGGTCTGTAGCACGAGCGAGATTCTTTGCCCTGAGGGGGGCTTGTGAATTTCATCTCCAACGCGGCTTGCGCAAGCAGTCCGGCAATACCTGAACGCCTGCCAATCGTGCAGGCGATCCGTTTTCCGTTCGGGAAAGTCATCTCGCTTTTTCTTGTGGCCTTGAGTGCATGGTTGCTGCTTGGGTTGATGCCATTCTCGGCCGCTTATGCTGGCACACATGCGGCCGGTAACAGTCCGTCCAACGGTTTTAATGTCTGGACCGGCGCTCCCCCCAACACGGTCGATTGCAGCAGCTGTCATAACAGTGCCAGCAGTGCTGTGGGCGGAGCTCCGGATGATTCGGTATTCGATGCGACTTTTGCAAACAATTATTTCGCATTGTGTGCCGGGGATGCGGCGGCCGTACCGCCGGTTCCCTACACCTGCCCGAACAAGACGCTGGCCCATTACGCCACCAATCCGGCCAATCTGGCTGCTGCCATGCTGGTGGTCGGCTCGACGACCATCACGGCCACTGCGTCAGGCGACATGACTGCCTCAAAGGATAATGCGACGACCGCGAACAAAGAGGATCTGTCGGCTTATTTCGCATCCCTGCTTACCCCGGTGCTGACCAATCCAGGCAACAGCACGATGGCATCCGGCGCGGCCTACAGTTATCAGATCGTTTCCGCAGCCACTTCCGACTATCTGGTTTCAACCACCACTTATGGCGCTTCTGCAACTGGCATCACTTTCAGCGTGAGCGCTTCAGGCTTGGTCACCGCGACATTGCCGACGGTAGCGGCACCGACCAACTATACGGTGACATTGAGCGCCACCAATGCCGCTGCGGCTACTCCGACCGGGAGTGTCAGCTTCACTCTGACGGTGAACCCGCCGGCACCGGTTGTTTCCAGCGCGGCAGCGGCAAGCGGTACAGTGGGAGTCGCTTATACAGCCGGCTCACCTCTCTATACCATCACTGCAAGCAATACACCGACGAGTTACAGCGTGTCATCTGGGTCTTTGCCGACCGGAACGACGCTCAACACTTCGACAGGTGCGGTGACCGGTACGCCGACGACAGCAGGCTCTTTTGCACCGACATTGGCGGCAACGAATGTCACGGGTAGCGGCACCAAGGTCGTCACATTTACCATCGCCAAGGCCAATCAAACCATTACTTTTGGCACTGCGCCGACAATCGCCGTTGGCGGTACCGGAACGGTGAGTGCGACCGGGGGCGGGTCGGGCAACACCGTAACTTTTAGCGTGCCGGTAACCACCGGCGTCTGTTCTATTTCCGGCACGACCGTGACCGGCTTGGCTGCGGGAACCTGCACCGTGGTGGCCGACCAGGCCGGCAATGCCAATTACAACCCCGGCACGCAGTCGCAGAACATCACCATAGGCAAAGCCAACCAGACCGTCACCTTCGGTACCGCGCCGACGGTGGTGGTCGGCGGCACCGGCACGGTGAGCGCGACCGGCGGCGGTTCGGGTAACGCCGTTACCTTCAGCGTGCCGGTTACCACCGGCATCTGCTCGATCTCGGGCACAACCGTGACCGGCCTTGCAGCGGGCACCTGCACCGTGGTTGCCGACCAGGCCGGCAATGCCAACTACAACGCCGGTACGCAATCGCAGAACATCACGATCGGCAAAGGCAATCAGACCATCACGTTCGGTACCGCGCCGACGGTGGTGGTCGGCGGCACCGGCACGGTGAGCGCGACGGGTGGAGCGTCCGGCAATGCGGTGACGTTCAGCGTGCCGGTGACGACCGGCATCTGCTCGATCTCAGGTACGACCGTGACCGGCATTGCTGCGGGCACCTGTACCGTGGTCGCCAGCCAGGCCGGTAATGCCGACTACAACGCCGGTACGCAATCGTTGAATATCTCGGTCGGCCTCACCGCGCAAACGATCGGCTTCGGCACTGCACCCGCGATCACTTATCCGGGTACCGGAACCGTCAGTGCGACAGCGACTTCGGGGCTGACCGTAACATTGACCAGCAGCACACCCAGTGTTTGCACCATTTCCGGCAATACGGTCACCAGTGTCGCGGCAGGGACTTGCACCATTGCTGCCGACCAGGCCGGTAACGGCACTTATGGCGCGGCCACGCAGGTCACGCAGACCTTCTCGATCAGCAAAGCCGACCAGAGCATTGCCTTTGGCGCGGCACCGACCGTGGTCGTCGGCGGTACCGGTGATGTGAGTGCGACAGGCGGGGCGTCGGGGAATGCGGTCACCTTTACCAGTACGACCGCCGGCGTCTGCACCATTGCCGGCCGCACCGTCACTGGAGTCGCCACAGGCACTTGCACCATTGCGGCCAATCAGGCAGGAGACGGAAACTACAATGCGGCCGCGCAGGTAACGCAAAGTTTCAGCGTCGGACAGGGCAGCCAGACCATCAGCTTTGACCCGGCACCGACAATCGTTGTCGGCGGCAACGGCACGGTCTCGGCCACATCCTCTGCCGGCCTGGCGGTGACATACAGCAGCACTACAACGACGGTCTGTACCGTTTCGGGCAATACGGTCACCGCCGTAGCGGCAGGCACTTGCACCATCGCCGCCAACCAGGCCGGCAATGCCAACTATGCGGCGGCGACGCAGGTTACGCAAAGTTTCGCTATCGGCCAGAGCGGCCAGACCATTTCCTTCGGCGCGGCACCAACGCTTGCGGTCGGCGGCTCGGCAACGGTTTCCGCCAGCGCGACTTCCGGCTTGGGCGTTGTGTTCACCAGCACCACTACCGGCGTTTGCACGGTGTCCGGCAATACGGTCACCGGTGTCGCTACCGGAACCTGCACCATCGCCGCCAACCAATCCGGCAACTCAAACTACACGGCGGCGCCGCAAGTGACACAGAGTTTCGCCATCGGCATAGGCAGCCAGACCATCAGCTTCGGTGCAGCACCTTCGATATCGGTAGGCGGCACCGGCACGGTTACGGCCACGGCGACTTCGGGATTGGCGGTGGCGTTGAGCAGCAACACGCCGGCCGTCTGCACCATCTCGGGCAATACCGTCACCGGCGTCAGCGCGGGAAACTGCATCATCGCGGCGGACCAGGCGGGCAACGCCAACTATGCAGCTGCCACGCAGGTGACGCAGAGCATTACCGTTTCCAACCTGCCGCCCAGCGTGGTGGCAGCAACGATGACCGCCACGCTGAACACGGCGGCGACTCTGGATATGACCGGATTTATCACCGGCCCCAGCAGCGGCATCACCATCTTTGCACAGCCCGCGCACGGCACGGTATCGGCCTCCGGGATGAAGGTGACTTACACGCCCAAGCAAGATTATTTTGGCACGGATACGTTCTCGTACAAGGCTTACAACAATGCGGGCATGGCTTCCGCTGCGGCGACGGTGACCGTCACCATCACCGGCCGTCCCGACCCGCTCAAGGATGCGCGGGTGACCGGCCTGGTCAATATCGAAACGGCAACGGTGAAACGTTTCGGCAAGGCGCAGATATTCAACTTCCAGCAACGTCTCGAATCGCGCCATCACGCGGCATACGGTGGTTCCCCGTTGACTTCGGGCGGCGGTTCCGGCGCTTCTTCCGGTGCAGGCGGAGGCGCGGTGCCGGGGGAGACGCGCGGCTATTTCAACAGCTGGCAGCCCGGTACCATGCTGGCCTATGCCAACGATCCGGCCGTGTTGTTGAATGCGCCTGACCGCCTGGCCGACGGCCAAGTTGCCGATCCGCTGGCCGGGCTGGTGGCGAGCTTGATGACCAATGCCTTGACCAGTTCGTCGCTCAATCTGGCCACGCTGTCCAATGCGGTGGGTGGGGCACAGGAGGACTCGTTCGGCAGGCTGGAAGTCTGGGCGGCCGGAAACTTGCGCTTCGGCACGCGCTCGCAGGCCGGCGTCGATACCCGCTTCAGCACCGACGGCATCAGCATCGGCATGGACAAGCGCATGGACCGCAAGCTGACCGTGGGCATGGGCATGGGGTATGCGCGCGACAAGAGCAGCATCGGCACTGACGGCACCAATAGCACCTCCAGCGGCAGCAGCCTAGCGTTGTATGCCAGCTACCAGATGGACTCTGGCACTTTCGTCGACGGCCTGCTGGGGTACGGCATGGTGAATTTCGACACCAACCGCTACATCGCCTCGGTGAACGACTTTGCACGCGCCTACCGTTCCGGTGACCAGCTGTTCGGTTCGTTCTCGTTCGGCTACGACTATCGCAAGCAGGGTTTGTTGTGGTCGCCTTACGGCCGCTACGACTTCTCGCTGGACCGGCTGGATGCCGGTGTGGAGAGCGGGGCGGGCGCGAACGCGCTGAGCTATGCCGGGCAGACTTCGCGCAATTCGCAACTGGCTCTGGGCATGCGCGTGGAATCGGTGCATCAGGCCAGCTTCGGCGTGGTGCAGCCGCATGCGCGTGTCGAGTATCAGCGTGGATTTGAAAGCAGCGGACAAACTTCGGTTGCATATGCCGATCTGCTGGGCACGCAGTACACGGTGGCGGCTACTTCGCAGAACACCAACTCTCTCGTGCTCGGCCTGGGCAGCCAGTTCCTGCTGAGCGACACGCTCAGGCTCGCGCTCGATTACCAGCGTTTGCGTTCCGGCGGACGCGAGAATTACCAGTCGGTCAACTTTCGTCTCACCAAGGATCTGGAGGGAAAGAACGACCTGCAAGCCTTGCTGGTGGAGAGCTATGCCTCGTCCATCAACAAGCCGTCCGGGCTGATGGTGGCGGCCGGGTTCGCTTATGACGACAACGTCAGCCGGGCCAGTGCGGTATTGGACAAGCTGTCCGACACGATCTACAGCCTGACCGTGAACAAAGCCAAGTCGTTCAACCTGACGCCGCACACCAGGCTGACGGTGAGCGGCTTCCTCGATATCGAGAAGTTCCGCACCTATGCCGGCCTGGGACATGTCTCCGCCGGGATGCAGGGCGAATACCTGTATCGCGTCTCGGGCGAGTTCGGTTCGCCCACCTACGGCATCTTCGCCCGCTATACCGCCGATGAATACGAATCCGCCTTGCGCGACGGTTCGCGCCGTTCCGCCGGGGTGACGTTGCGCAAGCCGCTGACCGACCGCATCAACCTGTTCGCCGCGCTGGCAGAGAACGTGCGGGCGGGCAAGAGCGCGGTGTTCGATACGCGCGACGTTTCGGCGCGGATGAATCTCGACTACGCGCTGGCAACGGACAAGACGGTCTATCTGACCGGCGAATACCGCAAGGGCGATATCGTCTCTTCCGGCCAGCCGTCCTTGCAGATACTGGATATGTCCTATGTGTTCGTGCGCGACGATGTGTTCAATTCGCCGTGGTTCTACGATTACCGCATGCAGGGCAAGACCACGCTGTTCACCCTCGGCTACAACCTGTCGTTCGGCGCCAAGGACTCGATGGATTTCGCCTGGCGCCACGTGCGGTCGACGCCGGACAGGAGTCCCAGCTATGCCGCGCCGATCCGCTATTTCGACAACCACTTCTCCATCAGTTACCTGATGGCCTTCTAAGGTGCGACCGTGATCAGCAAATATCTCCAATTCGCTATCGTCGCCATGATCTTGGCGATCTTGTTGGCGGCCTGCGGTGGCGGCGGCAACGGGGCGGGCGATACCTACACCGATGCGCTGCCGGCAGCGCCGGGGACGATCACCGGGCCGAACAGCTTCCTGTTGTTTCCGAACCAGGTGCTCGATGCGAGCGGCCAGTCGGAGATCGATTCGAAGGCTTATGCGGATGCGTATTACGCGGCCATCGATCCGAACAACGGCAGCGATACCTACGCCAAGTGGAAAGCCAGGAACCATTTCGACGACAGCGCGGCCGGTACCCAGATCACCGTGGTGGTGGGCGATTCGCGCGACCTCGGCTATGGCCGTTACATCACGGCGCGCAAGAACAACGACGGCACTATGGCGTTTTCGGTGCGCAACTATCTGGTGTGGGCAGCCGCGGGCTACGGTTATTCCAGCGTCAACCTGGATGCCGCCATCGCACAGGACGATCGCTGGTACATCGGCGCCAGCAACATCGAGTTCAGTCCGGGGCCGGGGTGCACCGCCACATCGCTGCCAGATCCGGCGCCGAGCTGCACTTATTTCGCCAAGTTCTATTTCTTCAATCCGGACGGCTCGCGCGCTTCGGCAGTGAACCTGGACGGGCGCGGCGCCAAATGGATGCCGGGGCCGTGCATCAGCTGCCACGGCGGGCGCGCCGATCCGCTCACCCCGCTCGATGCCACCGGCAAGCGCCTGTTCCCGCTGGTGCAGAACTCGCCATCGTTGACGCGCGGCGATGTGCAGGGACATATGCATCCGCTGGAGCCGGATAGTTTCGAATACTCGACCCAGGCCGGATATACACGTGCCGATCTGGAAGCGGCGCTCAAAACGCTGAACACCTGGATATTGCAAAGCTACCCGCTGCCATCCGGCACGGCCACGCCGACCGGCTTTGCCGAAGATGCGGGTCGCCGCGTCGCTCTTCTCAACGAATGGCAGGGTACCGCGGCCGCTTCGATCATCAAGGACGGCTATGGAGGCAACGGCCTGCTGAATGCCACTTATGTGGATGCGACACCAGCTGGCTGGGCTTCGGTGGGGCAGGCATCCTTGTACCAGAATGTGGTGGTGCCGAGCTGCCGTGTCTGCCACATCCTGCGCGGCTCGGGCGGTTCGCTCTCGGCCGGCAGCGATATCGATCTGGATAGCTATGCCAAGTTCAACGGCTATGTCGATCAGATCAAGGCGCACACGGTGGATCGCGGCAACATGCCGTTGGCCAAGATCCATTACGAGAAATTCTGGGCGACCCCATCGATCTATGAATCGCTAGCCACTTATCTGCAAGGTGCTGGGCACACGGCGCGCGATGCTTCCGGCGCCGTGCTCAAACCCGGCCGCCCGATTGCCGATGCCGGGCCAAGCCGTACCCTGACGCAGGGCGCGACCACCTTATCCGGCAGGGCCAGCATGTATGCGACGAGCTACCAATGGAGCATCGTCTCGGGAGTGGCGCCAGCAGTCAGCTTGAGCAATGCTACCTCGCGCGATGCTACCTTCACGGCTACCGCAGACGGTACTTACGTGGTGCAACTGGTGGTCGGCAACGGTACGACGAGCAGTGAGCCTTCCTCGCTGACCATCGTGGTGAACAATGCGTTGACGCCGGCTTCTGCGGCGATCCGTTTTGCCGATATCAAGGCTGTATTGCAAGCGCCGGGGGCGGGCAAGTGCATCACCTGCCATACGGCGGCCAACCTGGCGACCGTGGCGCAAACCCCGCTCGTGTTCAACAACCTCGACCGCAACGGCGATGCCGTCGTGGATGCGACCGACGACGCCTGGCTGTATGCGGAAGTGAGGGGGCGGATCAACTTCGAGGATGCGGTGGACAGCCAGTTGCTGCTCAAGCCTTCCGGCAAACACCATGAAGGCGGTTTGCAGGCGGGCTTCAATGCCACGCTGGCTCCGGGAGCCGTCGGACGCGCGAACTACGACTTGTTCCTGAACTGGATATTGAATGGCGCGCCGCAGTGATGCGGATTTTTATAAATTTCAACACAAAGGAGTTCACATGAGCCGTTTCGATGAAGCAGATGACCCGCGCCGCCGCTTGCTGATCAAGGCACTCGCCGCCGGCGTCTTTGCCACCGGGCTGACCGACAAGGCGGCGCTTGCCGCCAGCATCTTCGGCACGCCGCCCAGCAAGCTGCCCGCCGGGCAGTCCATCTACCGCATCAACGGCACGGCCAAGGTGAACGGCAAGGAAGCCAATCTCGCCACCGTCATCAAACCGAATGACACCGTGGAGACCGGCCCCAAGAGCGAGATCGTGTTCGTGGTCGGGGGCAATTCGATGATCATGCGCGAGAACAGCCAGCTGACCCTGGAAGGCAAGGAAGAGAAGGAATCGTTCCTGGTGCAGGGGCTGCGCCTGCTGACCGGCAAGCTGCTCTCCGTTTCGCGCAGCCAGGGCACGCGCGTGCGCACCGCGACCGCCACCATCGGCATCCGCGGTACCGGCTATTACATCGAATCCGACCCGGAGCAGACCTATTTCTGTACCTGCTACGGTTTGACCGATGTGATGTCTACCAACGATCCTTCCAGCAAGGACACGGTCGCGGCGACCCACCACGACAAGCCTTTGTACATCCTGGCGGGGGAGCAGGCGGGCAAGAACATCCGTCCGGCTGGCTTCATCAACCATACCGACCAGGAGCTGATGCTCATCGAGACTCTGGTCGGGCGCACGCCTCCCTTTGTTTTTGCCGGGGATGAATACAGCGCCCCGCGCCGCGATTACTGAGCTGTACGCATAAAGCCGTCCATCCCGCATCGGGGTGGACGCGCTGTCAGGCCGGGCCGGCCTTTCAAAATAGGCCGTTTTCCCACCTTTATTCCACGCTTGAGCCGGCTGGCTAACTGCTACCTTAGCGTCGAGCCGGTGCCTTGGCATCCCTACGCGAAAGAGGTGGAACATGTCAGCAAAGAAAAATATCCGTTTGGTCGCATCCCGTGACGAGGAAAGCCCTGTCGAATCAGAGGCGATACTCGAATCGCGCGGACGCATCGAAGCCGAGATCGAGGCGCAACTGGCCGCCCAGGCGCGCGCCCGTGCCGAAGCCCATGCCCGCGCCATCGCAGAGGGAAAGATCCGCCAGGAAAGTGATCTGGCCGAACAGATCGAATCGCGCAGCCGTGCCGAAGCCAAACTGGTGGAAGAGGTGCAGGAACGCCTGGGGCTGGAGCGCGAATTGGCGGAGGCGGCACATGCCAAGCTGAAGATCGAAGAACGTATGACCCAGACGGTGCGCGAGACAGCCGAAGCCGAGCGCAAGGCGCAAGCGGAGCTGGAACAGCGCATGCTCGCCGAGCAGCGCCTGCACAAGGAATTGGAACAGCAAGCGCAGCTGGATCGCGAAGCTGCGCTGTTGGCACAGGAAAAAGCGCATGCCGAGCAGGAGATCAGGCTGGTCGCACAGAGCAAACTCAAATCTGAGAAGGAAGCCGTTGCGATGGTCAGCGCACGCCTGGCCGCAGAAAGCTCGGCACAGGAGGCGATGAACAATCGCGTTCGTGCGGAGACGCTGGCTTTGGCGGAAGTGCAGGCACGTCTTGCCGCAGAGCTGGAGGCCGAGCGTGCCGCGCAGCTGCGCGCCGAGGAAGAGCGCAAGGTGGCGGATGCCATCGAGCTGCGCGTCAAGACAGAACAGCAGGCGCAGGCCGAGGCCAACGCAAAGGCTGCGGCAGAGATGAAGTCCGTCGAGATCGCCAAACGGGCTGTCGAAAAGGAACAGGAGCAGCGTCTGGCGGCAGAGCGCAAGCTGCTTGCCGAACAGGAGATGCTGAAGCTGCTGGAAACGCGCGTGGAGACGGAGCGGCTTGCGGCCAAAGAGCGCGAAGAAGCCAATGCGTTGCTGAAACAGCTGGAACTGGAAGCGCACGATCTGCTGGTTGCCGAGGAGCAAGCCAAGCGTGCCGCCCAGGCCAAACTGCAAGCTGAAAAGGATTTGATCGCGGCCGCCCAGGAGCGTGCCGAGGCGGACATGCGCGCTTCGCATGCCATCGAGTTGCAACTGAAGGCGGAAAGCGAAGCCGCCAGCGCCGCCAACGAACGCTGCAAGATGGCGGCCTGTGCCAAGCAAGTGGCCGAGGAAAAAGCCGCGCTGGAAGCCCGGTTGCTTGCCGACGAGGCGGCACAGGCCACTGCCGACACCCTGGCCGTGCAGAAACTGCAGGACAAACTGGAAGCCATCAATGCATCGCTGCGTCTGGCCGAACAGCGTGCACAGCTGATGGTAGAAGCCTGCGAAGCAGAAGAAGAGCGTCTGGCGCGGGAAACGGCGGCGGTCGTTGCGCTGCAAGAGCGTACCGAAGTGGATCGCCGCGTCGCAGAAGCCGCCGCACAGCGTCAGGCTCTGGACGAAGAGGCCGCGTGCGTTGCCCATGCCCGCTTGATCGCCGAGAACGAGGCGATCACCAGGATCGCCGAACGTATGGATGCCGAATTGCGCGCCGTCGAGGCCGACAACGAATGCATCGCCGCCGAGGCCCGTGCCCATGAGATCGCCGCCGCCAAGGCCGCGGTCGCGGAAGAACTGGCGGCTGCCGCCAAAGCGAAAGAAGAGATCGAGATGCGCGCGCTGAACATGGCCAAGCTACAGGCCGAGTCGTTGGCGCATGCGATCAAGACCGAACAGGAGGCGATGCAGGCGGATGCCCGTGCCTCGGTGCTGGCACGTCAGCGTCTGGCCGCAGCGGAAACCGCCAAGCGTCTGGCCGAGGAACGCGAGCGCGAAGAATCGGCACAGATCGAGGCCGAACAACGCAAGCACGAAGAAGCTGCGATGCAGGCAGAGGTGCGTATCGCCGAGCTGGCCCGCCAGCGTCAGGCCACCGCCGAGGCCGCCAAGCGCCTCGCCGAAGAACGCGAACGCGAAGAGTCGGCGCAGATCGAGATCGAACAGCGCAAGCTCGAAGCCGAGACCCGCGCTGCCGCAGTGCGCAAGGAGCGGATGGAGGTTGAGCGTCTGGCCGCCGAAACGACCGAAGCACGCATCGCCGCCGAGAAACAGGCGACCGAGATGATGCGTCAGCGCGACATGGCCGAGATGTTGGCATTGCAGGCCGCCAACGACAAGATCGCCGCCCAGGAGTGCGCCATTGCCGCGGCAAGGGAACTGGAAGAGATGGAGCAAAGCATCGCCGATGGCGAGCGTGCCGAGTTCGACCGTGCCCATGCCGGGATAGAGACCGTCCAGTTGATGCGCCGTCTGCGCAAAACCGAGCGCCACAACCGCGTTGCCCAGTTCGCGCTGGCGGCCTCGCTGCTGCTGAGTATCGGGCTGTGGATGGGCGGCTCCGGTTCGCCTGCCGCGCCGGCACAGCAAGCCGCCAACAGTAATTCGGGCACCATTGCGCAAGCTGCACCCGAGGTGCAGGCGAACGAGCCGGTCATGCTGGCCAGCTTGAAACTCTCTACCGAGTTGGGCGCTGTCACGTTGGCACAGAAGCCGCAAGGCAAGGCCGAGACCGAATTCTAGGCGGGTGGTTGAGGCAAATAAAAACGGGGGCTGCGTGCCCCCGTTTTATTTGCCGCGATTCAGAATGGCTCAGTACTTGGTAACGCGGGTGACGCCGTCGCTCTCGATCACGCGCACTTTGTCGCCGGCCTTGATCTCCTCGTGGTCGCCCACGGTTTGCACGACGGAGATGTAGTTGCCGTCTTCCAGCTTGATGGCGATCTCGACACCGTCTTCGCGGGTGTAGCCTTCTTCCGCTGCCGCACCGACCACGCCGCCGACCACCGCGCCGAGCACCGCGGCCACTTCGCCGGTCTTGCCCTTGGAGGCGCCGCTGCCGGCGATACCGCCGACGATGGTGCCGGCGGTCGTACCGATCTGGCTTTGCGTACCCTCGATGCGCACCTTGTGCACGCTCTCGACCACGCCGACCTTGAAGTGCTGCACCTGGCGCACCTGGTCGCGGGTGTAGACGTCACCACCTTTGCCGCTGGCGCAGGCGCTGAGCAGCAGGACTACAGCAATTGGAAGAATGAGTTTTGTATTCATGGCGATATTTCCTTATGCAGTGGGTTGTTGCAATGCCGGTTGAGGCGCGGCCGCAGGTTGGTCAGCCAAATCGGGCGCAGGTTCCCCGGGTTTCCATTGTTTCAGCAGCAAGGCGTTGCTGACCACCGACACCGAGCTCATCGCCATGGCGCCGCCGGCGATCATCGGGTTGAGCAGGCCGAGCGCGGCCAGCGGGATGCCGAGCACGTTGTAGGCAAAGGCGAAGAACAGGTTCTGGCGGATCTTGGATAGCGTCACCTG
The DNA here is from genome assembly GCA_035299445.1 of Sideroxyarcus sp. Lineage (GTDB taxonomy): Bacteria > Pseudomonadota > Gammaproteobacteria > Burkholderiales > Gallionellaceae > Sideroxyarcus. Next base: position 171,962 of record DATGWO010000038.1, read on the forward strand.
CGACAGGTCGATGGCATCGGCCACGCTGTTGAGGTCGTTGCGCATCAGCGTGATGTCGGCCGCGTCGATGGCGATGTCGCTGCCGCTCTTCATGGCAAAACTCACGTCGGCGGCAGCCAGCGCCGGTGCATCGTTGATGCCGTCGCCGACCATGCCGACCAGCGTCTTCGGCGTTTTGAACGAAGCGATGTAGCGCGCCTTGTCCTGCGGCGACACTTCGGCGATGAACTCGTCGATGCCGGCCTGACGGGCGATGGCCTGAGCGGTCGCCTGGTTGTCGCCGCTCAGCATCACCACGCGGATGCCCATCTCGCGCAGGCGCGCCACGGCAGTACTGCTGCTGGGGCGTATCTGGTCGGCGAAGGCGATGTAACCTAGCAGCACCTGTTCGCGCGCCACCGCGATCACGGTCTTGCCATGCTGCTGCAAGGCCAATATCGACGCTTCGTCCAGCGCCACGCCTTGCTGCACGATGTAGGCGGGCGCGCCGAGCAGGTAGGAGACGCCATCCAGATTGCCGCGCAGGCCGCTGCCCGGCGTTTCGTTGAATTCGCTGACCGGCAGCGGCATGGTCGCCTGCGCCTGGGCATATTCCATGATGGCGGCGGACAGCGGATGGGTGGAATGCTGGGCGAGGCTGGCGGCGATGCGGATCAGTTCGCCGACGCCGCTGGCCGCGCTCGGGCGCAGGTCGGTGACTGCCGGTTTGCCTTCGGTCAGCGTACCGGTCTTGTCCAGCACCAGCACGGCCAGCTTGTGCGCGCGCTCCAGCGCCGCAGCGTCTTTCACCAGGATGCCTTCGCGCGCGGCGAGGCCGCTGGCGACCACGATGGTGATCGGCGTCGCCAGGCCAAGTGCGCAGGGGCAGGCGATGACCAGCACCGATACCGCGTTGATGAGTGCATAGGAGAAATCCCCCTCGATCTTGAACCAGACGAAGAACGTGATCGCGGCGAGCACCAGCACGATGGGCACGAAGATGCCGGAGACCTTGTCGGCGAGCTTCTGGATGGGTGCCTTGGAGCCTTGCGCCTGTTCGACCATGCGGATCACCGCGGCCAGTTGGGTATGGCTGCCGACGGCGGTGGCGCGGCATTTGATCAGGCCCTGATGGTTGAGCGTGGCGGCATATACCTTGTCGTCGGCCTGCTTGGCCTGCGGCATGCTTTCGCCGGTGAGCATGCTCTCATCCAGCGTGGAGCTGCCGTCGATCACGACGCCGTCCACCGGCACGTTCTCGCCGGGGCGCACGACGAAGATGTCGTCCGGACGCAACGAGCCGACCGGCACGTCCAGCACTTCGCCGTCGCGCTCCACATGGGCGATCTTGGGTTGCAACTGGATCAGCTTCTCGATGGCGTCGGTCGCTTTGGCCTTGGCGCCGGCCTCCAGCAACTTGCCCATCAGCACCAGCGTGATCAGCACCGCGCTGGATTCGAAGTACACCGGCTGGTGGATATCGAAGATGACGATGGCGGCACTGAGGAAGTAAGCGGCGCTGGTGCCCAGCGCCACCAGCAGGTCCATATTGCCGCTGCCGTGTTTCAGGCTGGCCCATGCGCCCTTGTAGAAGCGCGCACCGATCCAGAATTGCACCGGCGTCGCCAGCAGCCACAGCAGCCAGGTCGGGATCATGAAATGCACGTCGAACAGCATGAACAGCATCTCCAGCAGCATCGGCGCAATCAGGCCGAGCGCGATGTAGAAGCGCAGTTTTTCCTGGCGGAAGGCGTTCAGCCGGTCGGCTTTCTCGGCGGCGAAGTCGCGCGCCACATGGGCGTCGAAGCCGGTATCGCGCACGGTCTTGATCAGCTCGTCCATATTGGTCAGCTTGGGGTCGAAGCTGACGCTGGCTTTCTCGGTGGCGAGGTTCACCACGGCGGTGACGTTGGGCAGCTGGTTCAGCGACTTTTCCAGGCGGGCAGAGCAGGAGGCGCAGCGCATACCGACGATCTGTAGGTCGGCGTGATTTTCGGCTTGGGACATGAATGGGTAACTCGTGGAATGAACGGCCGAAAAGATACGCCCGAGAGGCTTTCTTGTCCATCTTGACCTTGAGGAAAACGAAGTTTCCTGTTTCAATCCGGCTTCTTTTTAATAGCAGGCAAAAACATGGCACAGGCAAGCATAGGCATCATCGGCGGCAGCGGCGTCTACGACATCGCCGGGTTGGAGAACAAGCGCTGGGAGAAGGTCGAATCGCCGTTCGGTGCGCCTTCCGACGAATTGCTGTTCGGCGAACTCAATGGCGTGAAACTGGCTTTCTTGCCGCGCCACGGCCGTGGCCACAAGATCCCGCCGTCCGAGGTCAACTACCGCGCCAACATCGACGTGTTGAAGCGGGTAGGGGTGAGCGATGTCATCTCGGTCAGTGCCGTCGGCTCCCTGCGCGAACACCTCACGCCCGGCACCTTCGTCATCGTCGACCAGTTCATCGACCGCACCTTTGCGCGCGAGAAATCGTTCTTCGGCAGCGGTCTGGTGGCGCACGTGTCGATGGCGCATCCGGTGTGCAAGCGCCTGGGCGACCACATCGAGGCCGCAGCCAAAGAGGCGGGCATCAATGCCTTGCGCGGCGGCACCTACCTGGTGATGGAAGGCCCGCAGTTCTCCACCTTGGCCGAATCCGAGCTGTACCGCCAATGGGGCTGCGACGTGATCGGCATGACCAACATGCCTGAAGCCAAGCTCGCGCGCGAAGCTGAGCTGTGCTACGCCACCGTGGCCATGGTTACCGACTACGACTGCTGGCACCCCGATCACGATGCGGTGACGGTGGAACAGATCATCAAGGTGCTGCTGGCCAATGCCGACAAGGCCAAGACACTGGTTAAGCATGTGGTGCCCAAGGTGGGCGGCGATGCCAAAGCCTGCGACTGCGGCTGCCGCAGTGCATTGCAATATGCGCTCATCACCGCGCCCGAGGCGCGCGATGTAGCGATGAAGCAGAAGCTGGCCGCCGTGGCCGGGCGCGTGCTGAAATGAGCGAACAACAACTGCGCACAGCGCTGCTGCACACCTCGCGCCGCATGGTCGAACTGGGCCTCAATCGCGGCACGGCGGGCAACGCCTCGGTGCGTTGCGGCGACGACATCCTCATCACGCCGTCCGCCTTGCCGGTGGCCGAGATGACTGAACAGGACTTGGTGCTGCTGGATAAAGATGGCAAGGTACTGCAAGGCCGCAAGCCATCGAGCGAATGGCGTTTCCACTGCGACATCCTCAACGCCCGGCCCGAGATCGGCGCTGTGCTGCACATGCACTCCACTTACGCTACCACCATCGCCTGTCTGGGCAAGGATGTACCCGCCGTGCATTACCACATCGCCATCGCCGGTGGCGACAGCATCCGCTGCACGCCTTACACCATCTTCGGTGAGCAGAACCTCTCCGACCTCGCGCTGGAAGCGCTGCGCGACCGCAAGGCCTGTCTGCTCGGCAACCACGGCATGATCGCGCTGGGCAAAGACCTCAACGAAGCGCTGTCGGTGGCACAGGAAGTCGAATATCTGTGCGAAATCTATTGGCGCACGCTGTCGGTGGGCGAGCCCAAGATACTCACCGCGCAGCAGATGCATGAAGTAAAAGCGAAGTTCGTCGAATACAAAAAACGGAGTTGATATGCCCATTAAGTCTCGTGTCAGAACAGTCCCCCATTACCCCAAGCAAGGCATCATGTTCCGCGACATCACCACGGTGCTCAAAGACCCGGAAGGTTTCCGCGCCACCATCGACGAGCTGGCGACCCGCTACAAAGGCATGAAGATCGACAAGATCGCGGGCATCGAATCGCGCGGTTTCATCCTGGGCGCACCGCTGGCCTACACGCTCGGCGTCGGCTTCGTGCCCATCCGCAAGAAAGGCAAGTTGCCCGCCGAGACCATCGGCCACGACTACGAACTGGAATACGGCACCGACCGCATCGAGATCCATACCGACGCCATCAGCAAAGGCGAGAAGGTATTGCTGGTGGACGACCTCATCGCCACCGGCGGCACAGCGGAAGCCGCCTGCATCCTGATCGAAAAAATGGGCGGCCACATCATCGAATGCAGCTTCATGATCGACCTGCCTGACATCGGTGGCCGCAAGCGGCTGGAGAAGCGCGGGCACAAGGTGTTTGCGCTGTGCGAGTTTGAGGGCGATTAATACTTTGAATTTCGTGGAGGCTTGAGATGTCTGAAGATAATTTGATATTTGGGCACTACCTCGTGGCATTTGTCGATTTATTGGGACAGCGAGATAGCCTGAAGAAATTTTCTGACATTCCAAAAGATAAGAATGGAAATGAATATCAGGAGTTTGTAAATCTTGTAAAAGAGACTGTAGGTGCCGTAGATGGGCTACAACAAACAGCCCGAAAGTTTTTCGAGACATTTACAAAGCAAGATGGAGTTCTTCAGGTCATTCCTGATTTGCATAAATACAATGAAACGGAAATTAAATTCCAGCACTTCTCTGATGGATTAGTAATTTATGTACCTTTAAAAGAGGATGATGGATATGCGCCTGCGAAAGGGATTTACGGCGCAATAGTTGTTTGCGGTATGTTGTGTTTAATGGGGTTGGCCAAGCAACAGCCTGTTCGAGTAGGTGTTGCAATTGGAGTTTCTGCAGAACTCAGAAACAACGAACTATATGGAAAAGCAGTAGCTGAAGCATACGAGATGGAGTCATTTGTTGCACAGTACCCGAGGGTGGTAGTGACTAATGAGTTGGTTGGGTATCTAAAATCAAAAGCAGATCAAGTATGTGAGCCAAATGATATTGGCGGTAGATTTAAGGCTGATTTAGCCAAATCGACTTTGGAATTGCTATCTCCAGATTTTGATGGGCGATTTATCGTGAATTATCTCGGAGATCCATTTAAGAGAATCCTAGACAACACAAAACTCCCATCTATAGCTTATCAATATGTTGCTGAAGAATTGTTGCGGCATCAAGAAAAGCAAAATACGAAATTAGCCTTCCGATATAGCCTACTGCATGGATATTTCTTTTCGCATATGGGCGAGCCTAATTACACTGAAAACAATGAGTGCTAGTTTATGAAAATCGAAACCCTGCGCTGGTTCAACAACCGGCTTGAAATGATAGACCAGCGCATCCTGCCCGCTGCGTTCGAATACCTGAGTTACTACACCGCACATGCGGTAGCCGAGGGTATACGCAGCATGGTGGTGCGCGGCGCGCCCGCCATCGGTGTGGCGGCGGCGTATGGCGTGGCGCTGGAGGCGTTGTGTCTGCAGGAGAAATCGGCGGACGAGTTCAAGGCCGGTATGGAAGAGGGCTTCAAGGTGCTGGCGGCCAGCCGCCCGACGGCGGTGAACCTGTTCTGGGCTTTGCAGCGTATGCGCAAGGTTTGGGAAAGTGTGGCGACGCAATCGCCTCAGCAGATCGCGCAACGTTTGCTGGCCGAGGCGCACGAGATACTGGCCGAGGACATCCGTATCAACAAGGCGATGGGAGCACATGGCGCGGCCTTGTTGAAAGACGGGGCGCGAGTGCTGACGCATTGCAATGCCGGCGCGCTGGCGACGGCGGGCTGGGGCACGGCGCTGGGGGTGTTCCGCTCGGCGGTGGAAGCGGGCAAGAAGATCTCCGTGATCGCCGACGAGACACGGCCTTTCCTGCAAGGGGCGCGGCTGACGGCGTGGGAGATGGTGCAGGAGAACATCCCGGTCACACTGATCACCGACAACATGGCCGGTTACATGATGGCCCAGGGCGAAATCGATGCGGTGGTGGTGGGCACGGACCGCGTGGCGGCCAGCGGCGATGTGGCGAACAAGATCGGCACCTATATGGTGGCGGTGTTGGCGAAGCGCCACAACATCCCGTTCTATGTGGCATGCCCGTTGTCGACCATCGACCTGAATATTGCTACGGGCAAGGACATTCCCATCGAGGAGCGTTCGGCCGACGAGGTGAAGGGCTTCCGCGACACGCACTGGGCGGCGCAGGGGGTGAAGATACGCAATCCCTCGTTCGATGTGACTCCCGCCGAGCTGGTGACAGGGTTGATCACCGAGCGGGGGGTGGTGTTGCAGCCGGATGCGCAAGGCATCCGCAAGTTGATGGGCTGTTGACCGTACTTATCCCGCCCTGCCAAGGGCGGGAACGGGCTATTCCTTAAATAGCTGTTTCCATTAGTTCATTCCTTTGGTACAATCCGCGCCGTTTTCAGATGGGCCTCGAGCCCGTTTTTTATTTGTGGGTACGGATATGGATGTGGCGAAGCTGGTAGAGACGACGCTGGCCGGTATGGGCTACGAACTGGTCGATCTGGAGATTTCCGGTCGCGGGCTGATGCGCGTGTTCATGGACAAGCCTGACGGTATCGCGGTGGAAGACTGCGAACGCGTGAGCAACCAGCTGGTGCGCCTGTTCACGGTGGAAGGGGTGGAGTATGAGCGCCTCGAGGTTTCTTCGCCGGGGCTGGACCGGGTGCTGAAGAAGGAAGCCGATTTCGTGCGCTTCGCCGGGCAGAAGGCGCAGATCAAGGTGCGCGTGCCGCTGAACGGCCGCAAGAACTTCGTCGGTGTCATCGGCGAATTGAAGGATGGGATTTTGCAGTTGGATGTGGATGGCAGCTTGGTCGGTATCGAGCTGTCCAATATAGATAAGGCACGCCTAGTGCCTGTTTTCTGAAGCAGTCGGAGAAAGCTATGAGTCGTGAAATTCTGTTGTTGGTGGATGCCTTGGCGCGTGAGAAGAACGTGGACAAGGAGATCGTGTTCGGTGCGCTGGAATCGGCTTTGGCTTCGGCCACCAAGAAGCGTTTTGCGGACGAAGAGGCGGATGTGCGCGTGAGCATCGACCGCCAGTCCGGCGAATACGAGTCTTTCCGCCGCTGGCAGGTGATGGACGATGAGACCTTCGAGACCCCGGAACTGCACATCAAGCTGGAAGAAGCGAAGAAGCGCGATCCGCATATCCAGATGGAAGAATTCATCGAAGAACAACTGGAGAACGTCGACTTCGGCCGTATCGGCGCGCAAGCTGCCAAGCAGGTCATTTTCCAGAAGATCCGCGACGCCGAGCGTGAACAGATCCTGGCCGACTTCATGGAACGCAACGAGCACTTGGTGTCCGGCACGATCAAGCGCATCGAGCGCGGCAATGCCATCGTCGAGTTCGGCAAGATCGAAGCCTTGCTGCCGCGTGACCAGATGATTCCGAAAGAGAACCTGCGCGTCGGCGACCGCGTGCGCGCCTACCTGCTGCGCGTGGACCGCACCGTACGCGGCCCGCAGATCATCCTGTCGCGTATCACCACCGAGTTCCTGAAGAAGCTGTTCGAATTGGAAGTGCCGGAGATCGAAGAAGGCATCCTGGAGATCGTCAGCGCCGCTCGCGATCCCGGCTCCCGCGCCAAGATCGCGGTGCGCACCAATGACCAGCGCCTGGACCCGATCGGCACTTGCGTCGGTATGCGCGGTTCGCGCGTGCAGGCTGTGACCAATGAGCTGGCCGGCGAGCGCGTGGATATCATCCTGTGGTCGGACGATGCGGCTACCTTTGTCATCAACGCGCTGGCTCCGGCCGAGGTCACCAGCATCGTGGTGGATGAGGACAAGCACAGCATGGATGTGGTGGTCGAGGAAGAGAATCTGGCACAGGCCATCGGCCGCGGCGGCCAGAACGTGCGCCTGGCCAGCGAGCTGACCAACTGGGAGATCAACCTGATGACGGTGGAGCAATCCGCCGAGAAGAACGAAGCCGAGTTCGCCAAGATCCGTGACCTGTTCGTGGAGAAGCTGGATGTGGACGAGGAAGTTGCCGACATCCTGGTGCAGGAAGGTTTCAATACATTGGAAGAAGTCGCTTACGTCGAGCTGGACGAGATGTTGGCCATCGAATCGCTGGACGAGGCGACAGTCAACGAGCTGCGCAGCCGTGCACGCAACGCGCTGCTGACCGAAGCTATCGCCAACGAAGAGAAAGTCGAGCACAACATCGAAGACCTGCTGAAGATCGAAGGCATGGACGAAGAGACTGCACGCACTCTGGCGGGCAAGGGCATCGGCACGCAAGAACAGCTGGCCGATCTGGATGGTGACGAATTGATGGAAATGACCGGTATGGATGCCGAACGCGCCAATCAGTTGATCATGACGGCGCGCGCGCCCTGGTTCGCGTAAGCCTGTTCGCGCAAGCAGTAGAGGTTATCCGTAGTCTGGTATTGGGTTGAAGGGGTCGTAATGGGAAAAATGAACGTCGCGCAATTTGCGGGTGAGCTGGGCTTGCAAGTCGAACTGCTGCTGGAACAGCTGCAGGCGGCTGGCGTGTCCAAGCAAAAGGACACCGACAGCATATCGGAGCAGGACAAGGCGCAGCTGCTGGAGCACTTGCGCAGCGCGCACGGTACCGGCAAGAACAAGATCACGGTGACGCGCCGCGAGACGACTGCGATCAAGAAGGCGGACAGCACCGGCAAGTCGCGCACCATTCAGGTGGAAGTGCGCAAGAAGCGTACGGTGGCTCCGGCGGCACCTGTTGCCGAGGCTCCGGCAGAGGCTGTCGCACCGGCGGCTGAAGCCAAGCAGGCCAAGCCAAAGAAGGTATTGGACGAGCAGGAACAAAAAGCACGCGAGGAAGAAGCGCGCTTGCAAGCCGAATTGGCTGCGCGCCAGGCGGCTGACTTGCAAGCCAAGCAGGAACGCAGCAAGCGCAAAGCTGCTGCAGCCGAACCGGCGCCTGCACCGGCTCCGGAACCCGTGGCGGAGGCCGCCGCTCCGGCGGCACCTGCCGCCGCACCGGATGGCACGTTGCACAAACCGACACTGAAGCCGGGCGACAAGGTCGCGCGGCCGACCAAGAAGACCGACAAGCCTGCCGCCAAGGACAGCCCGTGGGATGAGGCCGGACACAAGAAGCGTCCGCCTTCCCGTACCACCGACACCCGTGCTGGACTGGGCGGCCGCACCGGCGGCAGCGCGATCCGTGCTCCGCGTCACGAAAAACACAGCAAGCCCGAGGCGGCGCATGCTTTCTCGTTGCCGACCGAGCCTATCGTGCAGGAGGTGACGGTTCCGGAAACCATCACGGTGGCCGAACTGGCGCAGAAGATGGCGGTCAAGGCGGCCGAGATCATCAAGACCCTGATGAAGATGGGTTCCATGGTCACCATCAATCAGGTGCTGGATCAAGAGACCGCGATGATCATCGTCGAGGAGATGGGACACAAGGCCGTCGCTGCCAAGCCGGACGATCCCGATGCCTTCCTGATGGAGACGGTGGATCATTCCAACGATGCACTGGAGCCGCGCGCGCCGGTGGTGACCGTGATGGGCCACGTCGACCACGGCAAGACTTCGCTGCTGGACTACATCCGCCGCACCCGTGTGGCTTCCGGTGAAGCCGGCGGCATCACCCAGCACATCGGCGCGTACCACGTCGACACTCCGCGCGGCATGATCACTTTCCTCGACACCCCGGGTCACGAGGCATTCACCGCGATGCGTGCACGCGGTGCCAAGGCGACCGACATCGTGGTGCTGGTTTGTGCGGCCGACGACGGTGTGATGCCGCAGACCAAGGAAGCGATCCACCATGCCAAGGCGGCCGAAGTGCCGATCGTGGTGGCGATCACCAAGATCGACAAGCCGGAGGCCAACTCCGAGCGTGTGCGCCAAGAGCTGGTGGCTGAAGGCGTGGTGCCGGAAGACTGGGGTGGCGACTCGATGTTCGTCGAGGTGTCCGCCAAGAGCGGTCAGGGTATCGATTCCTTGCTGGAAGGCATCCTGTTGCAAGCGGAAGTGCTGGAGTTGAAAGCGCCGAAGAGCGCCAGCGCCAAGGGCGTGGTGGTCGAAGCGCGACTGGACAAGGGCAAGGGCGCGGTGGCGACTTTGCTGGTGCAGTCCGGTACCTTGAAACGCGGCGACGCGATCTTGGTCGGTTCCGTGTCCGGCCGTGTGCGCGCGATGCTGGACGAGAACGGCAAGGTGGTGAACGAGGCCGGTCCTTCGATCCCGGTCGAGATCCAGGGTTTGTCCGAAGTGCCGACTGCGGGCGCCGATTTCCTGGTGCTGGCCGACGAAAAGAAGGCACGCGAGATCGCGCTGTTCCGTCAGGGCAAGTTCCGCGACGTGAAGTTGGCCAAGCAGCAGGCCGCCAAGTTGGAGAACATGTTCGAGCAGATGGGCGAGGGCGAAGTGCGCACCCTGTCGCTGATCGTGAAGGCCGATGTGCAGGGTTCGCTCGAGGCTATCGCCGGATCGTTGCAGAAGCTGTCCACCGCCGAGGTCAAGGTCAACCTGATCCACAGCGGCGTCGGTGCGATCACCGAGTCCGACGTCAACCTGGCGCTGGCTTCCAAGGCGATCATCATCGGCTTCAACTCGCGTGCCGACGCGGCAGCGCGCCGTCTGGCCGAGTCGTCTGGCGTGGATATCCGCTACTACAACATCATCTATGCGATGGTGGATGAGATCAAGGCTGCGCTGTCCGGCATGCTGGCGCCGGAGAAGAAGGAAAGCATCATCGGCATGGTCGAAGTCCGCCAGGTGTTCCACATTTCCAAGGTGGGCACGATTGCGGGTTGCTACGTCACCGAGGGCATGGTCAAGCGTAATTCCAGCGTGCGCGTGCTGCGCAACAATGTGGTGATCCATACCGGCGAGCTGGATTCGTTGAAACGCTTCAAGGACGACGCCAAGGAAGTCAAATCCAACTTCGAGTGCGGTCTGTCCCTGAAAGGTTACAACGATCTGGAAGTGGGCGACCAGCTGGAAGTGTTCGAAATTGTTGAGGTCGCGCGGGCGCTGTGATGGCCAAGGACTACGCACGCACCGACCGCATCGCCGAGCAGATCCAGCGCGAATTGGCCGAGCTGATCCGCCTGGAGGTGAAGGATCCGCGCGTGCGCAAAGTCACGCTGACCGGCGTGGAAGTCACCAACGACCACGCCCATGCCAAGGTGTTCTACACCTCGCTGGACGGTGACAGCCTGGAATTGTCCAAGGGGCTGGAGCGTGCCGCCGGTTTCCTGCGCAGCCAGTTGGCGCACGCCATGAAGCTGCGCATCACGCCGCAATTGCATTTCCTCTATGACGCCTCGATCGAGCGCGGCGCGCATCTTTCCCAACTGATCGATCAAGCGGTTGCGAGTGACAAAAAAGACTGAGCAATTCAGGCGCGTCAAAAGACCGTTGGATGGTGTTCTGCTGTTCGACAAGCCGCTGGAGCTAAGCTCCAACGATGCCCTGCAAAAAGTTCGCCGCCTGTTCAATGCCGAGAAGGCCGGGCATACCGGCACCCTCGATCCGCTCGCTACCGGCTTGTTGCCGGTCTGTTTCGGCGAAGCCACCAAATTCACCATTGCGCTGCTGGATGCGGACAAAGGCTATCGTGCGACCATCCGCCTCGGGCAGCGCACGACCACCGGCGATGCCGAGGGGGAAATCATCGAGACGCGTCCGGTGGCGGTGGACGAGCAGCAGGCGAGGGAAGTCATGGCCGGGTTCATCGGCGCAGGCCGGCAGTTGCCGCCCATGCACAGCGCCATCAAGCATGAGGGGAAGCCTTTGTATGAGTACATCCGCAAAGGCGAGACGGTCGAGCGCGAATTGCGCACGGTGTTCATTCACGAGCTGACGCTGGAGCGTTTGCAGGGGGAGGAGCTGGAATTCAGCGTGCTGTGCAGCAAGGGTACTTATGTGCGCACGTTAGCCGAAGATATCAGCGAAAAGCTGGGTTGCGGCGGGCATCTGATCGCCTTGCGCCGTACCCGCATCGGCGAGTTCACGCTGGATCAAGCCCGTACTTTGCAGCAACTCGAATCCATGGATGCGGCGCAGCGCGACGCCTGCCTGCTGCCCCTGGATAGGCTGGTGCAGAACCTGCCGAGGCTGGAATTGGACGAGGTGCAGGCATTGCGGCTTGCCCAAGGTCAGCGACTGGGGGTGCGGGATGATTTTCCCGACGGGAAACGCCGTTTATATGCCAACGCGGCGTTTATCGGGCTAGGTGAACTGGTTGGCGGCAGACTGGCTCCTAGCCGGTTGTTGTCGACGGTGGCCAAGGCTGCCGCAATGGGCTAATACAGCTTGAGCGGATGGCCCATTAAGAGGTAGAATGCCGCACTTTTTTATTGGAGAGAGAAGTCTAAATGTCTATTACCGCCGCACAAAAATCGCAGATCGTTACTGATTACCAGCGCGCCAAGGGCGACACCGGATCCCCGGAAGTTCAAGTAGCACTGATGACGGCACGTATCAACTACCTGACCGAGCACTTCAAGGAGCACAACAAGGATCACCACTCCCGTCGTGGCCTGCTGCGTCTGGTGAGCCGCCGCCGCAAGCTGCTCGACTACCTGAAGAGCAAGAACGAGAACAGTTACAAAGAGTTGATCCAGCGTCTGGATCTGCGCAAGTAACAAGGTTTGTAAAAGCGGGTCGCAAATGCGGCCCGCTTCGTTTTGGATGTTGAAGCATCACGCTGGCAACTCGGTCACGCATATAAATTGGAGAGAGCTATCTTGAGTCACTATAAAAAAACGCTGAGCTACGGCAAACATCAACTGACACTGGAAACCGGCGAGATCGCCCGCCAAGCCAGCGGCGCAGTCATCGTCAGTCTGGACGACACCGTGGTGCTGGTCACCGTGGTGGGCCAGAAGAATGCCAAGCCGGAGCAGGATTTCTTCCCGCTGACCGTCGATTATCAAGAGCGCACCTATGCCGCGGGCAAGATCCCCGGCGGCTTCTTCAAGCGCGAAGGCCGTCCCAGCGAAAAGGAGATCCTGACCTCGCGTTTGATCGATCGCCCGTTGCGTCCGCTGTTCCCCGAGAGCTTCTACAACGAAGTGCAGATCGTCGCGACCGTGATGTCGTCCGATCCGCAGATCGATTCCGACATTCCTGCCATGATCGGCGCATCCGCTGCGCTGGCGATCTCCGGCATCCCGTTCGACGGCCCCATCGGTGCGGCGCGCGTGGGCTACCTCAATGGCCAGTACGTGCTGAACCCGACCAAGGATGAGCTGGTCGAGTCCAAGATGGATCTGGTGGTTGCCGGTACGTCAAAAGCGGTGCTGATGGTCGAATCCGAAGCGCAAGAGCTGTCGGAAGACATCATGCTGGGCGCGGTGGTGTTCGGCCACGAGCAGATGCAGGCCGTGATCAATGCGATCAATGAAATGGCATCCTCGGTCGGTCAGGACGATTGGGATTGGACGCCGGCACCGAAGAACGAAGCGCTGATCGCCAAGATCGCTGCGGTCGCAGAAAGCGACTTGAAGGCCGCTTACGCAGTGCGTGAGAAACAAGCGCGTACGCAAAAGGTGGATGCGATCCGTGCCAAGGTGGCGGAAGCACTGGCGACTCCGGAATTCGAGAGCGTCTCCAAAAACGAGATCGGCGAACTGTTCAGCGCGCTGGAAGCCAAGATCGTGCGCGGCCAGATCCTGAGCGGCGAGCCGCGTATCGACGGCCGCGACACCCGCACCGTGCGTCCGATCACCATCCGTACCGGCGTGCTGCCGCGTACCCATGGTTCCGTCCTGTTCACACGCGGCGAAACACAGGCACTGGTGGTGGCGACGCTGGGTTCCATGCGCGATGCGCAGGTGATCGACGCGTTGCAGGGCGAGTATTCCGACCGCTTCATGCTGCACTACAACTTCCCGCCATACTCCACCGGTGAGACCGGTCGTGTTGGCACGCCCAAGCGTCGCGAGATCGGCCACGGCCGTCTGGCCAAGCGCGCACTGGTTTCCGTGCTGCCGAGCGAAGAGGAATGCGGCTACGCCATTCGCGTGGTGTCCGAGATCACCGAATCCAACGGTTCCAGCTCGATGGCTTCCGTATGCGGCGGCTGCCTGTCGCTGATGGATGCCGGTGTGCCGGTGAAGACCCATGTGGCGGGTATCGCCATGGGCCTGATCAAGGACGGCGGCCGTTTCGCCGTGCTGACCGACATCCTCGGCGACGAAGATCACCTGGGTGACATGGACTTCAAGGTGGCCGGTTCCGACCGCGGCATCACCGCCTTGCAGATGGACATCAAGATCAACGGCATCACCAAAGAGATCATGCAGGTCGCGTTGAGTCAGGCCAAGGAAGGCCGTCTGCATATCCTCGGCATCATGAAGCAGGCGATGCCTGCCGTGCGTCCGGAAGTCTCCGACTTCGCGCCGCGCATGATCAAGATGAAGATCAATCCGGAGAAGATCCGCGACGTGATCGGCAAGGGCGGTGCGGTGATCCGCGCGTTGACCGAAGAGACCGGCACCACCATCGATATCGACGACGAAGGCAATATCACCATCGCCTGCGTAAGCGGCGAAGCGGGCGAACTGGCCAGGAAGCGCATCGAAGACATCGTGGCCGAAGTGGAAGTCGGCAAGACTTACGAAGGCCCGGTGGTGAAGCTGCTGGACTTCGGTGCGCTGGTCAACGTTCTGCCGGGCAAGGATGGTCTGTTGCACATCTCGCAGATCTCGCACGAGCGTATCGCCAATGTTGCCGATCACCTGAAAGAAGGCCAAGTGGTCAAGGTCAAGGTATTGGAGCTGGACGATAAAGGCCGCATGCGTTTGAGCATGAAGGCGTTGGTGCCGCATTCTTCCGAGGCCTCCACACCTGCTGCTGAATAATCAATAACTGCAGCCCTTCAAGCCCCGCCTTGTGCGGGGCTTTTCATTGCGGCAGCTTGATTGGACGAAAGAATGACATGAATCCATCCAGACTTTCATTGGCGCGCAACCTGGTCGCCACCTTGCCGGTCGGCACGCCGGGCCTGTTCAATCCATGGGGCGATCATTGCCCGCATGATGCGGAAGGCAACGGGCCGCAAGCCAAGCTCGAACGGCTGGCTTTGCATCTGGCCTGCGAGCCGGAATTCATCCTGGCCGGCGAGGCGCCGGGCTATCAGGGCTGCCGTTACAGCGGCATCGCTTTCACCAGCGAACGTTTGCTGGGTGAGGGGGCCATTCCGCGCATTCCCGCGTTAGCGGGGCGGTTGTCGACCAGGCGCCTGCCGTTCTCCGAACCTTCCGCTACCATCGTGTGGAAGACGCTGTACCGGCTCGGCATCGCCGAGCGCACCATCCTGTGGAATGCGATGCAACTGCACCCGTACCGTGCGGACAACCTGTGGTCGAACCGGACGCCGCTACCGGAAGAGATCCGGCTGGGTGAACCCGCTTTGCGCATGCTGGTCGAAACATTCCCGCGCGCGAAGATTGTTGCAGTCGGCAAGAAGGCGGAAGGGCTGCTTGCCGAGATGGGGGTGAAGGTCGCCGGGGCGGTGCGCCATCCGGCCAACGGCGGGGCGACCGACTTCACCCAAGGATTGCAGGCGCTGATATAGCAATGAGCGACACCGCATTTGACCCCAAAGAGTTCGTGGCCTCGCTGCCCTTGCAGCCCGGGGTGTATCGCATGCTGGACGAGGCGGGGCAGGTGTTGTATGTGGGCAAGGCCAACCAGCTCAGGAAGCGCGTCGGTTCGTATTTTCAGAAGAGCAACCTGTCGCCGCGCATCCAGCTGATGGTGTCGCACATCGCGCGTATTGAAGTGACGGTGACGCGCACCGAGGCCGAGGCGCTGCTGCTAGAGAACAATCTCATCAAATCGCTCAAGCCGCGCTACAACATCCTGTTCCGAGACGACAAGAGTTACCCCTATATCGTGTTGACTGGCAGTCCGTCGCCGCGCCTGACCTACTATCGCGGCGCCACCGACAAGCGCAACCAGTATTTCGGCCCCTATCCCAATGCACAGGCGGCAAAAGAGAGCATCAATCTGCTGCAGAAGGTGTTCCGCCTGCGCACTTGTGAAGAAGGCGTGTTCAACAATCGCACACGGCCTTGCCTGCTGTACCAGATCCACCGTTGCAGTGCGCCGTGCGTCGGCATCATCAGCCCAGTGGATTACGCCACCGATGTGCGCAACGCCGCACTGTTATTGCAGGGCAAGTTCGACGAGGTGGAGAAGCGACTGCGCGATGCCATGGAGCAGGCGGCGGAAGCCATGCAATACGAACATGCCGCCGCACTGCGCGACCAGCTGCAGGCGCTGCACACGGTACAGCAGAAACAATTCGTGGAGAGCGGGCGCGACACCGATGCCGACATCGTTGCGGTGGTCGAGGCGGAAGGCGCGCTGTGCCTGAATCTGGCGGTGGTGCGCGGCGGGCGGCATCTGGGCGACAAGCCATTCTTTCCGCAGAACGTGCAGGGGCAGGACAGCGCCGAAGTGCTGGAAGCCTTTCTGGCCCAGCATTATCTGGAGCGCGGCGTGCCGCCGCTGATCATCACCAGCATCGAGGTGGCCGACGAGGCCTTGGAGCAGCTGCTGAGCGAGCAGGCCGGGCACAAGGTGCAGATACGCCATGCGGTGACCGGCGAGCGGCGGCAATGGCTGGAGATGGCGCAGGCCAATGCCTTGCTGGCCTTGCGCCAGCAGGCGGGGCTGCAGGCCGGGCAGATGCTGCGGCTCGATGCGTTGCGCAATATCCTGGCGTTGCCAGACCTGAAGCGCATCGAATGTTTCGACATCAGCCACACCATGGGCGAGGCGACGGTGGCCTCGTGCGTGGTGTATGACGATCTGGCGATCCGGCCGCAGGAATACCGGCGCTACAACATCAGCGGCATCACGCCGGGAGACGATTACGCGGCCATGCGCCAGGCATTGTTGCGGCGTTACCAGAAGCTGCAGCAAGGCGAAGGCAAGCGCCCCGACCTGGTCCTTATCGATGGCGGAGCTGGCCAGCTGGGGATGGCCATCGAAGTGATGGCGGAGCTCGGCCTGTCCGACATCGCGCTGGTCGGCGTTGCCAAAGGCGTGGAGCGCAAGGCAGGTCTGGAGCAATTGTTACGACCGGGCGTGGAAAAGCCGTTACAATTGCCGCCGGACAGTCCCGCTCTGCATCTGATCCAGCAGGTACGTGATGAAGCGCACCGTTTCGCCATCAGTGGTCATCGTGCCCGGCGCGGCAAGGCGCGCACCACTTCCTCGCTGGAGGATATCGAGGGGGTAGGCGAAAAGCGCAGACGCAATCTTTTGACCCATTTCGGTGGATTGAAGGGGGTGCAACAAGCCAGCATAGAAGAACTGGCGCGAGTGGAAGGCATCAGTCCGGCACTCGCAGAAAAGATTTACCAGCAACTTCATTAAAATCGATTTGTTGCTGAAACACATATCAACAATTACACAGGCCACATGCCGCTCAACATACCGAATCTGCTGACTTGGTTCAGAATATTGATGATCCCGGTGTTCGTCGCCGTGTTCTACGTGCCGGACGCCTCGCTCAGCGTGCATCACAAGCACATGCTCAGCACCTTCATCTTCTTCCTGGCGGCCATCACAGACTGGCTGGACGGCTATCTGGCCCGCAAACTTAATCAGGGCTCGGCGTTTGGCGCCTTTCTGGATCCGGTGGCGGACAAGCTGATGGTCGCCGCGGCGCTCATCGTGCTGGTCAAGCTCGGCCTGGTCGACATCATCATCGCTTTCATCATCATCGGCCGCGAGATCACCATCTCGGCGCTGCGCGAATGGATGGCGCAACTGGGCGACAGCAAGAGTGTGGCCGTTTCCATGCTAGGTAAATTCAAGACCGCATTCCAGATGATCGCCATCCTGTTCCTGCTATATCAGGAACCGCTGTTCGGCTTGCAGACATTGTGGTGGGGCACCTTGCTGATCTATCTGGCGGCCGTGCTTACGTTGTGGTCGATGGTGTATTACCTGATGTTGGCGATGCCGCAGATCACAAAAAAATCACGCGAACTAAATTGATTTTTCGCGCTCGGCCTGTATAATGCCGCGCTCTCGGGGTGTAGCGTAGCCTGGTAGCGCGCCTGCTTTGGGAGCAGGATGTCGGGAGTTCGAATCTCTCCACCCCGACCAGGTTCAAGAAGTAGAAGTTTGTTGGAAACCCGAAGAATTGTGCCCGTAGCTCAACCGGATAGAGCACCAGCCTTCTAAGCTGGGGGTTACAGGTTCGATTCCTGTCGGGCACGCCAATGACCAGACCGTTCAACGGTGGCTGTAGCTCAGCTGGTAGAGCCCTGGATTGTGATTCCAGTTGTCGTGGGTTCGAGCCCCATCAGCCACCCCATTTATTCGCAAGCATTATCTGGGTCGAGTTCTTCGACCATCTTTCCCGGACCGCTCGGTATCGGCTACTATTCGCAACCTAAGATACAAAACCCAAGACGTTCCACCTGGTTTTTCGGCTGCGCTGGGCTTTTGATAAGAACAAGAAACAGGGGGAGGGGAGATGACTGCGGCAGTATGTCGCAGAGAGTGAGTCTCTTGTTTAAACGGCGGCCTTATCTTACTGCGATCATTTATTCATAGCCGGGGAATCCTTTATCGTCCGGTAGCTCGTTTATCCATCCGTGGTTTCTATACTGCGCTTGGGGCGTTGTTCCTTTGCGCTCTGCCAGTGCAGGCGCAACCGTTGCGTGTGACCGTTGTATTGAGCGAAGCAGGCGGTTCCTACCTCGCATTCAGCGAGGCCTTGCGCGAAAAATTGACAACCGACAGGTTCGCCCTGAACACCAAGCGTGTCGACGAGGCGGCCGGTGATTCTGACCTGTATGTCGCGGTCGGCATGAAAGCCGCATCGGAACTGGCAAACAGGAATCTTCCCACCTTGAATGTGCTGGTGCCGAAAGCCGGATACGACAAGCTGTCGCATGAATCCGCTTCGCACAGCACGCCTCGATCAGCTATCTACATTGACCAGCCGATGGAACGGCAGGTCAGCTTGCTGTTGGCAGCCTTGCCGGATACGCGCCATGTCGGCTTGCTGTACGCGAATCTTCCGCCGGAGCTGCCGGTCTTGCGCCGGCTGCTGGCAGACAGGAATGTGCGCCTGCATGACCGCCAGATCGATCAGGCGCATTCCTTGAACGACACTCTGGAAAGCGTGCTGGGTGAGAGCGAGGTGTTGTTCGTCCTGCCCGATGCCGAGATATACAACACCGGCACCATACGCAACATCCTGCTGACGGCCTATCGCAAGCAGGTTCCGCTGATCGGCATTTCGCAGGCCTATGTCAAAGCCGGAGCGTTATGCGCGATCTTTTCTACGCCGGAACAGGCAGCCAATCAGGCCGCCGCCATGATCCAGCGCTATGCCGAGTCGGGCAGGTTGCCGGCAGCCCAGTATCCGGCTGATTTCGAGGTGCTGGTCAATACCCAGGTCGCGCGTTCGCTCGATCTGCGCATCGAAGACACCGACAAACTGCGTGCAGAGATCAGGAGGGTTCCATGAAACAGCATGGGATAGAGAGGCAGACGCTCGCGGTCGCGGTCATTCCGATCCTGATCCTGGCGCTGCTGCTGGAAAGTTATTTCACCTACACCCGCTTTGCCGATCTGGACCGCGCCTTGTTCGAGCGGGCAAAGCTGATCGTCCGCCAGCTCGCTTCGGCCAGCGAGTATCCGGTGTTCTCCGGCAACAAGGGTTTGCTGCAGCAACAGGTGGACATCGCTTTTTCGCAGCAGGACGTCAACTCCATCATCGTGGTGGGGGCAGACTCGAAATACCTTGCCGGAGCAGGTGGCACGCGCAACACCTTCGAGCGCGGGATCATCGAGCAGATGTCGGCCGCGATGGGCGATGCGGAGAGCTTCCGGGAAGACCGGAATGCCTTCTGGCTCTACCAGCCGATCATCGCCACGCAGATCGAGCTGGATGAGTTGAACAATGAAATGTCGATGCGCGACATCAGCAAACCGCTGGGCAGCGTCATCATCGAGATCAGCAAGGAACGGCTGAATCGCGAGAAAGCGGAGATGCTCGGGCTCAATCTGTTCCTGCTGCTGCTGGTGCTGCTGACCACCATGATGATCGCCATGCGCGTGTCGCGCCGCATCACCATGCCGGTGCTGGAGATGAACAATGCCATCCGCCGTATCGGCGAAGGACATCTGGATACGCGTATCGCCGGCAACCAGGTGCAGGAGCTGGATGTGCTCGCCGCCGGCATCAATGACATGGCGCACCAGTTGCTGCAGGATCGCAATACCCTGCAACAGCGGATCGATGAGGCGACCCAGGAGCTGCGCATCAAGAAAGACGAAGCCGAGAAAGCCAACTTCGACAAGAGCCGCTTCCTGGCCGCGGCGAGCCACGATTTGCGCCAGCCGATGCATGCGCTCGGCCTGTTCGTCGGCGAGCTGCACAGCAGGCTCACCACGCCGGAACAGCGCAAGGTTGCCAGCAAGGTGGAAGAGTCGGTCGAGGCGATGTCCAGCCTGCTCGATTCGCTGCTCGATATTTCCAAGCTGGATGCGGGGGTGGTGGTTCCGCAGGTGCAGGAAGTCGCCATCGACGGCATGCTGAAGCGCCTGGAGCATGACTTTGCCCCGGTTGCACAACGCAAGCACATCACCCTGCGCGTCCATTGCATCGGCGCCGTGGTGATGAGCGACCCGGTGCTACTGGAGCGCATCCTGCTCAATCTGCTGAGCAACGCGCTCCGCTACACACCGCATAACGGCACGGTGCTGATAGCCTGCCGCAAGCGCGGCGATAAATTAAGCATCGAGGTGCGCGACAACGGTATCGGCATCCCGGAAGCCGAACAGCAGAATGTTTTCCGCGAATTCGTCCAGCTGGCGAACAATGCGCGCGACCGCAGCAAGGGGCTGGGACTCGGGCTCGCCATCGTGGAGCGGCTGTCCCGCTTGCTCGATCATCCGCTTACCCTGCGCTCGGCGCTGAATCGCGGCTCATCCTTCTCGATACTGCTTCCCCGCGTATTCGGCGTGGACGAATTGCTGGCCGAGCCAACGCAGACGTTCGTAGCGACGCCTTCCAAGCACGACAGGCTGGAGAATCTCAGGGTGCTGGTGGTGGATGACGACATGCTGGTGCGCACCAGTACCGCCGGTATCATGGAATCGTGGGGCTGCCATGTATCGCTGGCCGAAAATCTGCAGGAAGTCAGGGATGTCTATGCGACATCTCGATTCGACCTGGTGATCTGCGATTATCGCCTGCCGGATGGCGACGGGCTGGAGCTGGCCGATTGCATCAAGCAGCACTGCGAGGTGCCGCCAGCGTTCATCCTGATCAGCGGCGATACCGCGCCGGAGATATTGCAGGCGGTCAACGAGCGCGGACTCCATTTGCTGCACAAGCCGGTGCGTCCGGCCAAGCTGCGTTCGCTGGTATTGTTCCTGCTGAAGAAGCGCGACTGAAAGGGGCGTCATACCGGCGCCCGCCAGATTGGAGATACAAAAAGATCGAGCCGGGCATGCCCGGCTCGATGGCTTTACAGTAGGTAGTCTTGCCGGTTACACAGGGCCGCGTTTTACAGTGAACGCTTGATGCTGACGCCGCCGCGCACCTGGCCCGGAGCATATCCGGTCGCCTGGTCATGCGGGTATTCGGTTGCCAAGGTCGCTTTCACATCGCTGGCGAGCTGGTCGGTCGGGCCATGGCAGGTCACGCAGCCGGGCTGCAACACGATCCCCTTCATGTAACGGAAATACTTGCCGTTCGGCTCGCCCACGATCTCGGCCGCTTCCAGCGTCTCCGGCTTTTCGCCTTTGGCCAGCCGCTCTTCGAATTGCTTCAACGTCTTCTGTTCCCATGCATCCGCGGTGCCCAGCTGTTTGTTGCGCACCTTCAGGCTGACACGTGCCAGCTTGATACCGTGTTGTTTGGACAGGTCTCCGGCCATCTTCGGCGCGATCTCCTTGCAGACCTTGATGGCGGAAGCGGGACCGCCTTCGGTGACCGCCTTCTTGTTCTCGGCCATCAATTGCTGCATGAACGGGCCGACGATGGCACGGCTTTCTTCCTGGTATTTCGACAGGTCGTCAGCCAGGGCAGGCTGGGCGAGGAGTACGAGCAGGGCGGGCAGTGCTTTGCGATACATGTTTTCTCCTTGGATAAAAAAACGCCCGGCGTTCAAGGCGGGCGTAGTCGATGTGTGAGGCGTTTATTTCTTTTCCATCGGGCAGGTGTTCATGCCGAGCACGGTGTAGAGCGGGCAGAACTTGAACAGTCCGGTGACCAGCGGCACCACGCCGATCCAGCCCCATACGCCGATCATGCCGGCCAGCATTGCGCCTATCAGCGCCAAGCCCACTACGATACGCAGAATGCGGTCGATACCGCCAACGTTGATTTTCATGTCATTCTCCTTGAGTTGATAGTGCTACTGGTTGATGCAACAAAGAATCTAGCGCGATGCCGCTTGCAATTGCCAGCTGGCATGACAGGCGATGCAGCTCGCCATGGTTTCGGTCAGCATGGTCGTGATCTCCGGAGCCGGCTTGCCATTCTCTGCCGCCTTGGCGATCTCGTCCATTTTGTGGTGAACGCCCATGCCCAGCTGTTTGAAAGAGATGGGCAGTTTGGCCATCAGTCCCGGATCGAGATCGGCAGCCGATCCCATGCCGCCGGCGCGGGCGGCTTGGGCGACCTGCTTCAGGTCACCCTTGTTGAGTCCGTCGAGGATATCGTGGGAAGACACCAGCAGGCCGCGCATCTCGGCCAGCACCAGGTCGCGTTCGTGGGCTTGCAGCACGATGGCGGTGCGACCGTCGCTGCCTTGGGCGGTATTGCCGCGCACGAAGAACCAGGCCGCCACGGCAATAGTGAAAAGCCAGAGCAGGATGGCGATGAGAGCGAGTTTGCTGATTTTCATTTATCCGAACCCCGTGTTTTGATGGGGTCGAATGGTAGGCGGGGAGTGCGAGGCTGTCTGTGATAAAACTCACACAGCCTACAGTTCGGCAAAGCGCCTGAGTGCGGAAGGATCGCTGATCTCTATCTGTTCCCGTCCCAGCTTCACCCAGCCCTGTTCGGCAAAACCCTTGAGCAGGCGGCTGACCATTTCTCGCGCACTGCCGAGCTCGTCGGCCAGCGCCTGATGGGTGGTGCGCAGCGGGTTCGGTTTGCTGAGAAGCAGGGCGGCCAAGCGCTGGTCCAGTTTCTGGAATGCGACGGCGGTGACCAATTGCATCAGGTCGGTCAGGCGTTCCGAGAACAGGCCGAAGATATAGTCGCGGAAGGGGGCGTGCGAAGCGATCAGGGACTTGAAACCGGCGGGGGGCAGCACGACCATCTCCGTGTCCTGCTCGGTGATGCCGCGTGCGTGATAAGCGGAATGCCCGAGCAGGCAACTGCTGGTCAGGATGCAGCTTTCGCCGGCGCAGACCCGGTACAGCTGCAGTTCACGGCCATTGGCGGATGACTTGATGACGCGCACGCTGCCGGAAAGCAGCAAGGGGAAGCCCTGGCAGGGCTGATTCTCGTCGAACACCACCGTTGCGGCGGGCAGCGGCATCACCATCGCACTTTTCAACAGGCTATCCAGCTCGGTTGCCGGCAAACCGGCCAGCATCGGATAGTTCTGCAACAGCCGCGTGCACAGGTCGCCGCTGAGCATCGTTACTCCGGACGCATGTGCGGGAACAGGATCACGTCGCGGATGCTGGCCGCATCGGTCAGCAGCATCACCAGGCGGTCGATACCGATGCCCTGGCCGGCGGTCGGCGGCAGGCCGTATTCCAGCGCGCGCACGTAATCGCTGTCCTTGAACATCGCCTCCTCGTCGCCCGCATCCTTGGCGGCAACCTGTGCGTCGAAGCGCGCTTCCTGATCTTCCGCATCGTTCAGCTCGGAGAAGCCGTTGGCAATCTCGCGGCCGACGATGAACAGCTCGAAACGCTCGGTGATCTCCGGACGCGCATCGCTGCTGCGCGCCAGCGGCGACACTTCCACCGGATAGTCGATGATGAAGGTTGGTTCGAACAGGTGCGCTTCGGCCAGCTCTTCAAATAAAGACAGCTGCAAACCACCGACGGCGTCCTTCGGATTGTATTTGGCCTTCAGGTCTTTCAGCTGGTTGACCAGGAAAGTGCGGTCGTTCAGCTGCGCATCGGTGAACTGCGAGTGGTATTTCTGGATCGCCTGCACCATGGTCAGGCGGTGGAACGGTTTGCCCAAGTCTAGCTCTCGCCCCTGGTAAGTGATGACGGTGGTGCCCAGCACCTTGCGCGCCACCTCGGCGAACAGCTTCTCGCTGAAGTCCATCAGGTATTTGTAATCGCGGTACGCCTCGTAGAATTCGATCATGGTGAATTCCGGGTTGTGGCGTGTGGAGACACCCTCGTTGCGGAAGTTGCGGTTCACCTCGAACACCTTCTCGAAGCCGCCGACTACCAGGCGCTTCAGGTACAGCTCCGGCGCGATGCGCAGGTACATCTGCAGGTCGAGCGCGTTGTGGTGGGTGACGAACGGCTTGGCCGAAGCGCCGCCGGGGATGGGATGCATCATCGGCGTTTCGACTTCCAGATAGCCGTGGCGCACGAAAAACTCGCGGATAGCCTGGATGATCTTGGTGCGCGCGATGAACACCTTGCGCGATTCCTCGTTGGTGATGAGATCGAGGTAGCGCTGGCGGTATTTCTGTTCCATGTCGGTCAGGCCGTGGAACTTCTCCGGCAGCGGGCGCAGCGCCTTGGTCAGCAGGCGCACCTGTGTGACACGCACCGACAGCTCGCCAGACTTGGTCTTGAACAGCACGCCGACCGCGCCGAGGATGTCGCCCAGGTCGAAATGCTTGAATTCGGCATGTGCTTCTTCGCCGGTGATGTCGTTGCTGATGAACAGCTGGATGCGGCCGCTCATGTCCTGCACCGTGGCGAAACTGGCTTTGCCCATCACGCGCTTGAGCATCATGCGTCCTGCCACGGCGACGTGGATCTGTTCGGCCTCCAGCTCGTCATGCGTCTTCTCGCCGAAGGAAGCATGCAGGTCGGCAGCCATGTTCTTGCGCTCGAAGTCGTTGGGGAAGGCGACGCCTTTCTCGCGGATCGCCTTCAGTTTGGCGCGGCGCTCGGCGATGATCTGGTTCTCGTCCTGGGCTGGGGTGATGGGTTCGTTGCTCATGGCGTTCTTAATGATTGGATTGAATTTTAGCGGCGTGAAATATAGCACAGCGGCAGGGCTTTCAGGGCTACAGATACCCCTCCTGCTCGCCCTTTTCGCCATGTTTCAGCATCCACTCCAGCAGCTCGGCAAATGGTGCTGGCAGAGATGGCTCTTGTTGCAGGGCAGCCAGTTGCAGCCTGTCGCCCTCGGTGAGCGGTTTACGCACGCGCAAGGCAGCGAGGTCGGTGTACGCCATTTTCCAGGGTTGCCATGCCAAGCCGCGTTTGCGCCACGGATCGGCAGCCTTGAGTGCAATCGCGATTCCCGCCGGGTCTGGGTCGCAAGCCAGTTGGGCGGGAGCCGGGGCGAGGTCGAGCAGACGACCGACGGCCTCGCGCCACCAGCCTGGAGGGAAACCCGGCAGCCAGATCACGCCCGTGTCCGTTTCGCGTTTTTTCGCAACATTTTCGAAACTGGTGCGGTTTTCCACTAGTTGCCAGCGGCTGACCGTGCCGGAAGCCGCTGCCACGGCTTGCATGGTGGCTGGCGTGAGTGCGGAAAAGTCTGGGCAGGCAGTGAGGTCGATTTGTCCATGGGGCAAGAGCAGCCGCAGCGGTGCGCTGAGTAGCAGCAACGGTGTGTGGCGCTCGATGCCAAAGTCGGCGAGGTCGATTGCCGATTCCAGCCAGTTCCATTCGCTGTCCTTGATGACTTTGGTATCGTCGCGCGCAAACCACGCGAAGTTTCTGCGCGTCCCGCTTTGCTGCTGTGTTTGCCAATTGTGCAACTTGAGGATCAGATCATGCCGGGCCAGTGCGCGTTGCACCGGCAGGGCATCGAGGGCAAGCACGGCTGGAACGAGCGCTTCGTTATCCAGTGTTTGCAGCTGTGCCCGGATTTTCTGCCAGCGTTGCGCATCGTCATCCTTGTCGCGCAGGCCGAGGGCCTTGCGCAGTTCTGGCTGGTGCAGCAGTTCCACACGTTGCGGCAACCAGTCGCCGTGCTTCCATTGCTGGGTGACGGCCGCCCAACCGGAACGCAGTAGCCAGTCGAGCAGGGCATAAGCCAATTGCACCCGGTTAGCTCCGGCATCGTTGCACAGCGTTTCCCAGTGGCTGTTGCCGCCGCGCTGCACCCAGCGGGTCAGCAGTTCGCGCCATTCGGCAGGCAGTGTGTCCAGTGTTTGCGGTGTACAAGTCGCTGTGCGCCGCCGCTTCTGGCAGACGCGGCGCTTGTCCAGCGGCTCGTCTAGCCACTCAGCCATTGCGTTCCCGCACCAGCACCTTCACGCCCGGTGCCCACGGTTCGTCCGGTTTCTTCTTGAAGGTCACCAGAGTGAGCATGGACGGGTCGTACACGCTGACGTTGTGGGTGACTGGTGTGGTGAGCAGGTATTGGGCACGGGTGGCCTTGAGGAACTTGGCCACGCGCTCGATGTTGGCGATGTCGAGGTGGGCGAACGGCTCGTCGATGAACACGAAACCGCCGGGACGCGACTCCTCCATCATCAGCGCTACCAGCAGGATCAACGACTTCATCACCTGCTGGCCGCCGGAGGCGTCGCCGTCGTTCATGCCCATGAAGCCCTTGTCGTCGAAGTTGAAGCGCACCGCGAGTCCGGCCTGCGCCAGCGACAGGTCGTTGTTGTCCAGCAGCACCGGTTCGTGTTCCACCTTGATGCCGGCCAGTTCGCCCAGCAGTTTGAGATTTTTTACATAACGGCCGACGGTGTGGCGCAGCACGGCGATGTACTGCTCGCGTGCCGCTTCGGTCTGGGTATGCGCCATCTCGTTGTCGCGGCGGCGCGAGGAGAGGTCGCTTTCCATGCGCTGGTAGTCGTCCTTGATCTTGTCGCGCAGCGCGACCACGGTATCGTCGGTCTCCCAGGATTCTTCCTTGAAGCGCAGCTCGATCTCCTCGATACGGCGGTCGATGTTGGTGGTGTCGCGGAACTTCTCGGCAATCTGCTGGTTGGCGGCTTCGTCGCACCAGCCCGCCGGGAATTGTTTGCGGTTCTGGCGCAGCGTTTGCAGGCGGCGGATCTGTTCCTCGCGTGCACTGCGGTTCTCCTTACCGGAGATTTCTTTCTCCAGCGTTTGCAGCGCGAACTGGATCTTCTGCAAGCTGCTATAGGCCGCAGTGACGGCCTTGTCGGCCTGTTCGCGTTCCTGCTGCGCCTGTAGCACGGTGTTGTCGCGGCGGCGCTGCACCAGCGCGTCGTAATGCTGGCGCGCTTCGGCGAACTCGGCCGCGCGGGCGGCAAGCTGGGCGCTGGCGCTGACACCGGCCAGTTGCGCCTGCTGGTTGCGAATGCGTGCGGTGAGTTCGTCGCGCTGCTGGCGTAAAGGAGACAAGCTTTTTTCAACACCGGCACGTTGCTCGCGCAGCGCTTCCAGGCCGGCCTTGCCGAAGCGTGCCTGTTCCTGTGCGGCATAGCGGCCGCCGCGCCGTTCGCGCAGATATCCCTGGCGGGTGATCCAGTCTTCGCCGCGCGGCAGCTTGGCACCGGCCACGGCGTCTTCCACGCGGCGCGTGCGTTCCAGCGTGCGCAGCAGCCATTCCGGCACCGGCTTGGTGAAGCGCACCACTTCCAGCAGCGAGCCCTTGGGCGGCAGTCCGGCCGCGAGGCAATCCGGCACGATGAAGTGGCGGTAGCGCAGCTTCTCGCCCAGCGCCATCGCCTGTTCGGTGTCTTTGTCCTTGCCCAGCAACACGATGTGCGCGGAGGGCGCCAGCACGGCTTCCACGGCGGCCTGCCAGGACGGATCGGTGATCTCCACCACGTCGGCCAGCATGTCGTGCGCGATGCCGGCCTGCGTCAACGCCTGGCGGAAAGCGGCGACATCGTGCGGATCGGTGCGGCGACCCGCCGCGAGGTTTTCCAGCATCTCGTCGAGTTGCTGTTGCTTGCGTTCCAGTTCCGCGATGCGCACCAGCAGGTTGGCGCGTTCGCTTTCCAGCCGTTCGATATCGCGCGCATCGGCGAGCTTGCCGCCTTCGCTGGACTGAGTCTGCTGTTCCAGATTCTTTTGCTGTTCGACGATGGTTTCCCAGCGGCCCAGTTCACGGTTGAGTTCGTTCAGCGCGCGTTGCTGGTTCTGCTCGCTGTCGTTGGCGGCCTGACGGCGCAGCTGTGCGGTTTCCAGCGCCTGCTGCTGCACTTGCAACTCCAGTTGCATGGCTTGGCGCTCGACGCGCTTGGCGCGCCATTCTTTGCGCAACGATTGCAGGGTGCGGCGCGCACTGTCGGTTTCGCGTTGCAGCAGGTAGTGTTCCAGCCGCGGACGCGTCTCGGAGAACAGGTCGGTACGCTCCTGGTTGAGGCGGTGCCACTCCAGATAGCGGTTCACCTTCTGCTCATGCTTCTCCAGGTTGTTGCCGAGGGCTTCGAGCTGGTTCTGCGCCGCGTCCAGTTCGCGCGACGTGTGTTCCTGATGGTGGCGAGCTTCCTGATAACGGTCTAGCACTTCCTTGTCGCCGAACACCTGGAACACCAGGTCGAGCAAATCCTTGTGCGACAGTTCGCACAGCTTATCGGTCTGCCCCTGTTCCAGCGACAGCACGCGCGCGATGGCGGGGGACAATCCGGCGCTGTGCAGCACGCGCTGGTAGTCGCGCACGCCGAACTCTTCGCCATGCTGTTCGATGTCTTGCAGGCTCACTTCGCCGTCGGCGATCCAGTATTTGCGCGACCAGTCGCCGCCTTTCTTGTCGATGCGGCAGGCCAGCGTGATCTTGTCCTGCTGGTAGGGCAGGCGGAACGGTCGATAACTCGCACCGGGCGGGCACTGGTTGTCCACCACGCCGCGCAGCCAGCAAAAGTCCTCGCCGTTGCGGCGCACGTAACGTTTGTAGTCGCGCTTCTTCGAGCATTCCAGCGCCAGCAGCGTGCGCATGGCGTCGAGCAGCGTGGTCTTGCCCGAGCCGTTCGGGCCCGAGATGGTGATGATGGGCGCATCCAGCGGCAGTTTGAAATTGCGCCAGTAGTCCCAGTGGACGGTTTCGAGTTCAATGAGGCGGAACATTACGATTTCTCCACTAATTCATTTTCCTTGCGCAGATCACCCAGAGTCACATCGCGCAGGATGCCGCGCTGTTTAAATAGGTCTGACAGCGCACCGTTGAGGATGCGCGGCGCTATCTCGGCATAGTCGAAAGCGAGGTCGAGCAGCGGGCCTTCATGGATCATCTTATTTTTTAGATCAATGAAATCTAGGCTTGATAGGCGGGATAGGTTGATTTCAACGCGCCCTTTTTTTCCAAGTAGGTTTCCATAATCTTCGATAATTACACTCACAGGAATGCCGCGCGAGGCCTCATGCGCCAGCGGCGTCAGTTTCACCGTCTCGAACATCTCGCGTTGCTCTTCCTGCTGTGCCTCGCCGGACAGCTGGCGTTCGCGCTTGGGCAGGATGATGAGCGCCCACAGGATCACCAGCAGCGCCACCGCATCCTTCGGCAGGCCGAGGTTGCTGGATTGCCAGGCATCGTTCTGCTCGAACACCGCACTCTCGCATTCGCGCGTGAGCGCGATGCCGACATGAGCGGCGAACGGATGCGCCAGCAGGCGCAGGCCGCTGGCGGCCAGGCGCTGATCCACTTCGTCGCGGAAGCCGGCATCCACCAGCAGGCGGCGTACTTCCTTGTCTTCGCGCGGCAGGTAGCGCAACGCCAGCAGGCGTGCGATCAGGCGGGCGGCGTGATCCTGGTTCATGGGTTCTTCTCCTGTTGCGGTTCGATGTGGCCGTCGCTCATCGCGGCGATCTCATCGCGTCCGATTGTTTTCAGTTCGAGGCTTTCATCCCAGCGCATGCGCAAGGGCAGATGCGCCAGCGGGGCGAGTTCGGGATCGACGTTCTGTTCGCCGAGGAACGACAGCAGCGACAGGCGGTACGAGGCATCGCTGAAGTTGCCGCCGACAACGCCGTCGGCCAGATTCAGCGGTGCTTCCAGCCCGGCCAGCAAACGGGTCAGCGCGGCCAGCTGCGGCGGCGGCTCGTGCGGGATGTCGTCGACATATTCGACTTCGGAGGGAGTCGGCATGGAAGAGACGCGGCGGTTCGGCTGTTCGCGCATAACGAACTCTTCGGTGTTGTCCAGCATCACGTCTGGCAGGATGAACGTGCATTCCGGCGCGATGGCGAGCTGCCCGGCGGCGAGGGCGACCAGCTCATCCACATTGCGCTGCTTGAGCCAGCCGGCGAGTTCGGAAGAACTGAGGCCGCCGTGCGACAGGTGCACCTGCTGGCGCGAGATTTCGGCCAGTTCACGCTGGAACACCGAGGACATGCGGTTCAGGCGCGACTGGCGGTTGCCGATCTCCTGTGCCAGCCGCCAGCTGGCATCGTCGGGGAAGCCGTCGGCGGAGAGGTTGCGCAACACATCGTTGGCTTTCTCCATCCATTGTTCCACCGAGGCCAGTTTGTTTTGCGCGGCACGCAAGCGGAATTCGGAACCGGAAGCAACGGCCTGCGAGAACTCCTCTTCCAGCTCGGTCAGCCGCGCCAGCAGATGCGCCAAGGCTTCGGGTGACAGCTTGCCCACGGAAGCACCGGCGGCGATCTGCGCGGCGAAGAACTCGCCATCCTGTTCGGCGCTGAACGACAGCAGGCTGGAGAGCGCGGACAGCACCATGCGGCCGGAGGAGGAGAGCCGGTAAACGTGGCGCTCGTTGTCCCACAACAGCAATTCATGCTCGCGCAGGCGGCCGAGCACAGTGTTGAGTTTGGATTGGTTGATGAAGGCGAAATGGCTTTGCAGTTCGCGCGGCGACCATTCCGGTGCGCTGGCGCGCAAGCCGATCTCGCGCAGCACCATCAGCCGGATCATCACCTCGTCGTCGCCGCCGCGGAACAGCGCGATCATCGCGCCGATCAACGGCCTGGCCTCAAACAGCGGAAAGAACTGCGGCACGTCGGCGGGCTCGACACCCGCGACGAAAAACTCGGAGAGCCCGCTGTCTTCCGGTACAGACATGGATTACACGCCTTGCTTCAGGCTGGCTTCGATGAAGGGGTCGAGGTCACCGTCCAGCACTTTCTGTGTGTTGGAGATTTCGACGTTGGTGCGCAAGTCCTTGATGCGCGACTGGTCGAGCACGTAGGAGCGGATCTGGTGGCCCCAGCCCACGTCGGACTTGGTCTCTTCCAGCTTCTGCTGTTCGGCCTGGCGCTTGCGCAGCTCGGCTTCGTACATGCGCGATTTCAGCATCGACATGGCTTCGGCGCGGTTCTTGTGCTGCGAGCGGTCGTTCTGGCACTGCACCACGATGCCGGTCGGGATGTGGGTGATGCGGATCGCCGAGTCGGTCTTGTTGATGTGCTGGCCGCCCGCGCCGGAGGCGCGGAAGGTATCGACGCGCAGGTCGGCCGGGTTGATCTCCACCTCGATGGAATCATCCACCTCGGGATAGACGAACAGGCTGGCGAAAGAGGTGTGGCGGCCGCCCGAGGAGTCGAAGGGGCTCTTGCGCACCAGGCGGTGCACGCCGGTTTCGGTGCGCAGGTGGCCGTAGGCGTATTCGCCCTCGACCTTGAGCGATGCGCTGCGGATGCCGGCCACGTCGCCCGCGGTCTCTTCCAGCACCTCGACCTTGAAGCCTTTGCGCTCGCAGTACTTGAGGTATTGGCGCAGCAGGATCGAGGCCCAGTCGCACGCTTCGGTGCCGCCGGCGCCGGCCTGGATGTCGATGAAGCAGTTGTTGGGGTCGGCCGGGTTGGAGAACATGCGGCGGAATTCGAGCGCTTCGACGCGCTTCTCGATGTCCTGCACGTCGTCGGCGATGCTCAAAAGGCTATCGTCATCGTTCTCGGCTTGCGCCATCTCAAACAGCTCGGCGGCATCGTCGAGGTTCTGCGCGATCGCGGTGAGGCCCAGCACCACGTCTTCCAGTGACTTGCGCTCGCGGCCCAAGTCCTGTGCGCGCTTGGCATCGTTCCAGATGGCCGGATCTTCGGCGAGTTGATTGACTTCGGCTAGGCGTTCCTGCTTGCCATCGTAGTCAAAGATACCTCCGTAATTCAATGTTTCTGGTACGCAGGTCGTTGATTTTGTTGGTGATGGCGTTGAGTTGTTCGGCTTCCATGGTCTACCTTTATAAATTCGTTTTTCGGGCGAATCGCGGCGTCGCGTGCTCGCTCATTCCTCGCCTACCAACATGGTATGTCTCGTCATTCGCTGCGCGGCTCCTTGCGCTTCATCTCGCAAAACGAATTTCTAAAGGCAGACCGGTTGGTTTTTTTTGAAGGGCGCGATTATACACGCCCTGAACTGCTGCCTGCCTACAGGAAGAACAGGCCGAGCAATACGCCGCAGGTGATGGCGCCGAAGCCGATGGCGACCTGGCGGGCGAGCGCCCAGCCGCCGATGAACACGACCAGGCCGAATTTGAACGCGAGATTGGAAAGGAAGGCGAGCGCGATGGCGATGACGGTCTGTTGTTCGTTCAGTTGGCCGAGATTGAACAGGCGCAGGCTGGACAGCACGATGGCATCCACATCGGTGAGGCCGGATGCCACGGCTACGGCATACAAGCCCTGGCTGCCGGCGATATCCACCATCCAGGCCGAGACCAGCAATACCGCGACATACAGCAGGCCGAAACCGACCGCGGTGTGCAACTCGGCCGGGTTGGTGGTCTCCGGGATATAGAGTTCGGTGGCCTTGTCCATCTTGTGCCAGTTGTACAAAGCGACGACCAAGCCGAACAGCAGTCCGGTGACCAGCACGGGCGCCAGGCTGGACAAGGTGCCGTAGGCCACCACGGCGCTGACCGCCAGCAGCCGTAGCGGCAAGATCATGCTGGCGATCACGATCACCGAGGCGGCCAGGTTGAGCATGGCCTGATTGTTCTTGCCGTGCCTGGCGTAGATCAGCGTGGTGGCGGTGCTGGAAGTGAGGCCACCGAAGATACCCAGCAACGGCGCGCCGTAACGCGTTCCCACCACATGCAGTGCGGCATAACCGGCAAGGCTGATGCCCGAGATCAGCACCACCATCAGCCAGGCCTGGTGCGGGTTGAACGCATCGTAGGGGCCGTAGCTCTGGTCGGGCAGGATGGGCAGCACGATGAAGGTGAGTACCGCGAATTGCAGCACGGCAACCAGGTCGCGCCGCGTCAGGCGCTGGGTGAAGCCGCGCAACTCGGGCTTGAAGTAGAGCAGGGTGGTGATGCCGATCGCCAGCATCACGGCGAGCGAAGCGAGGCCGGACCAGATCATCGCACCCAGCCCGTAACATAGCAGCAGCGCGACCACGGTGGTGGTACCGGGATCAGCATCGTCTTCATCCGCAGGGTCGTTCAGGTAGGCCGCGATGATGGTTCCCGCCACCGCGACCAGGCCGGTGATCACCAGCCAGGGGGAAGCGAATTTGCTGGAAAGCATGGCCATCATGGTGCCGAACACCGCGACTAGCGCGAAGGTGCGCAGGCCTGCCTTGGCGGAAGGGTTGCGCTCACGCTCCAGGCCGATCAACAAACCGATGGCAAGGCTGGTCAGGAACTGGGGCAGCGCCTCGATGCCGTTACCCTGCAATAGCGTGGTTTCCATGATCTCAATCTCCCGCCCAGTGGCGCACGATGAGCTGCAAACTCTCGTTGCCATTGTATTCATTGACACTCAGGCTGTACACGGCATGGATGTCGTCCGGCGCGGGATCGGCGGAGAAGAAGCGGATGGCCTCGAAATTGCCGGCAGGCGACGACAATTTCAGTTTGAGGTGTTTCTCGCCGACCACGCGTTGCGACTGGACGTGGAAGTCGCCCTGGAACAAGGGCTCGGGGAAGCCCTGCCCCCATACCTGGCGCTGCAGTTCACGCGCCATGCTCAGCGTGAATTCGCTGGCATCGAGCGTGCCGTCGGTGGCGATGGTCTTCACCAATGCCTCCGCATCGAGCAGCTCCCGGGCAACGGCTTCAAAGGTTTGGCTGAATTCGTCGAGATGCTCTTCGCGGATGCTCAAGCCTGCCGCCATCGCATGTCCGCCGAATTTCAGGATCAGATGCGGCTGGCGTTTGGACACCAAATCGAGCGCATCGCGCAGGTGCAGTCCGGCGATACTGCGGCCGGAGCCTTTCAGTTCGCCGGGATTGCCGCGGGCGAAGGCGATCACCGGGCGGTGGAATTTGTCTTTGAGGCGCGAGGCGAGGATGCCGATTACGCCCTGATGCCATTCGTCGTTGAACAGCGCCAGCGAATAGTTGTCCGCCGGATCGAACTTGTCGAGCGAGGCGAGTGCGCTGTCCTGCATGTCGGCCTCAATGTGGCGTCGTTCCTGATTGAGCGCATCCAGCTTGGCGGCGATGTCGCCGGCTTCGGCGGCATCGACAGTGAGCAGGCAGCGGATGCCCAAACCCATGTCTTCCAGACGACCAGCCGCGTTCAGACGCGGGCCGACGATGAAGCCAAGTTCATAAGACGAAGCCTGTGCTGCCGGCCGGCGCGCCACGCGCAGCAGGGCTTGCACGCCGGCACAGCTGCGTCCGCCGCGGATGCGCAGCAAGCCCTGTTGCACGAGGATGCGGTTATTGTCGTCCAGCTTGACCACGTCTGCCACCGTGCCGAGTGCGACGAGATCAAGCAGGTTGCCGAGATTGGGTTCCGCTTTGTTTGCAAACGCGCCGCGCTTGCGCAACTCCGCGCGCAAGGCCATCAGCACATAGAACATCACGCCCACACCGGCCAGGTTTTTGCTGGGGAAAGTGCAGCCGGGCTGATTGGGGTTCACGATACATTCCGCGTCCGGCAGCGTATCGCCGGGCAGATGATGGTCGGTCACCAGTACCCGCATGCCCAGCCGATGGGCTTCGGTGACGCCTTCCACGCTGGCGATGCCGTTGTCGACGGTGAGCAGGATGTCGGGGCCGGCCTGATGGGCGAGACGCACGATCTCCGGTGTCAGCCCGTAGCCGTATTCGAAGCGGTTCGGCACGATGAAATCGACTGTTGCACCGAGTGCGCTCAGGCCGCGCATCGCCACGGCGCAGGCGGTGGCGCCGTCGGCATCGTAGTCGGCCACGATCAATATCTTCTGGTTGGCTGCGATGGCATCGGCCAGCAGGCCGGCCATCGTTTCGGCGTTCTTCAGCAGGGCGAACGGCAGCAACTGCTTGATGTCAGTGTCCAGCTGGGCGGCATCGGCGATGCCGCGCGCGGCGTAGATGCGCGCCAGCAACGGCGCGATGCCGGCGCGGGCGAGTTTTTGGCTGATGTCGGCGGGGAAGGGGCGTTGGGTGATCTTGCTCATATGCGGGCGCAGTGTAGCAGAGGGGGAATCGTCTTTTGGGGCCAGTTCAGTTAGAATGCCGCCCACTTAAAAAACGACGCAGGCATTATCGTGGCATTGATAGTTCAGAAATACGGCGGCACCTCCATGGGCAGCCCCGAGCGCATCAAGAACGTTGCGCAACGCGTGGCAAAATACAAGGCACAAGGGCATCAGGTAGTGGTCGTAGTCTCCGCCATGAGCGGCGAGACCAACCGGCTGATCGCACTGGCCAAAGAGATCCAGAAACATCCCGATCCGCGCGAACTCGACGTGGTCATCTCCACCGGCGAACAAGTGACCATCGGCCTGCTGGCGATGGCGCTCAAGGATGCCGGACTGGAAGCCAAGAGCTACACCGGCGCGCAGGTCAAGATCCTCACCGACAGCGCCTTCACCAAAGCGCGTATCGTCAGCATCGACGAGCAAAATATCCGTGCTGATCTGGCTGCGGGCAATGTTGTCGTGGTGGCCGGTTTCCAGGGCATGGACGCGGACGGCAACATCACCACGCTCGGACGCGGCGGTTCGGATACCACGGGCGTCGCCATCGCCGCCGCCTTGCGCGCCGACGAGTGCCAGATCTACACCGACGTCGATGGCGTCTACACCACCGACCCGCGCATGGTGCCGGAAGCACGCCGCCTGAAGAGCATCACTTTCGAGGAGATGCTGGAGATGGCGAGCTTGGGCTCCAAAGTCTTGCAGATCCGCTCGGTCGAATTCGCCGGCAAATACAAAGTCAAACTGCGTGTGCTCTCCAGCTTCACCGACGAGGGCGAGGGTACGCTGATCACTTTCGAGGAAGAGAACAAAATGGAACAGGCAATCATTTCAGGGATCGCGTTCAACCGCGATGAAGCCAAGATCACCGTGCGCGGCGTGCCGGACAAGCCCGGTATCGCTTACCAGATACTTGGCCCAGTGAGCGAAGCCAACATCGACGTGGACATGATCATCCAGAACGTCGGCGTGGACGGTTCCACCGATTTCTCTTTCACCGTGCATCGCAACGAATTCAACAAGGCGATGGACATTCTCAAGGGCAAGGTGCAGCCGCACATCGGTGCGCGCGAAGTTGTCGGTGACAACAAGACCGCCAAAGTTTCCGTGGTCGGCGTCGGCATGCGTTCGCACGTAGGCATCGCCAGCAAGATGTTCCGCACGCTGGCGGAAGAGGGCATCAACATCCAGATGATCTCCACCTCCGAGATCAAGATCTCCGTGGTCATCGACGAGAAATATCTGGAGCTGGCCGTGCGCGTGCTGCACAAAGCTTTCGATCTGGACCAAGAAATCTAAAAAATCGTTTGACCGCCTACCCTCTAATCAGTATTATTCGCGGCCTTCGGAGAGATGGCCGAGAGGTCGAAGGCACACCCCTGCTAAGGGTGCATACGAGCTTAAACTTGTATCGAGGGTTCGAATCCCTCTCTCTCCGCCAGTAGTAGATAGTAAAGTTTCACGCGCCCGTAGCTCAGCTGGATAGAGTACTTGGCTACGAACCAAGGGGTCAGGAGTTCGAATCTCTTCGGGCGCACCATATTCAGTAGAAAGAACAATCGCTTAGCACTAACCTGCTAGGCGATTTTTCTTTTCAGCAAGGTTATTGCGGGACTTTTGCGGGACTCGCCCCCGCAAACACGGTTCGACGCTTCCAAAAGCTCAGTAAGCTCGGCGGCAGAATAGTGTGAAGTGATGTCCCCATTCTTGTGCCCTAGCAGAACCTTCCGTGTTTCTAGTGGAACGCCAACTGTCCTGAGTCGCCTGCCGAACGTGTGCTTCAGATCGCGTACCCTGACTGTTACGGCGCACTTAAAACTGCCCCACTTAGGGTAGTAATGCGCATCCAAATTTGACCCACGTTAGATACTGTCCCGCTTATTTTTTAAGCGAGAGCAACAGGAGTGATTAACGTGGGAATATTGAGCAGCATCAGGCGCTGGCATTTGCGCGATAACATGCCGATACGGGAGATCGTTCGCAGAACAGGACTCTCACGCAACGCCATCCGGAAATACTTGGCAAACAAGATTGTTGAGCCCAAGTACCCCAACCGCAATACACCCAGCAAGCTAGACGAATACGCAACCAAGCTGACCGCACGGCTGAAGACGGAAGCTGGCAAGGGCCGAGCCTCAAGCACCTGCATCAGGATCTGATGCAGGTGGGTTATACCGGCTCCTATTCGCGTGTGACAACTTTTGCCAAGTGCTGGCGGCATGAGCAGATGGAACTCATCAATACAGTATCTAGTACTTGGTCTAGTACATCATCATTCTTTACATGACTAATTGAGCGAGAGGACAATCTTCGGCCCTTTCTCTAAAAGGGCTTTTTCTAACATTAATAAAGGGTCGTGGTAATGAAAAGTAAATCGCTTGCTATCGTATTTGGAGGGCTGCTTGGTTTTTCTGTAGCGTCACAAGCAGCTGGTCTTTTCGTTGGAGGTGGCCTTGGAGTCATTGCATACCCTAATTGGACAGATAAATTGACTAGTGGAGCGCTTGCTGCGGGAGCAACTTTTGCAGCCACAGACCAAGAAGCATCAGGCGTCGGAGCGGGTATTCGCGTGGGGCAATGGGTTAGTGACAATTTGGGATGGGAAGTAGGATATAGCGATTTGGGGAGTGTCACAGGGCACACGGGAGCTACTTTCGCAGGCACTGCTGAAATGGGTACTTGGAAGTTTTCTGCGACTGCGGCTCATCTCGCAATGCTGGGAGGGGTGAAATTTAATAGAAGCTCACTCTTCGGAAAAATTGGCGTGCATAGTTCCTCAACGAAACTTGAGGGGGATTATGTAGTAGGTAACGGAACGTATTCCAGATCGGCATCTGGAACAGGTCTGCTGATTGGAGGGGGCTATATATTTCCGTTCACTGAGAATCTCTATGGGCGAGCTGCCATAGATATATTCAATGGAGTCAAATTTACAGACCCACTTGTTTTTGCAAACAGCACTAAGGAAACTCTGACCAAAATTTCTTTTGGTTTAGATTACAGGTTTTAAATAAACCCAATCGAAGGGGAGATGGTCAAAAGATCGGCTGTCTCCACTTAGTCTACGAATGGCATGCGCGACCATAAGGAAACAGCATGGGGACTGTCTGGTGACTAAAGAGATTAAAACGGTACAAAACAGTGCCAAACATGGAACGGGCGAGACTGTAAATAACAATAAAAATAGCCTCTTACAAGATAAATGCAAACTACGAACCAAGGGGGCAAGAGTTCGAATCTCTTCGGATGCACCATACAAACAACGGGTTAGGTCAGGAATGGTCTAGCCCGTTTTTATTTCTGCACGACTTTTACGCGAGCCGAATCGCTGCTCGGTGCAAGGCCGATGCTGGGCCGCATGGCGGTCGCTTATTCGGCGCGAATCAGCAGCACCGGCACCGATGCCATTCGCACCACGCCTTCGGCAACGCTGCCCAGCAGCAAACGGTTCAGGCCTGACCGGCCATGTGTGCCGATCACGATCAGGTCGGCCGGCCAGCTACGGGCATCACGTTCAATCACGCTGGCGATGCGTTCGTCGCCAGCATCGATGAGTGCGGTGTCTACCGTGGCGCCAGACTGGCGGGTTTTTTCTGCGGCTAGGGCAAGCGTGCGTTCGCCGGTGTGTCTGGCTGCTTCCTGTAGCGCGTCGTAATCGATAAACGTGAAGCCTTCCGCATCCAGCGGATAAGTGTTCGCCAGCACGTAAACAAGGCGTAACCGGGACTCCGGTTGTGCCAGCTTGACTGCCTCTTGCAAGGCGCGTCTGGAAGTTTCGCTACCATCAATTGGAACCAGAATGCGTTGGTACATGACGACCTCCTCATTTTTCAGTTCGCGACATAGCAGGATGTCGATTCTATGCCTCTTTGCAATTGTTGAGCGTGGGGGAAAGACTGTAGAAGGCGATTGCCGTGCGACCGGATCGGGGATTTAATTCTCCAACCATGCCGGGAGGGAATCGCTTGGTGCGCGGTTGATCGCCACATACAACACAATCGCTAGCGTCTTAAGTACATCGGGGAATTCAAATTCGCGGGAGGGAGCATGCCTGACCAACGATTGTGCACCATGGATATACCCGGCGAACCTGCGCCGCAAGATGTTCCCAGTCTGGTCAATATGGCGATGGTACGGGCCTGGTTGTGGTGGTCCATCGTGTGGCTCACGATTTTTCCGCTGGTGGGCCTGTTAGTCTCCATCAAATTTCATTACCCGGATTTTCTCGGCGAAACCTCGTGGCTGTCTTTCGGCCGCTTGCGTCCCGTGCATGTCAACGGCGTCATTTTCGGCGCTTTTTCCACGCCCGTGCTCGGGCTGCTGTATTACCTTGTGCCACGCTTGTGCGGACGTGCCATGGTCAAGGAACACTGGGGTTGGCCGTTGCTGTGGGGTTGGAACCTATTCCTGATTGCGGGCTCGATCTCGCTGCTGCTGGGTTACAACTCCGGCTTCGAGGCGGGCGAATACCAATGGCCGCTCAATATCCTGCGCTGGGTCATCCTGGCGATGATCGGCGGCCAAGTACTTGCGACGATATTCACGCGCAAGGAAAAAGGTTTCTACGTCGCATTGTGGTACACGCTGGCCGCGCTGGTGTGGACGCTGATGAACCTGGTCTTGGGCAATGTCGTGCTGCCGTATGTGCCGATGTCCGGCATCAGCAACACCGCCTTGCACGGGCTGTATATCCACTATGTGGTCGGGCTGTGGATCACACCGGCCGGATTGGCGCTGATGTATTACTTCCTGCCGCTGGCGGTGAAAGCGCCGCTGTTCAGCCATCGCCTGTCGCTGCTAGGTTTCTGGGCGTTGGCATTTTTCTATCCCTTCGTCGGTACCCATCACTACCTGTTCAGCCCGATCCCCTATCACAACCAGACCATCTCCATTGTGACCAGCATGCTCCTGATCATCCCGGTATGGGCAGTGATCACCAATTTGTTCGGCACCGCCAAAGGGCGTTGGGGGGCGGTGATCGGCGGCAACGAGGCCGACAGCTATGCGGCGAAATTCCTGTTGCTGGCGACGTTCTTTTATCTGGTCGGTTGCTTCCAGGGATCGACCGAAGCATTGCGCCGCATGCAGGAGCTGACGCACTTCACCGATTTCGTGATCGCACATTCCCATTTCACCGTGTTCGCCACCTTTGTATTGGCGGCGGTCGGCAGCATCTACTATGTGTGGCCCCGTGTGACCGGACGCCAGTTGTGGAGTCCGCAGCTGGCGAGCTGGCACGTGTGGCTGACCATCGCCGGAACCACCATCATGCTGATCGGGCTTACTGCGCAGGGCCTGATCCAGGGCAGCATGCTCGAATACAACGCGAACTTCATCGATTCCGTGGTTGAGATGAAACCCTGGTGGTTCACGCGTACCTTGGCCGGCGCAGCGATGGACATCGGGTTTGTGCTGATGGCGATCAACCTGGTCATGACGGCGCGCGCAGGCGAACCTTGCAAAGTGCCGACGGACATTTCTCCTTTGGCTGTTCCCGAAAAGCATCCCACGGTCCTGGAGGGGGGCTGGTTCAGCCGCCCCTCGGGTGTGTTCATCGTTGCCGGCATCGTGTTCTTCTTTTTGGCGGTGCTGATCCAGGGCATCCTGCCTTCCATCCTGCCTCAGACCTACAACCCTACCGTCGTTTCCGCCAGTACCGGGCAGACCATTCAGGTTGCAGATTACACGCCGCTGGAGCGCAAGGGGCGCCATGTGTATATCCGCGAAGGCTGCTGGTATTGCCATTCGCAATTCGTGCGTCCGGTCACCGGCGAAGATGCGCGCTGGGGACCGGTGTCGCAAGCCGGGGAGTATGTGTACGACCAGCCGCAAATGCTGGGCACGCGGCGCATCGGTCCCGACCTGCTGCGCGTGGGGCGCAAATATGGCGATGACTGGCAAGCCGCGCATCACTGGAACCCGCGCGATGTGGTGCCGGATTCCATCATGCCGCGCTTCCCCTGGCTGTTCAAGAACGCGAACGGTGAGAGTGTGCCCGAGTTGAATGAGGATGGGGCGGCGTTGGTGGCCTATATCCAGCGACTTGGCGCATCGATAGGAGATTGGCGCGAAACCTTCGTGTCGACGCGATTCATCAATGGCGCGGCATTGCAAACGAGCAATATGGAACTGGATTTGTTGCCGCGCGGAAAGCAGGTTTATCTGCGGCGCTGTGTGGGTTGTCACGGTGCGCAGGGAGACGGTAACGGCCCGTCGGCACGTTTCCTGAATCCGAAGCCGCGCGATTTCACTGCGGGAAGATTCAAGTTCCGTTCGACCGGCAATGATGCGGATTCGCTGCCTTCGGACGAGGACCTGTTCGTGACCATCTCGCACGGATTATGGGGCACCGCGATGCCTCCGTGGTATGACCTCGATGCACGCGAGCGGCTGGCAGTGATCCAGTACATCAAGACTTTCTCGCCGCGCTGGAAAACGGAAAAATCGGGCCCGCCGATACAGGTTCCAGAAGAGCCGCCGGTGACGGTGGCCTCGCTGGCTCAGGGCAAGCAGCAATTTGAAGGCGTGTGTGCAGCATGTCACGGCATGAACGGACTCGGCGACGGCGTACCGCCCGGCACCTTTAGCGATATCTGGGGCAATCCGGACAATCCTGCCAACTTCACGCTCGATGCCGGCGTGCCGGGTGGCGTCAAACTCGGCCACGATGGTCGCCACATTTTCAAAACCATCATGACCGGGGTGGGCGGTACGCCGATGCCGGCTTTTGCCGGGACGTTCACCCCGGCACAAACTTGGGACATCGTGCATTACGTGCAATCGTTGCGGGTGAATGCACAGCTTGTGGCGTTGAAGCGGGCGGGCTTGAATGCTCCCGCACAGGATGCCGGCTTCTGCACATCCAGCATCCCCTGGCTGCTGGATGCGTGCAACAAGATCATGCTTCCCATCATCAGTTTCTGTTCCGTCGGCGAACCACCAAGCGCTACGGGCACCGTTAAGGTTCAACTCGCAGATGCGCGCGCGAAAATATGGGCTGCGCTATCCGAGGCTGCCGGTCGCCAGCAAATAGACCCGCAGCTACTCATGCTCGACCAACCCGAGTTCCCTGACGTCGCAAAACGTTTAATAAGAGGGGAGATGCCATGACTGAGCAGCCAGATGACAATCGAGCAGCCGAAGCCGACGGGGCCGAGCCTCCTGATTACGTATACACAAGTGCAGGCATTGCCGAGCGGCAGGGAAATGTGCCGATCTGGCTTTGGATCGTCGTGATTTCATTGCTGGTATGGGGGATTTATTATCTGATTGTTTATTGGGATATCCCCACAGGTTCAAGTTAGCCAATCAATGATTTGACCTTGTTGAAATAAGGCAGTACGATTTATCCACTTGGCATACATATCGAAAGGTATGGACGCAAAGTCTCCGGCCTAAGGGAAACTATGGTAGCGGGACCGCGATATCAGGCCCTTCCTGTTATCTGTCTTGATTCATACCTCCCTTACCCGTTGAAAACATTGATCTCTGCTGTGCTGCCGAAATGGGCAATGTGCAGTTGCGTTCGTGCAAAAACAATTCCGTGGCCGGTTTGCCGGGCCGCTTAATTGTTTTGCAACGTAACTGACAGATGATTGTGGTGACGGAATTAAATTTTGGAGGTGTATATGTCGAACGATGAGGTCTTCTTCAAGTGGTCTTCCGAGTACAGCGTAAATATCAAAACCATTGATGATCAGCATCGCGAGTTGGTCAATATTCTCAATCGTCTGTTTGTCGCAGTATCCAAACGCGAAGGCGACAAGGCCATTGCCGGCATATTGGACGCGCTGGTGAGCTATACGCAGACGCATTTCGCGCTGGAAGAGCGGCTGATGCGCCAGGCAAAATACAAGGACATTGTGCCGCACATGGAAGAGCACAGGAAATTGCTGGAGCAGCTCGACCAGCTGGCAAAGAAGCATCTGCTTGAAGAGAAGCCGATCTATTTCGAAATGTTGAGCTTCCTGAAAACCTGGCTCAAAGAACATATCCAGGGCGTGGATACCAAATATAGCGCAGCCTTGCAGTCATCCGGGTTCTCGGTTGCCGAGTGGGAGCGTGAGGCCACCGCCGAGTTCGCGACCATGTCGGAATCCAAGAAATGGTGGGAAGTGTGGAAGGCTGCCTGACCGACTGAATTCGCGGGCATCGTTGGTGCGTGCATTCCCCGCTGCGGGAATCACTCGCCCAGTTTCATCCTGCGCACATAGTGGCAGGTATAGCCGTGCGGGTGTTTCACCAGATATTTCTGGTGATATTCCTCGGCGCGGTAAAACTCTTTGAACGGCACGACTTCCGTGACGACCTTGGCTTTCCAGTCGCCTGAGGCATCCACGGTCTTGATGACTTCCTCTGCCGTGCGCTTCTGCTCTTCATTCAAATAAAAGATCGCCGAGCGGTATTGCGAACCGATATCGTTGCCTTGCTGGTTCTTGGTGGTCGGGTTGTGCATGCGGAAGAATTCGAACAGCAAGTGACGGTAGTTCAGGCGCTTCGGGTCGAACACGATCTTCAGCGATTCGGCATGGCCGCTGCTGCCGGTCTTCACGATGTCGTAAGTGGCATCGGGGACGCTGCCTCCGGTATAGCCGACTTCGGTTGCCACTACGCCGGGTATCTGGCGCACCAGTTCTTCCATGCCCCAGAAGCAGCCGCCGGCAAGGTATGCGGTTTGGTTGGTATCAGTCATGGCGACTCCTTTCGCTTGGGCGTTGATGCCCGATGCAAGCAGCGCCAACAGCATGAAAAGGGCGGTGCGCGGCATTTCAGCGCCGTTCCTTCTTCATTGCGGCAGCGG
Organism: Sideroxyarcus sp.; assembly: GCA_035299445.1. Lineage (GTDB taxonomy): Bacteria > Pseudomonadota > Gammaproteobacteria > Burkholderiales > Gallionellaceae > Sideroxyarcus. The sequence continues at coordinate 215,892 of DATGWO010000038.1, forward strand.
CTTCACGTTTTGCGTCCTTTTCCCGTTCTGTTGCGCGCTTGTCATGCTCCTTCTTGCCTTTGGCGAGACCGATCTCCAGCTTCACCCGGCCGCCCTTGTAGTGCATGTCCAGCGGCATGATGGTATAGCCGGCGCGCTGTACCTTGCCGATGAGTTTGTCGATCTCGTGCTTGTGCAGCAGCAGCTTGCGGGTACGCACGGGATCGGGATGGATGTGGGTGGAAGCGTTGGCGAGCGGACTGATGTGCGAGCCGAACAGCCACAGTGCGCCGTCTTTGGCGAGGACGTAGGCTTCCTTGAGCTGCACCCGTCCGTCGCGGATGGCCTTCACTTCCCAGCCTTCCAGCATGAGGCCGGCTTCGTGTTTTTCCTCGATGAAGTAGTCGTGGAACGCTTTTTTGTTCTGGATGATGCTCATTTGGGTGAGTTTTGCGGTTGGTTGCGATATTCTACCAGCCTTTGATTTGGCGGCTTCGTAAAGCAATGGCTCTGGTTGAGAAAACGGTGTTGGTTCTGCACACGGCGGAGCAGATGTTCAATCTGGTGGACCGGGTGGAGGAATATCCGCAGTTCCTGCCCTGGTGCGGCGGGGCGGCGATCAACGACATGCAGGGAACGACCATGCATGCCACGGTGCACATCGATTACCACCATATCAAGCAGCATTTCAGCACCGAAAACCAGCGCAATCCGCCGCACCAGATCGACATGACGCTGACTGACGGTCCGTTCCGTCATCTGGACGGGCATTGGCGTTTCATCCCCTTGAGCGATGAAGCCTGTAAAATAGAATTTCGCCTGCATTACGAGTTTTCCAACAAATTGCTGGAAAAGCTGGTGGGGCCGGTGTTCCACCATATCGCCAACAGTTTCGTGGATGCTTTCATCCACCGTGCAGAAAAGGTCTACACAAAAGCATGAACGATAAGATTAACATCGAAGTGGTCTATGCCCTTCCCGACAAGCAGACTCTGCTCAAGCAGCAGGTCGCTGCCGGCACTACGGTGCTGGAGGCCATTCGTGCCAGCGGCATCCTGGATAAACATCCCGAGATCGACCTGGCAACCAGCAAGCTGGGCATCTTCGGCAAGCTCACCAAACCGGATGCCGTGCTGCGGGAAAAAGACCGCATCGAAATCTATCGCCCGCTGATCGCCGACCCGAAGGAGGTGCGCCGCAAGCGCGCCGAAGAGGGCAAGGTGATGAAAAAGGGCGGCGGCGACATTTGATGCTCGATTACGACCTGCATTGCCATTCCAGATTTTCCGACGGGACGCTCACCCCGACTGAGCTGTTGGCTCGCGCCGCCGAACGCGAGGTGAAAGTATTGGCGCTGACCGATCACGATGATGTGGCTGGCCTGGCCGAAGCCGCACAAGCAGCGGCCGCACAAGGCATCGAATTCATCAATGGCGTCGAGATATCCGTCACCTGGCGCAAGCACACGGTGCATATCGTCGGTTTGCACATCGATCCGGAGAATCCGGCTTTGGTGGAAGGCCTGCGCGGTATTCGCAGCGGCCGCCGGCGCCGGGCCGAACTGATGGCCGATTCGCTGGCACGCGCCGGCATCGGCGGCGTGCTGGAAGGCGCTTTGCGCTATGCCGCCAATCCCGACATGATCGGCCGCACCCATTTTGCGCGCTACCTGGTCGAGGCTGGACACTGCAAGGATGTGCGCAGCGTGTTCAACCGCTATCTGGTGAAAGGCAAACCCGGCTATGTGTCGCATGAATGGGGCAGCCTGCCGGACGCGATCGCGTGGATACGCGGCGCCGGCGGCATCGCCGTGCTGGCGCATCCGGGGCGCTATACCGCCGGACGCAAGCCGATGGGCAGGCCGACCTTGCTGGAATTGCTGAAGGAATTCGCCGAGCTCGGCGGGCAGGGCATCGAAGTGGTGAGCGGCAGCCATACGCCGCCGCAGTTCGCCGAGTTCGCGCGTTATGCCAAGGAGTTCGGCCTGCTGTGCTCCTGCGGCTCGGATTTCCATGGGCCGGAAGAAAGCTACCGCGATATCGGGCGCCTGCCCGATTTCCCGCTGGAGTGTGTGCCGGTGTGGACTTCCTGGGAAGCGAAGGCGGCCTGAGCATGGCGCAATTCTTCTCCATCCATCCGGACAACCCGCAGCCGCGCCTGATCAGGCAGGCGGCGGAGATGCTGCGCGACGGCGCGGTGATCGTCTATCCCACCGATTCCGGGTACGCCATCGGTTGCCATCTGGACGACAAGAATGCGGTCGCGCGCATCCGCCAGATACGCGGGCTGGACGACAAACACCTGCTGACGCTGATGTGCCGCGACCTGTCAGAGTTGTCAAAATATGCCAAAGTGGACAATGCCCAGTTCCGCCTGCTCAAGAACAACACGCCAGGCGCATACACCTTCATCCTGGAGGCGACCCGGGAGGTGCCGCGCCGCTTGCAGCACCCCAAACGCAGCACTGTGGGATTGCGCATCCCGGACCATCCGGTCGCGCTGGCCTTGCTGGAAGAACTGGGCGAGCCGCTGCTGAGTTCCACGCTGATCCTGCCGCAGGCGCAGCAGCCGCTGACCGATGTGGAGGAGATCCGCGAACATCTGGAGCGTCAGGTCGAGCTGGTCATCGAGGGCGGTTTGGTCGGCATCGAACCCACCACGGTGATCGACCTGACCGATTCGGTGCCGGCGCTGGTTCGGCGCGGCAAGGGAGCCGTCGCCCATTTGGGAATCGAGGAATAAATGAATATCGATGCATTGATCCAGACCATCGCGCTCGCCGCCATCCCGGTGTTGTTCGCCATCACACTGCACGAGGCGGCACACGGTTATGCGGCGCGCCACTTCGGCGATATGACCGCCTATGCCGCCGGGCGCATCAGCCTGAATCCGATACGTCATATCGACCCCATAGGCACCATCCTGTTGCCGCTGCTGACCCTATTCATCGGCGGCATCCTGTTCGGCTGGGCCAAGCCGGTGCCGGTCAATTTTGCCGCCTTGCGCCGCCCCAAACAGGACATGCTGTGGGTCGCCCTGGCCGGGCCGGCGGCCAACCTGGTGATGGCGCTGTTCTGGGGCGCCATGATCAAGCTGGCCCTGATGTTCCCGGAGAATTATTTTGCCGAGCCGCTGATTGGCATGGCGCAGTTCGGGGTTACAATCAACGCCATTTTGCTGGTGCTGAACCTGTTGCCGTTGCCGCCACTGGACGGCGGACGCATCGCGATCAGCCTGTTGCCGCACCGCCAGGCTTTTGCGCTGGCCAAGGTGGAGCCGTACGGCTTCGTCATCCTGATCCTGCTGGCAGTGGTACCGCTCGGCGGCCGGCCGATCCTGAGCTGGATACTGTCACCGTTGGTGAATGCGCTGATCCGGCTGATCGAAACGATTTTTTAGTGTGAAGTAGGGCTTATGTTTGCTGATCGAGTTTTATCCGGAATGCGTCCCACGGGCAGTCTGCACTTGGGGCATTACCATGGTGTGCTGAAGAACTGGGTGCAGATGCAGCACCAGTACGAATGCCTGTTCTTTGTGGCCGATTGGCACGCATTGACCACGCATTACGATACGCCGCAAGTCATCGAGCAGAACGTGTGGGACATGGTCATCGACTGGCTGGCGGCGGGTGTCGATCCGGCACAGGCCACTTTGTTCATCCAGTCGCGCGTGCCGGAACATGCCGAGCTGCACCTGCTGCTGTCCATGATCACACCGCTGGGTTGGCTGGAGCGCATGCCGACCTACAAGGACCAGCAGGAGAAGCTGTCCGGCAAGGATCTCTCCACCTACGGCTTCCTCGGTTATCCGCTGTTGCAGAGCGCGGACATCCTCATCTACCGTGCCACGCAGGTGCCGGTGGGTGAAGACCAAGTGCCGCACATCGAATTCACCCGCGAGATTGCGCGTCGCTTCAACCACATCTACGGTCGCGAACCGGGTTTCGAGGAGAAGGCCGAGGCTGCGGTCAAGAAGCTCGGCGGCAAGAAGGCCAAGCTGTACACCGAGTTGCGCACCCGCTTCCAGGAGCAGGGTGACGGCGAGGCGCTGCTGTCGGCCAAGTCGCTGCTGGATGAACAACAGAGCCTGAGCCTGGGCGACCGCGAGCGCCTGTTCGGCTACCTCGAAGGCGGCGGCAAGATGATCCTGTCCGAGCCGCAAGCCATGCTCACGGCGGCCTCGCGCATGCCCGGGCTGGACGGGCAGAAGATGTCCAAGTCTTACGGCAACACCATCAGCCTGCGCGAAGACGAGGCCGAGGTGGGCAAGAAGATCAAGACCATGCCGACCGATCCGGCGCGTATCCGCCGCACCGACCCGGGCGATCCGGACAAATGCCCGGTGTGGCAGTTGCACCAGGTGTATTCCAGCGATGCCATCAAGCAATGGGTGCAGCAGGGTTGCCGCAGTGCGGGCATCGGCTGCATCGAATGCAAGCAGCCGGTCATCACCGCCGTGCTGGAAGAGCAGAAACCGATGCGCGAGCGTGCACAGATGTATCTCGATGACCCGGCACTGGTGAAGAACATCATCGCCGACGGCTGCGAGAAGGCGCGCAAGCTGGCCACCGAGACCATGCGCGATGTGCGCGACGCGATGGGGCTGGGTTACAACTGAACATGAGCGGAAGCGAAGTACAACTCGAGCTGCAGACCGCCAATCCGGTGGCACATGTCCACGGCGAGCCGATGATGGCGATGCCGCAGGATCTGTACATCCCGCCGGACGCGCTGGAAGTCGTGCTCGAATCGTTCCAGGGGCCGCTCGATCTGCTGTTGTACTTGATCCGCAAGCACAACCTCGATGTGCTCGACATCCCGATGGCACAGCTGACCCAGCAGTACATGGGTTATATCGAAGTGATGCAGCGCCACCGCCTTGAGCTGGCGGCGGAATACCTGTTGATGGCCGCCGTGCTGATCGAAATCAAGTCGCGCATGCTGTTGCCGCGCCCGCCCAAGGTGAACGAGGAAGAGACTGCGGAAGACCCGCGCGCCGAGTTGATGCGCCGCCTGCTCGAATACGAACAGATGAAACTGGCCGCGCAGAAGCTGAACGAGTTGCCGCAGGCCGGCCGCGATTTCGAACTGGTGCAGGTGTTGATCGAGCGCACCGTGATCGAGCGGCTGCCCAACGTGACGGTGGAAGACCTGCACCATGCCTGGCTGGCGCTGCTCACCCGGGCCAAGGTCAACGCCCATCACAAGGTGCGCCGCGAAGAACTGTCGGTGCGCGAGCAGATGACCAAAGTGCTGCGTCAGCTGCGCAACACCGATTTCGTCCCGTTCGAGAGCCTGTTCGAGGCGGAGGCCAGCATCCCGATGCTGGTCGTCACCTTCATCGCCATTCTTGAGTTGGCCAAGGAGAGCTTGGTCGAGATCACGCAAACCGAAACCCTGGGGAACATCTATGTCCGAACCAGTCGAGCCATCACTGCCGAGTGAACAGGTCACCGCGGTCGCCGAGATCGAACAGGCAGTGGATACCGCGCTGCTCACCCGCATCTTCGAGGCGGCGCTGCTCACTACGCAAGAACCCTTGTCCGTCGCCGAACTGAAGCGCCTCTCCGATGTCCCGCTGGAAACCAGGACGGTCGAAGAGCTGCTGCAACAGCTGGCTGACAAATATGCGGACAGCGGCGTCGAGCTGAATCGCGTGTCCAGCGGCTGGCGCTTCCGTGCACGCCCCGAGATGCAGGAACACCTGGACAAGCTCAATCCGCAGAAGCCGCCGCGCTATTCGCGCGCGGTGATGGAGACGCTGGCAATCATCGCCTACCGCCAACCGGTCACGCGCGGCGACATCGAAGACATCCGCGGTGTGGCAGTCTCTTCGCAAGTGCTGAAGACGCTGGAAGCGCGTGCCTGGATCGAAGCCATCGGCACTCGCGACACGCCGGGCAAGCCGGCGCTGTACGCCACCACGCAACAGTTGCTGGACGATCTCAACCTGCGCTCGCTGCAGGAACTGCCCGCGCTGGAAGAAATGGGCAGTCTGCTCGAATCGGGCACACCAGATCCGGCCTGATGACCATCAAGCGCATCTCCTCGCGCGACAACCCGTTCTACAAGTCGCTGCAAAAACTGGCCTCATCCGCGCGTGCACGACGCGAAGCGGGGCAGACTTTGCTGGACGGCGCGCATCTGCTGCGCGCCTTTCTCGAAGCGGGCGAACGGCCGCTGCATCTGTTGGTGAACGAACAGGCCTTGCAGGATGCCGAGATCACCGCCTTGCTCGAGCGCTGTGCCGGCTTGCCGCAGACGCAACTCGACGATGCGCTGTTCGCGCAACTCTCCGAGCTCAAGACCCCGAACGGCCTGCTTGCACTGATCGCCATCCCGCCCGCCAAGGTCGCAACCGCACACAGCCAGTTCGCCTTGCTGCTGGAAGACATCCAGGACCCCGGCAACCTCGGTTCCATCCTGCGCTCGGCCGCCGCCGCCGGCTGCGATGCGGTGTTCCTGTCGCAAGGGTGTGCCGATGCCTGGTCGCCCAGGGTGTTGCGCGCCGGCATGGGCGGGCACTTCGTACTGGGCATCCACGAGGCGCAAGACCTGCTTGCCGTGGCAACAAGATTCACCGGCAAGATACTGGCGGCCTCGCTGCAGGCAAAGAGCGGATTGTACGATTGCAACCTGCGCGGCAAACTCGCCTTTGCCATCGGCAATGAAGGGGCGGGACTGTCACCGGCGTTGCTGGAATCGGCCCACCAGCACTTCATCATCCCGATGCCGGGCCGGGTGGAGTCGCTGAATGCCGCTGCGGCTGCGGCGGTGTGCCTGTTCGAGGCGGTGCGGCAACGCCGGTAATCTCTCGATCCGGTTTTGCTGGTAGCATGCCGGTCATATGTGTCTAGGTATACCCATGCAAGTCGTTGCAGTCGATGGCCTGCTCGCCTGGTGCGAGGGGCGCGGCCGGCGCGAGCGGATAAACGTCCTTTGGCTGGATACGGTCGCGCCCGGCGACTGGGTCTATGTCGTGCTCGGGCAGGCGCGTGAACGGTTGAGCGCCGAGCGTGCGGCAGAGCTCGATCTCGCACTCGACGGCCTTGCCGCAGCGATGCAAGGCGAAGCCGATCTCGACAGCTATTTCCCCGGCATCACCCCGTCGCGATGATGACGAATCTGGATACCGGCCGCGTCCGGATTCGGCTCTCATGTGCCGACCATCGGGTGGTCGCTGCACAGATCGGCAGCGAGCGCCCCGATGTCTCCCGCATATTGCACGGTCGCACCGTGCTGCAAACCGAACGTATGGTTCCCTTGTTGTTCGCCTTGTGCGGACGCGCGCAAGCGCAAGCCGCCAGGCTCGCCTTGGCGGCGGCACGGGGCAGCGCTTGCGCAGTGACGATCAATGACGAGGTCAGACGGGAAGCGTTGCGTGAGCACCTTTGGCGGTGCCTGATCGATCTGCCGCCGTTGCTGGGCGAGGCACCGTTGCAACAGGGATTCGTCAGCGCGGTGCATTGCGTCAATGAAGGCAAGCGCACGGAACTGCTGCAGTTCCTCGACACTTCCGCGGTCACCCGGTTGCGCGAGCGCGTGGAGCAGATGCCTGAGATACCGGTATCAGCAATGCGAATCTTGCCGACACTCGATGCCGCCAGCTCGCTGGCAGAATGGCCACGCCTGGATGGCGGATTCAGCCGCCGGCCGGAATGGCGCGGCATGCCGGCGGTGACTGGAGCAGGTGCAAGAGGGCAGCAGGCACATGCCGGGTTCTTCGCCGCACACTGGCTGGCGCGCTTCGCCGAACTGGCAGAGTGGGCAGGCGGCTGGGAGGGAACCGGTCGTGCGGGCTCGGCAAGCGCGGCAGTGGTGGCGCAAGGTGTCGGCCGTTCGCTGGTCGAAACGGCGCGCGGCCTGCTGATGCACGAAGTCGTACTCGATGGCGATCTGGTCGCCGAATATCTGATCGTGGCGCCGACGGAATGGAACTTCCATCCGCAAGGTGCGCTGCATGACTGTCTGCTGGGGGCGGATGCGCAGGACCGGCAGGGATTGGAACGCCATATCGTCCGTCTCGTCGCCACACTCGATCCCTGTGTGCCATGGGAATTGGAGTGGGCATGACAATACTTGTGCTCGGCATCGGCAACACGCTGCTCACCGACGAGGGCGTCGGTATCGTCGCCATGCGCGAATTGGAAAAGCTGTGCGCGGGGCGGGCGGACATCGAGTTCCTCGATGGCGGTACGCTGTCTTTCACGCTGGCCGTCCCGATCAGCGAATGCGACGCCTTGCTGGTCATCGATGCGGCCGAACTGGGTGCAGCGGCGGGCAGTGTGCGCAGCTTCGAGGGCGAACAGATGGATGCTTTCCTGGGAGCGAACCGCAAGAGCAGCGTGCACGAGGTGGGGCTGCTCGATCTGATGTCCATTTCGCAACTGACTGGGCACTGGCCGCAACAGCGGGCCTTGATCGGGGTGCAACCGGCAGTGGTGGATTGGGGCGAGGCGCTCACCCTGGAAGTCGCTGCGTCAATGCCCGAGATCCTCGACCTCGCCAGCAGGATCATCTCGCGCTTCGACCAGTGTCGGCATAACCCTACAGGCGGATTGACTAGGTAGCGGTTGCTGTGCAGACTCCTCATGCGTTCCATGGTTTTCCTGCAAAAGGAGTCGACATGAAGCAGTCAGAGCAGCCCGGCAGTGTCGGTGAAGGACTGAAACAGCGCGGCGTCACCCGCCGCGAATTCCTCAAATTCTGCACTGCCATCACGGCGATGCTGGCTTTGCCGCCGGCGATGGCAAGCGTGATGGCGGAAGCGATCTCCAAAGCGCGACGGCAATCGGTGATCTGGCTGTCGTTCCAGGAATGCACCGGCTGCACCGAGTCCATCACGCGCTCGCATTCGCCGACGCTGGAGAACCTGATCTTCGATCTCATCTCGCTCGATTATCACCACACGCTGCAAGCCGTCTCCGGCGAAGCCGCCGAACATGCGCGCGAGCTGGCGATGAAAGGCAACGAGGGAAAATATCTACTCATCGTCGACGGCTCCATCCCGCTGGGCAATCCCGGTTATTCCACCATCGCCGGCATCAGCAACCACGACATGCTGGTGGAGACGGCGAAGGGCGCGGCGGCCATCGTGGCGGTGGGCACCTGTGCCACCTACGGCGGCATCCCCAAGGCCGACCCGAACCCGACCGGCGCGGTCGCCGTGAGCGACATCATCAAGGACAAGCCCATCATCAACGTGCCCGGCTGTCCGCCCATCCCGGTAGTGATGACCGGTGTGCTGGCGCATTTCCTCACCTTCGGCAATATCCCGGAACTGGACGAGCTGGGGCGGCCGAAGTCGTTTTACGGCGAGACCATCCATGATCGCTGCTATCGCCGGCCGTTCTATGATCAAGGCAAGTTCGCGCAAAGCTTCGACGACGAGGCGGCACGCAAAGGCTGGTGCCTGTTCAAGCTTGGCTGCAAGGGGCCGGTCACCTACAACGCCTGTGCCACCACGAAGTGGAACGACGGCACCAGCTTTCCCATCCAGTCCGGCCACGGCTGTATCGGATGTTCCGAGCCGAACTTCTGGGATGCCGGCCCGCTATACAAAGCCTTGTCGATGCCGGTATCGGCGACAGCAGCCACCTTGGGAGTAGCGGCAGCAGCCGGAGCCGCGGCAGGAGTCGCCATCACCTGGTACAACCGCTCGACCAAGGCTGCCGCAAAAGCGGCGCATGCGAAAGTCACGACACAAGAGTTGTTGCGGGAGGACAAATGAACCACCTCGATCTGCTGACCTTTGCGCGCGGCACTGCACTGGATTGGGCATTGATGTTGTTCGCGGCCGGAGTGGCGCTGCGGCTGTTCGAAATTATCGGACTCGGGCGCAAGGCCGATCTGGCCAGGCCGCGTACAGACAGCCCCGGCAGCGGCTGGCGCACCATGGTGACACGCTCATTGCCGCCGCAGGGCATGCTCAAACGCGAACCGGTGACCTACATCGGCGGTTTCGCGTTCCACATCGGCTTGTTCATCGCCATCTTCTTCTTTGCGCCGCATATCGAGTTCTTCCGCAACATGACAGGTTTCGGTTGGCCGAGCTTGCCGTCTGCGCTGGTGGATGCCGCGGTGGTGGCGGCCATCGTGGCGCTGGCCGTGCTGCTGGCGCACCGGCTGAATCATCCGGTGAAGCGCTTGCTGTCGACCTTCGCTGATTACCTGGCTTGGGCGGTGACCTTGCTGCCGTTGTTGACCGGCTACATGGCATATCACCATCTTATGTTCGAATACACGCTGATGCTGGCACTGCACCTGTTCTCGGTCGAATTGTTGCTGGTACTGCTGCCGTTCACCAAGCTGTTCCATACGTTCTCGGTGTTCATCTCGCGCTGGTACAACGGCGATATTTTTGGACGCAAAGGCGTAGCTTCTTAGGGAGGAAGCAATGAGTGCGACTCTGGACAAAGGCATCAACTCTTTCAAGGAGGTCATCGACGCGCCTATCGCCAGCTTCTTCTCCAGCTGCGTGCATTGCGGGCTGTGCGCCGAAGCGTGCCTGTTCTACACCGAGACCAACGATCCCAAATACACCCCCATCCACAAGCTCGAACCATTGCACCGCGTGTGGCAGCAGGAATACACGCTGCTCGGCAAGGTCGGCAAGGCGCTCGGCCTGTCCAAGCCGGTGACCGATGCCGAGCTGAGCGAATGGGAACCGCTGGTGTACGACAGTTGCACGCTGTGTGGGCGCTGCGCCATGGTGTGTCCGGTCGGTAACGACATAACCTATATGATCCGCAAGATGCGCGAAGGCATGGCGGCTTCCGGTCATGCGCCCGAAGACCTGGTGGGCGCGACCACGCGCGCGGTGAACATCGGCAGCCCGATGGGCATCAAGTGGCCGGCGGTGTTGGCGCAGATCAAACATGTGCAAGCCGAGACCGGTATCGAAGTGCCGGTTGAAAAAGCGGGTGCCAATTATCTGGTGCTGATGTCTTCGATGGAGATCATCAACTTCCCCGAATACCTGTCCGCACTTTCGCGCATCTTCAAGCAGGCCGGCGTGAGCTGGACGCTGGCACAGGATGCGTTCGAGGCAACCAACAGCGGCATCCAGATCGGTGCTTCCGACCTGGCGCGCGAGATCGTGAGCCGTATCGTGGTGGCTGCCGAGCGCTTGCAGGTGAAGTGCGTGATCAGCCCGGAGTGCGGCCATGCCTTCACCGCCTTGCGCTGGGAAGGTCCGAACCTGATGGGCAAACCGTTCGGTTTCGAGGTGAAGCATATCCTTGAAGTGCTGGATGAATTGCACGCGACAGGCAGACTCAAGACCCAAGGCAAAGATAAACGTCCGCTGACTTATCACGATCCCTGCCAGATCGCCCGCCGTGGCGGCGTGGTGGAGCAACCGCGCCGTTTGCTGAACCAGGTGGCGCAAGATTTCCGCGAGATGCCGGACGCGGGCAAGATGAACTGGTGTTGTGGCGGCGGTGGCGGGGTGTCGGCCAATTCGCGCGCCGAGCCGTTGCGGCTGCAAGCGTTCAAGCACAAGAAGGGGCAGATCGAGGCGACCGGCACGCAGACGCTGGTCACCGCCTGCGCCAATTGCCGCATCGTCATGGAAGAAGGGCTGGAGCATTACCACATGAAGGTCGAAGTCATCGGGCTGACCGAATTGCTGGCCGAATATCTCGTTGAGGACAAAGCATCATGAACGAACCCACTCCGCGCCGTGTCATCGTCGATCCGGTCACCCGCATCGAAGGCCATCTGCGTATCGAAGCCGAGACCGATGCTTCGGGTCGCATCACCCGCGCATCCTCGGCCGGCACCATGGTGCGCGGCATTGAGCTCATCCTGCGCGGCCGCGACCCGCGCGAGGCCTGGGCCTTGGCACAGCGCATCTGCGGTGTCTGCACGTTGGTGCACGGCATCGCCTCGGTGCGCTCGGTCGAGAACGCGCTGAAGATCGAGATCCCGCACAATGCCGAACTCATCCGCAACCTGATGATAGGCGCGCAATACATCCACGACCATGTGATGCACTTCTATCACCTGCATGCGCTCGATTGGGTGGATGTGGTCTCCGCGTTGAAGGCGGATCCCAAGGCCACTTCGGCGCTGGCACAGAGCATCTCGGGCTATGCCAAGTCCTCGCCCGGCTATTTCAGCGACGTGCAGAAGAAGCTGAAAGGATTTGTCGATGCCGGCCAGCTGGGCATCTTCGCCAACGGTTACTGGGGGCATCCCGCCTATAAACTGCCGCCGGAAGCCAACCTGATGGCGGTCGCGCATTACCTCGATGCGCTGGCCTGGCAGCGCGACGTGGTGAAACTGCATGCGGTGTTCGGCGGCAAAAACCCGCATCCGATGTTCCTCGTCGGCGGTGTGCCTTGTGCCATCAGTATCGACCCCAACCATCCGGGACAGGGCAACGGCCCGCATTTCCACGGCGGCAATTCCGGCACGGCAGTTAACGTGGTCGGCCTGCAGACCGTGCAGAACGCCATCAAGCAGATGCGCGAGTTCGTCGATCAGGTATATGTGCCGGACACCTTGGCCATCGCCGGTTTCTACAAGGACTGGTTCAAGCAGGGCGAGGGCGTCGGCAACTTCCTCACCTTCGGCGAATTCCCAACCAAGGGCATGTCCGATCCTTCCTCTTACATGATCCCGTCCGGCGTGATCCTGGAGCGCGACCTGGGCAAGATCCATCCCATCGATCTCGACGCAGAAGGGGAGATACAGGAGTTCGTCAGCCATGCTTGGTACGACTATTCCGTGGGCAAGGAGCAGGGGTTGCACCCGTACAAGGGCGAGACCAAACTGGACTACACTGGGCCACAACCGCCTTACCAGCAGCTGGATGTGGACAAGGATTATTCCTGGATGAAATCGCCGCGCTGGAAAGGCAAGCCGGTCGAGGTCGGGCCGTTGGCTCGCGTGCTGATGCTGCATGCCTCAGGCCATGAACCGACCAGAGAACTGGTCGGCATGACCTTGAAGAAACTCGACCTGCCGGTGCAGGCGCTGTATTCGACGCTGGGTCGCACGGCGGCGCGCACGCTGGAGACCAAGCTCGTCGCCGATGCGATGCAAGGCTGGTATGACCAGCTGATGGCCAACATCAAAGCGGGCGATGTGAAGACCTTCAACGCAACGAAATGGGAACCTTCGAGCTGGCCCAGTCATGCGCAGGGAGTCGGCGTGATGGAAGCGCCGCGCGGCGGACTGTCGCACTGGATCGTCATCAAGGACGGCAAGATCGACAACTATCAGGCCATCGTACCCAGCACTTGGAACGCCGGGCCGCGCGACGCGCAGGGTAACCAGGGGCCGTATGAAGCGGCACTGAAAGGCCATCAGCTACACGATGTGAAACAGCCTATCGAGATTCTGCGTACGGTGCACAGCTTCGATCCCTGCATCGCTTGCGCGGTACATCTGACCGATCCGGAAGGCAAGGAGTTGATACAGGTGAAGGTGGTCTGAGGAGGGGGCGGCTCTGATGCTTTGTTAAGCCGCATTGTCGGCTTGATCGCTTTGCAGGAAATGATAGGCAAAGATCAAACCGAACAAGGCCATGAAGAACAGCGAGATAGTACCGAGCAGCCCGAACAGCAGGTGACGGTTCCCCTGCACGGACGATGTCCGGTATAGCTGCTGTTTGGCGAAATCGGAGATACCGGTCTTTACCGAAGCGATGTCCTGCTGCAGTTTGCGATCCACCCCGATGATGCGCATATCCACTGTGCTGGCCGAGTCCGCAACCTGCGGATCCAGCTTGGTATAGGCGGTCATGTATTCGGCCAGCAGCGCTTTGTGTTCGGCGATGAGGCTGTCTATTTCCACAGTGCCCATGCCCAACAGCAGCATGACCCGGCGGGCATTGAGCAGCGCATACTGCACACTGATGCTGGCATCACGGAACGCCGTCTGATGTTTGCCATACAGCTCCTTGTTGTTGGCACGCAACAGCATGTTCTTCCATTCCTGCACCTGACGTCCGAGACCGATGGCGGCATCGTCCAGGTGTTCCTCGATTTCCAGCAGTTGCACACTGCGCTGTGCCGCCGAATCGTTCATGCCGGAAACGAGGTGCGACAGCTGATAGCCGCCCAGCGCGGCCAGCAATCCGGCGATTGCGATGAAAATCATTACCGACCTGCGCATCAGATATCCTCGGCCACCATCTTGATCGCGCCGCACGGGCACTCCGCCGCACACAACCCGCATCCCTTGCAGTAGTCGTAGTTGAACTCGAAACGGTTGCCGGGGCCGAGCTTGATCACCGCGTTGTCCGGGCATACACCGTAGCAGTTGTCGCATTCGAAGCAGTTGCCGCAGGAGAGGCAGCGGCGCGCCTCGAACAGCGCATTGGTTTCATCCAATCCACCCTGTACCTCGTCGAAGCTGGTCTGGCGGCGGATGATGTCCAGCATCGGGCGCACCGTCTTGTCGGCATCGGAGTAGTACCACGGGTTGAGCTTGTCGAAGGTGGCGATCTCATGTTTTGGTTCGGGCACATAGGTGATGCCGCGCAACCAGGCGTCGATGTTGCGTGCCGCTTTCTTGCCGTGCCCGACACCGACGGTGACGGTGCGTTCGGACGGCACCATGTCTCCGCCGGCGAAGATGCCCGGATGGCCGGTCATCATGTTGGTGCCGACCTGCACCGTGCCGTCCTTGATTTCCAGGCCGGATACGCCGTTGAGCAGGGAGAGGTCGACATCCTGGCCGAGCGCCAGCACGACGGAGTCCGCCTCCAGCGTCTCGAACTCGCCGGTAGGCTGCGGAAAACCTTTTTCATCCAGCGTCATCTTCTCGATGGTGATGCTGCTGTCGCCCGCCTGCTTGATGGTCGACAGCCACTTGATCATCACGCCTTCCTGCAATGCCTCTTCGATCTCGAAGTCGTGCGCCGGCGCCTTGTCGCGGGTGCGGCGATATACGATGATCGGCTCGGCGCCCATGCGCTTGACGGTGCGCGCCACATCGACCGCCGTGTTGCCGCCGCCGTACACCACCACCTTGCGCCCCAGCATCGGCTTGTCTTCGCCTTCCATCGAGCGCAGCACCGATATCGCATCCACAATATGTGCCGCATCACCGGCTGGGATCATTGCGCGCTTGCCGATGTGCGCGCCGACCGCGAGGAATGCCGCGTCGAAGCCGCCTTGCTGCATGCTCTGCTCGATGTTCTCGACCTTGCTGTTGAGCTTGAGCGTCACGCCGAGATCGAGGATGCGCTGGACCTCGGCGTCGAGCACGTCGCGCGGCAGGCGGTATTTCGGGATGCCGAAGCGCATCATGCCGCCAGCCATGGGGCCGGCCTCATGGATCTCGACCTGGTGTCCCATACGCGCCAGGTGGTAGGCGGCGGACAAGCCGGACGGGCCGGCCCCGACCACCAGCACCTTTTTGCCGGAAGCGGCTGCGGGCTTGTCGAACTTCCAGCCGCGCTTGATCGCCTCGTCGCCGAGGAATCGTTCGACCGAGTTGATGCCGACCGCTTCATCGAGCTGGCCGCGGTTGCAGGCCGTCTCGCAAGGGTGGTAGCACACGCGGCCCATCACAGCGGGTAGTGGATTGGTCAAGGTCAGCACGCGCCAAGCCTGTTCGTAATCGCCGGATTCGGCATGGAACAGCCAGCCCTGGATGTTCTCGCCGGCGGGACAGGCGTTGTTGCAGGGCGGCAGGCGGTCGAGATAGACCGGACGCGCGGTGCGCCAGGTGCCGGTCAGGTTGGCTAACGATGTTCCCGGTTTCAGTGTGATGGCAAAGGGTTTGTTAGGCATGTCAGTTACTCCCTTCCTCCAGCAAGCCGTACTTGCGGATGTTGCGGTCGGCGATGGCCTGCAGGTGCGCGACCATCTCCGGATGCGCGTGCTTGCCGAACAGGTGGGCGAAGCGTCTCTGCGGTTTGAGATATTCCTCGATGGGGACCTTGCGCCGGATCTTCAGCACGCCGGTGACTTCGCCATGCTCGGCTTCGAACACCGGGAACATGCCGGTCTCCTTGGCCAGTCTGGCCATGCTGATGGTGGCATCCGAGGCGGTGCCCCAGCCCAGCGGGCAGGGCACGAAGATCTGCAGGTAACGCGCACCGTGCATGTTCATCGCCTTGCGCACCTTGTATTCAAGGTCGCGCAGGTCGGCCACCGTGGCCGTGGCGACATAGGGGATGCCGTGCGCCATGGCGATCTCCGGCACGTTCTTGCCCTGGCCGAACACGTTGCCCGGCTCCGGCCCCACCGGCATGGTGGTCGCGGTGCGCGCGGTGGGCGGCGTGGCGCTGGAGCGCTGCACACCGGTGTTCATGTAAGCCTCGTTGTCGTAGCAGATGTACAGCACGTCGTCGTTGCGCTCGAACATGCCGGACAGGCAGCCGAAACCGATGTCGGTGGTGCCGCCGTCACCGCCCTGGGCGACTACGCGCACCTCTTTGCGGCCTTTGACCTTCATCGCCGCCGCGACTCCAGTGGCGACTGCCGGCGCGTTGCCGAACAATGAGTGGATCCAGGCCACCTGCCAAGAGGATTCGGGGTAGGGGGTGGAGAACACTTCGAGACAACCGGTCGCATTCACTGCGATCAGCTGCCCGTTGCTTGCGGCCATCGCCGCGTCGATGGCATAACGGGCGCCGAGCGCCTCGCCGCAGCCCTGGCAGGCGCGATGCCCCGAGTTGATCGAATTGCTGCGGTGTTCGCCGGCCTGCACACTGCGCTCGTTCGGGGCGAGCAGCCGGTTGCCGACAGTGTAGGTGCCGGTCTGGTAGAACTTGACGGGTTGGAATGACATGCTGTTCTCCTCAACCAAATTTTGCCGAGCCGGACATGCCCTTGGCGTGCAGGATGTTCTCGGCGATGGGGCCGGAGTGGCGGTTCTGCCGCTCGTGCTCCAACTGCTTGTTGACCACGTCCCAGTCCAGGTCGACGAAGGTGAGCGGCTCCAGCGCCTCCTGTTCGGCCTGCAGGAACAATTCGCGCAACGAAGATTTCGGGATGGGGCGGCCACCCAGCCCGGCGATCGCCGTGTAGCCGGTCAGCTTGAGGCCGGCCACCGCCATGCGCAAAGTGGTGTAGAGCACGCCTCCCAAGCCCACGGCAAGATTCTTCTCCACCACCACGAAACGCTTGCAGTGCTGCAATGCCTCGCGTGCTTGCTGCATCGGGAAGGGGCGGAAACTGATCACGCCGAGCACGCCGATCTTGTGGCCCTGTTCGCGCATCTCATCCACCACATCCTTGATGGTGCCCAGCACCGAGCCCATCGCCACCACGATGGTTTCGGCATCCTCGGTGCGATAGGGGCGCACCAGCCCGCCGCTGTCGCGACCGAAGACCTGCTTGAACTCGGCGGCGTATTGCGGAATCAGTTCCAGCGCCTGCATCTGCTTGGCGTGCGCCAGATACTTCACTTCCATGAATGCCTCGGGACCGACCATCGCCCCGATGGAGATGGGCGCCTGCGGATCGAGCACCTGGCGCGGCTCATAGGGCGGCAGGAAGGCATCCACCTGTTCCTGGCTGGGGATGTCCACGCGCTCGAAAGCGTGGGTGAGGATGAAGCCGTCCATGCACACCATCACCGGCATGGAGAGTTCCTCGGCCAGCTTGAATGCCTGGATATGCAGGTCGACCGCTTCCTGGTTGGTCTCGGCGAACAGCTGCATCCAGCCGGAGTCGCGCTGCGACAGCGAATCGGAGTGGTCGTTCCATATGTTGATCGGTGCGCCGATGGCGCGGTTCGCCACCGTCATCACGATGGGCAGGCCGAGACCGGAGGCGTTGTAGACGGCTTCCACCATGAACAGCAGCCCTTGCGATGCGGTGGCGGTATAGGAGCGCGCGCCCGCCGCCGAGGAGCCGATGGCGACCGACATTGCGGCGAACTCGCTCTCCACGTTGATGAACTCGCAAGGCGCGAGCTCGCCGGCCTTCACCATCTCGCCGAGTGCTTCGACGATATGGGTCTGCGGCGAGATCGGATAAGCGCAGATCACCTCCGGGCGGCAGAGTGCGACGGCCTCGGCGACGGCTTTGGAGCCTTCGGTCTGTTTAAGCATGGCTACGTTCCTCCATTTCCTTCTTCACCAGCGCATAGGCATCGGTCGCTGCCGCGATGTTGCCCTCGGCCACTTTGCCGGAGAACTTCTCGTTGATCGCCTTGATCACCGATTCCAGTTTGATCATGCCGGAGAGTGCGGCGAATCCGGCGATCAGCGGCACGTTGGGGATGGGGCGACCGATATGTTTCAAGCCGAGCTGGGTGGCGGGCAGGGTACACAAGCGTTCCGGTTTGTGTGTCTTGAGCAGTTGTTCCAGGCCGAGCGCCTCGAAGGTGTGGTGGGTGTTGAGCAGCACATATCCGTCACTTCTCAATCCGGCGAACACGTCGATCTGATGCAGTAATGTCGGATCCTGGATGATGAGCGCATCAGGCTCCATGATCGGTTCGCGCAGGCGGATCTCTTTGTCGTCGATACGACAGAACGCCACCACCGGCGCACCGGTGCGCTCCGAGCCGAAACTGGGGAATGCCTGGGCATGACGGCCTTCCTCAAAGGCGGCCACGGACAGCATCTCCGTGGCCGTAACCACACCTTGGCCTCCGCGGCCATGTATGCGTATCTGGAACATACTTCCCCCACTCGCTGGTATTGGATTTCTTGCGTGCAGCTTACTACCTTGTAGCGGGAATGTCAGCCAGCCAGGCACGGACCCTTGCGGCGGCTTGTTGCAGATTGCTGGCTGCTTCCGTGCTGAGGTTTTCGCCCAATTCGAAACCGTAGCCGCGAATGCGCAACAGAAAGGATGGCGGGGCGCCTGTCCCGTATACCTGTACATAAGTGTGCAACAACGCGGACGGGGTCATCGCATGGCTGGTATAGCTATTGTCGTGGGCGGCGGAGATGGGGGAGAACTGGAAGGGGGCGGTGCAGGACATGTCCGCATCGATGAACAACACCGCATCGCGCCCTTGCAGGTCGGTGACATGCTCGACCTGCAACTGGAAGTCCTCGATGAATTCGATCTGGCCGGAAACATGCTCGGATTGCAGCTGACGCAGCAGCAACGGTGCCAGCGCATCGTCACCGCGCGATTCGTTGCCGATGGCGAAGACGAGCAGGGGGGCGACCATCAGCCGGCGCAGAACGTGCCATCCGCTGCGCGCGCCAGCACATCGACGCGGGTACCTGCGACGTCCAGCAGTTCCACTTCCAGCGGCATCTTGCCCAGCGCATGGGTGGCGCAGGAAAGGCAGGGGTCAAAGGCACGGATGGCGACCTCGATGTGGTTGAGCAGTCCTTCGGTGAGCTTCTTGCCGTCGAGATATTGCCTTGCCACCTGGCGGATAGCCTCGTTCATCGACTGGTTGTTATGGGTGGTGGAGACGATCAGGTTGCAGCGCACGATCTGGTCGTGTTCGTCCACCTTGTAGTGGTGGATCAGTGTACCGCGCGGCGCTTCGATCACGCCGACGCCGCGCTCCTGCCGTTCGCCCGTGCTGACCAGTTCATCGCCTTGCAGGTCGGGGTCGTGCAACAGGTCGCGTATCTGCTCGGCGGCATGCAGCATCTCGATCATGCGCGCCCAGTGCGTGCCCAGCGTCGCTTTGGCTGCCGAACCGCCGTTGAAAGCGAGGAAGGCCATGCGCGCCTGATTGGCCAGTGGAGTGGGGATGAAGTCGCACTGCGTCACGCGCGTCAGCGGGCCAACGCGGTACCAGCCGTTCTCCGGGCCGAGCGCGCGCAGGAAGGGAAATTTCATATAGGACCACGGCTTTACGTCCTCGAAGATCGCATCCCAGTAATGGCTGTAATCATAGTGGTCGAAGAAGGTTTCGCCGTCCATGCTGCGTGCGCGCAGGCCGCCGTGGTAGAGGTCCATCGCGCCATCGGCGCGAACCAGGTTCAGCGTGTGCGCCTTGAAGGTGCCGAAGTTGTTGTAGAGGTTGAGATTCTGCTCGAACAGTTTACGTGCGATGCCGACCGCATCCGAACTCCAGGCCACCATCTGGTCGATGTCCTTCAGCAAGTAGTCGCGTTCTTCGATGCTGACGTTCTTGTTCACACCACCAGGGATGGAGCCGGTGCCATGCACGCGTTTTCCCGCCGTGATGCGGATTACCTCCTGACCGAACTTGCGCAGCAGCACGCCCTGTTTGGCGATCTCGGGGTATGCGCCGATGACGCCCACGATGTTGCGCTTGGCGACGTCCGAGTCGAAGCCGAACAGCAGGTCGGGCGAGCATAGGTGGAAGAAATGCAGCGCGTGCGATTGCAGGATCTGGCCGTAATGCATCAACCGCCGCACCTTCTCGGCAGTCGGCGTGAGGGTGGCGCCGACGATCATATCCATCGCCTTGCTTGCTGCCAGATGATGGCTCACCGGGCAGATGCCGCACAAGCGCTGCACCATCACCGGCGCTTCCCAGTAGGGGCGGCCCTGGATGAACTTCTCGAAGCCGCGGAACTCGACGATATGCAATCGCACTTGGTGAATGCGATCGTTCTCGTCCAGCAGCAGCGTGACCTTGCCGTGGCCTTCCACGCGCGATACCGGATCGATGGCAACGCGGCGCAGATTCTCGGGGTGGGCGGCGGTTTCCAGATCGTTCTTGATGTCAGTCATATTTGATCAATCCGTGTCCAAGCTCGGGCGTCTTGCCCGCAATAAGGTCGGTAAGGAATTTCCAGATGGCATCGCCCGAGGGCGGGCAGCCGGGGATGAAGTAGTCGATCTTCACCACTTCATGCAACGGGTGCACCTTGTCCAGCGGCAGCGGCAGTTCGGGGTCGTTGGGGATGTGGCCGTGGGCCAGTCCCGGTTCGGTGAGGTACACCTCGGTCAGGCAGGAGCCGAGGTCGAGGTGGTTGCGCTGAGCGGGCAGGCCGCCGTTGATGGCGCAGGCGCCGATGGCGATCAGCGTCTTGCAATTCTTGCGAAACTCGCGCAGCACATGCACGTTCTCGGCATTGCACACGCCGCCTTCGACGATGCCGATGTCACAGGGGCCGCAGTGCTTGATGTCGGTGATGGGGGAGCGGTCGAACTCGACCAGGTCGAGCAGGGGCAGGATGCGCTCGTCGATGTCGAGGAAGGACATGTGGCAGCCGAAGCAGCCGGCGAGGGAGGTGGTGGCAACGCGCAGTTTCTTGCCCATGATTACTCCTCGCAGGCGGCGCAGTTGCCGCTTCCGGCCGGACGCGGCGCATCTTCCAGTGCTTGCGCGCTGATGGGGCTCTGGTCGTAGCGCCGTTCGCCGATGGGCTGGCTGAAACCGACGCGTTTTTTCAGGATCACGCCGACCGGGCAGACCTGAATGGCCTTGTCGGTGAGCGCGATGTCGGTGTCCTTGAGCAGACCGGATTCGGAATTGACGATGAGGTGCTTGGTGATACCGCGCCCGGCCAGGGCGAACACGTTCTTGCCGTCCACTTCGCTGGAGGCGCGCACGCAGAGTTCGCACAGCACGCAGCGGTTGAAGTCGAGCAGGATGTCGGGGTGCGACGCATCCACCGGCCGGTCGGGATATTGGTGGCGGAAGCCTGCACTGTGGACACCGAGGTCATACCCCAATGCCTGCAATACGCAGTTGCCGCTCTTCTCGCACGACGGGCAGAAATGGTTTCCCTCGGCGAACAGCATCTGCACCAGGGTGCGGCGCAGGGCATTCAACTCTTCGATGTCGCTTTCCACGCTGATGCCGACCTCGGCAGGCATGGTGCAGGAGGCGATGGTGCGGCCGTTGATTTTGACCGTGCACAGCTTGCAACTGCCATGCGGCTTGAACTCGGGGTGATAGCACAGGTGCGGAATGTAATGACCGGCTGCCAGAGCTGCCTGCATCACGGTTTGCCCCGGCTCGAACGGGACGTCAGCCCCATCCAGCAGGAAGGTGTCGCTCATATTCCCTCCGTTTTCAGATGCGCGCCGGCATCGTCGCGCCCGGTCATCTGCCGTGCGCGTGCTAGGGCGCCGTCAAGGTCGAACGCCGGCTCGAAGTCCAGCGATTTGAGCCTGTTCTCATAGGCCGGGCGGAAATGCTTGAGTGTATGCAGCACCGGATTGCAGGCGGTGCGGCCCAAACCGCAGTGCGAACTGGACTGCAGCACACGGTCCAGATTCTCCACCTCGGCCAGGTCGTGGCGGGTGCCGTGCCCTGCGGCGATCTTGTCCATGGTCTGCTTCAGCATCGACGTGCCGACGCGGCACGGTGTGCAGAAGCCGCAACTCTCATGCGCGAAGAAATGTACGAAGTTGCGTGCCACCTCGAACAGGTCGCGACTGTCGTCGAACACCATGAAGGCCCCGGCGGTCGGCAGATCTTCGAAGCCGAGTTTGCGGCCGAACTCGGTTTCGCCGACGCAGATGCCGGAGGGACCGCTGATCTGCACCGCACGTGTGTTCACCGCACCGCAATCCTGCAGTATTTCGCGCACGGTCACGCCGAACGGGTATTCATAGATGCCGGGGCGCGGGCAGTCTCCGGAGACCGAGATGAGCTTGCTGCCGCTGGATTTCTCGGTGCCGATGGCGCGGTATTTGTCCGGCCCCATGTGCACGGCCAGGGCCGCCTGGCAGAAGGTCTCGACGTTATCCACCGCCGTCGGCTGCTGCAGGTAACCATTGGTCACGGGGAAGGGCGGCCGGTTGCGCGGCACACCGCGTTTGCCTTCCAGCGATTCGATCAGTGCCGATTCCTCACCGCAGATATAAGCGCCGGCGCCAAGGTGGATGTCGATGTCGAAATCGAAACCGGGTTTGCCGAGGATGCTGCCGCCAAGCAGATTGTCATCGCGGCGGCGTTGCAATACGGCTTGCAGGGGTTCCAGCAAATAACGGTATTCGCCGCGCAGGTAGAGGAAGCCTTGCTTGGCTCCGACCGCCAGGGCGCACAAGGTCATGCCTTCGAATACCAGATCGGCCTGGCGGGTGAGCAGCACGCGATCTTTGAACGTGCCCGGTTCGCCTTCGTCGGCGTTGCATACCACATAACGTTCCGCACCCTGCGCATTGCGGCAGGATTCCCATTTCAAACCGGTGGGGAAGCCGGCGCCGCCGCGTCCGCGCAGCCCGGATGCCTTGACGGTTTCAACCGCGGCTTGTCCGCCGGATGCCAATGCGGCACGCAGAATCTCGCCACGGGCCAGCGTGTTGCCGAGCAACAGGCCGCTGCGGCGGATGTTGTCCTCCACATGGAAGTAATCCGCCGGCCAGTCGGCAAGCGGCGTACGGTTGCGGATCAGCTGGCCGATCTCCTGCACGCGCTGATGGGTCAGGCGGGTGATGGCGCGACCATTGACCAGCATCGCCGGTCCCTGGTCGCACATGCCGGTGCAGGAAGTAGTGCCGATGCTGACCAGGCCGTCTTCCGATACTTTGCCCGGTTGCAACCATAACTGCTGGCACATCCGTTCCATCAGCGCCTGGCTGCCGAGCATGCGGTCGGTGATATTGTCGGAGAACAGCACGCGGTATTCGCCGTGCGGTTGCAAATGCAGGAAGGAGTAAAACGAAGCCACGCTCTCGATGCGCGCGCGCGGGATGGATAGCTGCGCGGCAAGCTGCGAGATCGCCTCGTGGGGGATGTTGCCGAAGCGCTCCTGCACTTCCTCGAGGATCTGCAACAGGCAGGATGCGTCGTGGCCATGCCGCAGCATTAACTGGTCCAGCCAAGCCTTACCGGAAGCATCAAAACGAGTGTCTGGTAGCATAGTGCCGTTAATACTTCGAGAGACGTATTGCGGACAGTTTACCCGCACAGCCAAAATAAAAACAGAGCGAAGGGGGTGCCATCCGCACACTACCAGCCGGCTTTTCTTTTCAGTCGAGGCTTAGGCTGGGCAATGCCATAAATAAAAAAGGACACCGCAAAGGTGTCCTGTGTATCTGGCGGAGAGGGCGGGATTCGAACCCGCGGTGGGGTATTACCCCACACACGCTTTCCAGGCGTGCGACTTAAACCGCTCATCCACCTCTCCGAAAGGGCGCGCAGAATAAACTAGAACGCCTTTTCCCGCAATCGGAAACGTCGGTTTTCTTACCAGTCCAGTGTCAGGGTGGCGTAGGCGCGCCGGTTGAACTGGCTGGTGGAAACGTAATCGGTATAGGTCTGGTTGAACAAATCCTGAATCACCAAAGCCAAATCCCCTTTTGTGCCGCCGGTTTCGCGGAGCGTTTTGGCGATGCGCAGGTCGGTACGGCGCTGGATCGGTTGATAGTCCACCGTGCCACGGTCGAACGGCTGCATGGCGCTCTGGTAATAGTAGGCGGCGCTGAAGGAGATGCTGTCAAAACGTTGCGAATAAAGCAGGCTGGCGCTGTTCTTGGGGGTGCTGGCGCGCAGGATGTCGTTGGTCCAGGCAGCATTGGAGTGGAGATAGCCGTAGCCGGCGGCGACCAATTCCGGGCCGTTGCTGGTTGCGGAGGCGCGTGCATAGTTGAAGGCCAGTTCGCTGGCTTCGGTGAAGGAGTGTTTCAGCGTGGTCTCGAAGCCGCGATACTCGGCAGTCATTTTGTTCACGAAAGCGCCGTTGCCCCAAAAGATGCCGTCGCTGAGCAGATCGCTGAACACGCGCATATCCAGCGTGCTGTCCCATTCGGAGAACTTGCCGAGATAACCGATCTCGCGCGACACCAGTTTCTCCGGCTTCAGCCCCGGGGATGTCGTGGTATTGCTGATCACGAACAGTTCGCCGGGCTGGAACGAGGGAAATTTCTCTTCCATCAGCGAGGGGGTGCGATAGGCGACCGAGATGCCCAGGCGGATTGCGTGCTGCGGCAGCGCGTGGAAGTTCAGCGCGATGCGCGGGGAAAGATTCTCATGCCCCATGCTGTCCCGCTCATACATCGCGCCGGTATTGAGCAGCAGCGCGGGGTAGATGTGCCATTCGTCATGCGCGAACAGCCGCCATTCCTTGGTATCGGAAGAGGAGGAAAAGGCGGGTTGCGATTTGGGCGGAATGTCGCTGCGCTGTCCGTCGACCTGGTCTCTGCGCCATGCCGCGCCATAGACGATGCGGTTGGCGGCTGAGGATGACAGGGTATGCTGTACCTCGATCTCGTCGCGGCTGGTGTTGACCTTCTGAAAGAACGGCCCCGGGTAGAGCGTGCCGCCATTGAGGATGGGGAATGCCTCATGCTGGTCATGGCGGGTATGCGAGTAACGCAGGCTCAATTCGGAAGCATCGGCCAGTGCGCGTATCCATCCCAGTTGTGTGAAGTTTGAGTTGGAGATGAGGTCGTGCACCGGGTTGCCGTCGCTGTCGACCCAGCCGACGTTCTTCACGTCGTGGTTGAAGCCGAATTGCACATCGAAACTGTCGATGCCGTTCGGGTGGTAGCCCGCGCGATAGTTCATCAGGCGCGCCTGGTTGTTATCGTAGCCGTTGTTGATATCGCCCTGTGCCTGCAACAGCGTCATGTTGTTGGGGGGAGTAGCCTGATGGTCGTAGCCGTTATCTGCCGTATATGCCACGGTCATCCGGTAATCGAAGGTCTCGCCGTGTTGGCCGAAACGTGCGGAGACGTCGTTGATCCCCTTGCTGCCGCGCCTGATCGAAACCTGCTTGCCGGCGATTCCGCCGGCATCGCGGGTAACGATGCTGATCACGCCCTGGGTTGAATTTGCGCCGTGCGATGCGGCCGCCGGGCCGCGGATCACTTCGATGCGCTCGATGTCTTCGACGGTGATCGGCAGATCCGTCCAGTCCACCATGCTGATCGGCGGCATGTATACGCTGCGCCCGTCGACCATCACCTGCATGCGCCGTGCGTATTGGTCCTGAGAGCCATGGTAGGCAACGAAAGCTTGGCCGCCCTTGTAGTAGCCGACATACATGCCGGGCACCAGTTTGAACAGATCGGGAATATTGCGGAAGCCGGAGGCGGCGATCGTCTCGCGGTCGATCACCGTCATGGCGTTGGGTGCCTCGGACAGCGGCTGTGAAAGGCGCGAGGCGCTCAATACGGTGGGCAGGTCCTGGTAGTAATCGAGCTCGCTGGATTGCGCGGCAGCACTGGCGGTCTGCCAGGTCAGGGACAGCAACAACAGGACCAAAACTCGATGCGGCAACTTCATTCTGACTTCTCCTCCGGAGGCTTTTCGCCTTCCCGCCGGCGGCTGCCTGATTGGCAGCTTCTTCCGTTATGGGGCGGGCATTCTACCGCAAAGCGCTTTGCAAACGCGGCTGGCCGTTTCGGAAAAAATTGGCTAACCGTACAGGGCGGCGAACACGGCAAGTTCGCCGGTATCCGTCAGGCCGCGGCTTTGCAGGGTGCGGATGAGTTCGGGGCTAGTGCAGCGCAGATAGGGATTGGTGGCCTTTTCCAGTGCGATGGTGGAAGGGACGGAGGGAAGATTCGCTTCGCGCAGCCGCTTGGTTTCGGCGATGCGTTGCCGGATGGCGGGATTGTCCGGTTCGCAGGCAAGGGCAAAGGGCAGGTTGTATGCGGTGTATTCGTGGGCGCAATAGACGAGGGTATCGTCGGGCAGTGCAGCCAGGCGTTGCAGGGAGTGATGCAGCTCCTCCAGCGTTCCCTCGAAGTTCTTGCCGCAGCCGCCACCGAACATCACATCGCCGCAGAACAGCAGGCCGGGTGCGATGAAAGCAATGTGACCCTCCAGATGTCCGGGCGTCTCGATGATGTCGAATGCGATTTGCGGTTGGGCCAGTTGCAACCGGTCGCCTTCGCGCAGGTCATTGGTGATGTGGGGATTCTTCGGATGGCTTCGTCCGTACACCGGCACGTTATATACTCCGCGCAATTCCTCGATGCCGTCGACATGGTCGTGGTGACGGTGGGTGCACAGGATGCCACGCAGCTGCAAACCGCGTGCCGCCAGGAAATCCAGCACGGGCTGAGCCTCGCCGGGATCGACCACGACAGCGGAGCGGTCGTCGTGGATGGCCCAGATGTAGTTGTCTCGCAGGGCGGGAATGGCGGTGATCTCGAACATGAAGTTTGATGGGTAACTAGGGCGATGCCGAATTGTAAGCCACGCGCACAGAGTTTAAGTGAATGGTTCGCCACCGAGCAGGGCAGCTATGTGCTCACGCGCGAGCAGGATTATTTCGACCGCACGGTGGCCGACATCTTCGGTTTCAATGCCGTGCAACTGGGAGCGCCGGAGCAGGATTTCCTGCGCAACAGCCGCATTCCGCTGCGTTTCAATGCCGGCAACCAGTCCGGCAACACCGTGCGGCTGATCTGCACCGAGCTGCCGTTCGCCAGCGACAGCATGGATCTGGTGCTGCTGCCGCATGTGCTGGAATTTTCCGACAATCCGCACCAGATCATCCGCGAAGCGGAGCGGGTGCTGATGCCGGAAGGCAGCCTCATCATCAGCGGTTTCAATCCGTTCAGCCTGTGGGGGCTGCATCGTGCCCTGGGGCGGAAGCAGGGCTACCCGTGGAGCGGGCAATTCATCACGTTGCTGCGCATGAAGGACTGGCTGGCACTGCTTGGCTTCGAGGTGGTGGGCGGGCGTTTTGCGGCTTATGCGCCGCCCTTGCATCACCGCAAATGGCTGGATCGCTACGCCTTCATGGAAAAGGCCGGCGACCGCTGGTGGGCGGTGGGCGGCGGCGTGTATTTCCTGCATGCGATCAAGCGGGTGCCGGGCATGCGCCTGATCAAGCCGAAATGGAACGATGGGCTGGTGCGCAAACTGCTGCCGGTGGCGCCGAAATTGAACAACAAGATCACACAGAAGACAGGGACGGAATGAGCGAAGAGGTCGTAGAGATATTCACCGACGGCGCCTGCAAGGGCAATCCCGGCGTGGGCGGCTGGGGCGCGCTGCTGCGCGCCAAGGGCAAGGAGCGCGAACTGTTCGGCGGCGAGGCGCACACCACCAACAATCGCATGGAGCTGCTGGCGGCGATCTCCGCGCTGGAGGCATTGAAGCGCCAGTGCAGGGTGCGCCTGCACACCGACTCGAAATATGTGCAGCAGGGCATCAGCGAATGGATACACGGCTGGAAGCAGCGCGGCTGGAAGACCGCGGACAAGAAGCCGGTGAAGAACGACGACCTGTGGCGCAGGCTGGACGCAGCTGCATCGCAGCATGAGGTCGAATGGGTGTGGGTCAAGGGACATGCGGGCCATGACGGCAACGAGCGCGCCGACCAGCTGGCGAACCGCGGCGTGGAATCGGTGCAGGGGGAAAGCAATGCGTAAGATCGTACTGGATACGGAAACCACCGGCCTTGACCCCAAACAGGGGCATCGCATCATCGAAGTGGCCGCCATCGAGATGGAGGGGCGCAAGGTCTCGAAACGCAGCTTCCACCGTTATGTGAATCCGGAACGCGAGATCGACGAGGGCGCTGCCGCGGTGCACGGGCTGACGCTGGACCGTTTGCAGGATGAACCGAGATTTGCGGAGATCGCCCCGGCGTTGCTGGAATTCATCGCCGGTGCGGAACTCATCATCCACAACGCGCCGTTCGATATCGGCTTCCTCAATGCGGAGCTGGCGCTGATGGGCTTGCCGCCGTTGAGCAATCCGGTGACTGATACACTGAAAGTCGCCAAGGAACTGCATCCGGGCAAGAAGAACAACCTGAACGCGCTGTGCGACCGCTACCAGATCGATAATTCGCATCGTACCCTGCACGGCGCGCTGCTGGACACCGAGTTGCTGGCGGAAGTCTATCTGGCGATGACGCGCGGCCAGGAAAGCCTGCTAGGCGAGGAGGGGGGCGACGAGGAGGGAGTGCAACTCAGCGCTGCTGGCGAAGCGGTCCGCCTGAGCGTGCGCGTGTTGCCGGCCGGCGAAGAGGAGCTGGCGCTGCATGCGGCGCAATTGGCCGATATCGACAAAGCCAGCAAAGGAGCTTGCCTGTGGAAAAAGCTGGAACAACCGGCGTGATCCTGAAGTGGTCGCGGCGCATCCGCTGGCTGCTGATGCTGGCCGTGCTGGGCTATCTCGCGGTATGCGGCTATTTCTGGACCATCCAGCGCGACAAGATGTATGAGCCGAGCACGCTGATCCAGACCACGCCGGAGCGGCTGGGGATGAAATACGAGCAGTTCACCATCCCATCCGGCACTGGCGCGGAGCGCGGTGAACTCGCTGCCTGGTGGATACCCGCCGAACAGTCCGATGCGCCGACCCTGCTCTATCTGCATGGCAACAAGGACAACATCGGCCATCGTCTTGAGCATACCCAGCGCCTGCACGATGCCGGTTACCACCTGCTGCTGGTGGATTATCGCGGTTACGGCAAGAGCAGCGGCGGCGGGCCGAGCGAAGCCAAGATGTATGAGGATGCCGAGGCGGCATGGAACTATCTGTTGCAACAGCGCAAGCAAGAGCCGCGTCGCGCCTTCATCTACGGCCATTCCATGGGCGGGGCGGTGGCGATCGAACTGGCGCTGCACCATCCCGAAACGGCCGGCCTGATCGTCGAGGCCAGCTTCACTTCGATGCTGGACATGGCGGAAGCGGAATACCCGTGGTTGCCGGTCGACATGCTGCTGAACCAGCGTTTCGATTCGATACATAAAGTGTCCAAACTGAAGGTGCCGGTGTTGTTCATCCACGGTACCTGGGATGCCCGCACGCCATACCGGATGAGCCAGCGGCTATACGAACAGGCGGCGCAACCGAAGACGCTCAAGCTCATCGACGGCGGCGAACACAGCAATTCCAGCAGCATCGGCCTGCTGGAATATCGTGCAGCCTTGAACGAATTCACCCAGCGCCTGCTCGCGAAACCCTGATGGATATGCAACAGACCGATGTGCTGATCGTCGGCGCGGGGGCGGCAGGCATGATGTGCGCGCTGACGGCGGCGCAGCGCGGACGCTCGGTGCTGCTGCTGGATCACGCCACCAAACTGGCGGAGAAGATCCGCATCTCCGGTGGTGGCCGCTGCAACTTCACCAACATAAACGCCAGGCCGGAGAATTATCTTTCGCAGAATCCGCATTTCTGCCGCTCGGCGCTGGCCCGCTTCACTCCGCAACACTTCATCGCCATGCTCGACAAACACGGCATCGGCTATCACGAAAAGACGCTCGGGCAGCTGTTCT
This sequence comes from Sideroxyarcus sp., assembly GCA_035299445.1. GTDB lineage: Bacteria > Pseudomonadota > Gammaproteobacteria > Burkholderiales > Gallionellaceae > Sideroxyarcus. The sequence continues at coordinate 245,872 of DATGWO010000038.1, forward strand.
GCGACGATGGCTCGGAAGCCATCATCGCCATGCTCAAGTCGAAATGCGATGCGGCCGGCGTGCGCTGGGGTATGCCGTACGAAGTGCTGGAGATCCGGCGCGGCAGCGCATTTGCCGTGAATACCTCGCGCGGTTTGTTCCAGGCCGAGTCGCTGGTCATCGCCACCGGCGGTATCTCGATACCGAAGATCGGTGCAACGCCGTTCGGCTACAAGGTTGCCGAACAGTTTGGCGTGCCGATGACCAAGCTCAAGCCGGGGCTGGTGCCGTTGAGCTTTCATCCAGAGGAGTGGGCGCCCTATGCCGAGTTGTCCGGCGCTTCCTTAGATGCGGTGGTGAGCTTCGGCAAGAACAGCTTCCGCGAGAATTTGTTGTTCACCCATCGCGGCCTGAGCGGCCCGGCCATCCTGCAGATATCCTCGTATTGGGAACCCGGCCAGGCGCTTTCCATCGACCTGCTGCCCGATCACGACATGCGTTCGTTGTTCACCGAGCAGCGCGGCAGCAAGATGTTGCTGGCCAATTTCCTCGCCCAGTACCTGCCGAAACGGCTGGCTGACATCGTCGCGACCAAATGGGCGCTGAATGTACCGCTCAACCAGTGCGCTGAGAAGGAACTGCGCGCCTTGGCCGACAAGCTCAAGGCCTGGCAGATCACGCCGACCGGTACGCTGGGTTACAACAAAGCGGAGGTGACCTGCGGCGGTGTGGATACGCATGCCATCTCTTCCAAGACGATGGCATGCAACAGCGTACCCGGCCTGTATTTCATCGGCGAAGTGCTGGATGTCACCGGCCAGCTCGGCGGCTACAACTTCCAGTGGGCGTGGGCCTCCGGGCATGCCGCGGGCGAATCGGCGTAGCAGGGAGGCGATATGGCGATGGAGACCGAGCTCAAATTGCATATCACCGCAGAGCACTTGCGCAAGCTCAAGCGCCATCCCTTCCTTCGTTCGTTATCTTCCGGTCGTGCTCGCACGCTGAAGCTTTACAGCATCTATTACGACACTGCCGACCTTGATCTGCGCAAGCAGGCGATGGCCTTGCGCTTGCGCCGGGTGGGGCGGCAGTGGCTGCAGACGCTGAAGGGCGGTGGGCAAGTGAGCGCCGGATTGCACCAGCGCAACGAATGGGAAAGTCCTGTGGCTGCGGAGCAATTGGACTTCGATACGCTCAAGGCCTGCGGTGGGAAACTGCCGCACGGCGTGCGCAGCCGCTTGCAGCCGGTGTTCGTCACCGATTTCAGCCGCAATGTCCGCCTGCTCGCCTTCGAGGGCGCGCAGATCGAACTGTGCATGGACAGCGGCGAGATACGCGCCGGGCAGTCGAGCTGTCCGATCTCGGAATTGGAACTCGAGCTCAAGTCCGGCTCGCCGCAACAGCTGTTCAAGCTCGCGCTGGCCTTGCTCGACATCGTGCCGCTGGAGGTGGAGCACACCAGCAAGGCGGAATACGGCTATCTCCTGTTCTCGGCGGCGAAGCCTTCGGTGAGCAAGGGACGTTTCGCAGCGCTGGAGAAGCATCAGGATATCGGCAGCGCCTTGCAAAGCCTGATCGGCGCCTGCCTGGCGCATGTGCAAGCCAACGTGCCGGGGGCATTGTTGAAGCTGGACGAGGAATATCTGCATCAGGTGCGCGTCGGGCTGCGCCGCTTGCGCGTGGTGCTTTCCATCGCGCTGCGCGTGCATGCGGATGCCGAATTGACGGCCCTGCGCGAACAGGTTGCGCAGCTCTGTGTGGAGTTGGGGCGCTCGCGCGAATGGGATGTGTTCGTCACGCAGACGCTGGCGCCTATCTGTACGCGGCTGCCGGAACATGCCGGATTGCGCGAAGTGTTGAACGTGAGCGAACGGGCGCGCAAGAAACAGCATGCCGGCATGGAAAGCAGTCTCGCTGCGCAGGATTTTCAGCGCTTGTTGCTGCGTTTCGGTGTCTGGATGCACGGCGACCGTCCGGTTGGAACGAAGATCGCGCTGGGGCAGTTCGCTGCACAAACCTTGACCCGGCGGAGCAAGCAGGTCATCCGGCATGGCAAGGCGCTGTCCGGCGAGGATGCGGCGCAACTGCATGCCTTGCGCATCGCCTGCAAGAAGTTGCGCTACAGTATCGAGATGTTCGGCGGCCTGTTCGCCGCGAGCAAGACCAAGGAGTATGTGGCTGCGCTGGCCGGATTGCAGGACATCCTGGGCAGCCTCAACGATATTGCGGTGGCGCACCGCTTGCTGGACGGGTTGGATAATGCGGCACGGCACGATACACTCGCGCTCATTCGCGGCTGGATGGAGCATGACTATGCCGAGCGCGTCGCCGATTGCGGCAAGGCATGGAAGCGTTTCGCGGCGCAAAAGGAATTTTGGAACTGAACGGCTCACCGGAAAGGGCAGCACAGCATGAGCAAGAAAAACACACCATTGCGCGTTCCCGTCACCCAGGGATTGAAAGACCTGTATGCGATGGATATGCACCTGCCGTATCAAGCGGCATGCGAGGGGCGTTTCAGCGTCGTCGCTTTCGGCCGCCTGGCGGCCGCTATCGCCGTCGTCCGTACCGCGCTGGTCAGCAAGAATACACAGATAGTTAATGCGGTGGAGATACTCGATACTGCCATCAACACCCTGCAGGTGGTGCGTGCACGTGGCGATGCGACCGATGTGTGGGAAATCACCGAAGAGGAGCGCCCCAGCGTGCTGGATGGTATCAAGGTCGCCGAGGAGTGTATCGGTGTGCTGGATGTCGCATTGCTGGAGAATACCGCCGCAATGCTGTTCGGGCAGATGGTGGCAGAGTAGGCGTTACTTCAGCATCGCCTTCAGCCGCGCCAGCTTGTCCATTCCTTCTTCCTTGCTCACCGCAGGCGCACTGCCTGCCGTGACCACTCCCGTAAAGACGATATCCGCCTGCGGCAATTCGGCGATGAAGCGGCTGGGATCGCATCCCGAAAATTCCTTGCCGCGCTTGCGGCGCGTGCAGTAACTGATCTGTAGCGAGCGCCGCGCGCGGGTGATGCCTACATACATCAGGCGGCGCTCTTCCTCGATCTGTTCCGGTGTCTCGCTGCGCTCGTGCGGCAGGATGCCTTCTTCCACGCCGACCAGGAACACATGGCCGTACTCGAGCCCCTTGGCGGCATGCAGGGTCGACAGCGATACCGCATCCGTTTCCTGGTCGCGCGATTCCAGCAGGTTGAGCAGGGCGATCAGCTGTGTCATGGCAATCATGGTCTTTTCATCCGCTTCGGATTTCTTGTTCATCCAGCCGACGAAGTCCTGCACGTTCTTCCATTTGTTCTCGGCCTGGCGAGGCTCGTGGCTGTCGAACAGCCATGCTTCGTAGTCGATGGCGGAGAGCAGGTCATTCAGCACTTCGTTGCACGGCTCTTTCTCGGCCCTGGCCTGCATGCGGTTGATGAAGTTGCAGAAGGTGAGCAGGTCTTCGTGCTGGCGCGGCTGCAACTGGTGCGCCATCGGGCTTTCAAAGGCGGCTTCAAACAGGCTGATGCCACGCGTGCCTGCGTAAGAGGCCAGTTTCTCCAGCGTACTGTTGCCGATGCCGCGTTTGGGGGTGGTGATGGCGCGGATGAAGGCAGGATCGTCGTCCGGATTGGCGATCAGGCGCAGATAGGCGGTGAGATCCTTGATCTCGGCATGGTCGAAGAACGAGGTGCCGCCGCTGACGGTGTAGGGAACCTTGTGGGTACGCAGCTGTTCCTCGAACACGCGCGACAGATGGTTGCTGCGGTAGAGGATGGCGTAATCGGCGAAGCGCGTACGGTGCTCGAATTTATGCGCCAACAGGCGCAGCACCACCGACTCCGCTTCGTTCTCTTCGTCCTTGGCGGCGTACACGCGCACCGGGTCGCCGGGGCCGTGCTCGCTCCACAGGTTCTTCTCGAACAGCTTGGTATTGTTCTTGATCAGGTGGTTGGCGCTTTGCAGGATGCGCTGCGAGGAGCGGTAGTTCTGTTCCAGCTTGATCACGCGCAGTGTGGGGTAATCCTTTTGCAGATTGGTCAGATTGGCGGTGCTGGCACCGCGCCAGGCATAGATGGACTGGTCGTCGTCGCCCACCACGGTAACGGCGGCGCGGTCGCCCGCCAGCAGCTTCATCATCTGGTATTGGCAGTCGTTGGTGTCCTGGTATTCGTCGATGAGCAGATAGCGGAAGCGGTGTTGCCAGCGTTGCAGGGCTTCGGCCTGGGTCTGGAACAATTCCACCGGCAGGCGGATGAGGTCGTCGAAATCCACTGATTGATAAGCGCGCAAGGTTTCCTGATAGCGCGCATAGAGCAGGGCGAGGCGTTGTTGCTCTTCGTTCTCGGCCAGACTGGCTGCCTGTTCTGGGGTCAGGAAGGCGGCTTTCCAGTTCGACATCACGCTTTGTGCGGTGCGAATCTCCTGTTTGTCCGGGCTGCCCAGCAACTCGCTGACGATCTTGCCGGTATCGGCGGTATCGAAGATGGAGAACTGTTTCTTGTAGCCCAGCAGCTGCGCTTCCTCGCGCAGGATATTCATGCCGAGCGCATGGAAGGTGCTGATGGTCATGCCTTTCGCATCGCGTCCCGGCAGTAGTTTGCCTACGCGTTCACGCATCTCGTTGGCGGCCTTGTTGGTGAAGGTGATGGACGCGATGTTGCGTGCGGCATAGCCGCATTCGTTGATGAGATAAGCCAGCTTGTGCGTGATGACGCCGGTCTTGCCGCTGCCGGCGCCGGCCAGCACCAGAAGGGGGGAGCCGAGATGTTTGACCGCTTCGCGTTGGGTTGGATTGAGTTTGCTTAACATCAGTATGGTGCCCGAGACCGGAATCGAACCGGTACGCCGATTGCTCAGCGACAGATTTTAAGTCTGTTGTGTCTACCAATTTCACCACTCGGGCTGATAGGCCATATCGGAACGCATGTTCCGGAATTTGTGAGCGGCGCATTATACAGAGGCGGGTGTGACGCAAACAAAAACAAAAAAAGTTGTGCGAATTTCTTGACACGAAGTTCGATATCCATATAATGCGGACTTCGTTTTTTGCGGGAATAGCTCAGTTGGTAGAGCGATACCTTGCCAAGGTATAGGTCGCGAGTTCGAGTCTCGTTTCCCGCTCCAGATAACTTGGGAAAGCTTTCGGGCTTTCCCATAATTTTTGCTAGTATGCAATTTGCCTAACGGTGCGATAGCAAAGCGGTTATGCCCCGGATTGCAAATCCGGTTAGCCCAGTTCGACTCTGGGTCGCACCTCCAGAATTTATACTATAAAATCAAAGCAATGTGGCGCAAATCGAGCGATTCTCAAGCCGATTCCTGTTGCGCAAATCCTCCGAATACGCACATAATCCTCCCAAAACCAACCGCCAGAGTTGGCAAAACCACCCGTCCTTCGGACTTTTGTGCGGTGACGGCAGATCACTTTCGGGAAGAGCACTATGGCATCAAAGCGCAAGCGCAGCAATGGCAGCTGGGAGTTCGTCGTCAAAAATAAAGAGCTTCTGCAGAAGCCAGTTTACCTGACTTTCGCCAACGAGAAAGAGGGGGATGATTACTGCGCGAACCTGGAGAAGCTGCTTGCTTCAGGCATTGTTCCAAATGAGTTTGCCAAGCCATCCAGCAAGGCGATCGCCACCATCAAAGATGCAATTCTCGAATACATCGAAGCGGTTCACATCACCGATGATGACGTGATAATCCTTGGCGTGATGTCACGCGGGCAGCTTGGTGGCGTCAGGCTGGAGAAGGCAACATACCAATGGGCAGAGAAGTGGGTCAAGGAGTTGCAAGCCGAAGGAATCGCGCCGAGTACGATCAGGAAGAGGGTTGGCGCATTGGCCAGGTGCTTCGACTGGCTGATACGCAGGCAGGACACCATGCTTGCGGTGAACCCGCTCAGAATGCTTCCAAAAAGATATGCCACGACCGCAGACGGCCGGAAGGATGTAGAGCGCGAACGCAGACTGCACGACGGCGAAGAAAAACGCATATTGTCTGTGCTTAACCGGGAGAAGCCGGAGGACAGGGAGAGGGCGCTTGCGCTGCCTGAGGCAGAGGCATTGCGACTGATGTTTACGCTGGCGCTGGAAACGGCGATGCGGATGCGCGAGATCTACACGCTCACTTCCGATCAGGTTTCGCTTGAGCAGCGTACCATCTACCTGGAAAAAACAAAGAATGGCGACAAGCGGCAGGTTCCTCTCAGCTCTGTTGCGCACGACGCGCTGAAGGCATACATCACAAGTGAAATGGTAAAGCTGTTCCCGTTCTGGGATGGCAGCCTTGACCCAGCCAAGTTGCGCACGACGAGCAACAGGATCTCGCACCAATGGAGCAGAGTATTCAGCGCGGCAAAGTGTGACGGGCTGCACTTCCACGACTTGAGGCATGAAGCCACAAGCAGGCTTTTCGAGCGCACAGACTTCTCAGACATCGAGATTGCGAAGATAACCGGGCATCGTAATCCAAAGGTTCTGATGCGATATGCAAACCTCAGAGGTTCAACACTGGCGGCTAGAATGTGGTGATGCTATTGCCAGATTAGGCACCTCATAAGGTGCATAATACTAGCTATGCCTCTTCAAAATCCACGCCCTCGCTGTAGTAGCCGTTGCTCTCGCCGTACCAGCGAATGTCCACGTATCCCTTGCGCGTGGCGAACTTGTAGAACGTCCAGGTGAAGCTGTCTTGGTATTTCTTCGTCACACCCTCCGGGTTCTTGTCGCTGGTCGCCTCTTCGGCCACAAGGATCGGCTCGCCTACCAAGTCCGAGAGGTCGCCCACGATGTCTTCCACCGTCACCGACTCGCAACAGTCTTGCGAGTGGTAGAGCTTGTAGCGCCTGCCTTCGTTGGTGATGAAAACAATTTCGTCGTAGCCAACTTGCTCAACCTTCGTCAGCGTCTTTCCAATCAGGTCTTTCAGTTCTGCCATTTCGTTCTCCTTGTCAATCGCCAGAGGCATAACCGTCGGTGCAGCGGACGCGCCGCAAGCGGCGCCTCGCTGACCTTTTGCGTTATGCCGCCTCTTTCATCACCGGCAACACCGGCAGCGGCTTTCTTCTGCGCACCTGTGATACCGCAGTTTGAACTACCGGCTTCACCCCGCGCTCAAATGCTTCCTTGCGTAATGCAGTCTGCTCGATCTCAAGCCGCGTCAGGTAGTCGTCCAATACTTGCTTACGGAATACCGGCTCTTTCCCTGGCTTTGAGCAAGCCAGCTCACCGCTAATAACAAGATCCCGCAGGGATGTTTCTGACACGCGCAGATATGCGCATGCCCCTTCGATGCCGTAGGTTGGCTGGTCTGGAACGACTCGGTTCATTCCTTGCCTCCTTTGCGTATTGCTTCTGCCAGCTTTGGGTATGTAAACCACTTACCCCCATTTGTTGGGTGCCGAGATTCGCAAATCTTCGCATCTTCCTCGCGCTGCTCCGATTTAGCTTGGGCGATGAGCTTGGTGAGTTCTTCTGTACCACAAGGTATTGCTACATTACATCCGTTTGCTGAGGTGTGCCGTACTAGCTGCACCTGCTGCTCTGCCAGCTTGCGTTCGAGTTCTTCAATCCTATCGCCTCGCTTCTTCATTGACACAATTCGCTCGATTGTTTCGGCATGGGCCGCATCTGCTTCGGCCTGTTCTTCTGGTGTGAACATTTGCGAATAGCCGTCAGTGCCGAGCGCCCAATTCAGATTGTGGTTGTCATGCTCAAGCTCTGCGATGCGTTTCTGCAACTCAGCAACATCTGCTGGCGGTACTGGTGCGGCGTAGAGTTTTTGCCTAAGCCCATCAGGCTCATTGTCGTACTCTGTTTTTGAGCACTCTTCCCAACCCTGTACATCGCGCTTATCAAACTGACGCAAATAAACAGGCTCCTGCTCCAGCAACGTAGCAAGCTCGGCTTCTGCTGCCTCGGCTCGGCAATAATGTACTTCTGCGTCTACTCTCGCATCAGCCAATCTTTCTTCCGCCTTCTTCCTTGCCTCTTCGCTGGCGGCGAGTTCATTACGCAAACGCACTATTTCTGCGGCTAATTGTCCTATGCGTATTTCGCTCATATCAACCTCCATTCTTTGCGCGAAGCTCTGCGCCAACCAGTAGAGTGAGAAAATTGTCTCTGTCTTGGATGTTTGCAAAAACCAATCTGGCTTCGCGTTCGCTTGCGCCAAACTTAATTACTTTGCTAAACACCTTCGCATCCCGCTCACGCAGCCATGCTTCTGTAGATTCGGAGGTGGCGGAGAGGGCTTGCTTTGCTGTTAAGAACACATATCGGTTCTCTTCATTGCGCTGGTCTTCCATGATGTTATGTAGCGCCTCATCCTTCATAACAATCTGCGCCTTCGCGGCTTCCAGCTCATCTTGTAATAGTTGATAAGGCTCCATTTCAGTAACGCACACACAGGGTACTTTTCCTTCGTCCCTAAAATACTGCCATCCGTCACCATCACATTCATCGCATACTTTGCTTTGCAACTCTTCCAGCTCCTTGCGTTCATCTGCTACGCACAGGTCGCGGAAGGTTTGGAGTTGGTTCTCAGTAAACACGAACTCTCCAGAAAGCAAACTGTATTTCACATCAGGAATAGCTTTGAATGCGCATGTTTTGAATGCAAGTTCGATAGTTGATTTCATTGCCCGGCCTCGCTCTCAAACTTTGTCAATCCGCCATTAACAACCCAGCGGAATACTTCGGCTTGCTGGTTGCGCGCAGCAGCCCCCGCAGCAGCCCACGCAGCATCCCCCGCAGCAGCCCCCGCAGCAGCCCACGCAGCAGCCCCCGCAGCAGCCCCCGCAGCAGCCCGCGCAGCAGCCCACGCAGCATCCCCCGCAGCAGCCCTCTGAGCGTCATCAACTCGCCCGTTCGCGTAATCCTCCGCTGCAACTAAAGCCGCCTCAACTCGCGGGTCTGTATTTAGGTGGCTAACTTGTCGCGCGCACCACACTGCAAAGAGTCTCCATTCCCTGCTGTATTCAGGCGCAGACCTAGCGCACCAGAGCGCGTCATCTAGGCCGTTGCTATCAAGAATCACCTCGAATGCAAGCGGCTCGTCATCTGCCTTTGTCTTGCCGAGATGTTGCAGAAGTTTTGCCCAGCCTTCTTCGCACGGATGGCAGGCGCGGATTTTGTTAAGCGTTGTGTATTTCATTTCACTCTCCCATCCATACGTATCCCTCAAAACGTACCCGTCAAAACGGGATGTCGTCATCGAAGTTGTCGAAGCTGCCCTTGGCTGCTGGTGCGGCAGGTTTTGCAGATGGGGCAGGGCGAGGTTCGCTGCTTTCTTGCTGTTCTCCGGTTGGCTTTCCGCCCAGCATCTTCATCTCGCTGACGATGATCTCGGTGGTGTAGCGGTCTTTGCCGTCCTTGTCTTGCCACTTGCGTGTCTGAAGTTTCCCTTCGATGTAAAGTTGCGCGCCTTTCTTGACGTATTCGCCGATCACCTCTGCAAGGCGGCGATAGGCTACGCAGTTGTGCCACTCCGTTTTTTCCTGTTGTTCTCCGGCCTTGTCCTTCCATGTCTCCGATGTGGCCAGCGAGACGTTAGCCACGGCCTCACCGTTGGTCATGTAACGCACTTCCGGGTCCTTACCCAAGCGCCCGACCAAGATTACTTTGTTCACTGACATTTCTGTTTCTCCCTGTTGATCTAAACGAATGGTCTTTGCTTCAATGCTTCCTCTGCCCAGCGTCTTGCCAGTTTCACGCGGTCCTGTGTGCTGCTGATCGGAGTATCCCCAAACGTCCAGCCCTGCGCGTTCATCGCGGCCGGAAGGATTGAAAGGAACGCGCGATCGAGGAACGCCTGCCGCTCACGGCGCCGGCTCTCTTGCTCATCCTTGCGCTTTTTGAGCCTGCGCCCGGCAAGGTATCCCTTGCTGTATCCACGCTTCTCTGCCTGCCTGATTTCGTCGTTGCTCATGCCGCAATCCCTCCAAGCTCTTCCTCTAGCGCATATTCCCCGGCGGCCACCCTGACAAAGTGCATTCCGCAGATCTGCCGCACCTTCTCGCGCCACCAAGGGTTCGTAGTGGGGCGGTTGTTCTCGATTGCTGCATACAGGTGTTCCAGCTTCGCCCGGCCACCCAGCGCGCGCAGCGCTAGGTCGACTACATCGCGCCAGCAGTGCGCCGTGCTATCGTTTCCGATCACGATTGCGCGGATCTCTACTTTCAGGCCGGATCTGACTGCATCGGTCTCTTCGTGCAGAAAGAATCCCGAAACGCTGGTGATGCGCTCCTTGGTGAACTTGGCAAACAAGATCGGATAGGAAAGCTGCTCGAACAGGTTGCGCGGCAGCATCTCCTGGCTTAGCGACCATCGGCGCCGCAGGTCAACTACCTTTGAGGCGCAGTTGAAGTAATAGGCCGGCAGCACGAAGCCGACGCGGCCCCCATATTCGAGTTCGTGATAGCAGCGCGCCAGGAAGTCGTCGATCACGTCGGAGGCGAACGGCGGATTGCCGACGAATGCAGTAGGGCGCTTTGGCAGCTTGGCGCTCAGGAAGTCTCCGACGATAATCTCGCGGCCTGTGTTGCGCGCTGCGGCATCGGCCTGCAGCGGATCGATCTCTACTCCGAACGCTTCTATCTCGCCCGGTACCGCCAGCAGGAACCGTCCGTCGCCACATGACGGCTCTCCTACTACGTCGCCATGCTTTAGGTCTGAGAAGTGCCTCCGGAACAGCAGCTCGGCAGCCCATGACGGCGTGAAGTATTGGTTGAGGTCGCGGTTCATGCTAGTAGCGCTGATTCTGTATCTGGCTCTGGTAGGCAAAGAACATCTGCTGCGCCGCGCCGGACATCATTTGCGCCAACATTAGTGGTGCCAGCTCGACGAGCATTGCTTTCAGCGCGTCACCGGCCTCTGGATTGATGCCGCCGTACTTAGCGCACCACTCAGGCTTGGCAAACTCTTCGCGGATTTTCACCTTATACATTTCGGTGAGCTCAGTCCTGACAATGCTGGGCAGAGTGCTTCTCTCGAAGTCGACGATGGCTTGCCGCACCAGCTCGTTGTATCTGTCCTCCGGTATCAGCTCGGCGACGATGCCGCGCAGCCGATTCTTGACACCATCCTCGAATGTGGTCACTTGTGTGTTCATGTTTAACCCTTTCTCACGAATGGCTCGATGTTCGGCGGAACAAAACTGGCTGGCTTCTTCACCTTGCCGTTCTCGTCCTTGATGGCGACGAGGCCGAGGCCGTTGCACTTCTGGCATGGATCAAACTTCGACGTATGAGACTCGCCTTGGCTTATCGCAAGCGAGAATGAGCCTTCGCAGACATCGCACTCCACCAGCTTGCTCATATTCGCCCTCGCCACCTCTCCGCATGCGCCTTCAACGTCTGCGCCTTGGCTGAACATGGAGCCGATAGTCACCCATGCAAGGTCAACGTCAGCGTCGAGCATGGCGGCGCGGTCTGCCTCTTCGACGGCAATATCCATCGCTCCTTCTTTAAATTCGAGCGATGCTTTGTGCAGAGCGCACATCAGGTCAGTATAGAAACCTCCGGAATGGCGCACGTTATTAAATCCAAGTGACTCAAGCTTCTCTTTCATTTCCTCAAGTTGCAGCCCGATATACAGCGCCGTCTGCCGAACGTTGTATTGGTCAGTGGTGCAGCCTACGGCCTGCGTGAAGTCTCGTACTGCTTTGATGATGTCGGTCATATGTGTGTTTCCTCTTCGTTGGTTTCTTCCTGTTCCGCGCGCAGCGCGTCGATCACATACTGCGGCACTTTGTATCCCATGCCTCGCAGCCAAACCAGCCGGTCAGCGCAGTCGCCGGCAGTGGGATCGTTAAACTCACCGCCATCGTGCGGAAGGCCGATGTACTTACGCGGGATGATTGCCATAGACCAGCGATGCGGCATGCGCAGCCATCCCCACAAGGTCGCTGTGACGTGCGCAATAACAGCGTCGATCTTTCGCTCGTACACCATCTTGCGCGCCTTCTTATCGAACGTGCCGCCGCGCACAATGACCATATCGAAAGACGGCTCCGGTATCGGCGGAATCACAAGCCTGTTGCCGGCGACGTGCGTAGTCCAGCCGCCATAGCAGTCTGCGTACACATAAACGTCGCACATGAAGTTGTCGCTGCTGAAACGGCAATAGCTCATGCTGGCCACCTTCCATCGAGCGTGACGTTCTCGCAGCGAACCCACTTTATGTCATCACATCCGCCTATCGCTCCCTCAAGGCCGACAAGCGATTCCTCAAAATCAACCGAGTCGATCTCGTAACGCTTGCCTTTATAGATAGCGGCCATGCGTGGAAGCCATCCGGTAGCTTTGAACTCATCGAGCGTCATGCTTCAACCTCGACTACTTCCTTTTCTGCAGATAGCCATGCGTCCTGCCAGTCAGGCTCAGACGCATCAGCCAGCTTCTTCTGGTTTCCGCAGAAGTCAGACCAGTTCATGTTGTTGACTGCCCAATCCTCGATCTCGTAGTCGTCTGCCTCGAATAGCGGCAGCGTGTCTTCCGCAAGGCTGCGCTCTACATCGCCTTCAAACTCATGCGCGTAATGTTTTGCACGGTTTCGCGCGATCATATCGACCGGAACTCCCCACTTGCTTCCGTCTGGCATGGTCATAGATAGGTATTTCATGCGAACTCCTGTGCCATGCGCTCACTGGCTGCTTTCAGGTCAACTTCCAGCAGCCACTCGATCACCTTGCTTTCGTGTACTCGGAAGTTCAGAGCCAGCGCTTCGATGATCTCGTCGTCGGTTGGGCGATAGTGGCGGGATGGTAGCTGCACAACATTTGCAACTGGCGCGGCAGGTTCCGTCTGCGATGCTGCCGCAGGCCGCGCCCCGTCATGCGTGACGGCTTCGCTCTGGTGGTTATTCTTTCCAACTCCAGCGCTGGCAAGTGCATCAGCTTCGGCGCGTACATTTGCCTGTTCTTCCGCACGAATACGCGCAGTCTCTTCGGCCAGCTTTGCGGCAGCTTCGCGCTCGGCCTTGGCTTTCAACTCTGCTTCAAGCGCTGCGCGCTGTTCATCAATAGCCCGCTGCTGCGCCGCCATTTCGGCACGCTGGCGCTCGATCTCTTCCTGCTGGACTTTCAGTGCGGCGGCTTGGGCTGCTTGCTCTTCGCGCGCCTTGGCTTCTGCCTTGGCTTTTTCCTCGGCGGCGATCCTGGCCAAGCGTTCCTCCTCGATTCGCTGCGCTTCCTGCATTGCGGCCAATTGCTCCTGCGCCTTCTTGCCTTCAAGCATGAGATTAAGCTGATCGATACTGGCCTTGATAGCGATCTCTGCTTCAACAAAGCGCTCACCATAAACGTCGGCACTTGGCACTATCTTGTGCAATGCCACCAGCTCTTCTTCTGTCTGAGCTGAATTCATTTGGATAGCCTTGAGCGGGATATTCTTGATGGCATCGATTGCGCTCTGTATCTGAGCATTGCGCTCGGCCTCGGCTTTGATCTTGGCGGCTTTCTCATCCTCGATCCGCTGCTCTTCGGCCTTGATGTCCTTGTCGAAACGCTCTTCTTCCGGCGTCACCTTGGCTGTGATTTCCTTGGCGCGGCTGTCGATAAGCTTGCCGATCTTGATAATCGGCCCCTTGGATTCTTCGCGCTTCTTTTCCAGCTCGATACGGATGTCGCGGAACACGCGGCGGTGCGTCTTGGCGACCTCCATTCCTTCCTTGGTGGTGATGACGTAGGCGACATCCTTGGACGCTTCCAGAGCTTTGGTAAGGCGCGTCTCGAACGGTTCGTACACCGTGTCGACGAAGGTATCTGGGTCGATTGTCAACAGTTCGGTGGGTAATACTGCTACTGCGGTTTTTTGCTCCATGTTCATTCTCCTTGTGTTTGTTTGCCGGCGCGTTCCGCCAGAATCTTCTCAATGTTCTCCGGCTTGAATGCTTCCAGCCGCGTGCGCACTTCGCCCTCGGCCACCATGATCATCTTCTCCATGTGGGCGATGTACTTGTCATCCCGGTACACGCGCTGCCGGTAGAACTTCAGGTGCTGCGGCATGCGCGGGTCAAAGCTCACCCAATCCCACCAGTCGCGCTCAAACACCCAGATGCAGCACATAACCTGCGGCATGAACTCTTCTTCCATGCCATTCGGAAATCGTGAAAGGTGGATGGATGGATTCTTCGGGCACTTGAATTCTGTCCCGCCATCCTTGTTCACCAGTCCATCAGGTGACGCGCCGACGAAGGAATAGACCGGATGCTTGACGAATCCGCTCTGGGTGACAATGTTCCCTGTATCGAACTGGTAAGCATCGCGGGCGAACGGCTCAACCTCTCGTCCCCATTTCAGAGCGTATGAATCAAGATCGCTGTCCACGTAGTCGCCAGTAAGGCGCTCAACAACTATCTGGTCGATCAGGTCGAAGTAGGCTTTCTTCTTCTTGCCATCGAACGGCAGGGCTTTGACGCGCGACCCGGTGAAATTACCGGACCGCGCTTTGTGCCAAGCGGCCGTGCGCTGATCTGGTGGTATCAGATCCTCGTTCCATGGCCGCTGATAGTTTGGCGCGTTCATGGGTTACTCAGCGTCCTGGTTGACGACAACAGCCTGGGCGATGGCAAGCAGGCGGTTGTACTCAGGCAGGCCAACCAGATAAGCGTCGTCCTTGTTGGCCTTGCCCATAGCTTTCCATGCGGCGAGGAATTTGTCTGTTCCGGCCTCGGCCGCCAAGTAGAGATCGGCGCACAGTTTCTTTCTGCGCTCTTCCTGCTCTGCATCCAGCACGACAGTGGCCTCCTGCGCGGCCTGAGCCACTGCGGCTCCACTGCGCGGCTTGGGCGCGTCGTTAAGGTCTTTCATCGGCACATCCTGCAACTCATCGGTGGTGTAGACGCCGAGGATTGCGCTCGGGCAGTAGGCTCGCGCCCAGTTCTTGACTTGCAGGTATCCGAGCTGCTGCTTCGGGTTGGTCTTCCAGAGTGGAGAATTGCGCGTTGTGACTTCCCCGTTTTCCAGCCACTCTCCCCAAGTGATTTCACTTTCACCCGCAATGACAGCACCGACGCGGCACTTCATCTTCGAGCCTTCGCCTTCGTACTGGTAGTGGAAACGACCCTTGATCGCGCCCGATGTCTGAACCACGGCGTTGACCAGTTGTGCCTCATATCCGAGCGCACCGTTTACAATGTGCGTCTTCTGGGCTACCGCAAAGGGGTTCATGCCCCAGTTCATAGACTGCAGCACGATGGCTGTGCAGTCGCCTTCGTTGCCTTGCAAATGCTTGGGAACCGTTACCTTGCTGCTGGCCATGGCGCGCGCCAGCGATTCGACGCGCTCCATGTTGTCTTTGTTGGTGATCAGGGCGAGGGACGATGCCTTGTTGCTCTCCACGATCTCGAACTTTTGAACGTCTTGAACGTCCTGTTGTTGCTGCTCCTGCACTGCTGTTGCTTGTTCCATGATCTACTTCCTTTCTGGCGAGGCTATGCCGCCACTGGTTGTGCTACGAAACTTGTTTCTGCGCTTCCTTATTGAACCGTCTTTTCTGTCCTGCACTCCGCGCTGGGAAGTGCGCCATCCTGCTGATCGTCCGCCGCGCCTCGTGCGCTTGCCGGTGAATATCCATCTGCGCGATTGCGGCTTTGAAGTCGATGAACTCGTGCAGCTTCATGCCGCGACTTTTAGGAAGAATGCTTCATAAGCATCAGACCCGAACGAACCTTTTGTAAGGTCGATGATCTCCTTGACTGTGTACTCGTCTTTCAACTGGCGAGATTCGCAGAAGGCTCTAGTTCCTCCCTCGCAAGCTCCAGTAATTGCTCTGTAAGATGCGATTGCATCTTCCAATGGAACAACAGTTTTTAAGCTCCACGAGTTGAATCTTGATGTGTCGCGATCAGATAGTTTGTATATGAGAGAGGCTTTTGCCTCTGCCAATGTTGCTCCGTGAGAAAACACACCGCCTCGCTCTATAACTATGCTACGGTCTGTTTTTCCGACGACGATGACTGAATAAATAATTACATCGCCGCTTTTACGTTGATTGATGATCTTTGAACTAATGCCATCTGCAAACAGTATTCCTACTGAAAGAAAAGATGCCATTAGCGCAGAAGCGCATTTAGAAACAGCCGAGTCGTCATTGAATTTAAGTTTCTCGGGGAACGCTGCCTTGGTGTCCGCACCACTGCAATCGAGCGAGCCGCCTACGCTGGTCAGGACGGGGAACGCTGCCTTGGTGTCCGCACCACTGCAATAGAGCGAGCCGCCTACGCTGGTCAGGACGGGGAACGCTGCCTTGGTGTCCGCACCACTGCAATCGAGCGAGCCGCCTACGCTGGTCAGGACGGGGAACGCTGCCTTGGTGTCCGCACCACTGCAATAGAGCGAGCCGCTAATTTCAGTTACATTGCTATAGTCTGCGCCAATTTCAAAAACAACATCCCCGGTAATTTTCATTCAACTCTCCATAGCGGTTTACTTCTAACTTTCAGATCGCCACAAATCCCGCGCTCTGAAATGTCTGTCTTGGTGCAACTTCCAAACTCTTGCCACCATTCGCGCTTATCTGATACCGGCGTCGCCGCCGATGAGTAGAGCAGGGCGATGATGGCGAGGTACTTCATATCTCTTCGTCTTCTTCGATATGGAAGACATCCACATCCATTGCCCATAAGAGCAGCCTTATGCCGATAGACAGCATCCCGACGATGAACACGGCCAAACCAACGAGCTGCAAGGCGAGTTGCAGGGATTTCATTTGCGCCCCTTGATTGCCTTGTATTCATTGAACGCGCGCTCGAATGCTTCGTCGTGAGAAAGGCCAAGGTCTTCATAGGCGCGCACCAGGGCGTAGAGCTTTTTGACGTTCATACAGCCTCCCGATAGAAATCTTTATGTAGCTCTATTGCGGACTTTGTGTATTGCGCAGCAGCTTCTTCAGCTGTATCGAAACAGCCAAGAAAAAATCGCCTACCATTAACGCTGATGCGTGCGCACCATTTGTTTAAATCACTCCTAAGAGATACACCCTTAAATCCTGATGAGTTGTCTTTCCTAATTCGAGTGTTGCAATTATTTTGAATCCTTGTTGCTGGGCGCAAATTTGATATACGGTTGTCGGTCTTTACTCCGCTTATGTGGTCAAGTTCTGACTTTGGCAAATGTCCGAATACATATAGCCAAGCAAGGCGATGTGACAGGTACTTCTTTCCGAAAATCTTGATCCTTGAATATCCTTTTTTATCAATGCAACCGGCGACATCACCAATTTTTATCCCGATATTTACTGGAGCCTTCCAATTAAAAATACCAGTCATAGCATCATATTCAAGAAGCTCTTTCAGCAAAGCTTGCGTGATAATGAATTCTTGTTTCATTTCTCGACTCCAGATCCTTTACATGCATAGCATCGCGTTTGTTCATCCATGCCTTCGCCGCTGCCGTTGCACTGCGCACAGAGATGCGGATTGTCAATCTCGTCTTGTGCTTCGATCTCGGCTTCAAGCTGGTGCGAAGCATCTTCGAGAGAACTGGCATCACCACACAAGGCAACTACACGGTTGGCCAGCGCATCCACGATGTCCTTGCATTGCTCAAGGCTGGCGCTCTCGATGTACTCAAGCACGCGAGACTCGGCCATGGCATCGCCGATCTTGGCTAATCTCGCCATGTCAGGCCGCATGGCCTTGAGGTGGCCGATCACTTGTTCTAATCCTTGGTTGCTCACTGTGTTCATAAAGACCTCCTAACGGTTGTCTGGAGCCTTCACCCGGAGCAGGGGAGTGGCGCTGTCGAAAGCCACTCAATCGCCGCTTACCTATGCGGAACGGGATGCAACTTCCAGACTGCATCTATCTATGCGGTGGTGGCATTTCCGTCACGAGCATGACCTCGCATCCCGTCTGCTGACTATCTGACCATTGCACGTCAGATCAAGTAGCCACCTCTCTCACGTTGACCGCTCCGCCTTAACATCTAGGCATCATCGCCACCGCGTACTGCTCAATCTGTGGCCGTCTTTCCGGCTGTCACCTCTCGCGCTT
This sequence comes from Sideroxyarcus sp., assembly GCA_035299445.1. GTDB lineage: Bacteria > Pseudomonadota > Gammaproteobacteria > Burkholderiales > Gallionellaceae > Sideroxyarcus. The sequence goes on from DATGWO010000038.1 coordinate 263,837, forward strand.
TGGTCAGCGTCTGGTTCCAGTAACTATGTCCCCAGCAACGGAGTTGCCGTCTCTCCGAGCTGTCACGCCTGATTCCCCATGCGGGCTATCAAATCTCGCGTACTGGCGTTCACGTCCTATGTCTTGCGCATGGCTGTTGGGCGTTATCGGAGTCAGCCCACTAAGCAACTTGTCCGATGCTCCTACGCTTTCGCGTTTCACTTGCGCCCAAATGCAAGATCGTCAGGGAGCTTCTGTTACTGCACTGCCTTTGCTGCTTGCCTGATACCGCGCTGGCTCATCGAAATCACCCAGCTTCACTATGCCCTTCAGGTCTTGCAGACTGACGCTACTTGCCGATCCTGCTCTATTCGACTTTGGCCGCTGCCGGGCTGGCGGTGTCTGCGATGCGTTGCGAGACGGTTCAATTACACACCATGTTTACTAAGCTGTCAAGAAATAATCAACATGGCGTGTAAGTTTGGGCAAAAAGAAAGCCCGCCGAAGCGGGCGGGCTTATTGGTTTCTGCTGGATGTGGCTATCGGTCGCCCTTTGAATCTGGCTCCCTGTCGTAATTGTTGCTCACGCCATCTTGGTCATTGTCGCGCCACCCATAGCTTGAGTTGCTCTTATTTGTCGATCCAGTTCCTGAGCTGAATTCGTCCCGTTTGGATCCTCCGTATGTCTGCGAGCTCTTGTTGTCGTACCTGTTTGAGTTCGAGTCGGAGCGGTAATACCCTTGGACATAGGTTCCATCTTTGCGCACATGGCCGCGAACGTAATTATCAGCAAATGCCGTGGCGGATAAGGCTGTCAGGATTGCGGCTATGATTAATTTATTCATGTTCGCCTCACGATTTTGGAGTTTCAGATTCAGTCTTATGTTCCTTCGGATCGTCGCCATGGCACGAGCACCCGGAGGTGGTGTAGTCGCAACACTGCACCTGACCATATACGCACCCGCATGCGCCGCCGTGATAGGAACAACAGCCTCGACCGGCCAACTGTTCGGTCGTTGCGCCTTCTGAGCGCAGCTTTTCGCAGTCAGCCTTCTCTTCTGCGAAGGCATTGAATGACAAAACAAGGGTAAGGCAAAGAAGCATTTTACGCATGATGAATCTCCCTTTTTAAAGTTAGAAAATCCTCCCGCACTGTTGTTGTTATACATCCATCACCATCTGCTTCACCACGCCACAAATCACTGTATCCGGCTGCATCGGCATGGTCAGGTATCTCTGGTTTAGAGGCTTCAGGTAAGCCTGAGATCCATCGTAAACCAGTTGTTTGAATGTGGCGTCTGATCCATTTTGCCGGACGATGACGAAACTGCCGTTCTTGGCCTCTTCCTCCGGCTCGACAATGATGATGGCGCCATCTGGGAACTTCGGCTCCATCAAATCTCCCTGTACTCTCAGGGCGTAGGTGTGCTGCTTTACGGCTATGGTGGTGTCAATCCATGCATCGGCATTACCTGGTGAGAAATTATCCACTGCTTCGCTCCAATTACCAGCCGCCACGTAGCTGATTAAAGGAACCCTCCCCCGGAGTGGCATTTTTTCTCCGATATTGCCGTAACTGGATTCTTGTTGGCGAGCAGGATAAACAATTGCTAAACCTTTATTGCCTTTACCTGTCTCAAGCCACGAAGCATTTACCCCATAAATGGACTGAGCCTTTATCAGTCCAGCCTTAGATATTCCGCGAGATTCCCAATTTTTCAGGGTTTGTTGCGCCTCATTCATCGCATGCGCTACTTCGGACGGCCGCTCATGTCCTGCCGCGCGAGCAATTTCATACAGTCTTGTCATTGATTTATGCATGCCTGCAACTATCGCAAGATTAAATGCGGAGCGGTTAAACGTGGCGGTTGACAGTGACTTACACATGGTGTTTAAATTGCGGGCATGGGTAATGACACAGAAAACTTCATCGATGGCAAGGGTGGGGCCGCAGCTGTTGCGCGCGACCTAGACCTTCCAAAGGCGTCTGGAACTCAGACTGTACATAACTGGAAGTCGCGCGGCATCCCTAAACAGATGCTGCTGGACCATCCGCGGTATTTCCGCGAAATCTTGCGCAAGCGGAAATCCGCATGATTTCCTCCCTCGTCCGCCGATCTCTTCCCCGGCGGCGAGTTGCTGGTCACGGCCAATAACCATAACCAGCTTTTTTACAGCATGGCGTAGATAAGTCTGCGCTGAAGTGATGGTTTCCATGGATGCCAGTTTTGCAGAGTTCGGCATCTGCGGAAATACAGGGTTCACCGTATTTTGAAACATGGGGATGAAACATATGAGCAAGGATAAAGCGCAGTTTGCGCGGTCTGGAACCGCAAGCTTGATTGGCAAGCGCACAGAGAAAGTACGCTGCGGGAATGTTCCTCTTTCCGTAAAGCACAAACTCGACCGCATGCGCGCTTCCAATGGCGGCAAGAGTGAAGCTGAGTATGTTGCGATGCTGGTCACTATCCATGTCCTCGGTGTTGATGCGTATAGAAGATTACAGGAAGAGGAGTTGCAGAGCTTCGTAATCCCAGGACAAGAATTGGACAAGGCGCATGAATAAGACTGACGCCTGGATGCCGTTGTGGATCGGCGCTTACCTGGCCGACACGCTGCATCTGTCGCGCGATGAGCATGGTGGATATTTGCTGCTCATCATGGCGTACTGGAGAAATGGCGGTCCGCTTCAGGACGACGACAAGAAGATGGCGGCCATCGTCAGGGCAACTCAAAAGGAATGGAAATCGCTCAAGCCAGTTCTGGCTGAGTTCTTCGACTGCTCAGAAGGTCAGTGGAGTCACAAGCGCATTGACCAAGAATTGTCGTCTGCCTCTGACAAACAATCCAAAGCAAAGAGCAAAGCTCAAGCAGCCGCACAAGCACGCTGGAAAGATACTACAAGCACTGCTTCAGGCAATGCTTCAAGCATTCCTCAAGCAGTGCATAAGGAATGCCCTACACCAACACCATCACCTACACCAAGTATCTCCGTATCAAAGAGCAGTGGAACACACACAGAGCATATCTCCGAACATGGCGCTGGCGCGTGTTTGACCGCTGGCGCAGTCTGCAAACGAATCATCGAGCTTGGCATACCGCCAACGACCTGCAACCCTGGACATCCAGACCTCGCTGCATTGCTTGCGGCTGGTGCGGCAATGCCTGAGTTTGAGGGTGCTGCCAGGGTGTGCGTCGAAAAGGGTAAGGGTTTCCCATACCTGCTTGGCATCGTGAAGGGGCAGCGCGAGCAAGCTGCGGCGCTGGTGCTGCACAAAGGCGCGATGCCGAACAAGCAGGAGGCCTTGGAGGCTGGCAACAGGACCGTGGCAGAAACGTGGGTTCCGCCAGAGCTGAAAACCGGAACAGGAGGTGCCGCATGATTCTCGACGACTACGAGCGATTCCGCACGCTGATCGCTGATGTGCATGGGTTCTACGGCAAGGACGTGAGCAGCTTCGCGTTGACCGTATGGTGGGAAGCCATGAAGCCGTTTGACATGGACGCTGTAGCGCAGGCCATGAACCGCCATGTGATGAACCCAGACTCCGGTCAGTTCATGCCGAAGCCGGCCGACATCGTGAAGATGCTGCAAGGATCTACCCAGGATTCCGCACTGCGCGCCTGGGCGAAGGTGGACAAGGCTGTGCGCCATGTTGGCACATGGGATGACGTTGCGTTCGACGACCCGATCATCCACCGCGTGCTGCACGACATGGGCGGATGGATCGCTATGGGCCACAAGACCGAGGATGAGTGGCCGTTCGTTGCCAAGGAATTCGAGAACCGCTACCGGGCATTCAAGACGCGCAACGAGCGGCCGGAATATCCGCCAGTGCTAATCGGGCTGGCCGGTGCGAACAACCGCATGCAGGGTCAGAAGGTAGCGCCGCCTACGCTGATCGGAGACAAGGAAACTGCGAAGCTGGTGATTCAGGGGGGCGCTGATAAGCCGCTGCTGCAGTTCTCCAAAGACAACCACATCGAGAGCGCAGTGCTGCGGATTGTGGATAAGAGCGAGGTGGCGGCATGAAAATCAACCAAGCCAAAACATCCATCTCCTGCTTCCGCGAATACGCCAGCAAGAACGCAGGCGCCCAGCAGCAGCGCATCCTGTCGTTCATGCAGCCAGGACGTGACTACACCATCGGCGAGCTGGCCTCAATGACGAATCTTGAGAAATCAACCGTCTCCGGCCGCCGCAAGGAAATGATCGCCGCAGGTCTGGTGATCCTCGGCGACGAGCGCAAATGCAAATGCTCCGGCATCACCTGCCAGACGGTGAAGCTGAATGTGGCGCCGCAGTTGGAGATGTTTGCAGCATGAGATACCTATCCGTCTGCTCCGGCATTGAGGCTGCGACCTGCGCATGGCATCCGCTTGGATGGCAGCCTGCCGCATTCTCTGAGATCGAAAAATTCCCGCGCCAAGTGCTGGCGCATCACTACCCGCACGTTCCCTTGCATGGGGACTTCACAACCATAAAGGGAGATGAATATGGGGCAGTTGAGCTTCTTGTTGGAGGAACCCCTTGTCAGTCATTCAGCGTTGCTGGACTTAGAAAAGGACTGGATGACCCGCGTGGCAACCTCATGCTTACCTATCTTGCCATTGCTGACAAATATCGCCCAACTTGGCTGGTCTGGGAGAACGTACCCGGCGTCCTGTCGAGCAACGGAGGACGGGATTTTGGAACCTTCCTCGGGGGGCTGGGCAAACTCGGGTATGGGTTCTCCTACCGCGTTCTTGACGCTCAGTACGTGCGAACAGATGGATACCCTTACGCAGTACCCCAAAGACGGAGGCGTGTGTTCGTTGTCGGACATCTTGGAGGCTGGCAACGTGCCGCAGCGGTACTTTTTGACAGCGAAAGCCTGCGCGGGAATCCTCCGCCGCGCAGAGAAGCGGGGAAAGCAGTAGCCTCCAAAATTAAAAGCTGCCTTGATGTCGGTTGTGCAGGAACTCTGACAGCAGGATTCGGGAAAGTAGGCGCACCAGAGGTAGATGCCTATACCTGCATACCAACTAAAAAATGGCCTGCTGAAACTTCATCGTGCATGAATGCTCATTTTGGCGATAAACAAGGATTAGAAGATCAACACATAAATCAAGGCGCTCCCATGTTTACTGAAGGTAATGGGGGTATGGTGCGCCGTCTGACTCCGAAAGAATGCGCAAGACTGCAAGGATTCCCTGACGATTACTTGTCGCAAGTGCCAGGGTATTCCGACAGCGCGGCTTATAAGGCATTTGGCAACAGTATGGCGGTGAACGTGATGCAGATAATAGGTAAGCGCATCCAGATGGTAAGCGAGATACCAATGGCGCAGGAGATTGCAGCATGACCGCCCTAACAATCAACAGCGACAACAGCCTGCAAGATGCCATGGGTGTCCTGCGCGAGCTGTACCAGCGCAATCGCTACTTGAAGCTGAACGTCAAGGTTGGTAAGGCGCGCAGCCTGGACCAGAACGCAATCAGCCATGCGTGGTACGAGCAGCTTGCGCGAGAACTGCGCGAAGAGAATGCGCTGGGCTGGAAGTCTTTTTGCAAGCTGCACTTCGGCGTGCCAATCCTGCGCGCCGAGGATGAAGAGTTCCGCACTGCCTATGACTCAAGCGTGAAGCACCTGACCTACGAGCAGAAGCTGCAGGCCATGCACTTTGTTCCTGTCACCAGCCTGATGACCAAGCCACAGTTGAGCCAGTACCTCGAAGCGATGCAGCAGCATTTTGCTGCGCGTGGTGTGCGGCTGGAGTTTCCGAAGGATGAAGCATGACGCTCACACCAGAATTTGAGGCAGACATCCGCCGCCGAGTTAATCCGGCCTATGTGAACCAGCTCGGCACCGAAAGCTACGAACGCGCCGCTCTATTGGGCGAGATCGACCGGCTGCGCTCCGCTATTCAGCAAACGCTGGATGAGAACGGGCATCTTGCCGATGGCGAGAACTGCACGCTGATCGTGTTAAAGCGTGCTGTGGGCGAATGGATGGAGGCGCGCAATGCTCCTGTTACTGGCATGTTTGGTATCGCTGAGCGGAACGCTCTAATCAAGGCAGAGAATGCGCTGGAGCGCGCATTTGATATTCATGCTTGCAAGAGATGCGGTGGCGCTATGCAAGCAGGGCAGGCAATCGCGCAGACATTCGCCGGATCGCATGACTTAGGAGATGTCTGCACGTTGTCTCCGGGCGGGTCTGGGAAACTGGTCGAGTGCATGAAGTGCAAGCAGTGCGGATGGAGTGTGACCGCATGAACCAGCGCTTCCACTACGTCAATCCCAAAATCCACGCCCACGCAAACGGCATGCCATGCCAGAACTGCGAAGCGGAGGATGGAACTACCGTATTTGCGCACAGCAACATGGCTGAACACGGGAAGTGCAAGGGACGTAAGGCGCATTCGCTATTCGGCGCATTCCTGTGTGTCAGGTGCCATAGCTGGCTCGATCAGGGAAAAGGCCGCGACCCAACCGGAGTGTGGCAAGGAGACAGGCAGGACAAGCGCGAGATGTTTTTGAAGGCGATGTTCCGCACGCAGATCATTTTGTTGAGGGATGGGGTGATAGGGTGAAAGTACATTTTTCAAGCAAGACCGACCTGTGGGCAACGCCGCAGGACTTTTTCGACAAGCTCAATGCCGAGTTTGGTTTTGAACTGGACGTATGCGCGACACCTGACAACGCGAAATGCTCCCGCTTCTTCACCAAGGACGATAACGGTCTGGCGCAGGAATGGCTCGGCAAAGTATGGATGAATCCGCCATACGGCCGTGAGATTGGCGCGTGGATGAAGAAAGCGCACGAATCGGCTCGGGGGGGGGGCGACGGTTGTTTGCTTGGTTCCTGCGCGCACAGATACTCGGTGGTGGCATGAATATGTTGCAAACCATGAAGTGCGGTTTGTGCGTGGGAGGCTCAAATTTGGCGGCAGCAAGAGCAATGCGCCGTTCCCAAGTGCAGTAGTGGTAATGCGGTGAGCGTGCAATGTATCACCTGTTCCTATTGCGTAATGGACGAAACAGCGCGCGGAAAAGGGTTGTGCTGGAAGGATGCGCAGGGAGCACGAAAGCCGCGCGATGTGCTGGAAAAGCGCGAATGCAAGCTGTGGAAGCTGGGGCCGATGGATTCGGTAAAGAGCAGGTCGCAGAGGCGGATGGTGTTTAACGAGAGCGGGATTGCGCGGCTGCAATGAGCGAAAGGAGATGAGTGATGGTTCGAGGAATTTTGTTTTTCTTGGTTGTGTGGGCTGCGGTTACGGTGACTATCGCAGTGTTTCGCGCAATGAGTGGCGCGGAGAAGTGGTCAGCAGTTAAGACGCTGGCTTATGGCGGACTAACTTCTGCTGTAGCGTCTTTGCTGGTTGGTTTGATGGTGGTGGTTTTTTAACTGGAGGCTCAAATGAAAAAATTGATTACGCTGTTGTTGGTTGCTGTTGTGGCTGTTGGTTGTACTCGTATCGAAACTGGCGAGGTTGGGCTGCGCGTAGGTTTCGACAAGCAGGTTGCGCTACAGGAGCTTTCTCCCGGTTCGTTCAATCAGGTAATCATCGGCGATGTGCTGACGTTCCCGGTGCGCGACATCGCTGTGAACCTGGACGATCTGCGCCCGCAGACTCAGGACAACTCCACGCTGTCCGAAATGGACATGACGGTGATCTACAGTATCAACCCGGCCGCAGTGGGTGAACTCTACACTGCAAAGGCTAGGGCGTTCCATGCCGAAGGCGAGGACGGAGACACCTACCTGATGTTCAACTACATGGTGACCGTCGCCCGGACTGCTGCATACAAGGCTGCAGCCAAGTTCCCTGCCATGGACTCGGTGCGCAAGCGCGACGAGATCGAGAGTGAGACTACCAAGCTGGTGCAGGAGGCGCTGAAGGCTGAGAAGCTGGACACTGCGTTGACGCTCACAAAGGTGCAGGTCCGTGCAATCACTCCGGCGCAGACCATCATCGATACGGCGAACGACGCTATTGCCGCGCAGAACCGGCTGGTTACCGTGAAGAAGCAGGTCGAGATCGCTGAGCAGGAGGCAAAGCGCCAAGAACTGCTGAGCCGTCCTGCAAACATCGCGTACATGAAGGCGCAGGCAGAGCTGAATATCTCCGAGGGCGTGCGCGACGGCAAAGTGTCCACCATCGTCATCCCGAGCCAGCTCACCATGTTGGGTGGTGTGAAATGAAAAACGGATTCACGCTGATCGAGATGATGATCGTGGTCGCAATCGTTGCCATCTGTGCGGCGGTAGCAATCCCAGCATATCAGGACTATCAGACCCAGAAGGTTTGCGACAGGTCGCCAGACAGTCCGGCATGCCAGAAGGCGAAAGAGAAGCGCGCAAGCAGGCGTGAGCGCGAGACGAACTGTCGGGCAGGTTATTTGTTCGATTCGTTCAGCAATAAGCAGATCATCGGCGTAAACGGCGGCGGGGTGCCGTGCCAGTGAGCGCCGCCGAAGACCTCCTGCAATTCCACCTAAAGGCAGCCAAGCTGCCAGATCCGGTGCGCGAGTTCAAGTTCCATCCGGTGCGCAAGTGGCGTTTCGACTTCGCGTATCCGGCGCACATGCTCGGCATCGAGGTGGAGGGCGGGGTTTTTTCCGGCGGCCGGCATACTCGCGGAAAAGGATTCACCGATGACTGCGTAAAGTACAACCAGGCAACGCATTTGGGCTGGCGGGTGTACAGATTCACGCCGGACATGGTGAAAAGCGGCGAGGCGGTGCGCGTGATCGAGGCAGCGCTGGCGGGTAAGAGCGACGGTTTCTTGATGAAGAAAGGAGAATGACGTGGCAGCAGAAGACCAAGCGTATCACCAGACAACCGACCGAGAGATCGAGTTTCTGGAAGGCATCATCTCTGGGCAATGGGTGCGCAACTGGAATCCGAAAAGAGCGGTTGAGGCGCTGAGAGGGTATCTGAGGACGATCGATCGCAGGATATGGCCGGGTTCTGTGGATGTTGAGGTTTTGCGCCACAAGGCTAAGACATTGATGACGGAGGCAGCATGAGTACCTACGTCGGACGTTCACACACAGTCTTGATGATGGCCGCAGCAATGGCTGGACTTGGCTCTTGGCCACTCGTCGCACGGACAGAAGACTGCCGCACCTTGCGCAATGCAGGAAAGCCAGGTCGCCTTCGTGCTGCGCCGCGCTTCTCAAGCAACAAGCCCCACCAGGGCAAACGCGAGATAGCCCGACGCCGCGTGCAGATGCTGCGCATTGAGCTAGATAAGTGCTGCAAGGAGGGGCTCAAGATGTCGCGGAACGATCAGGTCGACCTTGGCTACGTTGATGCAGCCGATGATCTGCTCCGGCAAATCAAGGCGCTGATGCCGTTCGCCTATGGTCGGAAGAATTGCCAGCTCTCGCAGAGCGCTGCCGAAGTTGCCGGGCATCACCATTTATCTGCGCGACGATGGAGGTGCGGCATGAGCATCACCACTACTGAATACTGCATGCAGAAGCAGCACTTCGTCCCAGCCGAGAAGATGACGAGATATTGGACAGGCAAGGTATGGCGGCGCATGTGTGATGACTGCAAGGCAGAGGCAAATGAGCGGAAGAAAAACGAGAAGAAGGGCGGCAAATGAACATCATCAAAACATGGCTTGCAAACCGAAACGAAGCGCGCGCGACGCAGAAGCTGAAGGACGCCGTGGCGCTCTGCGAGTCTCACGGCTTCACGGTATGCGAGATCGCAACCATGGCAGGCACGGACTACATCCGCGCAGAGGATGGTAGCTGGAGAATTATCGGAGGCCAGCGTAAGCGCGATAAAACGAAAACCAAACTACCAAATAAGGAGCGAGTTTGACAGCCTATCCTGCAAGCATGTACCGCGACCCAATGGAAGCCGCCATCCGCGCCGAAGAGAGATCCTGCGGCAATCCGCGCCCGGGCTGCAAGCACCTTGAGAAACTGCTTGACAGAGAGTTTTGCGGGATCGGACGGCGGGAGTTGCAGAAGTGCAAAAAGTTTGATTTGAAAAAGGGGGAATGAATGGGCCGCGAAGCACTAGCCAAAGCAGTAGTAGCGTCATCGCTGGGATGGGATGAAAATCAAGAAAGGCAGATTGACCGCGTAACCGCCCTCGGCATGGCGACCCGCAAGAACGAACTCGGCGCCGCGATTGTCCACGCCGAGGCTCTGGATGAGTCCAGTATCCGCAAGGTGGTGTTGCTGGTGGCGCGGCACGTTACCATCAAAACAGGAGTCACCAGATCGCACGCAGAAAAGGTGACTACGGCGGCGTTGCAGGAACACCTGAAGCCTCGCTGTCGAGCCTGCGGTGGCATCCCGTACATCGAGGCGCGCGTTGCGCAATGCTGCCCATCCTGTGGCGGAACAGGGTTGCACCGGTACGGCAACATGGAGCGCCGGAACCTCTGTGGAGGTAAGTACAACGAGAAGGCTTACGAGGCGGCGCTGAACGAGATCAGGGACAGGCTGGGCGCGGCAGTGTGCGGGGCGAATGGGAGGTTGGAATGACGGGTTAGGCCAGCGCCCGGTAATGCTGGCCTCGAAATAAGGAGTAAGCCATGACCACAGAAGCAGAACGCAAGCGCAAGGAAGAAGAACGCCGTCGCCGCCAGCAAATGAACGATAACTGCCTGAGCAACCCGCTGAACCCCGCAAGTCCGGTGTCGGTTTACCAGAGCAGCTATAGCAGCGGATGCGATAGTAGCAGTAGCTCAAGCTCATACAGTATCTGTGACAGCGGGTCATCCTCTTCATGCGGATGCGATTGAAGCGAGATGAGCTTCGCGTGTGGAAGGCAGACACTACATCTAGTGCAAATACAGCTTGACAGGCACTAGATAGCCGCTAAAATCGCCCAAAGCCATAAAGTCTTGGGGAGAAATCCCGAGCAAATTAAAACAGAGGCGATCCTGGTAACGGGGTCGCTTTCTCTTTTTTCAGCCCGCCATTGTGCGGGCTTTTGCATTTCTGCGAGGTTGGCATGATTACCTTGACGCACTATTTTGGCTCGCGCATCCGCCATCCAGAGGCCGCGCAGGAGATTCAGGCCGCTGCTGCGGTGATGCTTGGCAAGGTCAACGCGCTGCTGAATGCGGCAACAGTCGCAGGTATCCCGTGCCTGATTAACCCAAAGACCAATTCGCAGATCAGCGGTACGACTGAGGGCGGCTTCCGCCTGTGTGATTGCGATGTCGGCAAGGCGAGATCCAGCCATAAGGAAGGGCGCGGGGTAGATGTGTACGACCCATCGAACGCGCTGGACAAGTGGGTAACGGACGAGATTCTGGAGAAGTTCGGTCTTTACCGCGAGCACCCGAGCGCAACGAACACCTGGCTGCATTTGACTGACCGGCCGCCAAAGTCTGGCCGGCGCACTTTTTACCCTTGAGGATTTAAGAATGAAGCTCTGGATCAGAGACAAGCTGCTCGATCTGCGCGATGACCTGAAGCGTATTCACCGCTCCATGACCATGTGGTTTCTGGCCGCGGTTGGATTTCTGAGCGAGGTGGTGCCGCAGTTGGTGGCGTATATGCCGCAGCTACAGGCTTACCTGCCGGAAGCCTCATATCAAGCCTACATGCGCGTACTACTCATCGGTGCGTTCATATTGCGCTTCAAGACCGACAAGGCGCTGCGGCACAAATGAACAAGTTAGAGGGCGTCATCCTTTCGCTGTTGGTGCTGGCATGCCTGATGTTGGGTGCTGAACTGTGGGGAGAGCACGTTGTTCAAGTGAAATGGGATAAAGACAAAGCCGTTCGGCAAGCGCTGCTGGACGATGCAAAACGACAAAATCAGGGAGTGGTAGATGACCTCAACGCCAAACACCAAGCCGACCTCAAGGCGGCCAAGTCTGAAGCTGGCCGCGCTGCTGTTGCTGGCTGGCTTCGTGAGCACGGCTTGCTGCCCTCTGGCCTTCAGGTGCAGCCCAACTCCGGAGCCGTACCGCCTCAAGGTGCCAAAGTACCTGATGGAGCAACCGGCCAACAAGGAATTGGCGGAGCGCTTGAGGGATTCGCAGCCGGATGCGCCAGAGACGCGCTGATGGTGCTGGACTGGCAGGAGCTGTGCGTGCGTAACCGGTGCGAGGTATCTGAATGAGCGCCAAGGACGACATTCTGGCGGCCATCGCCAAGACGGAGGACGCAAACATGAAGGTGGTCTTGCTCCTTCTGCACGGTGTTTTGGACGAGATCAGCGAAAAGATAGATGCCATGGCGGCGGATGAGAAGGGTCTGCGCGCCGCGGTGCTGAATGGTCACGAGCCTGTCCACCATGCCCACCATGAGTACATTGCCCGCAAGATGCAGTACGAGGATGCGGATGCCGAACAGCGCCGCTGGGTGGCCAGGAAGATGCAGGAAGAGGCGGATGACGCCAAGGCCGACAAGGAATCGAAGCGGGCGATCCGCAATGCCATCATCGAGCGCCTGCTGTGGGCGGCTGTGGTGGTCATCATTGGCGCGTCTGGTTGGGTTCTGAACTGAAATGGAAGGCTACCCATACCGGGTGATGCATAGGCACAGCCCTGTTGGAGATCCGTGCGGCGGGATTGCGTTTTACCTATCCGAGATGCCAAAGGCAGGCGATGTGATGACTGCAAAAATTGTGTGCATGCCAGATGGGAAGCCGGCTCGTGCATTTGATGAAGTCAAGTGCGGCCCGTGTGGTGGGTTGATGAGCAACTTGTTGGAAGACATCGAGCAGGACGAATGACATGGAAGCGCTCAGTGACACCGCCTTCATTGGTGCCATGTCGCTGATGGTTTGTTTTTTTATCGAATGGATGGGGTGGTGAGCATGGACAATATGGAAGCAGGCATGGACAAGGGCCAAGATATGGGTGGTTTCTGCATCGAAATCTGCGTGATGCCTGACGGCAAGATCACGGTCGAGTCCGGCCCGCTGGAATCCGAGGGTGAGGCAACCGGTACGCCGGTCGGCAGCATCGATGAAGCCTTGATGAAGGCCAAGGAGCTGTTTGCCCAGGGCGGCTGGCAGGGGGAAGAGGCGTTCAACGCCGGCTTCGGCAAGCCCCAGGAATCCCCCATGATGGTCCGCGTCCGGGAAGGCGAGTGATGAAGCTCAAAATCAGCGTCCACGAATTCAAGACCTCAGAGGGCGAGTTCATCGGCATGAACGCCGGGGAGTACACAGGGGTATTCGCCCCCCTGCCGGCTGACGAGGCAACCCGCGCCGGAATGGTGCAGGAAGCCCAGCGCCGCGCCGAACACCTGATGGCCATGAAGGACGCCTCTGAGCTCCCCCCTGACTGCGACATGACCTTGGCGGAGATCAAGGCGAGCATCCGGGAGAACATCGTGGAAGAGCCTAAAGGCGCAACGCTCTGCGTCGAATGCTTCCCTGACTTTGGCAATTTGGAGGTTTACACCCAAGCCATTCTTCCGTGCGATCAATGCGGTAGGCACGATGTTGCCAGAAACTCCTTTCCCAAGGATCCGCGTCAAACCCAGCCGGAACCGGCGAACGAGGTGGTGGGGTGACTGCCAAGAAGGTGCCGAGCAAGGGCGCCACAAAGAATACGGTCAAGAAGGCCGCCAAGCTGGAACACCCCCTGAAGGTCAATGGCAAGGAGTGGGACCGCCAGAAGACCGCGGACTTCATCTGCGCCAGAATCGCAAGCAGCTCCAAGAGCATCGCCAAGATCCTTGCCGCGGGGTACGGGGAGTGGCCGCTTCCTGATTACACGACGTTTATGCAGTGGCTGCGTGAAGATGATTCGATTTCCCACCAGTACGCGCGCGCGAAAGATGACCAGGCTGATTTCATGGCCGACGAGACGCTGGAAATCGCCGACGAAGAGGTGCAGGAGCCGCTAATCGTTGACGGCATCCCGCTGCAGGTCGATGGCAAGCTGGTGATGGTGCGCTCGAACGTGGCTGTTCAGCACGCCAAGCTGCGGGTTGATGCCCGCAAGTGGCTGGCTTCCAAGCTCAAGCCTAAGAAGTACGGCGACCGAACAACCTTGGCTGGTGACGCAGAGAACCCTGTTGCCGTGCTGACCATGGAACAGATCACCACCAACCCGAACAGCCGCCTGAAGGTGAAGTGAGCCAAATCGAGGTGGTTTCCTGCCTCGGCGACTGGCGCTGGAGGCTGGCGAATCTGTACTGGATCGTTGACGAGCAGGGCAAGAAGGTCAAGTTCCAGCCGAACACCGAGCAGCTGGACCTGCTCAACGAGATGCACTACTACAACCTGGTGCTGAAAGCGCGCCAGCTTGGATTTACCACCCTGATCGATCTGCTTGCGCTGGACCAGGTGTTCTTCACCAAGGACTACACCGCCGCGATCATTGCCCACGGGTTGACCGAGGCCGGCAAGATATTCCGCAACAAGGTGCAGTACCCATGGAAGCACCTGCCGGACGCGGTGAAGGCGCTGAATCCGCCGACGAACGTATCCGCCTCCGAGATGGTGTTCAGTAACGGCTCCAGCATCTCGGTGGCGACCTCCGCCCGTTCCGGCACGCTGCAGTTCCTGCACATTTCCGAGTACGGGAAGATATGCCGCCGCTACCCGGAGAAGGCGGCCGAGATCAAGCTGGGTGCCCTGCCTGCGGTTCATGCTGGCGGTCTGGTGTTCGTGGAGTCCACCGCCGAAGGCACTGGCGGACACTTCTTTGAGATGGTCAAAGAGGCCGAGAAGCTGGGCGGTAAAGATCCGAACGACATGGAATTCAAGCTGCACTTCTACCCGTGGTGGAAGAAGGACAGCTACCGCCTGAATCCGGAAGGCGTGATGGTAGAGCACGAGGTGCTGGAATACTTCGACATGCTTGAAGAGAAGCACGGGATCTTCGTGGACGACGCCCAGGTGGCGTGGTACGCGGTCAAGCGCAGGATGTTCAAGGACGACATGAAGCAGGAATACCCCTCAACCCCTGACGAAGCCTTCAGCGGCGCGATGGAAGAGCGGTATTTCGGCGAGCAGATGGCGGCGGCCAGACGGCAGGGGCGCATCGCCAGCATCCCAATCCTGCCGGCGGCGGTCAATCTGTACTGGGACTTGGGGCGGGACACCACAGCGATCTGGTTCCACCAGTACGCCGCCCTGCAGCACCGCATGGTCGATTACATGCAGGACGCAGGCAAGACGCTGGACCACTACGCGCGGGAGATCCAGAAGAAGGGCTACCTGCTCAAGAACATCTACCTGCCGCACGATGCCGGCGACAAGAGTGTAGTAACGGACAAGTCGGCTGAATCCGAGGTGAAGCGGCTGTTCCCTGGTGTGAAAGTCCGGGTTGTGCCGCGCATCCCGCAGAAGTACATGGCGGTCAATCTGGCCAGATCGAAGATACCAGAGTGCTATTTCCACGACGCGAACTGTGCCAAGGGAATCGACTGCCTGGACAACTACCGCAAGAAGTGGAACGAGGCCATCGGCAACTGGAGCGACGAGCCGGTGCATGACCAGTACAGCCACGGCGCGGACGCATTCATGCAGTTCGCCCAAGGCTGGGAGCCGTCGCATGAGACTTTCGATGTTCCGCTGCCGAACGTGAACATCAGACCCTACACCCCAACAGTCCCCGGCACGGGGATGTAATCCAAGGAGCAAGACATGAAATCAACCCGACAGGTGATGGATAGCGCCGCGGCATCGACCAACGGCTTCGCTGCCGGCGTGACTGGCGCGGCATTTGCACTGACCGCCACATCGATCAGTGACAACCTGGCGCATCTGGTGACAATCAAGAACAACACGGCCAACGATCACAGCGCCAAGACTATTGCCATCGTTGGAACAGACGAAAACGGTAATGCGCAGTCGGAGAATATTGCCGCACCCGGTATCTCGGCGACCGTCACCAGCACCAAGTATTTCAAGACGCTGACCAGCGTTACACCTTCCTCCACTATCGGCGTGGATACCTTCGACATCGGCTGGGCGGCCGGATCGCGCGGCCCGTGGTTCCAGCCGGACATGAACGGCGGCGGCGAATTCAACGTTGGCATTGGTTGCACGGTGGTCTCTGGTTCGCCCAACTTCGGCTTGGTGGTGAGCTATGACCGCGTGAGCTGGCATGCCCACGGTACGATTGCTGGCAAGACGGCATCCTTCGGTGGCCAGCAGGCTACACCCGTGCTGGCGATGGCGGTGCAGTTCACTGCTGCCGGTGCCGTTACCGCCACATTCCTGCAGCCGAACGGCCGAGACTGATGTTCGGCATTCGTCGCAAAAACTCCGACGCAGCGCGTTCGGAGCGGCTAGACGCGCTTGGCGTAGCCATCTCGAAGAAGCGGGATGAAGCCGTACAGGCTCGCAAGGAGTCCGGCATCGAGGACATCTGGCAGGCTTGCGAGGATGCTTATCTCGGGATTGACGACTCGAATCGCCACGAATTCGCCAAGGCGAAGTGGGCGAAGTCGCGATCCATCGACGGGCCGATCTCAACCAACGACACTGTTTCCGACAGCACGCGCTCTACCGTTTTCGTGCGCCTGACCAGCCGGTATGTGGACTTCGCGGCATCGAAGATGTCCGAGATCGCACTGCCGATCGATGACAAGGCGTTCAGCTTCGAGCCGACTCCGGTGCCTGACCTTGTGGCAGGCATGGAGGACGAGACGCCGCTGAAAGACCAGATGGGCAGCCCGGTGACGATGCCGGGGCCGGATGGACAGCCGGTGCAAAAGACCGTCAAGGACGCCGTTGCCGAGGTGATTGAGCAAGCCAAGGACTCCGCCAAGAAGGCGGAGAAGCGCATCTACGACTGGATGGTGGAATGCCGCCACTCTTCTGAGATGCGCAAGACGATATTCGACTCGGCAAGGCTGGGCGTTGGCGTACTCAAGGGGCCAATTCCGGATAAGCGCCGGTCGCAGGCGATCAGCCGCAAAGGCAACATCATCGAGCTGATCCTGCAAGAAAAGACCGTTCCGGCCACGCGCTGGGTTGATCCGTGGAACCTGTTTCCTGATCCCGCCTGTGGCGAGAACATCCAAGACGGCGACTACATCTTTGAGCGTGACTACGCATCATCGAAGCGCCTGCGCGAGTTCGCCAAGCGCAAGGGCTGGAACAAAGCCAAGGTCGAGCAGGTGCTGAAAGAAGGGCCGGGCAAGTGCTATCAGGACGGCAACCCGACCGAAGAGAAGGACAAACGCAAGCGCTTCGAGCTGTGGCAATACTACGGCCAGATCGACCGCGAAGACCTTGAGGCTGCCGGCGTGAATGCGCCAAATGAGGGCGAGACGTTCTACGCCATTATCACGCTGGTCAACGACTCTGTCGTTCGGTGCATCCTGAACCCGATGGACTCCGGCAAGTTCCCGTACCACGCCTTTGCGTGGAGCCGCAGGGCTGGGCATTGGGCTGGGGTTGGGGTTGGGGAACAAGTCTCGATGCCGCAGCGGATGGTGAATGCGGCCACCCGCGCCACGTTGGAAAATGCTGGTATTTCCGCTGGCGTACAGATCATCATGGATCGCGGCCTGATTACCCCATCCGATCAGCAATGGTCCATCACCCGCAACAAGATTTGGTTCAAAAAAGCCGATGCAGTGCTAGATGATGTGCGCAAGGCGTTCAACATCATCGAGATCCCTAACCTGACCGCGCAGTTGATGCCGATCATCCAGTACGCCCTGCGTCTGGCCGAGGAACACAGCTCTATCCCGCTGGTATCCCAAGGGCAGTATGCCGAAGGCGGAAGCCCGCAGACCTACGGGCAGGCCGAGCTGCAGAACACCAATGCGCTTTCTTTCTTGCGCGAGCGCGGCAATCTACTGGACGATGCTATCACCGAGCCGCTGGTGCTGATGTTCTACGAGTGGCTGCTACTGGATCCGGATGTGCCGATGGAAGAGAAGGGCGACTTCGAGATCAATGCGCACGGTACTTCCGCGCTGGTGGAGAAGGCCATTCAGGAGGTCACGATCACCCAGGCACTCAGTCTCAGCCTGAACCCGGCCTTCGGTGCCGACCCCGAGAAGGTGTACGAGCTGTGGATCAAGTCCAAGCGCATCGACCCGCGCGATGTGAAGCTGGACGAAGAGAAGAAGGCGGCGATGCAGCAACAGCCGCAGGCGAAGGCGCCGCAGGTCGAGGCCGCCGAAATTCGGGCGAATGCCGAGTTGCAAAAGGAACAGATGCGCACCAACGCCTCGGTCGAGAAGATGCGCATGGACATGGACCGCGACACGGCCTACGTCCAAGAGCTGCGAGACAGGGCGCAGACCGTTGCAGCTGGCCGGGCAGAAGAGCTGGCGATCAAGCGCGAGCTGGCTCTGCTGGAATACGCCAACCGCCACCAAATCACGCTGGAAACGCTCAAGACCCAACTGGCACGGGATGCAATGAAGCTGCGCACCACGAAGGAACTGGCGGCCATGAGTGCGCCGGCCAAGGCGCTGCCTACGCCTCCGGTAGAGCCGCCGGGGCAAGCCCGTCCAGGTCACAGCTACACGGAATAAGAGGAATCCATGATCGAACAACTCGTACCTCGCGTCTTCGCCATCCGCGACATGGCGCACAAAGCCCACTGGCGCACCGGCAGCGATGCGCAGCACCGCGCGCTTGGGGAGTTCTACGATGCCGTCATTCCCGCCATTGACGCCGTGGTGGAGATGCACCAAGGCATGTTTGGACTGATCGAGCCTGACGACAAGGCGGAACTGCCGACAGACTTCGTGCGCAGCGGGCCGCCCGGCACGCACTATCCGACTATGATCGCGCAGACATTCCGCGACGAGGCCGACTGGATCGAGACGAACCGCGAGCTGTTGAGCAGCGGGGTGGGTGCCATCGGAAACCTGCTGGATGGGCTGACGGGCATCTACCTGAAGGCGGCGTACAAGTTGGAGAATCTTTCGTAATGGCTGCGCTCTCGAAAATCCTTCGTAATACAGAAGGAAATGGACTGATGTTTTTCTGCCCTGGATGCGAGTGCTATCACCGCATTCAGTATGGAGAAGGAAACGGCCCAAGATGGGGATGGAATGGAGACGCGGAGAAGCCGACATTCACGCCGTCTATATTGGTTCGCGGAACAAAGATGACCGACAAAGGCGAGGCGGCCTATGAGGAATGGCGCGCTGCAGGATTCCCGAAGCCTGCGCCTGAGAAATTCGATAGTGTTGATACGGTGTGCCATTCGTTTGTAACAGAAGGGCGCATTCAGTTTCTTGGTGACTGCACGCATGCGCTTGCCGGTCAAACTGTGGATATTCCGGACTTTGACCAATGAAACTCACCGAAGGCGAAAAGCTCACTCCGTTCTGGTCGAAGCTGAAGAAGCACCTGCAGGATGAACTGGACTCCGCCCGCTCCAAGCTGGAAACGCCCAGCCTGACGCATGACCAATCCCAGCTTCTGCGCGGCGAGATCATCCGCCTGCGCAAGATGTTGGATATGGAGAAGCAGGACGTTGTAATTTCGAAGTAGTCATCCGATTGGGTGTGCCATGCCGCCTGCGCGGCTATGGGCGAACACCGCCGCACCCAGCCGAATGACCCCTTTTCGCCGCCCCAGCAATGGCACGGCACCAGTAGCCCCTCCCACGGATAACGCCGGAGGAAACCCCGACCCGCCCTGTGCGGGTTTTTGCTTTTCAGGAGTCAGTAATGAGCGATGACGTTGAGTTGAATGGTGCAGAAAGCAGTCCCGAGTTCGATGCCGGTTTTTCCGGCACTCCCACGGTAACGCCGGAGAAAACCGAAGCGGCAGGCACTGAGCAACAGGAACAAAGTCAGCAGCAGGAACACAGCCAGGAGCAGCAGCAAGAGCCTCCGAAGTACCGGCAGATCACCGAGGAAGAGTTCACCCGCTTGAACGCCAGCGCCGCCGCAGTCGATGAGATGCGCGCCACGTTGGGAAAGCAGACGGACACGATTTTCGGAAAGATCGGCGGGCTGGAGCGCGTGCTGAAGCAGTTCCAAGAGCAGACCCCGGCAGGTCAATCGGTGGAAATCACCGAGGACGATCTTGCCGAGCTGAAGGCGGAATTCCCTGAACTGGTCGGCCCGCAACTCGCGGCGATGCAACGCATTGCCGGAAAGATGCGCGGCACCGGATCTGCGGCGTTGGACGAAGGCAAGCTCTCCCAAGCGGTAGCCCCGATTGTGGAGAAGGCCGGAACCGACTTCGTTGCCAGAGCCAAGCTGGAAATCGCCGAAGAGACGCTGAACGAGACTCACCCAGGATGGGAGCAAGTGGTCGGCACGCCGCCGGAACCCGGCAAGCTGCCCGACAACGAGTACCACCGCTGGTTGAAGACACAGCCCGAAGACTACCGGAACCGAGTGCTGAATAGCTACTCGCCCGTGGTCATCGGCAAGTCCATCGACAAGTTCAACGAACACCAGGCATCGCTCAAGAAAGCCAATGAAAGGCGCGACCGCTTCGAGGCGGCCGTCGATGCGCGCGGAGACGGAGGCCATGAGCCGCCGGCCGACGGCGACGACGCCTTCATCGCCGGATTCAACGGCGGATAACCCGTTTAATTTTCAAGGAGAAATACCATGAGTATGCATACCTATGCGCTGACCCCTGCGCGTATCGACAAATACAAGGGTCGCATCCTGTCCCACGCCGTACCGCTCGAAGTTCTGAGCCGCGCCGGCCGCCAGGAAAAGATGCCGAAGAACGCCAGCAAGACTTACGTTGCACGCCGCTGGCTGCCTTACGGCGCCACCACCTCCAACCCCAACCAGTTCTTCCAGAGCAACACCGGGGTTGACCGTACCACCGCACTGATTCAAGCGCACCAAACTTCGGAAGGCGTCACTCCGGCACCCGAGTCCATCGTGCCGCAAGACGTGACCGTGGTGATGCGCCAGTATTCGTGCCTGTACGGTCTGACCGATCAGATGACCGACCTGTACGAAGATGACGCCCCGGCAGCGATGAAGGAGCAGATCGGCGAGCGTGTCACTCTGGTGAACGAGCAGATCATCTACGGCGAGCTGAAGGCTTCGACCAACAACTTCTACGGCGGCACCGGCACTTCCCGTGTCACCGTGAACGGCCCGATCACGCTGAACATGATCCGCAAGATGGTTCGCTCGATGCGCGCCAACCACGGCCAGTCTGTGACCTCCATCCTGAAGGCGTCCAGCAACTACGGCACCGAGGCTGTTGGCGCAGGCTTCTTCGTGTACGGCCACACCGATCTGGCTGCGGACATCCGCGATCTGCCGAACTTTACTCCGGTTGAGAAGTACGCCTCCGGCACTCCGGTCCCGAACGAGATTGGCAAGTGCGAAGAGTTCCGTTTCGTGCTGTCGCCCGACCTGCCCAGCATCCAGGATGCAGGCGCGGCCGTCGCAACATGGACAGGCTCCGGCTCTGCTTACTCCACCACCGGCACCAGCATGGACGTTTACCAGTTCATCGTGCTGGCGAAGGACGCTTTCTCGCAGATCAGCATCCGCGGCAAGGACTCCATCGACATCACCTTCATCGCTCCCAGCCAGAAGGACAAGTCTGACCCGCTGGGCCAGCGCGGCTATGCCGGCGCCATCTGGTACAAGGCGGCGATGCTGGAAAACTCCGGCTGGTGCGCGGTGGGTAACGTCGGCGTGAAGTCCCTGTAACCAGTGAGTGAGGCTTCGGCCTCACTCCTTCAAGGAGAACAATCATGCTGAATACCATCCGTCAATGGCTGAATCAGGCGGGCGACACCAAACTGGCCTACGCACTGCAGCAAGTGCTGAATCCGATCGGTGATCGCATTTCCACCCACGCACTTTCCACTGCAGGTCTGGCAATCAAGGCCGGTGGCGGCGTACTCGTCAAGACTGGCGCTGCTGCCTGCATCGTGTCCGTCAAGGGCAAGCTGCAATCCATCGCCGCCGCGACTGACCAGGCCGCACTGTCCGGCACCGTGACCAACGCCAAGTTCAACGTCTTCGCGTTCTTTGTCGATTCCGCAGGAACCGGCACGAGCGCAATGGGAAAAGAAGGCGCAACGCTGGATGCGGTCGTCTTTCCTCAGATTCCTGAGAACAAGGCGCTGCTTGGCTTCGTCATCATCAACCCGACCGGCACCGGCAACTTCGTGGGCGGCACTACCGCGCTCGATGATGCCACCGTCGTGCCGAACGCAGTGTATGTGAACTGCGTCGGCCCGTTCGATCCCACCGTCCTCATTTCGTAAAGGAGAAACACCATGGACCGTCTTCGTCAAACCGCCCTGACCGGCGCGCTGGGTAAAGCCACGCTGGCCGCAGGCACCACCTCCACCATCTCTTCCACCGGCACGCTGCCGTTCTGCATCCGCGGCAAGGCGTATAGCCACGCTGCGCTGTCGAACACTGCCACCCCGACCACCGATGTCAATACCGGCGCCGCCTTCGTTGGCGTCAAAGCTGGTTACGGCTCGGTGTTCGTGTACGGCTTCAACGCCAACGGCGACCTGAAGTGCGCACAGGGCGAAGTCATCCCTCTGGCCGGCGACTACACCTGGAAGCAGAAGCCGCAACTGCCCGCGCTCCCGGATGACTTCTGCCCGTTCGGCATCCTGACCATCTTGGCAGGCTCGACGGCTGACGCCACCACCGGCTGGGTGCAAGGCACCAGCAACCAGGCATCCGTGACCGGCATCACCTACGCACGCACCGACGTTGCGCTGGGCATGCCGGACGTGCTGGTTTAAGCAGTTCCAGTAGCACCTGAAAGGCCCGCTTCGGCGGGCCTTTTTCGTTTCACAAACCAAGGAGGTTTAAAATGGGCAGAGCGAACAATGCAGCAAACAACGCAGCGAACAACCCCGTCATCAATAAAGGTGGCGTGCATTCCGAATCCATCCCGCTGGCGCAACCCGCCGCCATCGAGATCCCCGAAACAGGTCACATCGTGCGTGAGCCAGAGGCTCTTGTGCCGGCAGATACAAATGCGCTGAACAAGCAATACGCTGACGCGCTGAAGTTCGACCAGGATGAGCTGACGATCCTGCTGGAGCCTTCCAGCGAAGAGAACGCGCCGACCGTGATCGATGTATCCGTGAACGGCCGCACCGAATGGGTGCGCGTTGGCGTCGAAACCAAGCTCAAGCGTTGCTACGTCGAAGGGCTGCTGCGCTCAAAGCCGGTATCCATCCAGACCAGCCACGAAGACGTTGGCGCCAAGGTCATCAACAACCGCATCCTGCGCAATACGCGCGCCAAATATCCGCTGTCCATCCTGAACGATCCCGCCCAGGGCAAGGGTATCGAGTGGCTGCGCCGCATCCGTGCGGAGCTGTAATCAATGAACTTCCTGCAACTGGTGCAGCGGCTGGCAACTGAATGCGGCGCCGTGGCGCCTGCAACAACAGTCAGCCAGACCGGAAACAATCTGCGGCTGGTCAACTGGATCAACGCGGCGTGGATGGATATTCAGTCCGCGCACCAGGATTGGAATTGGCTGCGCACTTCGCTGACGCCGTTCGCCACGGTTGCAGGTCAAACAACCTATTCGCCTACTGCGGCGCCGATGTCGCTGACCGACTTCGGTGCGTGGGACAGGGATTCGTTCCGGGTGTATGACACGGCGGCCGGGATTAGTTCGGAGACGTTCCTGACCTACAAGCCCTACGATATGTGGCGCAACTCGTACCTGCTCGGGGCGCTGCGCTCGACCACCAGCCGCCCGGACATCGTGACGGTTTGCCCGGACAACTCGCTCGGCTTCGGTCCGATCACAGCGGCTGGGTATTCCATCGTCGGCGACTATTTCAAGCTGCCATCCGAGATGTCGGCCAATGCGGACATCCCGATCCTGCCGACCCAATACCACATGGCCATCGTGTACCGCGCCATGACGATGTACGGCGCGTTCTATGCGGCATCCGAGGTGTACCAGCGGGGCGAGGCCGAGTTCCAGAAGATGATGCTCAGAATGACTGCCGACCGCATGCCTGACGTGCTGATGGGTGGGGCACTGGCATGAAGTTGCCGCCGCCGAGCCTGGACCAGATCAAGCTGAAAGGCGGTCTGGATCAGGTTACGCCTTCGCTTACGCTACCTCCCGGATTCGTCAAGCAAGCCTCGAACTTCGAGTGTTCGGTGTTCGGCGGATACACCCGCATCGACGGGTACGAACGGTTCGATGGACGGCCGTCGCCGAGCGCGGCCACGCAGACAATGGTGTTCATCGCCACCATGCTATCCACGCCATCGGTCGGGCAGACGCTTACTGGCGCAACATCCGGCGCGACCGGCGTGATTGCCACGGTCGAGGCGGGATATGTTGTCATCACCAAGCAGTCATTGGCTTTCACTCAGGGAGAGATGGCGCGCGTCGGGGCGACCGACATCGGGCTGGTGACTGCTTCGACAGGGGCTATTTCTGCCGAAGAAAACGCCATCCACCTCGCGGCGGCGGCAGACATCTACCGTGCGGACATCACCGCGGTGCCGGGTTCTGGCTCGGTGCGCGGGGTGTTCGTGTTCAACGATCTAGTCTATGCATTCCGCGACAACGCGGGTGCTACGGCGGTCGATCTGTACAAGTCCTCGGCTTCCGGCTGGGTGAACGTGCCGTATTACTACGAGGTGAGTTTCACCGCAGGGACTACGGCGCCGACAGAGGGCGCAACGCTTACCCAAGGAGGGGTAACGGCGACGCTTAAGAGGGCGGTGCTTGAGTCGGGCGCGTGGACAGGCTCTGCGGCTGGCCGCCTCATCATTTCCGCTCCAGCTGGGGGGAACTTCGCGGCTGGCGCAGCGACCATCGGCGGGACGACTGTTACGCTCTCCGGCGCGCAGTCCGCCATCACCTTTCTGCCCGGCGGCAAGTTCGAGACGGTCAAGGCCAATTTCGCCGGCACGCTGAGTACCTATCGCGTGTACGGCTGCGATGGCGCGAACCGCGCGTTCGAGTTCGACGGCGACATTCTGGTGCCGATCAACTGCGCGAACCTTGGCTCCAACGACAAGCCCAAGCACATCGCCGCGCACAAGAACATGCTGTTTCTTGCCGTGCAGACTTCGGTGTTCAACTCTGCACCAGGACTGCCATACGACTACACAGCACTCTCCGGCGCGGCGGAGATCGCCATCGGCGACACGGTGACAGGTCTGATCCCGGCACCGGGAACGACCACTACGGCAACGCTGTTCGTGTTCGGCTTGCAAAACACCAGCATCCTGTATGGCACCAGCGCGGCGACGTTCAATCTGGTCTCATATCAGACCGGACTCGGCGCGGCACACTACAGCGCGCAGAACATGATGCAGACGCTGGTGATGGATGACCGCGGCGTGTACGCGCTGCAAGCCTCGCTGAATTACGGCAACTTCGACAGCGCCATGCTGACGAACAACATCACGCCGTTCATGGAAGCGCACCGGACAAGGCTTTCGTGTTCCAGCCTTGACCGCAGCAAGAGCCAGTACCGGCTGTTCTTCTCGGACGGGTTCGGACTCTACATCACCATCGTCAACGGCAAGTGGATCGGCTCGATGCCGATCTACTTCAAGCACATCCCGTACTGCGTCACCAACGACAAGTTCTCAGATGGCGAAGAGGCCAGCTTCTTTGGCGGAACGGATGGCTATGTGTACCAGATGGACAAAGGCACGTCGTTCGACGGCCAGAACATCTATGCCTACCTGACGCTGACCTACAACGCCAGTGGCAATTCGCGTGCGTTGAAGTCTTACCGTGGCGCGGCAATTGAAGTGCAGGGCAATGGCTATGCGGCGTTCAATTTCGGCTACAAGCTGGGCTACAACTCTGAGCTGATTGCCCAGCCTGGACAGACCGCCTACGCCTCGAATTTCAGCCTGCCGTATTGGGACAGCTTCACATGGGACAACTTCGTTTGGGACGGCAACTCGTTGATGCCGAGCGAGTGCGACATGACCGGGGACGCGGAGAACGTCGCCATCGCCATCACTGACGACGCCAACTACCACGGCTCGTACACCATCAACGGAATCATCGTTCACTACTTGCAGCGCAGATTGATGCGCGTCGGATAACTGCCATGACCAATCCGTATTACAACCACGGCTCAGTTCCTGCCGATAATTCGCAGGGTTCTTCGTCCGAAATCCGGGCGGAGTTCGACGCTATCGCAGCCGGTTTCAACAAGATGCCGACCATGACCGGCAATGGCGGCAAGCTGGTCAAGGTCAACGCAGGAGAAACTGCGCTTGAAACTCAATCGGCAAGCGCGCTGGTAGCGGCCGAGATCAGCGGTGCAACAGCAAAAGCCACGCCGGTTGATGCGGACAAGCTGCCCATGGTGGATAGCGCGGACAGTTTCGCGCTCAAGAACTTCACCTTTGCCAACCTGTGGACGTGGATTCAGAGCAAGCTGAATGGCGCGACGGCGAAGACTACGCCGACTGGAGCAGACACCATCCCGATTTCAGACAGCGCAGCGTCGGGCGCGACGAAAACGCTGTCGTTCACCAACCTTGTCACTTACCTGTCTGGGCTGTGTAGTTCGGGGTGGAATGCGGCGACGGCGACGAGCGCAACTTCGGCAACAACGGCAACGAGTGCGACTAATGCTGGAACGTCAGGAACATTCACACTGTCATCCACTTTAGGATTCACAACAACCATATCTGTTACCTGCACATGGCGTCTGAACAATGGGGTTGTATCTCTATTTGTTCCGCAGATAAGCGGTACATCGAATTCTGTATTTCTTTTGATGAGCGGACTTCCGGCAAATATACAACCAACAACACCAAAGACTATGCCGATGGGATCTGGCACCAGCAATAGCATACAAGTTATGCCGCTGCCATCAATATCGGCAGGAGCTATTGCATATAGCTTATTAAATGCCGGAGCTGGCTGGGCGAGTAGCGGTAATAAGGTTGTTGATCCTACCACGCTCACATGGACGCTTGATTAAAGCCAAAGGTGAGTCTTCATGACAGACTACATCAACCAGAACGTAGCCGCATACCATATCGACCGTAAAGCAACAGAAACACGCAATCTGCGAGAGAGCAATCCTGGCATAGGGTTCGAGCGCGACGATGGCGAAACGCACCAGATGGTTGGAGCATACAAGAACAGTATCAACAAAAACTCAGCTTACGCATTATTCGGATACACGCCATTCCAAATTGGAGATTATCTCAGGGTTGGAATTGTTGGTGGTGCGGTTACTGGATATGAGAAACCAGTAGCGCCTGCCGCCGGACTTCTCGCCACCTATCAAGGCGACAACGGCATCGGCGCAAACATCATGGTCACGCCAAACGTTCCTAAGCAAAACGTCTACGGCTTCATCGGCCTGCAACTCAGGTACGCGATGGAGAACTTCCTCAAGGATTAGTCAATGACAAACGGCTACTACAACCACGGCAATCTGCCGGGAGACAACACGCCCGGATCTTCTGCGGAGATCCGCGCAGAGTTCGATGCCGTGATGGCCGGATTCGACAAGAACGCTCCGCTATCCGGCAATGCCAATAAGGTCGTGGTCATTAACGCAGCGGAGACGGCGCAGACGGTAAAAACAGCAGCATCGCTCATCTCCGACACAACGCATGCCGCTACAGGCAAGACGACGCCAGTTGATGCGGACGAGCTTCCGATCTCGGATAGTGCCGCATCCTACGAACTGAAGAAAGTCACCTTCGCCAATCTTGGCGCATGGATATGGTCGAGGCTCGGGGCGCTGATCGCTGGCGGAACCTCAAAAGCAACTCCAGTGACGAACGACTCGTTCGCAATCAACGACAGCGCAGCTTCGGATGCAACGAAGAAGCTGACATTCGGGAATCTGATTGCAACGCTGCAAACGGCATTCGCATCGCTCACTTTCAGCGTCGGCACAGCAACATCTGCCGCACATGCCATGCGCCTAGACCAGCAGCAATACCCGTGGCGCAACCGCATCATCAATGGTGATATGGGGGTGAACCAAATTTATGGGACGACTGCCGTGACCCCCGCTGCCAATGGCATTTATCCGATCGACCAATTCCTCTACAGATGCACCGCCTTCGGATACAGTAAATTAACTTTCCAGCAAGTTGCCGATGCCCCTGCCGGTTTCAAGTACAGCGAGAAGATAACAGTAGCCAGCGCCGCATCGCCGGGTGCTGCGGACATCGCCACCTTCACGCAGCCGATAGAAGGCCAAAATCTAATAGATTTAGGTTTTGGAACTGCAAACAATCGCCGCATCGCTACTGGAATATGGATTAAAGGGAGTGTGGCGGGAACCTATGCAGTGTCCATCCAGAACGCCGCACGAAATCGCAGCTACGTCGGAACGATTGCGGTCACAAACTCATTCACAGAGGCCGTTGTTACGCTCGATGCGGATAGCTCCGGTACTTGGCCCACCACCAATGACGTAGGTCTGTGGCTGAATATCGACCTTGGTTCAGGGAGCAACTTCAATACTACCGCTGGCGCGTGGCAGGCGGGGGAGTACAGCCGAACTTCGGGTTGCGTAACGTTCATATCCAATGCCGCTGCGACGCTCAACATCACCGGAGTCCAACTAGAGAAAGTTGCTGCTGGCGCTACCACTGGAACAGAGTTTGAGTTTTTGCCATATGCAGAGAACTTGAGGCGGTGTGAGTATTACTGGAGGAAACTAGGGGGAGGTGCACTGCAAATTTACGTCTCAGGATATGGAGCAGTCGGTAGTGAACTTGGGGCCACTTTAACCTTTCCTAGTATGAGAGCCGCGCCGACAGCAGCGAAAGTAGGTACATGGCCGGTCACCAACTGCGGACAGCCAATAATGTATGGAGCTTCGGTGAACTCTCTGTCCATATACGCAAGCACCACTGCGGCTGGGGTTGCGGCAATAACTAATGGAAATGACCAATACATTTCCCTGGACGCGAGGATGTAACCATGTACAAACTGACTCAATTCAATAGCGGCATCATACGTACAGAGGATGGTGCTTTCATCCCATTCGACCCAGCCAACCGAGACTATCAGGAATACCTGAAATGGCTTGCTGCTGGTAATACTCCACTTCCGGCGGATGCTCCATGATGTATCTGCGCTGGTTCTTTCTCGCCATAGGTGTGACGAATAGCAATTCAACCTCTCTTCCACAAAGGGACATAAACAATGGCAACTAACCAGAACACCACCGGCTTGTCTTACGCAGGCGGCACGCCGGGCTTCTACGACAAGCAAGCTACACCGCAGAAGCTTGGCATACTTGCTGGCGCACCGCCAACCAACAACCCTTCCGGCGTACCTCTGATAACCGACACGCCGGCCATTGCGCAAACCGCGAAGTCGGATACCGTTGCGGCAACGGCGGCCAAGGCAGCTCCGTCCGATCTGGTTGAGAGTCGCGTCAACAACATCATCGACGCCAATTCCCCGCTCATGCAATTGGCGGCAGCAAGAGCGAATCAGCGCGCGAACGACAGGGGAATGTTGAGTAGTTCGGTCGCTGTTGGAGAGGGACAAAAAGCAGTGATGGATGCGGCGCTTCCAATCGCATCGCAGGATTCTCAGGCTATCAACCATAACAACCAGTTCAACGCATCCAATGAGCAGCAGGTCAACCTGCAGAACGCCACTCAAGCGCAGCGCACCAGCGAGCTGAATGCGGCATCTGAAAACGACGCGATCAAGACCAACACCGAGAATCAGATGCGATCCAGCCTCGCCAACCTGGATGTGGCAAGCCGGGCATTCATGGCTGAAGTCGAGCAGAAGAACAAGCAGCTTATCCAGACCAGCGCCAATGCGGCAACGCTGTTCAACACCTATCAGCAGCAGGTGTCGCAAATTATGACATCGCCAAATCTGGATGCGGCCGGCAAGGAAAAAGCGATCCAGAACCTGCAAACCATGCTGCAGGATAGCTTGGCCGCGCAGGATGCGGTGTCTGGACTGAACCTGAGCGCGTTGATCTTTGGAGGTACTGACAGCGCATCGCAGCCAACCGGAAACGCAACAACCCCGAACACGCCAGCCAGCCAGCCTTCTGATCCGACAAATCCGCAATCCAATATGGACCCGGCCACATCTGGAAGCTCGGTGATCTGCTCACAGCTCTACACCGACGGACACATCGACAAGGAAATCTACGATGCTGAAACCAAGTTTGCTTCGGAGATGCTGAACGAAACGACGCTGCGCGGGTATCGATTCTGGGCGGTTCCGTTCGTCCGTCTGATGCGGAAGTCGCCTGCCGTCTACGCGGTCGGCAAATACACCGGCAAGAAGTGGATCGAGCACAGCGCGTCCGGCTATACCAAGAAGGCCAAGAAGAATGCCGTTGGCGTTGCCATCTTGTGCGTCGGCGTGCCGGTATGCTTCCTGATTGGCCTGTTCGTGCCAGATACCGACTACAAGCAATTGTGGGCGAAGGCGTAAATGGGACTCCTTCAGGAATTCGTCAGCAGCCTGCCTGGCTCGAACGAAAAGAATCCGCTCACAGGCGTTTCGCCATCCGAGTTCACCAAGAGCACCACCACTGGCAACCTGTCTGACAATGGCTTCAACACCATTCTCGCGCTCGACCCAACCATCTCGCAACAGCGCGGCCTCAACGCCATAGACAAGGGGCTTGGCGGAAACGGCAACATCTTCAGCGACAAAGCGATGGGGGAAGAGGCCGGCATATTCAATACGGTCGGCAAGATCATTGCGGCAAGTTATCTCGGAGATGGTGCTGGGGATTTGGCGGGAAACACGGCAACCACATCAACCACCACCGGAAACATTGTGCAAGGCGCTGTAACCGGAGGAACTGCTGCCGGCATGAACAACCAGAGCGTTGGCGAGGGCGCATTGGCCGGCGGCGTTATCGGGGCAATGGCGCCGACGACAAATACCGATCCGACCACCGTAACCAAGACCGCCAATGGCGCCAGCGCCACGCAGGAAACCAAGAGCGCGCTGGATGTGGCAATGCAGGGGGCGAAGCAAGGGGCGGTTCAGGCTGGCGTCAATGCCGGCAAGAACGACCAGAGCGTGGGAGATGCCATTGTGGATGGCGCGCTGACCGGCGCATTAACTAGCGGTATCAACCAGGTTTCCAGTCCGGAGATCGCCAGCATGATAAACGGCGCCGTCAATAACG
This sequence comes from Sideroxyarcus sp., assembly GCA_035299445.1. Taxonomy (GTDB): domain Bacteria; phylum Pseudomonadota; class Gammaproteobacteria; order Burkholderiales; family Gallionellaceae; genus Sideroxyarcus. Next base: position 294,798 of record DATGWO010000038.1, read on the forward strand.
CCGTTGCTGCCGACAAGGCTGGACAGCCGATTGAGAACGGAATTTTCTCTGGTGCAGTTACAGGTTTAGCAGCAGGCGTTGCTGGCGAAAAGGTCTATAAAGAAACCGGCAGCAAGGATCTCGGCAGTGCGGCTGCCCATGCGGCGCAAGGCGCAACCGGGATAGTGGCGCGCAACAACCTGCCGATGTCGCCCAACAAAGAGCCTGACCCTGCCTTCGCCGAATACATGAAGCTCAAGACCAGAGGATTCTCGCCGCAGATCAGCGACACGATCAACCCGATCGTACTGGCCGCCGCGGGGAACGGATTGACCGTCGAGCAGACAGCAACCACCCAGCTTACCAAACAAAACGGCGGAGTTTCGCCGTTGCTTATTGAAGGAGCATGAACATGGCAGATAACTTCTACGAAGTTGGACTCAATCAAAATGCAATAAATCAGAACCGCCAAATGGACCGTGGGGGATCGCCATCATGGTATCAAGACGAAGCATTTGTCGGCTCTGTGGCCAACGGGATCAAAGGGATTACCGACTACATGCTGCAGCAGGAAAAGCTGAAAGGCGAAAAGTCTTTGCAGCAAGATGCCCTGAATTGGCGAACAGCCCAAGAGAATGCAACCGTCAACAGAGCCAGTACAATGCCCCTGTTGCAACGCTTTGCCAAGCCGAAAAAGGGTTAAGCCATGGGACTCTTACAACAAGCCAGACAGCCGCAGGCACAACCTGCGCAGCAGCCAAACATGAAGCAGCAGATGCTCGGCAAAGTTATCCAGGCGGCCGAGAAGCTGATGTACTCGCCGCAGACGCGCCCGCTGTTTATGAAGCTGCTCGACCGCGAAGGCGACCGACTGGAAATCGCGGCCGATGCCGCAGTGAAGGTGACGCTGACCATCGTGGATGACGTGCAGGGCAAGGTAAATCCATCCTTTGCTGGAATTGCTGGTGCTTTGGTTGCGCCAGCCGGCGTAGCCATTCTGGGCGACGTGCTCGATTTCATGCAGAAAACCGAGAACCTTCAAGTTACCGAAGAGATGACGCACAAGGCGATTGGCATATTCCTGCAAAAGCTGGATGCCGCGGTGAAGGCTGGCGGCGACAGCATCATCAACATCCAAGGGGCGCAAAATGGGGCTTGAACAGGCGTTGACGTTTGGCCTGCTTGGCGCTGTCGGCGGTGGAGCTGGCGTCATCCATGAGCAGGAAAAGGCTGCGCGAGAGAATGCTGCCAAGAGGGCAGATGAGCAGGCCAAGAGCGACCGAGAATCCGCCATTGAAGAGCGCCGCGCAGCGCGCAACTTCAGCAACCAGAAAGAGTTGCTTGGCATTCAACACCAGAACGCGCTTGAGCTGGAAGCCGCCAAAAACAAATCTCCGGAAGGCAAGGCAAAAGCGGTTGAAGCATCCGCCAAGGCAGAGAAGGCCAAGCACGAAATCGAAGACGAGAACCGTGTCCGGAATGAAATCAAGCAGCACGAGAACAACATCCGCGGCTGGCAGGCAAAGATTTCTGAAGACCCGTCCACCAGAAGCGTGCTGATGCCATCCATCGAAGATGCCCAGGCGCGCATCACCGAGCTGCGCTCTGGCGGAACGGCAACATCCACACGGGTCGAGCAGGAAGAGGGCATGCTGCCGAAGCAGGTGGTGGAGCAGAAGGGCAAGACGGCACCAAGCCTGCTGTATAGCCCGCGCCAGGCTGAGAAGCAGGATAAGTTCGTGGTCGGCAAGCAATACAAAGACGCCAACGGTAACGTGGCGACTTATCGCGGGAATGGACAGTGGGAGTAAGGCATGGCATTTGATCCAAGCACAGCATCGCCGGTTGGAGGATTTGACCCGCAAACAGCAACACTGATCGATGAGGCTGGATCGAAGCCATACGAGCCGAAAGTTGACACCGAAAAGACGGCGGCATTCAAGGAATCAAGCCCAATTGCGGCATCGCTGGCCTCTGGCACGACCAAGCTCGGCCAGACCATTCTTGACACACCGAAGTTTGCTGCCGATGTGGTCAACGAGATCGTCGTCAACCCGTTCATGCACCTGTTCGGCAAGGACGTTGGCCCGGCGAAGCGCATGGAATTCGCGCAGGATCTCGAGGCCGTATCCAAAGAACTTACCACCGACTTGCGCAACAAGCCTGTCGAAGACCTCGGCATCTCCACGCCAGAAGCCAGGGCAGAGACGGCAAGCTGGGTCGCCCAACAGGCAGCAGCACAGTCGCCGCAGATGGTTGGCGGAGCTGTAGCCAGCTTCATCCCCAAGCTGCGCAACGCCTACCTTGGATTCATGGCCGCAACATCTGGCGCCGACTCGAACGTGGAAAACGAGCGCCGCGGCGGCGATGACCAGCGCAGAGTGATCGGCGCGGTCACGAACGGCGCATGGGAGGCGGTCGGCGAGGCATTGCCGTTCGAGGCGTTCGACAAGATCGGCGGCCTGATAAAGCACTTGCCGGACTCCGAAAAAGCCGCCTTCATCAGCGACATCACCAAGAAGACGCTGGCGGCCACAGCCGCCATGACGGCGCAGCATGCCTCGGAAGGCATTGGCGAGATGGTGACGCAGGCCGGCCAGAACTGGACGCAGCGCGACATCATCGGCGACAAGCGCGTGGACATTGGCGATGGCGTGCTGACGGCCGGTGCGATCGGCGCCATCATGGCCACCCCGACATCGGTTGCCCATGGCGTGCAGGCATACCGCGATGACCACCGTTCGGTTCAAGACCTGCTGGAAAAGCCGAAGGCAACCGTCGCCGACATCATCCAGTCAGAAACATTGGATGACGCAATTCAGGCGGCATCGGATTCCATTTCTGATTCCATTCACGACACCGCCATTCAAGCCGATGAGCTGCTGAACGACGAAGCAAGCCTTGAGCAGCTTGCACAAACCTCTCCAGACACACCGATTTCGGCGCAGGCCGCTGGTGCCTCCTCCTACGCCACCACACCAGCGGAACAACCTGCGCCTCCTTTCAACCCGGCAACCGCCGTGGAACTGCCCAATGAGATTCCACCAACTAATCAGCCAGTGCAGCAACTCGATCTCGGCGGAGCCTTGCCCGCTGGGGACATGGTTCGACCAGTCGCCGCACCTGGACCAGCAGTTGAACCAGCCGCCGCTGGAACTGGTGCTGTGGGCGGCGAACTGGCTGCCGCCACGCCGGAACGAACTGGTGACACAGCGGGTGCTGATGCACGAGTACCTGCTGGGGCAGGAGGCGTGGCAGTAGCTATTCAAACTCAAGAGGCAAAACCAGTTGCATCTCAAACCGGTGCGGTAATTGACGACAAAACAGCTAGTCAAAACGCAGACAAAACAATATCTCCTGTCGTACCTGCAAATAATGTCGAGGCCGCGGAGTTGCCAGCCGAATCCACTCCGGTTTTCGGCACCAACTCCGTCGGCAAGATCACCCTGCGCGGCATGCCAGCCGAACAGATCAAAGCCGTCCGCGACAAGCTGGGAGCCAAGGGCTGGATCATCGGCAAGGACAATGCGGTATTTCCAAAAGACGCCAACTTAAAGACGCTACAGGCCGCGTTCGGTGTTGCTGATGAGTCTATAGTCGCGCCCAAGAAATCGACCGCCCCGCTAACTGTGGAAGAGCGCGCCCGTCGCGCGCCGATCATGAAGAATGCGAAAGTGCTTGGCATCAAGACTGTCGCCCGTCCGTTTAGCGAGATCGAGAAAGATGTTCTTGCCGCACACGAGGCAGAGCATACATCCGCCGTTGGTGAGTTGTCGGATGCCGAATATCAGCAGCTTGATGATGCGGCCACGGAGCTGATGAACAAGATCGCCGGAGGCGACGAGAAAGCCCAAACCGACCTGCATGCAGCCATTGCGGAACTACAGGGCAAATACAGCAGCCGCGAATACTACGAAGCCCTGACCAATCACCTTGAAGGATTACTGAATGACGCCAAACCTGAAGAAACTGGCCGCGCAGAAAGTGGCGCTGGAGATAATCAAGAGGCAGGGCGGAATGACGCCAAGCCAGCAGCCGATCAAGTAAAGCTAGCGGTCAAGGATTCCTTGACGGTTCAACCTGAATCGTCAGGCGCGCAGGCTGGAAACGTAAAGCCGTTGTATGCCAGCAGACCTGTCTCCAATGCAAAAGACATCATCGCATGGGCGAAATCGCAAGGATTCAAATCAACGCTTCCAGCGTCTGATATGCACGTTACAGTTGCGTACTCCAGCAAGCCGATGGATGGCGGCAAGGTCGCCAATACCTCCAAGTCAATCAATGTCGATGGCGGGCAGCGCTCTGTTGAGCCGCTTGGAGAAGAAGGGGCTATAGTTCTCAAGTTCTCCAGCGATGAATTGCAATCGCGCTGGAAAGAATACCGCGATGCTGGTGCATCGTGGGATTATGAAGGATACATGCCGCATGTGACGCTGACCTATAAAGGCGACGACATCGACCTATCTAAAGTAGTTCCATATTCCGGACGGATCGAGCTTGGCACCGAGAAGCAAGAGTCGCTGAATACCGACAAGCAGGATGAGTATGTCGAGGTTCCTGCCGATAAAACCATATCTGCCAAAGATACTACGCAGTCCAAGAAACTCGAAATCCTGAAAGCCCAAGCCCAAGGCAAAATCAACGGAGACCAAGGCGCTGCGCTGAAAGAACTGGCCGATGCCGGGGAGCATGCGGCGGTGGATGAGGTGCTGAAAACTCCTGATGAGGCATTACCTGCCGCCTATACCATGTCTGCGCATGAAGTCGTGATGGAGCGTGTCGCAGAAGGAGACATCACCGCCGACGAGTTCAAGGCCGCATTCGACAGTCTGGAGAAGAACAAGGACGGCATCAAGGCCGAATTGGATGCGCTGACCAAGCCCAAGATTTTCGCGCGCTTCCCCAGCCTGGAATACCGCTACAAGAACGAGAAGAAAGATCGGCTGATTGCTGCCGCATACAGTGACATGATCTCAGATTTCACGCTGGGCGAGGCGTACTCTTACGGCATGGGCAAGGATTCGCAGACAAGTGCAATCCGCGCCATGGTAGAGCGCGCCACCGATGAATCGCTGGCGACGTTCGCCGAAGGCGTAAAGCAGCGCCGCGCCGAGCGCGAAGCGCGCAAGGAATCCGATGCTGCCGGCATGGAGAACCCGCAGACGCTGGACGATTACAAGCGCCTGATGCGCGCCAAGGCTGATGCAATCGGGCCGGATGCCACTTTCAAGCAGGCATTTATGGCGCTGACTCCGGAGCAGCGCGCGCAGTATGACGCGCTGGCCGCAGAGCAGACCCGTGGCGACCGCAAGGCGCGCGCCGACCAGCAGAAAACCGATGTCCGCGTGGCTGCGCACACCACTACCGGCGACGTGATCGAGACGAAGCACACCAAGACCGGCGAGCCGCTGTTCGTGGTGAAGGCGGCAGAGCGTGTCGAGCGTGACACTTACAACCAGTGGAACGCCACTGCCAAGCGTTTGGGCGGCTGGTATTCGTCGTTCCGTGGCAACGGCGCGGTTCCTGGATTCCAGTTCAAGACGCGCGAGAGCGCCGATGCATTCCTTTCCTTCATTGGCGGCAATGCCGAGCAGGCCAAGGAGGTGGTGCAGGCGCGGCGCGATGCCTACGCCGACGACCGCAGCCAGACCGCGGTGGAGCGATTGACCGAAATGGCCGACGCGCTGGATGAGCGCGCCGACGCCAGCCTTGGACAAGAGCGCAAGGCGAACACTGCCAGGCGGGCGCGCTTTGCCGCCTCCGCCGAGGCTGCTGCCAATTCCGACAAGGCGCTGGCGCAGACCATGCGCAACATCGCCGAAGGCATCCAGAACGGCACGGCGAAGCTGCTGGACCGCGTGCGCCAGAAGACACAGGTGGAAATGCTGAACGGCATTGTGACCACCGCGCAGAACGACATGCTGCGCGAAAAGCACCAGTCCTATGCAGAGCAGGAGAAACACCGCGGCGAGAAGCCGACGCCCGAGGTGGCGGATTACGTCACTTTCCCGAACTACACCATGTTCCGCTCGGACCTGGCCAGCCTTGGCCGCGCGCTGCTGGAAACAGAAGGCACCAAGAACATCGGCCAGCGGCTGATGAAAGTGGCCGATGATGTGTCCGACGCCTACCTGAAGTTCGCCAAGGAAAACCTGCACAAGGTATCCGCCTTCAAGCTGAAGGACGGTGGTATGGCTGTGTTGCCAACCAAGGCGGCGGCAGAGCAGTCCATCGCGGCATCTGGCTACCACGGCACGGCCATTGTGCTGCCGTTCAAGCGCGGAGAAAACCTGATAATCCTGTCGCCATCCGAGGCGATCAAGCGCGGCATCTGGGAGGGAGACAACGACAAGCGCATCACGCTGTCTCCAGATTTCGGTGCTGAGATAGTTGAAAAGATCGGAAAGGCAGAGCGGCGAGGCGCACGGTTCACAGCACCGTGGCAACTTGAGAACGCCTACGACAAGCGCAAGCGCCTTGCGGCAATGGGCATCGAGACTCCCGCAGAGCTGCGCGCCGCCGTGCGCGAGTTCATCGGCCTGCGCGAAGCCGCCGCCAAACCAGACAAAGTGAAGCAGCTTGAGCGGTCCATGATTGGCCGCAGCAACGATGGCCTGGACTTCTTCCCGACCCCGGCCGGTGCCGCCGACGAAATGATCGAGGCTGCCGGTATCAAGGAAGGCATGAGCATCTTGGAGCCATCCGCAGGCATGGGGCATATCGCCGACCGCATCCGCGAGGCTGGGCACGAGCCTGATGTCGTGGAATTGTCCGGTGACCGCCGCGAGCTGCTGGATGCAAAGGGATATAACGTGGTCGGCCATGACTTCATGGACCTATCCAAGGAAGACACTCCGAACGGCGAAGGCTACGACCGCATCCTGATGAACCCGCCATTCGGTGACCGCCGCGATGCGATCCACGTCCAGCACGCCTACGACCTACTGAAGCCGGGCGGTCGGCTGGTGTCCATCATGGGCGAGGGCGTGTTCTTCGGTAACGATTCCAAGGCGCAAGGATTCAGGGATTGGCTGGAGAGCGTCGGCGGCACCGACGAGAAGCTGGAGCAAGGTACATTCCTTGACCCATCGCTTCCGGTGAATACCGGCGTTGCGGCGCGCATGGTGGTGATCGACAAGCCAGGAGTGGAAGCGCCATTATTCTCCGTTGGCGGGTACAACGTTGAACAGACATTGCTTGACGAACTTGGGTCCATACACAAAGACGTTGATGCGTTCCTATCTGTTAATGGTGATGTTATTACACTGAGTGAATTGCAGATGCCGAAAGAGATTCGCGGCGAAGGACTCGGTTCTCAGTTCATGGAAAAGCTCACGCGATATGCAGACACGAATGGGATGACGATAGCGTTGACTGCTGCCGGAGATTTTGGTGGCAGCAGGTCTGGTCAAGAGAGGTTTTATAAGCGTTTTGGGTTTGCGAGCAACAAAGGGCGCAATAAGGACTACCGTATTTCTGAGAACATGATACGTAGGCCAGAGACTAAGATTTCCCGCAGTGTTGGGCCTGACCACTCCGGCCGCGGCCTATCCGTCTCCGCCGTCGAATCCATCGCCAATCCCATCGCCGAGAAGCTGAAGAACGTCCGCACGGTGAAGGTGGTTGCGCGGCAGACAGAGATCCCAAGTCTGAAAGAGCAGATCGATGCCGCCTTTTCCCGCTTCGAGCGCAACAAAACGCAAGAGAATCTGGACAAGTACCTTGCAGTCTCAAAGGATGACATTGAGGGAGCTTACGTCAACGGAGAGCTGTACCTTGTTGCCTCTAACCTCAAGAGCGCCGAGCGCGTAACTGAGGTGCTGCGCCATGAGGTTGCCCACCTGTCGGTTGAGGAAATGCTGGAAGAGGTGAAGCCTGGACTGTATAACGACCTGCTGCGCCAGGTGCGCATGCTGGACAAGGCGGGCAACAAGTACATCCGCGAACTGGCCGCCGCCGTGGACAAGTCTCAGCCTGGACTGGATGCAGATACCCGCGCCGCCGAGATCATCGCGCAGATTGCCGAGCGCGGCGACCATGAAACCGATATGCCGAATGCCGTCCGTTCGCTGTGGCAGCGCATTGCCGATGGCATCAAAGCGTTCTACAAACTGGTGTTTGGCGACACTCTGAACGACCAGGACGTGCGCGACATCGTGGCGCAGTCGTTCCGCTGGGCGCGCGGGGAGGGGGATGCGGTGCGGGTGTATGGCGGAAAAGAGGATTCGAGCATCCAGGCATCGCGTGGAACTCAGTCGCCAGAATCGTTCGCCCGCATGGCGCTTGAAGAGTTTGCGGCCGAGAATGACGACGCTTTTTCTATCCCTACAACTAACGCAAGGACTGTTATAGGGGCAGTTGCCGACGTTGTGGATGGGGCTGAATATAAGGGCGAAATCACTCAGGAAGACGAAAAGAAACAAAGCGGAGCGGATCGCGCTTACCTGTTCAAGTCTGAATCTGGGGATGATTTCATTGTGTACGAAACCGACGACAAGGTATGGATCAATATCAGCCAATACCTGAAAGGCGGCGGTGGGCAGGAGGTGTATTCTGCCATTGCAGACTACGCTTTCAATACCGGTAAGAAGTTCATCGGAGACCCATACGGGCTGACCATGGACTCCATCATCCGCCGCACCGTGAACATGCTTACATCGGCAATCAAGCACGGTACGACTCGCCACCTGGAGCCAGCGCAGCAGCAGGAATGGGGAAAGCCGGAAGAAGGTGTTGAGCCGCTTGAGTGGGGAGGGTCTGACGTTGACAATACCAAGGCGTTGATCCATACTTTTGTCACGACGATGCAGAACTTGGCACCGCAGATTAAGGAGTACCGCTATGACTTCCAATCTCAGCAATTCCGTGACGGACAAGGGCGTGCCGTTGATGGACAAGCCATATCCGATGCGCTCCCACGAAGAGCGCGAGCTGGTGAGAAAACAGCTCGTCGCGCAGTATTCCTCCAATCCCTGTTATCAGCGGCACGCGAAAGCGACGGGGGACGAAATGGGGTATTGGAACTCGTTCTCCGCTGGGGGAAAGGTTCGACCCCCGAAAATCTCAAGCGGCTTTTCTCTCGAAGAGCTGAAAGCGATGTCGATACCAGAGATCGTGGAAGCCGTACGGGCGCGCAGCGCACACTAGAAGGTAAGATAGTCGGCAACTCCGGCCGCCAGTACACCGCAGACCAAATAGCTGCAATGCAGCGCACCGGCTCTGTCGTCAGCAAGAAGACCGTCAAAGACACCCTGAAGCAGATCAACGGCGATGTGTGGAAGCGCATGGCGCAAGGTATCGCAGACCAGTTCCGTCCGGTTCGTGATATTGACGCGCATGCCTATACCTTGCTGCGCCTGTCCAAGGGCGCTACCGGCTCATTCGAGGCGCTGATGCAGTACGGCAAGCTCTCCATCAAGGACGGCGCGACCGATGCCGACATGAGCGGCGGCGTGCTGGACAAGGTGTTCTTCCCGCTGGGCAAGGAAACCACCGACTTCCTGCGCTGGATCGCTGGCAACCGTGCAGAGCGGTTGAAGGCGGTAGGCCGCGAACATCTGTTCACCGATGCCGACATTGCGGCTTTCAAGTCTCTGGCCGATGGCACAACAGACTTCGACTACACGCTGGAAGACGGCACCGTTACCCGAGACCGCACCAAGATTTACGCAGACAGCCTCAAGAAGTTCAACGAGTTCAATAAGAACGTGCTGGACATCGCCGAGCAATCCGGGCTGATTGACCGTACCGGACGCGCATTGTGGGAGCATGAGTTCTATGTGCCGTTCTACCGCGTTGCCGAAGAGGTGGGGAAAGAAGGCGAAGCAAGGGGGATGTTCATCAAGTCCGGCGTTCTTCGTCAGGAGGCTTTCAAGAAGCTGAAGGGCGGTCAGGAGCAACTGAACGACTTGCTTGCCAACACGCTGATGAACTGGTCGCACCTGATCGATGCCAGCGCCAAGAACCGCGCAGCCACGGCAACGCTAGAAGCAGCCGAGAAGATCGGCGCGGCGCGTAAGGCCATGCCGGGAGACAGCAAGACCTCGTGGGTGATGAAGAACGGCCAGAAGGTCGAGTACAAGGTAGAAGACCAGTATCTGGTGGAGGCACTTTCCGCATTGGAATATGCCGGCATGCGCGGACCGATCATGGACATCCTCACCAAGCCGAAGCACTGGCTGACAATCGGCGTAACCGCTTCCCCGTTCTTCAAGGTGCGCAACCTGGTGCGCGACTCGGTGCAAGCCATCGCCACGGCAGACTTGAATTACAACCCGGCCGGCAACGTGGTGGAAGGCTGGAAGCTGACCAACCGCAAAAAGCCGTCGCAGGAATACGTCTCTGCATTGGCCGGCGGTGGATTGATCCGCTTCGGCACCATGCTGGAAGGCAACGAGGCCAGCCGCACCCGCCAGCTCATCAAGCAGGGCGCCAAGGACGAACATATCCTGGACGACGAAAGCAAGTGGCGCGCGTTCTACGATAAGGCCATCGAGCCGACAATCTCTGCATATAACGAACTCGGCAACCGCGGCGAGGAAGTGAACCGCATGGCGCTCTACCACCAGTTGGTCGCCAAAGGCATGAGCCATGCAGAAGCGTCACTTGCCGCGCGGGATCTGATGGACTTCTCCATGCAGGGTTCGTGGAATACCGTGCGCTTCCTGTCGCAACTGGTGCCGTTCTTCAACGCCCGTATCCAGGGCATGTACAAGTTGGGCAGGGCGGCCAGCGAGGACAAGGCTCGTTTTGCTATCGTGCTGGGCGCAACTACGCTGGTATCGCTGGCGCTGCTTGCCATGTATGGCGACGACGACGATTGGAAGAAGCGCGAGGATTGGGACCGCGACAACTACTGGTGGTTCAAGATTGGAGGTATCGCATACCGCATTCCCAAGCCGTTCGAGATCGGTGCCATGGCCACGCTGGCAGAGCGCACGGCGGAGTTTGTATTTGACGACGAAATGACAGGCAAACGCTTCAAGGATGTGACAACCAGCCTGGTTGCCAATCAGCTTGCCATGAACCCGGCGCCGCAGGCATTCAAGCCGATGATCGATCTGTATGCCAACAAGGACAGTTTCACCAAGCGGCCTATCGAGCCGATGGGGTTGGAGCGGGTTGACCCGAGCCAGCGCTATACGCAAGGCACAAGCCTGGTAGCCCGTGGCGTAAGTGCGGCCGGCAACGCTGTTACCGGCGAAGGGTTCCTATCGCCGCTGCAGATCGACTTCCTGGTGCAGTCATACTTCGGCTGGATGGGTGCGACATCGGTGAGTGCGGCCGACATGCTGGTGCGCAGCGTAAGCGACGAGCCGACCAAGCCTGCCGTTGACCACTGGAAACTTGCGACCGGCGGCATGGTGGCGGACTTAGGCAGTGCGCAGAGCCGCTATGTCTCGATGATGTACGAACAGGCTGCCGAACTGGAGCAGACCTATGCCACGTTCAACCGGCTGCGCAAGGAGCGCCCGCAGGATGCCAAGGAATACCTGAATGAGCACAGAGAGGATCTGCGCAAGTACAAACAGACCGAAGCCGTGAAGAAAGGCATCCGCACGCTGAACGAGCGCATCAGACTGATCGAGCGCAGCAACAAGGGGGCGGAAGAGAAGAGGTTAATCATCAACGAACTGCGCGCGAAGCAGGACGAGATTTCTAGGACGCTGTATCGCTAGATTCCGGCGGGGCCGATCCCGCCTGATTCTACAATCGACCCATAGCGGATCAGCTGGATGATGATTCCCAATACTCCAGCCACGGCGCACCAGAAGATGAGCCAGTGAACGTAGTATGTCCAGTCGATCTTTTTTCTGTTTGGCGGCTTCTTCATGTGTCACCTTGCAGGGTGAGTTTCAAGGAGATGCGGTGAAGTTGAATGACGGGAATGCCTGCGTCAGCCATCTATCAACAACATCGTTTCCGTTCGAGCAAAAAGTAATTCGCTCTTTCCCGCGCAGCAACATTTCGGCAAAGCGCAGTTCAACGGAATGTTTCTGGCCTTTCTTTAGCAGAATAACTTTTGTGCCTCCAGACTCAAAATCTACCTCGCGTAACTCAACGTCGTTTTCAAGCACTTCAACTTCAACTTGGAGTGACATAAATTCAGCAAGATCATCTGGCTCGTCAAAGTAGCGCCCGAATGTAATGGTTCTCATAAATTTCTTTACTCAAGGCGATGGAGGAGAAGGAGGCAGCGTAGGCCCAAAGAAAAATGATGGGAGTCCGAAATATCGCATTGCCATGCGCACATCATCAAGTGACCAGTCTGGCTCATAAGTGCGAGCCTCAAGTTTGCACCCAACGAATCCATACTTTAAATGGATGCCATAGCGAGCAGGAGGAGAGGCAAAGAATGAAACTGGGCGCCCATCAGCCCAATGTTCGCAAATAGAGATGGCAATCTCGATTTCTTCAGGCGTGATGCAAGGCAGTAGGATGTGCTGGTCGAACTGGCCTACGGTTGGAAGTACATTGCCAACGGCCTCCGCTTTGCGCATGAGCATGGAATATCCTTCTTCAACGTCTGATTCCGAAAGTATCACTCGTACCTCATCAGATAATTGTGCTGTAAAATTGACTTCAGCCATGATGCAATCTCCTATACAGGTTGCGTTGTGGTCAGGCGGTTTGGGTGCGTCAACACCCTTGCCGCCGCTTTTACCATCAGCGATCATTCAACATCGCAGTTCTCTCAATCTCAAGCCTGATTAAGTAATCTTCGAGCGATTGTTTGCGAATCATATATTCTTTATTGCTCATCACCGCAGGCAACTCACCGCTTTCGATTAGCCGCATGAGTTCTGATTCAGTCACATGCAAATAGGCGCACGCACCGGGAATGTCAAATGGCGGCACTTCTGCAAGCGCCACCACCAGTTGCTCCAGCATATCCTGCCATTCGATTACGCCAGTGCTGTGCATCGTCAGGAATCGGCTGACGACAGGATTGGTTCTTGCGAGTTCGTGTATCTTCTGTTTCATCATCACCTCAACAAAGCCCGCAACACACTAACCACCACCCAGACCAGCATCACAACCCACGTTCCCGTCAGCGCGATCTGCTTCAATTCATGCGGAGCCACCGCCAGGAAGACCAGCAGCAGGATGAAGAGGATGGCAAGTAGGATTGCGCCGGCTGACATGGTGCTCCTTGTTTGAAGTTGGCGGCCTGGTCACATGACCTGCGCTCATGCACTCAGCCGGCTATGCCTAGCCGGTACTCCGGACTCCGAGTTCATCCAGACAGCGCCTTTGCAAACCGCCACACCGATGCCTCGAATGCGGCAGAAAGCTATCTCACTTTTCACCAACAAGGTAGGCGACTATCTGGATGAGTCACTATCACTCGGTTCCCGGATGAAACGGTATCCCTATCATCTAACCCAAAAATCGCCTATCTTGTTGGCCCCCGTACTTTCCGAGGTGCCAGCACAACTTTTTTGCAGCTTTCGGCTCTATGTGCGGAGCAATTAGTTGGTGGAAGGATGCGAACCCTTCGTGTTGATTTCAGGTCTTCCCGTTGCACGTTCCGTCGCCCGGTCATTACACCAACAAGAAAGCCGTCTACCCTGGCGTGGCGAAGTGAGCAAAGGAATACAACTCTGCTTCGACTAAACGGCTTGCTTGTTGGCCCAGCCCGGCGGCGGTCGGCAATCCGCTATGTGGCCTTGATAGGTTGCGTCCCTTCAGGTCCGTCGCTATCTGTACCTGCTTGCGCAATGCAGGTCGCCTGGCTGGGTGGTACGCTGCCATTATCCACACAATCCCGTCGCGGTCAAGTTGGTTAGAAAGTTGGCGGCGCCGCGTAAGCCCTGCAATTGTTTCACATGAAACGGATTGCAAATCCGGTTAGCCCAGTTCGACTCTGGGTCGCACCTCCAGAATTTACATGCAGCACAAACAAAAATCCCTGCCTAGGCAGGGATTTTTGTTTTCAGGCCGGAGTAGTCTGCTTATTTCGCGACTTGCCGCTCCCTGATCTCGTCCAGCGTCTTGCAATCGATGCACAGTGTTGCGGTAGGGCGCGCTTCTAGGCGGCTCAGGCCGATTTCCACACCGCATTTGTCGCAGTAGCCGTAGTCGCCGGCTTCGATGCGGCCTAACATCTTGTCGATGTTCTTGATCAGCTTGCGCTCGCGGTCACGGTTGCGCAGTTCCAGGCTCATGTCGGACTCCTGGCTGGCGCGGTCATTGGGATCGGCGAAGACCGTGGCTTCATCCTGCATGGTGTGCACGGTGCGATCAATATCTTCACTCAGCTCTTGTTTGATCCCGTTCAGAACACCGCGGAAGTGTTCGAGCTGGTTGGCGTTCATGTACGCCTCGCCTTTTTTGGCTTTGTACGGGGCGGAGTTTTTGCTGGCTTGTACGGGCATTACATCGATCTCCAAGAAAGCACTAAGTTTTTCAAGCGCGCTTTAATACCAGAAAGAAATTTCGGTAGCAACATAAAATTTCCCTACAATATCCTAACGCCTTGTTTTTCAAGCATACCGGTGAGCGTGATTAAAGGAAGTCCGATCAAGGCGTTGGGGTCGTCGCCTTGTATGCGGCTGATCAGGGCAATGCCGAGCCCTTCTGATTTTGCGCTGCCTGCACAGTGGTATGGCTGTTCTTTTTGTAAATAGCGCTCGATTGCTTCGTCACTCAGGTCGCGGAAAGCAACTTTGGTAATGGCGACGTCGGTCTGCATCTCGCCGTTGGCGGCATTCAGCAGGGATACGGCGGTATAAAAAGTCACGGTCCTGCCCCGCATTGCCCGCAATTGGCGCACGGCATTTTCATGCGTGAGGGGTTTGCCTAATTGCAGTCCTTCCAGCAACGCTACTTGGTCGGAGCCGATGATCAATGCATCGGGAAAGCGCTTGGCGACGACTTGCGCTTTGGTTTGCGCAAGTCGCCAAGATGTCTGCTCGGCACTTTCTCCGGGAAGTGGGGTTTCATCGACATCGGGGGGCGCGGTTTGAAACGGGATTTGCAGGGTGGAGAGTAGCTGACTCCTATATATAGAGGTTGAAGCTAGGACAAGCGGCTGAGAATTCAAGATATTCCTTAACGGCGTCTTTGACAGGGATGGTCGGAATATATATCATGCGCGCCTCATGTTTGCACGGCCTTTCATAGATAGCAGGGACTTCGCCAGAAATGGCAAGGAAATGCGCGGTGAAATAGCGGTGGCGGAGCTGGCGAGGCTAGCCGATCTGCTGGCTAGGCCGGACGGAATGCTGGTTTATATAGTGCGCGGTTATCGGGAAGATGACCGTGAGATGCTGGAAGTCTCGTTGCAGGGGCGATGCATTTTAAAGTGTCAGCGTTGTCTGGGTGAGATGGATTATCCGGTGGCTGTTACTTCCCGCCTGCGGTTGCTTTCATCCGATGTCATGGATGAAATCGAGGAAGATGATGAGGTCGATGCCATTGAAGCCGATCCGCGGCTGGATGTGGTGGCGTTGATCGAGGAAGAGTTGTTGCTGGGAATGCCGTTCGCGCCCAAGCACCCGGAGGGGGAGTGCGCTCCGGCAACGAATGATTTACAACAGAAAGCCAATCCGTTCGCGGTATTGGCTAGATTAAAGAAGTAATACTGGTTTTTGTGAGGAGTAGATAAATGGCAGTTCAGCAAAATAAAAAGTCCCCGTCCAAGCGTGGGATGCATCGCGCGCACGATTTCTTGACCAGCCCGGCATTGGCCATCGAGCCATCCACTGGCGAGCCGCATCTGCGCCACCACATCAGCCCGAGCGGCTACTATCGCGGTAAGAAAGTCGTCAAGACCAAGGGCGAATAATCCCATTCGGTTCTTTGTGAAGCTCTCGGATCGAGAGCTGAACTCCGTCAATTTCTCGCCTAAGAGGATCGCCCAGTGGATATCACGATAGCCATTGATGCCATGGGGGGCGACCACGGGATACGGGTGACCGTTCCTGCTGCTGTCGCGTACCTGAAGAAACATCCTGACGATACTGTGGTGCTGGTCGGTCTGCCCGATGCCATCGAAGCGGAGTTGAATAAACTCGGTTTCGCCGATAGCACTCGTCTGCGCATCCATGCTGCGACCGAGGTTGTCGGTATGGATGAGGCGCCACAGTCCGCCCTGCGCGGCAAAAAAGATTCCTCCATGCGGGTTTCCATCAACCTCGTCAAAAACGGCGAGGCTTCCGCATGCGTCAGTGCCGGCAATACCGGCGCTTTGATGGCGACTGCGCGTTATGTGTTGAAGACGCTGCCCGGCATCGACCGTCCCGCCATCGCTTCCTTTTTACCCACTGTCAACGGCCAGGTCTGCATGCTGGATCTGGGGGCGAACGTGGATTGCACCGCTGAGCACCTGTTGCAATTCGCCTTGATGGGCAGCACTTTGGTTTCCGCACTGGAACACAAGAAAAGCCCGACAGTCGGTCTGTTGAATATCGGCAGCGAAGACATCAAGGGCAACGAAGTTGTGAAGCAGGCTGCCGACTTGCTGCAGGCAAGCGACTTGAACTTCTACGGCAACGTAGAAGGTGATGACATCTTCAAGGGTGTCACCGATGTGGTGGTTTGTGACGGTTTCGTCGGTAATGTCGCGCTGAAGACTGCCGAAGGGGTGGCCAAGATGATGGGGGGCTTCCTGAAAGAGGGCTTTAGCCAAAACTGGTTCGCCAAACTGGGGGCGCTGGTTTCGTTGCCGGTGCTCAAAGCTTTCAAGCAAAGGCTGGATCACCGGCGCTACAACGGTGCCAGCTTCCTCGGTTTGAAAGGTATTGTGGTGAAGAGTCATGGTTCGGCCGATTCGTTTGCCTTTCTGTGCGCCATCGAGCGTGCTGCCGAAGAAGCACGCGGTGGCATGTTGCTTCACATCAGTGAGCATGTCGAAAAATGGCATCACGCACGCCAACAAACCACAGGGGAGGCGATTTGACCTACTCGAAAATTATCGGTACCGGCAGCTATTTGCCTGCCAAAGTGTTAACCAACTACGACCTTGAAAAAATCGTCGATACCTCGCATGAGTGGATCATGTCGCGCAGCGGTATCTTCGAGCGCCACATAGCGGCAGAGGGGGAGCTGACCAGCGACCTCGCGCTGCAAGCCAGCCGCAAGGCGATCGAAGCCGCCGGCATCACTGCCGACGAGATCGATCTGGTGATTGTGGCGACAACCTCGCCGGACAGTTTGTTTCCCAGCACTGCGTGCATTTTGCAGGACAAGCTTGGTATCAAGAGTCATGGCCCGGCCTTTGATATCCAGGCGGTATGCGGCGGCTTCGTCTACGCCTTGAATACTGCCGATATGTATATCAAGGGCGGGCAGGCCAAGACCGCGCTGGTGGTCGGGGCCGAAGTACTCTCGCGCATGCTGGACTGGAAGGATCGAACCACCTGTGTGTTGTTCGGTGATGGTGCGGGTGCCGTGGTGCTGCGTGCTTCCGACAAGCCCGGCATCGTTGCCGGTAAGTTGCATGCAGATGGCAGTCATCGCGATATGTTGAAAGCAGAAGGCAATATCCGTAATGGTGAAGTGGATGGAGATCCTTTCATCAAGATGGATGGGCAGGCAGTATTCAAGTTTGCAGTCAAAGTGTTAAGTGATGTGGTTGAGGAGATTCTGGAGGTTCAAAATCTCAAGGGTACCGACATAAATTGGCTGGTTCCGCATCAGGCCAATATCCGCATTATCGAGGCAACGGCAAAAAAATTAGGGTTGGGAATGGATAACGTGGTGGTCACTGTCGCCAATCACGGCAACACTTCTGCGGCCTCAATTCCGTTGGCGCTGGACACTGCCGTGCGTGATGGGCGCATCAAGGCCGGGCAGAACATTCTCATCGAGGCCGTGGGTGGCGGGTTCACCTGGGGTGCGGTTCTTATCAAGTGGTAGGACATATATAAATGACTCAATTCGCTTTCGTATTCCCTGGTCAAGGTTCGCAGTCGCGCGGCATGATGAATGGCTATGCCGATTTTGCTGCTGTGCGCGAAACTTTCGCTGAAGCCTCTGATGTGCTGAACCAGGATATATGGCAACTGGTCGCTGAAGGTGCTGATGCCGATCTCAATGCCACCGTGAATACCCAGCCCATCATGCTGACTGCCGGAGTTGCGGTATATCGTGCCTGGCAATCGCAGAGCGGTGCCAAGCCGACCATCATGGCTGGGCACAGCTTGGGTGAATACACAGCACTAGTCGCCGCAGGCGCCTTGAGCTTTGCTGATGCGCTGCCGCTGGTGCGCTACCGCGCGCAATGCATGCAGACGGCGGTGCCGGAAGGTGTGGGTGGGATCGCCGCGATTCTTGGTCTTGAAGATGATGTGGTTCGCGCTGTGTGTGCGGAAGGCGCGCAAGGCGAGGTGTTGGAGGCGGTAAACTTCAACTCCCCGGGGCAAGTGGTCATTGCCGGCAACCGCACTGCGGTCGAGCGCGGCATGGAACTGGCCAAGGCCAAGGGCGCAAAACGTGCACTGATGCTGCCGATGAGCGTGCCATCGCATTGCAGTCTGCTGAAAGGTGCGGCGGAACAGTTACGCACCTACCTGGACAAGGTTGCAGTGAATACGCCGTCCATCCCGGTGCTGCACAATGCCGATGTCGCTTCTTATGGCGATGCGGCCAAGATCAAAGATGCACTGGTGCGCCAGCTGTATTCGCCGGTGCGCTGGGTCGAAACCGTGCAGGCTTTCGGCAAACAAGGCGTCACCCATAACGTAGAATGCGCACCGGGCAAGGTGCTGGCGGGGCTGAACAAGCGCATCGATACCAACCAGCAGGCGCTGGCCATCAATGACGGCGAAGCCCTGAAAGCAGCGCTGGCTGCACTCGCATAAGGGAGATGGGCATGACACTGCAAGGACAAATCGCACTGGTGACTGGCGCTTCGCGCGGTATCGGACAGGCTATCGCGCTGGAGCTGGGCAAGCAGGGGGCCACCGTGGTCGGTACGGCAACCAGCGAAAAAGGCGCACAGGCCATCAGCGACTATCTGGCTGCCGCCGGCATCAAAGGCAAGGGCTTTGCCCTGAATGTCAACGATGCCGCCCAGACTGAGCTGGTATTGACCGCTATTCGTGAGCAGTTCGGCGAGATTTCCATCTTGGTGAACAATGCCGGTATTACCAAAGACAACCTGTTGGCACGCATGAGCGATGAAGAGTGGGACGATGTGTTGACGACCAACCTCAAATCGGTGTTCCGCCTGAGCCGTGCTGTGTTGCGTGCCATGATGAAAGCCCGTGGCGGGCGCATTATCAGCATTTCTTCGGTGGTTGGCAGCATGGGTAACCCGGGGCAATCCAATTACGCCGCCTCCAAAGCCGGCATGGCCGGTTTCACCAAATCGCTGGCGCAGGAGATCGGTAGTCGCAACATCACCGTGAATTGTGTCGCGCCAGGCTTCATCGATACCGACATGACCCATGTACTGGGTGAGGAACAGCGTGCCAAACTGGTCGAGCATGTACCGTTGAAGCGCCTGGGGCAGCCGGCTGATATCGCTGCTGCGGTTGCCTTCCTGGCTGGGCCGGGCGCCGCCTATATTACCGGCGTTACCCTGCATGTAAACGGCGGGATGTATATGGAGTAGTTGTGGCGTTTTGGAAATCGGCGCAAGTTTGGTAGAATGCTCGCGCTTTTTGAACTTTAATCAGAGTAGGAGAATCAGGGATGTCTAACGAACAACGCGTCAAGAAAATCGTAGCTGAGCAACTGGGTGTGAACGAGTCCGAAGTCAAGAACGAGTCTTCCTTTGTGAACGACCTGGGCGCTGACTCCCTGGACACCGTGGAACTGGTGATGGCCTTGGAAGAAGAATTCGGCGTTGAGATCCCTGACGAAGATGCAGAGAAGATCACCACCGTGCAGCAAGCGCTCGACTACGTCAACGCGCATTCCAAGTAATTTAGTCTTAATCTATCGTTTCTTTCCGTAGCGGAGTCCAGTTTGGCTAGGCGCAGAGTAGTAGTGACCGGATTGGGCGTGATTTCGCCCGTCGGTATCGGGGTTGCCGAAACATGGCAAAACATCGTGGCAGGCAAATCCGGTATCGGGCGTATTACCCGCTTCGATCCCAGTGCCTTCGCCTGCCAGGTGGCGGGTGAGGTCAATGGTTTCGACGTGACCCAATACCTCCCGGCAAAAGACGCGCGCCGCATGGATCGCTTCGTGCACTTCGGCCTTGCGGCCGGTATCGAGGCATTCAAGGACTCCGGCTTGGTCGTTACGGAGCAAAACGCCGAGCGTATCGGCGTGTGCATCAGCTCAGGCATCGGCGGCCTGCCGATGATCGAAGAGACGCACAACGACTATCTGGCGGGCGGTCCGCGCAAAATTTCTCCGTTCTTCATTCCCGGCACTATCATCAACATGATCTCGGGCAACCTGTCCATCATGTTCGGGATGAAGGGGCCAAACTTCTCCGTTGTGACAGCCTGTACCACCGGTACGCACAGTATCGGCGAATCCGCTCGCATCATCGAATACGGCGATGCGGACGTGATGATTGCGGGCGGTTCCGAATCGACCATCTCGCCATTGGCAATCGGTGGTTTTTCTTCCGCCAAGGCGCTGTCCACCCGTAACGACGACCCGGCTACGGCCAGCCGTCCATGGGACAAGGATAGAGACGGTTTCGTGATGGGCGAGGGTGCCGGCGTATTGGTGCTGGAAGAGTATGAGCATGCCAAGGCGCGTGGTGCCAAAATCTATGCCGAGCTATCCGGCTACGGCATGAGCGCCGATGCTTACCATATGACTGCACCCAGCACGGATGGTCCAAAACGCAGTATGATCAACGCCTTGCGTAATGCAGGTGTGAATCCGGATCAGGTGCATTACGTCAACGCGCACGGCACTTCAACCCCGTTGGGTGACAAGAACGAGACCGAAGCGATCAAGTTGGCTTTCGGTGATCACGCCAAAAAGCTGGTGGTGAACTCCACCAAGTCGATGACCGGCCACTTGCTGGGCGGTGCGGGCGGTATCGAGTCGCTGTTCTGTGTGCTGGCGATCCATCATCAGATTTCGCCACCCACCATCAATATCTTCGAGCAGGATCCAGAATGCGATCTGGACTACTGCGCCAATACGGCACGCCAGATGAAGATCGATGTGGCAGTGAACAACAATTTCGGCTTTGGCGGAACCAACGGCTCTTTGGTATTCCGCAAGGTCTGATCCCGCGCCGTGATGTTAATCAACGGCGCACCGGGAAATACAATCAACGCAGAAGACCGCGGCTTGGCCTATGGTGACGGGGTATTTCGCACTCTGCGCATGCAGGCCGGCCGCCCTGTTTCATGGGAGCGCCAGTATGCCAAATTACAGCGTGATTGCAGCGCGCTACGGATATTCTGCCCTTCCGCATTAGTGCTCTCAAGCGAACTCCAGCAACTCGGCAAGACACAAGCAGACGGTGTCGCCAAGATTATTATCACCCGAGGTTCTTCGGCCAGGGGGTATGCACCTTCGACGCAGTCTGAACCTTGCCGTATCGTCAGCATCTCTCCTTCTCCAAACTATCCTGTCGATTACCCGAAGCTCGGTGTGCGGGTCCATGCCTGCAAGGTGCGCTTGGGGCATCAAGCGCTGTTGGCCGGGATCAAGCATTTGAACCGTTTGGAAAATGTACTGGCTGCAAGTGAGTGGCAGGATGGTGATGTGCCGGAAGGGCTGCTGACGGATATTTCCGGCTATGTCATTTCGGGAACGCGCAGCAATCTATTCATGGTGCGCGGTAGCATTCTCTATACTCCCAACCTGACTCGCTGCGGTGTGGCGGGAGTACAGCGCGACCGCGTGATGGATTGGGCAAAACAGCATGGAGTGAACTGCCAGATCGCGGATATCCGTATCGAAGAGCTGTTGGCTGCCGATGAGATATTTTTGGTCAATAGCGTGTTTGGGCTTTGGCCGGTGCGCGAATTGGCCGGATACCGCCGTACCCAGCATACGATGGCTTGGAAGATACAAGAGTGGTTGAGCGATGAGCATCATTAAAGAGTTACTGCTTTGGTTTTTGTTTTTGCTACTCATTGTGGCTGGGTTGTTCGCTTACTATGCCAATAATCCCATTCCGCTTGAACGCACCCCGTTCGAGTTTTCCCTGAAACAGGGAAGCAGCCTGAAAAGTGCTGCCCGCCAGATTGGACAGGCAGGGGGGCTGAACAATGAATGGCTGTTCGTCATGCTGGCCAGGGGGTTGGGCAAGGCGGCACAGATCAAGCCGGGTAACTACCAGTTGGAGCGAGAGGTGACTCCGCTGCAATTGTTGAAGATCATCAGCAAGGGGCAGGTCGAACAAAGTTCACTCACAATCATAGAAGGTTCTACATTCAAGCAGTTGCGGGAAACATTGAATGCAGAGCCCACGCTGCGTCATGACAGCGCCAACCTGTCTGAAGCTGAGCTGCTTAAGCGTATCGGCGCCAGCGAGACTCGCGCGGAAGGCTTGTTTTTCCCGGATACCTATAACTACGACAAAGGCAGTAGCGACATCGCCGTATTGAAGCGTGCTTATCAATTGATGCAACGCCAGCTGCAGGAGAATTGGAAAAAACGCGATGCGAATCTGCCGTTCGACACCCCGTATGAAGCACTGATCATGGCCTCCATTGTCGAAAAGGAGACTGGGCAGCCTGGAGATCGGACAATGATAGCCTCCGTATTCATTAATCGCCTGCGCAAGAACATGCGTTTGCAGACCGACCCCAGCGTGATCTACGGCATGGGCGACAAGTTCAACGGCAATCTGCGCAAGAAAGATCTGACTACAGACACCCCATACAACACATACACGCGCAACGGCCTGACACCCACGCCGATTGCGTTGCCGGGATTGGCTGCGATACAAGCCGCACTGCATCCGGCACCGAGCCGAGCTCTTTATTTTGTGGCCCGCGGCGATGGTACCTCGCAGTTTTCCAACACCTTGGTCGAACACAACAACGCGGTCACCCGCTATCAGCTGAAATGAGCAAGGCTAAATTCATCACCTTCGAGGGCGTGGACGGGGCTGGGAAAAGCACCGGACTGGAGTGGTTCGTCGCTGCTTTGCGCCAGCGCGGGATCGACCTGCTGGTGACGCGCGAGCCGGGCGGTACGCCGCTGGGCGAACAGTTGCGCGAGATTCTGCTGCACCAGCCCATGCATGTCGAAACCGAAGCCATGCTGATGTTCGCGGCGCGCCGCGAGCATGTGGAGCAGGTCATCCGTCCTGCCTTGCAGCGCGGTACATGGGTCATCTCCGACCGCTTCAGCGATGCCAGTTTCGCCTATCAGGGCGGGGGCAGGGGAGTGCCGCTGGCTAAGCTGGAGCAATTGGAGCAATGGGTGCATGGCGATCTGCAGCCCGATCTGACCCTGCTGTTCGATATCCCGATCGAGGTGGCTAGGCAGCGCCTTGCCAATAATGCCAGCCTGGATCGTTTCGAGCAGGAACGCGGGGATTTTTTTGAGCGCGTGCGTCAGGCTTATCTCGCCAGAGCAGCTAAAACACCGCAGCGTTTTGCCGTGATCCATGCCGAAAAAACCTTGTCCGAGGTTCAGCAAGAGCTGGCACGAATCGTTGCATCACTTTGAAATGAAATCACTCTATCCTTGGCAGCATGAATCGTGGCAAGCCTTGCAAGGGCTGCGCAACAGATTGCCGCACGCGATTTTGCTGAAGGGGGCGCAGGGCATAGGCAAGCTCGATCTGGCGCTGAACTTTGCTGAATCGTTGCTGTGCGAAAAGCCAAAATCCGATGGAGCAGCTTGTCAGGAATGCGGGTCATGCCATTGGTTTGAGCAGGGGAATCATCCGGATTTTCGTTTGATCCGGCCGGAGGCGTTGAGCGCAGCTGAAGATGGCGAAGAGAAATCCGGCGGCAAAAAACCGTCGCGCGAGATCTCGGTCGACCAGATACGCGACCTTTCCGGCTTTGCCAACCTGTCTGCGCATTGCGGCGGTCACCGCGTGGTGGTGGTCTATCCGGCCGAGGCCATGAACAACAATGCCGCCAATTCCCTGCTTAAAACGCTGGAAGAGCCGACCGACAAACTGCTATTTCTGTTGATTACCAACAAGCCGCAACAGTTGTTGCCGACCATCCTGAGCCGATGCTTGGGATTCTCCGTGCATACCCCGACACGTGAGGTCGGCACCGCATGGCTTGCCCAGCAGGGGGTGAAAAATCCGGAACATGCATTGGCACAAACCGGATTTGCGCCGTTGCAGGCGCTGAATTGGGCAGAATCAGGCGAGGGCGCGGAAGAGCGCGCCATTTTGCTGAATGCCATCCGTCAGCCGGCTAGGCTGGATGCCTTGGCTCTGGCAGATAGCTTGCAACGCAGCGTACCGGTCCATGTGATCCATTGCCTGCAGCAATGGTGTCACGACTTGGCAAGCGCCAAGCTGGCCGGTTCAGTCCGCTATTTCCCCGAGCAGTCGGAAGCGCTGGTTAAATTGGCGGGCGGTATCTCGTCGTCGGCGTTAATGCGCTTTCAGAAGGAATTGCAGGAAGCGCGCCGTGCCGCTTTCCATCCGCTCAATCCGAAACTGCAACTGGAATCCTTGTTGTTATCCTATCGCCAGCTGTTCGCGGCCTGACTCTCCATGTTCATCGATTCCCATTGCCATCTCAATTTCCCCGAATTGGCGGAAGATCTCGACGCCATCCTGGGCAATATGCGCGCCAACGAGGTGTCTGAGGCACTGTGCGTTTCGGTCGATCTGGACAGCTTTCCGCAGGTACTGCAGCTGGCTGAGCGCTACGACAATCTGTACGCCTCGGTGGGTGTTCATCCGGATTATGAGCTGGAGGTAGAGCCGACTCAGGCAGACTTGGTCCGCTTGGCGCAACACCCCAAGGTCATCGCCATCGGTGAGACTGGGCTGGATTACTACCGCCTGACCGGCGATTTGGAATGGCAGCGGCAGCGTTTCCGCACCCATATTCGTGCCGCCAAGGCTTGTGCAAAGCCGCTCATCATCCATACTCGGGCTGCCGCCGCCGATACCTTGCGCATCATGGCCGAAGAAAACGCCGGCCAGATTGGCGGTGTGATGCATTGTTTTACCGAGAATCTGGAGGTTGCGCTGGCTGCAATCGAGCTTGGCTTCCATATCTCGTTTTCCGGCATCCTGACTTTCAAGAATGCAGCCACCATTAAAGAAGTGGCGCAGAGTATTCCGCTCGACAAGATACTGATTGAGACGGATTCGCCATATTTGGCGCCGACGCCGCATCGGGGAAAAACCAATCAGCCGGCCTTCGTAAAGCACGTGGCCGAAGAAATCGCCAGGCTGCGCAATGTCTCGCTTGAAGAAGTGGGTCGAGCGACCAGTCAGAATTTCAGGCGATTATTCCTGCAGTAATGCGCTAATAACCAATTGTTTTAGTTTGTGGTTCATTTCATCGCCACCACTCAAAGATTCGCATAATGTATAGAAGTGTTAAAACTTGAAAGCACCATCAAACCCGCAGCCTCAAAGGATTCCAGAGGCTTTTCGGGGGCGCTCATAATGAGCGATACGCAGCTCACCAGCAGGAACCCAGCCACCACCCCAATGGAGAGGGTGGCAATGCGCTCCCAGACCTTCTTCAATGCATCGCTTTTTTCGCGCTCAGCGTGTACGCAGGCGACCACATAGGCGGGGTCGAGTTCTAACAGATCCGCAACATTCAGCGCGGCAGCATCGCCGAGGGTATTTTTCCCCTTCATCCATCTGGCTACATCTGTATCGGTTTGCCCCAGCTTTCTGGCCAGCGCATAGTTGGATTTGAGGCCGTATTTGGCCTTAACTTCATTGAGCAATTCGATGGTGTTTTTCATGTGCCCTCCCGAGGCTACTGGGTACCTCCCCAATGGGGAGCCGTCCAGACAGTTCGCCTTATACACCCCTGATAGTATCGGCCGCAATACTCTGACTGTTGACAGTATGCTTTCAGGGGTGATAGGTTTCGCCCCGTCGCCCCGGCGTGGTCCTCCCGACTACCCGGCTGGCGACACCCATCAACCAGCCTGGGAGGGCATATGGACGAACAACTTACCTGCCGGTGCACCTGCTGCGCGCACCTAATCAACATCGAAATGATTGACGGGCAACCCATTGGTTTGTGCCGCGAGTTCAACCAAACACGCGCGGCGAACGTGCTGCGGCCGGATTGCGATCTCTGGGTATACACCTCAATGCCAGCCGAACATCGTGTGCAGCGGAGGGCGGCATGAGTCCTTCGATTGAGGTAACGGCAAACATCGCCGAGTACGCCGCCATGTGCGGCGTTTCATATGCGGAGGCACACAGCAGGGCGCAACGTGGGTACTGGCGAATCCTTTGCGTGATACATGCGCAGAAGGGCGGTGCAGCATGAGCGCCACCCAATCAATCCCGCTTCATCGCGTCCGCCTCTCTCTGGCCTTCATCGTCGGCAACCTTCAACTTAAACCGCTGTGCGGCTGGACGCCAAATATCCACCGCTGGCGCTTTGCGATCTCGAAACGGGCGGCAGCATGAAGACAGACCATGCATTTGAAGAAGCCCGGCGGAAGCAGAGAGTTGAAACGCTTCAACGTCTGCGCGATGGCATGGACAAGATCGCGGACGCTGTGCTTCGTTTGAACGATCTCGGCCGGCCGCTTGGTGTGCCGCCTGTGTTTATTCGTTTCAGCAAGTCCGCTTCGCCGTTCGGCGATGTCCACTACGCCAACCATGTGTCAGACATGCTGTTTGAGCAGGATGAGCAGGTGGCGGCATGACGTCTGTTCATTGCAAAAAGCACCATATCCGCTTCTTCGATCTTGGCCAAGGTTCGCCGGACTATCGCTGCATCAAGTGTGAGATCGGCAGAAAACGCTTCTACGCGACGCTGTTCTACGTTCAATCGGCATTGATTATGGCCGTATCGCTTTGCAGGTTGTTCGCATGACCACCACCCGCATGTTTCTCTACAACAAGACCCGCCGAGCTCAGATCGAGAGCCAGCGGGTATTTTTTCGCCTGATGAAAGCCGGTGCGCTGTTGTGCGCTTTTGCCTTCTTCGTCGGCTATCTCCGAGGGTAATCACCGCTGCTTTTTGCGCGTCCGACTTACCCATTCTCGGTACTTACACGAATTCCATACACCACCATGAATCCAAAGAACAATTTCGACAACGAACAAAAGGCGGCGGCGGGTGCTGCCCGTTACACATTATTGCGAACTGCCCAAGGCATTCTGGCGAAGTCCGGTCTGGACTGGAAAGAGCAGCACCGCACGTGCTGGTGCAGCCGCAGCTTGAAGCGTGGCAGCGAGACAGTGGACGTGTTCCGCAACGAGGCGCGCGACGGTGCCGCCTTCGCCGGGCTGAACCGATGCGGCAATCTGCACACGTGTCCGGTGTGCGCGGCCAAGATCGCTGAACTGCGCCGCAAGCAACTCAGCGCGGCGATGGTGAAGCACACGCAGAACGGCGGCTGGGCATACCTGAACACGTTCACATTCCCACACGAGGCCGACGAACCGCTGGCCGATCTGATGAAGCGCTTCGACAAGGCGCGCGCGAAGTTCCAGAACAGCAAGGCGTGGAAGTCATTCAAGAAAGAGGCCGGCGTGATCGGCGTGGTGAATTCGCTGGAATTCACTGTGAGCCAAGAGAACGGCTGGCACCCGCATGTGCATATGCTGATGTTCACGAAGAGCAAGCGCGCATTCGGCGAGGGTGCGCCGGTGAACAACCAGGGCGATCTGGACAGCCACCGCATTCAAGACTTGAAGCTGCTCTGGGTGCAGACGCTGTTCAAGTGTGGGCTGGGCGATCAGTCGAAGCTGACCGACATGATGAACCACGCGCTGAACGTGCGCGGGGGAGAGAAGGCGGCGGAATACATCGCCAAGTTCGGCCGCGATGAGAAGTGGGGCGCATCGTCCGAGCTGGCGCGCAGCCATGCCAAGATCGGCGCAGCCGGTGAGCGCTGGGGCGTGCTGCACTTCACGCCGTTTCAATTGCTGGTATGGGCAGGGGAGGGCGATGCGTGGTCGCTGCATCGCTTCCGCGAGTTCGCCGATGCGGTGGAAGGCAAGCGCGCGCTGGTGTGGTCTCCGAAGCTTAAGGCATTGCTGGAAGTCGAGGACGTGGACGAGGAAGCATGGGCGCAGCAGGATGAACCGGCGCCAGAGCAGATTCTGGTCGGCCAGATCACCAGCGAACAGTTTGCCGTGCTGTTGAGCCGCAAGCGGATCCCGCAGTTCCTCGAATACGCCGCCACCAGCGCGGCAGATCAGGCCGATCTGGATGATTACGTCGAGAGCATCAAGACGCTGGACAAGATCGCCAGCGGCGCGGTGCTGGTGAAGCGGTTCATGGGTGGCGGTATGTCGAGGATTTACGCATGAAGAAAAATCCGGCAGCTATGGTGCAGCTTTCGTTCCAGTTTGAAAACGACAGCACAACAGGCGATATCCACCTATGCAAAAAGGATTGCTGCCTGAACACAGGGCACCGCTGTTATTACAAACGAATTTGTGATGCAGGGCAGTTTACGAGCGTTTGGAATCTTCCTGATGGGTACGAACCTTATGCCGGGTATTTTGATAGATGAAACGAAGAAAGGGGAAGTGATGAGCATTGAAGAGCGGCAGCAGCAGCAACTGGACGCAGCACTGAAAGAGCTGGACGGTCTGCCGTCCGCAATCGGCAAGAAGTTGAAGCCGTTGGCCGAGTTCTTGAAGTTGCAGCAGCAGATCAACAATCGAAATACGAAAGTTGAAGCGATGAAAATCGACTACTCGAAGTGCAGCGTTGAACTGATGCGTGAACATGGAATGCATGCCGATGCTGACCGGCTCGAAGGGTTGAACATTGCGATATCGGAGGCACACCATGGCGACAACACCTAGAACAAAAGTCGGAATGATGCCTTGCGAGGGGCAGCGTTGCGAAAGTCACGAGATGGGGCGCTTGGTTCGGGTATGGAAGACCGACAAGGGCGCGATGAGCTACAAGTGCGATTGCTGTGGGCGCGGCTACTACGTGAAGCCGGAGGATGAGGCCTATCAGGAATGGCTCGACGCGATCATCCCGGACAAGGTGGCCGCGCAGGAACCTCAAAAGGTTGAAGCACCAGCAGCAGAAACACAAGCCGCCAAAAAGAAAAACTTTTTAGGCATCTAGTTCAATCACTCAGGAGAAAAACACCATGACGACAAGGAAGAAAACAACAGCCAAGGCACCAACAACACCAAAGGCACCGGCAGCACCAAAGCCGCCCAAAGCACCGGCAGCACCAAAGGCACCCAAGGCCGAAACCGGACACACCGAGCTGAGCCAGCAACAAGTCGAACACAAGGACGGCAGCAATGGCTAAACCACAACCAGCAGCAAAGCCAGACGAAGAGCCGCAAGCAGATGTTCCGACTGGTACGAACGCGCCAGAAGGAATGGACGCAGAAGCCGCGCGCCTCGCCGCCTTCGTGAAGGAAGAAGAGCAAGAGCAGCAAGCGGCTAGCTCCGAAGCACTGGAAGCCGACGAAGTGCTGGACGGTGACCAGGCGGTTAAGTTGTCGCCGGAAGAGGCGGTGCTGCAAGTGGTCGAGATGGTATTTATGCCATGCGAGATGAACGGGCTGCGCCGCACGATGGACATCTGGACGCCTGACAACCAGCTTGAGTTTGCCAAGCGCCTGTGCGCTGTGCTGATGAAATACAGCATCGGCCGGCGCATCGTTGAGTGGCTGCAGAACGGTCTGGGTATCGAAGAGATCGCCCTGATCATGTTCCTTGGCCCACTTGTCCGCAAAACCATCGACGCGGTGCGCGCCGATATCGAAGAGCTACGCGCAGCAGCGGCGGCAGCGGCACAGAAGGCGGCAGCAAGTGCAGACTGAAGACGGGCGGCTTGTCGTGGTCTCCGGTGCAAGCCGGAATGGCAAGTCTGCCTATGTCGTCAAAGATGTGCGCAAGGTGAAGCGCATCATCGCGTGGGATCCGGAAGACCAATGGAGCAAGCAGCCCGGATTCCGCCGCATCACCACCCGCAAGGAATTGTTCGAAGCGGTGCAGAAGGGCGGGGCGGCCAAGCTGGCCTACGTGGCATCCGGCACGAACATCAAGCAAGAGTTCGATTTCTGGGCGGGGTGTGCGCTCTTCTGGGGGCGGTATTTCGGGGCATGCGTTGCGATAGGCGAAGAGGTGGCAGACGTCACCACGCCATCAAAAGCGCCGGGCAACTGGGGCATGCTGTTGCGTCGCGGCCTGAAGCGCGGCATCACGATATATGCCCTGTCACAGCGTTGGGCAGAGGCGGATAAGACGGCAATCGGCAACGCGACAGAGTTCGTCTGCTGCGCGTTCTCAAACGATGATGATGTGGTTTACATGGCGCGCAAAACACGCATTCCGGTAGACCAGCTGGCCGCGCTCCGCAAGGTGGAAACGGCGACGACGATTACCTGCCCATTCATCCGCTACGAGGTTTCAACCAGCAAAATCGAGCACGGCAAGCTCTCTTTCACAAAAAAACGCTGACCTGCAACCGCTCCCCACTGAGAGGCTCCCCAATGGGGAGCTTTTTTGCATTGGAGATTCTGCCGCTGTTCAATCCATCCGCAGCAACAAGGCAACTAAATTTTTCCAACTCTCAGGAGCAAAACATGAAAGACATCGCAAAAGGCTTCGGCATGTTCTTGGCGTTCTACGTGGTGACGAAGATCGTCGTCGCGCCTGTCGCCAACAAGGTGCAATCCACTGTCGGCTTGGTCAACAAGACCACCGGCACCCCGCTCGTTCAACTGTAAAGGGAGCGCGCAAACATGGATTCCATTTTCCGCAAACCCCCGATGACGCGCCGCACCGGCGTGGCTCGTTCTGGCTCTACCGCTATCGACGGCGGCCAGATCAAGATCGACCTGCCGCTGGATTTTCTGGTGGCCGAGCATCGCGTATTCGTTGAAGTTTCGCAGGCATTCTCCGTTCTGCCGACGCTCACCGATGTGCGCCGCATGTTCAGCAAGGTCGAGCTGACATCGAACCAAGGCACGCACTACACCGGCGACTTCTACCAAGTGTATGACGCATCGCGTTTCACCGAGCGTTCCACCACTCCGGTGATCGCTGTCGGTGCCAGCCCGTGCACCGCGAAGTTCAATTTCGAAATCCACCACATCAACGACGCAAGCAAGCTGGACTTGCTGACCGCGTTGAAGACAAACAAGCTGAGCAGCTTGCAGCTGGTGCTCACGCTGAATGCCGACAACGCCAACCTGTTCCTGAACGGCACCAACTCCGCAGCAGCAGAGGTGCGCGCGTATGTGCAGGGGCGTGAATACCCGACGCTGACCAATGACCCGAACTTGGGCATTGCGCAGCACCTGTTCGCGCATCTGGCCGAGCGTAAGGGTGTGGCGGCAGCTGATTCGTTCGATGTGAACTTGAAGGCTGGCGGCAAGATTCGCCACCTGTTCGTTCATACCTTCGACATGGCAACCGGCTTGCCTGCTGATGGTGTGCTGGACAAGTTCAATCTGTCCATCGGCGGCGTCGAGCGCATCAAGAACGAGAGCTTCGCCGATCTCCAGCAGGACAACGAAGCGATTCGCGGCCTCAAGGTCGCTGGCCTGTCCGTGATCGACTTCGGCGATGACCCGAGCCAATGGCCGGAGATCACCGGCGACATGGGTGAGGTCAAGCTGGAGTTCACATCGCTGGCGACAGCGCCTGCATCTTGGAAGGCGCGCGTTGCACAGGATTGGACGGTCGGTCTGGATCGCCTGGGCGTTCAGTAAGGTAAGTCTGTTTTCTGATGCCTCGCAAGGGGCATCGGAAAGGACGATTTACACATGGCGATCACCACCCAATTGCAATATCAGGCCGCCAAGCGTGCGGCGATGGACTTGGGCAATGTCGCAAGAGCCAGAGAGCTTGCACGCATCGAGGCCGAGTGGGCGCAGTATCAGGCCGATCAGTCGGCTGCACTGACTGCCGCCCAGATCGCCGCCGAGAAAGCGCGCATCGCCGAGCTGGACAACGTGGCGAGAGCCAAGGCGCAAGCGGCGCTTGATTTGAACTTGAAGGCGCAGGCCGCGAACGCGGTAGGTGTGACGCTCAGCGGCAACGTCTTTAATGATGCCGCGAACCTCGCCGCCGCGGAGTATGTGAAAGCAACGCCGCCCGTGGTGATGAGGCCGCTGCCGGACTACAACGATGTCGAGCTGCTCAAGATGTGGTACGACTTTGAAGAAGCGCTAGGCAATGTAAGTCAGACGCAGCAAGGGCAGGGGTCGCGTGACCCGCGAATCGGCGGTACAGAGCACGGGAAAGCGCTTGGAGTGTTGGCGGTGCTTGGTGGGCGGGAGCGGTACAAGCAAGTGTGGGATGAGATTCTTACCCCTCGCCGTGCGGCGCTCTACGACTACATCATGATCTTGCAGCGTGAGGCAGCCAAGACGTTCAAGCGCCAGAGCTGGCAAAGCATCGTGACCATGATCGCCATCGTGGCGACTGTCGGATACTTCAGCGGCGCGGCGGCAGGGTCGGCTGGTACGGGAACGGCGGGAACCGCAACGGCAACAACGGGGACGACAGCGGTTGCCGGGACAGGATCAACGGCAGTCGCCAATATTTCAGTTGCGGGCATCAATACCGGACTATCGACGGGCGTGGCCGGATTGAACACGGTAGTCGGCACCACTCTTACCAGCGCGGCGACGGGTGCTGTGACCGGCGCCGTAACACCGGGAGGAAGCGGTAAAAAGGGCGCGCAGCAGGGCGCGGCCAAAGGTGCGACGCAGAGCATCGGGCAGGAAGTGAAGGGGGCGGATTTATTCGCCAACATCAACCTTGGCGACAGTCGAATCAGAACATCAACAGGAGGCTATGACATGAACTTGAACGGAGTAACGGATTTTCTCTACAGCATCGACGCCGGATTGGCGGCCTACAACAACCCGTCGCTGGTTGTGAAGTCGACAACTCAGGCAACAGGTGGTCCAGGCGCGCAGTTGCAGCAACCACTGCAAACAACCACGCAACCGGCAACCGACTGGAAGAAGTACGGCCTGTACGCAGCCAGTGGTGTGGCGGTGTTCCTGATCGGCTTCCTGCTGCTTAAGCCAGCAAAATGAGTGCGGCGGGCACAGTCGCGGCGCGCGTTGCCAAGGGCATACCGACGCCTGTGTATGTGTACGGCACCATCGCGCTGCTGGGAATCGGCCTCTTCTGGTGGCTGACTCGTGGCGGCGCGCAGACGGTAGGGAAGGGCGCAGCTCACATCGTCACCGGTGCGGCTCAAGGTGTTATCACCGGCGCGGCCAACGACTTGCTGGGCGTGCCGTACACCGATGCGATGAAGTGCGAGGCGGCATGCGCCAGTGGCAACACACTGGATGCAAGCCTGTATTGCGATATCGGGAGAATGGCTCGATATGTCGTTACCGGCAAGTAAACACATTCTGATCGGCGGGGCGGCGCTTCTGGTGGTGCTGGTTCTGGCGGTCACGCAACGAAGGGCGATTTTTAACATGATGATTGCGGTAGACGATGCCACGCTGGCCAACAAGAACGTGCAAGCGTTCCTGAAGATGATCCGCATCGGAGAAGGCACCAGCGACGCGCTTGGATATCAGCGCATTTATGGTTCGCGCTCCGGTGCGCAGTTTGTGGATTTCTCCGACCATCCGCGCAGATCGGTGACGGCGGCAGGGATCACCAGCACGGCAGCAGGCGCATATCAGATATTGCGCGGCACATGGGACGAGCTGGTGTCGAAATACGGCTTTGCAGACTTCTCGCCGCATAGCCAAGACCTTGCCGCCGTCGCGCTACTGAAGCGTCGCGGTGCATTGCTGGACGTGATGGAGGGGCGATTCGATGCAGCAATCAGCAAGTGCGCGAAAGAGTGGGCGAGCTTGCCCGGTTCGCCATACGGGCAACCAACGGTAAAACTGGCCGATGCGCGGTCGAATTACCAACGATTCGGAGGGGTGATAGCGTGATAAGACAGATTCCAGGCATGGCGACATGCGCCAATGCGAATGAGTGGGTGCCACACCTCAAAGAGAACCGCAACCGCATCGGCATCAAGTTCCAGTGCCAGCATGCAACTGCGCAGTTCTGGGTTTCCAGCAATGAAGACACGCCGCTGTTGGCATGCCAGCGCATCGACGCATCGATGCTGATCGTGGAAGACATCTTGCCGGGGCAGGAGGCGCTTTACGTGCAGACCGATACACCAGGCGCGACGCTGACGGTTATCGAAAAATTCCAAACAACTTACTGAGGCCAACCATGCAAAAAGCCTTATTCATTCTGCTGGTCGCAATCACTGGGCTTGCAAGCGGTGCCGGTGTTTACAACCCGAACGGCATCGACACCATCGCACGCGCATCGGCAGCAGCAGCGCAGACCACGGCCAACAGCGCCAGCGCATCGGCAGTGGCCGCAGCATCGGCGGCATCGGCTGCGCAGACCACGGCGAACAGCGCCAGCGCATCGGCAGTGGCCGCAGCATCGGCAGCATCGGCTGCGCAGACCACGGCCAACACAGCCAACACCACGGCCAACACCGCGAACAGCAACGCATCGACAGCGCTTACCACGGCCAACAATGCAAGCGCTGGCGGGTACTACGGCGCAACACCGCACAACATGGTCGGCAGTCGGGCATTCGGCTCTTCTTACACGAACAGCACGGGCGGCGTGATGCACGTCAACGTGCAGGGAACGAACGGTTCAAACCCAAATTTTCAGGTGTCAGGCGTGACTGTTTGCCAAGTCACGGCGGGAACTTCTTTTTGCTCTTTCGTGGTGCCAGCGGGTGCCGTCTATAGTTCGACGGTGAGTGGTGGAACGATCACGATCTGGACGGAGACATACTAATGAGCGCCATCGCCACCATGGCCGTGATGGCCTTATTGAACGTGCTGCGCGTGCTGTTTGCGCAGGCCGTGTTCGAGCAGATATTCGCCAAGATCATCATATGGGGGCTGCGCAAGCTGGCGGCCATGACGCAGACCAAGATTGACGACGAACTGGCCGAGCCATTGATTGCGCGCCTTGAGGCGCACATGGGCTGGAAACCATCCAAGAAACCGGACGAACCGGCGCAGCCATGACCACCAAGGCGCTATACATCGGATTGGCCGCCACTTCGGCGGTCTTTCTGTACCTGTGGTTCACGCGCAAGCCGGAATCGGTGCGGGGGCAGGCTGGGGCGGTGGCGGGGATAAGGGGATGAACAGCATGGCATTAGACGAACAAGACAGCGACGCGGTAAAGGCCGCGCTCAAGGAAGGGCTGCGCGAGTGGCTGGATGAGAAATACGCCGCCTTCGGCAAGTGGTCGCTGCATGGCCTGCTTGCATCCGGCCTAGGCGCACTGGCCTACTACCTCGTAGCGCACGGCAAATGACCCGCGCCCAATACCTAACCGTTTTCATCATCGGCGCCGTCGCCTTCCATGCTTGGGTGATCGCCCGCAGGACGCAGGCGCAGATCAACGCCGGTTATCAGCCACCAGGCGCAATACAGGTTTAATCCGCATCACCGGCAACGCATTGCGCGCCGCCGCCCGTTTGTAACCCTCCGCCCGTAGCCTTTCCCTCGCCAACTCCGCCGAAACGTCCTGTAGCGCCTTCTGGCTGGCCGCGAGGTCTTTCTGCAAGGCATCGGCCAGCTGCCGCGTGAAGAACAGCCCACGCACCGCGCCGGCCGTCCATCCATACTTCCACCCGGGCAGATACAGCAGCCCATCGGATCCGAAGCGGAAATGCTCCCACTGTTCACCGCCCAAAGCGGACAGATCACCCTCGAAGTGCAGGCGCATGGCGATGATGGCGGAGTGCGGGATACGGGATTGCCCGGTCTTCCAGCGGCGGAAGGTGGCCGGGCTTACGTCGAGATAGGAACGGATAGCGAGATCGCCGTGGCGTTCCACAAAAGCGCGGAACTGGTGCAGCTCCATTGGAATGCTCCCTATTGTGCCCCCTCCGTGGGCGGTTGTTTTTTCTTGGGAGAGTGCCATGGGAAGGCGGCTATTAGGGAGCCGAACAGGAGCAGGAAAACCGCCCATTCTGGGGTATTGGAATACGCATAATGTATATTATGTCAAATCACGGGCGGCAGAATGAGGCGAGATAAGCCCTTGGGCCAAACTGCAAAGTGCCGCTCCCCCGAGGTGATCCGTTCGAGCAAATATTTTATTTGCCTAACGCTCGACCTCTTTGGGCGAATGGCAAGTTTGCGTATCGAAGTAAAAACGGCAACTCGCTATCGGAACCACCGTGCATCGATCCGAAAGTAATCTACTCGAGACTCGGCTACGTTGTTGCTTAGGAGTTTTTTGAGGGAGGTTGGAACTGCGAGATTCGATTGGTGGGCGATACTGGGTTCGAACCAGTGACCCCTGCCGTGTGAAGGCAGTGCTCTACCGCTGAGCTAACCGCCCAATCGAGGGCGCGCATTTAATCATAGCCATAACGTTCAGGTCAATTTCTTTATCGGCCATACCCATCTGTCGTAGAATGCGCGCCTTCATTTTCAGGAAAGCATTATGACTGTCCGCACCCGTTTCGCTCCCAGCCCGACCGGATACCTGCATATCGGTGGCGCGCGCACCGCGCTGTTCTCTTGGGCCTATGCTCGCAAACATGGCGGCACGTTTATCCTGCGTATCGAAGACACGGATGTAGAGCGCTCCACGCCTGAGGCCGTACAAGCCATTCTGGACGGCATGAATTGGCTCAAACTGAACTATGACGAAGGCCCGTTCTACCAGATGCAGCGCATGCCGCGCTATAAAGAAGTGATTCAGCAGATGCTGGCGGCCGGTCAGGCCTACAACTGCTACACATCCCCGGCGGAACTGGAAGCCATGCGCGAAGCTCAGCGTGCGCGCGGCGAAAAACCCCGTTACGACGGTACATGGCGCCCCGAACCCGGCAAAACCTTGCCGGCGATACCTGCCGGTGTGAAGCCGGTCGTGCGTTTCAAGAACCCGACTGAAGGCGTCGTTGCCTGGAAGGATATGGTCAAAGGCCATATCGAATTCAGCAACAACGAATTGGACGATCTCATCATCGCCCGCTCCGACGGTACGCCGACTTATAACTTCTGCGTGGTGGTCGACGACTGGGACATGGGCATCACCCAAGTCATCCGCGGCGACGATCACGTCAACAACACTCCGCGCCAGATCAATATTCTCAAGGCATTAGGAGCGAAACTTCCCAACTATGCTCACCTTTCGATGATCCTGGGTGACGACGGCACCAAGCTCTCCAAGCGCCATGGAGCGGTCAGCGTCATGCAATACGATGAAGACGGCTATCTGCCGGAGGCGGTCATCAACTACCTCGCCCGCCTCGGTTGGTCGCATGGAGACGACGAGGTGTTCTCTGTCGCACAGTTCTGCGAATGGTTCGACCTGGATCACATCACGCCTTCTGCCGCCCAATTCAATACCGAGAAGCTGAACTGGCTGAACAATCATTACATCAAGCAGACCGACAATGCCCAATTGGCGGAAATGGTCCGCCCGCGCCTCGAAGCGCGTGGCATCAAGGTCGGCGCTACTCCGAATCTGGCCGCGATCGCCAGCTTATATAAAGAGCGCGTAGCCACCCTGAACGAATTGGCCGACGCGGCCGAAGTGTTCTACATCGACCTGCACCCGGATGCGGCGCTTCTTGACGCACAACTTTCTGCCGAGGCCATCCCTGCCCTGCGCGATCTTGCACAACTGCTCGCTACCGTTGCATGGGAAATACCGGCGATCAGTGCCGCCATCAAAGAAGTCATCGGCAAGCATGGTGTGAAAATGCCCAAGCTGGCCATGCCCTTGCGCGTGATGTTGACTGGACAAACTCAGACGCCATCGGTGGATGCGCTGGTGGCCCTGTTCCCGCGCGAGATGGTGTTGGAGCGCATCGAAAAGAATTTGAATAAAAAAACTGGTTAACTCGCTTTACAAGCACAGGTGCCGTCACTATAATGCGCGCTCTTTTCGGGGCCACCTGGGGGGTATAGCTCAGCTGGGAGAGCGCTTGCATGGCATGCAAGAGGTCAGCGGTTCGATCCCGCTTACCTCCACCAAAAAGAAAAGCAGTACGAAGTCCCCTTCGTCTAGAGGCCTAGGACACCGCCCTTTCACGGCGATAACACGAGTTCGAATCTCGTAGGGGACGCCAAATACAAAAGCCAGAGAATCGCTTCTCTGGCTTTTTTATTTATTCAGTCCGATTTAAAGTCCGCTTAAAACCTTGATGTGCGCCATGGCGCAGCGCCCCAGCACATGCAACTCATAGCCGCCTTCCAGCGTCGAGACGATGCGCCTTTGGCTATGCTTGTACGCAACCTCTTTCAGGCGCTCGGTCACCCAGCTGTAGTCTGCATCCACAAGCCGCATCATCGACATATCGTCTTCTCGATGCGCGTCGAACCCGGCCGAGATCAGTAGCAGCTCGGGTTTGAATTCTTCCAGCGCAGGTAGCCAGCGCGCGGTGACCGCCTCGCGAAACTCCTCACTCCCCGCCCCTGCCGCCAAAGGGACATTGATGATGTGCTCATTGCCGCTGTCGGCGCCTTTGTACGGGTAAAACGGGTGCTGGAAAGTCGAGCACAACATCACGCGCGGATCGTCGTGGAAAATGTCCTCGGTACCGTTGCCGTGGTGCACATCGAAATCGGCGATTGCCACCCGGCTCAATCCGTGTACCGCCAGCGCATGCGCAGCCGCCACCGCCACGTTGTTGAAGATGCAGAACCCCATTGCCTGCCCTCTTTCGGCATGGTGACCGGGTGGGCGGATGTTGCAGAAAGCATTCTCCACCTTTTGCGCCATCACCAGATCCACCCCCAACACCGCCGCACCGGCGGCGCGCAAAGCGGCCGGATAGGTGAACGGATTCATGGTGGTATCCCCGTCAAGCTCCACCGTTCCTTGTTGCGGGGCGGCGGCGATAATGGCGTCAAGATAAGCTTCCTCGTGCACTCGCAGCAGCTGCTCGCGCGTCGCCTCCGGGGCGTCATGCTGCTGCAGGTAGCCGAGCAGGCCGGAAGCGATGAGCTGATCCTCGATCGCATGGATACGCGCCGGACATTCCGGATGATGCGCGCCCATATCGTGCTTGAGGCAGAGCGGATGAGTGATATATGCAGTCTGCATGGTAGACGTGGGTAAATATTCCGGTGCTATCATACCCAACGAATCCACAACGAAGAACGGAAAATCATGGGCAAACACTACCTCAATCCGCTGTTCGCTCCCAAATCGGTTGCCGTATTCGGTGCCAGCGACCGTCCAGACTCGGTCGGCCAGATCGTGTTCCAGAACATGCTGCAGGGCGGTTTCAAAGGGGCGCTCTACCCCATCAACGCCAAGAATCCCCAAGTGCAAGGACAGCGCGCATATGCTTCCATCAGCGAGATCAATGAGCCGGTCGAGCTGGTGGTCATCGCCACGCCGCCGCAGACCGTGCCTGGCATCATCGAAGAATGCGGCCTGCATGGCGTCAAGGCGGCGGTCATCATCACCGCGGGCTTCGGCGAGGTCGGTCCGGAAGGCGCCGCGCTCGAGCGCCAGCTGCTCGAGAATGCCCGCCGCTACAACATCCGCCTGATCGGCCCCAACTGCCTGGGCATCATGCGCCCCTCCATCGGCCTCAACGCCACCTTCAACAAGGGCGCGGCCAATGTCGGCAACATCGCCCTCATTTCGCAGTCCGGTGCGCTGTGCACCGCCATTCTGGATTGGGCCAGCCGCAACGATGTCGGCTTCTCCAGCGTGGTGTCGATGGGCTCCTCCACCGATGTCGATTTCGGCGAGATCCTCGATTACCTCGTCTCCGACCCCAACACCCGCAGCATCCTGATGTACATCGAAGGCATCCGCAACGCGCGCAGCTTTATGAGCGCCTTGCGCGCCGCCGCGCGCATCAAGCCGGTCATCCTGGTCAAGGTCGGCCGCCATCCCGCCGGCTCCAAGGCCGCGATGTCGCATACCGCCTCGCTGGTCGGTGCGGACGACGTGTTCGATGCCGCCTTCAGCCGTGTCGGCGTGGTGCGCGTGCAGACCGTCACCCAGTTGTTCACGGCAGCCCGCGCCTTGGCTTTCGGATTCCGCCCGACCGGCAACCGCCTCGCCATTGTCACCAACGGCGGCGGCCCCGGCGTGATGGCGACCGATCGCGCTTCCGATCTCGGGCTGACGCTGGCCACACTGTCCGACAGCACGGTGGAATACCTCAACCAGCACTTGCCGTCCAACTGGCCGCATGCCAATCCGGTCGATATCATCGGCGATGCGCAGGCAGACCGTTATTACCATGCCGTAAAAGCCTGCCTGGACGACGAGAACGTGGACGGCGTGCTCGCCATCCTCACCCCGCAAGCGATGACCAAACCGCTCGAATCGGCGCAGGTGATGATCGACATCGCCAAGACCAACACCAGCAGCCACAGCAAACCGCTGCTGACCTGCTGGATGGGCGAGACCCAGGTTGCCGAATCGCGCGATGCCTTTACCAAAGCCCACCTGCCGCACTTCCGCACGCCGGAGCCTGCGGTCGAAGTGTTCTCGCACCTGTCCGCCTACTACCGCAACCAGAAACTGCTGATGCAGATGCCCGGCCCGCTGTCGCACCATGTCGAGCCGGATGTGGAAAGCGCACGCCTCATCATCGAAGGCGCGATGCAGGAACACCGCAAAGTACTTACCGAGATGGAGTCGAAAGCGCTGCTTGCCGCCTTCCATATCCCGGTCGCACGCACCATGGTCGCCCATTCGCCCAATGAAGCGCTGCTGATCGCGCAGCAGCTCGGCTTCCCGGTGGCGATGAAGGTCAACTCGCCCGACATCACGCACAAGAGCGATGCCGGCGGCGTGGTGCTCAACCTCAACAACGCCCACGAGGTGCGCGCCGCCTACCAGCACATCATCGACAACGTGCAGCACAACCGCCCCAACGCCAAGGTGGACGGCATCTCCATCGAGCCCATGATCGTCAAACCCAATGGCCGCGAACTGATGATCGGCGTCACCAGCGATCCGGTGTTCGGCCCGGTCGTCACCTTCGGCGCCGGTGGCACCGCGGTCGAGATCATGAGCGACCGCGCCGTGGCGCTGCCACCGCTGAACAGCTTCCTGGTGAAGGACATGATCCAGCGCACGCACATCTCCAAGATGCTCTGCAGATTCCGCAATCTGGCACCCGCCAACATGGAAGCGCTGGAAGACGTGCTGCTGCGCGTGTCCGAGATGGTGTGCGAACTGCCGCTGCTCAAGGAGATGGACATCAACCCGCTCATCCTCGACGAGAACGGCGCACTGGCCGCCGACGCGCGCGTGGTGGTGGAATACCGCCAGCCCAGCCCGGATCGCTATGCGCATATGGCCATCTACCCCTACCCCACCCACCTCGTCAGCCAATGGCAAATGGCCGATGGCACCGACCTCACCATCCGCCCGATCCGGCCGGAAGATGCCGCGCTGGTGAAGAAATTCGTGCACGACCTGTCGGAAGAATCCAAATACTTCCGCTTCATGAACAGCGTGCAGGAATTGACCGAAGACATGCTGGCGCGGCTCACACAACTCGACTACAGCCGCGAGATGGCGCTGATCGCCGTCACGGAACAGAACGGCGAAGAGGTCGAACTCGGCGTGGCACGCTATTCGATCAATCCGGACGGCGATACTTGCGAGTTTGCGCTGGTGGTGGCGGATCGCGTCGCCGGCAAAGGCCTGGGGCAGAAGCTCATG
This sequence comes from Sideroxyarcus sp., assembly GCA_035299445.1. Lineage (GTDB taxonomy): Bacteria > Pseudomonadota > Gammaproteobacteria > Burkholderiales > Gallionellaceae > Sideroxyarcus. The sequence continues at coordinate 336,461 of DATGWO010000038.1, forward strand.
GTCTCGCTGATGGAGGCGGCACGCTCCAAGGGGCTATCGGTAATCGAGGGCGAAGTGCTCGGCAACAACCACAACATGCTCAAATTGATGACCCGCCTGGGTTTCGCCATCAAGGCCAGCGAGGAAGACCCGGCCGTGATGAAAGTCAGCAAGCCGCTGTGAACCTGATGCCCGGAGCGCCCCGGGCATTCTTTCGCCTTTCCCCGCCTCGGTGCGGCTACGCGTTGCCCTGCCCTTCGGCAGGCAGCGGCAATGTCACCGTGATACAGAATCCGCCGCCAAGCGGACTGTCGAACTTGATCTTGCCATCCAACTGTTTGACACGCTCGCACATGCCGCGCACGCCATACGAAGTCGGCGCGACGGCATGCTCGTCCGGCAGGCCCCGGCCATTATCGCAAACCGACAGCACGATCTCATCAGCGGTGCGGTGTAGCTTGACATCCACACTGGATGCGCCGGAATGCCGCACGACATTGGTGAGAGCCTCCTGAACGATGCGGAACAGGTGGATAGACAGCGTCTTATCCAGCACATCCTCGCAGTCATTGTTCTCGTCATCGCAACAGACGGCCCGGCACTCGATCCCGGTGCGTTGCTGGAACTGGCTGGACTGCCATTTGAGCGCCGCCATCAAACCGAGATCGTCGAGTATGGTCGGGCGCAGGTCGCTGACGATGCGGCGCATGGATATCACGGCAGTGTCGAGCAGTGCATACATGGCTTCGGCACGCTCCAGCAACGGCGCCATTTTCATGTCTTTTTCCAGCCTGCGCGCAAGCCAGTGTGCATCCATCTTTAGCGCGGCCAGCGTACTGCCCAACTCGTCGTGGATTTCCCGGGCGATGCCGGTTTTTTCTTCCTCGCGCACGGTCTGGAGGTGCGTGGCGAATTCGCGCAACTGGTTCTCGGCGCGACGGCGCTCGGTGACGTCCCGGATGATGGCTACAAACACCGCAGGTTCCGATGTGATGAGTTGGAGACTCGCTTCCACGGGATAAGTCGTGCCATCCCTGCGGCGCTGAGAGGTCTCGAAAAACAGCGTCTGCTGATCGCCGCTGAACAAAGGCGCAATCAACTTTCCGAATTTCTTCCGGGTAAACAGCGGCATCAACTCGACCGGCGTGATGCATTGCAGCTCATCGTCGGAATACCCGAGATTGTTTTTTGCGCCCTCGCTCACTTGCAGGAAATACAGGGAGTCGGCATCGAACAGGTATATTTCGTTGAAAGAGCTGCGCAGCAAGTGGCCGAACTGCTGCGCCAGTACTTGGGCACGTTTGTGTTCGGATTGGCTTTCCAGCAATAATTTTTCCTCGGCCATTTTGCGCTCGGTGATATCTTGGGCAAAACCGACGGTGCCCAGCACGTTGCCCTGTTTATCAATAATCGGAGTCTTCGAGGTTTCCACCCAATGGATATTTGTGCCGTCGAAAGCCGCTTCCTCGACAGTCTTCCGCTGGCGTGCCGCCATTACCTCGGCATCGTCGGCGCGGTATTTTTCCGCCAGCTCCCGCGGTTGCAGATCCAAGTCGGTCTTGCCTGTAGCCTGGCCGGCATCGTCCAGTCGCAGATAATCGGCAAATACCTTGTTGATCGTAATGTAGCGCCCGTCGGTGTCTTTCAGCCAGGTCAGGTAGGGCGAGTTGTCCAGCATCGCGCGCAGGTTGGCCTCGCTTTTCTGCAACGCCGTTTCGGCCAGCTTGCGCGCAGTGATATCGCGGCTGGCGGCAAAAAACAGATGCTGGCCGTCTATCTCCACGCCTGAGGTGCTGACCTCGACATCGAGCAGCGTACCGTCCTTGCGGCGGTGGCGGGTTTCGAACACAGCGCTCTTGCCGACCATGGATTTGAACTTCGCACGCAGCTCGTCGGCCGTCCATTGTGCATTCCAGTCGGCCACGTTGAGGCCGGCTGCTTCCTCCGGCGCGTAGCCCAGCATGCGGCAGAATTCATTGTTGGCTTCGAGCAGGTTGCCGGCGACATCCATCACATGGATGCCGTCCTTGGAGTTTTTCATCAATGCCCGGTTGCGGCGCAGCAGCGCCGCGGTTTCCTGCTGCAAGCGGCGGGTCTCTTCGCGTTGCGCGGCGGCGGCCAATACGCGCTCGATCACCCTCGGCAGCAGGCGCAGGTAGACTCCGGCCGTGTCCTTGACCAGGTAATCGGCCGCGCCCTGCTTCATCGCTTCTACGGCCACTTCGGCATTGCCTTCCTTGGCCAGCATCACGATGGGGAGCGGGCAGGCATGGTCATGCAAGCGTTTCATGAAACCGATGCCGTCAAGATCGGGCAGGTTGTAATCCAACAGGATCAGGTCCGGTTTCAGGGAGACCGCGCTGGCGAATCCCTCTTCGCCGGTCGAGGTCAACACCAGACGATAGCCGGCATCCTTGAGTACACACTGATAGAAGAGCTGGTCGTCCGTGTTGCCGTCGACCACCAGTACGGTCGTGCTCATAGTTCGCCCATCGTGTTGTCCGGAGCGGCTCGGTTGCAGGCACGCAGGCGATGGCGGCTTCCGCGCCGATGGCGGAAAAGAAGTGAAGCGACTGCAATCATTAATCTCACCCTCGTTGCCGATACTCTTCAGGAAAATGGCTTCTTCTTTCAGCGGCCATGTTTTGCGGAGGGGGAGTTTACAGAGTTTGCCTGAATGGCGGCATAGGACAAACACCGATGGCAGCGGCAAAACAAAAGGGCCAGATTGCTCTGGCCCTTTGCTACAGCACAAGGATCGTGACTCAGCCTTTCAGCTTGGCGAACGCCGCCGCCATCGCGCCGCCCATGGCAGGCTGCGCCGGTGCACGGCTGGCAGGTTTGGCCGCCGGCCTGCCCTGCCCCCGCTCGTCGCGCTGCGGACGCTGACCTTCCGGTTTGCTGTGCGCCTGCGCCGCCGAGTCGGTGAGGCGCATGGTCAACGCGATGCGCTTGCGCTTCACGTCTACCTCCAGCACCTTCACCTTCACCACCTGCCCCGCCTTCACCACGGTGTGCGGGTCTTTCACGAACTTGTCCGAGAGCGCGGAGATGTGCACCAGACCGTCCTGATGCACGCCGATGTCCACGAACGCGCCGAACGCCGCCACGTTGGTCACCACGCCTTCGAGGATCATGTCCGGTTGCAGGTCTTTCAGGTCTTCCACGCCTTCCTTGAAAGTCGCGGTGGTGAACTCGGGGCGCGGGTCGCGGCCCGGCTTGTCCAGTTCCTTCAAAATATCGGTGATGGTCGGCACGCCGAACTGCTCGTTGGCATACTTCGCCGGGTTCAACCCTTTCAGCAGGCTGCTGTTGCCGATCACGCCCTTGATGTCCTGCTTGATGTCTTCGAGGATGCGTTGCACCAGCGGATACGACTCGGGGTGCACCGCCGAAGCATCCAGCGGATCGGCACCGCCCATGATGCGCAAGAAGCCCGCCGCCTGCTCGAAAGTCTTGTCACCCAGGCGCGGCACTTGGCGCAACTCGGCGCGCGTCTTGAATTTGCCCTTGAGGTCACGCTGGCTCACGATGGCCTGCGCCACGCTGCTGGTGAGGCCTGAAACCCTTGCCAGGAGCGGCGCGGAGGCTGTGTTCACATCCACGCCCACCGCATTCACGCAGTCTTCCACCACCGCATCCAGCGAGCGCGCCAGTTGCACCTGGCTCACGTCGTGCTGGTATTGGCCCACGCCGATGGACTTGGGATCGATCTTCACCAGCTCGGCCAGCGGGTCTTGCAGGCGGCGCGCGATGGACACTGCACCACGCAGCGACACATCCAGCTCCGGTAGTTCACGCGAGGCGAACTCGGATGCGGAATACACCGACGCGCCCGCTTCCGAAACAACAATACTGGTGAGCTTCAGCTCGGGATGCAGGCGGATGAGGTCGTGCGCCAGACGGTCTGTCTCGCGCGAGGCGGTGCCGTTGCCGATGGCGATGAGCGCCACATTATGCTTTTGTGCCAACTGCGCGAGGATGGCGATGGACACGTTCCAGTCGTTGCGCGGCTGGTGCGGGTAAATGGTGGCGGTATCCACCACCTTGCCGGTCTCGTCCACTACCGCCACCTTCACGCCGGTGCGCAGGCCGGGGTCCAGCCCCATGGTGGCACGCGGCCCGGCCGGTGCGGCCAGCAGCAAGTCTTTCAGGTTGCGCGCGAACACGTTGATGGCCTCGGTCTCGGCCTTGCTGCGCAGCGCGCCCATCAGCTCGGTCTCCAGATGCATGAAGCTCTTCACGCGCCAGGTCCAGCGCACGGTGTCCAGCAGCCAGCGGTCGGCGGGACGGCCCATGTCCTTGATGTTGAAGCGCGCGGCGATACGCCCTTCGCACGGATTGTGCGGCGAAGCCCAGGTGGGCTTCTCTTCTTCGCTATCCAGACGCAACTGCACATCCAGCATCTCTTCGCGGCGGCCACGGAACACCGCCAGCGCGCGGTGCGAGGGGATGGTGTTGAGCGATTCGGAATAATCGAAATAGTCGGCGTACTTCTCTGCCGCCTCGTTCTTGCCCTCAATCACCTTGGACTGCACCACGCCATGCTGCTGCACATATTCGCGCAGCGAATGCAGCAGGCTCGCATCCTCGGCGAAGCGCTCCATCAAGATCTGTCGCGCGCCATCCAGCGCCGCCTTGGTATCCGCCACGCCGGGGTTGGCGTCGCCCGCCTCGCTGGTGAAAGGCTCGCGCAGATATTTGGCTGCTTCTTCTTCCGGATTCAGCGTCGGGTTCGCCAGCAGATCGTTCGCCAGCGGCTCCAGCCCCGCCTCCAGCGCGATCTGCGCGCGGGTTCTACGCTTGGGCTTGTAAGGCAGATACAGGTCTTCGAGATGCGTCTTGTCCGTCGCGTGCGATACCGCCTGCAACAGCGCCGGCGTCATCTTGCCCTGCTCGGTGATGGAAGCGATGATCGCCGTGCGGCGCTCTTCCAGCTCGCGCATATAGCGCAGCCGCTCTTCCAGCATACGCAGCTGAATATCGTCCAACCCGCCCGTTGCCTCCTTGCGGTAACGGGCAATAAAGGGAACCGTCGCGCCTTCATCCAGCAAGGCGATGGCGGCAGCGATTTGAGCGGGTTTGGCCGCGATCTCGGCGGCCAGGCGTTGTTCTATGGGAGGGAGCATCGTGACTTTCTTGTGTTGCGGTTACGGAAATGAATCGGCCTCTGGGGGAGAGGCCGATGGGTTTTACGGGGTGCGGATTATGCCAGATAGAGTACTTGGCTACGAACCAAGTCATCAGCAGTTCGACTTACTTGCATCACCAACGCCCCCTCTCCCGCACGGGAGATAACCAGCGACTTGCCCGCGTGCGGGCTTAGTCGAATGGCTAGTAGTTTCATCAGGGCTTGGGTGAGAGTTTGAATTCAAGCCGCCTGTCTTGTTGGAACCGGATGGCTTTCAAGATAAAGCGTGTCCGGGTCAAAATCGATCTCGTGCGGCCAGGCGACCGTACCATGGTCGGCGCGCGCCAATTTAAAAAATGCCACATTGCGCAACGGTTCAAAAACCGCATAGCCCAGATATGGCCGCATGTCGAAAATGCGCACTTCGTCATTAGTGAAAGTGATCGTCAGCGTGTGATCGTCACTGGCAGCAACTTGATGGATGCGTGGGTTCATGGTGTCCTCCTAGCGTAAAGGCTCGATCTTGAAAGTCGGCTCGCCTTTGGCGGCAAGCGTCCAGTCGGCGAGCAATTCTTCTCGATGAATCTCGATCCATGCCTGAATCAAGCGAACCTGTTTGGCTCCCATTTTACCGTCAAGTAGCTCTCCGGTCTCAATGGCAAAGACTGCTTCCTCTCCGGCGTACTCGGCATGAACATGCGGCAACTTGTGCTGCTTAGTGTCCAGCCAATACATGTAAACGAGGATGCCGTAAAAAGTGCTGATGAGCGGCATGGCGGTCTCCTTCTGTTTCTCTTGGAAAACAACTCGAGCCTGGAACCTTTAATTCCTTTGAGCAAGAAAACCAATACTCTTCTCCATTTCGCCTTCGGGAATATCAGCAAATGAATCATCAGGAAACGCAGCAACAGAAACTATATATGCCCAAGGAATGAGAAGGTTTACGGCAAAGGAAATTGGCTCGTCAGACTTCGCGTCGGAAGCCTTCCATGTCTTGTTTTCGACCCAACAACCAATGCTATCGATGGCTAGAAGCTTTCCGTACAAAAGGGGATTCGAACCATGCAACTGAAAAATAGAACGTGCCTCGACAAGAAACTGAGGTGATACGCTGAACAGCACAACCTTGCCGAGAAAGTTACCAAGATGCGAGTCCATGTCAGCCCCCTGCCAGATTATTGTGGGCTGGGAAGAATGTTCTTTTGCCCAATGATTTCTCCTGTTTTTCTGTCGTAAATGATAATTGCTTTGAGGTCGAATGGAATGCCCTCTACTGTAATGAAAATATCAGTAGGATCGTCAATGGTTGGGGTGCCAATTACTGGTTTGCCTTCGATAATTTTAGTATGGCTGATGTGCCCCACAAAAAGAACAGAAAACTCTGCATTCTTGAGCTTGCGTGCCTTATCCAAATTAACCGGAACCCTGTCTTGGTACCCATAATAACCATATGAACCAACAAGAACGGATTTTAGTAGGGGATTATCTTCTTGGATGGCTAATGCAAGCCTAGTTCCTCGCGTGCGTGTGACGGTCGTTGTTGCGCCAAAGGAGTTGCTCCCAACATAACTTTCATCATGAATGAGTTCTGCGATTTCGCAGGTCAACCAGTTCGGGGTTAATCTACCAGCCTCTATACAAGTTTGGATACCTTCGAGCAAATATTCTTGAGTATCAGCAGCATATTTTTTTGACATATGCCCACTCATTCTAAATGCGTACAAATCCGAAGTCTTGATCGGTGAAAGTAAATTTTCTTTACCAGCAATTCTTTGCTCAAACTTTTCTGATGTTTCAAATTCACCTTTCTCTAAGTCGTGTACCTTTGCTTTGAATAGTGTAAAAAACTTTTTGGGATCCAGCCCCTTATAGCCTGCAGGCAGGTGATCGCTTCCCAAAGAAAAGGGAGTAGGTTTCCATACTTTAGTGGCATATTGATTACCTGCAGCAATGACGGGCGAGGTGAATGCCATGCAGGCGAGTAATAAGAAAGTGCGTTTCATCGTGTTAAGAATCTCCTTAGAAATTAACCAAAACATCGGGGTCACAGGTCTTGCCATATAGAAACACTTCGGGGTCAAGTCTTGCGATATAGCATTTCGCTTACCCCACCACTCCGAAGCCTAGCAGCAAAGCCCCTTCCAGACCATATGCCAAAAGATATAGACCTTCGCCTGACCCGCTGCCCCGTTACATCCCCAGCATCCTGCGCGCCAGCAAGGTCTGCATGTCGCGCCTGCCATCTGCGATAAGGTAGATGAACACTTGTTTGCCCATCACCCGGTAGATAACGCGGTAAGGTTTGAAATGCACCTGGCGGTATTCGCGGATGCCGAGCGCCAGCAGTTCTTTGGGATGGGAGCCGCGCTCGGGCGTGGCGGAGAGTGTCTGGACGACTTCGAGCAGTTTATCCAGCACGTGGTCGGCGTTTTGCTGGCTATCGTGTTCGGCGATGTAGTCGTAGATGCTTTCGAGGTCGCGCTCGGCACCTTGAGTGAGCAGGACTTTGAAGCTCATGCGGAGCGCTTTCCGTTCATGGTTCGACAGGCTCACCACGAACGGAAGGTTTGTGCTTGGATTTAAGACGGCGGGCGACCGCTGCTACTGGTGTGACCTTGCCCGCTTCGATCTCCTGATTGCCCAGCGCCAGCACTTTCAGCAGAGCCAGCGTCTCCTGGGTGTTCTCGTAGCTGGCGATGTCTTGCATGACGGCCTTGGCTTCGCCGTTCTGGGTGATGAGGTAGGGTTGGCGGTTTTCGGTCAGGTCTTGCAGCACTTCGGCGGCGTTGGCCTTGAGGTAGCTGATGGGTTTGATGTTGGTCGAGCGCATGGCGGGCTCCGAGTTTGCGTATGGACTGAATATAGTCTTTTATCGGTCTTGCGGCAAGGTTCCTTCCTTCAAAGGCAAATCTCCTGCTCGCTTCATTCCCCCTTTTTACAAAGGGGCAGTGAATTAAAGGAGTCTCGAAATACTTTTCACGCCGCAATCAGCATCATCTGCTCAAGCTGCTCCTTGATCGAGCTGCGCGCCTCGCGCAGTTCATATTCGTCCTGCAAGCCCATCCAGAATTGCACGGAGGTTCCAAATACCTTGGCAAGTCGCAAGGCAGTATCCGCCGTGATGCCGCGCTTGCCCAGCACGATCTCGTTGATGCGGCGCGGCGGCACGCCGATGGAGTTGGCGAGCCGGGTCTGGCTGATGCCCATGGGGAGCAGAAATTCTTCAAGGAGGATTTCGCCGGGGTGGATGTTCTTTAATTTGTGCTTCATTCTGATGCGACCCATTTTGCGAGTCGCAGTCGCACGTTCTTCAATCGCTCATCGCTGATCGAACCAATGCTTCCCAGCAACAGCTCCCCATCCAGCACTGCTAACCGTGAAAGGCGTAGCACACTCGACACTTTCAGTCCGGAGTTGGCGAAATCGGAATCGGCAGGAGTAAGAGCTTCATCGAGGTCAGCCTCGGCCTGTTGCACTTGCGAAGACACCATGCAAACCAGCCAGTCATCGAATTTGGATGCTTGCCTCAACATGAGTACGGGGCGCAATTTTACGCCCGTTAGATCAGTGTATGGGAAGGGTGTGAGGACGATCTGTCCTGCACGTTTCATTGCCAGCGTTCCCGCAGGTCTTCACGGGTGTAGGTGACGGTTTCCTGTTCCATGCCGCGCATTGCCTGGGCCATGGACAGTTCCGAGAACTCGGCATCCGTCCATTCGGCATGGGTGATCGATTTGCCGGTGGAGGTGCTACAGCGAGCAGAAAGGAATTCGACGAACTCGAACACTTCCGCCTGCTTCTCGCGCGGAAGCGCTTCCAGCTTGCTGATCAGTTCTGCGTAGCCCATCACACACCCCGCTTCAGTTGAATGTCAGGCGTAGTATAGCCCGAGAATTAAATGATGAATATCAGGAGCTGTCCCCGCTATCACCACGGAATCACCACCCCATCATTGCCGATGAACTTGCCCGTATCAGCAAGTGTCAGTCCGGCAATGACCTTGCGCATGTCGGCCACGCTCTGCTCGGTGGAAATCATGGCATTGGGGCCGCCCATGTCGGTCTTAACCCAGCCGGGGTGGAAGGCGACGGCGGTGATGCCCCTGCCCTTGAGATCCACGGCCAGGCTCTTCACCACCATGTTGGCGGCGGCCTTGCTGCTGCGATAGAGGTAGCTGCCGCCGCTGCCGTTGTCGTCGATGCTGCCCATCTGGCTGGTGATGGTGACGATGAGTTTTTGTTGGCTGCGCGCGATCTGTTCGATGAAGGCTTCGACCATTTTGAGCGGGGCCATGGTGTTGATGTTGAAGGCGGCTATCCATTCGGCATAGTCGGTGTGGCCGAAGCCGCCGCGTTTGTCCGACGCCGGATAGACACCGGCGTTGTTGATGAGCAGGTCGATCGCCTCGCCGGAAAGCGTGTGCGCCAGTTGTTCGATCTGCGCATGGTCGGCGACATCGAGTGCGTGGAGCTGGATGAGGTCGGGATGGTGCGCGGCGAGTTGTTTGAGCGCCTCGGCCTTGTCCGGTTCGCGGCAACAGGCCAGCACGCGCCAGCCCGCCGCTGCGTATTGTTTGCAGAATTCCAGCCCGATGCCGCGGTTGGCGCCGGTAATCAATAGGGTTTTCATGTGAGGCTCCTTTTTCTCTGCTCCGGTCAAGGAGGCTAACAGCAAATCCCCAACGCGCCTATATGCCAAAAGGCATAGATAGCTCTCAGCAGGCGGATGGGACGAGGCGATGCAGTGCGGGTTTTTCTGTAGAAATGAAACGAGGAAGGCTTCCGCCCTCCCCATCGTGCAGCCTGAACAGGCTGCGGTTTCCGTCGATTCGGATAGTGTCTGGCGCTTAGAGCATCGGGTTGGACGAGATAGCGCTCCAAGCGATCAGTGTGAGATACATCATCGCCGCCCACGCTACCGTTCCCGCCGACAGGATGGAACCCGATAGCAGGAAGGCATGGCCTTTTTCCTCGACCTTGAGGATGGACGGTACGCTGTAAAAGATCAGCATGCCGGACAGGATCAAGGCCAGCGAGGCCACGGTGAGATTGACGGTGAAGCTGGGGATGAACAGGAACAGGGGCGACAACCATAACGGCGTGGGCGCCACCACTGCCAGCTTGTAGGCGTCTTCATACGCCGGCTTGATGTCGATCACGTCGCCCATGCGTTGTATCACATAGGCCATCAGGAAAGTCATCGCCAGCTCGGTGCAGAAGAACACCGTGCCGATGATTTGCAGCTGCACCTCGCTCAGCGCCGGTAGCAAATTCCCGCCATACGTGACACCGGCGTAATAGATCATTGCCGGCGGCACCGCGGAAAGCGGCAGCGCGTAGAAGAAGAACATCTTCAACACCGAGATATGACTGCGGGTTAACGTATCCCACCCCTCGGAATGGGGCAATTGAAGTTGAGCCATGATGAACCTCCTAACTTGAGAAGTTGAGGTAGTCCATAGGCCACAATAGTTGATAAAAGTTCTATGGATTGAATCAGTGCTGACAGGGTCTTTGGCGGAGCCCTGCCGGTGTCCTTACTTCTTCAGTTTGAAGGTAAGCAGTATGCCCACTACCGCGCCGGCGGCGCCGCACAGCAGGATGTTGTTGCGCATCTCTTCGATGCCGGAGATGGAGCGGAAAGCGCTCTGGAAGCCGTTGCCGCCGAACGAGAACAGCCGGCCCAAGCTGACATAGTCGCCGCCCCATTTGCCGAAGTAGGCATAGCCGACGATGAGGCCCAATGCCGCAAAGGCGATGATGCTGAGAAGGTTCTTTTTCACCTGCCGCTCCTTTCGTGGATGTGCCGCGTTCCGCTCAACCCCAAGACACGCCGATGACTGCGACGGCTATGGTGAGCAGCCCCAGCGTGAGGTTCAGCCCGACCAGTTTGCGTATCTTGCCCAATATCTCGCCGGCTTCCTTCCAGCGTTCCTTGCCGACATGCAGGTTGAGCTGCACGTAGCAGGAGAAGAACACATAGCCGTAGATGCCGGCCATCGTCAGCCCCAGCAGCAGCATGACGTGGACAAAGTGCGGCGCATGCGCCATGCCGCCGTATTGGTAGATCATGTAGAAGCCGGTGGCGAGGATGAGGCCGAGTGCGCCCCACACCCAGTTGAAGAAGCGGCGGAACACGTTGTCCCACAGGCGCAGGCGCTCCGGCGGTTGCAGCACGTCGACGGCGGCGGGACGCAGCACCATGTAGGCGAAGAACATGCCGCCGATCCAGACGACGACGGAGAGCAGATGCAGGAGTTTGAACAGGGTCATGCTTGGCCTCAGGAAGATTATCGAGGGCCGGAGGATAACCGAAAACCTCCGAGATTCAACAACGGTGCCGTCAGGGTAATAGCTCGCGCACGGGGCGGAAGCTGCGGCGGTGCACGGCGGATACGCCATGCTCGCGCAACGCGGCGAGGTGTGCCGCGGTGGGATAACCTTTGTGGCCGTCGAAACCGTATTGCGGATAGCGCTGGTGCAGTTCGAGCATGAGTTCGTCGCGCGCGGTCTTGGCGAGGATGGAGGCGGCGGAGATGGCGGCGACCTTGCTGTCGCCTTTCACGATGGCTTGGCTGGGGATGCCGGTCTGCGGGCAATACAGGCCATCTACCAGCACTTGCTGCGGTTGGATGTTGAGTCCTGCGACGGCGCGCTTCATCGCCAGCAGGGTGGCTTGCAGGATGTTGAGGCTGTCGATCTCGTCCACTTCGGCATAGGCAACGGCCCAGGCCAATGCGCGTTCACGGATGACCGGTGCGAGTGCGTCGCGCTGTTTTTCGGAGAGTTTCTTGGAGTCGGCCAGCCCGGCGATGGGCTTGGCCGGATCGAGGATCACGGCGGCTGCGCTCACCGGCCCGGCCAACGGGCCGCGCCCTGCTTCGTCCACGCCGCAGACGAGCAGGATGCCATTCATGCCAGATAAGGCTGGATGGCGGCGGCAGCCTTCTGCGCGGTGTCCTGACGCAGGGTGTGGTGGATATCGCCGAAGACGTTCTCCAGCTCGGCCACGGCCCCTTTGTTGTTGACCAGGTTCAACAAGGCTTGCGCCAGGTTCTCCGGCGTTGCGTCGTCCTGCAGGATCTCGGGCACGACGAAACGCCCGGCGAGGATGTTGGGCAGGCCGACATAAGGCAGGTATTGCTTGCGCTTGGCCAGCCAGTAGGTCAGCGCGGGCATCTTGTAGGTGATGACCATGGGGCGCTTGAGCAAGGCGGCTTCCAGCGTGGCGGTGCCGGAGGCGACCAGCACGCCGTCGGCGGCGATCATGGCGTCGTGGGCATGGCCGAACAGCATGGTGATCGGCAGCAGCTGCGCTTCCTGCTTCCAGATCTCGTTCTCGAAGATGGTGCGCGTCTGGCGGCTGGCCAGCGGCACGAGGAACTGCGCCTCGGGGATCTTGTTGAGGATGAGCTTGGCGGTCTCGATGTAGGTCTTGGCCAAGCGGCGCACTTCGCTCTGGCGGCTGCCGGGCAGGAAGGCGAACACCTTCGCCTGTTTCTGGATGCGCATCTGCTCGCGCATCTCGGCGCGCTTCGGATGTTCCGGCAACAAGTCGGCGAGCGGGTGGCCGACGTAGGTGACGGGCACTCCGGCCTGTTCGTAGATGGGGGCCTCGAACGGGAACAGCGCGAGGATGTGCGACACCGCCTGCTTGATCTTGTTGATGCGCTCGGCGCGCCACGCCCAGATCGAAGGGCTGACGTAATGCACCGTGGGGATGCCGCGCTGCTTCAATGCGAACTCTAGGTCAAGATTGAAGTCCGGCGCATCGATGCCGATGAACAGGTCGGGCGGCTCGGCGATGAAACGGTTGCGCAGCTTGCGGCGGATGCCGAGCAGCTCGCGCAGGCGCAGCAACACTTCGACGTAGCCGTTCACGGCCAGTTTCTCCATCGGGAACAGCACGTCCATGCCGACCGCCTGCATCTTGGGGCCGCCGATGCCGACGAAGCGCACGTTTGGATTGGCCTGTTTGATGGCAGCCATCAAGTGGCTGCCGAGCAAGTCACCCGAAGCCTCGCCCGCCACGATGGCGATGGTTTTTATGGATTGACTCATGATGGGGTTAACGCACGATGCCGCGGGTGGCGCTGTCCAGGAACGTCAGCATGTTGTCGATGTCCGCGTCGGATTCCGGCACCTGGCCGCGCAGTGCGGCGATCTCCTGCTTGGCGGTCTCAAAGCTGCTGCCCGCACGGTACAGGGTGCGGTAGATCTGCTTGAGCATGTCGACGCGCGGCGCGGAATAGCCGGCGCGGCGCGGGCCTTCCTGGTGCGGGCCCTTGGCTTCGGCCGGGTTGCCTACGGCGGTGACGAAGGGCGGCAGGTCTTGCGACAGGCGCGTCTGGAAACCAACCATGGCGAAATCGCCGATGCGCACGAACTGGTGGATGCCGGTCATGCCGCCGATCAGGGTGCGGTTGCCGACGGTGACGTGGCCGGCGAACTGCACCGAGTTGGCGATGACGTTGTGGTCGCCGATGTGGCAGTCGTGCGCCACGTGCACATAGGCCATGATCCAGTTGTCGCTGCCGATGGAGGTGACGCCACCGTCCTGCACGGTGCCGAGGTTGAAGGTGCAGCTCTCGCGGATGGTGTTGTTGTCGCCGATGATGAGCTTGGTCGGTTCGCCCTTGTATTTCTTGTCCTGCGGGATCTCGCCGATGGAGCTGAACTGGAAGATGTGGTTGCCTTTGCCGATGCTGGTGTGGCCGTCGATGACGACATGCGGCCCGACGATTGTCCCGGCGCCGATCTCGACGTGTTCGCCGATGATGGAATACGGGCCGACTTTGACGTCGTCGGCCAGCTTGGCGTTGGGGTGGATGATGGCGGTCGGGTGGCGCATCACTTGTCCCGCATGGTGCACATGATCTCGGCTTCGGCCGCGGTCTGGCCTTCCACCTCAGCCACGGCGCTGAACTTCCACAGGCCGCGTTTGTTGAACAGCGGCTTGACCTTAAGGATGAGCTGGTCGCCCGGCACCACGGGGCGCTTGAAGCGTGCACCGTCGATGCCGACGAAGTAATACACCTTGCTGTCGTCGGCCTTGCCGCCCTCGCCGGTGAAGGACAGGATGGCGGCGGCCTGCGCCATCGCCTCGATGATCAGCACGCCCGGCATCACCGGATGGTGCGGATAGTGGCCGGGGAAGAACGGCTCGTTCATGCTGACGTTCTTCAGCGCCACGATCTCCACGCCCGGGTCGATCGACAGCACGCGGTCGATCAGCAGGAACGGGTAGCGATGCGGCAGGTGTTTCATGATTTCGTTGATGTCCATGGCCATGCTCATACCGTCTTTCCTTTCAATGATTCGATCTCTTTTTCCAATTGTTTGATGCGCGCGAACATGTCGTCCAGATGGCGCAGGTGGGCGGCGCTCTTCAACCAGGCGTCTTTCTCGCTGAATGGATAGATGCCGCTGTAGCTGCCCTTTTCGCGTATCGATTTGCTGATCAGGGTGAACGAGGAGATCTCCACCCCGTCAGCGATGTTCAGGTGCCCGAGGATGCCGGCGCTGCCGCCGATGCGGCAATATTTGCCGATGGTGGTGCTGCCGGCGATGCCGACGCAGCCGGCGATGGCGGTGTGCGCGCCGATGCGGACGTTGTGGGCGACCTGAATCTGGTTGTCCAGCTTCACGTCGTCCTCGATCACGGTGTCATCCAGCGCGCCGCGGTCGATGGTGGTGTTGGCGCCGATCTCGACGTCGTTGCCGATGATGGCGCGGCCGATCTGCGGGATCTTGAGCCAGCGGCCGTTCTCCCAAGCCATGCCGAAACCGTCGGAACCGATCACCGCGCCGGAATGGGCGATGACGTTATTGCCCAGCACGCAATCGTGATACACCACCACGCGCGGATATAGCCGCGTGTTGTCGCCGATGACGGTGTTCGCTCCGATGCTGCAACCGGACATGATGACGCAGCCCGTACCGATGACCGCGCCCTCGCCTATCGATACATGGGCGCCGATGTGGGCTTGCGGCGATATCTGTGCGCCGTTGCCGATGACGGCGGTCGGATGGATGCCCGGTACGCAGGCGGGCAAGGGATTCAGGAAGGCGGAGAGCCTGGCGAAATAGGAATACGGATTGGCGCAGACGATGCGCGGCAAGGCGGTGGCGTCGGCATCGGCCTCCGCTACGATCACCGCCGCGGCGCGGCTGCTTTCCAGTTGTTTGCGATATTTGGCATTGGCGAGGAAGGCGATCTCGCCCGCCGTTGCATGCTCGAGCGTACCGATCTGCCGGATCTGGGTGTCGGCATCGCCAGCCACCCGCCCACCGAAGCGCGCCACGATATCGGCCAAGCTATAGGCTGTACGATCCATTGGAACTGTTTCTTTCAAATCGCTGCCCGCCGCTCACTTCTCGGATTTTTCCGGGAGCTCGTTGGCGAGGTATTTCAATACCTTGTCGGTGATATCGACCTTGGGATTGCGGTAGACCGCCTCTTGCAGGATCACATCGTAATTCTCGCTTTCGGCGATCTCGCGTATCGCCTTGTCGGCGTGGGCCAGAACCACGGCCAGTTCTTCGTTCTTGCGCAGGTTCAGGTCTTCGCGGAATTCGCGCTGCATGGTTTGCAAGCTGACGTTGAGGTTGGCCAGCTCGCGCTCCTTGACGCGGCGCATCGAATCGGACATGTTGCTGCCCTCTTTTTCCAAGGCAGACTGAAGTTCCTTACCCTGCTTGATCAGCTTCTTGATCTCTTGGTCGCGTAAGGCGAATTCTTTCTCGATCTTCTTCTCGGCACGGATCGCCTGATCCGATTCGCGCAGGATGCGCTCGGTATCGACCACCCCGATGCGGAAGCTCTCCGGGTCAGCTTGTGCGATACCGGAAAATGCGATCAGAAACGCACAAAACAAATTTTTCATCTCATGCTCCTTAGAATAGATCAGAACATCGATCCCAGTGTGAACTGGAGGTTCTGGATCTTGTCCTGCGGCTGCTTGTTCAGCGGCTTTGCCCAGCTCAACCGGATCGGTCCGGCCGGCGAGAACCATGTCAGGGCCAAGCCCGTAGAATAGCGCATTCCGGTCGAGCCCGGAACTTGCCCGTCGGTGCCGTAGATCGCGCCGCCATCCAGGAATGTGCCCAAACGCAGCGATTTTTCCTTTTCCATTCCGGGGAACGGGAACAGCACCTCGATGTTGCCGACCGCCCTTTTGGTTCCGCCCAGAGAGTAATTGTTCAAATCGCGCGGCCCGAGCGAGTTCGGATCATAACCGCGCACCGAACCGACCCCGCCGGCGTAGAAGTTCTTGAAGAATGGCAACGGCTTGTTGTCATATCCTCCGGCCAGGCCGACGTCACCATTCATCATCAGGGTCAGGTAACGGCCGAGCGGGTGGAACCACTCGTGCTGGTAGGTCCACTTGTAATAGCGCTGTGCGGAGACCGGCAGTCCGACCTCGACGGAGGAGCGTTGCACCAGGCCTTCGGTGGTGAATATGGCGCTGTCGCGGGTGTCGCGTGTCCAGCCAATGGTGATCAATACGCTGTTCGTCCTTACCCCGAAGGTGTTGACGTAATCGATATAGCGTTGCGGACTGGTCGAAGTCAGGGTGAGCGTGGTGTTCTCCGAGGCCAGGCCGTACTGGAACGATTCGTCGTCGCTGATCGGCACGCCGAAGCGCACGCCGCCGCCATAAGTCTCGGACTTGTATTGGCTGACATAGGTTTGCGTGCCGTCGGTCTTGCGCTTGTAGATGTCGAAGCCACGGCTGATGCCGTCGTCGGTGTAGTAAGGGTTCGTGTACGAGACCGAATAGACCTGGTTCACCCTGCTGGTGTTGATCTGGGTCGACAGATAGTTGCCGGTGCCGAACAGGTTGGACTGGGTCACCCCGCCCATGAAAGTCAGTCCTTCGCTGCTGCTGTAACCGGCGCCGATCTGGAAATTGCCGGTGGATTTTTCCGTGACCCTGAGGTTGACGTCCATCTGGTCGCTGGTGCCTTGCACCGGCGTGGTGTCGAGATTGACCTCCGAAAAGAATCCAAGCTTATCAATGCGCTGCTTTGACTTCTTGATCTTGGAAGTGGAGAACCAGCCGCTTTCCATCTGGCGGAATTCGCGGCGAATGACTTCATCCCTGGTCTTGTCGTTGCCGGAGACGTTGATGCGCCGGATATAGGCGCGTTGCAAGGGATCGACCATGAAGGTGAACGCCACCCGATGTTTTTCCTTGTCCACTTCGGGTATCGCGTTGATGTTGGCAAAGGCATAGCCGTCCTCGCCCAGCCGTTCGCCGATCTTGCGCGAGGATTCGGTAAGTGCATCGCGCGAGAACTCGTCCCCCGGCTGGATGTTGATCAGCTTGCGCATCGCATCGTGCGAGAGCACGGCCTGCGTTCCGGCCAGTTTGACCTCCGAGACGATGTACTTCTCGCCTTCGAATATGTTCAGCGTGATGAAAATGTCTTTCTTGTCCGGCGAGATCGAAACTTGCGTCGATTCGATGTTGAAATCCATGTAACCGGAATTCATGTAGAAGGTGCGCAGGCTCTCCAGATCGGCTGAGAGTTTCTGCTTGGAATACTGGTCGTTCTTGGTGAGCCAGGTGAACCAGCCGGGGGTGGTGAGTTGCATGACGCCGAGCAGTTCGTCTTCGTCATAGGCCTGATTGCCGACGATGTTGATGCGGCGGATCTTGGAGGCGGAGCCCTCCTCTACATTGAAGCTCACCGCCACGCGGTTGCGCTCCAGGTCTTTCACGGTCGTCCTTACCACGACGGAATATTTGCCGCGCGCGATGTACTGGCGTTTAAGCTCGTTCTCGGATTTTTCCAGCGCCGATTTATCGAAGATGCGCCCTTCGGCCAACCCCACGTATTTGAGATTGTCGATCAACTGCTGTTTGGGGAAGTCCTTCACGCCGTCGATCTCGACACTGGCGACGGTGGGGCGTTCCTTGACCACGACGACCAGCACGCCCTGCTCCGCCTTCAGCTCGACGTCCTTGAAAAAACCGGTGGCGAACAGCGCATGCAGCGCGGCGGTCGAACGGTCATCGTCCAGCGTGTCGCCGACCTTGACCGGCAGATAGCTGAACACCGTGCCCGGTTCGGTGCGCTGGATACCCTCGACGCGGATGTCCTTGATGACGAACGGTTCGACAGCCCAAACGGATGCGGCGTACAACAGCGGAACGAGAGCCGCTAATTTTCTGAAATCCATTATTTTGCTCAACCCAAAATCAGGCGGCTGATGTCGTTATACAACGCAAAAGCCATCATGGTAACCAACAGTGCGATACCCACTTTCTGTCCTGCCTCCCACAGACCTTCCGAGACCGGACTGCCTTTGAGCAACTCTACCGAATAATACAGCAAATGCCCGCCATCCAATAAAGGGATGGGCAGCAGATTCAACACGCCGAGGCTGATGCTGATCAGCGCGAGGAAGCCGATGTAGGCGCCCAAACCGACCTGAGCCGATTGTCCGGCGTAGTCGGCGATGGTGATCGGCCCCGACAGGTTCTTCAACGACACCTCGCCCAGCACCATCTTGCCCATCATCTTCAGGCTGACGATGGCGGTCTCCCAAGTCTTGCGCAATGCCTCGGTCAGCGCGCTGAGCGGCGGATAGCTCACTTCCGTCAACATCGCCTCGAATGCGGTCTTGTCGATGAACGCTGCCGCACCGATGCGGCCGATCGACTTCCCTGCTTCGTCAATGACTTCCGGCGTCATGCTTAACCCGGTTATAGCCCCGGCTCGTTCGATTTCGATATCCAATGGTTTGCCCGGATGATTGCGCACCACATTCACCCAGTCTTCCCACAATGCGATCTCCTGACCATTGGCGCGCAGGATGCGGTCGTGCTCCTGCAAGCCGGCGCGTTCCGCCACACCGCCTGCCACCAGCTTGCCGATGACGGGATAGACCGGCGGCTGATAGGGCTGCAAACCGAGTTTCTGCATGAAATCGCCATCCAGATCCGCCGCTGTCAGCCCTTCCACTTCCAGTACGCGGAATACCGTCTCGCCTTGCACGGTGCGCAGTTCGAGCCTGGCCGCTTTCTTCTGCAGCACGTAATCGAGCAATATCCAGCGCAGCTCCTGCCAGCTCGGTGCCGGCTGGCCGTCCACGCTGATGATCGTCTGTCGGCTTTGCAGTCCAGCCATGGCGGCCGGCGTGTCCGCCTTGATCTCGCCCAGCACCGGCTTGATGCCCGGCACGCCGTAGATGAACAAAGCGAAATACAGCGCGACCGCCAGCAGCAGGTTGGCTATCGGTCCGGCCACCACGATGGCCATGCGCTGCAGCACCGGCTTGCGGTTGAAGGCGCGCGGCAGTTCCTGTTCGGCCACCTCGCCCTCGTGTTCGTCCAGCATCTTGACGTAGCCGCCCAGCGGGATTGCCGAGAGCGCCCATTCCGTTTCGCCGTTGCCGAAACGTTTGGTGTACAGCACGTTGCCGAAACCGATGGAGAAACGCAGCACCTTCACATCGAAATAACGCGCCACGATGTAGTGTCCCAATTCATGGAATAGCACGAGTACGACGATGGCGACGACGAACGCGAGGAATGTGGTCATTGCGCGATCCACTCGTGCGCCGCGCGGCGAGCCGCGGCATCCGCATCCAGCACATCTTGCAATACCGACACCTCGGCGCGGCCGACCTTGCCCAGCACCGATTCGATCAGGCGCGGGATGTCGAGGAAGGCGATCTTGCGCTCGAGGAAGGCGGCGACCGCTACTTCATTCGCGGCATTCAGCAAAGCCGGTGTGGTGCCGCCTGCGCGCAAGGCTTGGTAAGCCAAGGCCAAACAGGGGAAACGCGCGAAATCCGGGGCGACGAAATCGAGTTTGGCGATGGCGAACAGATCAAGCGGCGCGACACCGGCATCGATGCGTTCCGGATAAGCCAGGGCATAAGCGATGGGGGTACGCATGTCCGGATTGCCGAGCTGGGCCAGCACCGAACCGTCGACATACTGCACCATGGAATGGATCACGCTCTGCGGATGCACCACCACCTGGATGCTGTCGGCCGGTGCGTTGAACAGCCAGTGCGCCTCGATCACTTCGAGGCCCTTGTTCATCATGCTGGCGGAATCGACCGATATCTTGCGCCCCATACTCCAGTTCGGATGGGCGCAGGCCTGTTCCGGCGTGACATGCTGCAATTGCTCCAGCGGCGTATTGCGGAACGGACCGCCGGATGCGGTGAGCAGTATCTTGCTGACGCCGCCGGCCTGCATGTCGCCGGCATAACCGCGCGGCAGTGCCTGGAAGATGGCGTTGTGTTCGCTGTCGATGGGCAGCAGCGCCCCACCGCAACGGTGCACCGCCTCCATGAACAGGTGGCCGGCCAGCACCAGCGTCTCTTTGTTCGCCAGCAGTATCTTCTTGCCAGCTTTGGCCGCGGCGAGTGTCGGCGGCATGCCGGCAGCACCGACGATGGCGGCCATTACCGCATCCACTTCCGGCAAGACCGAGACGCGTTCCAATGCGGCAGCGCCGCACAGTACCTCGATATCCAATCCGGCGGCGGCGATGCGCTGGCTCAGGCGTTCGCTGGCGGCTTCCTCCAGCAGTACCGCGTAGCGCGGCCGGAAACGCCGGCATTGTTCGAACAGCAGTTCGTCCTGTTGCTGCGCGGTCAGCGCGATGATTTGATATTTGTCGGGATGGCGGGCCACCACGTCCAGCGTGCTTTTGCCGATACTACCGGTGGAACCAAGTACGGTGAGACGGGTGAGTGTGCTCATTCCAGCCTTTGCAGAATGAGGGCGATGGCGGCGAACGGCAAGGTGGAGGTCAGCGCGTCGATGCGGTCCAGCAGGCCACCGTGGCCCGGCAGCAGCGCGCCGCTATCCTTGACGCCGGCCTGGCGTTTGATCGCCGACTCGAACAGGTCGCCGATCACCGAAAGCGCCACCCACCACCAGCCGGCCAGAATGACGCCCGGCAGGATTGGGTATTGTTTATACAGCCCGCTGAACCACCAGACGCTCACCACATACAGCGTCACCCCGGCGAGCGCACCGAATACGCCTTCCCAGGTCTTGCCCGGGCTGATCGCCGGCGCCAGCTTGTTCTTGCCGAAACGTTTGCCGGCGAAATAGGCCGAGATATCGGCCATCATCACCACGGTCATGACGAACAGCAGCAACCACGGGCTATATGCGCGCAGGTCCAGCATCGCCAATCCGGTAGGCAGCAGCACCACCCAGCCCGCCGCACCCAGCAGCCAGCGATTCTGCGGGCGCCAGCTGGCGATCATCCAGGCCGGTACGACGAACACCCAGAACAGTACGGCCAATACATACCAGGCCAGATGCTGCCAGGTTTGCCATTCGATGGCGACGCTGCCGTCGAACCACAGCATGCCGGCCATCATTACCAAGGTCATTACCCAATAAGCAGTGGCGGCGCGGCCGCTCAAGCCGGACAAGCGCGCCCATTCCACTGCCCCCTGTCCCATCACCACCAGCACCAACGCCTGCCAGCCGATTGCCGGCAAGCCGAACAGGGCGGCGAGGAACACCACGAACAGGATGCTGGCTGTGATCACACGTTGCTTAAGCATTGTTCTTGCCCTCGGTAAGTTGCTCACTGGTGCGACCGAAACGACGCTCGCGTTTTTGATAGGACGCGATGGCCGCTTCCAGCGCGGCACGGTCGAATGCCGGCCACAGCGTATCGGTGAAATACAGCTCGGTATAGGCCAGCTGCCACAGCAGGAAGTTGCTGATGCGCTGCTCGCCGCCGGTGCGGATGAACAGGTCCGGTTCCGGCGCATAGTGCATGGAAAGATAGGGTTGCAGCTCTTCTTCGTCGAATGCCGCCGCCCGGTCCGGGTGCGCCTGGCTCAGGGCATGCATGGCCTGCATGATGTCCCAGCGTCCGCCGTAGTTGGCGGCGATGGTCAGCGTGAGGCCGCTGTTGGTGGCGGTGAGTTGTTCGGCATCTTCGATGTATTGCACGAGCTTCGCATCGAAGCGGCTGCGGTCGCCGATGATCTTCAAGCGGATGTTGTTTTCGTGCAGCTTGCCGACCTCGCGCTCCAGCATCTTGAGGAACAGCTGCATCAGGAAAGACACCTCGTCGGCCGGGCGGCGCCAGTTCTCGCTGCTGAAAGCGAACAGCGTCAGGTATTCCACCCCCAGCTGGCGGCAGGCCTTGACCACTTCACGCACCGTCTCCACCCCGCGCTGATGTCCCATCACGCGCGGCATGAAGCGCTGCTTGGCCCAGCGTCCATTGCCATCCATGATGATGGCGATATGGCGCGGGACCGCGGTGATGTCAGGGATGGTGCGGGTGGAACTGAAGAAAGGCAGCGCCATGGATGGCTGGCCTATATCGCCATCAGGTCGGTTTCTTTGGCTTGCAACGCCTTGTCGATCTCGGCGACGAAGCGGTCGGTAAGTTTCTGCACATCGTCCTGCGCACGGCGTTCCTCGTCTTCGCTGACCGCCTTGTCCTTGAGCAGCTTCTTCAATTGCTCGTTGGCATCGCGGCGGATGTTGCGCACCGCCACCTTGGCGCCCTCGCCTTCATTCTTGACCACCTTGATCAGGTCGCGGCGGCGCTCTTCGGTCAGCATGGGCATCGGTACGCGAATCAGGTCGCCGTTGGTGGCCGGATTCAAGCCCAGGTCGGAATCGCGGATCGCTTTTTCGATCGGGCCGACCATGTTCTTTTCATAAGGCTGCACGGTGATGGTGCGCGCGTCGGCCAGCGTGACGTTGGCCACCTGGTTCACGGCGGTCGGGCTGCCGTAATAGTCGACCATCACATGATCCAGGATGCCGGTATGCGCGCGCCCTGTGCGGATCTTGCCCAAGTCCACCTTCAATGCTTCCAGCGACTTGGCCATCTTCTGTTCTACGTTCTTCTTGATGTCAGCGATCATCGTTCTTCTCCGAAATCAATCACAGTGTACGAGCGTTCCTTCGTCCTGCCCCATCACCACGCGCTTCAATGCGCCTTCCTTGAAGATGCTGAACACGATGATGGGCAGTTTCTGGTCACGGCACAGCGTCAGCGCGGTGGAATCCATGACCTTGAGATCCTTGCCGATGGCTTCGTCGAAGCTTACCTTCTGGTAGCGCGTCGCCTTCGGGTCTTTCTTGGGGTCGGCGGTATACACGCCGTCCACCTTGGTTGCCTTGATCACGACCTCGGCATCCATCTCTACACCGCGCAATGCGGCGGCGGTGTCGGTGGTGAAGAACGGGCTGCCGATGCCGGCCGCGAAGATCACCACCTTGCCGTCTTCCAGATAACGCAAGGCCTTGCCGCGGATGAACGGCTCGGCCACCTGCTCCAGGCTCAATGCGGACTGCACCCGGCATTCCAGCCCGGCGCGCGTCATCGCATCCTGCAAGGCCATCGAGTTCATCACCGTGGCCAGCATGCCCATGTAATCGGCGGTGGCGCGGTCCATGCCCGCGGCGGCCGGAGCCATGCCGCGGAAGATGTTGCCGCCGCCGATCACCATTGCCACCTCCACGCCCAGCTCGTTCACCTCCTTGATCTCGGCCACGATGCGTTCGACGACCGCACGGTTGATGCCGTAGCTGTCGTCGCCCATCAGGGCTTCGCCGGAGAGTTTGAGCAGGATGCGTTTGTAGGCGGGTGCGGTCATGGTTTCCTTTCGCTTACTTCTTGGCGGCGGCTGCGGCAGCGGCGACTTCGGCGGCGTAATCTTCCACCACTTTCTCGATGCCCTCGCCCACCACGAACATCTGGAATGCCACCACGGCAGCGCCCTTGCTCTTCAGCAGTTGCTCGATGGTCTGCTTGCCGTCTTCCGCCTTCACGAACACCTGGCCCAGCAGGGTGACTTCCTTCAGGAACTTCTGCACGGTGCCTTCGGCGATTTTTTCCAGCATGGCTTCCGGCTTGCCGGATTCCTTGGCCTTCTCGATGGCGATACGGCGCTCGGTGGCGATGTCTTCCGGATTCACGCCGGATGCGTCGACCGACTTCGGTTTGGAAGCTGCGATGTGCATCGCCAGATCCTTGCCCAATGCTTCGTCGCCGCCCTTGAAGTGCACCATCACGCCGATACGGCTGCCGTGCAGGTAGGTCGCCAGCTTGCCGTCGGTGGTTGCGTAACGCTCGAAACGGCGCACGGTCAGGTTCTCACCCAGCTTCATCACCAGCGCCTTGCGGGTCTCTTCGACAGAAGCGGAGCCGTTGGCAATCGGCAGTTCCAGCAATGCTTCCATGCTGGCCGGCGCTTTTTGCGCCACGGTTTCGGCCACGTTCTTGGCGAATGCCACGAAATCGTCGTTCTTGGCAACGAAGTCGGTTTCGCAGTTGATCTCTGCCACGGCGCCGACCTTGCCGTCAGCCGACAGGTACGAGCCGATCACGCCTTCTGCGGTCACGCGCGATGCGGCCTTGCTGGCCTTCGCGCCGCTCTTGATGCGCAGCAGTTCTTCTGCCGCCTTGAAGTCGCCGTTGGTTTCCACCAGCGCCTTTTTGCACTCCATCATGCCGAGGCCGGTCGCCTCGCGCAGTTCTTTCACCATGCCTGCGGTGATTTCTGCCATGTCAAACTCCTAATCGATTCACTTGAATTCAGGTTACAAAAAAGGGGGCTTGCGCCCCCTCGTTGCGGGAAGGCTGCTTACGCGGCTTTTTCCGCGATCTGTTCGACCAAGTCGTTGGTCGCCTGCTCGCGACCTTCCAGTATCGCATCGGCTACGCCGCGTGCGTACAGGCGGATGGCCTGGCTGGAGTCGTCGTTGCCGGGAATCACGTAATCTACGCCAGCGGGGCTGTGGTTGGTATCGACCACGCCGATGACCGGGATGCCCAGTTTCTGCGCTTCGGTGACGGTACCCTTCTGGTAGCCGACGTCGATCACGAAGATGGCGGAAGGCAGCCCTTGCATATCCTTGATGCCGCCCAGGCTACGCTCCAGCTTTTCCAGTTCGCGGCGCAGAACCAGGCCTTCTTTTTTGGAGACCTTCTCGATGCTGCCGTCGGCGATCATCGCTTCCAGCTCTTTCAGACGCTTGATGGATGTCTGCACGGTCTTGAAGTTGGTCAGCATGCCGCCCAACCAGCGATGGTCAACGAAGGGGGAACCGCAGCGGATCGCTTCTTCGCGGATGATCTCGCGCGCCTGACGCTTGGTCGCCACGAACAGGATAGAGCCCTTCTTCGCGGAAATCTTGCGCACTTCCTTCAGCGCGTCGTTGAACATCACGACGGTCTTTTCCAGGTTGACGATATGAATCTTGTTGCGATGACCGAAGATATAGGGGGCCATCTTGGGATTCCAGAAACGGGTCTGGTGACCGAAATGGACACCCGCTTCCAGCATTTGACGCATGGTTACTTGCATTGATTGCTCCAATCGTTAAGGGTTAAGTTCTACCACTCGTCAGCCTGATCCTTTGAAGGACACCCCAACATGAACGAGTGTGCGAATTACCGTTTATTCGGCGTTTGCCGGATAAACAGGGCGCGCATTGTAACCGAAGCGGGATTCCGACTCAAGCCGAGACGTGGCTACTCAGTCACCTTGACCGGCAAGGATAGTGCGCGGATGCGCCGGGCGAAGCTTTCCATCTGTCCGGCCGGCAAAGCGGACAGGCGCGGCGCTTCTGCTTGCAGGGATGGGCGCGCCAGTCCATAGAGCAACACGCCCTGCAATTTACTGCCGCTGCGCAGCAGACTTTGCAGGAAATCCACGTAAGCATCCTCATCCTGCGTGCTGGGAGGTGCGCCATCCAGGGCGAACCAGCAGGTTTGCAGCCAGGTGTTCGGGCAACAATCGATGGCGGTAACAAGGTTCTGCCGCACTTTATCCATCGTCATTTTCGTGTCGTTGATGAGCGCCATGCCGGCCTCGCTGGCGCGATCCAGCTTGAACCAGACTTCGCCGTTGAGTTGTGCCATGCGGCGCAGACCTTGCTGCACGTTGTCGCGCTGCATCAGGCTGCCGTTGGTGATGAGCACCAGTTTGAGGTCGGCGGGTTTGAGTTTGCCGATCAGTTCGATGACCTCGGCAAACTCCTGCGCGCTGGTCGGTTCGCCGTTGCCGGAGATGGCGATGTCGTTGATGCGACGCGCCTCGGGCGGCACGCGCTGCATGAAATTGCCGTGCCGCAACTCGTGCAGGAAGCCGGACAGCTCCTTTTCCAGCAAGGGCAGGTCGATGGCAGGCGCTGTGCCGCGCGTGAGATCGGGCACCTGGCAGTAGAGGCAGCGCCAGTTGCAGGCGTTGTTGGGATTGAGGTTGATGCCGATGGAGACACCGCCCGCCCGGCGCGAAACTACCGGATAGACGTAGCGTAATCCGGCGCTGTCGCGGCTGTGATCGGTGGTGCTGAGACTGTTCTCACTCAAGATTTGACCAGCGGCAGGTACTTCGCCGGGTCGACCGGCTTGCCCAGTTTGCGGATCTCGAAGTGCAGCTTGACCTGGTCGGCATCGGTGCTGCCCATCTCGGCGATCTTTTGGCCTTTGCTTACGCTCTGCCCTTCTTTCACCAGGATCTGGTCGTTGTGCGCATAGGCGCTGAGGTAGGTCTTGTTGTGCTTGATGATGATGAGCTTGCCGTAACCGCGCAGGCCGCTGCCGCTGTATACCACCTTGCCAGATGCGCTGGCGACGATGGCCTGCCCCTTTTTGCCGATGATGTCCACGCCTTTGCGGTTGTCGCTTTCGGAGAAACCGGCGATGAGCTTGCCGCTGGTCGGCATGCCCCACTCCAGCGGCTCTTCGTCATCCACCGCGCGTGCCTGGGGGGCCGCGGGCTTGGTTGGAACCACCGCCGGCGCCACTGCCACCGCCGGTTCGTTCTGCAAGCGTTCCGCCTGCGCCAAAGCCTGCTCGCTGTAGGCCAGTTTGCCGACCTTGGGGTAGCTCTTCACACCGCCCTGCTCGCCCACCTGGGAATCCATCACCGGCTTGGGCTGGCTGGACTGCGCCGCCGGAGTGGCGACCGGGATGCGCAACTTCAATTGCTGGCCGATCTTGATCGCTGCCGGGTTGTCCAGGTCGTTCCAGTCGGCCACATCGCGGTAATCCACGCCGTTCAGGAAGGCGATGCTGTAAAGCGTGTCGCCCTTTTGCACCACATACAGGCGGGTAACGGTCTCGTACTCGGAATCCATCACCGGTTTCTTGGCGGCAGGCACCGGTGCCGCTGTTGCGGGCTTTTTATCGGCGCCGTATTCCATCACGGGCGCGCGCCGGCCGCTGGGGGCCGGCGTGGTACAACCGGCCAGCACGAATGCGGCCAAGGCCAAGGTTGTCCACTGCACAGTCTGTCTGTTCATGCTTTTCCCATCAGCAACGGTACGAATTTCACGGCTTCCAGACGGCTTTCGCGGAAGCCGTTCTCATCGCGCTCGATCAGATACAGGTATTGTTCCTGCGTTCCCACCGGCAACACCATTCTACCACCGACCGCCAGCTGCTCCTTGAGCGCGGCGGAAAGCGCCGGTGCGGCGCAGGCCATGATGATGGCGTCGAACGGTGCCGCGTCCGGCAAGCCGGCAGTGCCGTCGACATGGCGCAGGTTGACGTTGTAGATCTTCAATTCGCGCAAGGTTTGCCGGGCGCGCTCGTGCAAGGGTTTGATGCGCTCGACGGAATAGACCTCCTTCGCCACTTTGGCCAATACCGCCGCCTGGTAGCCACAGCCGGTGCCGATCTCCAGCACACGGTTGAGCTGTTTGCCGTTGCGCAGCACTTCGGTCATGCGCGCCACGATGTAGGGTTGCGAGATGGTCTGGCCGTGGCCGATAGGCAAGGAGACATCGTCGTAGGCTCGCGTCGCCAGCGCCTCGTCGATGAAGATGTGGCGCGGCACCTCGTTCATGGCAGCCAGCACGGTCTCGTCCTGGATGCCCTGCCCGCGCAGGCGCTCGATCAAGCGGTTGCGCGTACGAGGCGAGGTCATGCCGATACCGGCGTGGCGCAGGTTCAAGCCTGATCTCCCAACCATGTACGCACCGCATCCAGCTGACTGTATTGGGTGAGATCGATCTGCAGCGGCGTGATGGAGACGCGGCGTTGCGAGGTGGCGAAGAAGTCGGTGCCCTCGCCCGCATCCTGTGCCTTGCCGGCGGCGCCCACCCAGTACACCGGCTGGCCGTGCGGGTTGCTGCTCTTGATCACCGGCTCGGCCTTGTGGCGTTTGCCCAGACGGGTGACCTCCATGCCTTGCAGGCGCTCATACGGCACATCCGGCACGTTCACGTTGAGCAGCCAGGGATGGGATTTTCCCTGCATGAAACGCTGTACCAGCTCGACCGCCACTTTGCCGGCGGTGTCGTAATGCTCGGGATCGTGCCTGGCCATCGACACCGCGATGGCGGGGATGCCGAGCAGGAAGCCTTCCGTCGCTGCCGCCACCGTGCCCGAATAGATGGTGTCATCGCCCATGTTGGCGCCGGAGTTGATGCCGGACACCACGATGTCCGGCTGCGTATCGAGCATTCCGGTGACTGCCAGATGCACGCAATCGGTCGGCGTGCCGTCGACATAATAAAAGCCGCTGGCTGCTTTCTTCAGATTGAGCGGACGATTCAGGGTGAGCGAGTTGCTGGCGCCGCTGCGGTCGCGCTCCGGCGCCACCACTGTCACCTCGCCGATGGCGGCAAGATGTTGTGCCAGGCAGGCCAGACCCGGCGCGAAATAACCGTCGTCGTTGCTGATCAGGATGCGCATGGGAGAAAGCAAAAAGAGAACAAAGTCGGTGTCATGGTCGTTGGCGATCGGGTTGTCGCACCTGCTGCGGATCGCGGGGGCGAATGTTAGCCGCCTTTTCCGTTTGCTTCCAGCCCAACAGCCGGATCAGCCCACCCACTCGAAGCCGATCTGCTCGTAATCCTCGCCCTCGGCGATGAGCTTGCTCAGCTTCAGATCGCGACTCTTCTCGCCCATCAGCGCCTGATAGAAGTTGCCCGGCACGAAGGCGCCCGACTCCATCAGCATGGTGGCGTTGAGGTAGCTGTTCCTGGCATCCGGCAGCAGGATGACCGGCACATAGCTGTATTGGAACGAGCCGGAACTGGTCTCCCAGTTGGAGGCTTTCTCCGCGCCCTTGCCCAGCGCGCGCAGCCAGATGGACAGCGGTTTCTTGGCGATGATGCCGACGGCCAGATGCACGTTGTTGCCGGCATCGGTGTGGATGCGCCGGATCACGCCGACCCACCACAACGGGTTGTTCTGCGTCTTGATGCCGCACAGGTCGCCGATCTTCACCCATGCACCGGCGCTCTTCGCCAGCTTGATGCCGATCTCGTCGAGGCTGATGTCGGTAACCATCCAGACCTCGGCGGTGTAGTCGATCTCCTCGTCCGCCGCCAGTCCGATCCCGTCCGCTTGCCTCTTTTCCGCATCGGCGGCGGCCAGCTCGATGCGCGTCACCATCTGGCTGACCAGGCGGAAGCCGTGGATCACCTCCACCGTCGTGTCGATGCCGCGATGATCCTGATGCCGTAGCGGCGGCTGCGCCGCCCACCAGGTCATCAGGTGTTTGAGCACGGTGAGTTTGCCGGACGGGGTGAATTCGCTGCCGAAGCGCCGCTCCTGCCAGACCGGGTCATCCTCGTTCTGTTTCTCGATCTTCTCGACTGCGGCCAAGCCGCGCACCGCGCCGAAATAGCGCGTATCCGGCGCGGCTGCCCCATCCGCGCGCTGCGGCGCAGTCGCGGCGGCAAGATCGAAGCGGTACGGGCAATCGGCAGCCGCCGCATCCTTGATATCGAAGAAGCTGCACAGGCGCCCGGCGATGCGGTAGCTTACCTCGATCTGATCCGGTGCCAGCTCATCCGGTGCGGCAACATACAGCATCAATGCGCGCAACAGTTCGCGCTGCGGGCTGGCATGGATGACGTTGCCGGCATAGGCCAGCACCATGCTTTCGGCGATCTGCTCGGCCTCGATGAAGCGCTGGCACGCAGCGAGCTGCTGCCATACCGCCGGCTCGATATCGAGGTAGCGCATCAGTTCCAGCTTCAACTGCTCGGCGATGGCGCGCGCCCAGCGCACGCAGAGCAGCGGCAGCTGCTGCTTGAGTTCGAACGGCTTCTTGTCGGCGGCGCGGTATTCTTCGATGCAGGCGGCATAGGCTGCAGCCAGCGCCTGGGCGTAGGCATGGATGCCCTGCCATTGATGGATGCCTTTGAAATCCTGCAGATGTGGTGCACCCAGATATTGGTGCAGCTGCTCGGTGTGCAAGGGCAACGCGGTCTCGTCCAGCAGCAGGATGATGGCCGCGCGCACTTCAGGATGGAAACCCTTGGTGGTCTTGATCGACTCCAGCCAGAAGGTGATGTCTTCTAGCGCCTTGCGCGGGTCATCCTGCGGCAGTTCGGCGATCAGCCGTTTTGCCTCTGCCAGATCGAACAGAGGATGGTCGGGCTTGGCTTCGAACAGGCTGAACAAGATGCGTCTCCCGCGTTGAATGTCCCTAGGTGTTCTGCACTACGATCTTGGGGAAGGCCGCGCTGTGGTCCTGCGCCATGTCGGCGACCTTTACCGCGATGCGGCGCGCGATCTGCTTGTAGACCTTGGCGATGTTGCCGTCAGGATCGGCCACCACGGTCGGTTTGCCGGAGTCGGCCTGCT
Organism: Sideroxyarcus sp.; assembly: GCA_035299445.1. GTDB lineage: Bacteria > Pseudomonadota > Gammaproteobacteria > Burkholderiales > Gallionellaceae > Sideroxyarcus. Next base: position 367,142 of record DATGWO010000038.1, read on the forward strand.
CGCGGATACGGATGTCCAGCGGCAGCCCGCCGAGGAATTCCACGTCGTAGTCGGCGCACATCTTCTCGCCGCCGCCGGCGCCGAAGATATGCTCCTCGTGTCCGCACTTGGAGCAGATATGCGTGCTCATGTTCTCGACGATGCCGACGATCTTGATGCCGACCTTCTCGAACATCTTCAGCCCCTTGCGTGCGTCCATCAGCGCGATGTCCTGCGGCGTGGTGACGATCACCGCGCCGGTGACCGGCACTTTCTGCGCCAAGGTGAGCTGGATGTCGCCGGTGCCGGGTGGCAGGTCCACCACCAGATAGTCGAGGTTGTCCCATTTGGTTTGGTGCAGCAGCTGGTCAAGCGCCTGCGTCACCATCGGGCCGCGCCAGATCATCGGCGTGTCTTCGGCGTCGATCAGAAAGCCGATGGACATGGCTTGCAGACCGTGGTTGCTCATCGGGGTCATGGTCTTGCCGTCGGCCGAATCGGGATTGCCCGTGATGCCCAGCATGGTCGGCTGCGACGGGCCGTAGATGTCGGCATCCAGCATGCCGACGCGGGCGCCTTCGGCCGCCAGCGCCAGCGCCAGGTTCACCGCGGTGGTGCTCTTGCCCACACCGCCCTTGCCGCTCGCCACGGCGATGATGTTCTTCACGCCATCCACCAGTTTGACGCCGCGCTGCACTGCATGCGGCACCACCTTGCTGGAGACATTCGCCTCGATCTTGCCGGCGCCGGGCAAGGCGGTCTTGAGATGCGTCTCGACCATCGCCTTGATCTCACCCCACACGCTCTTGGCCGGATAGCCGAGCAGTACATCCAGCGTCACGTCGCTGCCGCTGAGCTTGATGTTCTTGATCGACTTGCCGCTGACGAAATCCTTCTTCGTGTTCGGGTCGATCAGGTTCTTCAACGCGCCTTGCACGTCCGCTTCAGAAATACTCATTGCATGCTCCCGCAGTGTTTGATTGTGAGTGGATTGTAAATCGCCTATTGATAACGGGCGCGATGAACGGCATCGGCCAACTGGTAGACCGACATCGCGTAGAAGTTGCTGTTGTTGTAGCGCGTGATGACATTGAAATTGTTGAACACCAGCCAATACTCCTTGCCCGACTCGACGGTGAAATCGAGCAGCCAGGCCGGCGGCAGCACGCCTTTGGGGGCATCCAGCGGGACCACGCCCGCCTCTTTCCAGGCCAGCACCGGGCGCGCATCGCCGTTGCCGACTAGGCGACTGGCATCTTCGACCTTGCTCAGCAGCGCCACCGGCTCGCCGCAGCGCCAGCCGTAGTGTCGAAGGTAGTTGGCGACGCTGCCGATGGCATCCTCGGGTTCGCGCATGATGTCGATCTTGCCGTTGCCGTTGTGGTCGACCGCGTAGCGGCGATAGTTGCTCGGCATGAACTGCGGGATGCCCAGCGCGCCCGCATAGGAAGACTGGATGGAGAGCAGGTCGAAGCCCTGTTCGCGCGCCAGCAGCAGGTATTTCTCCAGCTCGTCGCGGAAGAAGTCGGCGCGGCGCGGGTAATCGAACGCCAGCGTGGTCAGCGCATCCAGCGTGCGGTAGCGTCCGGGATTGCGGCCGTACAGCGTCTCCACGCCGATGATGCCGATGATGATCTCCTGCGGTACGCCGTATTGTTTTTCGGCGCGCTGCAAGGCGTCGGCATATTTGATCCAGAATTGCAGGCCGCCGTTGATGCGTTGCGGATTGATGAAGTTCGGGCGGTACTCCACCCAAGGCTTGACGGTGGCCGGCATGCTGATGGAGTCGATCACATCCTGGCGCCGCTGCGCCATCTGGAAGGCCTGCTGCAGCTCTTCGCGCTTAAACTGGTGTTTGGCCACCATCTCGTCGATGAAGGCGGGAATGCCCGGCAGGTCGGCCGCGTGTGCGGAGCAGTTGAGCAACAGCAGGAGCAGGAGCAGTCGTTTCTTCATGGCGTGCAATCGTAACGGATTGGCGCATTCTACTCGACAGCAAGCCGTGTCACTGTTAAATTTCCCGCATTGTCCAACTTCGCAGAAAGCCTTGTTCTTACCATGGAAAAACCCAGCCAGCACCACCGTCTCGTCATCCTCGGCTCCGGCCCCGCCGGTTACACCGCCGCCGTGTATGCCGCCCGCGCCAACCTCAAGCCTGTGCTCATCACCGGCATGGCGCAAGGTGGACAGCTGATGACCACCACCGAAGTGGACAACTGGCCGGCCGACGTGAACGGCGTGCAAGGGCCCGAGCTGATGCAGCGCTTCCAGCAGCATGCCGAGCGCTTCAATACCGAGATCATCTTCGACCACATCCACACCGCCAAGCTGCAACAGAAGCCGTTCCTACTGGTGGGCGATGCCGGCAGCTACACCTGCGATGCGCTCATCATCTGCACCGGCGCGTCGGCGCAATATCTCGGCCTGCCCTCGGAGCAGGCCTTCATGGGCAAAGGCGTTTCCGGCTGCGCCACCTGCGACGGATTCTTCTACCGCAACCAGGATGTCGCCGTCATCGGCGGTGGCAACACTGCGGTCGAAGAGGCGCTGTATCTCGCCAACATCGCCAAGCATGTGACGCTGGTGCACCGCCGCGACAGCTTCCGTGCCGAGAAGATCATGGTCGATCACCTGATGGAGAAAGTGAAGGAAGGCAAGATTACCCTGCAGTTGCACCAGACCCTCGATGAGGTGCTGGGCGACGACAGCGGCGTGACCGGCATGCGCATCAAGCATGTGAAAACCGGCGAGACGCAAGACATCAAGCTGGCCGGCGTGTTCATCGCCATCGGCCACAAACCGAACACCGACATCTTCGTCGGCCAGCTGGAAATGGACAACGGTTACATCGTCACTCGCGGCGGCCGCCACGGTAATGCCACGGCCACCAGCATCGAAGGCGTGTTCGCCGCCGGCGACGTGCAGGACTACATCTACCGCCAGGCCTGCACCTCTGCTGCGACCGGCTGCATGGCGGCGCTGGACGCGGATCAATACCTGGCGATGTAGCAGCAGCATGAAGGCGAAGCCGGAACAGGATGCCGACTTGTTCCGGCAAGCGCTGGAAGGCGTCACGCCGCTGCCGCCATCCGACCGTATTCCCCCGACCGCAAAACCCCGCCGGGCCAGAATCTCAGCCCCGCAGCCCACTCCCGTTGCCGACAACCTGTCCGATCACGGCGCCGGCGACACAGCCATCACCGAATATCTGGGCAACGGCCTGAACCGCATGACCTTGCGCAAACTGCGGCGCGGCGACTGGCCGATCGAGGACGAACTCGACTTGCACGGCCTCAGCAACGACGAGGCCAGGAGACTGCTGACGGGATTCCTGCATAGCGCCGTGCAACGCGGATTGCGCTGCGTCAACGTGATCCATGGCAAAGGCTGGCGCAGCGAGGGGCGCGACGGGATACTCAAAGTGAATTCCAGACATTGGCTTGCGCAACATGCGCAAGTGCTGGCGTTCTGCGAAGCGCCGCCGCATGCCGGCGGCGGCGGTGCGGTACGGGTCCTGCTCAAGGCCGGGTGACGGCAGCCTCAGCCACCGTAAAGCTGGTAGTTGTTGCGGCCGGCCTGTTTGGCCCGGTACATCGCCTCATCGGCGAATTTGATCAAGGTGGTGCGATCCGTCGCATCGTCCGGGCAGATGCTGATGCCGATGCTGGTACCGATGTTCACTGTCTGCCCTTCTATGGTGAACGGCTTGCCTATCGCAGCGATGATCTTCCTCGCCACCTGCGCGGCATCTTCCGGCTGGTGGATGGCGGTCAGCATGATGACGAACTCGTCGCCGCCCAAACGCGAGACGGTATCCATCTCCCTTACACAGCTCTTCAAACGATCGGATACGGCCTGCAATAGCAGGTCGCCGGCGTGATGCCCCATCGTGTCGTTGACGTATTTGAACCGGTCCAGGTCGAGGAAGATCAACGCCAGCTTGCCGTGATTGCGCTTGGCCGCCAGCATGGCCTGGTCGATGTGGTCGTTCAGCAAGGTCCGGTTCGGCAGGTTGGTCAGCGCATCGAAATGCGCCAGATGCTGGATGCGGTCGAACGAGGCCTTGCGTTCGGTGATGTCCGAAAACAGCGCGATGTAATTGGTGATCTCGCCGGCATCGTTCCTCACCACCGCGACGGACAGCCACTTCGGGTAGATCTCGCCGCTCTTGCGCCGGTCCATCACTTCACCCTGCCAGGCTCCGGTAGTGAGCAGGGTATCCCACATTTCCTTGTAGAACTCCGGCCCCTGCTGCCCCGATTTGAGGATGCGCGGGTTCTTGCCGATCACCTCGTCGGCCGAATAGCCGGTGATGTGGGTGAAGGCTCGGTTCACCTGCATGATGTTGTTGTCGAGATCGGTGATGACGATGGCCTCGGCACTGTTGACAAACACCTGCGCCGCCAGGCGAAGCTGCTCCTGCCCCTGCTTCACCTGCTCCACGTTCCTTTGCAGGCTATCCGCCAGCGCATTGAAGGCGCTGGCCATCTTGCCGATCTCGTCGGTCGTGCGGATATCCACCCGGCGCGACAGGTCGCCGTCCTCCTGCATGGCGGACATGACGTGCTGCAATTTGTTCACCGGATTGGTGAACGAGCGGATCACCAGGTCGATGACGAAGAACAGCACGATCTGCAACAGCAGCTGGCCGATCCACAACCAGAGGTTGGTGGAGCGGATCAAGGCGAACTCCTCGGTCAGGTCGACCACGATGCTGGCCGCCCCGTTCACCGCACCTTCCGGCACATGGTGGCAGGACAGGCAATCGGTGCCCTTGTAATTGTGGCTGGCGATGAACGGGAACACCGCGCGCAGCGATTGCGTGGCGGCATCGCGGTGTTCGAAGTAGGCGCGGCCGCTCTTCAACACCTTGCGGTCTATCTCGTCCTTGGCCTGCTCGTCCGGCAAGCCGGGACCGAACTGCCGGTTGACCTGCTCCGAGCGGATGATGCGCAATTCGCGGATGCCCCGGGACTTGCCCATCTTGTCGATGAACAGCGCGCGGATCTTGGGGTCGGATATCTGCCCGGTCAGCATCAGCATGTTCATGCCGTTGATGATGCCGTCCGCCGTCTCTTCGGTGCGAATCTGGGCGGACTGAAGTATCTTTGCTTCGAAGCTGGCCATCAGCCAGCGCTGGGTGAATACAAGAACGATCAGGAGACCCACCTGGATCAGCAGGGTGAGCTTGAGCCGCATGCTCAAGCCGCCCCACCAGTTGTGGATCATAGTCATGACATGCGAGGGATCAAATTGCCGATTCGTCGGTTTCGCCGGTGCGGATACGGATCACGCGCTCGACGGATGAGATGAAGATCTTGCCGTCGCCGATCTTGCCGGTATTGGCTGCCTTGACGATGGCATCGACCGCCGTTTCCAGCATGGCGGCAGTGACCACCACTTCGACCTTGATCTTGGGCAGGAAATCGACGACATATTCCGCGCCGCGATAGAGCTCGGTATGCCCCTTCTGCCGGCCGAAGCCCTTGACCTCGGTCACGGTCAGGCCGCTGACACCGAGCTCGTTGAGCGCTTCGCGCACTTCATCCAGCTTGAACGGTTTGATGATGGCTTCGATCTTTTTCATGGCGGCTCCGATGGAAGGAAATTATGGTGCGAGTATAACTAAAAATCCCGCTGGTAACGCACGGTGATGGGGTAGCGCCAGTCCTTGCCGAAGCCGCGGTCGGTGATGCGGATGCCCACCGGCGCCTGGCGGCGTTTGTATTCGGCGATGCGGATCAGCTTGACCACGCGCAGCACGTCGGCCTCGGTATAGCCCTCTGCCACGATCTGTGCGATGTTCATGTTCTTCTCGACATAGCAGGCCATGATGGCGTCCAGCACGTCATACGGCGGCAGGCTGTCCTGATCGGTCTGGTCCGGCTTCAGCTCGGCGCTGGGCGGCCGGGTGATGATGCGTTCGGGAATCACCCGCCCCTGCCGGTTGCGCCAGTTCGACAGCCGGTACACCCAGGTCTTGCTCACATCCTTGAGCACCGCGAAACCGCCGGCCATGTCGCCGTAGAGTGTGGCGTAGCCGACCGTCATCTCGGACTTGTTGCCGGTGGTCAGAACCAGCGCGCCGGTCTTGTTGGACAGCGCCATCAGCAGCACGCCGCGGATGCGCGCTTGCAGGTTCTCTTCGGTGGTGTCGGCGGGCAGTCCCTGGAACAGCGGCGCCAGCGTGCCTTGCAGCGCGTCGAAGGCCGGCACGATGTCCAGCTCTTCGTATTGCACGCCGAGCAGTTTCACCATCTCGCGCGAGTCGTCTATGCTCATCTGTGCGGTATAGGGCGACGGCATCATCACCGCGCGCACCTTGTCCGCCCCCAGCGCATCCACTGCCACTGCCAGCGTCAGCGCGGAATCGATGCCGCCGGAGAGGCCCAGCAACACGCCGGGGAAATTGTTCTTGCCGATGTAGTCGCGCACGCCGATGCAGAGCGCGCGATAGATGCTGGCCTCGTCCTTCTCCACATTCTCATGCATGCCTTTGACCAGCTTGCCATCCCGGAACTCGACCAGGCCGAGCATCTCATCGAAAGCGGGGAACTGGTGGGTCAATTCACCCCCGTCATCCATCACGAAGGAAGCGCCGTCGAACACCAGCTCATCCTGCCCGCCGACCATGTTGGCATATACCACCGCCAGCCCGGTGTCGCCGATGCGGTCGCGGATGGTGTCGTAACGCGTGGCCTGCTTGTTGAAGTGGTAGGGTGATGCGTTCAGCACCAGCAAGGCTTGCGCCCCCGCCTCCTTTGCCCGGATCGCGGCATGTTCATGCCATACATCGGCACAGATGATGATGCCGAACTTGATGCCGCCCATCTCGAGCAGGCACGGTGCGGTGCCGTGCGCGAAGTAGCGTTCTTCGTCGAACACGCTATGGTTGGGCAACGAATGCTTGTGGTAGGTCGCAACGACCTTGCCGTCGCGCAGGATGGAGGCGGCGTTGTAGCGTTTCTTGCCGACCTCATGCGGGTGGCCGACGATCACCGTGATGCCAGCCACCTGTTGGGCCAGCTCGTGCAATGCCGCATCGCAGGCCCGATAGAAACCGTCGCGCAGCAGCAGGTCTTCCGGGGGGTAGCCGCACAGGCTCAATTCCGGCGTCAGCAACAAATCGGCGCCCTGCTCCTTGGCGCGGCGCGCGTAGTCGGCGATCTTGGCGGCATTCCCCGCCAGGTCGCCGATGGTGCAATTGATCTGAGCGATGGCTATCTTCATGTTGTCCTATTCCATGTCCTGCAACGCGGCAGGATGATCCAGCTCCACCCGCTCGATGCTGGTGAAGCGCTTCGAAATCTTCTCGCTGGTGATCTGCACGTCCTTGGCATCCTCGTGCGCCTGGCGGATATGGTCGGCCAGCTTGCGCATGCGCTCGTCGAAACGGCCGAATTCCTTACCCAGCTTGCCCAGCTCGTCCTTGATGATGTGCACCTGCTTGCGCGTCTCCACATCCTTCATCACCGCACGCGCGGTGTTGAGCACCGCCATCAGCGTGGTCGGCGAGACGATCCACACCCGGCGCTGCATGGCGTAGTCCACCACCTCGGGATGATGCGCGTGGATCTCGGCGAACACCGCCTCGGCCGGGATGAACATCACCGCACCGTCCGAAGTCACGCCGGGGATGATGTATTTGCCGCCGATGTCGTCGATATGCTTCTTCACGTCGGTCTTGAACAGCTTCCCGGCGGCGGCATCGCCATCCAGCATCTTGCGGAAGTTCTCCAGCGGGAACTTGGAATCCACCGCCACCGTACCGGTCGGTTCCGGCAGCTTGAGCACGCAGTCGGCGCGCGTGCCGTTGGGCAATGAATACTGCATCTCGAACGCCTGCGGCGGCAGGATGTTGCGCACCAGCCCTTCCAGCTGCACCTCGCCGAAAGCGCCGCGCGAGCGCTTGTCGCCCAGCAACTCCTGCAAACTCACCACGTTGGTGGTGAGGCCGTCGATCTTCTTCTGCGCTTCGTCGATGGTCGCCAGCCGCGCCATTACGCTGACGAAAGTCTCGTTGGTCTTCTTGAAACCCTCGTCCAGCCGCTCGTTCACCTTGCCGCCGATCTGCTCCAGGCGGCTATCCACGGTCTTGCTCAGGGTCTCGATGCTGTTGCGCAAATGTTGCGAGGCATTATTGAAAGATTCCTGGATCAGCTTCTGGTCGGCACGCCCCTGCTCCGCCAGCTTCTCCAGCGTCTGCGCCAGCATCTCGCTGCGCAGTACATCCTGCTTGGCCTGCAAGGCGTTGATGGCATCGCGGGTGGCGCGCAGTTCTTCCGCCACGGCATTGCGCAAACGTTCTGATTCACCGGCCTGCGCGGTGATCAAGCGGTCGCCTTGCTTGTTCAAACCGTCATTGAGGTCAGAGAGCATGGCGCGGTGCTGCTGCTCCAGCATTTGCGCGGCACGCGCGGGTTGGCGCCACTGCATGACCAACAGCACAAGCAACAGCGCCAGCGCGGCAACAATCAACAACACTTCCAACATCATGCAGTCTTATCCGGGTTATTTGGTTTTAAAGGCGTCCGCCAGAAATGCCAAGCCTTCGTCCCACGATGCCTTGTCGGCTGCGGCGTTATAGGCCAGCGGCAATTTGAATTCCTGGCCGTACTTGTCAGCATCGGGATTGGTGAAGCTGTGCTTGGCGCCGGGATAGGTCACCACCTTGTATGTCACGCCGGCCTTGTCCATCTCTTGGCGAAAGGCGGCAACTTGTGTGGCCGGGATCATCGGGTCATCTTCGCCGGTGAACGAGGCGACGCGCGCCTTGACCTTGCCTGCCTCGGCCGGAGCTGTCGTGCCCAGACCGCCGTGGAAACTCAACACTGCTTTCAGCGGTTCGCCCATGCGTGCCATGTTCAGCACCACCGAGCCGCCGAAGCAGTAACCGATGGCGGCGATGTTGTCGCGATCCACTGTCTTTTGCCTGCCCAGCAGTTTGCGCGCGGCATCGAACCTGGCTTTGGCCAGCGGTGCGTTCTTCGCGACTTCGCCGGCGAACTTGCCTGCATCGTCAGGATGGTTGGCTTGCTTGCCGTCTCCGTACATATCCACTGCCAGCGCGGTATAGCCCTGCTCCGCCAGCATGCGGGCGCGCATGCGCGCATATTCGTTGTGCCCCCACCATTCGTGCACCACCAGCACGCCGGGACGCTTGCCTTTTACCGCATCGTCATAGGCGATATAGCCTTTCAGGGTAGTGCCGTTGGCCTGGTAGCTGACTTCTTTTCCCTGCACTGCCGCTTGTGCAGCGCTTGCTGCAAACACGAGCCCGAGAAACCATAGCGTATTTTTCATGGCGATCACTCCGGTGATGGGGGGCGGCCAGTATAAATCAGATGAAATGACAAAGGGCGCTTGCGCGCCCCTTGTACGGTACTCACCTACTTTGCTTATTCAGACTTGGAGGCGCGCTTGCGATCGTGCTCTTTCAGGTGGCGCTTGCGGATACGGATGGACTTCGGTGTCAGTTCCACCAGTTCGTCGTCATCGATGAATTCGACGGCGGATTCCAGCGTCAGCTTGAGCGGGGTGGTCAGGCGCACCGCTTCGTCGGTACCGGAGGCGCGCACGTTGGTGAGCTTCTTGCCCTTGATCGGGTTGACGATGAGGTCGTTGTCGCGGCTGTGGATGCCGATGATCATGCCTTCGTACAGCTTGTCGCCGGGCGACACGAACATGCGGCCGCGGTCTTCCAGGTTCCACAGCGCATAGGCCACCGCCTCGCCGTCTTCCTGCGAGATCAGCACGCCGTTGTGGCGGCCCGGCAGGTCGGCCTTGACCGGGCCGTAGTCGTCGAACACGTGACCGATCAGGCCGGTGCCGCGCGTCATGGTCATGAAGTCGGACTGGAAGCCGATCAGGCCGCGCGCCGGGATGTGGTACTCCAGGCGGGTACGGCCCTGGCCGTCGGATTCCATGTTGGTCAGCTCGCCGCGACGGCGGCCGATCTCTTCCATTACCGCGCCCTGGTGCGCGTCTTCCAAGTCGATGGAGAGGTTCTCGTACGGCTCGCACTTCTCGCCGTTGATCTCCTTGTACACCACGCGCGGCTTGCCCACGGCCATCTCGAAACCTTCGCGGCGCATGTTCTCGAGCAGGATGGTCAGGTGCAGTTCGCCGCGGCCGGAGACGCGGAACACGTCGGCGTCCTGCGTGTCTTCCACTTTCAACGCGACGTTGGTCAGCAGCTCTTTGGTCAGGCGGTCGCGGATCTGGCGGCTGGTGACGAACTTGCCTTCGGTACCTGCCAGCGGCGAGCTGTTGACCATGAAGTCCATGGTCAGGGTCGGCTCGTCGACGGTCAGCATGGGTAGGCCGACCGGATTGTCCTTGTCGCAAATGGTGACGCCGATGCCGATCTCTTCCAGACCGGAGATGATGATGATGTCGCCCGCTTCGGCGCTATCCACCGGCACGCGATCCAGGCCCTGGAAACCCAGCACTTGGTTGATGCGGCCGGAGCCGACCTGCTTCTCGTGGTTCATCACCACCACTTGCTGACCCGGCTTGATGCGGCCGTTCAGCACGCGGCCGACGCCGAGGCGGCCGGTGAATGTGGAGTAATCCAGTGCGGCCAATTGCAGCTGCAACGGCGCATCGGAACTGCCCGGCGGGGTCGGCACATGCTTCAGCACGGTCTCGAACAGCGGCACCATGTCGGAGGCGGAACCGCCCTTGGATGGCGCATCGGCGAGGTCCAGGCAGGCCCAGCCGTTCAGGCCGGAACCGTAGATGATGGGGAAATCGAGTTGTTCGTCGGTCGCGCCCAGCTTGTCGAACAGGTCGAAGGTCGCATTCACCACCCAGTCAGGACGCGCGCCCGGGCGGTCGACCTTGTTGACCACCACGATGGGCTTCAGGCCCAGCGCCAGCGCCTTCTTGGTCACGAAGCGGGTCTGCGGCATCGGGCCTTCGACTGCATCCACCAGCAGCAGCACGCCGTCCACCATGCCCAGCACGCGCTCGACTTCGCCGCCGAAGTCGGCGTGTCCCGGGGTGTCGACGATATTGATGTGGTAGTCGCCGTACTTGATCGCGGTGTTCTTGGCCAAGATGGTGATGCCGCGCTCCTTTTCCAGGTCATTGCTGTCCATCACGCGCTCGTCCAGCTTCTGGTGCGCGGCGAAGGTGCCGGACTGGCGCAGGAGTTGGTCAACGAGGGTGGTCTTGCCGTGGTCGACGTGGGCGATGATGGCGATGTTGCGGAGGAGGCGTGACATGGTGTGCTACCTGTGCTGGATTCAAAAGGGCGCGCATTCTAGCACAGAGCCCGTCGCCGCATACGCCGACTACGTGTCGGCGAAATGGATCCGGTTGCGGCCGGCCGATTTGGCTTGGTACATGGCGGTATCGGCCAGTCTGAGCAGGTCCTCGTGGGAAGTAGCCTGTTTGTTGAACAGGACCAGGCCGATACTGGCGGTGCAGCGATGCTCGATGATGCCCGGCTCCTGCCGGCTTTCCTGCAACACCGGCAGCCGGTAAGGCTCTCCCAGGATCTGGCGGATCTTCTCCGCCACCCCGCCCGCCTGGGCTGTAGAGGTGTCCTTGTCGGTATCCAGCTTGCTCAGCATCACCACGAATTCGTCGCCGCCGAAGCGTGCCACCGTATCGACTTCGCGCACGCAACTGCTGATGCGGCGCGCCGCCTCAATCAGCAGGATGTCGCCCACATCGTGGCCGTGCTTGTCGTTGAGCGGCTTGAAATTGTCCAGGTCGATGAACATCAACGCCGCATAGCGGTTGTTCCGCTTGCAGGAGGAGATGACCAGACTGAAGCGATCCAGCAGCAGGCGCCGGTTCGGCAGTTTCGTCAGCGGATCGTAGAAAGCCAGGCTTCGTATCTGTTCCTCGGCTTTCTTGCGCTCGCTGATGTTGCGCGACACGCCCAATACGATCACATCACCCTGTTCGTTCCGCGAGAAATGGGTGGTCATTTCCACCCAGACCGCGGAACCGTCGCGGCACAAGTGCTCCGCCTCGTCGGTATAGACATGGCTCCCATCCGTACCGCTGCGGAACAACTGGCTGCGTTCGCCCAGCCAGCGCTGCACATCGGCATAAGACTTTGCACTGAAGGCATGCGCCGGCGGTTGCTGCATGGTTTCTTCGGCCGTATAGCCGGTCAATTTCACGATCGATGGACTTAGGTATTCCCAGCAATTCTTGTCCAGATTCAATATCCAGATCACATCCGAGATGTTGTCGGCCAGAAACCGGTATCTTGCCTCGCTCTCGCCGATGATCTTTTTCTGTTCATCGATCGCATCCAGCATGCGGTCGATCTGGCGCGCCAGCACGCCGACCTCGTCCAGCCTGGTTATATCGGCGCGCCGCCGTACCGCCCCCTGCTCCACGGCGGCGGCAACCGACATCAGGTGGCGCAAGCCGCGCGTCAGCCAGCGCGCCAGCAGGAAAGCAACCGTCCCCACCACCAGTACCGAGACCAGGATGAATTTCAGCCACATCCTGGTAAGTGCCGTCAGCTCGGCATTCAACCTGTCGCGCGACATCTCCACCCGCGTCCAGCCCAGATGCCGTCCGCCGATGAGTACCGGGTGGGCGACCACGATCTGGTCGGGCTGATCCACCAGTATGAACTGGTCGCGTGCGGTCGAGGCCAGCATGGCGCGGCTGCGTTCGTCGGTCACGAAGAAGCCGATCTCGTCCGGATTGGTCGATGCCAGCACCTCGCCCATCGGCGTCAGGAAATACGCTCGTTGCAGATCGGGGGTCTTGACGAAACCCTGCGCCACCTCCTGCAAGCCGACCAGATCGTTCGCCAGCATCCAGGAACTGCCGCTGATCGCCAGCGCGTGCGCCAGCGACGCAGCCCGTTCTTCCGACAGCCGGTAGCGCGAATCGCGCTGCTGCTCGAGCACCAGATAGCCGAACCCGAGCATCAGCACGCATGCCGCGAGGCTGAAGTTGAACACCATCTGCCTGAGTATCGAGCCGCCCAGGAGCGTGCTGAAGGTGTGTAGCAGTTTTTCCGTTTTGCCCATGTTCAATACTCGATGTGCCGCACCTTTTGGGAAAAGGCCTGCAAATAGTCGCGCACAGGCGCATAGGTCTCATCGCTCGCATATTCAAAACGGCGGATCCCCATCTTCTTCAGGATGGCGGCGCCATCCTTATCCTTTTCCAGGCCAACCAGCACCTTGCTGAACTTTTCGGCCAGGCCGGGAGCGATGTCCTCGCGCACCACCCAGCCGTTGTTGGGCAGGGTCTCGGTCTGCCATCTCACCTCCAGCTGCGCCGCCAGCTTCGGCTGTTCCTGCTGGAACAATTTCCACGGCACCGGCCAGGTCGCCCCTGCCGCCACATGCCCGCGCAATACGTTCATGATGGAGGATTCCTGCGAGCCGACATACAGATTCTCGATATCACGGTTCACGTCGAGGCCATGGGTGTGCAGGTAATATTGCGACATCATGGTCGCCGCCAGCGCGGTGGGCGCCGGATAAGACACTTTTTTCCCCTTGAGGTCGGCCACGCTGCGGATGCCGCTGTCCTTGCGCACCAGGATGATGCCGCGGAACAGCTCGTCGTTGCCCATCTTGCCGAACACATGATAGCCGTGCTTGAGCGCGCGCACGGTCTGGTACGGATTGGGCATGGCGAAATCGAAATGGCTGCTATACAGCTTCTTGTCGAACTCATCATAGTTGCGTGAAGCTTCCAGCCGGAAATGCGCCTGCGGGATGGCGGTATTGAGACGGTCGACCAAGGGGCCGTATACCTCGGTCAGGCGCTTGGGGTTGTGCAGCGGATGGATGCCGACGATATATTCGCGATATCCATCCGGCGCCTGTTGCGAGAAGACCGGACGATAGGATGTCTCCTCCTCGCCGCATCCGGCCAGCAGCAGAATCAACAACATCACACCGAAACGTCCCATGCCACCAGCCTCTCACCGTTGTGCCAATACCATACAGTGTAATGCCGCCGATCCACGCAGGGAACATTCCGGCCTCATGTGCAGAATGTGCTGGCTTTTATTCCTTCCATCCGTATAATGCGCGCCTTGCCGTTTTCGACGGCATCGAGTCCATCGTTTCCTGACCCTCTGCATCCCTATATGGATGCGCCAGGCTTCACCGGTTAGCGACGATGTTTTGTTTGCGCCGGTAGAGGTATTCATTTCCCCCTACTGAATTTCATTGTGTGGCCTGTGGCCACGCATGCGCTGTGTTTTTTAGTTTAAGGAATCAACGTGTCTGAAAATATCATTGCAACGGCAGCTCCCGCTGCCACCGAAAACACTTTTGCCACGCTGGGCCTGCACCCTGCCATCCTCAAGGCAGTGCAGGACGCCGGCTACACCGTGCCTTCGCCCATCCAGGCGCAGGCCATCCCCGAAGTGCTGGCCGGCCACGACCTGATGGCTTCGGCCCAGACCGGCACCGGCAAGACTGCCGCCTTCATCCTGCCCGCGCTGCAAAAGCTCTCGGTCGAATCGACCGTGCGCAGCAAAGGTCCGCGCATCCTGGTGCTGACGCCGACACGCGAACTGGCGCAACAGGTGTCCGACGCCGCCGCCAAGTACGGCAAGAACATGCGCATGCGCGTGGTCAGCATCCTCGGCGGCATGCCTTACCCGCTGCAGAACAAGCTGCTGTCCGGCTTCGTCGACATCCTGGTTGCCACGCCGGGTCGCCTGATCGACCACATCGAGCGCGGGCGCATCGACTTCTCGCGCCTGGAGATGCTGGTGCTGGATGAAGCCGACCGTATGCTGGACATGGGCTTCATCGATGACGTGGAGCGCATCGCCGCGGCCACTCCGGCCTCGCGCCAGACCCTGCTGTTCTCCGCCACGCTGGAAGGCGTGGTCGGCGGCCTCGCCTCCCGTCTGCTGAAAGAGCCGAAGCGTATCAGCATCGCCGCCACCAAGGCCAAGCACGAGAACATCGAACAGCGCCTGATGTACGTGGACGACCTGGCGCACAAGAACCGCCTGCTCGACCACCTGCTGCGCGATGTCGAACTGAACCAGGCCGTGGTGTTCACCGCGACCAAGCGCGACGCCGACCAGATCGCCGATGAGTTGTCCGCCGCCGGCCATGCCGCTGCCGCGTTGCACGGCGACATGAACCAGCGCGAGCGCAACCGCACGCTGCTCAACCTGCGCCGCGGCAACCTGCGCGTGCTGGTCGCCACCGACGTGGCCGCGCGCGGCATTGACGTCTCCGGCATCTCGCACGTCATCAACTTCGACCTGCCCAAGTTCGCCGAAGACTATGTGCACCGTATTGGCCGCACCGGCCGCGGCGGCGCCTCGGGCATCGCTGTGTCGTTCGCCGGCAGCCGCGACCTGATGCACCTGAAGAAGATCGAGCGCTACACCGGCCAACCCATCAACCAGCACACCATCGAAGGGATGGAGCCGAAGTTCAAGCCGCGCCCGTCTTCCCCCGGCGGCCGAGGCAATGGCGGTCCGCGCGGTAACGGCGGCGGCTTCGGCGGCCGCAACCACAACGGCGGCGGTTTTAGCCGCGGCAACAATGGCGGCAACTTCAGCCGTCATAGCGCACCGGACAGCCGCCATGAGCATGCGCCCGGCCAGCGCCGCGAGGGGCATTCGCACAACCGCTTCGGCAACGACAGGCCGCGCGGCGACGTGAACGGCAACCGTGCTCCCGCACCGCACAGCGGGGCACGCCGTCCGCAAGGCACCAGCTTCTCGCTGGGACGTGGCCACAACAGCGGCAACAAGCGTTAAGCCTCACTGGCGTAGCGCAATGAAGAAGGCACGCCGCAGGGCGTGCCTTTTTTCCTGGTTGTGCTTGCAGGCGCTATCCTCTATCCTCGTGCTCATCCGCAACACCGAAGAAAATCATGTCCATCAGCATCAAAACTCCGCAGGAAATCGACAAGATGCGCATCGCCGGACGTTTGGCCGGCGAGGTGCTGGATTACATTCAGCCGTTCGTGCAGGCCGGCGTCACCACCGACGAGCTGGACAAGCTCTGTCATGACTATATGGTGAACGTGCAGGGTTGCATCCCGGCCCCGCTCAATTACGCACCGGGCGGACACACGCCCTACCCGAAGTCGATCTGCACCTCGATCAACCACCAGGTCTGTCACGGCATCCCGAGCGACAAGAAGCTGAAGAACGGCGACATCGTCAATCTCGACATCACCACGATCAAGGATGGCTGGCACGGCGACACCAGCCGCATGTTCTACGTCGGCGAACCTTCGATCCAGGCCAAGCGCCTGTGCGATGCCGCTTACCAGGCGATGTGGCTGGGTATCCGCACCGTCCGTGCCGGCGCCCACCTGGGCGACATCGGCCATGCCATCCAGGCCTATGTCGAAGGTCTGGGCTACAGCGTGGTGCGCGAATTCTGCGGCCACGGCATCGGCAGCAGGTTCCACGAGGAGCCGCAGGTGCTGCATTACGGCAGGGCCGGCACTGGGCCGCGGCTGGAAGCCGGCATGATCTTCACCATCGAGCCGATGGTGAATGCGGGCCGCAAAGAGATCAAACAGCTGGGCGACGGCTGGACCATCGTCACCAAGGACCACAGCCTGTCGGCACAATGGGAGCACACCGTGCTGGTCACTCCCACCGGCTTCGAGGTGCTGACTCTATCAGCCGGATCCCCGCCCATCCCGGCCTGACCCCGGCTTCAGCATGAAGACCATCGCGGAGATCCGGGACAGTCTGCGGCTCGCGCGGCGCGCACTGCAAGCAGACTATCTCGCCCACCCGCAACCCGCGCGCCATCTGCGCATGCACTCAAAACTGGTGGATGACCATCTGCGCCAGATATGGAAGATGCTGGAGATGCCGTCCGGGCTGGCGCTGGTGGCGGTCGGCGGCTACGGCCGCACCGAGCTCTACCCCAGATCCGACATCGACCTGCTCATCCTGCTGCCGCAACAGCCGGATGAAGCCTTGCAGCAACGCCTGCAGCAGCTGGTCGGCAATCTGTGGGACATCGGCCTGGAAGTCGGCCACAGCGTGCGCACCATCGGCGACTGCATGGCTGAATCGTCCGATGTGACGGTGCAGACCAACCTGCTGGAAGCGCGCCATATCACCGGCAACCGCGCGCTGTATCTCGAGATGCGCGAGACGCTCGCCGCCCACCTGAGCCGCCGCGCCTTCTATCTGGCCAAGGTGCAGGAGCAGGAGCAGCGTCACACACGTTTCATCGATACCGACCACAACCTGGAACCCAACCTGAAGGAGAGTCCCGGCGGCCTGCGCGACCTGCAGACCGTGCTGTGGATCTCACGCGCCTGCGGCTTCGGCCACACCTGGCAAGCGCTGGCACAGGCGGGGCTGATCACCGGGATCGAAGCGCGCCAGATCGCCCAGCACGAACATCTGCTGCAAGACCTGCGCATCCGCCTGCATTTCCTGTCCGGCCGCCACGACGACCGGCTGGTGTTCGAATACCAGACCGCGCTGGCCGAGCAGCTGGACATCAACGCCAGCGCGCAGCGCCGCGCCAGCGAACATCTGATGCAACGCTACTACCGCACCCGCCGCGCGGTCCTGCAGCTGAATGCGGTGCTGTTGCAGACCATGCGTGCGCGCATCTTCCCGGAAGCGGAGACATATCCGCTCAACGAGCGTTTCGTCGCACGCGACGACAAGCTGGAGGCGCGCGACGAGGACCTGTTCGAGCGCGAACCTTCCGCCATCCTGGAGAGCTTCCTGCTGCTGGAGCAGCATCCGCGCCTGACCGGCTTCTCCGCCGCGACCCTGCGCGCCCTGTGGCGCGCACGCAAACTCATCGACGCCGGCTTCCGCAAGGACCCGCGCAACCGCGCCCTGTTCATGGACATCGTGCGCCAGCCGCAGGGGCTGACGCATGCACTGCGGCGCATGAACCAGCAGGACATCCTCGGGCGTTACATCCCAGCCTTCGGCCGCATCGTCGGCCAGATGCAGCATGACCTGTTCCACGTCTACACCGTGGATGAACACATCCTGATGGTGGTGCGCAACCTGCGCCGTTTCACGCTGGAACAGTACGCGCACGAATATCCGCTGTGCAGCCGGCTGATCCGCGATTTCGCCCGGCCCGAGGTGCTGTATATCGCCGGCCTGTTCCACGACATCGCCAAGGGGCGCGGCGGCGACCATTCCAAGCTCGGGCGCGCCGATGCCGCGCGCTTCTGCAAACAGCACGAGCTGATGCGCGAGGACACCGACCTGGTGGTGTGGCTGGTGGAGAACCATCTCACCATGTCCTCCACCGCACAGAAACAGGACCTGTCCGACCAGGATGTGATCGCGGCTTTCGCCGCCAAGATCAGGAACGAGCGCCATCTGTCCGCGCTCTACCTGCTCACCGTGGCCGACATCCGCGGCACCAGCGCCAAGGTGTGGAACGCCTGGAAAGGCAAGCTGCTGGAAGACCTGTACAACGCCACACGGCGCTATCTGACCAGCGGCAAGATGGCCGACCAGGTCGGCGAAGTGCGCAAGGTCGCCGCCGAGACACTGAGCCTGTATGCCGTCGATCCGGAGGTATACAAGCTGCTGTGGGCGCAGCTGGATGCCGACTATTTCCTGCGCCATGAGCCGCACGAGATCGCCTGGCACACCCGTCTGCTGGCGCACCGCGTGAACAGCGAGCTGCCCGTGGTCAAGGCCCGCCTTTCGCGCATCGGCGAAGGGTTGCAAGTGATGGTCTACACCAAGGACAAGCCATTCCTGTTCGCGCGTATCTGCAACTTCTTCGCGCGTATGAGCTACAACATCATGGAAGCCAAGGTGCATACCACCCAGCACGGCTACGCGCTGGACAGTTTCCAGGTGATGGATGCGAACAACGGCGACACCCCCTATCGCGACGTGATGAACTACATCGAGTACGAACTGGCGCAACAGCTCGCGACCGATACTCCGCCTGCCGCACCGCACAGCGGCCGGGTCAGCCGCCAGCTCAAGCACTTCCCCATCGCGCCGCAGGTCGAGATCACCCGGGACGAGAAAGGACAGTTCATCCTGTCCGTGGTGGCGGGCGACCGTCCCGGCCTGCTGGCGCGTATCGCCGACCTGCTGGCGCAGCATCGCATCGAGTTGCGCAGCGCCAAGATCAACACGCTGGGCGCACGTGCCGAAGACACCTTCTGGATCAGCGGCGCGGCACTGGAGCGGCCGCAAGAGATCGCCGAGTTGTGCACCGCATTGCAGCAGCGGCTGGCCTGAACATCACTCCCCCCCCTTTGCGCCCAGGACGTCCCCCTTAAGGGCGATTGACCGCATCGTTCAGCTTCAGTTAAATCCGTCCGCACACGGATGGTTTCCGTATGGCTGTCCGCAACCTCATGTATCGGGAAAAAAGATGTCCGACTATTCTTACAATGTCGAAGAAAGTGATTTCGAGCAACTGGTCGTGGCACGCTCGCACGAACTACCGGTGCTGGTCGATATCAGCGCCGAATGGTGCGCACCGTGCCGCGTATTGGCTCCGTTGCTGCACAAGATGGTGTTTGCCTATGACGGCAAGTTCCTGCTGGGCATCGTGGATGCTGACGAGAACATGAAGATCGCCGGGAGGCACAAGGTACGCGGCTTCCCGACTGTGGTTGCCTATAGCCGCGGTGTCGAGATCGACCGCTTCCATAGTGCGCAGACCGAGGGGTTCCTGCGCGGCTTCATCGATAGTGTGATCGAACGGCATCAGGCAGGACAAGCGACTGCCGCCGAATAAGGTGCGCTAACGTTCAGCCCGCTTTGGGGCCGCGCTGCTCCGCACGCACATTGGGCATGAGCAACGCGTCGACCGCATCCGCATCCAGCCCCTTCCCCGCGCCATCCTGGAGAGGTTGCTCGTAATCGTTCCAGCCACGGATCCCGGTCCGCAGCGAGACCACATCGATGAATCCCAATTTCAGCATCACATCGGCAGCCAGCACGGAACGCTTGCCGGAACGGCAGATCACCACCACCGGACGGTCGCGCCCGGCCGCCAGCTCCGGCACGGTCTCGTCATAATTCCATTCACAGGACTGTTCCAACACACCGCGCGGGACGTTGATAGAACCGGGGATATGCAGCAAGCCGAATTCCGAAGGTTCGCGCACGTCCAGCAGGAGCGGCTTGCCGCCACTGGCGAGCAGGCGGCTCAGATCCCACGGCATCAACTCCTTCACGCGCGTCAGCGCTTCGGCGACCAGGCCGTCGTAATTCGTCATCTGTCGCTCACTTTTTGGAAGTGGCATGCGCCGGGCGGAACGCCTTGCATTGCTCGGGATGGGATTCCAGATGATCGCCTTCGATCAGGTCGATGCAATAAGGGATCGCCGGGAACACCGCATTCAGGCAGTCGTCGATCGCCGAAGGCTTGCCCGGCAGATTGACGATCAGGCTGTTGCCGCGGATGCCGGCGGTCTGCCGCGACAGGATGGCGGTCGGCACCACTTTGAGCGAGGCCGCGCGCATCAGCTCGCCGAAACCCGGCATCATCTTCTCGCACACCGCCTCGGTCGCTTCCGGTGTGACATCGCGCAACGCCGGGCCGGTGCCGCCGGTGGTGACGATCAGGCAGCAGCCTTCCTTGTCGGCGAGCTCGACCAATGTCTTTTCGATCAAAAGCTGTTCATCCGGAATCACCCGCGCCACCGCCTGCCACGGGCTGCTCAACACGCGCGTGAACCAGGCATGGATGGCGGGACCGCCCTTGTCTTCATACTCGCCGCGGCTGGCGCGGTCGGAAATTGTCAGGATGCCGATCTTTGCGATGCTCATATTCATTCCCTGAATCCCATGTCAGCCTGGAACACCGTACCGTCCAGCAGTTGCACGGTGACCTGCTCTCCCTCTGCAAGCCCCTCGCTGTCCGCCGGCACCACGAGCAAGCCGTCCGCTTTCGCCATGGACAGTAACACCCCGCTGCTCTGGGTGCCGGTGGAACTGGCGATGTAACCCGCGTCGTCGTGCGTGAGTTGCACGCGCACGAACTCGGTGCGACCCGGACGGAATTTCAGCGCATGGTCCAGCCGCGCGGTCACGGTGCGGCGATACAGACGCGGATTACCCATCATGCAACGCAATGCGGGAAGCACGAACTCCTCGAAGCACACCATGCTGGAGACCGGATTGCCAGGTAGCCCGAACACGGCCTTGTTGCCGTGCATACCGAACGCCAGCGGATGGCCAGGACGGATCGCCACGCGCCAAAACTTCATCTCCACGCCGAGCTTCTCGATGGTCGGCCGCACATAGTCGTGCACGCCCACCGAGGTGCCGCCGGAAACCAGCAGCACGTCATATTGCAAACCGCGCCGCAGATACTGCTCCAGCTCGGCAGGATCGTCGCGCGCGATGCCGAGCAGCACCGGCTCGATGCCGAGTGCCTGCACCTGCGCCATCAATGCGTATGTGTTGGAATCAGGGATCTTGTTCGGGTCGACCGGATCGTTCATCCCTTCCAGTTCGTTGCCGGTGGAAAGGATGGCCACACGCGGGCGGCTGCATACGGCAAACTGTGCCGCCTTTACCGTCGCCAACACGCCGATCACGCCGGGCGTGATCTCGGTGCCGATCCGCAGCACTACATCGCCGTTGCGCATGTTTTCGCCTTGCGGACGCACATCGTTGCCGGGCTTGACCGCCTTGCCTATCCGCACACTGTTGGCCGAGGCCTCTTCGGTATCTTCCACGCGGATCACCGCATCCGCCCCCGGCGGCAGCGGCGCACCGGTCATGATGCGTGCGCACTGTCCGGCTTGTACGGTCTTGCTCGGCATATCGCCGGCCTTGATGTCCTCGATGATCGCCAGTTGAACCGGTACGACCGCCACATCGGCGCTACGCACGGCGAATCCGTCCATCGCCGATACCGCATAGGGCGGCAGGTCGCGGTTGGCACTGATATCTTCGGCCAGCACCCGCCCGAGCGAATGCTCCAACCTCATCAGCTCCGTGCCCAGCGGCGTGACCGAGCCGAGGATGACGCTGAGCGCCTCCCCCACATGCAGATGTTCCATTACTTTTTCACCTCGTTCATTGCTGTCGCCACATCCTGCGGCGTATCCAGATCGAAGAAACTGCGCAGTTGCTGATCGACCGCCAGCAACTGCTCATCGCCCACATAGCGTACCTGCAAACGATCGAGCAAGGTGCGCAGACTGTGCTTGCCATTGCCGTTGATACACGCCAGCGCCTCCGGCAGACAACCCCTGGCATAGAAAGCCGCCAGCGGCTGCGGATAACCCCGCACCATGGGCACCACCGCCTGGCAACCTGTACGCTGGGCAGCCAGATGTTCGATCACCGCCGGCGTGATGAAAGGCATGTCGCAGGCCACGGCGAATATCCATTGGGTGTTCGCACGCTCAAGCCCGGCCACCAATCCGGCCAATGGCCCGGCGTACACCGGATAGTCGCAGACTTGCGGCAGGTCGATGGCGGGACGGGGCTGCCGCGTGCTGACGATGACTTCGGCAAACAGCGGTTGCAAGGTCGCCGTCATACGTTGCAGCAGCGTCTGCCCGTCCAGCAGCAGATCGGCCTTGTCCTGCCCCATGCGGCGCGAATCACCTCCGGCCAGGATGACGGCGGTGCAGTCCGCGATCATTTCCTGTCCAGCAGGAACTGGACGATGGCGGCGACATCCCCCAAGCCGAAGTGCGGCAGTTGCGGATAGACCTCGTCCATGTCGGTGACGATGGCGATCAAGCCCTCCTCGATCTTGCAGCGCGGCGGTTTGCCGCAATCGCGCCGCAGCACTTCTATCTTCGGCCCCGGCGCATGCGAGAAGCCTTCCGCCAATACCAGATCGGCTTCACCCATGAAGCGTTCGGCGAGCTGCTGCGGCTCGCACTGTCCCACCTGCGAGGCGACCAGCTGCACGCCTTCGCTCGTCACCAGCATGCTCAGCGCCGCCCCCGCCTGCGTGTAGCGCCAGCTGTCTTTGCCGGGCGTGTCGAGTTGCACCTGGTGGTGGGCATGCTTGATGGTCGCCACGCGCAAGCCGCGCCGGTTCAATTCGGGGATGAGCTTCTCGATCAGCGTGGTCTTGCCGGAGCCCGAATGGCCGACGATGGAAAGGAGTTTCATGGATTGATGGATAGCATATTGGGTTTCATGGGTGCTATGTAAGGCTCGACTTCATCGGCTGCTATTAACCCAAAGGAGTCGATGAGAAGCTCTGCTGGGTTCAAATGGAGTAGTTCTAGCGCTAGTCAGCCCCCTGAACTTCTGTCCATTTTCCATTTACACAGTAAAAGATGCTTGATGCTTTCTCGATATAGCTGTCTTCAATGCCATCAACATTGCCGATGACCGTACCGATTGTCCTGGAGTAACTGATTTCACCGGGCAAAACAACCTGCAAGTATCCGCGATCCTCTGAAAACTCAATTTCAGATTCACAGCGAGAAGCTCCTCCCCAAATTAATTGGATATGCGAAACCCCATTCAATGAACAGAGAACGGCGTAGTCCTTTTGACCGCGCTTGGCAAAGCTACCCGATATGACGTTTGCCTTATCTTTGATGAAAAAAGTGGGCTGGGGTATTGTGCAACCAAGCTTGATAAGGTTGGTTACAGCCTCGGAGGGCAATTGAGGAAATTCCTTTGGCGAAAGACGCGTTATTGCCTTAGCAGCGTCATCCCAAATATTTTCGCCTGCCATCACTCTTGGTGAAATCAGGACTGAAATAAGTAGCACACAAATAATTAGCGTACGCATTGAATCCTCCGTGGCTTAATTATTGACGGTCTGCTCTTGGCCGATTGCAGTCATTCTAGCTTAATCACTTTACCCCTACGGATGCTGCGTCACCCACGCCTCACCCTGTGGCGTGATCTCCTTCTTCCAGATCGGCACGCGCTGTTTGAGTTCGTCGATCATCCAGCGGCAGGCATCGAATGCGGCGGCGCGGTGTTCGGCACCGGCGGCGATGAACACAATGTTGTCGCCGCCTTTCACTGTGCCGATGCGATGCACGATGCGCGCGTCCAGCAGGTCGAATCTTGCGATGGCTTCGCTGCGCAGTTTGTTCATTTCGGCCAGCGCCATGCTGCCGTAGGCATCGAAGCTGATCTCGGAGACCTCGCGCCCTTCGGAGAAGTCGCGTGCACAACCGAGGAAGGTGGCGATGCCGCCCATGCGTTTGGAGCTCGCCTTGAGTGCTGCTATCTCCGCATCCTGGGAAAAGTCTTCGAGCTGGATCCGCACGGCCGCTTGCATGCTAGCCTCCGGAGAACTTGGCCATGAAGGCCACTTCGCTGCCATCCGCCAGCGGCAATGTCAGGTCGCGCACATGCTCGCCGTTCGCCGCCACGAAACAGACGATATCGAATGCCTGCGGGTACTGTGCTGCCAACTGCTCACGCAGTTCCTGCAGCTGCATGCCGGAGCGGTATTCGACTTGCATGGCGTTGCGGCCGACACGTTCGGCCACCGGGCCGAAGAACAACACCCGGATCATTTGTCCGCACCGCGCTGCCAGATGCCGCTCTTGCCGCCGCGCTTCTCTTCCAGTTGCACGGCCTCGATGCGCATGCCCCGGTCTATCGCCTTGCACATGTCATAGATGGTCAGCAGGGCCACGTTGGCCGCACAGAGCGCTTCCATCTCCACGCCGGTCTGGCCGATGCAGCTTGCGCTGGCGACGACCTTGATGCCCACGCATCCTTGCGCATCGGCCTGGATGATCTCGCTGAACTCGACCTCCACCCCGGAAAGCGCGATGGCGTGGCACATCGGGATTATTTCCGGCGTGTGCTTCGCCGCCATCACCGCGGCGACATCGGCCACCGCCAGCACGTTCCCTTTGGCCACCTTTCCTGCACGGATCCGCTCCAGAGTGGCCGGTTGCATGCGCAACACGCCGCTGGCGACGGCGACGCGATGGGTCTCGGACTTGGCCGAGACATCCACCATGCGCGCCCTGCCGGAGGCGGAAAAGTGCGTCAAGTCATTCATCAGTCATCCCCGAGCTCGGGTACGGGTTCGCGCACCTGGTTGAGCAGGTCTTCGGCATGCAGTTCGTTCTCGGCATGGATCATCCTGATCGTGGATCCGCTCTCGGCAGTATGCTCGGCACGCAGTTGCTTCACCCGCACGGAAGCTTCCTTGTAGCTGTCGTACTGCTCGAGCTTTTCCAGCAACCTGATGGGCCGTTCGCTGATCTTGTAGATGAAATAGGCCATGCTTACCCCGTTCGCTTGTTGATCGACGCCGCGTTATGCGCCGGGACGTTTCATGAAGGTGATGACGCTGGTATTGGGCGCGTTCTTGCTGGCGCAGCTGCCCTCACCCAGCCCCGCGAGCTGTTCTGCCTCGTGCAGCAGGTTGACCACGTCGACGTAGTGTTTCTGTTTGACCATCATCAGCGCAGTATAGCCGCCCTCGTTCTGCGCCAGCACATCCGCTCCCGCCTTCAGCAATACCTCGACCACGGCAGTCTCGCCATAGCCTGCCGCCAGCATCAGCGGACGCACACCGTAACCTATGGGGGCCTCGACATCTGCGCCGGCATCGATCAGGGCCTGCACCACGTCGGCAAAACCGCGTTTCAGGTCGGCGTTGTAGACCGCATAGGACAACGCAGTCCAGCCGCGTTCGTCGACAGCGTTGACGTCGGCACCGGCTGCGATGGCAGCCTGGACCGCAACGAGGTCACCGGCCTTGGCCGCTTCGATCAGGCTCATTGTGCACTCCCCTGTGGATGGAACCACGCGAGCTTGTCGCGCAGTGTGACGACGCCACCGACGATGATCAGCGTCGGCGCCTGCGGTTTCTCGCGCTCGGCGATGGCGGGCAGCGTTGCCAGCGTGCCGGTGATGACGCGCTGCGTCGGCTGGGTGCCGTGCTGTACGATGGCGATCGGTGTGCTGTCCGGCAGGCCATGTTCGATGAGCTTCGCACACAACGTGTCGAGGCCGTGCAGTCCCATGTACACCACCACGGTCTGGCGCGGACGGGCAAGCTGCTCCCAGTCGAGGTTCATCGAGCCATCCTTGAGATGACCGGTGACGAACAGGCAGGACTGCGAGTAATCGCGATGCGTCAGCGGGATGCCGGCATAGGAGGCCACACCGGCTGCAGCGGTGATGCCTGGCACCACCTGGAACGGGATGCCGTGTTCGGCCAGTTCTTCGATCTCTTCGCCGCCGCGCCCGAAGATGAACGGATCGCCGCCCTTCAGGCGCAACACACGTTTGCCTTGCTTGGCGAGACGCACCAGCAGCAGGTTGATGTCTTCCTGCGGCAGCGCATGGTCGGCACGGCGTTTGCCGACATAGATGCGCTCGGCATCGCGGCGCGTCATCTCGACGATGGGCTTGGACACCAGCGCGTCGTACACCACCACGTCGGCCTTCTGCATCAGGCGCAAGGCACGGAAGGTGAGCAGGTCCGGATCGCCGGGGCCGGCACCGACCAGGTATACCTCGCCGCGCTGGATGTTGTCCTCGTCCGCCAGCATCTGTTGCAGCATCGCTTCTGCACTGGCCTCGTCGCCGGTGAGCACCTTCTCGGCGACCACGCCCTCGAACACGTTCTCCCAGAAGATGCGGCGCTTCGCCGGGTTGGTGACGCGGGTCTTGACCGTTTCGCGGAAGCGTTCGGCGAAGGCGGCGAGACGACTGTAGTTCTGCGGGATCACGGTCTCCAGCTTGCCGCGCATCATGCGCGTCAGCACCGGCGAAGCGCCGCCGCTGGAGAACGCCACCATCAGCGGTGAGCGGTCGAGGATGGCGGGCATGATGAAGCTGCACAGCTCGGGGTCGTCCACCACGTTCACCGGGATGTTGCGCGCCTGCGCGAGTTCGGACACCTGCTTGTTCACCGCACGGTCGTTGGTGGCCGCGATGGCCAGCGTCACACCGTCGAGATGGCTTGCATCGAAGCGCGCGACGACGACATCGACGCCCTCTTCGTTTCTCAGTTCCACATCGATCTCGGGGGCGACCACGCGCACCTGCGCACCAGCCTCGAGCAGCACGCTGGCCTTGCGTTTGGCGACCTCGCCGCCACCAACGACGAGGCAATGCTTTCCGCGGATATTGGCGAAGATTGGCAGGAAATCCATTACTGCACGGCCTTCAAAATCAGCGGCACCAGCGCCTCGGGCAGTTTGATCTTGCCGGCCAGTGCGAACTCGTGCGCACGCTCGGACATCTTGTCCCAGGTCTTTCTGATGATGAGCAGCCATTTGGCCTCGTCATAGTCCGCCTTCTGCGCGGCGAACCCCAGCATATAGTGCTCGATGAACACGAGGTCCACCACGTCTTCCATCAACTGCGTCTCGGGATTGGTCTTGAGCTCCTTCTTGCCGACGATGGTCTTCACGCGCTCTATCATCTCGTCGTCGTAGCCGACCTGCTTCATCAGCCTGCCCGCAGTCTCCGCGTGGAACTTGTACAGGTTGGTGCGCCACAACATGTAGCCCTTCTTGTCCATCGGATAGTCGCTGCGCGGACTCTTCCAGCGCTGGATGTGCTGTGCGCGGCACGCCAGCTTCACCGCCTCGGATGCCTCCGGCGCATAGCGCTCCTGCATCTCGGTCATGCGCTGCGCATAGAGCAGTTCCTTGGGATATTCCTTGCCGTCGGCGCTCTCCTTATTGGGATCTTCGGCGTTGGCCTGGTCGAAAGCCGCGATGGCGGCTTGGTACAGATTCTGTTTCATAGTGCCTGTTCGTTGGTTGCGGTTGTTACGGTTCGTTGCTCCTTGCAGCGCCGCACGAAGGCGACGAAGCGGGTAGCCCAGTAGCAGCTGCCGATGGTGCGCAGATGCGTGTAGGACGCCAGCAGGTTATGCACCATCAGGCCATCGCGTTCCCCGGTTATGCCGTGGCCGCGCGCCACATGGTAAGCGAAGCGACTATCCGGCGGAAGGTTTTCCAGACTGGAATAATGGAATTCGTGCGCCTTGATCTGTTTGGCCGGTGTGGCCGGACGCGGCCACGGATGCGCCTCGTCTTCTTGCAGGTGCACGTAGCCCCGCCCTATGGGCTTGGCATGCATGGTCACGTCGCCCGGGATGGCGCCGACCATCTCGTAGCGACGGCCTTCGTATTCGATACCACGCGACAGGTACATCAGGCCGCCGCATTCGGCATAGGCCGGCATGCCGTTCTCTATCGCCCGCCTGATCTCGCCGCGCAGCGTCGCATTCGCCTCCAGTTCGACTGCGCAGGCCTCGGGGAAACCGCCGCCGATATACAGCCCGTCCACTTCCGGCAGGTGCGCGTCGTTCAGCGCGTCGAACGGCACCAGTTCCGCCCCCGCTGCTTCGAGTGCGTCGAGGTCGTCGGCGTAATAGAAGCCGAAGGCGCGGTCACGCGCGATGGCGATGCGCACTTTCTCGCCTAGCGGCATGGGCAACACTTCGGCAGTGCGCGGTACTGGCAAAGGGTCTTTCTGCGACAGTGCCAGCAAGCGGTCGAGGTCGACCTGCTCGGCGATGGCCTCGCCGATCTGTTTGATCTTGGCGTTCGCTGCGATGGATTCGTTGCTGGGCATCAAGCCGAGGTGGCGTTCCTCGATGCTCATGCGTTCGTCGTGCTGGATCGCGCCGATCACCGGCACGTCGGTGTAATGCTCGATGACCTGGCGCAGCTTGGATTCGTGGCGCTTTCCGCCGAGATTGTTAAGGATGATGCCGGCGATGCGGATGTCCTTGTCGAACGCCTGATAACCGAGGATCAGCGGCGCGATGCCGCGCGTCATGCCGCGCGCGTCGATCACCAGGATCACCGGCAGGTCGAGCAGCTTGGCCAAAGCGGCGTTGCTGTTACTTCCGTCGAGCGCGAGGCCGTCGTATAAACCCTTGTTGCCTTCGACCAGGTTCACCTCGGAGGCGTGCCGCGCGAAGGTCGCGACCACATCATCGTTCTCCATCAGGTACAGGTCCAGGTTGCGGCAGGGATGGCCGGCTGCCTGCGACAACCACATCGGGTCGATGTAATCCGGACCTTTCTTGAACGGCTGCACCGCGTGGCCGCGCGCAGTCAGCGCCGCGCACAAGCCGATGCTGACCATGGTCTTGCCGGAGGATTTGTGTGCTGCCGAGATCAGCATGCGGTTCATGGCAGCCTCCGAATGGAGTTAATCGGCGATGTAGGGCTTGTCCTGCGGCATGAAATTCAACACGCGCACGCTGACAGTGGTGATGATGAAGGCGATCGCCAGTCCGCCGAAACCCAGCATGAACTCGTACAGCGAGGGCTGATAGCTGTTGATCTTGCCATCGGCAAAGGTGCTGCTGACCTCATAGCCCGGGAAGATGTTCAACGGATAAGCCTGTCCGCCGACGATGAACACATACAGCAAGGCGAATGCCCCCAGCACCACCAGCAACGAGGCAGCCATCACGCAGGTGTTCTTGCCCAAGCCCGGAACATAGATCAGCAGCAGCGGGAGCAGATTGCCGAGCACGACATAGCCCCACCAGAACAGGTTCGGGTAGATGCCGCCATCCTTCAGGATGAACAATTCGAAGCCCTGCTGGTGCGCGAAGTACATGTTGGTGAAGTGATACACGGCGACCATGTACAGCGAACCGGCGACGAACACGCCGAGCAGGTTCTTCTTGCGTTGCAGGATGGCCGGATCGAGCGCTTTCTCGTTCCAGCTATAGATGGCCGACTGCACCACATGGAACACCGCCATGCCCCAGGCGAACGACAGCACGATGAACATCGGCGGCAGCAGCGCCGAGCCGTAGGCCTGGCGCGCGGTGAGGAAGGCGAAGATCAGGCCGGTACCGGTGGTCAGCACGAAGCGCCAGACGAACACTGCCAGGCCGGCCGCCTTGTTGAACGGGTTCATGCGCCGCTCCATCATCGTCCACAGGTAGACGACGACCAGCGAGAACATGCCGGAATACAGCACCACGTTCCACGCGAACACCGAGGTGATGTTGTAATTGGTCGCCGCGACCAGGATACGGTCCGGTCTGCCCAGGTCCAGCATCAGTACGGTCAGGCCGCCCGCCAGCATGGCGATCGACAGCAGGCTGGCCAACGGCGCGCGCGCCTTGTAGATGGCCTTGCCGAATACCGAGCCGATGGAGGCGACGTTCAGCACGCCGGACGCCGCCACGATCAGGAAGATGGCGAACACATGCGGTATGCCCCAGACGATCTGGTTGTTCATGCCAGTGATGATATGGCCGTGATGCTCCATCAGGTGCACGGCATACAGGCCGGCCAGTGCGACCACCCCGCCCGCGGCGAGCAGCAGCCAGTAAAGACGGTTCTTGAAGCGCAAGGAAGCTAAGGTAGGCATGGTCACAATCCCTGATAGCGGATGCCGGGGTTGAGCTGCAAGTCAGCGCGGATCTGCACCGATGCGACAGCATGCACCCTCTTCGATATCTCGCTGTTCTGGTCATTCAGGTCGCCGAACAGTATGGCCTTGTTCGGGCAGGCATCGGCACAGGCCGGCAGCAAGCCCTGATCGATCCGATGCACGCACAACGTGCAGCTTTCCACCGTGCCCTTGCCGCGCGGCACATCCGGGTTCTGGTCGGACAGGCTCTCGTGCACGAAGGAACGCGCCTTGTACGGGCATGCCATCATGCAATAACGGCAGCCGATGCAGCGGTGCTTGTCCACCAGCACGATGCCGTCATCCCGCTTGAACGAAGCCGCGGTGGGACACACATCGACACAGGGGGGATGCTCGCAGTGCTGGCACATCATCGGCAGCGACAGCTCGCGCCCGCTGCTGATGTCCTTGATCTCGATCTTGCGTATCCATTGCGAATCGGTGGGTGCGGTACCGCCGGACAAACCGTTCTCCCTGTTGCAGGCGGTCACGCATTCGTTGCAGCCGGACTTGCACTGGTTGGTGTCGATCAGCATGCCCCAGCGCACCTTGCTGCCGGAAGGCTGCGGCTTGCCGTGCGCCACGTCGAACAGCAGCATGCCGGGCGCGATGGCCACGGCGGCGACCCCGAGCGAAGTCTTCAGGAACCTGCGGCGCTGGATGTCGATGTCGTTCATTTCTTCGCGTTCCTCTGCAACCAGGCGCTCTTGCGCATGCCGGAATGGCACTCGAAGCAATCGATCTTGACCGCTTCATAACGATGGCAACCGACGCAGAAACTGTCTTCGCGCGCGATCACGCTGTCATCCTTGGTGCTGGCATGGCACTCCACGCAATTCTTCAGGCTGTTCGCCTCCTTGCGGATGCCTTTGCGCACGGTCTCGTCGCGCTGGTGCTTGAGCAGATGCATATGGTTCTTGCGCATCCATTGTGTGTCTTCCACGCAATGGCCGCCCTTGCCGATATCCAGCTTGGGCTTATTCTCTGCAGCGTAGGATGGCTGTACTAGGCACGCCAACAACATCAACAGCGCACAGGTAACGCGAACAGGAACCGTCGCGAGCAGATCGAGATGCAAGGCGCGGCGGAGCGAGCTGCTCGACATACCTTGCAGGTAGGCGAGCGGCGAGCGAGTACGCAACGCAGCAGATTGATCGCGCAGTAGGTTCATGTCGTGTTACTCGCCCAGGCCCATCTGGATATAGCCAGTCGGGCACACGTCCGCACAGATGTGGCAACCGATGCACTTGTCATAATTGGTCGTCACGTAGCGGCCCAGCGTCGCCTCGGATTTCTTCACGCGGGACACGGCGGTCTGCGGGCAATACACCACGCAGTTGTCGCACTCGAAGCACATGCCGCAGCTCATGCAGCGCTTGGCTTCGGCGACCGCTTCCGCTTCCGTCAGCACGCCGAGGCGATCCTGGAAGTTGCCCAGCGCGCTCTGCTTGTCCAGCGTGACCACATGACGGAGGTTACGCTTCACGGCACTGAAATGCCCGAGGAACAGTTTGTCGTGCGGGATGATGTAGCGATCGGAACGGTTGTCGAAGTTGTGCACCGCGACATTGGAGTTGCAGGTACCGCGCATCGGCTCGCGCGCCTCCTCAATCTTGATGCCCTTCTCCGCCAGCTTGCGCATCAGGTCGAACTGGTGCGCGTCGATCTTGGGGCGCTTGTCCAGGTCCTTGCCCAGCAGGAAGTTGTGGATGCCGTCGGCGGCGATGGAGCCGTGGCCGATGGCGGTGGTCAGCAGGTGCGGACGGATCACGTCGCCGCCGGCGAACACGCCCGGCTTGCCGTTCACCACATAATTCTTGTCGGTGGAGACTGCGCCCTTGCCGTTGTTGAATTCTTCCAGCCCGGTGAAATCCACCGCCTGGCCGATGGCGGAGACGATCAGGTCGGCTTCGATGTCGTACTCGCTGCCTTCGATCTTGTTGACTTCCAGGCGGCCGGCATTGAACTTCGCCTCGCACTTGGCGACGCGCAGCGCAGTGGCGCGGCCGTTGGCATCCTTTACCACGGCGACCGGCATCATGCCGCCGAGGATGTAGATACCCTCGGCTTGCGCCTGCTCGATCTCGTGCTTGTTGGCCTGCATCTTGTCGATGGCGAACACCGAGGTCAGCGCCACTTCGGCGCCTTCCTTGGCGGATATCTCCGCCACGTCATGCGCCATACGCCCGGCGATGGCATGTTCCGCATCGGTAGGCTTGGCATGCTTGATATGCCCCAGACGGCGCGCCACGGTCGCCACGTCGATGGAGGTGTCGCCGCCGCCGACCACCACCACGCGCTTGCCGACATGTTGCAGGCGGCCATCGTTGAATGCCTTCAGGAAAGCGGTCGCAGTCACCACGTTCGGTGCTTCGCTGTCGGGGATCGGCAGCGCACGGCCTGCCTGCGCACCCATGCCGAGGAACACCGCGTCGAATTCCTTGCGGATCTGTTCCATGCTGATGTCGCGGCCGACGTGTGTCTTCATGCGCGTCTTCACACCCAGATCGAGGATGCGCTGGATCTCCGCATCCAGCACGTCGCGCGGGGTGCGGAAACCGGGAATGCCGTAACGCATCATGCCGCCGAGATGTTCGTGCTCGTCGAATATGGTGACCTCATGCCCTTTCAAGGTCAGCTGGTAGGCGACCGACAGGCCGGCCGGGCCGCCGCCCAGCACCGCCACCTTCTTGCCGGAAGGCGCCACGTTCGGCTTGTTGAACTTGAGCTTGTTGGCGATGGCGTATTCGCCGAGGAAATGTTCGACCGAGTTGATGCCGACATGGTCTTCCACCTCGTTGCGGTTGCAGCCGCTCTCGCACGGCGCCGGACACACGCGGCCCATCACCGACGGGAACGGGTTGGCCTCGGTCAGGCGGCGCCAGGCGTATTCCTGCCAGGGCATGACCGGCTTGCCGTCGGCGCCGGTCGGCACCTTCTCGGTGCCGCGGGCTATGCCGAGGTAACCGCGGATGTCTTCGCCTGCCGGGCAGCTGCCCTGGCACGGCGGGGTGGACTGGATATAGGTCGGGCATTTGTAGGAATGACTCGCCTGAAAGATCTTCTCGTTCCAGCGGCGGATCTTGTTGTCGCCATCCTTGTAGCGGCGGAAAGTGATCTTTTGCGGGGTTTCGGTTGTTGCTGACATATCGTCCTGCCTCCGTGAGTTATTTCTGTTCGCCCAGGATGATCGCGTTGCTGACCAACTGGTGCACGCCGCCCACCATCCGCCTGTCGAATCCGTAGATGGGCATGACCTTGGTGAATTGCGCCTTGCAGATCGCGCAGATGGTAGCCATGAAATTCACGCCGTGCGCGTCCACCGCCTGCTGCAACACTTCCATGCGCGGCAGCGCACCCTTCACGCGCAACTCGATCAGGTCGTCGGTCAACAGGCCGCCGCCGCCGCCGCAGCAGAAGGTCTGCTCGCGCGTGGTGTTCGGGTCCATCTCGACGAAGTTGTTCGCGCAGGCCTTGATGATGTTGCGCGGGATCTCGAACTGGCCGCCGGGCAAGTCGCCCATGCGCGAACCGCGCGCCACGTTGCACGAATCGTGGAAGGTGATGATGTGCTTGTCGTTCTTCGACTTGTCGAAGGTGAGCGCGTTGCGCTCTATCATGTCCCAGGTGAACTCGCAGATATGGGTCGGCTGCTTGTAGCGGTGGTCGAGCTGTTTTTGCAGCATCTGCGCGAAGCGGTCCACCTCGCCCGCGCCGTCGCCCACCCCGCTCAGGGTGTTCCAGAAGCTGTAGGCCACGCGCCAGGCATGGCCGCACTCGCCCACTACGATGCGCTTCACACCCAGTTCCAGCGCGGCCTCGCGGATGCGCAGCGCGATCTTGCGCAGTTGCTCGTAGTTGCCGATGAACATGCCGAAGTTGCCGGCTTCGGAGGCCATCGACGACAGCGTCCAGCTGGTGCCGGTGGCATGGAACACCTTGGCGTAGCCGATCAGGCTGTCGATATGCGGCTCCGCGAAGAAATCGGCGGACGGCGTGATCAGCAGCACTTCCGCGCCCTTCACGTCCATCGGGAACTTCACGTCGATGCCGGTCGCGTCCTTGACGTCCTCTTCCAGACCTTCCAGCGTATCGACCAGCGCCGGGCCGGGCAGGCCGAGGTTGTTGCCGATCTTGTGCACCTTGCCGATGATCTCGTTGGAATACTTCTGGCCGTAGCCG
The DNA here is from genome assembly GCA_035299445.1 of Sideroxyarcus sp. Lineage (GTDB taxonomy): Bacteria > Pseudomonadota > Gammaproteobacteria > Burkholderiales > Gallionellaceae > Sideroxyarcus. The sequence goes on from DATGWO010000038.1 coordinate 401,571, forward strand.
ATGGAGTCCAAGATCTCGCGCGCCGCCATGGTCACTTCGGCGGTGTCGATGCCGTAGGGGCAGAACACCGAGCAGCGGCGGCACTCGGAACACTGGTTGTAATAGTTGTACCACTCGTCCAGCACTTCGCGCGTCAGGTCGCGCGCGCCGACCAGCTTGGGAAACAGCTTGCCGGGCAAAGTGAAATAGCGGCGGTACACGCTGCGCATCAAATCCTGACGCGCCACCGGCATGTTCTTCGGGTCCTGCGTGCCGATGAAGTAGTGGCACTTGTCGGAGCACGCGCCGCAGTGCACGCAGGCATCCATGTAGACCTTGAGCGAGCGGTACTTGGACAACAGCTCGCCCATCTTGGCGATGGCCTTGTCGTGCCAGTCTTCCACCAGTTGACCGGGGAAGCCGATGGCCTCGTTGATCTTGTCGCTGGCGACGAACGGCCCTTTGCCCTCCATCGCGCCCGGCTTCAGCGCGGGGATGATGGGGATGATGCGGTAGGCCGGAGCTACGATATCTGCCATTTCAATCCTTCTCCGCTTCCAGCTTGGCGGCCCATGCACTCAGGTGGCGATGCTCGCGCGGATTGTCGGTCTGGTTGCGGGTTGGCGAAAAAAACACTCCCGGTGCGTGCAACAGTTTGCTGTAGGGGAACACGACCAGGAGCGACAAAACCAATGACAGGTGCAACAGCAACAACGGGTCGGCCGGGAGCATGCGGATGTCCAGATGCAGCAGGCCGATGAAATAATCCTTTACCGCGATCACGTCGGTATGTGCGCCGAACTTCATCAGCAGGCCGGAGGCGGCGATGCCGATGAGCAACAGCAACATGAGATGATCGGACGGCGTCGAGATGTAGCGGATGCGCTCGACGAACAGGCGGCGCAGCCACAGGCCGCACAGCCCCGCGAGCATGGTGATGCCCGCATAGACGCCGAACGGCTGGATGAAAGCGACCCAGCCCCACACGGGCTCGGTGAAATAACGCAGGTGACGCAACGTCACCAATGCCAGACTGGCGTGGAACAGCCAGCCCATGCTCCATGTCCACAGGTTGGCCTTGAACAGGCTCTCGAAGAACACCACCTCGCGCGTCATGCGCAGCACCACGCCGCCTTTTGTGGTCGGTGCGGGCGTGGTCGGGATCTTCAATGGCGCCGGAGTGCGCGCATAGTTATTGATGCGGGATAGCAGGCCCACGACGAACAACAGCGTCGCCAGATAAAACAGGATCGCAAAAATCATGCTCGCCATGGGTCCGGTCAGCACAAGATCAGGTTATACGCAGCCGGTGGGCTTGGGCAGACCGGCGATCTTGCACGCCTGCTTGCCGGGACCATAGGGGAACAGGCCGTACAGGTATTCGCTGTTGCCCTTCTCCGCACCGAGCTTCTTGCCGATCGCCTTGGTCAGCACGCGGACCGCAGGGGCGATCTGGTACTCGTCGAAGTATTCGCGCAGGAAGTTGATCACTTCCCAGTGCTGGTCGGTCATCTCGACGTTCTCGGTCTTCGCGATGTAGTTCGCGATGTCCGCGTTCCAGTCGGCCAGATTGACCAGATAACCTTCCTCGTCGGTTTCGTAGGATTTGCCGCCAACTTCGATGCTTGCCATGATGTTTCTCCTTGTGAAAATTAGTGGTGGTTACAGCCAGGACTGGCAGGCGCTGTTGCTGATGGTCAGATCGACAAAGCCGCCGTGATCCACGGCTGTCACTCCTTCGATGAGACGGTCGGCCAGGCCGCGTGCTTCGAGATCGGGTTGCAACGCGTAGACCTTGCAACGCCCCATGGCCGCGCGCAACTTGCTTTCGAACGCGTTGCCCTTGGTCGCGGCATATACGGCATCCTCCGTCAGCAGGATGTCGCCGGATGCGGTCATGCGCAGGCAACTTTCCAGCGTGCTGCTGGCGAGGGGAGATTTATTGATGATATGGAGCATTTGCCTTCCCCCTTAGAAACTCAGAACCACGTCTTGTTGCGCCATCAGCGCGCCCATCTCTGCGCTGCTGAGCACGGTGACATCCACCAGCAGGTCGTCTTCGCTCAGGCCGCGCGCATCCAGCGACTCCTTCTCTACGTACAGCTTCTCGATGTCGTAGCCTTCCAGCGCACGGTAGGTGGGCGAGAAGTTCTTGGTCTCGATGCCCTTGGTCTGCTGGCCCTTCTTCAGCTGGTAGACGCCGTCGTCCGCGAACACCAGCGAAACGTCCTGGTCGAAGGCGGCGGTGATCAGCACCACCTCCAGTGCTTCCAGCGCGTAGATCGTACCGTGCGGCGCCTTGCGGTTGACGAACATGAATTTCTTTACGGTACCCTCGCTCATCTCACCTCTCCTCAATCGCCGAATGTGACTACACGGTCACACTTGGTACCGGCTTCCACCAGCTGGCCGAGACCGGAGATGCGGAAACCTTGCGCCAGGTTCTCTTCCTTGATGCCGCGACGCAAGGCCGCCGCCACGCACACCACCAGGTCGACCTTGTGCTCTTCGGCCAGCTTGGTCCAGCGGTTGACGATGTGGCGGTCGTCCTGCGGCGGCTCGGTCAGCTTGGACGCATTGTTGACGCCGTCGTGGTAGAAGAACACGCGCCATACCTCGTGCCCCTTGGCGATGGCCGCCTTGGCGAATAGATAGGCCGAGTCGCTGGCCTGATGCTGGTACGGCCCCTCGTTGACTACGATCCCGAATTTCATCTCTGACTTCCCCCTAGAAACGGATGTGGGTCGAAGAGTTCAGGTTGGCACGCGAACCGCGCCAATCGTCGATCAGGTACTTGGTGAACGGTAGCCCGGTCTTCTCGAAGAAGCGCGGCCAGCCGATGCGGTCGATCCAGTCGGCCAGACGCTCCCACGGACGCGCGTCTTCCTTGTACACAGTCAGGATGTTCTTCACCACCTCGGCCACTTCGGGCCAGCGCGGTGCGTTGTTGGGCAGGCCGGAAGCGACCATCTTCATGAAGGTCGGCTTGCCGCGCGCGTTCGAGTTCTTGCCGCCGACCCAGATGGCCAGCTTGGAATTCTCCGGGTCGTTGATCTGCATCGGCGGGCACGGCGGGTAGCAGGCGCCGCAGCACATGCACTTGGACTCGTCGATCTCCAGCGAAGGCTTGCCGTTGACCATGGCGGGACGGATCGCCGCGACCGGGCAGCGCGCGACCACGGTCGGACGCTCGCACACGTTGGCGACCAGGTCGTGGTTGATGACCGGCGGCTTGGTGTGCTGCACGATGATCGCGAGATCGGCCTGGCCGCCGCAGTTGATCTCGCAGCAGGAGGTGGACAGGTGCACGCGGTTCGGCATCTCTTCACGCTTGAACTCGTCGTACAGCTCGTCCATCAGCGCTTTCACCACGCCGGAAGCGTCGGTGCCGGGGATGTCGCAGTGCAGCCAGCCCTGGGTGTGGGCGATCATGGTCACCGAGTTGCCGGTGCCGCCGACCGGGAAGCCGTTCTTCTCCAGTTCGGCGATCAGCGGTGCGACCTTCTTCTCGTCCGACACGATGAACTCGATGTTGGAGCGGATGGTGAAGCGCACGCGGCTTTCGGCGAACTTGTCGGCGATGTCGCACAGTTTGCGGATGGTATGGATGTCCATCTGACGTTGCGTACCGGCGCGTACCGACCACACTTCGTCGCCGCCATGCGATACGTGATGCAGCACGCCAGGACGGGGACGGTCGTGGTATTTCCAGTTGCCGTAGTTCTTCGCCAGAACGGGGTGAAGATACTTCTTGTTGTCCGGTACCCCGGTCTCCTTCGGCTTGCGCTTCTGGGCGGGTGCTGCTGCTTGAACGGCTTGATTCATCTTCTGTCTCCTCAGGCGGCTTGCTTCTTGGCTTTGATTCGGGCGACTTCGTCATCCCAACCGTCGGTGCGGACGTAGGGGTTCATGCGCGGCGAATTGACCATCGCCGGATCGGCATCGATCTCCATCGCCTCGAGGAAGTTGGCCAGGCCGATGCGCTCGATCATCTCGCCGGTACGCTCGTGCTCCAGCGCGTTCTCGGCGAAGAAGTCGATGGTGCGCTGGGCGAAATCGACCAGCTTCTCGACATCCTCCTCGGTATCCAGTTTGACGAACGGCAGAATCACGGTACCCAGCAGGCCGCCGATCTTGAGGTGGCTCTTGCCGCCGACCAGCACGGTCGCGCCCTTGTCCTTGCCCGGAGACAGCGCGCCGGTCATCACGTTGATGCAGTGCATGCAGCGCACGCAGTCGCGGTTGTCGATCTCGATCGCGTGGGTGTCGCTCACCGCCACGCTGGAGATGCTGTCGCCTTTCTTGACGTTCTTGATCTCTTTCAGCTGGAAGGTCTTGGTCGGGCAGCGCGCCACCACGTCGTTCACCAGCTCGTCCATGCCGTGCTTGGCGAACCACCTCTTCGCCAGCGCCTCGTCGGTGCGGATGTTGTCGCGCCAGGTACCGATCACCGCCATATCGGAGCGTTGCACCGAGTTCATGCAGTCGTTCGGGCAGCCGGAGAACTTGAACTTGAATTTATACGGCAGCGACGGACGGTGGATGTCGTCGAGGAAAGTATTCAGCACGGCGCGATGCACTTTGGCTTCGTCGTAGCAGGACTGCTCGCAACGCGCCGCACCCACGCAGGACATCGAAGTGCGCACCGCAGGACCGGCGCCGCCGAGGTCGAAGCCCATCTCGTTGATCTCGTCGAAGGCCTTTTGCACGTTGTCGGTGGTCGCACCCTGGAACATGATGTCGCCGGACTGGCCGTGGAAGGCGATCAGGCCGGAACCGTGCTTCTCCCAGATGTCGCAGAATTGGCGCAGCGTGGCGGTGTCATAGTGCATGCCGGGAGGCGGCATCACGCGCAAGGTGTGGAACTCGGCCGCATCCTTGAACTTGGGCGTGCCGTCCTCGTTCTTCAGCTCGGTAAAACGCGGGATCACGCCGCCGCCGTAGCCGAACACGCCGACCGTGCCGCCCTTCCAGTAGCCCTTGCGTGTCTTGTACGATTCTTCCAGCTGCCCCAGCAGGTCAACCACATAATCCTTGTCCTTGGCCAGATGCTTCAGGCCGGTCACAAAACTAGGCCATGGGCCGGACTCGAGCTGGTCGAGGTTGGGGGTATCATGCAGCTTCTTCGCCATATTTCTTCCTTTCAGTCGGCTTGCCACGCTTCACACCGACAACTAGTTCAATGACCCGGTAACGGCTGGGGCTGGTAAATCAAACATTCGGTTGATCCGATCAGGCCCGGCATGCCGGCCCGATTTCTCAATGGATGGGCATACTACGGGGGCGTCCTCAAGCGAACCATCACCCGTAGCGGCTATTTTTTATAACCCTTACGGGTGGTATCGAACCGTCCCCCGGTAGTATTCAAAGCCCGGGCGAATGGGGATAGACTCGCTCTCCGTTAGATAGTCATCCAGGAAAGCCGTCATGGCAGAGATCACCCCATTGGCCAAGCTCAAAGTCCCGCTGGGTTCGCAAGAGATCGAGCTACAGCAGATCGACCATGCCGAGGGCGGCATGAGCCTGTTGCGCGTCCGCATCCGCGAGGTGAAACGCTTCACCATCTTCGATATCGATCCCGGCACCGCAAGGCAATGGGCCCAGGCGATGCAGGACTGGGCCGACGCGCAGGAAAAGAATCCCCAATGAGCCACCCTGCTCCCGGCATGATCGACGCGGTGTTCGATGTCAGCGGCGGGACGCTTCCGCCCGATTACCCTTTCGCGCTGTGGGATGCCCTGCTCGCCCATGTCCCGGCCTTGGCGGAAGACGCCCTGGTCGGCGTCCTGCCGCTGAAGACCGCCGAAAGCGAGGCCGGCAGGCTGCTGCCCAAGCGCGCCAAACTGGTGCTGCGCCTGCCCGCGAGATTCGCCGGACACTGCGACACCCTGTCGGGCCGCCAGCTGGATATCGGCGTCACCACCTTGCGGCTGGGTAGCGGCAAATTGCGCGATATCCAGCCCTACTCCACCCTGCATGCGCACCTGGTGACCGGCGCCGAGGACGAGGTCGAATTCCTGCAAGAAATGACGGCACGCCTGGCCGAGCTGGGCATCGCCGGCAAACTCATTTGCGGCATGCGCAATCGCATGACGGCGCCGGATCGCATGATCCACGGCTACAGCCTGGTGGTGCACGACCTCAAGCCGGATGCCTCGCTGCAGTTGCAGTACACCGGACTGGGCGCAGAGCGCCGCTTCGGCTGCGGCATATTCATACCCTACAAGGCCATCACCGATCTGGACTGATGGCCGCGGGATTTTCATCAACAGGAGAGAAACGATGGGATACACAGTGGCAGGCAATGAACTCGAGACGGATGCGGACGGCTACCTGCTGGAGCCGGATTACAGCGAAGAAGTGGTGAACGTGATCGCCGCCGCCGAGGGGATCGAGCTGACCCCGAAGCACTGGGAGATCATCAATTTCATGCGCGAGCAATACAAGGAACACGGCCATACCCCGAACTTCCGCAACATGCTGAAGGAAGTGAACGAATTCTGGCCGGAAGCCGACAGCAAGGCGCTGTACGACCTGTTCCCTACCGGCCCGGCCAAACAGGCTGCCAAGATCGGTGGTCTGCCGCAGCCGTACGGCAAGGGCGGCTATTAAGCAATGCGCATCAAGAGCAACTGGTTCAAGGCGGGACGCGAGCACAGCCCGGAGGAACTCGCCGGCGCAGTCTCGTTCGTCGTTTACCGCATCGCCGACAACGCGCTGAAGAACACGCGCAAAGCCGAGTTCGAGGTCGCCGTCGGCGCGCAGTACTTCGCCTTCCTGAACGAGTTCCTGCTGTTCCTCATCCAGGTGGCGGATCGCATCGCCTATCGCCGCTTCTCTGCAGAGGAGCGCTTCGCCTTCACCTCCACCCTCGCCAAACGCATCGCGGAAACGCATGCCGAGAACGAGAGCCGCCTGCTGGGCGGAGAGATGGCTGAATGCAAACGCCGCTTCATCGACCAGCTCAACCAGCGGGCCGACGAATATGCCGCGTTCGGCTACGACGAGAAAGGCCCGGATTACGGCTTCTACCGTTACCTCGCCTTCTGCATCGGCAATGTGCTGGACGAAAAAGACGCCAACTGGGTGATCGACCCGATGATCAGCTTCGAAGCGCCGGAAGCGGTCGAGATGATCGAGAAGACCTTCCGCAATTTGCTGGAAACTGAACCACGCCAGCCGCGCCGCCGTTCCGGCACCAGCGGCGACTAGCATGAGTGCATTCGATCTCGACGACGAGGCCGGCTACCGGCGCTGGCGCGAAGCCAAGCTCGCTGCAGCGCCACGCAGCATCAGTGATCTTGTCGTCGAGGTGCGCGACCCGCGCGCGCTCACGCCCGCCGAGCATGCTGCGCTGGCCGAGCGTATCCGCCGCTGCAACATGGCCATCTACACCAGCCCGGTACATGCCGAGGACGCCGAGATCCTGCGCCTGCTGGGTAAACAGTTCGGTCTCGAACAGCTGGATGCCAACTGGCTGGCCGGCGAGGACGGCATCTCCTCCATTCGCGTGTTCGACGGCGGCACCCGCCAGCACTACATCCCCTACACCGACAAGCCGATCAAGTGGCACACCGACGGCTACTACAACCCGCAGGAGCGCACCATACGCGCCATGGTGCTGCACTGCGTGCGCAGCGCGGCACAGGGCGGCGACAACCGCGTGATGGACCACGAGATGGCCTACCTGCTGCTGCGCGACGAAAACCCGCAGCACATCCACACGCTGATGCAGCCGGACGCGATGACCATCCCCGAGCGCGTGGACGAGGCCGACGGCGTACGCGGCGCCCAGAGCGGCCCGGTGTTCTCGCTGGACACTAGTGGCAAGCTGCACATGCGCTATACCGCTCGCACGCGCAGTATCGAGTGGAAGCAGGATGAAGCGACGCGCGACGCCGTCGCCGCACTCGAACACCTGCTCGCCTCCGACACACCGCACATCTTCCACGCCCGCCTCGAACCCGGCATGGGCCTGCTGTGCAACAACGTGCTGCACGACCGCAGCGCCTTCACCGACGATGAATCCCATCCGCGTTTGCTGTACCGCGCACGCTACCTCGACCGCATCGCCGCCCGCTGAGTTGGTCGGGATATATAGGCCGTTTGGCATATTGACCCGACAAACAGGAGCAGGAATACTGCCGGGCGCATAAAGCGCAACCGAAACTCAACCGCGTTTTTTAGGCTGCCTGAATCGGCAATGCATAACCGGACAATGGCTATTCAATTGAATAATTTTCAATACTTTGCATCATGCGCTGCCACCACAAGAACTAGGCGGCATGCTTCTACTTCCAGCTTGTCGTTTAAATTACGTTAGGCCTCATAGGAATGCATCCATGACTGAATCAACCGTCAGGCCCGATAAAATTACCAAACCAATCCAACTGCTTGGCGCATGGCTGGCCGGTTTATTCTCGATTGATTCTTGTTTTCTATTTGCGGCAGCGAATATGCAAGCTGGCTCATGGGAGGCCAAGGTATTAATTGTTGCCGCCATCCTAAACGTACCGATTTTCTTGGTGGCAGTGTTCCTTTTGCAGACGAAGTTCCGTCCTGAACTTCAAGAAGATTCGTATTATTCGACATACTTGAGTCGGCGTACTAACGAACCCATTACCATAACCAAAGAGGATGCGAGGTTCGCGCAGCTTCATCAAAAACTGGTGGAGATCGAAAGTCGAATAGCTGTCCCTAAACAAGAGGGGGAAGTAATAAATGAAGGGTTCGCATCTCTTGCCATCGGAGTAAATAAATATCTGCCTGACCGTGCTCGCATTGGTGCAAAACTATCTGAGCTTGGTGTTATCGGCTACTCAACATTTGCAGGGTCAACCCCACCGGAGGGGCGCATTGTTTCCATATCACAGTACTTACCTAAGAAAGTGATGCAGGACGTCATCAAGGTTTCTCGTGATTTAGGATTTCATCACTACAGCATCTTTGACAATGAGGGCGAAGAGACAGAAGAGGATGTTCTATTTGGATCCTATGGTGAAGCAAAGTATTCAATTTCGCTACCAATCCCGTAGGGTGGGTAAACGCAACGGCTGCTCCAAAATAAAGAAGCCCGCATCGCTGCGGGCTTCTTTCATACTGCGATCAGCTTAGAACTTGTAACGCAACGAAACCGAGTAGGACTGCTGCGAGTGGGTGGTCGTATTGCTACCACCGAAGTTCATGACATCAACGGTCTTCGTGACTTTCGGCGTGATGACGGCTGCGCCTTCAACTGCCAGCGCCTTCGAGAAGTCATAGCCGCCGCCGAAGGTGTAGGAATTCGTCACGATGGCCGGGAAGAACATGTTGTTGAAGAAGTTGATCGCTGCATTGCGATATTCGCCTGCCGCACCGCTGGCCGCCGGAAGCGTGCCGATCGGGTCGTTTGCGTGGTTGTAACCCAGGCCGAGCCAGTATCCGTTAGCCGCATATTTTGCGCCCACCGCAATGACGGTCTGGTCTTTCCAGGCAAAATCCTTGTAACCGGCAGCGCTGCCCCACTTGATCAACTTGTAGTCGGCAGTCATGGTGAAGCTTTCGGCCATGGTGTAAGCAACGCCCAATTTCATCTGGGCCGGCTGGTCCAGATCATCGCCAAAGGGAGCTGCACCGGTGCAGCCGCCGCCGGCCGGTTGGCACAAGCCGAAACCGTTACCTGCTCCGGATATCTGGGTGCCGTACTTGGCGGCGAATTTCGACTGGTAGGCGCCTGCCACGGTGAATGCCGGTGCAACGTCGAAATATCCGCCCACGGTGAAACCGAAGCTGGTGCTGGAATCTTTCTTCTCTGCGGCGTTATAGGCGGCGCCGTTGTTATAAGACAGCATCAGGGAGCCGGACTGGAATATCGGCGAGAAGCCGATGCCGTAATTGTCCTTGTTGTAGGCCATGGTCATCACGACGCGCAAAATACTCAGTGCCGATTTCGCCTTGATATGCGTAGTTGCATTGGCGCCGGTATAGTCGACGCCCATGCCGGCGATGCCCGCCAGGGAGACGCCGTAGGTCATGCTGTCGTTCATCCTGCTGGAGTAGGACATGTCGGGGATGTAGCTGGTGGAGGCTTTGCTGTCCGTTGCCGCGCCGCCGGGCATGCCGGTGTTGTTCACTTTCGGTGTGAAGGATACGAGTCCGCCGGTGAATTCCGCGCCTTTGGATTTGCCCAGCATCGCCGGGTTCGCCCACACGCTGTCCGCGCCCATGAAGTGGGCCACGCCGCTGCCGCCTAGTGCGGTGCTTTGCGAACCGACGGCCATCATCTCGTCGCCATTGGTTGCGTAAGCGAGGGGCGATGCCGCCATGCCCAGCGCGATCATTGAAGTTGCGATCTTTCTGATTCTCATGCTTCACTCTCCCTGAAGTAAAAAGGCCGCCAATTGGCGGCCTTGTTGCGAAAAACTCAGATGAACAAACAGACGTCGGTGTCGCCCGCGAACCCCATGAACATGGTGGCGCCGCCGTACTCGACGTTATCGATGAACTCGCTCTTGTCGAATTCGAACAGGTCGACGGTCATCTGGCAGGCGATGAATTTCACGTCGGCTTCCAGGCACAGGTCGCGCAGCTCTTCCAGAGAGGCGACGCCGTGTTTCTTCAGCTTCTGCTTCATCATCATGGTCGCCATGCTCTCCATGCCCGGCAGCATCTGCACCATCACCGGCATCGGGATGGGCATCGGCATGGCCGGGTTGGCCAGCGGGCTGATCATCACGTCGGACAGGTCCTTGCGCAGCAATTGCAGGCCGTAGAACGTGAAGAACACCTGCACTTCGTAACCGAGCGCAGCCGCGGTGGAAGCCAGGATGAAAGGCGGATAAGCCATGTCCAGCGTGCCTTTGGTGGCGATGATCGCCATTTTCTTGCTCATGTTTTTCTCCTTGTCAGGGGGCGGCCGGAAGGCTTATTTCTTCTGCATGAAGAAGATGTATTTGCCGCCCTCTTCGGTGGAAGAAAGCAGCGTGTTGCCGGTCTGGTCGGCGAAGGCCTGCATGTCCTTCACTGCGCCGCAGTCGGTGGCGATCACCTTGAGCACCTGGCCGCTGGCCATGTCGGTCAACGATTTCTTGGTCTTGATGATGGGGAGCGGGCAGTTCAGGCCGCTGGCATCGAACTCTTTATCAAAATTCATCTTGCATCTCCTACGGGTTAAATAAGTTGCCGTCGAACAGAATCTGGCCGCAGCTGATGATTACGACGCGGACGCGTAATTAAGAACGTGCGGGCAGTTTGCGTCCATACCCTTGACGGGTGGAGTGGATAACCCGTTGGGGTTATCTTCAGGCGGGTGCTTATGCAGAAACGATCAGCGTCGGCACATCCATATTGCCGGCGATGTTTTGCATGTTGCCCTGGTTGCCGAACGGGATGACGTGGTAGCGCTGCCGTCCGATCACCACGAGATCGGCGCCGAGTTCTTTCGCGGCAGCGACGGTCTGCGTTACCGCATTGCCGACCCGCACCTCGCCACGCACCTGGTTCGACGCTTTGGCGGCAAGTGCTACGTTGGCGGCATTGAGGCCCTTGGTCTTCGCCATCGCATCGGGATTGGAATCGGGCGCGACGCTCAGCACGGTGAGCGGCAGTTCGCAGATGCCGGCGATGGTGCCGGCCGTCTTGGCGATGCTGGCGGCGGCAGTGGTGTCTCCTACGGCGGCAAGGATGTGCTTGTCCCAGAATTCTGCCGCACGCGGCACCAGCAACACGTTGCATGAAGTGTCGCGGATGACTTTGCTGACCATCTCGCCCACCAGCAAACGTGCGAGGAAGCTGGGTTTGCCGCGACGGCGGATAACGATCAGGTCGGCCTTCGATTCGACCGCCTCCGCCACGATGCCGCTATGTATCTCCGCGCTGCGGCGCACGCGAACGTCGAGCTTCACGCCGGCTGCGTCTGCCTGTTTGTTCAGAGCCGCGATCTTGCCCGCGATCTCGCGCTCGTCGCGCAGCACCATCTCGGGCATCTCGGCTTCATATTCGGGATTGTCCAGCATGGGCACGACCACCATCAGCGGCAGGCCGCAACGCTTGGCCATGGCAAACGCGAGGCGCTCCGCGCCCACATCGAATTCGGTATGCTCGGTTGCCAGCAGGATGCGGTTGAACGGGTATTTATTCATGGCATGTATCCTCAATGACCGGCGGTCAGCATACCCGACGCCGCCAGCAGTTGCACCAGCAGGGCAACGATGCACAATCCCACGAAGATCCAGTCTTTGCGTTTGGCATAGACCGGCATGACCGCCAGCAGGCACAGCAACGAGCAACCGGACAACCAGGCGATGCCGAGCAGCCCGGCGAAATCCCCCTCGCCTACCAGCGCCAGCCAGTGCCAGCCGGTAGGCGCTCCGGTCTGCTGCAGGTAGTCATGGGTGGGCAGCGTCCACACGTTCGGCATCTGGTCCAGCGGGATCTTGGCCGGGAGCCAGCCGAGCACATAGGCCAGGAAGGTCACCACCAGGATCGCTAGACCGGAACGCGAGCCCCAGCTCAGCCAGGTGGCATAGCGCTGCTGCTCGACGGAGATGTGGGTGTCGTTCTGTTTGTCGCTCATATCCATATCCCCAGTCCTTTGAGCAGGGCACGCACCCCGGCGAACAGCAGCAGGGTGATCACCATCTTGCGCACCACCGACGCCTTCAGCACATGCAACAGGCGTGCGCCGATGAACGCGCCCAGCATCATGCCGATGACCGAAGGCACCGCGATGATCGCGAGCACCGCGCCTTTGTTCAGGTAGATCCAGGCGGCGGAGGAATCGACCAGCGTCAGGATGAAGCTGGAGGTGCCGGCAGACACCTTAAGCGGTGCGCCCATCAACAGGTTGAGCACCGGCACGTTGGCCCACCCTGCCCCCATGCCGAACAGCCCGGCAAGGAAACCGATGCCGACGAACAGCCCCAACCCCAGCGGGGTGCGATGCACCTGCCAGTTGATCTTCTGGTTGCGCGCGGCATCGTGGAAGATGCCGTTCATCGAGAGCGCACTGGAAAGCCGGTCCGGCTGTTTCACTTCCGGGAACTCGGATTTCTTGGCCAGCGCCATCAGTATCACGATGCCGAGGATGGTGACGCCCAAGGCGATCTGCACCAGGTTGGCGGGAATGGCCAGACCGATCATCGCCCCGGCGATGGAGCTGGCGGAAGCCAGCACCGCCAGCGGCAACGCCAAGCGCAGATTGGCTAGCCCGCCACGCAACAGCGACGGCCCCGCAGCCAAGGCGCTGGCGAGGGCGACCAGCAGTCCGGCACCGCGCACGAAGTCGAGATGGAAAGGAAAGAAGCCGCCGACGATGGGCACGAACAGCACACCGCCGCCGACCCCTGACGGCACCGCCACGATACCCAGGAAGAAGCAGGTGATGAACAAGGCCAGCGCCCAGCCCCACCAAGGCATGCTGCTCGCCTCCGGCAAGCTCTCGGCGGCATAGGCACCTGCGGTGAACAAAGACAGGGTGAGCAACAGCAGCAGCGCATTCGCCTTGAGCATGCTGCCGGTGCTGCGCAGCCCGGAGAGTGCCATGTTCATCATCAGGATCTGCCTTGATAGTAGAGGTTCTGCGGATGCTGCGCCTCGGCGAAGAAATACCAGCGCTCGGCCAGCAGGCCCGCATACTGCGCGATGAATGCGAGCAACGGCAGCGTCAGCACCAGCACCAGCGGCATCACGAACGCCCCCAACAGCAGCATCACCAGAATGCCGCGTACAAAAGCCGGGCTCTTGCCGTGGAAGAACTCGCGCGTGTTGTAGGAACCGCCCATGGAACCCTGCGACTTCTGCACGATGCGCGGATGACGGATGCCGATCGCGGTCTGCAGCGTGCTGGTCGGGCGCAGTGTCGCGTTGCGCCATAACGAAGCGCTACGGGTGACCAGTGCGACCGCAGTGAGGATGAAAGCAGCCTGTGCCAGAGGCTGCGTCATCTCCGGCGCCATGAAGCCGGCATATACCGCCGTCAGGGTGGTACCGGAGGCGCAACCCAGCATGATGAAGTTCACCAGTGTCAGCGGGTGCGACCATTCCTTCAGTACCCGGATCGCGACATAGATCATGCCGGTGCAGACGAACAGGATGAGGGAGGCTGCCACCGCGACCGTGCCGATGGCCAGCGTGTGGCCGAAGCCGGTCCAGTGGGCGACGCCATAGGCGAACACCGCGGCCATGAAAACCGGCAGTGCGATGCCTTCACGCGCCAGCCACGACGTGCGCCACATGGCCATCGCCCGCCAGGCGCGTTCCGGATGGCCGAGGTGGAACACCGAGGAGATGCCGCCGAGCGCGCTGAACACCAGCACCAGCAGGCTGCCGCCCACGAAGAAAACGGCCGGCAGCGATGGCGAGGCCAACAGTTCGCAGAAGAACAGCGTGATGAACATGCCCTGCGCGGCACCGATCAGCGTGGTCAGGAACAGTACGGAAAAAGCGGGACGCATCAGTTCAACTCCTCGGTGGTCGGCGGCAGGTTCTTGTCGAACGGCGCACCGTCGATCTTGTGCGGGTTATCGGCGCGGTACAGCTCGTCGCTGCGCACCGTCACCGTGGTCTTTCGCCGCGGCAGGTAGTGGTTGGCCGGCTTGGTGTTGGCTTCCGGCATCAGCGTGTAGCCGCCGCGCTCGCGGATGGCGACCGACACTTCCGAATCCGGGTCATGCACATCGCCGAACAGCCGCGCACCCGGCGGACAGGCCAGCACGCAGGAAGGCTTGCGCCGCTCCTCGGGCAGACTCTCGTCGTAGATACGGTCCACGCACAGCGTGCACTTGGTCATCACCTTGCGCTGCTCGTCGAACTCGCGCACGCCGTAGGGGCATGCCCAGGAACAGTACTTGCAGCCGATGCACTTGTCGTAGTCGACCAGCACGATGCCGTCTTCCTTGCGCTTGTACGATGCACCGGTCGGGCACACCGGCACACAGGCCGGGTCCTCGCAGTGCAAACAGCTCTTGGGGAAATGCACCGTCTCGGTTTGCGGGAACGAACCCACCTCGAAGGTCTGCACGCGATTGAAGAACGTGCCGTTCGGGTCCTGTTCGTACGGATTGCAATCCACCAGCGGGCCGGCAGCTCCGGAGGTATTCCACTGTTTGCAATTGGTCACGCAGGCATGACAGCCTACACACACATTGAGATCAATAACGAGAGCGAGTTGGGTCATTTGTTCTTTCCTTTGCCGGCGAACCACGCTTGCCAGCCCATCTTTCTCTCAGTCATGCCCGGAACCGGTTGCATGGTGTCGAACTGCGGGAAGCTCACCTCCTCCTCGCCTGCCTCTGCCGGATAGATGCGCACACGCACGTCGTACCAGGCGGCCTGTCCGGTGATCGGGTCGGAGTTCGAGAGTCGCTTGCCGTTTCCATTGGCGCGCAGCTCTTCCGAGATCAGGTGGTTGAGCAGGAAGCCCTGTTTGGCCTCGTTGGCATCGCCAGTGAGGTTCCAGGCACCGGACGATTTGCCGATGGCGTTCCAGGTCCACACCGTGCCGGGTTCGACCGCTTCCGAGTAGCGGCACATGCAGCGCACCTTGCCCCATTGCGATTCCACCCACATCCAGCCGCCATCGGTGATTCCCGCGGCCTCGGCCGTCTTCGAGTTCACGTACAGGAAGTTGTAGGTATGGATCTGGCGCAACCAGGCGTTCTGCGAATCCCACGAGTGGTACATCGCCATCGGGCGCTGCGTCAGCGCGTTGAGCGGATATTTCTTCAGGTCGCTCTGCTCGTCTTCCAATGGTGCATACCAGAACGGCAGCGGGTCGAAATAGGTGGCAACGCGTGCGCGCAGTTCGTCCGGCGGTTGCTTGCCCGGGCGCTTGCCTTCGGCGGCAAGACGGAAGCCCTGCAACAACTCGGAATAGATGTGGATGATGATGGGGTCGTTGTCGCGGCGCATGCCGGACTGTTGCGCCCACTCCATGTATTCCTTGTTCCAGTTACGCATGTACTGGCTCGACGGCGGCAGGTGGTACTGGAAGAAGCAGCCGTTCTTTTCGTACATCTCCCACTGTTTCGGGTTGGGTTCGCCGCGCATCGCCTTGTCGCCATCCTTGCCGCGCCAGCCGCTGAGGAAGCCGATGCCGGAGCCGGGTGCGGTCTCGTAGTTGATCACGAAGTCCTTGTAACCGGTGAACTTGCGCTGACCTTCGGCAGTGGTGAAGGCCGGGAACTTGAGGCGGCTCGCCAGTTCGACCAGCACTTCCTGGAATGGCTTGCACTCGCCGGTCGGCGGCAGCACCGGCACACGCACCGAATCGACTGGGCCGTCGTATTCGGAGATCGGGCGGTCGAGCATGGACATGCAGTCATAACGCTCGAGATAAGTGGTATCCGGCAGGATCAGGTCGGCGAACGCGGTGGTCTCGGATTGGAACGCATCGCACACCACGATGAACGGGATCTTGTACTCGCCGTCCGCATTCTTGTCGGTGAGCATTTTGCGCACCTCGGAGGTGTTCATGCTGGAGTTCCACGCCATGTTGGCCATGAACAGCAGTAGCGTGTCGATGGGATACGGGTCGCCGCGCCACGCATTGGTGATGGCGTTGTGCATCAGGCCGTGCGCCGACAGCGGATGCTCCCACGAGAAGCCTTTGTCCAGCCGCACCGGCTGGCCGTTGCCGTCCACGAACAGATCGTCCGGCGTCTCCGGCCAGCCCAGCGGCGCACCGCCCAGCGGTGTGTTCGGCTGCACGGCCTCTGGACCTTTGGACGGACGCGCATTGGGCGGGATCGCGCGCGGGTACGGCGCTTTGTGGCGGAAGCCGCCGGGACGGTCGATGGTGCCCAGCAGCGACATCAGGATCGCCAGCGAGCGGATGGTCTGGAAACCGTTGGAGTGTGCCGCCAGTCCGCGCATGGCATGGAACGCGACCGGGTTGCCGGTGACGGTCTCATGTTCTTCGCCCCACCAGTCGGTCCACGGTATCGGCAATTCGATCTTCTGGTCGCGCGCGGTGACGCCCATCTCGTGCGCGATGCGCTTGATGGTGTCGGCGGGAATGCCGGTGATGCTTGCCGCCCATTCCGGCGTGCAGTCGGCCACACGCTCTTTCAGCAACTGGAAGGCAGGCTTGGCGGTCGTACCGTCGGGCATGGTGAAGGTGCCGTACAGCGCGGGGTCTGCCCCCTTGGTGTGATCGTCCACCGGTTTGTTGCTCAGGCGGTCCCACCAGTAGAAATTGTGCGGGCGCAGTGGATTGATCTTGTCGCCTTCGGGGTTGCGCACGAACATGCCGAAATCTTTGCTGCCCTCGTCCTGATTCACCAGTTGGCCGGAGTTGGTGTAGCGCGCGAGGAAGTCGCGGTCATATAAACCGAGCGCGATGATCTCGCGGATGATGGCGAGGATCAGCGCACCGTCGGTGCCGGGCTTGATCGGTATCCACTCGTCGGCGATGGCGGCATAACCGCTGCGCACCGGGTTGATGGCGACGAAGCGGCCACCGTTGCGCTTGAATTCGCCGATCTGGCTCTTCAGCGGGTTGGAATGGTGGTCTTCCGCCGTGCCGATCATGTAGAACACCTTGGCGCGTTCCAGGTCGGGACCACCGAACTCCCAGAACGAACCGCCAATGGTATAGATCATGCCCGCTGCCATGTTGACCGAGCAGAAACCGCCGTGTGCCGCATAGTTGGGTGTGCCGAACTGGCGGGCGAACAGGCCGGTCAAAGCCTGCATCTGGTCGCGGCCGGTGAACAGCGCGAACTTCTTCGGGTCGGTGGCGCGCAGGTGCGACAGGCGCTTCTCGAGGATGGCGAAGGTCTCGTCCCAGCTGATCTCCTCGAACTCGTTGGCGCCGCGCTCACTGCCGGGCTTGCGGCGTAGCGGCTTGGTCAGGCGCGCCGGGGAATACTGCTTCATGATGCCGGAGCCGCCCTTGGCGCAGATCACGCCCTTGTTCAGCGGATGGTCTGGATTACCCTCGATGTAGCGCACCTCGCCGTCACGCAGGTGCACCTTGATGCCGCAACGGCAGGCGCACATGTAACAGGTAGTGGTTTTGATTTCAGTCTGCGCATCGGGCGCTGGCGAAGTGATGGGATCGTGTATGGGTGCAGACATAGCTATGTTGGTTATGTGGGTTCATGTCGCATCGACCAGCCACGAAAAACCGTGCCCCCGAACGAACTTCTGCGACTCTTGCTATTAGGCGCAATCGCTCAAGCCGATGTCTATACCCACATTGGGCAGGGACGCGCATAACCCTAATGGGGGAGACGTCCGCTTATTTCATTTAGTTTGTTGATATTTGGATAGATTCGACTTAGTCTGTTGCAAGTTTTTCGGTACTGACCTTCCAAAGATCGATGCGCAAGGAAACGATTCCCGTCGCTGACGCCGACTCCAGTGGTTTCTCCTGGGTGGGCGAACCTGACTTCACGCCCCCGGACAAGGACGGCGGCGTGGCGGCTTGTCTGGCGCATGAATTCACCTCCCCGCGCGCAAGCGATCTGCAGACGCTGCTGGAGAGTTTTCTGGAAAGCATCATCGGCACGGTCAATGCGACCGCCGGCGTGGTGCGTCTGATCTCCCCCGATGGCTGCACCCTGCAGACCATAGGCTCTGCCGGTCTGTCCGCCGAACTGCAAGCGGAGGCGGAAAGTTTCGTGGAACTGGATTGCGAAGTCAGCGACAACGCTTCGCTCGGCCATATCGTCCATGCCTCCGACATCAGCAGCTGCAGCTCCCGACAGAACTGCCGTTACGCCAGCTGCCGCTTCCAATCGCTGGTCGCCGCCCCGCTGGAGGCGCCCAACGCGCCCGGCGTCACCCAAGGCGTGTTGACCATCTTCTTCGACGTGCCGCGCGAGGCCGCCAGCCAGACGATGAATATCGTGGCGGCGTTTGCCGAAATGATGGGCGCGGCCATCGCCCACACGCGCATCAACCGTGAATTCCGGCGCCTGGAACGGCTCACCGCGCGCCAGGTGATCGCCAACGATATCCACGACTCGCTGGCGCAGACACTGACCTATGCCCGCATGCGCGTGAGCCTGCTGCTGGAAGCCATCCGCTCCGGCAATGAACTGATGGCCACCAAATTCGCACGCGACCTGGACGAAGCGCTGGAGATCGGCCAGAAGAGCGCACGCGAGCTCATCACCGACTTCCGTTGCGAATTGAGTCCGGGCGGCTTGTTGTCGGCGCTGAACGACATCACGCACGAATTCCGCGAACGCAACGACATCCTGCTGGAATACCACAACCGCCTGGTCGACCTCGAACTGCCGCTCGAACACGAGATCCAGGTGTATCACATCGTGCGCGAGGCCCTCACCAATATTGCCCGCCATTCCGGTGCGACCCATGCCAGATTGTTCGTCGATGCCAATTTCGGCTACTACGTGGTCACTATAGAAGACAATGGCCGGGGGGCGCGCACCTTCACCCCGGTCGAGGGGCACTACGGCGTGATGATCATGCGCGAGCGGGCGCAACGCATAGGGGGCGAGATCAAAGTGACCAGCGCTGCGGGTTTGGGCACCCAAGTGCAGTTGTATTTCCCCGAACCAACGACGGACTGGAGAGCAACAAATGAGTGACAAGTTGAAAGTGGCGCTGATCGACGATCAGGGGCTTTGTCGCCGCGGGCTGGGAGAATTGCTGGCCAATTGTTACGACTTCACCGTGCTCGGCGCAGTCGGCAGCATCGAGGAACTGCGGCCGCTGCTGGCCAAACAACCCGATCTGCTGATCGTCGACCTGCGCATGAAACCGCTAGATGGTATCTCGCTGCTGAAGCTGTTGCACAGCGAAGGCATCACCACACCTGCCGTGATGCTCACCATGAGCGATTCCGAGGCCGACCTGACCAGCGCCATCCGTGCCGGTGTACGCGGCTACCTGCTCAAGGATATGGCACCGGACGATGTGGTGGATGCGATCCGCCGCGTCGCAGCCGGCGAACTGGTGGTCGCCCCCACCATGACGATGAAGATGATCGACATGTTGCGCGGCGAGCAGCCCGACCAGGAACCGAAGAATTCGCTCAAACTGCTTACCGAACGCGAACGCGAGATCCTGCAACTGTTGGCGCGCGGCGAAAGCAACAAAGCCATCGCCAATACCCTGTCGATCAGCTATGACACGGTGAAACAACATGTACGGCATATCCTGACCAAGCTCAACCTGTCGTCACGGGTCAAGGCCGCAGTGCTTTTTGCCAAGGAGCAAGGCGCGACCGATAATGAAGATTCCAATCCAAGCTGTTAATTGGATTATATAAATCGTTACACCACACCATTCCGGCGCCAGCCTTTTGCAAATCAATCGGCATCCACCCGTTGGGGTTATACCCACCCTCACCCGATGTGGTTATAGACACCCCTAGGTGTGATTGCGCTTAATGGCGAGGTTGAAAAAAGCCTCGCGCGACAGCGCGATTTTTGTGACTCACATAATTAATGCGGAGGAGTTGAAATGGCACATGTCGTAATCATGGGGGCAGGTATCGGCGGCATGCCGGCAGCTTATGAAATGCGGGAGCAGCTGGACAAGCAGCACAAGGTGACGGTCGTCAACAACGGCGAGAACTTCCATTTCGTACCCTCCAACCCCTGGGTAGGCGTCAAATGGCGCGAGCGCAAACATATCGAGTTCCCAGTGCGCTCCTATCTGGCCAAAAAAGGCATCGACTTCAATCCTACCGGCGTCAAGCGCGTGCATCCCGACGAGAACAAGCTGGAGCTCAACGACGGCTCCATGATGCCCTACGACTACCTGGTGATCGCCACCGGCCCCAAGCTGGCCTTCGAGGAAGTCGAGGGCTTGGGTCCGCACGGCGGACATACTTACTCGGTCTGCCACGTCGACCATGCGATGAAGTCGCACGATGAATGGGATCATTTCTGCAAGAATCCCGGCCCCATCGTGGTGGGTGCGGTACAGGGCGCATCCTGCTTCGGACCGGCCTACGAGTATGCCTTCATCATGGAAACGGACCTGCGCAAGCGCAAGATCCGCAACAAGGTGCCAATGACCTTTGTCACTTCCGAACCCTACATCGGCCACCTTGGCCTCGGCGGCGTCGGCGATTCCAAGGGCATCCTCGAATCCGCTATGCGCGACAAGCACATCAAGTGGATCTGCAATGCCAAGGTCACCAAGATCGAGGCTGGCAAGATGTACGTCACCGAGCACGATGAAATGGGGCAGGAAAAGAAAAAGCATGAGCTGCCATTCAACTACAGCATGATGCTGCCCGCCTTCAAGGGCGTGGATGCGGTGTTCGGACTCGAAGGCCTGACCAACCCGCGCGGTTTCATCACGGTGGACAAGCACCAGCGCAATGCGAAGTACAAGAACATCTTCGCGGTCGGCGTGTGCGTTGCCATCCCGCCGGTGGAAGCCACCCCAGTCCCGGTCGGTACGCCCAAGACCGGTTACATGATCGAATCCATGGTCACCGCAACTGTGCACAACATCCAGGCTGATCTGACCGGCCAGCCGGCAGACCATGAGGCCACCTGGAACGCGGTGTGCCTGGCCGACTTCGGTGAGACAGGTGTCGCCTTCGTCGCCATCCCGCAGATCCCGCCGCGCAACGTGAACTGGTTCTCGGAAGGCAAGTGGGTGCACCTGGCCAAGGTCGCGTTCGAGAAGTACTTCATCCGCAAGATGAAGAAAGGGACTTCCGAGCCGTTCTACGAGGGCAGCATCATGAAGATGCTGGGCATCGAGAAGCTGAAATAACCTATCGAGCAGTGAAACAAAAAGCCCCGATTGATCGGGGCTTTTTTTATCCTCCGGTCGAAGACATGATGCGTATCACTTTGCCCGGAAGCTCCTTGAACTCATGCCGCTCCGGTTTCAGGTCAACCGCTTCGCGAATCGCCGCCTCCAGATCGACATCGCTGATGCCATTGCGCAGCAAGGGGCGCAGTTCGAATCGGTGATCCTGCCCTAGACACAGGTACAGCGTGCCATCCACCGACAAGCGCACGCGATTGCAGGTCTCGCAAAAATGCTGCGACATCGGTGTTATGAAACCGATGCCGAGTTTGCCGTCCGGTGACACCAGATAGCGCGCGGGACCGGCCCCCTGCACCACTCCGTCGATCAGGCCGAAATGCCTTTGCAGGCGCAGGCGTATCGGTTGCAGATCGACATAGCCGGCGTTGCGGCCGCTCTCGCCCATCGGCATCGTCTCGATGAGGCGCAAGATGAAACCGTGACGCAAACAGAACGTCGCCATATCCACGACTTCATCTTCGTTCACCCCTGCCATCACCACCATGTTGATCTTGATCGGCTGGAATCCGGCCGCTTTGGCGACCAGCAGGCCGTCGAGGATGGATTGCAAGGCATCGCGCCGGGTGATGTTGTGGATGCGTTCGGCACAAAGCGAATCTAGGCTGACGTTAAGGCGGGTGATGCCGGCTTCTTTCAGTGCGACCGCCTGTTGCGCAAGCTTTGTGGCATTGGTGCTCAGTGCGAGGTCCCGGACTCCGCCGATGCTTGCCAGCCGCGCGGACAATCTGGCCAAGTCACGACGCAACAGGGGCTCTCCCCCGGTAATGCGTATTTTCGAGGTACCCAGACGGGCAAATGCCGCGACGACCCGTTCGATCTCGTCGAAGGTCAGCCAGTGTTGTGGCTCTTCATAGTCATGGAAACCCTGCGGCATGCAGTAAGTGCAGCGCATATCGCAACGGTCGGTGACCGAGAGGCGGAGATAATCGATGGAGCGTCCGAAGCGGTCTTGCATGGCCATCATCCGATATCGCTGGCTTACAAAATGAAACAGGCCGACATGGCGTCGGCCTGTTCTCTGCTGTTCTGGTCGGGGCGAGAGGATTTGAACCTCCGACCACTTGCACCCCATGCAAGTACGCTACCAGGCTGCGCTACGCCCCGAGGGCGCGGATTATAGCAGAGCATGGTGCTTGGCTTGAAGCAGTTTGATGCGATTAATCTGATCACGCACGCAACAGCGAAATAATATCGCGCAACTCGCGCCGGAATATTGCCGTGTTAAGGGCCGGAACTTCCGGAGCCGTATCCTCTTGGCGCGTTGCGTGCTGATCCAGGCGGCTGCGTGCACCGCTGATGGTGAAGCCTTCTTCGTAGAGCAACTGGCGGATACGGCGGATGAGCAAGACTTCGTGGTGCTGGTAATAGCGGCGGTTACCGCCGCGCTTGACCGGTTTGAGCTGGGTGAACTCCTGCTCCCAGTAACGCAACACATGCGCTTTCACACCGCACAACTCGCTGACCTCACCGATGGTGAAGTAGCGTTTGGCCGGGATCGGCGGCAATTCAGAATTAGCTACGTGGTGTTCCATGATAGGTCTTTTCTACCATGCTCTTGAGTTTCTGGCTGGGATGGAAGGTCACCACACGGCGCGCCGTGATCGGGATCTCTTCGCCGGTCTTGGGATTGCGGCCGGGACGTTGTGGCTTGTCGCGCAACTGGAAGTTGCCGAAACCGGACAGCTTGACGCTTTCGCCCTGCTCCAGCTGGATGCGGATCTCCTCGAAGAAGGCTTCCACCATGTCTTTCGCTTCGCGCTTGTTCAGGCCCACTTTTTCAAACAGCAAATCGGCCAGTTCCGCCTTGGTGAGTGTCGTCATATTCCCCTCTTACATTCGCAACTGCGCGCCTTGTCGTTGCAAGGCTGCAACCAGACGCGACATATTTTCTTCAATCTCGTTATCGGTCAGAGTTTTTTGAGTATCTTGCAATAACACACGGAATGCAAGGCTTTTTTTTCCATGCTCCACGCCCTTGCCGCGATACACGTCGAACAATGCCATATCGGCGACATTGACCAGTTTTTCTGCCCGCATCGCCTCCAATAACGCCTGGACGGTGACACTTTCATCGACCAGTACCGCCAAATCGCGACGCACGGGCGGGAAACGCGAGATGTCGCGCAACTTGGGCACGCTGCTTTGCGTTAAGGCTGCCAATTCGACCTCGAACCAAACCACGGCTTGCGGCAGGCCGTTCTTCTGTTGCCATTGCGGATGCAGTTCGCCAATCCAGCCAATGGCACGACCATCCAGCAGGATGCGCGCCGACCGTCCCGGGTGCGAGGCCGGATGCCCGGCAGCCTGGAAGGTTAGTCCGTTAGGCGCAAACAAGGCTTCAATATCACCTTTCACATCGTAGAAATCTACAATACGTGCCGGCGCGCCCCATTGCTCGGAGAGTGCGCCGCCATATGCCAAGCCGGCTAGACGTTCGTCCTGGGAATAACTGCCCGCCTCGGCTTTGAAGCAGCCGCCGATCTCGAACAGGCGCACACGCGGATGCTTGCGCGCCAGATTGCTGCGTAGCGCCGCCAGCAATCCGCCCAGCAAACTGCTGCGCATCACGCTCATCTGGCTGGCGATCGGGTTCTTCAACGCGATGGGCGCCGCATTGCCGCACAGATCGCGTTCCCAATCCACTTCCACGAAGGAGTAGTTGATGGTCTCCTGGTAATCGCGCAACACCATGGCCTGACGCACTTTCGCCAGCGGGCGCTCGGCCTCGACCAACGGCAATATGCTCATGCGCGCCCGGATAGGTGCAGGCTGGATATTCTCGTAGCCGTGCACTCGTGCCACTTCCTCAACCAAGTCTTCTTCGATATTGATGTCGAAGCGATAGCTGGGAGGAGTCACCGAGAACTCTTCGCCCTTTTGCTGGTACGACATGCCCAGCAAAGTCAGAATCTGCGCGATCTCTTCGGCTTTCAACTCCACGCCTAACACCCGGTGTACGCGTGAAGTGCGCAGTTTCACCGGATGCCGCGCCGGCAAATCGCCACGCACTTCCGTGATTGCACCGGCCTGTCCGCCACAGATATCGATAATCAACTGGGTGGCGCGATCCAGTGCCGTTTGCGTGGCTGCAAAATCGACGCCGCGCTCGAAACGGAAAGATGAATCGGAGCCGAAGCCGAGACGGCGGGATTTTCCGACGATCACCGCTGGCACAAAGAATGCGCTCTCCAGGAAGATGTTCGTCGTTGCATCATCCACCGCACTGTCCGCGCCGCCCATCACACCGGCCAGTGCAACCGCACCCTTGCCGTCGGCGATCACCAGCATGTCTTCCTGCAACGCCACAACCTGCTCGTTCAGCAGTTTCAGGCTCTCACCTGCACGCGCGAAGCGCACTTCGATATCGCCGCTCAGCTTGTTCAGGTCAAAAGCATGCAACGGCTGCCCCATCTCCAGCAGTACATAATTGGTCACATCGACCAGCGCGCTGATGCTGCGCAGGCCGCAGCGTTCCAAACGCTGCACCATCCAGGCCGGCGTGGCCGCTTGCGCATTCACACCGGAGATCACGCGTCCGCTGTATCGCGGACATGCCTCTGCCGCAGTAACTTTGACTTTGCGCGTTTGATTTTCGGCCTGATTGAAGGATGCCGGCGGAATGGCTTGCAACACCGAGCCGGTCAAGGCCGCCACTTCGCGTGCTATACCGTTCAGCGACAGGCAGTCGCTGCGGTTCGGCGTAAGCTTGAGCGTGATCAGGTGATCGTCCAGATCGAGATGTTCGCGGATGCTCTGCCCGACCACCGCATCGGCAGCCAGCACCATCAGGCCCACGCTCTCCTCCGTCAGTCCGAGTTCTTTCTCCGAACACATCATGCCGAAGGAGGGAATGCCGCGTACCTTGGCCTGCTTGATCTCGAAATCTTTCCCATCCGGACCGGGAGGCAACTTCGCCCCTACCAGCGCGCAAGGCGCCTTCATGCCGACGACCACATTGCCTGCGCCGCACACGATGCTCAGCGGCTCGGCCTGTCCGACGTCTACCGTCAGCAGATTCAGGCGATCCGCATCGGGATGTTTTTCTTTGCTGAGCACCTGTCCCACGACGACCTTTTCAAAGGCTGGCGCGATGGGAGTCATCTCCTCCACTTCCAGCCCAGCCATGGTCAACAGATGCGACAACTCCTCGCTGCTGAGCGAAGGGTTCACGAGGGTACGCAACCAGGATTCGGAAAATTGCATAGTTAATTAAACTGCTTGAGGAATTGCAGGTCGTTCTCGAAGAACAATCTGAGGTCGTTCACGCCGTAGCGCAGCATGGCCAGACGCTCCACGCCCATGCCGAAAGCGAAGCCGATATATTTTTCACTGTCGATGCCGACGTGCTTAAGCACATTCGGGTGCACCATGCCGCAACCGCCAATCTCCAGCCAACCGCCCTTCCAGCTCATGTCCATCTCGGCCGAGGGTTCGGTGAACGGGAAGAACGAGGGGCGGAAGCGCACTTGCATGTCCGCGGTCTCGAAATAGTTCTGCAGGAAATCGGCGATCACACCCTTAAGATCGGCGAAGCTGACCTTCTCGCCCACCCACAAACCTTCGACCTGATGGAACATCGGCGAATGAGTGGCATCGGAGTCGACGCGATAGACCCGCCCTGGGGCGATGATGCGGATGTCCGGCATCGTCGCCAGATGCTTGTACTTTTCCATATGCGCTTGCATGTAGCGGATCTGGATCGGCGAGGTATGCGTACGCAACACATGCTGCTCGTCGATATAGAAAGTGTCATGCATGGCCCGCGCCGGATGATCGGCGGGAATGTTCAGCGCAGTGAAGTTGTAGAAATCGTTTTCGATCTCGGGACCTTCCGCGACGTCATAACCGATGGAATGGAACAGCGTTTCGATACGTTCCAGCGTGCGTGTGACCGGATGCAATCCGCCTACGCCGGCACCGCGCCCCTGCAACGTTACATCCAGCGCCTCCGCCGCCAGCTTGGCATTCAAGGCCCTGTTCTGGATGGCCTCTCGTTGCGCATTCAGCGCCGCTTCGATCTGTTGTTTGACCTGATTGATGCGCGCACCGGCTGCCGGGCGCTCCTCGGCAGAGAGTTTGCCCAGACCTTTCAACAGGCCGGTCAAACTGCCTTCCTTGCCAAGATAGCGTGCCTTGGCGTTCTCCAGCTCGGCCGCGTCTTCTATCGCAGCAAAGCTTTGCAGTGCGTCATCGAGAATTTTCTGTAGTTCTTGCATTGTCCAACTCTTGAAACAAAAAAGGAGGCATGAAGCCTCCTTTTTTATATTGCGCCTAAATTACGCGCCGAGGCTTGCCTTGGCTTGTGCGACGATCTGCGAGAACGCAGCCTTGTCGAACACGGCCAGATCGGCCAGTACCTTGCGATCGATCTCGATCGCAGCTTTCTTCAGCCCGTTCATGAACACGCTGTAGGCCATACCTTGCTCGCGTGCTGCCGCATTGATACGCGCAATCCACAGTGTGCGGAACTGACGCTTCCTTTGACGGCGGTCACGATAGGCATATTGACCAGCCTTCATCACCGCTTCTTTGGCGATGCGGTAGACGCTGTTGCGACGGCCACGGTAACCCTTGGCCAGGTTCAGGACTTTCTTATGACGCGCGCGCGCCGTTACACCACGTTTAACTCTTGGCATTTTCTACTCCTTATGCGTAAGGCATCATGGCGCGCACAGACGCCGTGTTGGTTTCATGGACACCAGTGGAACCGCGCAGCTGGCGCTTGTTCTTGGTGGTCTTCTTGGTCAGGATGTGGCGCTTGAACGCTTGGCCGCGTTTGATGCTGCCACCGGCGCGAACGCTGAAACGCTTCTTCGCGCTGCTTTTGGTTTTCATCTTTGGCATAACGACTCCATTTATTTGATGACGCCGGGAGGTTTCTGGCAGAAACGCTTGAAAACCCGGAACCACTTATCTGGGACTCTTGGTGCTACCGCCGCAACGGCAAGTCCCTTGCTCCGTTGCGACGTAAATCCGTTTGCTACTTTTTCTTGGGGCCGAGGACCATCACCATCTGGCGGCCTTCCATCTTCGGGAACTGCTCAACCGTTCCATGCTCTTCCAAGTCGGCCTTGATGCGCTCGATCAGCTTCATCCCGATCTCCTGGTGCGCCATCTCGCGCCCGCGGAAGCGCAAAGTGATCTTGGTCTTGTCGCCATCCGCCAGAAACTTGATCAGGTTGCGCAACTTGATGTTGTAGTCACCTTCGTCAGTGCCCGGACGGAACTTGATCTCCTTGATCTGGACCTGCTTCTGCTTAAGCTTGGCTTCGTGCTGCTTCTTGGCTTCCGCGTACTTGAATTTGCCGATATCCATGATCCGGCATACTGGCGGTTCGGCCAAAGGCGCGATCTCTACCAGATCCAATTCGGCTTCGTCAGCCATGCGCAATGCTTCCGCAATTGCCACGACACCAACCTGCTCTCCCTCCGCGCCGATGAGCCGCACCTGCGGTGCCGTTATCTGCTCATTGATACGCTGCGACTTATCCTGTGCTATTGGAAATTCTCCATTTAAAAATTAAACAGTGCCACCCGCGTGCAGCTCGGCATTCAGGCGCTGTAACAGCGCCTCCACCGACATCTGCCCAAGGTCTTCACCTGTCCGGGATCGCACGGCAACGAGACCTGCAGCCATTTCCTTGTCCCCAATAACCAGCTGGTAAGGTAATTTTTGCAAGCTATGTTCTCGTATTTTATAGGTAATCTTCTCGTTGCGCAAATCCGATTGCACACGGAAGCCGGAAGCGGTCAAAGTTTCGACCATCTTCGCTGCATATCCCTCCTGCGCCTGCGAGATATTCATCACCACCATTTGCACCGGTGCCAGCCATAAAGGCAGTGCACCAGCGTGGTTTTCCACCAGAATGCCGATAAATCTCTCCAGCGAGCCGAGGATGGCGCGATGCAGCATCACCGGCACCTTGCGGCTATTGTCCTCGTCCACGAATTCGGCACCGAGGCGACCCGGCATGGAAAAGTCCACCTGGATGGTACCGCACTGCCAGGAACGACCGATGGCGTCCTTGATGTGGAACTCGATCTTGGGACCGTAGAACGCCCCCTCGCCGGGTAACTCATCCCACTCCAGCCCGGAAGCGCGCAAGGCACCGCGCAGGGCGCTTTCCGCCTTGTCCCATATCTCGTCCGAACCGACCCGGCTTTCCGGGCGCAGCGCCAGCTTCACCTTCACGTCGTTGAAGCCGAAATCCTTGTACACCTTCAGCACCAGCGCATTGAACGCGGTCACTTCCGATTCGATCTGGTTCTCGGTACAGAATATGTGGCCGTCGTCCTGCACGAAACCGCGCACGCGCATCAGACCGTGCAGACCACCGGACGGCTCGTTGCGGTGACAGGAGCCGAACTCGCCATAGCGCAGCGGCAGCTCGCGGTAGGAGCGCAGGTCGGAGTTGAACACCTGCACGTGGCCGGGGCAGTTCATCGGTTTGATCGCGTAGTCGTGCTTCTCCGACTCGGTGGTGAACATGTTCGCCTTGTAGTGCTCCCAGTGGCCGGATTTTTCCCACAGCACGCGGTCGATGATCTGCGGACAGCGGATCTCCTGATAACCGTTGTCGCGGTAGACGCGGCGCATGTACTGCTCGATCACCTGCCACATCGCCCAGCCCTTGGGGTGCCAGAACACCATGCCGGGGGCTTCGTCTTGCATATGGAACAGATCGAGCTGCTTGCCCAATTTGCGGTGGTCGCGCTTCTCCGCTTCTTCCAGCTGCATCAGGTAGGCATCAAGGTCTTCCTTCTTCGCCCAAGCCGTACCGTAGATGCGCTGCAGCATTTCGTTCTTCGAATCACCGCGCCAATAGGCGCCGGCCACCTTCATCAATTTGAACGCCTTCAGTTTGCCGGTGGAAGGCACGTGCGGACCGCGGCACAGGTCGGTAAAAACACCTTCGGTATACAGCGACACGTCTTGATCAGCCGGGATGGAGGCGATAATCTCAGCCTTGTACTTCTCGCCGATGGATTTGAAATACGCCACCGCCTCGTCACGAGGCAACACTTTGCGCGTCACCGGGATATCCTTCTTGGCCAGTTCGGCCATGCGCTTCTCGATGGCAGCCAAGTCTTCTGGCGTGAACGGGCGCGAATAGGCAAAGTCGTAATAGAAGCCGTTTTCGATCACCGGACCGATGGTCACCTGCGCCTCGGGGAACAGTTCCTTCACCGCGTAGGCCAGCAGGTGCGCCGTGGAATGGCGGATCAGGTCGACGCCGTCGGCATCCTTGTCGGTAATGATCGCCAGCTTGGCGTCGGCGGAGATCAGGTGCGAGGTGTCCACCAGTACACCGTCCACCTTGCCCGCCAGCGCCGCACGCGCCAAACCGGCGCCAATGCTTTGCGCCACCTCGGCCACAGTCACGGGATTGGGATAACTACGTTGCGAACCATCCGGTAGGGTAATGACAGGCATGTTATTCACTCTGCTAAAAATAAATGCGGCCAGCGCCGCACTTTCAGATTCTTGCCGGGCGCCGCTTGCGCCAAGCGGCGCGCAGTATAGCGCAACTCACTCCACCATGCCGAGATAGGCGATCAGCGCATCCAGGGTAAACACGAACAGCAGGCTTTGCAGCACGGCCTTGATGGCAACCTTGGGCACCTCGGTGACCGAGGGCTGGGCCTGCATGCCGTTGTAGCAGGAAATGGTGGAGATGGCCAAGCCGAACAGGCAGCCCTTGAAGGCGACCACGGCGAATTCGGACAGCTTGACGGTCTGCAAGAAGCGGCCGACCTGATCGAGATAGGAAACGTTCTGGAACATGGCACTAATCGCCAGTCCGCCGCCGATGGCGACGACCTGGAAATAGATGGTCAGCGCCAAAACCGCCAGCGTCACTCCGGCGATACGCGGCACCAGCAGATAGTCATGCGGCGGGATACCCATGCGTAGCAGGTTGTCCATCTCCTTGCGGGTCTTCATCAGCGCCAGCTCCGAGGCAATGGCCGCGCTGCTGCGCGCGATGATGATGATGGCGGCGAATAGCGGGCCGACCTCGCGCACCACGGTCCAGATCAGGATCTTAACGGTCAGCTCGCTGTCGCCGCCGACCAGCGAAGTGATCTGCGTGATGACCAGCGCACCGCTCAACAATCCGAACACGGCGACGATACTCAAGGCTTCCACGCCGGTAAAGAACAGCTGGCGCTGGAACACGGCATTGACGGGGGCGATGCGCAACACGCGCAGATGACTGAAGGCATACCACAGCAATTGCATGCAGCCAGCCACCGTTTGACGCATCTGCGTCATCTTCAGCCACATGAGCAATTTCGACCAAACCGCAGGCATCAGTTCGCCGCCAGCAACGGCGGATTCCAGCCGTACATGTGATAGGTGGCATCCTTGATGGAATGTTCGCCGCAGTCGTTTAACCCGCCGGAATTCTCCACTGCCTTGGCAACAGCGGCGGAACACACCACAGGATAACCCAGGGTCTTGGTCAACCCTTCCAGTTTGGCGGTGATGCTCACGGCATCGCCGATGACGGTGTATTCATGCCGCGATTTCGAGCCGATGTGGCCGATGACCACCTCTCCCACATGCAGCGCAATGCCAATCTCGATCGGCGCGATGCCCTGCTCACGCAAGCGCGCATTGACATGGCGCAGCCGCACCAACATCTCCTGCGCCGCCTCCAAAGCGTTCTTCTCCGGGCATTCAAGCACCTGCGGCGCCCCGAAGAACGCCATCACGCCGTCGCCGATGAATTTGTCCACCGTCCCCTTGTGCTGATGGATAGCCACCGTCATTTCGGAAAAGTAATCGTTCAGCAGGGCGACCACTTCCTGCGGCGCGCTATTCTCGCTGCGAGTAGTGAAGCCGTGAATGCCGGCGAACAGCATGCATACGCGAATGCGCGCGCCATCAAGTCCGGAGCGGATATTGCCGGCCATGATCTCGTGCAATACCTCCTGGCTGACATAGTTGCCGAAAGTGACGCGCAACCAGTTGCGTTGCTGAATCTGCAGCGCGCCCTCGTAAGCCAGACGCAGGAAGAAAGCGAGTACGCCGGAGAACAGTATCCCGCCAACCGGCAAATAGAAGCCCTGCCCCAATTGCCAGGTGGCCAGCCCCAACAGCGCAAAAGGAAACGCAAGCAGTGCAGCAAGCTTCAACCAGCCGGTACGGCCAAGCCAGAACAACGCGCCCAGCAACATCAGCCCGAGAATCATATAGGGATTGGCCTCGCGGATCAGGCCGTCACCGATCATCGAACGCAACATCTGCGCCTGCATCAACACTGCGGGAACCTGTCGCTCGAACGGAGCCCACACCGCCAACGGAACCGGCACATTCACGCGCTCACCTGCAGGCGCCACCACGCCCAGCAACACCGGTTTGCCGCCGAAAATGCTCAGCAATTGTTCGGCATTCCCCTTCTCCTGCCATTCCAGCACCTTGAGAAAAGGAACGTACTCGAACTTTTCTCCGGCACTGAAATCCACCACGCCGGTTCCGGGCGCGGCATTGCCCAGATGTGCCGCCATCTTTTCGACCAGGGTGGAACCCTGCGCATTCACGGTACACAGATTGGGATCGAAGCGTCTCGCCACTCCGTCGCCATCCAGGCACACCACCACCGAAGACGGCGCATCGACACCGGCCGCCGCCAGATATGGCGCAAATATCGAACGAAACGCACCGCTCTCATCAAGAGTCTGTGCCAACACGATCGGACTCTGCACCTTCAATTCCTGCAAACCCAGCAGCAAGCTCTGGTCGTATTGCGCGACAAGGAACTGATAAGAACGTTCCGGCAATACGATATCCAGCCCGACCACGGCGGGTTTGGCCTTGGCCATCGCCTGCATGAACTTGCCCAGATGGGGATGCCAGAGGGGGAACGGTTCTTTGAACGTCTTGTAGGCCGCCTCGTCGATACCGACGATCACCACATCGCGCTTTGCCGGATGCCCGTCGTATCGCTGCAACAGGCTGAATTGCCGATCCAGCGCCTTGCGGCTCAACCTGTCACCGGCATGCGACAGGTGCAACAGCAGCGCGGCCATCAAACAGACAAAAAATCCCAGCAGTATCCTGACTCTGGGATCGTTCAGCCGCTGCAAGGTTTCCATCAGCACCTCACTTTAGTGCTGTCGCGGCGATACGAGCCGCCCGGTCGCGGCATTGCGCCGCCTGTTCAAGCTGCCCGAGCTTCTCATGTGCCTGCGCCGCCGACAGCAGATCCTGACGTATCTTCTCTGGCAGGCCCAGCGCTTTATCGATAACGAGCGCTTCTTCAGATAAGCGTAGCGCCACATCGGCCTCGCCCTTCATCAGCCTTGCAGACGCCAGCAGGCGCAAGGCATTAGCGCGTTCCAGCGGTTCATCACGGTTGGCCGAGGCGGCGCGTTCGCCCCAATACAACACCTTGTCGGCATCGCTCGCGTGCAAGGCGATACTGGCGCGGACGTTGTCGATCACCCCGGTGATTTTGCAATCCGACACGCAATATCCGGCAGCCTTCTCCACCCATGCCGTCGCACCGACCATATCGTTCTCCTGCAAGCGCAACAGCGACTTTTGCACTGCAGCGGCCGCCAGATGCGGCTTGGCATAGGTCAGCGCCTTGTCATTCAGCAGCAAGTCTAGATAACGCTGCGCCAATACTGGCTTGCCCAGCATCTGGTTGGTTCGGGCGAGATTAAGGGAGTTGACCGCGATGCCATCGACATTCTCGATGGCCACATGCAGCTGCAATGCGCTCTCGTACAGATCAGCGGCAGCTTGATATTCACCGCGCTGAAATGCGTGCTGGGCGCGCTGGTTGAATTCGGTCGCCTGTTCCTGCCTTGCGCTGCGCACCTTTTCCGCACTGCTGCAGGCGGACAGCAGCACAAGGCCACATAAGATCGCGATGTTTAACCGGAAGCCCACTCGTCCCTCCATCACGGCCGCTTAGGGGCAACGTAGCCGTCTACCGGCAGCAGTTGCTCTTCGGATGGCGGGAACAAGCCATTCAGCAACCAGGATTTCTTGACGCCGCCCAAGGTCTCCTGGCCGTCCTGCACCAGTGCATTGGTATTGCGCACCAGCGCGGGGATCTCGCCGGCAGAATCCGTGGTCATCTTTTTGATGTCAGACGTGGCGGACTGCACGTTGTCCAAAGTCGCATCGGCTTTGTCCACCAGCTTCGGGATCGCTTTATCCAGCGTCTCCAGACTGGAATTGATGCGATCCATCGCTTTGTTGCCGTTAGCACCGAGTTGGGTGTACTGGTTCACCGTTTCACGGAAAGACCCCGATGCCAGATTCAGATTCTTGAGCGTCTGTTGGATGTCGCCCGAGGAAGTGATCTGGTGGATATCGTTCAGAATAGGCTGCAATTGTGCCGCCAGATTCTCCACCACCGTGCTGGCATCCTGCCCGCGCTCGAATTCCAGCACGCTGTTCTGCGTCACCTGGCGCACCTGCTGCGATCCCGGAATGATCTCCACCACGCTCTCGCCGACCAGCGCCTCTTTCACCAGCCTGGCCTTGGCATCTTGTCCGATCAGGTGCAGATATTCGTCGTCCAGTGAGACTTTGACCCGTACCGTTGCATTCGGCTGCATGCTGACTTCCTGCACACTGCCGACCTTGAAACCGATGAATTTAACAGCCATGCCCTTGCTCAAACCCTGCGCATTGGGCGTAAAAAAGAAGATCGCCGTGCTGCGGCTGAAATAATCCTGCTTGACGGCGATCATCAGCAGCACCAGCAACATGACGCCGATCGCCCCCAGCATGAAACGTTTGGTGCGTTTCTCAATGCTCAGCAGCCTCTGGTTGTAGTTGGGCAGTTTCATGTTGAACGATGTCTATAGCTGGATCGTGATGTGGCGCGGATCTTCCTTGTCGCGATATTCCTCGAAGCTCACCAGTACCGAGGTGCGGAACTGGAAGTATAAACGAAACACCTTGTCGAACTGGATCACACGCGCCAACTCCTTGCGCGAAAGTCCCTCGTTCAATGCATCGTAAATGATCAGTTCCGGCCCCATCAGCATGGCACGCACAAAACCAACGAGCCGCTTTTCATATAACGACAGCTGGTCCGGCAGCTTGAGCAACAGATTGGTGACGGCGGTCTCGTCATCCAGGCCGCATTGGAGCAGCAGCTTGACCACGTTGTCTTCCAGTTTCCCGGCGACTTCGATGCCATGATACTGCACCGGCAGAATGATGTTCTCCCACACCCGCAGATTGCTGATCAGGCCGCCGTTATGCGGCACGATGACCACGCCAGATTGGTCGCCCAAAGCCTTGAGCAGCGCGGCACGCTGCGATTCCGAACGAACGACTAGGCAGTAAGAGTAGCCCGATTGCAGCAGGGCTTGGGTGCCTTCTTCTCCATGCAGACTGAGTGTAAACATGAAGCTTCTCGAAGAACGTTCGTTACGGAGAAGAAGGATTAAATTGGTAGGCGCGATTGGACTCGAACCAACGACCCCCACCATGTCAAGGTGGTGCTCTAACCAGCTGAGCTACGCGCCTGTAAAAGGCCGCGCATTGTAACCGAACAGTTTCTGAGCGCCAAGAAATTAATGCAGTTTTTAGCTTAAGGCTCGGTGCAACTCATTCCTCGCTACCGTAACCTTGCGACGGATATTGCCCCGGCGCAAAATTTTCGAAGCGCGTGTATTCGCCGCGGAACACCATCGGCACCATGCCAATGGGGCCGTTACGCTGCTTACCGATGATGATCTCGGCCATGCCTTTGTTCTGCCCGTCCGGGTTGTAGACTTCGTCGCGGTAAATGAACAGGATCAGGTCGGCGTCCTGTTCGATAGCGCCGGATTCGCGCAGGTCGGACATGACTGGGCGTTTGTTCGGGCGCTGCTCCAGACTGCGGTTAAGCTGCGACAACGCGATCACCGGCACGTGCAGTTCTTTGGCCAGCGATTTCAGCGAACGCGAAATATCGGAAATCTCGGTGGCGCGGTTTTCGCTGCCCTTGCCTGCTGGCGACGACATCAACTGGATGTAGTCAATGACCACCAGCCCGAGGCCCTTGTGCTGACGATGCAGGCGGCGCGCGCGCGAACGCAGCTCCAGCGCGTTCAGTCCTGCCGTCTCGTCAATGAAGATAGGAGCATCGTTGAGCAGGCCGAGCGCATGGGTCATGCGCGACCAGTCGTCGTCTTCGAGGCGACCGGTGCGCAGGTTGTGCTGGTTCAGGCGCCCCACCGAGCCGATCATACGCATCGCGAGTTGCGCGCCACCCATTTCCATACTGAAGATCGCCACCGGTTTGCCTTCCAGCGCCACGTTCTCCGCGATGTTGATGGAGAAGGCGGTCTTGCCCATACTCGGGCGTCCCGCGACGATGATGAGGTCGCCGGGTTGCAGGCCGGAGGTCTTGCTGTCCAGATCGGCAAAGCCGGTCGAGATGCCGGTCACGTCGCTGGCGTTGTCGCGGCCGTACAGGGTCTCGATGCGCTCGACCACTTGCGTCAGCAGCGGCGGGATGGGGATGAAGCCCTTTTCGCCGCGTTCGCCTTCCTCGTTGATCTCCAGCACGCGACTTTCCGCTTCATCCAGCAGCTGTCCGGCAGAGCGCCCGCCGGGATTGTAGGCGCTGGTGGCGATGTCGCTGCCCACCTCGACGAGTTTGCGCATGATGGCGCGCTCGCGCACGATCTCGGCATAGCGGCGGATATTGGCGGCGGAAGGCACATTCTGCGCCAGCATACCCAGATAGGGCAGGCCGCCGGCCTTTTCCAGCTCGGCGCTGCTCTCCAGCGATTCGGCCAAGGTGATGACATCCACCGGCTGGGCGCGCTCGTTCAGGCGACCGATATGCCGCCAGATCAGGCGGTGATCGTTGCGGTAAAAATCGCTTTCGCTCAACAGGTCGGCGATCTTGTCCCATGCGCTGGTATCCAGCAGGATGCCGCCCAGCACCGACTGCTCCGCCTCGACAGAATGCGGAGGGAGCTTTAACGCTTCAAGCTGGGAATCGGCAACTGGGGCAGAAAAGTTTTGCATGGTGCGAACGCAAATTTCGGGAAAGAGATTCTACACTTCGGAAAATAAAAAAGGGCTGTTGCCAGCCCTTTTTCTAACCACATGCCAACGCTGGTTTACTGCTCGCCCAGCACCGCAACGGTTACGTTCACCACCACATCCGGATGCAGCGCAATGGTGACCGGATGATCGCCAATCTGCTTCAGATGCCCGGTTGCCATGCGCACTTGGCTCTTTTCAACCTTGTGGCCTTGCGCAACCAAGGCGGCCGCGATGTCGGCATTGGTCACGGAGCCGAACAACTTGCCGTCAACACCCGCTTTTTGCGTGATTTGCACGGTGAAGCCTTCCAGCTTGCCGCCGCGTGCCTGCGCATCAGCCAACTTGGCGGCTTCAGCCGCTTCCAGTTCGGCACGGCGCGCCTCGAACTCGGCAACGCTGCTCTCAGTCGCACGCTTGGCCTTGCCTTGCGGGATCAGGAAGTTACGGGCAAAACCGTTCTTCACTTTGACCACATCGCCCAACTGGCCGAGGTTGACCACTTTTTCCATCAAAATAACTTGCATGATCTACTCCTTAGTGCAAATCGGTGTAAGGCAGCAACGCCAGGAAGCGTGCACGCTTGACCGCAACGCTCAATTGGCGCTGGAAGCGCGTCTTGGTACCGGTGATACGGGCCGGGATCAGCTTGCCGTTCTCGGTGATCATTTCCTTCAGGATGTTCAGGTCCTTGTAATCCACTTCCGCGATCTTCTCTGCGGTGAAGCGGCAGAACTTGCGACGCTTGAACAATTGACGCGAAGAGCTGTTCTTCTTGTCATCTTTTTTCTTAAATACACGAGCCATGTTGTGCTCCTATCTCAATAACGTTATCAACGTGCAACACCAGTTGCGCGATCTTCAGGCTGCGCTGTGCCAGGAAACCTTCGGCTCTCACCTGCTGCCCGGTTTGCAAACGGCTGGCCTGCTGTGCCGCTTCGCCTAGCGCCAGTGCCGGAACCTCGCACTGGACTTGACGCTGCATCCCTGCTTCCTGCTGCATCGAACTGTGGCGCAACTTGAACGCCACTCTCGCCAATCCTGCCGGGGTATAGCGCAAGCCTTCCAGCTCCGCCACCACCCCATCAATCACACAACGGTTGCTGCTCAATCCAAATTACGCAGCCGCTGCCGGAGCAGGTGCCGCTTCAGCGGCATCGCTGCTGAACGAACGCGACTTCTCTTCCTTCATCATGGCGGAAGGCGTAACAACGGCAGCCTTGGTCTTGATGGTCAGATGGCGCAGCACGGCGTCGTTGAACTTGAACGCATGCTCGAGTTCGTCCAGTGTGGACTGGTCAACTTCAATGTTCATCAGCACGTAATGTGCTTTGTGGATCTTCTGGATCGGGTAAGCCAGCTGGCGGCGGCCCCAGTCTTCCAGACGGTGGATGTGACCGTTCTTGCTGGTCACCAACGTGCGATAACGCTCGACCATCGCGGGAACTTGCTCGCTTTGATCGGGATGCACGATAAATACGATCTCGTAGTGTCGCATTACATCTCCTTGTGGTTAAAAGCCCCCCGCCATGGATAGACGGTGGAGCAAGGTTCTGGAGCCACGCCGGCCCCAAGGGACGCGGATTATAGCGATATTCCGACAGGCGTCAACTTGTTGTTAAGACTGACACATCCTGAAAGGCCAAGTAAAAGACTCGGGGAAATCACCTCTGCCCGCCATCGGGTTTTAAATTGCCATGGATATCAGGCACAAAGTCGGTTATTCTTTAAACTGATATGCCACATCGATTTGGATATCGATAAAAAATGCCGCAACTGCTGGCCTGCACAAGGACTTTGCGGCAGCTCGGATAAAATTAAAACTGAAATCGGGGAGCCACATAATGATTGCCCTTACACGCTTGGTCGTTTTTCTGGCAGCACCTCTGCTTGTTTATGGAAATCCTGCTGTAGCCGATGAATATCACTACAACAGCTTCATCATCGGGGAGCGCGCATCCGGCATGGGCGGTGCTTATACCGCCATTTCAGACGACGCCTCCGGCATGTTCTACAACCCGGCGGCCATCGTTTACGTCGGCGACCGAAACTTCTCCGCAAGCGTCAACGCCTACTATTCCCAGACGAAAAAATACGACAACGTCATCGGAACGCGCCCATATGAGCGCAAATCGACCGCGCTGCTGGCCAACTACTTCGGCATCGTCAAACCGTTCGGCGATTTCAAGGTCGGCTTCTCATATGCAGTTCCGGATTCCGTAGAGGAAGACCAGAACCAGACCTTCGACAATGTTTCGAACTCGGTATCGCGCTTCACCATCAATCTGAACAATCAGGACAAGACCTACAACTTCGGGCCTTCGCTTGCCATGGAAGTCAACGACAAACTGGCGATCGGCCTCACCCTCTATGCGCACCAACGCAAATCCCAGATCATCCTGAACCAGTTCGTTGAGCGCGTTAACGCGACCAACCAGTGGGTCAACCGTTACTACCGCCTGAATGAAAGCGGAGTGCGCCCCATCCTCGGCGTCGCTTGGGCTCCCGTTGACAAGGTCTCTCTGGGCATGGCGTTATCCAAGACTTATGTTCTGAGCTCGGACGGAATCACCCAGGACACCTGCTGGGATGCCGCTGCCGGCGGTTGCAATGCCACCGCCACAAGCCCATCGATCAAAGTCCCAACCCTGACCAACTTTACGACCAAGCGCAAATATCCCTTGCGCATTGCCGTCGGGGCAGCCTATTTCGTTGATAGCGACCTGCTGTTCTCTGCGGATGTGACGCATTACACGGCAGTCAGGGATCCCGTATTCGGCGAAAAGATGAAGACCACCAACCTTGCGCTGGGCACCGAATATTACCTGAGCAAAAAATCCGCAGTACGCTTTGGCCTGTATACCAACATGGCGAACACCCCCAACATTCAAGCGGGCGTAACCACGATTGAAGAGCAGATCAACATCTACGGCATCACTGCCAGCATATCCACGTTCTCCGGCAGCTCTTCGGTGACCTTGGGCACCAACATCAGCTCCGGCAAAGGCAAGTCGCAAATCCTGAACGATTCAAGCGTGCAGAACGCCTCCACTTTCGGCTGGTTAGTGTTCCTGTCGTCGTCTTACTAGATCAACGGCCAAACAAAAAGCCCTGCGCAATCACGCAGGGCTTTTTTATTACCTTCCTAAAGGCGGTTAATCTCCCGCCCAGCGCCGCCCCTTGGGCATGGCGATATTCATCGCCATGTCGAATCGCTTCTGATTGGTTGCCAGCCCCGAGATATCCACACCGTCGCTAGTTATGACAGAGTTGATCTGCGCAATTCTGACGGCAAAAGAAGGATGGGTCTGCTCTGTCACCGTGCCCGTTTCAGCCACTTCGCCTTTGACTGTGCGCACGCGCGCCAGGTATCTGGCAAGTGCAGAAGCATCATAACCGCTCAAAGCGCAGACAATGACTGCTCCCCGGTCCGACTGCAGCTCGTCGGAGCGTTTGTAGGCATCCTTGAACACCATCTCGAACCCCTTGTCGATCGCCTGCGAGAATGCTGCGCGCGCCGATTCAGTGCTGCCGCCCGCCAACCTGGCAAGTCCGGAGGTGGCCGAGTCATCAGCCCCCTTGATCTTGAGGTCCTTGACGACATGCATTTCGGCGATATGCTCGATCTCGTGCGCCAGCACGCCGGCCAGTTCAGCTTCATCTTTCATCAGCAACAAAGCGCCTTTGGTGATGAACACATAACCGCCAGGAGCGGCAAAGGCATTCACCTCGTCACTATCGAGGATGGTGAAGTGGTACTCCAATTCCGGCCTGTTGGTATTACGCGTCAAGGCAAGGCCGACAAGACTGACATACTTGGTCAGTTTGGCATCCTTATATGTCTTGTACCTCCCCAAGATCCTCGCCGAGATTTCGCGACCGAAGGC
Organism: Sideroxyarcus sp.; assembly: GCA_035299445.1. Taxonomy (GTDB): domain Bacteria; phylum Pseudomonadota; class Gammaproteobacteria; order Burkholderiales; family Gallionellaceae; genus Sideroxyarcus. The sequence goes on from DATGWO010000038.1 coordinate 442,197, forward strand.
AACTTCCGCCGCTACATCGTTAGAAGACACCTCGTCCTCAGCCGAACTCCGCGCGCGCCAATTCTCACTTGCCGCACTGGCAGCGCCGGATACCGCGATGCTTGCGGCTGCAAATGCCGCCAATGCCATGAAGGTGGGCGATCTCACAATGCGCCTCCATTAATAAAGCGATTCACTTCTTCGTCAGTCACCGTAAAAGCCTCGACCTCTTTCAGGGCGGTGAAATTGATACCCTCTTCCGTTTCGATGCGACGACGGTCATCCCTGGTCAAACCACGCGCCGCCGCCGCGCTGGCGAAGGAGGAAGCCCTGCGGCGCACCCCCATCTTGATCTCGGTGTCGTCGCCCTGAATCACCACCTTCCGATTCAACGGCTGGCGTGTGGACAACAACAAAGACGATACATACCCCTCCTTGCCGCCGCTCGATATCTTCATCCAGCTGCCTTGCTTGCCGAGCGAGTTGAGCGCCTGCCCCATCACCACTTCCAAGACCACTTTGGATCTGAAAGACGGCTCAGCCAAGACCTTCGCCTTGGCGCTCTGAACGTAATACACCTGCTCTGCATAAAGCCCGCCGGCATACAACATCGCTGCCGACAACATTGCGAATATCCAAGTCTGCTTTTTCATGATCGTCTCCTGTGGTCTCACTACTTGCGCGCTAAGCCGGCCCGTTCGGAAGATTCGTTGTGTAGATATCTACCGCCTGCTCCCTGCCCTTTACGGTGACATTTCCGATACGTCTGCAATTGATTTTATCCTTGATTCTATCGTAGGTATACTCCGAGAAAAGCAAGGGTGTTTTGTGCTCTTTGGTGATGCTCTCCAGGCGCGCCGCCAGATTGACCGTATCGCCCACCACGGTGTAGTTCTTCTTCACTTCGGAACCGATGTTGCCTATCGTGGCAGTCCCAGTATTGATACCGATACCGATGTGGATCTCATGCTCAAAACCGCGTTCCTTGAGGATGCGGTTAACCTCGGCAAGCGCCTCGACCATTTCCTGCCCCGCCAACACGGCCTGCTCGGCATGGTCGGGATTCATCACCGGCGCCCCCCAGAAGGCCATAATGCAGTCGCCGATGTATTTGTCGATAGTACCGTTGTGTTTCAGGATGATGTCTGCCATCACCTCGAAGTGGACATTGAGCATCTCAACGATCTTCTCCGGCGGCGTCGTCTCGGACATGGTCGTGAATCCGCGAATATCGGAGAACAACACCGATATCTCGACCTTCTGACCGCCGCTTGAGTTCAGGTACTCCTTGTAGTTGTGCAACACTTCGTCGAGCACATCTTTGGAAACGTATTGCGAGAACAGGTGCGCGACCCGGCGTTTCTCCGCGCTCTCGGTGAAAGTCAGGTAACCGAAAGAAAGGAAGCTGGTCGCCACCGTGGAAAATACGAACGGCACGATCTCGACCTGGATATTCGATTTGAACGAAACCAGCGCGTAAACCACGTACAACGCCAGCATGGCCAGCGGCAGGAATATCTTGATCCACAACCGCTTCGAGAACATCACCGCCCAGGCCGACAGGAACACCCCGATGATCAGCGAGAGGTAGGTCGCCCGCTGATCGGGGGGAGACATGAAATCGTCGTGCAGATAGTTATTGGCCAGGAACGCGTGCAGCATCACCCCGGGCGCACTCGCATCCAACGGGATCGCTTTAAGGTCGGCCGTGCCGATGGCGCTGGCGCCGATGAACACGATGCTGTCGCTGAACTCTTCCGGATTAACCAGCAGGTTCTCCACATCGCCCTTGCGGATCTTCTGCAGCGAGGCGAACACCGCGCTCATCGAATAGGTATCGACCTTGCCCAAACCGTACATATTGATGATGGCACTGCCGTTGGCATCGACCGGAATGGCGCGGTCGTTGATCTTGATGAAACCTTTGCCGATCTCGACCGGCGTCTTGCTGTCGACGAACGGCGCGATGCCCAGCACCGGGAAATAATTGCCCTGGTACTCGCGCAGCGGCTTGGTGCGCCGGCAGGTGTTGTCGCTGTCCGGCGCGAACTCTACCACGGCCATTCCCTTGGCGGCTTCCGCCAGGCCTTTGATGGGTGTCGAATAATCGTTGTTCTCGCTACCCGGCTTGATGTTCAGCGAACCCGTGACATTCTTGAGCGCGAACCGTTTAACCAAGTCGGCCGGCAGCGGCCGGCCCAGCTCGGACGACCCCTCGTCTCCCTCGAACTCCTCGTTCCGCAAGATCATCATGCTGTGATAGGCATTTTGCGAACTCTGGGTCGCCGCCTTCAGCGCATTGTCATTGTCCTTGTCTTGCCGCTCGAGGAAGAGCACATCGAACAGCACTGCTTTCGCGCCGCCCATGGAAAGATAATCCAGCAGGTCGGACCAGATGGCGCGCGGCCATGGCCAGCGGCCTGCGATCTCGCTCATCGACTTGAGCGCGGCTTCATCCACCAGTATCACCTTGATGTTCTTGTCTACCGCCTTGCCGGAGCGCAGCAACTTGGCTTCGGTATCGTAGACAAATAGTTCAGGTTTGTAGAAAGCGCCTTGCGAGTAGCCGATCACCGAAATGACGAATACGAAGAGTGCAATGGCTAGCGAGATGGCGGTTTTACGGGTCATGGCTATCTACTGATGGTGAATTTCCCGAATGCTACCTTGTTTTCAGGATAAAAGTTAAGCGATTCAATCCGCTGCAAGAATACGCAAGGGCGAGCGCAACACCAGCTGTCGCGTCGCCAGCCAGCCGGCCAGCATCACCACTACCATCCCCCCCAGCACGCCGACGAACCAAATGGAGAAGTTCATCCGATAGGGAATCTCCAGCACAAAAACAGCCAACACCCAGCCCAGCAACACCGCGCCGGCGGCAGCGAACAGTCCGCTCAGGCCTCCCAGCACGGCGAATTCGGACAGATGCAGCCGCCGCAGATAACGGCTGTCCGCCCCCAGCGTGCGCAGGATCGCCGCCTCATGGCTGCGCTCGTCCTGTGTCGCCAGCAACGCGGCATACAGCACCGCCACACCGGTCAACAGCGTGAACAGGAACACCGCGCTGACCGCCTGCGCGATCTGGTCCATGATGTTGCGCACCTGCGCTATGACCGCACCGGTATCGATCAGCAGGATATTGGGGAATGCCAGCGACAGCTCATCGCCCGCCCGCACCTTGTCTGACGCCAGGTAGAAACTGCACAGGTAGCTGGCCGGAAAATCCCGCAACAATTCCGGCGTAGCGATGACGAAAAAATTCACCCGCATCGAATCCCACTGTACCTTGCGCAGGCTGGTGACGCGCGCCTTGAAGCGGCTGCCCGCCACATCGTAGGTCAATGTATCGCCGAGATGGATGCCCAAAGTCCTGGCGATACCCTCTTCCACCGAGAGTTCGCCCCTGCCCGCTTCAGTCCACCACCGCCCGGCCACCAGTTCGTTCCACACCGGCATCTGCTCCATATAGGAAAGGTTGAATTCGCGCTCCACCAGCCCGCGCGCACGCGGGTCGGGATAACTGTCGCCGTTGATGGCGCGGTCGTTGATGGCCACCAGCCGACCGCGCACCATCGGCTGTAACTCGGGCGATGGCAACGACTGGCGTGCGAAAAAATTCCGCACCGGCTGAATCTGGTCCGGCTGTATGTTGACTACGAAACGGTTCGGCGTATCCGCCGGCAGCTTGCCCTGCCATGCTTCCAGCAGATCGGCACGCACCAGCGTCAATGCCAGCAACGCCATGCCGCCCAGACTCAACGCCACCACCTGCACCGCCGCGCTGCGCCCGTGCCGCACCAGATTGTTGAAGGCATGCCGCCACTGCGACTGGAACAAGAAACCATTGCGCGCCAAACCGTGCAGCAGCAGCCAAGCCAGCCAGCCGAACACCAGCAGGCCCGCCAGCAACCCGCCCAGCACCGCCAGACCGAGCTTGAGCGAACCCGCATGCCACAGGAACAACAACGCCAGCACACCCACCGCCAAGCCGTAGATCAACCAGCCGCCGGCTTCAGGCATACCGAGCTCGCGCCGCAGCACGCGCAGCGGCGACACCTTGCGCAATTGCAGCAAAGGCAGGAAAGTGAAACCCAGCAACAACGCGAAACCGCTGGCCGCCGCCTTGAGCAGGGGCAACAACCCCGGCTGCGGCAGACTCGCCTCGCGCATCGAAGCGATGCTCTCGACCAGGAGCGCCTGTGTGGCATAACCCAGCACGCCGCCGAGCAATACTGCCACCACGCCGAGCAAAATGAATTGATACAGGAACAGCCACAGCACCTGCCGCTGCTGCGCCCCGAGGCAGCGCATCACCGCGCAACCATCCAGATGGCGCAGCACGAACCGCCGTGCCGCCAAAGCCATCGCCGCGCCGGCGAGGATCGCGGCAGTCAACGCAGCCAGGCCGAGGAAATGTTCGGCGCGCTCCAGCGCCGTGCGTATTTCGGGGCGCGCGTCGCGCACGTCTTCCATCTTCTCGTTGCCGCTAAGCTTCTTCTCCAGCTCCGCACGCAACACTTTCACCTGCAGCGCATCGCCCGCGATCATCAAGCGATACGAGATGCGGCTGCCTTCCTGCAACAGCCCGGTGGAAGCCAGATCGGCATCGTTCAACAGCACGCGCGGCGCGAAGCTGGCGAAGCCGATGGACTGGTCGATATCCTTGACGATGCGTGCCGCCACCTTGAAGCGCTGCGCCCCGATGCCCACCTCGCCGCCCACGCTCATGCCGAAACGGCGCAACAGTCGCTCGTCCACCCACACCGTGCCGCGCGCGGGAATGGTCTGCGCCACATGCATGACACCATCGTCGATCTCGATCTTGCCGCGCAACGGATAACCCGCTTCCACTGCCTGCATCTCACCCAACAACACCTGCTCGCCATGGGCCACCATGCTGGGGAAGGTGCGGCTCTGCACCACTTGCAGGCCGCGCGCTCCAGCGGAGCGGCGATAATCGGGAGAGAACGGTCTGGTCGAAGTGATACGCAGGTCGGCACCGATCAGGCTCTGCGCCTGCTGCTGCAATGCCTGCCGCACGCGGTCGGCGAACAGGCCGACCGTGGCCAAGCTGCCCACCGCCAGTACCAGCGCCAGCAGCAGCACGCGCCACTCGCCGGCACGCCAATCGCGGCGCAGGAGATTGAGCGAAAGCCGCAGCAGGTTCACTGCACCACCTGCCCCGCAGCCAGCCGCAACTGCTTGCCGCAGCGCCGTGCCAGATTCTCGTCGTGCGTGACCAATATCAAGGTCGTGCCCTGCGCACGGTTGAGTTCCAGCATCAGCTCGATGACCTGTGCGCCGGTGGCGGCATCGAGGTTACCGGTGGGTTCGTCGGCGAAAAGTATCTTCGGCTGGGTAACGAAAGCGCGTGCAAGCGCCACGCGTTGCTGTTCGCCGCCGGAAAGGTGCTTGGGCAGATGGTGCGCGCGTGCGCCCAAGCCAACTTGCTGCAACGACAGCTCGGCGCGCTGGCGCGCATCCTTGGCACCCGCCAGTTCCAGCGGCAGCATGACGTTCTCCAATGCGTTCAACGCCGGCAACAGCTGGAAGGACTGGAACACGAAGCCAGCCAGTTCGCCGCGCAATCTGGCCCGCCCGTCTTCGTCCAGTTTGAACAGGTCTGCGCCATTCAGCGACACGCTGCCGCTGCTCGGCACATCCAGCCCGGCCAGCAGGCCGAGCAAGGTGGATTTGCCGGAGCCGGAGGCACCGACGATGGCGAGGCTTTCGCCCGCTTCCACCGCAAAGCTGACATCGCGCAGAATGGTGAGCGGGCTGTCTCCACTTAACACTTGCTTGGTGAGCCCTGCTGCTTGCACAATCGGCGACATGAAATCCTTTCTCAAAATCGTTTGGCTGGCCGCCGCGCTGACGCTTCCCGGCACCGCACTGGCCGCGAAGAACCTGCTTGTGTTCGGCGACAGTTTATCAGCCGGATATGGAATTGCACGCGACGATTCGTGGGCGAATCTGTTGCAGCTCGAACTCCAGAAAAGCCACCCGCAATACCAAGTGGTGAATGCGAGTATCAGCGGCGAAACGACGGCAGGCGGCCTGCGCCGCATCGGCCAGGCATTGCAACAACACAAGCCGTCCGTGGTGATCGTCGAACTGGGCGCGAACGACGGATTGCGCGGCACCCCGGTCAAGGAGACCGAGAAAAACCTGAGTGCCATCATCGCGCAGTCGCGCAAGGCCGGAGCGGAGGTACTGCTGCTTGGCATCCAGTTGCCGCCGAACTACGGGCCGGATTACACCAAGCAATTCCGTGCGCTGTTCCCGCGAGTGGCGAAACGGCACGGCGTCGCTCTGGTACCGTTCATGCTGCAAGGCATCGCACCGGAGCAGTTCCAGGCCGACAACCTGCACCCGAACGCCGCAGGCCAGCCCGTCATCCTGCACAACATCCTGCCGCCACTGCTGCCGCTACTACGCTGATGCCGAACCATCTAATACACGAGACCAGCCCCTACCTGCTGCAACACGCGAGCAATCCGGTGGACTGGCATCCGTGGAATGCAGAGACCTTGCAACTGGCGCGTGAACAGGACAAACCCATCCTGCTGTCGATCGGCTATTCCGCCTGCCATTGGTGCCATGTGATGGCGCACGAATCGTTCGAGGACGAAGCCGTCGCTGCCGTGATGAACGAACACTTCGTCAACATCAAAGTTGACCGCGAGGAACGCCCCGACCTCGACCAGATTTACCAGAACGCGCATTACCTGCTTACCCGGCGCAGCGGCGGCTGGCCGCTGACCGTGTTCCTGTCGCCGGACGGCACGCCGTTCTACAGCGGCACCTATTTCCCCAAGCAGGCGCGTTACGGCCTGCCGGGCTTTCCCGAGCTGCTGTTGCACATCGCTCAAGCCTATGCAGAAAAACGCGACGAACTCGCCACGCAAAGCGAACAGCTCATCGCAGCCCTCGCCGCCTGGCAACCCGAAAAGCCCGCTGACGATATTGTGCTGGAGGCCGCACCACTGGCCGCTGCCGTGCAGCAACTGCGCCAGAATTTCGACCGCGTGAACGGCGGCTTCGGCGGCGCGCCCAAGTTCCTGCATCCGGCAGAACTCGATCTGCTGTTGCGACATGCGCAGGCTGGACACGATGAACAAGTGCGCCATATCGCGCTGTTCACCTTGCAGCAGATGGCGCTGGGCGGCCTGTACGACCAGCTCGGTGGCGGCTTCTGCCGCTACAGCGTGGATGAATACTGGGACATCCCGCACTTCGAAAAAATGCTGTACGACAACGGCCTGCTGCTCGGCGTGTATTGCGATGCATGGTTGAGCAGCAACGACCCCTTGTTTGCGCGCGTGATCGAGCAGACCGCAGGATGGGTGCTACGCGAGATGCAGTCGCCAAACGGCGGTTACTACGCCTCGCTGGATGCCGATTCGGAACACGAGGAAGGAAAATTCTATGTGTGGCAGCGCAACGATATCCGCGAGCTGTTGAGCGCCGAAGAATACGAGCTCGTCAAACCTTATTACGGCCTGGACAGCACACCCAATTTCGAGAATCACGCCTGGCACCTGCGCGTGAGCAAGCCCTTGAGCGAGATCGCGCAGAGCCTGCACCTGACGGAAATACAAGCCTCTACCCGCCTCGCAACGGCACAAGCCAAGCTGTTCGCGGCGCGCGAACAACGCATCCACCCCGGCCGCGACGAAAAGATACTCGGCAGCTGGAACGGCCTGATGATCGCCGGCATGGCCAAAGCGGCACGCACTTTCGGCCGCGATGACTGGCTGCACTCCGCACAACAGGCGCTGGATTTCGTACGCACCACCTTATGGCAAGACGGCAAGCTGCTCGCCACGCACAAGGACGGCAAGACGCACCTGAACGCCTATCTGGACGACCACGCGTTCCTGCTGGATGCGGCGCTGCAATTGCTGCAAGCGGAGTTCCGCCATGAGGATCTGGCTTTTGCCGTACAGCTCGCCGATGCCCTGCTGGCCCGCTTCGAGGACAAGGAGAGTGGCGGCTTCTATTTCACCAGCCACGACCACGAGGCGCTGATCCAGCGCAACAAGAGCGGACAGGACAACGCCACGCCCAGCGGCAACGGCGTCGCGACCCAAGCCCTGCTGCGGCTGACCGCACTTGGCGGCGACACGCGCTATGCGCAAGCGGCGGAACGGTGCTTGAAGTTGTTCTATCCGCAGCTGCGGCAGTCCGCCAGCCAGTTCTGCAGCTTGTGTACGGCACTGGATGAACTGCTGCGGCCACCAGCGGTATTGGTTTTGTGCGGAGCGGAAAATGAAACAGCCGCCTGGCGGGCGGCTGTGGCGGCGAAATATCTGCCGGACTTGATGATTCTGACGCTGAGCGGCGACGAGACCGGCCTGCCGTCAGCGCTGGTGAAGCCCCGCATGGCGGACACCGCCGCGTGGCTGTGTCGCGGCACCCAATGCCTGCCGCCGATCACCCGGCTCGACGCGCTGCTGAACGAGTTATAACCAACCACTTGGCAACCGTTCTTTGGTTGCTTAGTGGGATGGCTAGTCGTTTCATCAGCGTAGCGTTACGCCGCCAACTTGCGCACCGAAGCCGGGGAATGCGCTCGCCACCCCTGCACCAAGCTTCTTCGCCAGACGGTCGGCGATGTTCTCGTGAGCGGTGAAATCCACGATGTCTTCCGCTTTGATCACGTCGCGCGCCACCAAATCGATACTGCCGATCTCGTCCGCCAGCCCCATCTGGACGGCCTTTTCGCCGGTCCAGAACAGGCCGCTGAACATCTCCGGCGTTTCCTTCAGGCGCTTGCCGCGCCCCTCGCGCACCACGTCGATGAACTGCTGATGGATCTCGTTCAGCAAGCCTTTGGTGAATTCCTCGTGCTTGGGATTGCGCGGCGAGAACGGGTCCATGAAGCCCTTGTTCTCGCCTGCCGTCATCAGGCGGCGCTCGACACCGAGTTTCTGCATGGTGCCGGTGAAACCGAAACCGTCCATCAGCACGCCGATGGAGCCGACGATGCTGGCCTTGTTCACGAAGATCTTGTCCGCCGCCACCGCGATGTAATAGCCGCCGGAAGCACACATATCCTCCACCACCACATGCAACGGGATCTCCGGATGCATGGCGCGCAAACGACGGATCTCGTCGTTCACCAGTCCGGCCTGGACCGGGCTGCCGCCGGGGCTGTTGATGCGCAGGATCACGCCTGCTGTATTCTTGTCATTGAAGGCGTCTTGCAGGCTGCCGATGAGGTTGTCGGCATTGGCATTGCTGTCGCTGGAGATCACGCCATGCAGGTCCACCAGCGCAGTGTGTTTCTTGCCCGACAAGCCGTCTGTGCGCTCGCCCATCCAGCCGAGGAACAGGAACAACAGGAAGAACAGGTAACCGAACGTCAGCACCTTGAAAAAGATGCTCCAGTGCCGCGCGCGCCGCTGCTCCTGCAGCGCCGACATCGCCAGCTTCTCCAGCACACTGCGCTCCCAGTTGGTATTTTCTTCTGCCATGATCGTTCCTTCGAATATCGTTAAGCGTTGGCCTTGAACCACGCTCTCAGTTCAACAAAATCGTTCAGCAGCGCCAGCGGCTTCAACTCGCGCAACTGCTCTTCCGGGTGCGCACCATGTGTCACGCCCACCGCCGCCACGCCGGCGTTGATCGCCATCTGCAGGTCGTGCGTGGTGTCGCCGATCATCAGCGTGCGCTCCGGCGACACGTCCAGTTCGTCCATGATCTCCAGCAGCATCGCCGGATGCGGCTTGGAAAAAGTGCGGTCTGCCGTGCGGGTACTGTGGAAATATTCGCGCATGTTGGTCGAGGCCAGGGCGTGGTCGAGTCCGTTGCGATTCTTGCCGGTCGCCACCGCCAGCTGGTAGCCCGCGCCGTGCAACTCGATGATGGTCTCCCGCGCCTGGTCGAACAGCGGGATCGAGTCGTTCTGCGACAGGAAATGATGGCGATAGCGTTGCGTCAGCGGCTCGTACATCTCTTCCGGTGCGTCGGGCACGGCATGACGCAAGGCTTGCAGCAGGCCGAGGCCGATCACATGGTGCGCCGTCTCGTCGTCCGGCACCGGCAATTCGAGGTCGCGGCAGGCCGCCTGGATGGATGCGGCGATGATAGCTGTGGAATCCATCACCGTGCCATCCCAGTCGAACACGATCAAGTCATAACGTTTTGTCATCTGCGGCATCCATGAATAGGGCGCGGATTCTACCACTGACCGTTCTGCCACCCCGTATAATGCGCGCCCATTCCCTCCGGACCGAACATGAGCCTGATCTACCTATTGGATCTTTGCGCTGTTGCAGTGTGTGCCATCACCGCCACGCTGGAAGCGCATCGCCGCGAACTGGACCTGTTCGGCGTGGCGGTCATCGCCGTCATTGCTGGCATCGGCGGCGGCACGGTGCGCGACATTCTGCTCGGCAGACTTCCCGTTTATTGGGTTCATGATCCGATCTATGTGGTGGTTGGCATCGCTGCCGCCATCATCACTTTTTTCCTGGGCCGCAAAATACCGATCCCCAGAAATTTCTTTCTATTGCCGGATGCCATCGGCTTGGCTCTGTTCACCGTGATCGGCACCAGCGTGGCCATGAGCCTGCATGTGCACTGGATCATCGCCGCATTGATGGGAGTGATCACCGGCGTATTCGGCGGCGTCATCCGCGACATCCTGTGCAATGAAGTCCCGCTGATCTTCCGTACCGATATCTATGCCACGGCTTCTTTGATCGGCGCTTTGCTGCTCATTGCACTGGATAGTATCGGGATGCCGCACAATCCGGCGCTGATTGCCGCAATGATTACTACCGTACTCATCCGTCTGGCGGCGATCCACTGGCATATTCACCTACCGCGCTTGCGCCCATACAACTGATGGATACCCCCCTGCCCAGCTGGCTCATCTACTGCCGCCCCGGTTTCGAACGCGATTGCGTCGACGAGACCCAAGCCAAACTCATCGAGACCGAGGAAAACTCCGGTTTCGTCTTGCTGCAAGGCAAGCCCAAACTGGCTTACCGGCAACTCGCCTTTGCGCGCCAGCTGCTGCGCTTGCACGGCGAAGTGTGCGACTTGCCGGAGCGCGACCGCCTCACCCCGTTGCTGGCGGCGCTCCTCGCCGAACCAGAACAATTCAGTGCGCTGTATCTGGAAGTGCCCGACAGCAACGAGGGCAAGACGCTGTCCGGCTTCACCAAACGTTTCCAGCCGCTGCTGGAAGACAGGCTGCGTGCAGATTCACGTTTGGTCGACGACCCCGCGTTGCCGCGCCTGCATATCTTCTTTCCCGACCAGCACCGCGCCCTGATCGCCACCAGCGACCCGCACAACAGCACCGACGCACTCAACGGTATCCAGCGCGTCGGCATGAGCAGCGATGCGCCTAGCCGTTCCTACCTCAAGCTGGCGGAAGCGTTCGAGGTGTTCCTCGACAAGAAGGAACAGTCGCTATGGCTGAAACCGGGCATGACGGCGGTCGATCTGGGCGCAGCTCCCGGCGGCTGGACCTGGCAACTGGCACAGCGCGGCTTGAAAGTTACTGCGGTGGACAACGGCCCGCTCAAGGGCGCGGCGGCAGGACATCCCAACATCAAGCACCTGCGCCAGGACGGCTTCCGCTTCCGCCCGCAGCGTCCGGTGGATTGGCTGGTGTGCGACATGGTGGAGCAACCGCAGCGCGTTGCCGCGTTGATGATCGAATGGTTCACCGGCGGGTTGACGCAGCGCGCCATCTTCAACCTCAAGCTGCCGATGAAGAAGCGCGTCGCCGCCTTGCAGGAAGCACTCAACGGCATGCGCACGGCACTCAACAGCAAAGGCATCAGCCACCGCCTGGAAGCCAAGCAGCTCTACCACGACCGTGAAGAAGTGACCGTGTTTCTGGCGCGCAAACGCTAGGCTTTTATATCGATATGCTCATCCGCTCCACCCTCGAAAAGGTTATGGCGGCGTCGCTCCACTCCCGAACGCAACTCGATCAGCACATGCTGATGGCTGACACGCCGGCAGTAGGTGCGCCGGTCTTCAGGCGGCAGACTCGGCGCTACCGCCTGCGGCAGCTGTTGTGGCAATGGCTGATGTTCCGCATGTTGTTCGACATAAGTGACAGGCTCGTCAAACGGATGAACCGGCTTGACCGCATGCGTGGCAGACAGACCGCTCACTTGGCGAGCGGTTGTATTTGGCGTAACCGATGGAATATCCGATACATAACGCATGGCACCTCCTGCGGCCGCAACCGGCAGCCCACAAATCAGTTATCGGCAATAACAGACTGATACTTAGGCAGCTGCAGTATCCAATTTATTCAGGAAGTTTTGCAACTCGGGCGCCAGCGGCGCCACGATGCTGAGCGGTTCGCCAGTGAGCGGGTGATTGAAGGCAATGGTGTGCGCATGCAGAAACATGCGTTTCAGGCCGCGTTTCATCAGTTCCTTGTTGCGCGCAAAATCGCCGTATTTGTCGTCGCCGGCAATGGGGAAGCCCAGATGCGACAGGTGCACACGGATCTGGTGAGTGCGCCCGGTCTTGAGCTGGGCTTCCAGCAGGGTGAAGTCCGGCCAGTTCTTTTGCAGGGTGAAGATGGTGTGCGATGCCTGCCCGTCTTCACGCACCATCACGCGCTTCTCGCCCTGCGGGGTATCAAACTTGTGCAGCGGCAGCTTCACATGCTGCTTCTGGTTCTTCCACTGCCCCAGCACCAGCGCCAGGTAACGCTTGTCGCTATTGCCCTCGCGCATGATCTCGTGCATCGCGGTGAGCGCCGAACGCTTCTTCGCCACCAGCAGCACGCCGGAGGTCTCGCGGTCGAGCCGGTGTACCAGTTCGAGGAATTTGGCGTGCGGCCGCGCGCTGCGCAGCTGTTCGATGACGCCGAAGCTCACCCCGCTGCCGCCATGCACCGCCGTACCGGCCGGCTTGTTAATGGCGATCAGCGCCTCGTCCTCGAACAGGATGGGGAATTCGGTGGCCGGGACATAGTCGGCCTCGGGCTTTTCCGCGACGCGGATAGGGGGAATGCGCAGCACATCGCCCAGTTGCAGACGATAGGTCTGGTCGATGCGCTTCTTGTTGACCCGGACCTCGCCGCGCAGGATGCGGTAGACATGGCTCTTTGGCACGCCTTTCAGGTGCCGGAACAGGAAGTTATCAATGCGCTGCCCCTCGCTGCCCTCGTCGATCTCGACCCAAGTGACGGATTCTTTGCTCAAACCACTCATTTTGAATATACTCCGCCCTCGCGTGTGCGCCTTCGTACAAACGGGACACTATTTATCCCGTCCAACCTAAGGCAGGCAATCAAGCCGCCTACGAAGCAGCCCCGCCCGGTTAATCTCACTCACCGGAGACAAGCAGTGATGGTAATTGATTTGCGCGCTCTAAGCACCAAGCAGATAGATTTTGGCGTGCTGCCCCAGGCAAGTTTGGCAGCATGCAGATACAGACAAGCTAAAACGAGAAGAAGAACTTGAACCATCGTCGTCATCACAACTCATCAACAGTTTGCACGACCCTGATTCTCGCGCGCTAAGCGGCGCGTAGCTTTGCCCTGCCCGTGTCAGAGCGCGGGAGAAAAATATGAAACGCATGTTATTCAATGCGACGCAGCCGGAAGAACTCCGCGTCGCCATTGTGGATGGTCAGAAACTCGTCGACCTCGACATTGAAACCGCCGGTAAAGAGCAGCGCAAGAGCAACATCTACAAAGCCATCATCACCCGCATCGAGCCCAGCCTCGAAGCCTGTTTCGTCGAATACGGTGGTACCCGCCACGGATTCCTCCCCTTCAAAGAAGTCTCCCCGCAGTATTACCAGCCCGGTGCCGGCAGCCGTTCTTCCATCAAGGAAGCGCTGAAGGAAGGCCAAGAACTGCTGGTGCAGGTGGAGAAGGACGAGCGCGGCAACAAGGGCGCGGCGCTGACCACCTATATCTCGCTGGCCGGCCGCTACATCGTGCTGATGCCGAACAACCCCAACGGCGGCGGCGTATCGCGCCGCATCGAGGGCGAAGACCGCAACGAACTGCGCGACGTGCTGTCGCAGATGGAAGTGCCCAAGGGCATGAGCATCATCGCCCGCACCGCCGGCATCGGCCGCAACCTCGAAGAATTGCAGTGGGACCTGAACTACCTCAAGCAATTGTGGGACGCCATCGAAGGCGCCGCCCAGTCCGAAAAAGCGCCGTCGCTGATCTACCTGGAAAGCAGCCTGGTGGTGCGCGCCATCCGCGACTACTTCAACCCCGAGATCGGTGAGATCCTGATCGACACCGACGACATCTTCCAGCAGGCGCAAGCCTTCATGGGTACGGTGATGCCGGACAACGTCAACCGCATCAAGCGCTACCACGATGATGTGCCGCTGTTCTCGCGCTTCCAGATCGAGCACCAGATCGAATCTGCGCACGCACGCCAGGTGAACCTGCCCTCGGGCGGTGCCATCGTGATCGACCATACCGAAGCGCTGACCGCCATCGACATCAACTCCGCGCGCTCCACCCGCGGCGGCGACATCGAGACCACGGCATACAACACCAACCTGGAAGCGGCCGACGAGATCGCCCGCCAGTTGCGCCTGCGCGACCTGGGCGGCCTGATCGTGATCGACTTCATCGACATGGAATCGAGCAAGAACCAGCGCGCCGTGGAAGACCGCCTGCGCGATGCGATGCGCTTCGACCGCGCGCGCATCCAGATGGCAAAGATCTCGCGCTTCGGCCTGCTGGAGCTGTCGCGCCAGCGCCTGGCGCCGAGCCTGGAAGAAGGCAACCACACCACCTGCCCGCGCTGCAACGGCATCGGCCACATCCGCGGCACCGAATCCTCCGCCTTGAACATCCTGCGCATCATCCAGGAAGAGGCGATGAAGGACAGCAGCGCCGCCATCCACGCGCAAGTACCGGTGGATGTCGCCACCTTCCTGCTGAACGAGAAACGCGCCGACATCAACCGTATCGAGAACCGCTTCAAGGTGCGCATCACGCTGATCCCGAATCCGCACATGGAAACGCCGCACTACACGGTGAACCGCCTGCGCCTGGACGACATCACTTCCGACCATCTGCAAGCCAGCTACAAGCTGGTCGAAAAGCCGGAAGAGACAAAGGCCGAAAAGAGCGGCGCGCAGGAAGCCAAGGCGCAGCGCCCGCAGGCCGCAGTCAAAGGCATCACGCCGGCACAACCGGCACCGAAGCACGAAGAGAAGGTCGAGCAAAAGACTTCCCTGCTCGGCAGTCTGTTCGGCTGGTTCAAATCGCTGGGCGGCGAAAGCGAACCCGAGAAGAAACCGGCCGCACCGGCCAAAGGCGGACGCCACAACCCGCGCCGTGAACGCGGCGAGCGTGGTGAGCGCAGCGAAGGCGGCGGCAAACAGCGCCGTGAACGCGGCGAGCGTGGTGAACGTAACGAAGGCGGCAACAAGCAACGCCGCGACCGCGACGACAGCCAACGCGGCGACAACAAGGAACAGCAAGAGAATCGCAGCGAGCGCCAGCAGCAACCGCGCCAACCGCGTCCGGCACCAGCCGACAAGCCGGCACTGGAAACGCAGAAGCCTGTCGTTGCCGGTGAGCAAGGCGAGGATGGCAACGGCAATCGCGAAGGCCGCAAGCGCGGCCGTCGCGGCGGCCGCCGTGAGCGCGAGCGTCGTGAACAACAGACCACCGCACCGGCAGCCGAGGGCGGCGCGATTCAGCACAACGAACAGCGCACTGCCCCGGCAGCCAGTGCGGCCACACCGGTGGTTTCTGCTGCGAAGCCGAGCGAGTACGTGGCTTATCCGGATTCGATGAAGAAAGCCAAGCCGACCGAGGTGGTGTGCTATCCGGCGCAGCAAGCACCGGCAGCAAGTGTCGCTGCCGCAGCTCCCTCTGCACCGATCGACCTGTCGAACAGCGGCCTGACCATGATCGAAACCGATCCGAGCAAGGCGGTCACGGCTCCCGTGCCGGAAAGCCGCGAGCACGCACCGCGCCGTCGCCAGCGTCCGCGCGAGATCTACACCATCGAGAACAACGAGCCGCTGCAACAGGTGGAGACCCGTTCGCCGAACTGACCGGTTTGGCGGATAATGCAAGCGCACGGCATGCCGTGCGCTTTTTCTTTTTGGAGAACGCTCATCATGCTGCGCATCCTGTCCGTACTCATCAGCATCGCGATCACCACCGCAGCGCAGGCTGCGCTCGGCCCGGATCCCAAGCGCGACTGGCACAGCGCGGACACTGCGCATTTCCGCATCAATTATGCCGACCAGCAGCGCGCACAGGCGGAACGGGTGGCCGGCATCGCCGAGCGCGCCTATGCCAGACTCACGCGCGAACTGAAATGGGAGCCGAGCGGCAAGATAGAGATCGTGCTGCTCGACGAATTC
The DNA here is from genome assembly GCA_035299445.1 of Sideroxyarcus sp. Lineage (GTDB taxonomy): Bacteria > Pseudomonadota > Gammaproteobacteria > Burkholderiales > Gallionellaceae > Sideroxyarcus. The sequence continues at coordinate 458,523 of DATGWO010000038.1, forward strand.
GACATCGCCAACGGTTTCTCCACCCCCCTGCCCTTCAACAAGACCGCCATCTTCCTGACACCGCCGAACGAAGGTGAACTGCTGGACAACAGCACGTGGCTGGATCTGCTCATCACCCACGAACTCACGCACACCATCCATCTGGACAAGGTGCGCGGTGCGCCGAATGTGATACGCCACATCTTCGGCCGCAACCCACTGCTGTTTCCCAACCTGTGGCAACCGGTGTGGGCGGTCGAAGGCCTTGCCACCTGGAACGAGAGTACGCCGGAAGCCGGACAGGGACGGTTGCGCGGGCCGATGTTCGAGGCCTGGATGCGCATCGAACATCAACAGGGTTTCAAGTCGCTGGCGGAGATGAACGCCGACGGCCGCGCGCTGCCGACCTCGAAGCAATATCTGTACGGCGTGTATTTCTACGACTTTCTGGCGCGCAAATACGGCACCGAGGCGATCTACAAATACGTAGACAAGTTCAGCGGCAACGTCGTGCCGCGCGTGCACAGCAACCCGGTCGCGGTGACCGGCAAACCCATGGACGAGCTGTGGGAGGAATTCATTGCCGACCTGACCGAACAGATGAGCCGGCGCGAAGCGCAACTGCAAGCCAGCCCGCGCGCCGACGGCGACATCATCCTGCCGGCCAATTTCCAGATCGACTCGCTGGCGCCGGTGGCCGACGGCGTACTGGCCGTGGTGAACGACGGTTTGCTGCGCACGATGCTGCTGCATGTCGATGCGCAAGGCAAAGTACGCCAACTCACCCATGTGAAATCCGGTTCGCATATCGACGTGCGCGCGGACGGCAAAGTGCTGATCGCCCAGCCCGACATCTGCCGCAACTACAACTATTACTACGACCTCTACACCTGGAACGAAGCCGAAGGATTGCGGCGCAAAACCAGTTGCGGTCGCTATCGCCAGGCGGCATGGTCGGGCAACGACATCGTCGCCTTGCGCACCGTCGCCGGCGTCTCCACGCTGGCCGTGCTGCAACAGCGCGAGCACGACTGGCGCGAAGTGCGCACGCTGTACCAGACGCCGGACCAGGTCGAAGCCGTCGACCTGGCCGCCAGCCCCGACGGCAAACGCATCGCGCTGGCAATCAAGCAAGCGGGTGCCTGGCAGGTGCTGGAATTCGACAGCTCCGGCGGCGCTCCACGCGTGCTGTTCAGCCGCGATGCGCCGTTGCACGGGCTGCGCTACACGCGCAACGGCGACGGGTTGGAATTCGTCGCTGTGCAGAGCAATAGTTACGATCTCTGGCGCTACACAGCCGGTTCCGGCGCGCTGAGCCAGATGAGCCGCACCTACACTGCCGTACTCTCGCACAGCGGTGTGGCGCAGGATGGCTCGGTGGTGCTGGCGGTGCTCGCCCCCGGCGGCACCGAACTGCGCCGCATGCCGAGCACCACCCCGCTCGCACAAGCGAAACTGGCCGCGACTCCATCCGCACCACTGTCAGGCAATACACCGCCGGTCACCGGCCAATTGGGCGAGGCGGACAGCTACCTTGCCCTTTATTCGCTGTATCCGCGCACCTGGCTGCCCGCCGCGTTCGCCGACCGCGGCCTGACCGCCTACGGCGCCTCCACCTTCGGCGGCGACGCTCTGGGCTGGCACAACTACTCCGCGAGCGCGCTGTGGGAGACCTCGCAGCATGAAGCCATCGGCAGCATCAGCTACAGCTATCTGGATGCGCACCTGTTCAACGTTTCGCGCAACCTGTGGGCGCGGCAATGGACTGGCACGAACAACAACGAGACCACCATGGTGTACGACCGTACCACCGATGCACAATGGGTCTCGATGCTGCCCTGGCTGCGCAGCGAACGGCGCCTGTATGCCGGCATCGGTGCCGCCATGCAGACCACCGAGCGCGTGCAGATCGCCGGACTCACTACCAGGCCGCAAGACGAGCGTGTCGCCGCCGCCTTCCTGCGCTACGACACGCGCGACAGCAACTGGTATGCCGATGGCTTCAACCGCGGCAACCTGAGCACCCTGCTGTATGAGAGCTACCGCCCGTTCAACAGCTATTACGACGGACATATCGTGCGTTTCGACACGCGCCGCTACCTGCCTTTCGGACGGAGCGTACTCAGCGGCAGATGGACAGAAGCACATGCGCAGGACATCACCGAACCGTTCCAGCTCGGCGGTTCATTTGAATATGAGTGGTCGCAGGCGCCCATGCTCAACCAGCGCAACCTGCCGCTGCGCGGCTATCTGGGCGGCGAGGCGGCCTTGCGCGGCCAGAACGTGCGCAATGCCAGCATCGAATGGCGCACGCCGATCGCCGACGTCGACCGCCATGCCATGGTGCCGCCGGTAGGCCTCAACCGCCTTTCGGCAGCGGTGTTTCTCGATGCGGGACGGGCATGGGACAACGGCGCGGCCAGACAGAAATACTATCGCGGGGCGGGCGTCGAACTGCTCAGCGAGGTCAAGCTGTATTACCGCCTGACGCTGCCGCTGCGGATCGGCATCGCGCGCGGCATGGATGCCCCCGGCGGCACGCGCGTCTATCTGCAACTCGGGATGATGTACTAGCAGCGCAGTTGCGCGCTCAAAGGAACACTTCGACGCGCACACCGAGCAGCGTGGCATCCGGTATCGACCTGTCCATGTTGGGATGGAATATCTTCTGCAGCAGCGGCTGCACCCCCAGCCATTTGCGGATCTGCGCGCGATAGGTGAGCTCGGCCATCGTCTCGAATTCGGCAGACTGGTTGAGCGCGCGGTATTTCCTGCCGGCATGGCTGCCGGTCACCGCGATGCCAACGACATCTTCGTCGCGGCCGTCCAGTAATCCCATGTAACGCAAACCCATGCTGAACGAACCATCGGACTGCTGGATATCGCCGTTGGTCGCCCCGAGGCGGACGAAGCCGGCCAGCCCCTGTGCCGGATCGTCCTCGGCATGCAACGTGCGTTCGGCCAGCACATACCAGCCGAAGCTGGCGCGCCGCACCGGATTGCCCTGCGCATCGAAATCCGTCAGATCGTCGAAGCGCGCGCTGTAGCGCCACATGCCGAAGGCGGTCTTGTCGAACCCTTCCAGCTTTTCGTGCAGCTTGATCTCCGGCTCCAGCTTGGCCGCGCCTTCCGGCGACACCGGCTCGAAGGTGTGGCCCGCTTCCAGCGGCATATAGCCGATCTCGGTGATGAAGAAGCTGCCGTCGCCGTTGCCCAGCCTGATATGCGTACCGTGCGAATTGTTCGGGTCACCCGGCACGCCATCCAGCAAAGCCAGCTGCCAATAAGCGGTACGGTTGGGCGAGCTGTATTTGATACGGGTACCGAACGAGCCCAGCGGATACACCGGCGGCCCATTGACTCCGGCCTGGGCCACTTCCGCTGCCATCCCCATCGAAGGATGCAGGAAAACGCCGGAGGTATCGGTCACGTAGAATTCGGAATCGACCGGATACAACCCCACCAGCACCGATAGCCCGTCATCGAACATGTTCTGCTGCAGCCAGGCGTGATAGAACTGCGCCGTATTGCTGCCTACCTCGATATTGTCCACGCCCATGAAGCTGCCGACCAGACGCTCGTTCGGCTTGCCGCCCGCTTCGCCGTGATAATGGAAGAATGCCGTCAGCCCGCTCCTGCCGTATAGCTTGTCCAGATCGAACAAGGCTCTTGCATCGGTGTAGCTGAGCCAGACGTTGCCGCGCTGCAAACCGCCGGACACATTGGATAGCACATCGCTGCGATGGGTGAATTCCAGGTTGACGCCGCGTTCGGACCAGCCGGAACGCTTGCCCTGCCAATCGCCGCTCAGCGTCATCTCTTCCCAGTACGCCCCATCCTCGGCCAGCACGCTGCCGCACATCGACAACGCGGCCAACAACAGGAAGAGATGCGCCTGCCGTAGCGTAACTTTGATGTAACGTGATTGCATTACCCTGCCCCTGATGCACTTGCCGCCCATTCCGAACTGCATCCGCGCCAGATCTGTCGCCCGGCTGCTTTGCGGCATGTTTTTATTGGTTACATTCTACTTCGATTCACTCCGCTGCCGGATATGGCGCAGCAACCCTTCCGCCGCATCCTCCACCATGTCGAGCACGCGCTCGAAGCCGTCCGCGCCGCCGTAATAGGGATCGGGCACTTCGCGCTCCGAGTGGCGTGCGGCAAATTCGAGGAACAAACCCAGATGGCTCTGCGCATCTTGCGGCCGCAGGCGCTCGAGGATGGACAGATTCGCCTCATCCATCGCCAGCACGTAATCGAAGCGGCTGAAATCCTCCACGCCCACCTGCCGCCCGCGCAAGCTGCCCATGTCGTAACCGCGCAGCTTCGCCGCACGCTGCGTGCGCGGATCGGGCGCTTCGCCGATGTGGTAATCGTGGGTGCCTGCCGAATCGATATGGATGTCTTCGGTCAAGCCTGCCTGCTCGACATGGTGGCGGAATACCGCTTCGGCGGTGGGGGAACGGCAGATGTTGCCCATGCACACGAACAGGACTTTGACTTTCATATCGAACTCACAGCGGTGACTGAAACACGCTCTCGCGCAGCTTCTTCAACTGGTCGCGCAGTTGCGCGGCCTTCTCGAACTCCAGGTTTTTGGCGGCTTGCAGCATCTCTTTTTCCAGCTTGGCGATCTCTTTCGACACTTCCTTCTCGCTCATCGCCAGGTACTTCGCCTCGGTCTGCGCGATCTTCAGCGCATGGCGCTCGGCATCCATGTCGTACTCGGTGTCGATGATGTCCTTGATGCGCTTGACCACCGATTGCGGCGTGATGCCGTTCGCCTCGTTGTACGCGATCTGCTTGGCGCGGCGGCGCTCGGTCTCGTCGATAGCCTTGCGCATGGAGTCGGTGATGCGGTCGGCATACAGGATCGCGGTGCCGTGCAGATGGCGCGCGGCGCGGCCTATGGTCTGGATCAGCGAACGTTCGGAACGCAGGAAGCCTTCCTTGTCCGCATCCAGTATCGCGACCAGCGACACCTCGGGGATGTCCAGCCCCTCGCGTAGCAGGTTGATGCCGACCAGCACGTCGAACATGCCCAGGCGCAGGTCGCGGATGATCTCCACCCGTTCCACCGTCTCCACATCGGAGTGCAGGTAGCGCACCTTGATGCCGTGCTCGGAGAAATACTCGGTCAGATCTTCGGCCATGCGCTTGGTCAGCGTGGTGACCAGCACGCGCTCGCCCGCGGCGATGCGCGCGTTGGCTTCGCTCATCAGGTCGTCCACCTGATTGGTGGCGGGACGCACGTCGATGGTCGGATCGATCAGACCGGTGGGCCGCACCACCTGCTCCACCACCTGCCCCTGATGTTCGGCTTCGTAAGTGGAAGGCGTGGCGGAAACGAAGATGGTCTGGCGCATGATCTTCTCGAACTCGTCAAAACGCAGCGGCCGGTTGTCCAGCGCGGACGGCAGGCGGAAGCCGTAATTGACCAGGTTCTCTTTGCGTGCGCGGTCGCCCTTGTACATGCCGCCGATCTGCGGGATGGTGACATGGCTCTCGTCGATGACCATCAATGCATTGGGCGGCAGGTAGTCCATCAACGTCGGCGGCGCTTCGCCCGCGCCGCGCCCGGAAAGATGGCGCGAATAGTTCTCGATGCCTTTGGTGAAGCCGATCTCGGCCAGCATCTCCAGATCGTGGCGCGTGCGCTGCTCGATGCGCTGCGCCTCCACCAGCTTGTTCTCGCGCTGGAAGAACGCGATGCGCTCGGCCAGCTCGACCTTGATGGTCTCGATGGCGTGCAAGGTCGTCTCGCGCGGCGTCACGTAATGGCTGGAGGGATACACGGTGTAACGCGGCGTGCGCGTGGCGATATGGCCGGTGAGCGGATCGAACAAGGCCAGCGATTCCACCTCATCGTCGAACAAGGTGACGCGCAGCGCATGCTCGCTACTTTCCGCCGGGAAGATGTCGATCACATCGCCGCGTACACGGAAGTGGCCGCGCGAGAACTCCACATCGTTGCGCTCGTATTGCATGGAGACCAGCCGCTGGATCACGTCGCGCTGCGCCATCTTCTCATGCTCGCGCAGATGCAGGATCATGCCGTGGTAATCCACCGGGTCGCCGATACCGTAGATGGCCGACACGGTAGCGACGATCACACAGTCCTGCCGCTCCAGCATCGACTTGGTCGCCGACAGGCGCATCTGCTCGATCTGCTCGTTGATGGCCGAGTCCTTCTCGATGTACACGTCGCGCGACGGCACATACGCCTCGGGCTGATAGTAGTCGTAGTAAGAGACGAAGTACTCCACCGCGTTCTCGGGAAAGAACTCGCGCATCTCGGCATACAACTGCGCCGCCAGCGTCTTGTTCGGTGCCATGATGATCGCCGGCCGCCCGGTGCGCGCGATCACGTTGGCCATGGTGAAGGTCTTGCCGGAGCCGGTCACGCCCAGCAACGTCTGGTAGGCAAGGCCATCCTCGATGCCCTCCACCAGCTGCGCGATGGCCGTGGGCTGGTCGCCGCTCGGCTCGAACGGCAGGTGAAGCAAATAGGGGCTGTTGGGGAAAGTGATAGTTTTCATGGTCGGTCGCGTATTGTACGGGGAATGACGCGATTGGGCATTCTGCCCGGAGATGCTTGCATCTTCACCCGGCTACAGCTCCCCGTCCCGTGCCAGCGGGTCCTGCCGGAAGAATCTGCTCAGCAAGCCATACACCGCCGGGTATTCCTGCTGCAACACATCGGGGACTTCGAAGAAATATTCGGTAAGCACGGCGAAGAATTCGGCGGGACTTTCCGTAGCATAGGGATCGATCAGCGTGTCTTCGCCGTGATCCACGCGGCGGCAGAGGTCGTCGTAGGCTGACTGGAATTCGCGCGCCCACTCGGCGGGGGCGATCCCGGAATGCAGCGGCGGCCGGCCGTTGGCGTCTCCGTTCTTCATATCCAGTTTGTGGGCGAATTCGTGGATGACGACGTTGAAGCCCTCGCCTTGCCCGGAGTGTTCCACGTCTTCCCACGACAGCACCATGGGGCCGCCCTGCATGGCTTCGCCGCTGCGCACATGGCGCACTTGGTGGACGATGCCGTTCTCATCCATCTGTTCGCCGTCAAAGATGAACTCGCCCGGATAGACCACGATCTCGCGCCAGCCTTCGTACCAGCCATAGCCGATGTTCAGCACCGGCAGGGCCGCAAAGGCGGCGATGGCGGTGGCCATGCCATCGTCCACCTCGATGCCGCCGGCGCCGGAGAACGCCTTGTCGGCCAGCAGGCGGATCGCCAGTTCGCGCAAGCGCATTCTCTCATCGGCATCCAGCCCGTCGAACAGCGGCAGCCTCATGACCGCTTGCCAAGTTGCCTCGTTCAGCACATGCGTCGCTTGGCCGCTGCCGAACAGGCTGGCCAGCAGTGCTTGGGGAATGTGCTTCACATCATGCCCGCGCATCATCCGTTCCCTCGTTGAAATCGGTTTTTTGCCCCCATCCTGCCTGATTCTACATTGAACAATACGGCCCCCGGCACAGGTATAATTCGCCCCAATGTCCAACCCCAAGGAAACATCTTGACTCTCTCTACTCGCGTACAAGCCATCAAACCCTCCCCCACTCTCGCCGTTGCCGCGCGCGCAGCCAAGCTGAAAGCCGAAGGCAAGGACATCATCGGACTGGGTACGGGCGAGCCGGATTTCGACACGCCGCAACACATCAAGGATGCCGCCATCGCGGCCATCAACAAGGGCTTCACCAAGTACACCGCTGTGGGTGGCACGCCGTCGCTGAAGCAGGCGATCATCGCCAAGTTCAAGCGCGACAACGGGCTGGATTACACCGCCAAGCAGATCCTGGTCTCCTGCGGCGGCAAGCAGAGCTTCTTCAATCTGGTGTTGGCGACCATCAATCCCGGCGACGAGGTCATCATCACTGCACCGTACTGGGTGTCGTACCCGGATATCGTGATCATCGCCGAAGGCAAGCCGGTGATCGTGCAGGCCGACATCGCACAGGGCTTCAAGCTCACGCCCAAGCAACTGGCAGCGGCCATCACGCCGAAGACGCGCATGATCGTGATCAACAGCCCAAGCAACCCTTCCGGCGCGATGTATACGCTGGATGACCTGAAGGCGTTGGGCGAGGTGCTGCGCAAGCACCCGAACATCCTGATCGCCTCGGACGATATGTACGAGCATATCCAGCTCGGCGACGACAAGTTCTGCAACATCCTCGACGCTTGCCCTGACCTGTATCCGCGCACCATGGTGCTGAACGGCGTATCGAAAGCGTATGCGATGACCGGCTGGCGCATCGGCTATGCGGCCGGCCCCGAGAACATCATCACCGCAATGGAGAACGTGCAGTCGCAAAGCACTTCCAACCCGACCTCCATCTCGCAGATGGCGGCCGAGGCTGCGCTGAACGGCGACCAGAATTGCCTCGCGCCGATGATCAAGGCTTTCCGCGAACGCCATGAGTTCGTGGTGGCTGCGTTCAACAAGATCCCCGGCCTGAAGTGCATCAAGGCCGGCGGCGCGTTCTACGCCTTCCCCGATGCGCGCGAGGCGATCGCCAGACTGCACCAGCAAGGCAAGATCAAGGAAACGACAGACATCGCGCTGTCCGAATACCTGCTGGCCGAAGCCGGTGTGGCGGTGGTGCCGGGATCGGCGTTCGGCAGCGAGGGCTACTTCCGCATCTCCTTCGCCACCTCGATGAGCAACCTCGAACAGGCGCTGGCGCGCATCGCCAAGGCGCTCGCATAAACCGCACAATCGACGCACGATAAAAAAGGCCGGAGAACATCCGGCCTTTTCTTTTGCACCTCGCTTGCGTCAGCGCCCGGCGCGCAACTTGGTCTCGCCCAAAGCACCGAACAAGGTCAGCTGGTTGTCGCCGGCGCGCATCTTGATCTCGGCATTGAAGCTGCCGGAAAGCTGATTCGACGGCGACACCTCGAACGATCCGCTGGCGCTCAACATCCCGGACATGATCTTCAACTGGCGGAAACGGACGGTATGGTTGTCCAGCTGCGCCACGCCGATCAGATCATCGAAATGGGTGCGGCCGCCGACCAGATGTTCTCGGCTGGATTGGCGCGCGGTCTCGACCATGTCGATACCGTTGACGACGCCTTTCTTCACGGAGAAAGATGCATCGATGCGCGGCGAGTCACCGAGCTGCGAAAGCTTGGCACTGGTCATCGAGAATGAACCTTCCCCGAACAGTTCGCCTTCGATGCCGTATTTCGGGAACATCTTGTTCAGCTCGAACGTCTTCGCCTCCAGGCGGCCTTGCAGCTGCCAGCCCTTGCGCCAGTTGAGTTTGGCGCTGCCGAGCAGGATGCCGTTGTAGATATGCGCATCCATTTCGGTGAAATTCACCTCACCGTCGCCCAGCACGCCCTTGGCGCTGAGATCGCTGAACACGATGCCCGGCAACACTGGCAGGCTGTTTTCCCGCAAATTCACACCAAGTTGCCAGCGCCCCTGATTGGGTTGCAGCTCAACGCCCAGCTTGTCGTCTTCGCTGTGCAAAGCGACGCGGCTGAAGCCGCCTTGCGCATCGATGTCGGCGATACCGCTCAGGCTCGGCAGCGCGACTTCGTCGGTGACGATCTTCACCTTTTGCAAAGTCAGGTGACGGATCGGGTATTGCGCATCGCCGCCCAGCGACTTCAGGCTGGCCATCTGTTTCTCGAGCGAACGCCCGTCAATGGTGATGTCCTGCAACTCGGCATTGCCGATGACCTTGGTCTGCGAGAACAGGCTGAACAGATCGAAGTTCAACACCGCGCAGCCCAGCTTCACTTCCTGCGCATTGCCGATGGTGATGTTCTGCAATTGCAGCTTGGGCGGCAGCGACGCGGCACTCATGCCGCCGATGTGTACCGGCTGCTTGAGTTGCGCGGAGAGACGCTGCTCCAGCGGCGCGATGTATTCCTTGAGCGGATAAACATACGGCAGTGCGATCGCCACCACCAGCGCCAAGGCGACCAGCCCGAAGGCGATCTTGCCCAGCGGCAATGGCTGGCGCCGCGTTCTGGCAGCCGGTTTCTGGCTAGCCTTGGCCTGGGCCAAGGCAGCCTGGTGTGCGGCTTGTTCGGCATCGATCTTGGCTTGTGCATTGGCGCGCTGCTCCGCCTCCGCCCAAGCCTTGGCCTGCTCTTCGGCCAAGGCCTGTTCTTCAGCTTGCAGGCGTGCCTGCTCTTCCGCCTTGCGGCGCGCTTCTTCCTGCTCTGCCTTGAGCCGCGCCATCTCTGCCGCGGCATTCTGTTTCGATTTCAACTCGGCCTCGGCGCGCACCTGTTCCGCGGCTTTTTGTTGGGCTTTTTCTTCTTCTGCACGCAACTGCGCCGAGTTATCTTGCACCGGCGCAGGTGCCGGCGCTGCTGCCGGTTCGCTGCCGCCCAGGAAGCTGTTCAGATTGATCTCGAAAGCGGGCTTTGCCGCAGGCTCTTGCGGAGCTTCCTGCTCGGCGCGTTTGACTTGATCCTCAGCTTCTTGTCTGGCTTTGGCTTCCGCCTCCGCACGGACCCTGGCTGCTTCCTGTTCTGCCTTGATGCGATCTTCCTCTGCCTGCTTTTGCGCAGCGGCTTCCTGCTTGGCTTTGGCTTCCGCCTCTGCCTTGGCCTTGGCGATAGCGGCCTCTTGCTCCGCTTGCAAACGCGCCGCCTCGGCTTCTCGCCGCGCTTTCTCTTCCGCTTCCGCCTTGAGTCGGGCTGCTTCGGCTTCCTGCCTGGCTTTGGCTTCCGCCTCTGCCTTGGCCTTGGCGATAGCGGCTTCCTGTTCCGCTTTCAAACGTGCCGCCTCGGCCTCACGTTTGGCTTTTTCCTCGGCTTCTTGTTTCGCTCGCGCCTCGGCCAGGGCTTTAGCCTCGGCTTCGGCACGTGCCTTGGCCGCCTCAAGTTCGGCCTTGGCGCGAGCGGCCTCTTCTTCGGCCTTGCGGCGTGCCGCCTCAGCTTCTGCCTTGGCCTTTGCCGCCGCTTCCAATTCCGCTTTGACGCGAGCCGCCTCCTGCTCTGCCTTCAATCGCGCAGCCTCAGCTTCTGCCTTGGCCTTCGCTTCCGCTTCTTGTTTGGCGCGTGCCGCCGCTTCGATCTCGGCGCGGGCGCGCGCTTCCGCCTCGGCTTTGGCTTTTGCCGCTGCTTCCAGCGCAGCTTTGGCTTTCGCCGCTTCCTGTTCGGCATGCAATCGTGCAGCGGCTTCTTGCTTGGCCTTTGCTTCTGCCTGCTCGCGTATCACCGCTTCATGCTTTGCCTTCGCTTCGGCCTCGGCTCTCGCTCTCGCGGCCAGCTCGGCTTCCAGCCTGGCTTTGGCCTCGGCCTTGGCCTCAGCCTCGGCATTTGCCTTGGCCTTTGCGGCCGCCACTGCCGCTTCCAGCTCGGCACGGCCGCGCGCTGCTTCGGCGGCCTTCTGCTTGGCTGCCAACTCTGCCGCACTCGGGGCAGGAGCAGCCCCCAGACTGGTGAAATCCAATTCCTCGGAAGGTGCCGCAGCGGCAGGTTTGGGAACGAACATCTTCGGCGGCACCTTGGGCGTGGCTATCTTTGGTTCGACATGCGGCCTGTCTTTATCGCGGATGAATTCGCCAGTCACCAGCTCATCAAGAACATCCACCAGCACTTCGCGCAAACTCGGCGGTGCGCGCCTGGTCAGTTCTTCAACTGTGGACTTGCCGTCGATGAGCAGCATGACACGCTTGATGTCGCCCGACAGGCTGCTTCCGTCACCTTCACCCTTGGCGGTTTTGATAAAGATTATTTTCTTGTCCATGTTTACGCTATTTGAATTGTTTTAATTATTACCCACGCATCCCTGATACTACGCGACCATACGGCGAAAAAATGCCGAAATCTTCACGCCAACTCATTTCTCTTATTGACCAAAACGCTCGCAGTCATTAGTATAGCGCCCTCATCAATTCCCTGATAGCTCAGTCGGTAGAGCGACGGACTGTTAATCCGCAGGTCCCTGGTTCGAGTCCAGGTCGGGGAGCCAAGTTTCGTTACTATGAACCGCGCCCATTCCGGCGCGGTTCATTACTTTGGAGCGGTCGTAATAAATGACCGCTCCGCCATCGTTAACTTCAACCTTTTCAATGAAGGCAGAGAAGAACTGGCGCAGGCGTTTGCCGTCTTTCGTGGTGCTGACTATCTCGCGCATGAGGTCGGCCATCTGGTTGATTTCGATATCGCTGGCGGAAACGGCTGGCATCTCCTCTTCCTCAAGCCTTACCAGCTGAGCTTCGTACTGTTCTCGCAGGGTGCGCAGTTCGCGCATGCGTACAGTGAGATCGGCCAAGTTTGGGGCGTCCTTGCCGTGCAGCTCCAGGATGGAATACAGATTTCGCAGCTTTTCTTCGGTGTCGCGCAGGTTTCTAACCGTTTCTGCACGGCGCTGGGCGCGTTCCTTGATCCATTTTCCGGTCAATTCATTCAGGTCGCTGATGATTTCGGCAATGGCATCGCGGGAAAGGACCCTATCCATTACCGTATTGATCAGCCAGATGTCGAACTCCTCGGCCGGGATCCTGCGAGATGAGCACCCCTTGCCCTTCTGGGATGCGCTGCAGTTGTAGTAGTGGTAGTACCGCCCACGCCCCTTGGCGCTCTCAATCTGCATTGAAGCCCCGCATTGCCCGCACTTGATCATGCCGGTAAAGACGAAACCGCTGTGCGGGGAGCCACCACTTTCGGTAGGCGCTCTTCCGTTCATCAGGTTTTCGGCTTCCATGAATGTCTCCTCGTCGATGATGGCCTCGTGGCTCTTGGTGATGATCCACTCTTCCCGTGGGCGCTCAGCCCCGGTGGCGTTGTTGGTGCGGTTGAATACGACATGGCCGGTGTAGATCATGTTGCGTAACAGGCCAAGAATAGTCGTTTTGCTCCACGCCCGCCCGCGATTAAGCCGGCCGGCGGAATTCATCAGCACAGCGATGGTCTTGGCCCCGTCCCCGCCAACATATAAAGCGAAGATATCCCGCACCAGAATGGCCTCATCTTCAACGATGGAAAGCCGCTTGCGCTTCCCATCTGCCACGGTACAGAACCCGAGCGGCACCCTTCCTCCGTTGAAATAGCCATCTCGTGCGTTCTTGACCATGCTGCGCAGGGTGTCCGCGCTGACTTGCCGGCTGTAGTGCTCGTCGAATATCTCCAGGATGGACTCCATCATCCAGCCGGAGTCCGTCCGGTTGTCCAGGTCGACGCTCACATAAATCACCCGGGTGCCGGACTTCTCCAGCTCCCGCTTGTATAGGGCTGCGTCGAGTTTGTTGCGGGCAAAGCGGGATGTGCTCCAGCAGATGAAAAACTGCACGTCGTAAGCCTTGCAGTAGCGCACGGCATCTCGGAAGGCCGGGCGCTCGTCGGTGCGGCCGGATATACCGGCATCGGTGAACACCCGCAGCACGTCAGCGCCTAATGCCTCGGCCTTGCGATACCCGTGCTCTATCTGGCTGTCCACTGGCAGGCCGTCATCCGCCTGCCTGGTAGTTGAGACGCGGGCGTAAATGATCGCTCGATTGTTGGCCATATCTCAGTCTAGGCCTTCTGCAGGATGCGTGAAATGTTACGAATGCTGATCTGCTCACACAACTGCTTCTCCAGCGTCCTTTTGATATCGGCCGGCGAAACGCCCTGCGCATCCAACTCCTCGATATATCGATTGCGCTGGAATTTCAGGTATATCTTGTATTTCCGAATCGGTATCAGAAGCCGGCCGCCATCATCCTTGGCTTCTATGGCGCGATCGAGGCGACGCCACAGCCGCAGGAACGCATCCACGCCGATTTCTTCCGCCACATCCAGCCAGCAGCGCTGCAACCCCATGCGGTTCAGTTCATCAAGGCGCGGGTCGCGTTTTTTTTCGGCCGCGCTCGCGTCGAAATTCAGCACAGTGCAGATATTCTGGTACCTACCCCCCCGCCTGGGGGGCTTGGATTGATCCTGCCGACCCCCCACCCCTCCGAACATGTCTTGGGTGTACTGGCATCGTGCGGCACTTCCCCGCTCTGGACTTCGCTTTTCTTTCTTCTTTTGCATGGCACATCCCCTTTGTTTCGCTGCTTAACTTCGCTTTTTGTACAGACTGCGAAGTTCAAACTAGTTGCGGGAGGCTATCTGTTTTAGCCCGTTATTGTGTCGAGTTGCCGTCACTGCACAACCGCTTCACTTCGCCTTGTTCTATCTATACTCCGTTGATACTGATGGCTCCCCGAGTGTGGGTTGCGACGGGCTGCAACTGTTTGAGCGTACGTGTTGGTGCATGGTGATCACCCCTTCTTGTTGAGTTGCTTCAGCAGATCGCTGACCGGCGTGTGCATCTTGGCCAGCGGGTTGGCGCGGTCGAGTTCTCGGGTCAGCTTGCGCATGGCGGTGTGCGTGTAGATCTCGGTGCTCTTGGCATCTGCGTGGCCCAGCAGCTTCTGCGCGTTGATCAGGTTGACGTCATCCTCCACCAGCTCGGTACCGAACAGATGGCGCATGGCATGGGGGTGTAGTTGATCGTTCGGAATGCCGGCGCGCTGGCCGTACTTCTTCACCATCTCCAGCACTGCCCGACGGTTCAAGCGGCGGCGCTCACCGCGGTATTCATCGACTGAGACCGTGCGGTTCATGGTGCTAACGAACAGCACCTGGTCGCCGTTCTTCAGCGTGCGATCGATGGATTGCAGCTCTTCGTGCGCCATGTAGACGCGCAGCAGCATGTCTGCCTCCACCGGCACCGGGATGCGGCGCTCCTTGCCGCCCTTCTCGCGCACGTTCAGCAGCAGGCGCACCTTGCCGTCCAATTCGTCTTCGATCACGTTGCTCACATTCAGACCAACCAGACCAGAAGCGCGCAGGCCGCAGCCGACGAAAATCCCCAGAATTGCACCGTCGCGCACCCCTTCGAAGGTAGAGAAGTCCGGCGCCCACATCAGCTTCTCGGCGCTTTTCAGCGTCATCACGCGCGGGATCTTCCGCCCCTTCTTCGGATAAGGCAGGCCGACAGCAGGGTTCCCCTTGATATGCCTGTTGTTCAGCGCCCACAGGTAGAACTCCCGCACTGCAGCCACATGGGTATGGCGGCTGCGAGGATCGGTCAGGCCGCGTTTGTGAAGCCATATGCCGGTGAACACCACCAACTCATCATGGTTGGCCAGCAGCGGATCACGCTCGGCGAAGAACTCCACCAGGCGACTCAGCGCCAGGCGGTACACCTCGACCGTACGGACTGAGCGGCCGGCGTTGTGCTGTTTGAACTCAAGGAAGGATTCGATCAGTTCATGCATTCGAATCACCCCGCTCAAGGTACCCACTAGCAAAACAACCTGTGGATCCGTGGATACCCCCGAATACCACCTTAACCTTTTGAATTCCCGAGATAACCCAATCCACGGATTCCACGGATTGGCGCGGAATGGCTCTGCTAATCCGTGGACTATTTTTTAGGCAGATGTCCAATTCCGTGGATTCACATTTGCAAGAAACAGGCCTTTCTTCTTCTTTTTCTTTTTTTATTAGAGAGAGATAGAGAGATAGATGGCTAAAAACGCGGAAAACGGCGTTTGTGGAAAAAATGTCGCAATCCGTGGATTGAAAATTGCAAACCGTGGAAAAACTGACGCAACTTGAGGATGCGTTCTGCTCCACGATCAAAGACTTAGGAAAGAAAATGCAAAAATCCACGGCTTGGCGGTTCTGCCACCGCCTTCTTTTGAAATCAAAAGCGCGCAGCGCGGGCTTTATGGCTTCCATTCCTCTAAGGGGGGTACGGGGGGGATTAATCATTGGTGATGTCCGTTGATGGGGTTGCATAAAGGCCGTAGTCGGCCAGACGGGGAAGGCTGATGGCGGTGAGGTGGCCGATACGGCGCTGGCTGAGCTGCGGGCCGATGCTGCGTTCGATATCCAGCGGGACTCCGTCATCACTGGTGACCAGGACGCCCGCCTGCATCATCTGCTTCTTGAACACACGGTCGCTCTTTACCGGCAAGCCGTTCCACTTCTCGCGCAGGGCTGGGGTGGTGGACAGGTGATCCATGGCGTGGCCGGTGCGGATGAGCAGGCATTCCTCCCCATCGATCATGTCCCACTTGTAGGGGTGCTGGTAGCGGTGGGCTGAGATTTCGCTGAGCAGGGTTTCGACGATCCAGACCCAGGGCTCACGGTCGGCGCTGGTTTCCTTGATGTGGCGGTTCATTTCCTCGATCAGGTCGCGGGTGAAGTCGCCCTGTGTCGATTCTATGCCTGCGAACTCACACAAATATCGCCAACACGTCAGAACAGCCGCATAGTTGCTGGCCATGCGCACGGCACCGTCGTCCTCGCCGCTGGCCAGCGAGCGTTCCAGGCAGTAGTCGCGGTGCCGGGCATACGATTCCAGCACGTTGCCGCGCTTGAGGGTGGTGAGGAATTCCAGCCACTGCTTGACGGGGAACCGGGGCAGGTCATCGGGCATGATGGGGCCTTTCTTGCCGGTCAGCTCGGTGCGGATGATCTTGCCGATGAGGGAACGCACGGGCACGTCCTCGCCCGCCAGCAGTACGGGGGCGGACAGCAGGAACTCGGTCATGTCCGCGCCGCGGCGGTTCACGGTGTACTGGTAGTTCTCCTGCAAGATGCCCACGGCCTTGTCGATGATGTCCTGCCGGCGCGCGGAAAGTTCTTCCCAGCCCACGGGGTGCGAGGTGTGGCTGATGCTGGTGAGCAGGCGGAACTCGGTTTGCAGGCTCTGGCCGGAGAACATGGTGAAGCCCAACGTGCGCTCCAGCCGCTTGATGAGGGTCGATTTACCCTGCCCCTTATCGGCCTGCATCATCATGTGCGGCCAGAAACCCAGCAGCGCCTTGAGGTGGCCGCCCAGCCCCCATACCAGCGGCAGCATCGCCGCATTCTTCTTGAAGGTGTACTGGTACGCCTCTATCACTCGCTTCGCGTCCGCCACGGTGCCGGTCGGGAAACTCAGGTTGTGGTACGGGCACTGCTGGTCTGGGTTGGTGAAGTAGCAGTCCGGCCCCTCGTTCACGATCAGCTTGCCATCGCGGTAGCACAGACCCACAAAGTTGGCGGCGTTGCGCGCGCCGATGTCCGCCGCCCGCTCCAGAATGTTCACCATGCGCAGGAAAGCGGCCTGGTTGAACACCGGGCCGATCTTCTTCCAGGTCTCCACGTTGTGCAGCTTCTCGTCCTCCACCACCCGGCGCACCAGCTGCGCGCCGTGGCGCGGTGTTTGCACCGAGACGGCGAACAGCGTCTTGGGCTGGGATTCGGCATCGCCGGTCATGGTGGACGTGGCGCTGGCGATGGTGACGCGGGACACAGCGGCCACACGGAAGCCGCACAACTCGGAATATTCAATCCGGACTTCCTTGGACTCTGGATCGGTCTTTTCGGTGACGTAGCTGGTGAAGTCCTCGCGCACGCGGAACCGCCAATACTTGATGTCGTCGTGGTAAGGCAGGTACACGCGCTGCTTGCCGAAGCCGTCTTCCACCTTGCCGGGCTGTCCGGGGATCAGCCAGTCCTCGATCTTCCACATGGCCTGCTTGAGCTTTTCCGCGCCCTTGATGCGCAGATAGTCGTTGACGGAGATGATCGGGTCTTCGTTCTCGTCCAGCCAGCTGGCCTGATCGATGATCAGCGCGGAGATATCCAGCGAGGTGAGCCGTTCATGCACCGCCCAAGCCTGCTTCAGGCCGGGGCGATAGCCGTTTTCATCGGGAGGGGTGTTGTCCATGCAAATCATCACCTTCTTGCCGCGGCAGAAGTTCCAGTCGATGGCGGCCACCGCCTCCGGCGTGCGGGTGGCGAAGACGGCCGCGCCCTTGAGGTCACAGCACTCCACCGCCAGCGCATTGAAGGGCGTGCCTACCACATACACCTTGTGCGCAGTGGTCAGGCGCTTGATGTCGCTGGTCCAGCCGTGCGTGTCTTCCCCCTCGCTGCTGAACGCCACCCCGCCGTTGCGAGCGGGATCCACATACACCTTGTCGATCGCGACGGCGTGGCCGGGGTTGAAGGTGCGAGAAATGAAGGTGATGGCCTCGCCGCCGTGGCCTTGCTCGCCCTCCGGCTTGGTATCGGATGTCCAGTCATCAAAGCCGATGGCCCCGCCCTTGATCGCCCGCTTAATCACGTCCTCGTGGATTCCTCGCTCCAGAATCGGCTCCAGAGCCTTGGCGGCAAGCTCCCGGCAACGGTCTGCACGGAGTTGAATGCGGCTCCTGCTCTGTGCATCCGCGATCCCCATCACCTCATTGAAAGCCGACTGTGCGGCCGAAACAGTGTCACTCATCGCTTATAGTCTCTTCAAAATATTCACCCTGGAACCAGCCATGTCACAAGTAGCCAGCCAGCGCGGTTTAACGCTCAAAATCTCCTGGATCAGATCGCCCAACAAGCGTCCCTCATCCACCCCTTCAAACACCACCATCACATCCAGCCCCGCCAGGAATCGGAACTCATACTGCGCAGGTGGAACCCCCTTATCCAACACCACCCGCTTGAAACACTTCCCCCAGTTCCAGCCGTAAGTCACCACCACCATCCCGTTGCCGCAGCCGTTTTTCGGAACGCCACCGGACATACGGACCTGCATCAATTCCTTGCCGTAGGCCGGCAGTCTTTTTTTCGGCTGAGCACTCATTCCTGCGCACTCGCCGTATGCATGCGCCCCGCCCACTCTTCCAGGCTGTACAGCTTTTCCTCCCCTTCCAAACCGTACCAATGGCAACCGCAGCGCAAACAGACGCGATGGATGAGGAATACCCGCTTGGTGAACTGGGCGTGGTGCCAGACGAACAGGTTTCCCCGCTCATCCGCCCACATGTTGTGGTCCATGTTCTGGATGCTTGGCTTGGGACAGCAAAGCGGCTGGAGGGTCATGCTGCTCTCCTATAAGTCTTTGTGAGGTATTTATCAATGCAATGCCCGCGATGGCGGAGCACATTGGCCAGCGCCGCACGGTCTTTGTGGCTGGCCGGTGCTTGGCGCAGCAGGCCGAAGTAGCTGTTGGCGGTCTCGAACAGTTGGTCGGCCGGCATGCCCTTGGTGCGGATGATGGCTTCATTGAAGCTGCGGCGGCGGGTGAAGCGCCGCCATGGCTTGATCACCTGGCCGACAAAATCCACGCCACGGTCGACCGGTTGCAGGATGGTCTTGGCGGGGTTGAGGCGAAGGCCAAGGTGTTGCGGCAACCACGCATCGATGTCGGCGCGCATGGCGTTCAGGCGCTGTGCAGATGTGTCCAGCAGCACCATGTCATCCACATAGCGCACGTAGTGGCGGCAGCGCAGGTCGTGCTTGATGTGCTGGTCGAGTGCATCCAGCAGGACGTTGGCGAAGAACTGCGATGACAGGTTGCCGATGGGCAGGCCGAGGTGCGCGGGCTGGCTGGTGAGGCGCTTGTGTTCCGGCACGCGCTGGAGCAGCTCCGGATCGCCGCGCAGCTCGAAGTCGGCGCGCGGGTCGTGGAACAGGATCTGCTCGGCCAGCTGCAGCCACCAGCCGGAAACCTTATTGGCCAGCAGCTGGTAGACAGCATGCTTATTGATGCTGACGAAGAAGTTGGCCAGATCCAGCTTCAGGTAATGGGCTGGCTGGCTCCAGTTCTGGCTGATGCTGCGGATCTTCGCTTCCAGCCGCTTGGCGCCGTAGAGCGTGCCGCGCCCTGGGATGCAGGCGCAGCTGTCGGCGATGAATCCGGCGTAGAACCTGGGCGAGATGCGGTTGTAAAGCAGGTGGTGCACGATGCGGTCGCGGAACTCGGCCGCCCACACCTCGCGCGGCTTCGGGCGGGTGATGACGAAGCAGATGCTCCTGCCGGGCTTGTAGGCACCTCTGCGCAGCTCATCTGCTAGTTGGCACAGGTTTGCCTCAAGATCGATCTCGAACGCGATGGCGCTCGGTTTGTTGCGTTTGGTGTGGCGGCAATCAAGATATGCCTGCACCAGTTCTTCCATTGAAAAGTCAGCATGGTGGCGGTCGGTTTGTTCTGCGGACGGCGCGGGCACGGAACTGGTTGTTCGTGTTGTTGTTGTTCTGGTTGCCATTGTTGAAATTCTGGTACCAGGCAAAGCGCGTCTTGTCGTGCTATCTACGTCGCCTTGCCGATCGCTCAGCAAGGAAACTGCGCCAGACCTGGCATGGGTATCTATCCCATCGGTATCTGTGGTGCGCATGTCGGTGGCCGGATTTCCAGTCCGTTTGGCCAGCGGCACAACCAGATCAAAATGTCGCACAGTCGTCATGACCTTGATCCTGACGAAGCGGGCGATGTTGCGGAGCGACGCCATCCATTGGCCTGCTTGCCGATGCTGTTGGTGAGCTCTATGGCCTTGGAATACTGGCCGGTAGAGATCAGACGCTTATCTCTGGACAGGCGCAGCAACAGCTCGGCTACTTGTTGGCGCTCGACCAGTTCGGTGAGATGGTGTGTCTTATCCTGCGCCACATTGGCGCGGAAGATGAGCACGCTGATCTCTACCGCTTCGTCACGCAGCTTGCCGCCGATGCTTTGCTTGAAATCGCGCGGCATATTTTTGGCAAGATCGGTGACGACATCAAGAAAGTCGTAGGCCACTTTATAGATCGGCAGGTTGGTATGGATTCCCATGCTGATAAAACCAAATGATTAAATGATTGAATTACTCAATTGTGATTCTGCGGACGGCGCGGGCACGGAACTGGTTGCACGTGTCGTTGCTGCACTGGTTGCCATTGCGGAAACCCTGGTACCAGGCAAAGCGCGTGTCAGAGTGCTTCTCGCCAGACCAGTACGCGCGCTCGTCGAATTGCTCCTTGAGGTTGGCAAACAACAAGGATTGCTCGCGCCGAGTCGGCAGGTAGCCGCCTGACTTCTTGGCGAATTCCTGCGCCTGCTGGAAGGTGACATCGGTCGCCTGACCGTTGATCAGGATCAGGTGGTGATCT
>DATGWO010000039.1:0-8349 GCA_035299445.1 Sideroxyarcus sp.
AGGCGGCTCGCGCCGCCCGCCCGCCGCTACCGCGGCGCGTAGCCCACTTCGGCCAGCGCCTGGCGCACCCGCTCGGCGGCCACCATCATCAGCCACGCCTCGTTGTCGTTTTGCGCCAGGCCTCGGCAATCGCTGTAGCCCAAGCGCTTGAGCAACTGCGCCAACGCCCACGCCTGCTCATCCGACAGCTGCACTTGCACCGTGATCTGTTCCATGTTCTTCGCTCCTTGTGTTGTGCCCGGCATTCGGCGAACGCCACGGGCCAGCCCCAGGAGCGCCGCGCGCAGCCGGGTCAAGGCCGCGCTTGCGCGTCCGCAGGGCTTGGCCTTGACGCGGCGAGCACGGCGCTACGCTTCGCGGCCAGTGGAGAGAGCGGGGAGCCCCTCGGGGGCGGATGGCCGGGTGGGCGGGGCCAACCTTCAAGACCTGCGCCGCCTGCGGCGCACTGGCCTCAGTGCTTGCGGCCGGGACGGCCGCACACACCTTGCTCTTGCAGGCGCTGCGGGGCGCCAGACATAACGGGGGTTGTGCGCGAATGCCGAGTGGGCGCGCGGCTGCGCGCACGCCGGCATCGCGCATAACAGCCCGTTATGTGAACTCGCCAAGGGCGAGTTCCCCCGCCGCGCCTGCCAAGCACGGACGGGCTCAATGCCCGGCTGGGCTTGCCTCAACACCCTGCGCGCAAGCGCCTGGGATAGAGGCGGTGGAGCCAGCACACCACAGCGACGGCGCGTGCCTTGCCCGCGGGCGCAAGGCGCGTGACGGAGCGAACCACGCAGCGCTGCCGGTGGATGTCGCGCCGGCCGTGCCCGTCGTTCAGCGGCGCCGTTCGGCGTCCGCTGCAACGTCGCTGGCCTCGTCCTCGGCTTCCTGCTCCAGAGCGTCCAGAAGCGCCGCTGCGGCGTTTGCCTCGTCGTGCTGCGGGCTTGGGCTGTCCGCGCCCGTTTGCGCGCCTCTGAGCCGCCGTTGCGCCCCGGGATGCGTCATCGCATGCACCTGCTGCAACTGACGGATGGCCACCTGCGTGTAGATCTGCGTCGTGCTCAGCTCAGCGTGTCCCAGCATCGCCTGGATGAAGCGGATGTCCGCGCCGCCTTCGAGCATGAGCGTGGCCATTGTGTGGCGGAACAGGTGGCAGCTTCCGCGCTTGCCCAGCTCGGCCGCGTCCACTCTCTTGGCCACGATGGTGCTCAGCCACAGCGAGCTGATGGGCTTGCCCTCGTTGCCCAGGAACAAGGTCTTGTCGTCGGCGTTCCACGCGAGCGATGGCCGGGCTCGGTCGAGGTACTGGCGCACCCAATGCAGTGCCCGTTCGCCCAGCGGCAGCAACCTGTCCTTGCCGCCTTTGCCCTCGCGGATCAGCACCACCCCGCGCTCGGCCTCGATGTCGCTCAACTCCAGCCGCGCCAGCTCGTTGCGCCGCATGCCCGTGGCGTAGAGCACTTCGAGCATGGCGCGGTCACGTAAGCCCAGCGGTGTGCCGAGGTCAACACACGCCAACACGCACTCCACTTCGGCCTCCGTCAGCACCACGCGCGGCAAGCGCTTGAGCTTGCGCGGCAACTCCAAGTCCGCCGCCGGGTTGGCCGGTATCTCGGCCGTCCTCGTCAACCACTTGAAGAAGCCTTTGAGCGGCACGACCTTGGCGCGCTGGCTGGCAATGCTCAAGGGCTCGCCGTTCTTCTTGCGGTAGTGGTACAGCCAGCGTTGGTAGCGCTCCAGCGCTTGGCGGCTGACCTGGCTGGGGTGTGTCGCGCCGCGCTCGTCCGCCCAAGCGATGAAGTCGCGGATGTAGCGCTCGGCGGTCGCCATGCCTTGCGGCCGGTAGCCGCGCACGCCCAGGTGCTCAAGGTAGCGGTGTAGCGCGGCCATGAGTCCGCGCAGGTCGCCCGGCGTGCCCGCCCGCATGTTCAATGCCCTGCGGGTACGACAGCAACTAAAGAAGAAGTCGCTCGCCTCTCTATATGCGTTTTGGTGCCATTGCGTAGCGCATCGGCCTGCAAGCCAGTATCCGTGCGGTTTGGCGCTTCATTCACCACCCCAGACTTGGGCCAGACTTGACCCCGACTTGGGGCAGACTTGGCCTCGACTTGGGCCCCCGAGACCCAGACTTGCGGTTGTCGTAGTCGTGGCTCGCGTGTGTCGTCATCGTCGTGACCGTCCAGCGCATCGGGCTCGATCAAGCCGCACAGGTGGCGCCTGCGCTCGGCGTCATCGCCACCGTCCCACAGCAGCTCATAGCGCAGGCTGTGGCCTCGGCTGCCGCCATGCACGAGCAGGTATTCCATTTCGGTGAGGCGTGTGCAGTGCAGCTTCAGTTGGCTGTCGCTCCAGCGTGTGGCCTCGCGCACGTCGCGGCGCGTGAAGCGCACGTCGGCCGGCCGCACGCGCTCGCGTGTGGCGCGCTCCTGCACCATCGCGCGCATGAGACTCAGCAGACGGCGTGTCTGCGGCGGAAGCTCATCGAGCGTGCGGCCGAGCACTTCGTGGGCGATGGCGTTGGCCAGCTCGATGTCGGCGCGCGTCACCTCGATGTAGGCGAGCGTCTGGCCTTTGTGCTGCACCTCCTTCACCTCGCGCTGGTGCTGGTGCAGCAAGGCAATGGCGCGGATCAAGGAGAGGTATTTCATGTGATCGCGCCGCGTGCGCGTCTTGTCGGCCGCGAAGCTCAGGCGATCCGCGAACGGGTTCACCACGGCCACGCTGGCCAGCAGGCGCTGGGCGTTGTGGTGCAGTGCCTGGATGGACTCGCGCTCGGCACTTTGCAGCAAACCCTCCAAGGTCTGCCGCTGCCGCTGGCGGGCGTGGATGGCCGCCGTCTGCTCGCGGCTCTCGTTGACGGCCAGCACCAGGCAACGGTTCATCAACTCTTCGTCCACGTCGATGGCGGTCGTGGTGAGCATCAGCATCACCGGACCTTTGACCGTGTACTGACGGGTTCTGAGGTCGCCCGTGGCCTCGTCCTTGGCGGTGCTGGCGATGGTCAATTCGCCATCCGATTGCAGCAGCTTCAAGGCATAGGCGGCCTGGCGCACGCCTTCTTCCTCGGCAATAGCGAGGATCTTGTGTTGCAGGTTGGTCTCCCCCAGGTAGAACAGGCTCTGCCCAGTCATCGCGCTGTAGCGGATGCGGTCTTCTTCGGGGATCAACTGAAGCACGGCGTCCATCAGCGAGGACTTGCCGGCCGCGCTGGAACTCTGGATCAACACGGCCAAGGGCGCATCGAGCTTGCGGCTCACGGCCGCCAGGTAGGCCGCCATCAGGTTCATGTCTTCGCCCACCACGCCGAGGGCGTGCAGGTCGTCGACCACGCGCTGCATCAGGTTCGCGGCGCGCAGCAACTCCAGCGCCTGGGCTTCGTCGTCGGCACTGAGCACGGGGGCGCTCGCGGTGGTGCGTGCCTCGCGGCTGTGCGTCATCAGCGCGTCTTGCAACGCTTCGAGCTTCAAGAGCACCGCGCCCAGCTCGCGTTTGACACCATCCTCTCCCAAGCCCAGCTCGATGCTGGCCTGGCGCACGAAGGCCGCGCGGCTGCGTGCGGCGTAGAGGTCGAGCGTGTCCATGTGGTAGCCGCCTGGCTCACCCGTGCGGCGCACCTGCACGTTCACGCGCATGGCCTCGGGGCTCGCGTTCTTTTTCCAGCCGCGCACGCGCCAGGCGCAGGCGCCGGTGTCGAGGTGCAGTTCGTCGGGAAGCTCGGCCGGCATGGGCTCGGCCGCGGGAGCAGCGGCTAAGGAAGGGGGCGCGATGGGCTCACTCGTCGGCACAGGTTGGGGCGTTGCTTCTTCAGTCGCCGGCCGGCCACTGCCGATCCACTGCGCTTGCCGCAGCACCAGCCCCAAGGCCTTGTCGGCGGGTGTCATCTTGCGTGCGTACTCGTTGGCGTCCATGCCCTTGGGGAACAGCACGCGCAGCACCTCGAAGCCTTCGGAGATGAGCTGCGCGCCGAGCTTGTCGGCCGCGCGGTCTCCGGCCTCGTCGCGGTCGTAGGCGATCAGCACGCGCTCGATGTGGTTCGCCTTGAAGGCTTGCAACAGATCGTCGGTGAAGCCCTCCACGCCGTAGGCGCTCGTCACGTTGGTGAAGCCAGCACACCAGAAGGTCATGGCGTCGATCAAGGCTTCGCACAGGATCACGTCGCGTTCGCCTGGTTCGCGTTGCCCGGCCGCTTGCACGCCCGCGAGGTTGAACACGCCAGCGTGAGGGCCTGGCAGGTACAGGTGCTTCGGCGTACCGGGGCGCAGGTTGTCCAGCAGCTTGCGGCCGTAGACCTCCACCGCGTTGCCAGCCTCATCGAACAGCGGCACCACCAGCGAGCCGTTGAAGTGCTCGTGGCCGCTCTCGCGCAGCAGGCCGATGCGCTGCAAACGCTGGCGGATTGCGGCGCCGTCTTTGCGGCTTTTCTCGGGCAGGCGCAAGCCGAGCGTTCGGTCGGCCACGCCGAGCTTGAACGTGTCCACGAGCCGCGGGTGATCGAGTCCACGTGCAGCCAGATATGCCAACGCTTCGGGGCATTCCTTCAAGCGCTCGTGGTAGTAGCCCACCGTCTGCGCCAACAGCGCCTGGTCGTCAGCATCGAGCGCCACCGGCGCCGGCAGCGCACGCACCGTGCTGCGCTTGAGCGGCACGGCCGAGCCAGCGGCTAAGGAAGGATCGGCTTTGAGCATTTCGACGGCGTGCCGGAAGCTCACGCCACGCTGCTTGATGACCCAATCAATCGGGCCGCCGCCGATCTGGCAGCCGAAGCAGTGCCACAGGTTCTTGGCCGGCGTGACCACCAGGCTCGCCTCGGTGTCGTCGTGGAAGGGGCAGCGGCCGAGGAAGTCTTTGCCGGCCTTCTTCAGCGCCACGCCCGAGGCTTCGACCAGGCGCTGCACCGCCACCTCTTCCTTTAGCCGCTGTAGCTCGTTGTCGGGGATGCGCGCCATACCGTTCTCCGTAAGCCCCAGCTATACGCTGGGTTGCTAAACAATCTGAAGGACGGCAGACTATACACACTGTGTATATGCGTCAAGCGCGAGGTTTCAATGCACCCCTTCCACTTCCTAGACTCGCCCCATCGCTTGGAACTCTCTTCGATGGGCAAACGCATTCAAACGGCCACGCCGGCAAGCTTTGGTGAGCGGCTCGCCAGCCTGCGTAAGGCGGCCGGGTTCACGCAGGTGGAATTGGCCGCAGAGCTTGGGATTTCTCAGCGCATGGTGGCGTACTACGAGAGCCCGTCGGCCACACCACCGGCGAACCTGCTGCCGCAGATCGCGGCGGCGCTGGGGGTGTCGATCGATGCGCTGTTCGGGCTGGGGGCGCCCAAGCGGCGGCTGGCCAAGCAAGACGGCGACAGCCGCTTGCGCCGCCGGCTGCTGGCGATCGAGAAGCTGGACGTGGCAGAGAAGCGCCAGGTGCTTCAGCTGCTGGATGCGTTCATCGAGCGCGGGCAGTTGCGGCGCAAGGCGGAGAGCCGCACGTGAGCGCGGAAGGCAGGGGCTCGGGCGGCATGGGGATGCAGCTGGAGTTGATGTGGGATCCGGCCAAGGCCGCATCGAATGCCACCAAGCATGGGGTGACGTTTGCGCAGGCCGCCACGGTGTTGCACGATGCGCTGGCGTTGACGGTGTTCGATGCCGAGCACAGCGAGTTCGAGGAACGCTGGTTCACGCTGGGGATGTCCAGCGAGAGCCGGCTGCTGGCGGTGTCGCACACGTACACGGCCACCGGCGCGAGCAGCGCCCGCGTGAGGGTGATTTCGGCGCGCGAGGCCACGAAGGCCGAGCGGCGTCAGTATGAGAACGAGCCGCGTTGATCCCTGGGGGTCAACGCGATACAGCCCAAGGATCAGGCAGCGAAGGTGAACACGATGGGAACTCAGGCCACACCGCACGATGACGACATGCCCGCCGAGATTGATTTTTCGGCAGGCACTCGGGGGAAGTTCCACCGGCCGGGCTTGCGGCTGAACTTGCCGGTCTATCTCGATGACCAGGTGCAGGCCACCCTCGCCGCGCTGGCCAAGGCCAAGGGGGTTGAACTCTCTGCGCTCGTCAATGACTTGCTCAAGAAGGACATCGAGCTCATCGAGCTGGGGCGCTGAGCAACATCAGCAACGCATGAACGACGAGGGCCGCATCAGCGGCCCTCGGTGTTTGCGGGGTAGGGGTTCAGATTTAAGACCTGACCCTCGTGCCCCTTGTGGAGCTGCGCGGCATGCTCGCCACGAATCGGGAGCTGGCCACCAAGGTGCATGCCTTGGAGCGCAAGGTGTCCGTCCACGAGCGCAACATCGCCGAGCTGGTGGATTCGATGTCGAGCCTGCTCGCCGCGCCACCGCCACCACCCAAGCGGCCTATCGGGTTCATCACGCCCGAGGACACGGGCAAGAAGACCAGCAGCAAGAAGCGCTGAGCGGCGCGGCGTCGCAAGGTCTTGCACCCACCCCCGGCCTTTAGCGGCTGAGTGGGGTGGCTGCGGTGCTTCTCGTTTAAGAGAACACCAAGGGGTTCCCTCAGGTCATCACGCCAAGTTCTCAAACATGGCCGTCATGTCACGCCATTTAATCGACTGCGGCAACGACTCGCCATTCAGGAACGCGATAAATGCTTCCTCAACCAGAGGCGCCGCTAACCATTCGTCAGCCCGCAGTTTCACTTCGCCGCCGCTAAAGGTCAGGATAGTGCCATCCGGGAAGACCTTGCTTGGGGCATCAAGGTGCGCACGGTAGTGCCGCCGGTTGGCGGCATCGCGCCATTCCAGCAGGCAAGTTACCCCACCGCCTGCCACCTGAAGATAGTTCCCCTGCACGTCTGTCAGCGATGCATACGAAGACGGCCCGTAGCTACGCAGCTTGGGGATGACGCCACGCACATCCGCAGCCTTGGCATTTTCAATGGGCGCCTTCTTTTCAACTTCTAGAAGCATCTCAGCCTCCGGGTGGCAGGTAAATAGTCATCGAGCCAGTAACGGGCTGACCAGCAATTCGACCGCGGCCAATGGCTCCGAATTGATTTATGTACATATCCGAGAACTCCTGATACGACCCAAGCGTCGCCTCCCCGCTCTTGATTTCAATTCCAAATATGGAGCCATCCGGGTTGCGCGTACCAATATCATATTTCCGCACTCCCAGTGGCCCTACCACTTCAAGCTCCGTACCGACAACATTGACGCCGTTCGAGCGGAGGAATTCCGCGTAATTCGCCGCGTTGACAGTACCTGGTGCCGGCTGTCCTGCAATGCTCGAGAACTTGCCGTCGGGGGTTCTCAGGCTCCCATCCGGATAGGCGCGGACTCCAGAGGGCAGCGGAGTCCCGCCGACTCTGTCCAACTCCAAACCAGTTGGATTCATCGACAACGTGCCTGGCCGATACGGCGCAACCCTAATGTTCCAGTCTGGAACCCCCATGCCTTGAAGACCTGTTGCACCGAATCGGGCTGTCGCGCGAATCGCTTGCGCGCCACCGAGCACGGTTGCAGCAATGCCCGCTGTCTGCCTTGAATTGATTCGTGCAGCGCCTATCTCGTCACCTCGCGCTCGTAGTGCCTCAGCACGGGCATAGTTGTCAGCAATCCCTTGGATTACCTGGCCTGTGACAACCCTTGGAGACGTAACCAGGTTTGCGACACCATTTGCTAACGCGCCTTGTTCGATCCAAACCTGCTGCATGAGCGGGCTGTCATGATTGACGCCTCCGGTCAGGATGTCGCCAATCTGAAGAACAGTGTTCCCAAGAATGCGCACAGTCCCATTGACTGCATCCAGGCCGGTTGCCACTACGCCCTGCACACCCCCGATGAGCCGGTCTGCGTAGTCGTTTCCAGTGGTCTGAGATCCGCGCGCCAACAGAGAAGACTCGATTGCATAGTCAGGTGCTGGTGCTGATGGCGGCAGGGCCACCGGCGAACCCATGGTTAAGGTAAGTCTGGCCGAACCATCCGCACCGGGATATGCCTCCATGCTCGGTGCCATTCCCTGCGCGGGCGCAGAGCCTTTCGCCTCTTCAAACCTACTGGCAATGTTTAGTGCGACTCTCGCAACGTCATTCCCCCGTCCTCCCCCGTTGCTTGCAGTCAAGGTCGCAGCCTGTTCCCGCATCTTCAGAACTAGCTCGTCGACTGTCGGTTCACGCCTTCCCGGCCCGTCTTTGAACAGTGCAAGGATTTGCTCTCGCTCTTGGGGTGTGAAGTTCTGGGCCTCCTCGCGTCTCTGGCTTTCAGCCATCGCACGCATGGCCTGCCCACCTTCGAAGTCCTCCATGTCCTGAGAGGCTCCAACCTGCGCTTCAAACTGAAGCCGCCTGTTCTCCGAGGCTCTCGATGACGCAGCCAAGCTTTCGCCCAACGCATTGCCAAACGCAT
>DATGWO010000040.1:0-43550 GCA_035299445.1 Sideroxyarcus sp.
CTTGCCGCGGATGCTGCCGCGATGCTCGATGTAGGTGTAGATGTCGGCCAGCACCTGGCAGGGGTGGTATTCGTTGGTCAGGCCGTTGATCACCGGCACGCGCGAGTTGGCGGCGAAGCGCTCGATGATGTCCTGCTCGAAAGTGCGGATCATCACGATGTCGCTCATGCGCGAGATGACCTGGCCGGCGTCTTCCACCGGTTCGCCGCGGCCGAGTTGCGAGTCGCGCGTGTTCAGGTAGATGGCGGAACCGCCCAACTGGTGCATGCCGGCCTCGAACGACAGGCGCGTGCGTGTGCTGGCCTTTTCGAAGATCATCACCAGTGTGCGGTCTTCCAGCGGCCAGTATTTCTCGTAGCGCTTGAAGCGCTCCTTGATGATACGGGTGCGCTCGAACAGGTATTCCAGCTCGTCGCGGGAGAGGTCTTTGAATTGCAGGAAATGCTTGATGGTTTTGCTGCCCATGATTCACTCCTGTGCCAGGAATTCCGTGACCAGCGGACACAGGATATCCAGCAGCTGTTTTGCTTCGGCTTCGGTGAAAATGAGGGAGGGAAGCAAACGGATCACGTTGTCGGCGGTGACGTTGATGATCAGACCCTTTTCCAGCGCCTTGGCGACCAGTGCGCCGCAAGGTTTGTCGAGTTCGATACCCAGCATCAAACCTTGGCCGCGCACGGCGACTACGCCTTTTATGGAACCCAGCCTGTTTTCGAACTGCTGCTTCAACCAGGCGCCGAGCTGGTCGGCATGGGCGACCAGCTTGTCCTGCTCCATGATGTTCAGCGTGGTCAGCGCGGCAGTGGATGCCAGCGGGTTGCCGCCGAAAGTGGAGCCGTGATTGCCCGGCTTGAACGTGCCGGTTGCCTTGCCCGCTGCCAGGCAGGCGCCCACGGGAACGCCGGAGCCCAATCCTTTCGCCAGAGTCATCACGTCCGGCAGGATGCCGGTGTGTTGGAAAGCGAACCATTTGCCGGTCCGGCCCAGGCCGCATTGCACCTCATCCAGCATCAATAGCCACTCGTGCTCGTCGCAGATCTTGCGCAGGCCTTGCAGGTAACTGATGTCGGGCGTGCGGATGCCGCCTTCGCCCTGGATCGGCTCGACCAGTACGGCGACGATATTGGGCGTGTGTTGCGCTACTTGGCGGATGGCGTCGAGGTCGTTGTAGGGCACGCGCACGAAACCTTTCACCAGCGGCTCGAAACCGGCCTGCACCTTGCGGTTGCCGGTGGCGGAGAGGGTGGCCAATGTGCGGCCGTGGAAAGCCTTCTCCATCACGATGATGGTCGGCGTGTCGGTGCCGCGCTGGTTGCCGTACATGCGCGCCAGCTTGATCGCAGCCTCGTTGGCCTCGCAACCGGAATTGCACAGGAACACCTCTTGCATGCCGGACAGTTCGCACAGCTTGTCGGCGATCAGTTCCTGTTCGCGTACCTGGTAGAGGTTGGAGGTGTGGATTAGTTTGCCGATCTGCGCAGTCAGCGCCGCGGTGAAGCGGGGGTGGGCATGGCCCAGCGTGTTCACCGCGATACCTGAGAGTGCATCCAGATAGCGCTTGCCGTTGATGTCCCAGAGCCAAGCCCCTTCGCCGTGGGTGAAGGTGACGTTCTGCCGAGCATAGGTGTTCATCAAATGTGACATGGCAAGCTTTCCGGTCTTGTTGTTTCTCTGATGGTGGAACTATAAACAAAAAAGGCCGACAGTTCGTCGGCCTTTTGTCGCAGACTCAACGTCTGCAATGAATCAGGCCATCGCCTTGATTGCGGCGGACAATCGGCTCTTGTGGCGGGCCGCCTTGTTCTTGTGGATGATCTTCTTGTCGGCGATGGAGTCAACGATGCTGGTGGATTCGCTGAACACGGCCTTTGCAGCAGCCTTGTCGCCGGCTTCGATCGCCTTGGCAACTTTCTTGATCGCGGTACGCAGCTCGGAACGCAGGCTGGCGTTGTGCTGGCCTTGCTTGACTGCCTGTCTTGCACGTTTTCTTGCTTGTGCGCTATTTGCCATGACTACTACTCCTTGAGAATTCGGCTTTCCAGAAAGGCGCGCATTCTAGAGGCTCATGCAAAGTTTGGCAAACGGTTTTTTTAGGGGGCTTTGACACCCCGCGGACTAGCGGCCTGGAGGGCGCCGCAGGGTCATGCCCTTATCTAAAGTAAGGCCGGTGCTACAATGCGCGCCATTTGCAACTATGGGAAGCCAAAATTGCTAGACAATAAAGACCGTTCGCCAGATCTCGCCGAGTTCGTCATCCAGGGCGTCACCAGGGACGGGGCGGTGTTCCGCCCCTCCAACTGGGGGGAACGCCTTTGCGACATGTTGTCCACAACCGGGGCGGACGGGCGGGTCGTATATTCCTCTTATCTGCATCCGACGATCATCCAGGGGCTTCATTCGGTTGTCGTGCGCTTCTCGCTAGAGAAGGCGGATCCGCATGGTTTTGAGCTGGTGAGGCAATTTGTGACCTCTAACCATCTTACCGTGCGCGCGGGCCGCAACCGGATGGATGCCGGCGCAACCGGGATATTCCCCACCATCAATATGGAACGCCGTGCGCCGTCCGAAAACGGCTGGTAGTTGCCGCCCCTCCCGCCGAGACCATGAACCTGCTTAAAGCCCTTGCCGCAGTCAGCAGCCTGACTCTGGTTTCACGCATCCTGGCCTTTGTGCGCGATGTGCTGATCGCGCGTATTTTCGGTGCGGGTGCCGCGACCGACGCATTCTTCGTCGCCTTCAAGCTGCCCAACCTGTTGCGCCGCCTGTTTGCCGAGGGCGCGTTCTCGCAGGCTTTCGTGCCGATCTTCGGGGAATATAAGGCCCGCAAAGGCCATGACGAGACCAAGTTGCTGGTCGATCACGTCACCACCATGCTGGCGCTAATCCTGTTCGCGGTCACGCTCGTCGGCGTTATCGCCGCGCCCATCCTGGTCTATATAAGTGCGCCAGGTTTCGTGCAGGATGCGGAAAAGTTCGACCTGACCGTGCGCTTGCTGCAGATCACCTCGCCGTACATCTTCTTCATCTCGCTGGTCGCCGTCGCCGCCGGCATCCTGAACACCTATAACAAGTTCTGGGTGCCTGCGTTCGCCCCCATCCTGCTCAATCTGTGCTTCATCGGTGGTGCGTTGTGGCTGGCGCCGTATTTCGACCCGCCGATCATGGTGCTGGCGTGGGCGGTGTTCGTCGCCGGCATCGTGCAGCTGGCGTTCCAGCTGCCGTTCCTGAAAAAGATCGGCATGCTGCCAAGCATCCGCTTCAGTTTGAAGGACGAAGGTATGTGGCGCGTCATCAAGCAGATGGGACCGGCGGTGTTCGGCGTCTCCATCGCGCAACTGAGCCTGATCATCAATACCATCTTCGCCTCGTTTCTGGTGGCGGGCAGCGTGTCCTGGCTGTATTACGCCGACCGCCTGATGGAATTCCCCACCGGCTTGCTGGGGGTGGCACTCGGCACCATCCTGCTGCCGTCGCTTTCCAGATGCCATGCGAATAACGACACCGCGGAATATTCCAAACTGCTGGATTGGGGCTTGCGCCTGACCATGCTGCTCACGCTGCCCGCCGCGCTGGCGCTGGGCATGATCGCCACGCCGCTGCTGGCGACCTTCTTCCAGCACGGCGCGTTCACCGCGCATGACGTGCTGATGTCGCGCAGTGCGCTGGTGGGTTACAGCATCGGTCTGGTCGGCTTGATCCTGGTGAAGATACTCGCCCCCGGCTTTTATGCGCGGCAGGACATCAAGACGCCGGTGAAGATCGGCATCGTCACCCTGCTGGCCACGCAGGCGATGAATGCGCTGTTCATCGGCTGGCTGCAGCATGCCGGGCTGGCACTCTCCATCGGTCTCGGCGCGTGCCTGAATTCCGCCATCCTGTTCCATTACCTGCGCAAGCATGATATCTACCGGCCCGAGCCGGGCTGGGCCAAGTTCTTTCTCAAGGTATTGCTGGCGGTGACCGCGCTGGGGTTGACGCTGTGGTTCGGCATGGGCAGCGAGCAATACTGGCTCACCACGCACGGCTGGCCGCGCATCCTGCACCTGTCCGCTCTGGTCATCGGCGGCGTGGTGGTGTACTTCGCGATGTTGTTTGCGCTGGGCTTCCGGCCGAAAGACTTTTACAAGCGCGCAGCGGGCTGATTGCCGCAACCCGGCGGCTGAATCGGCTTGCCTTACTTGGTCAGGTGGAGCGCTGCCGAGACCACGTCGCGCGTCAGGTGCGGCGCGAACAGTTCGATGAAGTGGTAGCCGAAACCGCGCAGGTATTGGTTCTTGCGGATGGCGATGCGCGTGGTGCTGGGCTGGAACAGGTGGCCGGCGTCGATCATCCTCAGGTGGCGGTCGCGGTCCGGGATGAAGGCCATCTGCGCCACGATGCCCACGCCCAGCCCCAATTCCACATAGGTCTTGATTACGTCCGCATCGATGGCGGTGAGCGCGATGTTGGGCTCGATTCCCGCTTCGCTGAATGCCTGGTTGATCTTGTTGCGCCCGGTGAAGGCGAAGTCGTAGGTGATGATGGGGTATTGCGCCAGCTTCTTCAGCGTCACCCGCTTCTCCGCCAGCAGCGGATGTTTCGGCGGCACCACCACGCAGTGGTGCCACTCGTAGCAGGGCAGAGTGACCAGTTCGTCATACAGTGCCAAACTTTCGGTGGCGATGCCGATATCCGCCTCGCCGCTCAGCACCTGCTCGGCAATCTGTGTCGGGCTGCCCTGGTGCAGGCTGAGTTTCACATCCGGATAGCTGCGGGTGAATTCCTTGACCACGCGCGGCAAGGCATAGCGTGCCTGCGTATGGGTGGTGGCGACGGTCAGGCTGCCGCTGCCCTGCGTGCGGAACTCCTGTCCCACCTGTTTCAGGTTCTCCGTCTCGTGCAGCACGCGCTGGGCGATCTCCAATACCGCCTTGCCCGGCTCGGTGATGGCCACGATGCGCTTGCCGTTGCGCACGAAGATGTCGATGCCTAGCTCTTCTTCCAGCAGCTTGATCTGTTTGCTCACCCCGGGTTGCGAGGTGTACAGCGCATTGGCAGCGTCTGAGATATTCAGGTCGCAGCGCACGATCTCGTTCAGGTAGCGTAGTTGCTGGATGTTCATGGAAATCTTTAATATGGCGATAGGTTATAAGATACTAACATAAAAGTATTTAGCAATATAAAGATGCCGGCCTAGAATGCGCGCCTATCGATCACCAAGGTACGGCAAATGGATTGGTTATATACGGCTTCCGGCTTTCTGGTCGGCTTGATCGTCGGGGTGACCGGCGTCGGTGGCGGCTCGCTGATGACGCCGCTGCTGGTGCTGTTCTTCGGCGTCTCGCCCGCCACGGCGGTGGGCACCGATCTGCTGTACGCCTCGCTGACCAAGACGGTGGGCGGCTGGGTGCATGGCCGCAACGGCACGGTGGACTGGAAAGTGGTGGGGCTGCTCAGCCTGGGCAGCTTCCCGGCGGCGGTCATCACCATCGCCCTGCTGAAATATCTCGCGCTGGACGAGAAGACGTTGCGCAGCCTGGTGACCAGCGTGCTGAGCGTGGCGCTGTTGGCGACTGCCGCTGCGCTGCTGTTGAAAGACTGGCTCAAGAAGCTCGCGCTGCGCGAGGACGGTTCGGTGTACGAGCTGCACCATCGCCACCTGCCTGCCGCGACCATCGCCACCGGCCTCGTCGTCGGCACGCTGGTGACCATCTCGTCCATCGGCGCCGGGGTGCTTGGCACGGTGGCGTTGCTGTTCCTGTACCCGCGCATGGCGGCGGTGCGGGTGGTGGGAACCGACATCGTGCATGCCGTACCGCTCACCGCGGTCGCCGGCATGGGGCACATGGCGCTGGGGACGGTGGATTTTGTGCTGCTGGGCAGCCTGCTGTTGGGTTCGATCCCCGGCATCTGGATCGGCAGCCATCTGAGTGCGAAGGTGCCGGAAAAAGTATTGCGCCCGTTCTTGGCGGTGATGTTGCTGATCATCGGCATCAAGATGGTTGCGTATTGAGAGGAAATGGAATGAGTGCGAACAAACCCAATCAACCCAAACAAGTGAGCTGGTTCAACGGCTGCGGCGGACGCATCGGCGTGGTGGTCGGGCAGGAAGGCGACCATGCCTATATCGGCCTGGCCTTGCGCCACGATGAGGATGCCGATGTGGCGCACATCCTTGCCTACGGTGCCAAGTTCCCGCTGGATGCCGCGCTGCTGCTGCCCGTGTCCAAGAGCTATCCGGTCGGGAAGCAATAATGTACCGCTACGACAAATTCGATCACCGGATCGCCGCAGAGCGCGTCGCGCAGTTCCGCGACCAGGTGCGCCGTCGCCTGTCCGGCGAGCTGAAGGAGGACGAGTTCCGCGTGCTGCGCTTGCAGAACGGCGTGTACATGCAGATCCACGCCTACATGATGCGCCTCGCCGCGCCTTACGGCATGGTGAGCGCCGCGCAGATGCGCATGTACGCCCATATCGCGCGCAAGTACGACCGCGGCTACGGCCACTTCACCACGCGTCAGAACATCCAGTTCAACTGGCTCAAGCTGCAGGACACGCCGGACATCCTGGCTGACCTGGCGACGGTGGAAGCGCATGCGAACCAGACCTCGGGCAACTGCATCCGCAACATCACCACCGACGAGTTCGCCGGGGTGGCGCAGGACGAGCTGCTCGACCCGCGGCCCTATGCCGAGCTGTTGCGCCAGTGGAGCACATTCCACCCCGAGTTCGCCTACCTGCCGCGCAAGTTCAAGTTCTCGATCACCGGTGCGGAGCAGGATCGTGCGGCCATCGAGATCAACGACATCGGCTTGCAACTGGTGAAGAACGCGCAGGGCGAGGTCGGCTTCCGCGTGCTGGTCGGCGGCGGCCTCGGGCGTACGCCTGTGATCGGCAGCGAGATCAGTCCGTTCGTGCCCTGGCAGCACATCATCACGTATGTAGAGTCCATCGTGCGCGTGTATAACGAATTCGGCCGCCGCGACAACCTGTACAAAGCGCGCATCAAGATACTGGTGAAGGCCATCGGCATCGAGGAATTCCGCCGCCAGGTGGAAGAGGAATGGAAGTTCAGCAAGGACGGTCCGAGCACGCTCACGCAGGCCGAGCTGGATCGTGTCGCCGCATGCTTCAGCGTGCCTGGCTACGAGAAATTGCCGCAGGGCGATGCTGCCGTAACTGCATTGCAGCGCGACAACAAAGGTTTTGCCAATTGGCTCAAGCGCAACGTCAAACCGCACAAGGTCGCGGGTTATGCGGCAGTGGAATTGTCGTTGAAGCGCACGGGCGTAGCGCCCGGCGATGCGACGGCGGAGCAGATGGATGCAGCAGCGGCATTGGCAGATAAATATAGCTTCGGCGAATTGCGCATCACGCACATGCAGAATCTGGTGCTGGCCGACGTCAAACAGTCCGACCTGATCGCCTTGTGGGAAGAGGCCAAGGCGCACGGTTTCGCCACGCCGAACATCGGCTTGCTGACCGACATCATCTGCTGCCCCGGCGGCGATTTCTGCACCTTGGCCAATGCGCGTTCCATCACGCTGGCCAAGGCGGTGGACGAGCGTTTCGACGATATCGATTATTTGCAGGACATCGGCGAGATCGACCTGAACATGTCGGGCTGCGTGAATGCTTGCGGCCATCATCACGTCGGCCACATCGGCATCCTCGGCGTGGATAAGTCGGGCGAGGAGTGGTACCAGGTCTCCATCGGCGGCTCCAAGGGCAGCCCGGCGACCATCGGCAAGATCATCGGCCGCTCGTTCTCGTTCGCGCAGATCCCCGAAGTGGTCGCGCGGCTGTTGCAGGTGTATGTGCGCGAGCGCCATGCGGGCGAACGTTTCATCGACACGGTGCGCCGTACCGGCATCGAGCCGTTCGTCGAGTTCGTGTATGCGACGCCGGTGCCGGAAGACGCCAAGCTGCTGCTGCCAGATTACGAGCTGCTCAAGGTGGGTGTGCCGTACGACCAACCTTATTATTCGCCGAGGTTCTGATGCTGATCAAAAACAATACGCTCGTGGCGGATGAATGGACGGTGCTGCGCCTGCATGAAGGCGAGGCGGCCGATAGCGTCACCGTACCCGCCGGCAAGGTCATCGTGCCGCTGCCGGTGTGGAATTGCCAGCACGAGGCATTGCAGGGGCGCAAGGAACTGGGGCTGTGGCTGGCCGGTTTCGAGCGCGCCGAAGACATACCTGATGACGTGCAACGCTTTCCGGTGATCGCCGTGGATTTCCACAAGTTCACCGATGGCCGCGGCTATACCCTGGCTTACCGCCTGCGCAAGCAATACGGTTACCGTGGCGAGTTGCGCGCGATGGGTGATATCTTGCGCGACCAGTTGTTCTACCTGCAGCGGGTCGGCTTCGATACCTTTGCCGTCAGGGCGGACAAGGATATCAACGATGCGCTGCACGGGCTGAACGATTTCTCGTTCAGCTACCAGGCATCGACGGACAACCCGCAGCCACTATACCGGTGCGTGGAGAGAGGAATCGCATGATGAATACCTTGCAAGAGAAGATCGGCCAAACCGTTGCGGTGCTGGAACAGGCTGCGCGCGAATTCTCGCCGGCGACCTTCGCCAACAGCCTCGGTGCGGAAGACATGGTGCTCACCGACCTCATCGCCAAACACCAGCCGGGCATCGCCATGTTCAGCCTGGACACCGGCCGCCTGCCGCAAGAAACCTACGACCTGATGCAGGAAGTGCGTGCGCGTTACAGCCTGCCGTTGCAGGTGTACTTCCCCGATGCGGCGCAGGTGGAAGCGCTGGTAGCGCGCATCGGTGTGAACGGTTTCTACGACAGCGTGGAGAATCGCAAGGCCTGCTGCCATGTGCGCAAGGTCGAGCCGCTGAAACGCGCGCTGGCGGGCAAGAAAGCCTGGATCACCGGCATGCGCCGCGAACAGGCGGTCACGCGCGGCAGCCTGGAAGTGTCGTCCTTCGATGCCGACCACGGTTTGCAGAAATTCAACCCGCTGCTGGAATGGACGAATGCCGAGGTGTGGGAATACATCAAGGCTAACGACGTGCCTTACAACAAACTGCACGACCGTTTCTATCCCAGCATCGGCTGTGCACCGTGTACGCGCGCCATCACGCCCGGCGAAGACATCCGTGCCGGAAGATGGTGGTGG
The DNA here is from genome assembly GCA_035299445.1 of Sideroxyarcus sp. Classification (GTDB taxonomy): domain Bacteria; phylum Pseudomonadota; class Gammaproteobacteria; order Burkholderiales; family Gallionellaceae; genus Sideroxyarcus. The sequence goes on from DATGWO010000040.1 coordinate 9,127, forward strand.
GAGAACCCGGAGAACAAGGAATGCGGCTTGCATATAAGCCACACTCCTCTGAAGCGCGCGTAGCGCGAGGTCGGTTACTACAGGCAGGGGTGCAGTACCGGGTTTACTCAAGGCATATACAGGCAGGCCTGTATGGCCTTGCTACGGTAGCTGATGCACCCTGATCAGAATTTGTATTGAATGGAAAGTAAGCAAACGATGAACGCACATACCTTCACCCACTTGGACGCCCTCGAGAGCGAGTCCATCCACATCATGCGCGAGGTTGCGGCCGAGTGCAAAAATCCGGCGCTGCTGTTCTCCGGCGGCAAGGATTCCATCGTCATGCTGCGCATCGCGGAGAAGGCGTTCCGTCCGGCGAAGTTCCCGTTCCCGCTGGTGCATATCGACACCGAACACAACTTCCCGGAAGTGATCGCCTGCCGCGACAAGCTGGCTGCGGATCTGAGCGAGCGCCTGATCGTGCGTTCGCTGGAGGATTCCATCAAGCGCGGCAGCATCGTCATCAAAGACGAGAGCAAGCCGCGCAACCCCTACCAGTCGGTGACGCTGCTGGAGACCATCGCCGAATTCGGTTTCGACGCCTGCATGGGCGGCGCGCGCCGCGACGAGGAAAAGGCGCGCGCCAAGGAACGCATCTTCTCGTTCCGCGACGAGTTCGGCCAATGGGACCCGAAGAACCAGCGCCCGGAACTGTGGGACACCTACAACACCCGTGTGCATGCCGGCGAGAACATCCGCGTGTTCCCGATCAGCAACTGGACCGAGCTGGACATCTGGCAATACATCGAGCGCGAGAACCTGTACATCCCCAGCATCTACTATGCACACAAGCGCGAGATCATCCGTCGCAACGGCCAGCTGGTGCCGGTGTCGCACCTGGTGCAGCCCAAGCCGGGCGAGAAGGTGGAGGTCGTATCGGTGCGCTTCCGCACCGTGGGCGACATGACCTGTACCGCCCCGGTGGAATCCACCGCTTGCTGCGTGCGCGAGATCATCGAGGAAACCGCCGCCACGCGCATCACCGAGCGCGGCGCCACACGTCTGGACGACCAGACCTCGGACGCCTCAATGGAACTGCGCAAGAAGGAAGGCTACTTCTAAGGACAGGAGGGGCTATGAAGATCGAAAATTTGAGTTATTTGGAAATAGATGCCATGAGCAACACCACACAACTGTTACGTTTCATCACCGCCGGCAGCGTCGACGACGGCAAGAGCACATTGATCGGCCGTCTGCTGCACGACTCGAAATCCATTTTCGAGGACCAGTTCTCCGCCATCGCCAAGACCAGCGAGAAGCGCGGCATGGCTGCGGTCGACCTGTCGCTGCTCACCGACGGCCTGCAAGCCGAGCGCGAGCAGGGCATCACCATCGACGTGGCCTACCGCTATTTCGCCACGCCGAAGCGCAAGTTCATCATCGGCGACACGCCGGGGCACGAGCAGTACACGCGCAACATGGTGACGGCGGCTTCCACCGCCAATCTCGCCATCATCCTGGTGGATGCGCGCAAGGGCGTGCTGACGCAGACCAAACGCCACTCCTATCTGGCCAGCCTGCTCGGTGTGCCGCACATCGTGCTGGCCGTGAACAAGATGGACATGGTGGATTACTCGAAACAGCGCTTCGAGGAGATCGTCGGCGAGTACAAGAGATTCGCCGCGCAGCTGAACCTGCACGACGTGCACTGCATCCCGCTGTCCGCCCTGAACGGCGACAACGTGGTGGAGCGCAGCCCCTGCATGGACTGGTACATCGGTCCGACCCTGCTGGAGTTGCTGGAGACGGTTTCGATCAGTCACGATGTGAACACCAGCGATTTCCGTTTCCCGGTGCAGTGGGTGTGCCGTCCGCAGACTGACGAGCATCACGACTTCCGCGGTTTTGCCGGGCGCATCGAGGCGGGCGAAGTGGCCGTGGGCGACGAAGTCACCGTGCTGCCTTCCGGCCGCAGCAGCAAGGTCAAAGAGATCGTCACCTACGACGGCAACCTGCAGCGCGCTTTCGCGCCGCAATCGGTCACCATCACGCTGGAAGACGAGATCGACATCTCGCGCGGCGACATGCTGGTGAAGAGCAGCGCCCATCCGCCCAAGGTGGAGAAGGAATTCGAGGCCATGCTGTGCTGGCTGTCCGAGTCGCCGCTGGACAAGAATCGTAAGTATCTGGTCAAGCACACCACGCGCACGGCCAAGTGCCTGTTCTCGCGTCTCGATTACCGCGTGGACGTCAACACGCTGGAGCAGCACGCGGCGGACAAGCTGAACATGAACGACATCGCGCGTGTCGCGCTCAAGATCCAGCAGCCGCTGGTGTTCGACAGCTACGATACCGACCGCGCCACCGGCAGCTTCATCGTCATCGACGAGGCGAGCAATAACACCGTGGCAGCCGGCATGATCGGCTGATGCATGAGAGCCCCTCTCCCTGAGGGGGAGGGGCGGGGCATCGCTCGGTGTTCGTCCAGGCTGTGCCTGTGGTATCTTTCTCCCATTCGAGTCTGATGCCCCGTTGAAGCCATGAGTCTGCTTTCCCTGATTGCCGCATTGTTGCTGGAACAGCTGCACCCGCTGTCTTCCCGCAAGTACCTCTACACATGGCTTTCCGGCTATGTCGAATTCTTCCAGCGCAACTTCAACGCGGGTGAGCGCAAGCACGGCCGCATCGCCTGGCTGCTCGCCATGCTGGTTCCGCTGCTGCTTGTCGGCGCGCTGCATTGCATCCTGCTGAGCGCGCATCCCGTCTTCGCTTGGGCGTTCAGCGTGCTGGTGCTCTACCTCACCATGGGCTTCCGCCAGTTCAGTCACTATTACAACGACATCCATCTCGCGCTGCGCGACAACAAGCTCGACCAGGCGCGCGACCTGCTCGGCGAATGGCTGGGCAAGTCGTGCCGCGAACTGAGCCACGAAGAAGTGGCGCGCGTCACCATCGAGCAGGCGCTGCTGGCTTCGCACCGCAACGTGTTCGGCGTGGTGTTCTGGTTCGTCGTCTTCATGATGATCGGCCTCGGCCCCATCGGCGCCATCCTGTATCGCCTCGCCCTGTTCCTCAATGCGCGCTGGGGCGTGCAGGACGAGGCCGAGTTCGGCAGTTTCGGCGTGTTCGCCCGGCAGGCCTACCACCTCATGGAATGGCTGCCGCTGCGCCTCACCGCCAGCACCTTCGCCATCGTCGGCAACTTCGAAGATACCGCCTACTGCTGGCGTAACCAGGCCGAAAGCTGGCCCGACCCCGAGGCCGGCATCATCCTCGCCAGCGGTGCCGGCGCGCTCGGCGTCAAGCTCGGGCAGACCATCGTGCAGGACGACCAGCCCGTGTTTCGCCCCGAGATCGGCATGGACGACGAAGCCGATGCCGACTACATGCAAAGCGCCATCGGCCTCGTGTGGCGCGCACTGGTGTTCCAGCTGATCCTGCTGTTGCTGCTGACGGTGGCGCATCTGCTGGGCTGAATGGCTCCAGCCTTACCAACCAAGGAGAGATGAAATGGATATCAATACGAACAACACTTCAGCACAGGCAAGCACACTCGTCACCGGCACGCCGCTGCTCAAGAAGGCCGCCAAGCTGGAAGGTCAGACGGCCCTGATGCTGGTCAACTCGATCCAGCAACCACAGCAGGCGAGTGCCGCCAACCTGCCACCGCACCTCGGGCAGAACATCAATACCACGGCCTGACTTCTGTCAGGCCAGCGATGGCCTGCCTGCTGTTCCAGAACAGCTCAAACGCGGCCATTGCTGTCGGTGCTTATCCGGTACTCCAACCTCGCGGACGTTTCATGCCGGCGATCTTGCAAGCCTGTTTCACGTAACCGTAGGGAAATAGTTCGAATATCCTGTTGCGGGATTCTGCGCCCAGTCGCTCCGCGAGATGTTTCATCACATGGCGGACATCCGGCGCGACTTGGTGTTCTGCATAATATTCGCGCATGAAACGGATCGCATCCCAGTGGTCCTCCGCCAGCTCGATATTTTCCTGATCGGCGAAATACTGAGCCAGCTCTTCCGTCCAAGTGGCCGGGTCGATCAGGTATCCCTCATCATCTAAGTCCGGCATCTGCATATTCCCTCCGTCATTTACTTGAAAATGATACATGCATGCGTGGATCCGCCTCGCTGGTCAGGCAAGGCTACTTTACCTGCCAGCCAGGATGTTCGAAATGGCTCGCATAGTTTTGCAGCCCATGCAATATCTGCTCAGCCCCCATGTGTCGTGAATGATCGTCCGCGGCGGCGGAAATGGCATCGGTGCCGGCAACGAGTTCAGCCAAAACCAGATGCAGTGCCGTATCGGCTTCCTTGTCCAGTTTGCAGTTCTGCATAATGAACGAGATCTGGTCATTCACTTTCTTTGCAAGTCCCTGATATTGTTTTGCCGACATCTTGCCGTTGTGAATGGCGTCTATTCCTGCCATCAGTTCATCGCGTATACGCTCCATGCCCCGGCGCAGATTGGCGTCGGTGCGCCATTTCTCGCCGTTGTTCAGCTTGGGATGCTCAAGCCCCGTGGCATGGTGGGCAGAGTGGTCGTTCACCTGTGCCCATGCTGCGTTTGCCCCGTACCCAAGACAACAAGACAAGATTGTCATAGTTGCCAACGCTTTATAGGTTCTCATCGTATTTTCCTTTCTCGAGTTGGTTGCTGGACATGAAAAAAGCAATCAGCCAAGCCACGCTTCCGGCAATCGCCAGCCCAAGCAGCCCACTCCCGCTGCGCAATTGATCGTCGGTCAGGTAGGCATTGCAGATGCGCACCGGCGCCTCGATGTATAGCCAGCCCACGACCATCATCATCGGCAGTAGATTGCCCAGGAAGAAGCCGCGGACGATCAAACTCGCAGCTTGCCACGACAATTCCAGCGCCATACCCGCCATGACCAGCGTAATGAACTTGCACAATTCCATGGTGCTGTCGCTCAACACCATGTCCAGTGCACGCGGAATCATCCAGAACATCGTCACCACGGCGGCCAGCAGCAGACCGGAAACGCCTGCGTGATTCCACTTGCCCAGCTTCGTTCTTGCCGGATCCGGGAGTCCCTGTGCCAGCAGCCATCCGGCCAGCAGGAGCAGGGGGAATTGGAGCAGCATGTGTCGCATCATGTCGCCCTCCATCACACTACGAACGGCAGGAAGCGCGAGAGCGAGGAAAATGATCAGTCCTGTGCGAGGTCCCGTTTTCCTTGTTCCGCTCATGATCCCGCCAATTCTCCCAGCGCGCGATCGCCGGTATCGAGGTCGGACACCTCAACCAGCCTTCCCGATGGCGCAACCTGGACCAACGCGGCGTTGTGCTGGAATCCACCGAGCCGGTCCGGGATGACGGTGACGCCGAAAGTGCGCAGCAGAGCATCAAGTTCCCGTTCATCGCCCACAGTCGCAAAGGTCCAGACATCCGGTATGGCCTGCATGTGTCCGGCATATTGCTGTAGTACCGCAGGGCTGTCGTGTGCCGGATCGAAGCTTACCGACAGCAGATGGACACGCTCCTGCAGGCCGCGCTCGACGATGCCGCGCTGCAACTGTTGGAACTCCGTTCCCAGCGAGCGGCAAAGCGTGCGGCAATTCGTGTAGATGAAATCGACGATGAGATGTTTATGCTCTTCCTGCACCCACTCGTCAAAACGAAACGCCTGACCGGATTGATCAATCAGGCGCACATCCGGAACCGCGGGCTGCTTGCGCGAGATATCGAGGCGGCGAGCCTGTTCGGTCGTAATCGCCTCGAATCCCAAGGTGATGGATGATGTTGCCCAGATCCCCAGCAGCAGGATGATCGCTGCGGCTGCGGCCGTTCTCACCTGATCAGCCCTGATTCGCGGGTTTTGCGATACCGCCCAGAGCCCGGACAATGATGATCATCGCACTGATCACGACACCTGCCGCAAACAACGAGGCGATCTGGCTATACAACAGCCATTCCGGCAGATGCACCGCCCAGCGGCGCGGGATGCTGGCTTGGCCGGATAACAGGAACATCAGCGCATAGGCGAACGCGCTGCAGGCGAAGACCCACAGCATGGCCTTTTCCAGACCGCTGAATCCTGCCGCCTTTTCCTTGTTGGCAACCCAGGTGATGAAGCCCAGGATCATGGTCACGCAACCCAGCAGCAGGTACAGGTGGAAGTGCCCCGGCACCCACAGCGTGTTGTGCATCACCTGGTTCACGGCGATGGTGCCGTCGATCACCGCGGGGATGACGCCCGCGCTCCAGCCGAATACCGACAGCACCAGCAGCGCGGAGGTCAGGTCCCACTTGATGTTGCTGCGGTAGATCGAACCCAGCGTGGCCGTCAGCGTCAGGGCCAGCACCGGCAGGCTGCTGGTGTAGGAGATGATCTGCCCCATGATGTGCATCCACAGCGGCTGCGCGTAATCCATCAGCAGGTGGTGCGGGTAGACGGTCAGCACCATCAAGCAGGTCGCCGACCAAGCCCACACGAACGGCTTGTACACCTTCCACGGACGGCCGGTGTATTTCGGCAATATCTCATAGACCGCGATCACCGCCATGTAGATGGTGGAATTGATGAACACATGGCCGAACAGGAAGATCAGGTTCTTCGCCAGCAGCGGATGGATGGCGATCTCCGGCACATACAGGTTGACCAGCATCATCGTCAGGATGACCGCGCCGATCAGGATGGCGATGATGTTGATGATGGTGACCACCGTGCTGGCGATGACGGTCGCCGGCGGCGCATCCTGCCCGCTCTTGAGGAAATGCCAGCCGAGCGCTTTGGCGAAGCTGCCGTATCGCTGCATGATGGCGCGCGCCGATTCCAGGTAGAACAGCAGCATGCCGACGCCGACCAGCAGCACGCCGCCCATATAGGCGGCGGCGGCATGTTTGTCCCACATGCCCATGCCATTCGCCGGCAGCGGATAGAGGAAGGTCCAGGCCGCGGCGAAGCCACCGAGGAAGATGCCGCCCAGCACGAACACGACGCCAAGGAGGAAGAAGGCGAGGTTGGCCCAAGCGAACCCGGCCCTGAGGTTGACGTACTTGCCCAGGAAGTGCCACATCACCGCCGAGCCGCCCAGCCCCGCGATGGCGACCATGCCGATGCCGTGCGCGGTCATCAACTGATAGAACACGTTCGGCTCGATCGGCAACATCTGCCCCTGCGTCATGCGCATGACCAGGCCGAACAACATCATCAGCAGGATCACTACACCCGAGATTGCCGCGTAAACCTTGACCGCACCTGCGGCCGGCATTTCTTTCTGCATATTCATCGTTATTCTCCGTACGGAAACTTATTGGGCAAGCACATGAAGCTCGGTCATCATCGAATGGTGCGCGACCCCGCAATATTCCAGGCACAGTATTTTGTAGGTGCCGGGCTTTTCGAACGTATAGCGCAACACGTTGGTCACGCCGGGCATGGCCTGGGTCTGGGTGACGATCTTCATATCCGTGTCGTAGATGGCAAAACCGTGGTTCACATCGGCGGAAGTCACCTGGAACTCGATCTGCTTGCCCGCCGGAAATTCGGTTTGCGATATCTCCCAATACCACTGATGACCCTTGGCTTGGACCTCGACGGTGTCGAGATTTCCGATCGCCCTGCGCGCATAAGGCAACTCGGTCAGGGTGTAGGCGACAATGGGAATGCACAGCAGGGTCACACCCCACAGCAGGCGCCCGCGCCAGCGCCCCGTCGCTGCTGCAACGGCGGCGCCATCTCCCTCGCTGCTACTGTGCCTAACTACATAAAAGAACGCGACCGCCAGCAACGCGATCAGCACAATAGAAACCATCCAGGCCACTTGCTGATACATGAATCTTTCCTCCCTTGTTAAATGATTCTGAAAGGCTGAATGTATATCATGTTGAATAAAGATTCAATATCAATGAATCTTTAAATTAAGAAATCCTACGAATTCCCAGGAAGAAGGCGGCTGTGACAATGGTCGGCGGCAGCCTGGCTTTGAGTGAGTGCAGGAGGGCGCAGGTGCCGGCGGATCGCGCAGCGTTTCTTGTACATGTGCCTCTTCTGCTAAACTGCGCCCCGCTGTTGCATTCATGTCTTGCGGGTTCGCCGTAACGCCGTTTCGTTCTCCATTGCGAGTGTGATCGGGTCAGCCGGCCAGTGTGAAACCTGCCTGATCCGAGTGCGATGGAATGTACCGTATCAACGCGCTGCCAGCGAGCAGGTCTGCAGATCCTATTGAGGTACGAATCTCGTGCACTGCCCAGTGCGCCGGTTTTTTTCCGCCCGCAAAATGGGCGGGAGTATCGTCATGTCTGCCTTGCACGTTCTGGCGCCCATTTTATTTTTATAAGGGCAGTCATGACATATCTCGCAAAACTCGACACCATCATCCGCGACATCATCGAACCCGCAGCCATTGCGGTTGATCGCGACGGTTCATTCCCGCGCAACGCGATCTGCGCGCTGGGCGAAGCCGGCTTGCTCGGCCTCACCAGCGCCACTGAAGTGGGCGGCATGGGGCTGGGGCTGGCGGAAGCGGCGCAAGTGGTCGAACGCATCGCGCAAGCTTGTCCCTCCACGGCGATGGTGGTGACCATGCATTTCAGCGCGACGGCAGTGATCGAAAAATTCGGCGCCGAAGCGCTGCGCCGCGAGGTTGCGGCGGGTCGGCATCTCTCCACACTGGCATGGTCAGAAGCAGGTTCCCGCAGCCACTTCTGGGCGCCGGTCGGCACCGCCGTACGCGATGGCGACGGCTATCTGCTCGATGGCGCAAAGACCATGGTGACTTCCGCGCTCGAAGCCGATTTCTACATCTGGTCGTCGCGTCCAGCGCAAGCCGAAGGTGCCAGCACCCTGTGGCTGGCCGACAGCAAGACGGCCGGACTCACCCAACTCAAACCTTTCGACGGCATCGGCTTGCGCGGCAACTGCTCGGCTCCGCTGGTGTGCAAGTCCATGCGCCTGCCGCAGTCCGCCATGCTGGGCGCGGACGGCGGCGGTTTCGACATCATGATCGGGGTCGTGCTGCCGGTGTTCTCCACACTCATCGCTTCCAATTCCGTCGGTCTCATGGAGACCGCGATCAAACGTTCCATCGCGCATGTGGGCGGCAATAAATTCGAGCATCTGGGCAGCGCATTGGCCGACTTGCCGACCGTCCGCGCCTACATCGCACGCGCAAAGATCCGCGCCGACATGGCGCGCACACTGCGCGACGACACGCTCGCGGCATTGGCTGCGGGCCGGCCCGACGCGATGTTGCGCGTCATGCAAGTCAAGGCGGCAGCGGCCGAAGCAGCGCTGGAGGTGACCGACATCGCCATGCGCGTCTGCGGCGGCGCGGCGTTCCGCAAGGACGTGGGCGTCGAACGCTGCTTCCGTGATGCACGGGCTGCCTCCGTGATGGCGCCGACTTCCGACGTGTTGTATGACTTCATCGGCAAGGCCGTGTGCGGCCTGCCGGTATTCGGTTAACAGTCTGTCGGTTAAGGAGAATATTGATGAGCAAAGATAATGCAATGAACAAACCGCTGGTAATGGGCGCAGTGGCGTATGCGCCGAAAGTGGTGACCATCTGGGAAGGCTTCAAGGAATATTTCCGCCGCCACGATTTCGAGTTCGACTTCATCCTCTATTCCAACTACGAACACCAGGTTGAAGCGCAATTCAACGGCACGATCGACATCGCCTGGAATTCGCCACTGGCATGGGTGAGGGCGGATCGCATGGCGCGCGCACGCGGCCAGAGCGTGCGCGCCGTCGCCATGCGCGACACGGATTGCGACCTCACCTCGGTGCTGGTGGTGCGCAACGATTCCGCAACCGGCGAGGTGTCCGCCCTGCGCGGGAAAACGGTGGGCTTCGGCGCGATCGATTCGCCGCAGGCCAACCTGATCCCGCTCGACCATTTGCGCGCGCAGGGGCTGGTCGCGGGACGTGATTACACCGCGCGACGCTTTGACCTGCTCTGCGGCAAACATGGCGACCACATCGGCGGCGAGCGCGATGCGGCGCTGGCGCTGATGGCGGGCGAGATCGATGCGGCCTGGATGATAGACGGCAACCACCTCGCCTTCTCGCGCGAGGGCGTGTTGCCTGCGGGGGCGACGCGCATCGTGGCGCGCACGGGCGCCTACGATCACTGCAACTTCACCACCAGCCCCGGCGCACCGGAGGAAGCGGTGGCGCGCTTTGTCGAGTTGCTGCTGGGCATGGCATGGGACGACCCGAGCGTGCGTCCGCTGCTGGAACTGGAAGGACTCAAGGCTTGGCGCGAGGGGCGCACCAGCGGCTATGCCCTGCTGGAACGCGCAGTGGACGACGAAAGATTCTATGACGCAAAAGGAAACATCCTTGTCGCCGATTATCGATATTGAAAATCTGGGGCTGGATGCCGGCGCACATCTGCTCATCAAGCACGGGCTGGCGCGCGTTGCGGTCGGCGGCGAGATACTCGTCACTGGCAGCGCGCCCGGATGGGAGGCGCAGCTTGCCGCCTGGTGTCGCGCGCAGGGGCATCCGCTCAGCTTCGTTGAGGGCAAGGCGAAAATCACGCGCAGCGGCATCCATGCCGGACGCTGGCGTGGTGCGACGCAAACCGGCCATGCCGACCCCAAACAACACGGCGCAGTGCATGAACAGGCGCTGCCTTGTTACGGGCTTGCGGCACGCGGGGCGACAGTGGAGGCGGGCGCGCCGGAATATGTGTTCCGCCTGAACCGGAAACAGGAAGTATGGGCGGACAACGCCGCCGAACTTTATGCCCAGGCCGTCGCCGCGCAATGGAACGCGGATCAGGCGATAGACTGGAACGCGGCCTTCGAGCTGCCGGACGAAGTGGAAGATGCGGTGGCGCAAGTCATGACCTACATGATCGAAAACGAAAACGCCGCACTGGTCGTGCCCGCGCGCTTTCTCGGCCAGGTGCATCCGCATTTCCGCGAAGTGCAGGCGGTGCTGTCCATCCAGGTGGCCGACGAAGCGCGCCACATCGACGTGTTCACCCGCCGCCTGCGCCTGCGCGGACGCGAACCGGCGCTATCCACTGCGGGCGGCCAGGCCTCGCTCAAGACCCTGCTCGACGAGCCGGATTTTTCCGTTGCCGGATTCCTGCTGTCGGTGCTCGGCGAAGGCACCTTCGTCAGCTTGCTCAACTTTCTCTACGCCCACGCCCCCGATCCGGTCACCCGCCAGATCGCCCGCCTGGCCGCAATCGATGAAGGCCGCCATGTAGCCTTCGGCATGGCGCACCTGCTGCGTAGGCTGGAGCAGGAACCGGCATTGCGCACTCGTCTCGCCCGCGCGGTGGAGGCGCGCAACGACGCGCTATCCGGCACCTCGGGGCTCAACGAAGAAGTGTTCGATGCCTTGATCCTGCTGGCTGCCGGAGAGTTCACGCCCGGTGCCATCGCCACCGGCTACGCCCGCGTGCAAGCACTCATGACCGACATGGCCGAAGGCCGCCTCGCGCGGCTGCTGCGGCTCGGCTTCGAAGGGAAAGACGCGCAACGACTGGCGTCGCTGCACACACGGAATTTCATGTGAAATGAAGTTGCCCGCGGCCAATCCGCCAAGCTGAGCAGTCACCCGGGAAGTACGATATCCGTCGTCCCCGCGCACACCCAGCGCGGACATTCCCGTGTCGTGTCGATACAGCCGCCCTCGGCATAGCTGCCGGAAGGGTCGCGCAGGCGCAGCATCCGTTGCAGGATGTGCGCGGTTTCGGCGGGGTTGCGCAGCGTCTCCTGCACATGCGCCTCGACTATACGTTCGTCCATTTGCAGTTCGCCGTTTTCATCCTCGAACACGCCGTGACGCCAGTGGTATATCTCGATGCACTTTTCGGTCAGGCTGAAAGGCTGCTCGCATTTCCAGAAATTGGTGAACAGGCCGCTGCCGAGATAGATGACCCAGGAGCCTTCGTAGCCGGATACATCGGAAGAGCGCTCGTCCGGGTTGCGGAACCACAGGCGGTCGCCGGGCACGTAATACGCCATCGGCAGTGGCTGCTCCATCGAGCCGTATTCGCGCATGAAGGCATCGTGGAAGCGGCGCGACTGGATGGCCTGCCTTTCCCAGTATCGTTGCAGTTGTTCCAGCAGCGCCGGGTTGCTGGTGGCGAGTTCCTGCGCGATGCCGAGCAGCATCACGTATTCGCTGGCGCGGTAGCAGGAGAACGCGTAGCGCCGGCCGGACACTTCCGGCTGCGTCGCCTTGCGCAGCGCCTCGATTAGCGGTTTGCCGGGCAGTACGGTGAAGCCGCTGTCTTCGGTATAGGTCCAGTAGTCCTCCGGCCGTTCGATGCGGGTGGTGTGGAAGTCCAGCGCGGTGCGCCGCGCCGCTTCGACGATATAGCGCCGCATGCGGATGGCGGCGACGAGTTCCGCATGGTCTGGATATTCGAAGGCCACCGGCGAAGCCAGCAGCGCCAGCATGATCTCTTTGTCCAGATCGGCGTGTGGAGTGAGCCGCAAGCTGGTGCAGAGTTGCAGTGTGTCGCAGGCGGGAGCGAGTTGCCGTTGCGCTTGCGGGGTGAGGCGCAGACAGATGCCCGCAGTCTCATCGCGCATCTCCACCTGCGCTTCGATAGCGAGGTCGCGGAGCAGCGCGCGCAAATGTTGGCGCGTTGCTTCGCCCGATTCGCGTATCCATATCCCTTGGCATTGCGGCTGGCTGTTTGCTTCGTTCTGCGCGCCGTTCATGCTCAAGGTTCCGTGCTCAGAGGAAGCGATCCAGCAGCTTGCGGCTGTGCCGGTCGAGCGCGCGGGTGTCGGCGATCAGGAACGACACGCCATGGCCGTCGGTGATCAGCAGCATGGTGTGGGAAAGACGGCGGATGTGCTCTTCCGCCTTGAGTAGCAGTTCGGTGTCGCCACGATCGGTGCTCACTTGCCATCTGCTCGGGGTGGCGAAGCTGGACACTTCACGGATGCGCGTGATGCCAGGCATGAACTGACGCTGTGCCAGTTCGGCCTCGACCAGCGCGCGCGGGGCGGCGGGCAAGTCGGTCAGCCGGTCTATCCACAGCAGCTCGTGTCCGTCGGCATCCAGCAGCGAGATGCCTTCTTCTTCCGCGCTGATGGGAAAGGCGCGCACTGGTACGACATCGGCGTGCGCCCGGCCGGTCGCGTCGGTGAACACCAGCCGGCCGGCGGCGTTGAGCGTGAGGTCGGGTGCTGGCGTGCTCATGCGGCGGACTCCTTGGCAGGTGCGGTTGTGGTGCCGGTCTGGTCGTCGAGGTCGGTATCGACGTTGCGCGCCTGTGCCTGATACAGGCGGAAGTAGGCGCCTTCTTGCTGCATCAGCTCATCGTGGCTGCCGATCTCGACGATCTCGCCCTTGTCCATCACCACCAGCCGGTCGGCCTTGTGCAGCGTGGAGAGGCGGTGTGCGATCGCGATGGTGGTGCGGCCGCGCACCAGGTTGTCCAGCGCCTTCTGGATCTCTTGTTCGGTCTCGGTATCCACCGAGGCGGTGGCCTCGTCGAGGATGAGTATCTTCGGGTCGATCAGCAGCGCGCGCGCGATGGAGATGCGCTGGCGCTCGCCACCAGACAAGCCCTGACCGCGTTCGCCCACCAGCGAGTCGTAGCCGTGCGGCAGGCGCAGGATGAACTCGTGCGCATGCGCGGCGCGCGCCGCGGCGATGATCTCGGCGCGGGTCGCACCGGGTTTGCCGTAGGCGATGTTCTCGGCGATGGAGCCGAAGAACAGGAACGGCTCCTGCAACACCAGTCCGATGTTGCTGCGATATTCGGCGATGGGCAGCGCGCGGATGTTGACGCCGTCGAGGCTGATTGCACCTTCGCTCACGTCGTAGAAGCGGCACATCAGGTTCACCAGCGTGCTCTTGCCCGAGCCGCTGTGGCCGACCAGACCGATCATCTCGCCGGGAGCGATGCTGAGGCTGAGGTTCTTGATCACGGCGCGGTTGCCGTAGCGGAAGCCGGCAGCGCGGATGTCGATGCGGCCCTCGATGCGCGCCAGATGCTGCGGCTTGGCCGGCTCCGGCACGGTGGAGACGCGGTCGAGGATGTCGAAGATGCGCTTGGCGCCGGAGGCGGTCTTCTGCGTCACCGAGACGATGCGGCTCATCGAATCGAGGCGCGTGTAGAAACGGCTGATGTAGGCGAGGAAGGCGGTCAGCACGCCCACGGTGATGTCGTCATGCGCCACCAGCCAGATGCCGAACGCCCACACCACCAGCAGCCCGATCTCGGTGAGCAGCGTGACGCTGGGCGAGAACAGTGACCAGATTCGGTTGATGCGGTCGTTCACATCCAGATTCTGTTTGTTGGCCTGGCGGAAGCGTTCCGATTCGCGCTTCTCCTGCGCAAAAGCTTTCACCACGCGGATGCCGGGGATGGTGTCGGCTAGGATGTTGCTCACCTGCGACCACACGCGGTCGACCTTCTCGAAGCCGGTGCTGAGCCGGTGCCTGACCAGATGGATCAGCCAGGCGATCAACGGCAGCGGCAGCAGGGTCACCAGTGCCAGCCACGGGTTGATGGAGAACAGGATTGCCGCCGTCATCACGATCATCAGCACGTCGGTGGCGAAATCCAGCAGGTGCAGCGACAGGAACAGGTTGATGCGGTCGGATTCCGAGCCGATGCGCGCCATCAGGTCGCCGGTGCGTTTGCCGCCGAAATATTCGAGCGACAGGTGCAATAGGTGGTCGTAGGTGATCGTGCGCAGGTCGGTGCCGATGCGTTCGCTCACCAGCGCGAGGATGTAGGTCTTGGCCCAGCCCAGCCCCCATGCCAGCATGGCCGAACCGAACAGGCCACCGAGCAGCCAGCTCACCATCTCGGTGTCGATGGGTTCGCCGTTCTGGTAGGGGATCAGCACCTTGTCCATCAGCGGCATGGTCAGGTAGGGTGGCACCAGCGTGGCGGCGGTGGAGGCCAGCATCAGCAGGAAACCGGCCAGCAGCTGCCAGCGATAGGGCCGCGCGAAGCGCCACAGGCGCAGCAGCACCCAGCTCGACGGCGCTGTCTCCGCTTCATCTTCGCAGTGGGCGCACTCTTCGCCGTTTTCCAGCGGGGCGAGGCAGTTGGGGCAGAGTGTCGGCGGCGCTTCCGCCGGCGGCTGACCGCCCGCTACGCTGTCGAGTACGCGGCCGAATTGGCGCGCGAAGCGCGTGGCGTCGGTGTCGCGCGCCATGGTGTAGCGCCAGCAGGCGAGCCTTTGTTCACCCTCGAACAGTTCGAGGCGGCCGACACCGGCATGGTCGGCTTGTTGCAATACCAGAGCGGAGTGCAGGGGGTATTCGGCGGCGGGCGCATCCGGTGCGCTGAGATGGAGCACGCGCCGGTCGGTCAGCAGCAGCAGTTGGCGCTTGAAATCGAGCTGTTCATCGAGGTTGGTCTCCAGCCGGGCATGGATGTTTTCGTCGGGAAACAGCAGCGAGCGCAGGGCGGGTTGCCATGCGGCGGAGAGTTGCGGTTCGGTGGAGAGGGAAGGCTGGGCAGGTGTATTCACCGCGCCAAGTCTACTACAGAGATAAAGTTGAACAAACGGCTGTCCGGCTGTAAACCCAACCGTTGCGGCTTGCGTTAATGTCGCGCCTCCCGCCGGGGGGCCGAATTCGACACAAATGCATCTGGACCATTGATGGAGTTTCTTAAAATCCTGCCGCTGCGCGGCCCGAACATCTGGACCTACCGTCCGGTGTCGGAAGTCTGGCTCGATATCGGCAGTCTGGAAGACTCCCCGTCCCATACCCTTCCCGGTTTCAACGAACGCCTGGTCGCGTTGCTGCCTTCGTTGGCTGCCCACCGCTGCGGTGTCGGCGAAGAAGGCGGTTTCCTGCAGCGCCTGCAGGAAGGCACCTGGGCCGGACACATCCTCGAGCATGTCACCCTGGAGTTGCAGACACTGGCCGGCATGCAGACCGGTTTCGGCAAGACGCGCGAGACCGGCGTGCGCGGCGTCTACAAGATGGTAGTGCGTTCGCGCAACGAGGAGGTCACCCGTGCCGCGCTGCACGAGGCGCGCGAGCTGATGCGTGCGGCGATCGCCGGCACGGAGTTCGATGTCGCCGCCGCAGTCGCCCGTTTGCACGAGATGGTCGATTCGCTCTGCCTGGGCCCCAGCACCGCCTGCATCGTGGATGCGGCGAACGAGCGCGGCATCCCCGCGCTACGCCTGAACGACGGCAATCTGGTGCAGCTCGGTTACGGCGTGCGGCAGCGCCGCATCTGGACCGCCGAGACCGACCGCACCAGCGCGGTCGCCGAAAGCATCTCGCGCGACAAGGACTTGAGCAAGACCCTGCTGGCTGCTTGCGGCGTGCCGGTACCCGAAGGCTGCGTCGTCGCCAGTCCGTCCGAGGCCTGGGAGGCGGCGGAGGACATCGGCGTACCGGTGGTGGTGAAGCCGACCGATGCCAACCACGGGCGTGGCGTCTCCACCGAACTGACCACGCGCGCCGAGGTGGAGGCGGCGTTCGCGCTGGCCGATGCCGAGGGCAGCGAGGTGATGGTGGAGCGCTTCGTGCGCGGCAACGAGCATCGCCTGCTGGTGGTGGGCGGCCGCTTGGTCGCCGCCGCGCGCGGCGAGACCATCTCCTTGCGCGCGGACGGCCGCATGACGGTCCGTCAGCTCATCGACACTCAGGTCAACAGCGACCCGCGCCGCGGGCTGAGCGAGGAGTTTCCGCTCGACATGATCCTGCCCGACCAGCAACCCTCGGTGCGTTTCGAACTGGAGCGGCAGGGCTACACCGCCGACTCGGTGCCGCCGCAGGGCGCCGACATCCTTATCCAGCGCAACGGCAACGTGGCCTTCGATGTGACCGACGAGGTGCATCCCGAGGTGGCGGCGGCGGCCACGCTGGCTGCGCGCATCGTCGGCCTCGATATCGCCGGGGTCGATCTCGTCGCGCAAGACATCTCGCGGCCGCTCGCCGAACAGGGCGGTGCCATCGTCGAGATCAACGCCGGCCCCAGCTTGCTGATGCACCTGAAGCCGGCGCAAGGCAAGGCGCGCCCGGTCGGCAAGGCCATCGTCGACAGCCTGTTCGCGGATGCCGATGACGGCCGCATCCCGGTGGTCGGCGTGAGCGGCACGCACGGCAGTACGCTGACCGCGCGCCTGGTCGCAAGCCTGCTGCACCTGCGCGGCGACCATGTCGGACTGGCCTGTGCCGACGGCCTGTATTTCGCCCAGCGCCGTGTCGACGCGCGCGCCAGCGCCAACTGGGCAGCTGCACAGAAAGTCCTGTTGAACCGCAACGTCGAAGCGGCGGTGATCGAGAACAGCGGCGATACCATCCTGGGTGAGGGCATGGCCTACGACCGCTGCCAAGTCGGCATCCTCACCGACATCGATGCGGGTGCCCATTTCGGTCGCTACTACATCGAAACGCCGGAGCAGGTGTGCAATGTGCTGCGCACCCAGATCGACGTGGTGCTGTCCGGCGGTGTCGGCGTGCTGAATGCCGATGACCCGCTGGTGGCGCCGATGGCCGAGTATTGCGACGGGGCAGTCATCTATTTCTCCGCACAAGCCTCCTCGGCGCTGGTCGATGCCCATCTGCAGCAGGGCGGGCGGGCCGTGCTGCTGCGCGATGGCGCCATCGTGCTGGCCGGGCAGGACGGGCAGGACGGGCGAACCGTGCTGAGCGATGCGGCTTCGATACCGTTGTTGCAGGCAGGCGCCGAGGGGCACGCGGCCGCGGCGCTGCTGGCGGCAGTGGCGGCGGCATGGGCGCTGGCCGTTCCGGCAGAGCTGATCCGCGCCGGCGTGACCACCTTCAGCTTGAACAACGCAATGTCAAAGGAAGTCTCCTGATGGAAGTGTCACGCATACGCGCATTGCGCGGGCCCAACCTGTGGAGCCGTCAGACCTCCATCGAGGCGATCGTGAGCTGTCGCGGCAACGAGCTGGATATCGCCAAGCTGGACGGTTTCGAGCTGCGCCTGCGTGCGCTGTTCCCCGACATCGCGCTGCTGCAACTGGCCGGCCATCATGAAACCGTGCCGCTGGCGCATGTGCTGGAGATGGCGACGCTGGGTTTGCAGGCGCAGGCCGGCTGCCCGGTCACGTTCAGCCGCACGACGGCGACGACGGAGCCGGGGGTGTATCAGGTGGTGGTGGAGTACAGCGAAGAATCGGTCGGTCGCCGTGCCTTCGAGTTCGCCCGGCAGTTGTGCGATGCGGCGCTGCACGGCACAAGCTTCGATCTGGCGACGGCACTGGCCGAATTGCGCGAGCTGGACGAGGACGACCGGCTCGGCCCCAGCACCGGCGCCATCGTGCAGGCCGCCGTAGCGCGCGGCATCCCGTTCCGCCGTTTGACGCAGGGCAGCCTGGTGCAATTCGGCTGGGGCAGCAAACAGCGCCGCATCCAGGCAGCGGAGACCGACCGCAGCGGCGCCATCGCGGAATCCATCGCGCAGGACAAGGAGCTGACCAAGAAACTGTTGGCAGCTGCCGGCGTGCCGGTGCCGGACGGGCGTCCGGTGAGCAGTGCCGACGATGCCTGGGCGGCCCTGTGCGAGATCGGCGCGCCGGTTGCGGTGAAACCGCTCGACGGCAACCAGGGCAAGGGCGTCACGGTGAACATCGTGACCCGAGAAGAACTTGATCGTGCCTATCTGGCCGCCGCAAAGATCAGTTCAGAAGTGCTGGTGGAGCGCTACATCCCCGGCAGTGATTTCCGCCTGCTGGTGGTGGGCGAGCGCTTGGTGGCCGCGGCGCGGCGCGACCCGCCGCAAGTGATCGGCGACGGTGTGCACAGCGTGCGCGAGTTGGTCGAGCAGGTGAACAGCGATCCGCGCCGCGGCGAAGGGCATGCCACCTCGCTGACCAAGATCCGCTTCGATGCCATTGCGCTGGACAGCTTGGCGGGGCAGGCGCTCGATGCCGATGCCGTGCCGGAGAAAGGCCGGCGCGTGCTGTTGCGCAACAACGCCAACCTGAGCACCGGCGGCTCGGCGACCGATGTCACCGAGAGTGTGCACCCGGAATTGGCGGCCAGTGCGGTGTTGGCCGCGCGGCAGGTGGGGCTGGATGTGTGCGGCATCGATGCGGTATGCGACAGCGTGCTGCGCCCGCTGCAGGAACAGGGTGGCGCCTTCATCGAGGTGAATGCGGCACCCGGCTTGCGCATGCACCTGCAACCGTCCTTCGGCAAGGGGCGGCCGGTCGGCGAGGCCATCATCGCGATGATGTTCCCCGACGGCGGCAATGCGCGCATCCCGCTGGTGACGGTGGCCGGCACCAACGGCAAGACCACCACCGTGCGCCTGATCGCGCATATCCTGGGCGGGCAGGGGTTACGTGTCGGCATGACCAATTCCGACGGCGTGTATATCCAGGGCAAGCGCATCGACACCGGCGATTGCAGCGGCCCGAAGAGCGCGCGCAACGTGCTGCTGCATCCCGACGTGGATGCGGCGGTGCTGGAGACCGCGCGCGGCGGCGTGTTGCGCGAGGGGCTGGCGTTCGACCTGTGCGATGTCGCCGTGGTCACCAACATCGGCATGGGCGACCACCTCGGCCTGAATTACATCAGCACGGTGGAAGACTTGGCCGTGGTGAAGCGTGTGGTGGTGCAGAACGTGGCGCCGCACGGCACCGCGGTGCTGAATGCTGCCGATCCGATGTGCGTGCGCATGGCCGAGGCTTGTCCCGGCAGCGTGACCTTCTTTGCGCAGGACGCGCAGCATCCGGTCATCGCCACCCATCGCGCGCGCGGCGGCCGCGTGGTGTTCGTCGCCGACGGTCATGTCGTCGCCGCGCAGAACGATGCGGAACAGCGCATCCCGCTCGCCGCCATCCCGCTCACGCGCAACGGCAGTATCGCGTTCCAGATCGACAACGCCATGTCGGCGCTTGCCGCCGCGTGGGCGCTGCAGGCGGATTGGGACACGATACGCGCGGCGCTCGGTTCGTTCGTCAACGATGCGCAGACCGCACCCGGCCGTTTCAACCTGTTCGACTACCGCGGTGCGAATGTCATCGCCGATTACGGCCACAACCCGGACGCCATGCTGGCGCTGGTGCCGGCGATCGAGAGCATCCCGGCCAACAAGCGCGTGTGCGTGATCAGCGGCGCGGGCGACCGGCGCGACGAGGACATCATCCGCCAGACCGAGATACTGGGCGAAGTGTTCGACGAGATCATCCTGTATCAGGACCAGTGCCAGCGCGGGCGCGCCGACGGCGAAGTGCTGGCCCTGTTGCGCAAGGGCTTGCGTCAGGCCAAGCGCGCCAAGCGCATCGACGAGGTCACCGGTGAGTTCCTTGCCACCGACATGGCATTGTCGCGCCTGCAGCCGGGCGATCTGTGTCTGGTGCTGATCGATCAGGTCGACGAGGCGCTGGCGCATATCGCCAAGCGGGTGGCGGAGCCGGCTTAGCCAGGCGGCGACTCGGCACGCCTGTTGCTGCGCTCTCGCCGCATGCGAGAACCGTCATTCCGTCAGCAGCCGCGCTTGGCGTTTCTGCGGATTCCCTGTCTTGCTTTTGCGCGGCAGCTCTTTCCCGCTTCTCATGAACTGCGGCAGTTCCCTGCTGCCGGACTGGCTGAAGTCCTGCTCCAGCGCGGTACGGGCTTGTTCCGCCGGCACGGCCAGCGCGCTAGTTAGCCCGGTGAAGAGCAGCTCGAACAATTGTGGCAACGCTATCTGATGCGTCTTCTGCGTGGTGGCGTAGAGCCAGTCGGAGAAAGTCAGGAAGCGGGCGAACGGGCTGCCGTCCAGCAACAATGCCAGCGCCCTGGGAAAACGCCCGGAGTTGCCCACCAGGTCCCAGTAGCGCGCAAAGCGCGCCAGCCTTTGCATGGTGGCAAAGTCGATGCGGTCGGTGGCGAGCACGGTGTAGGGCGGGTACGGGGTGTAGCGCATGGCGTGCGTTTCGGTATGGCGGATGATGGGCGTGCCGCGCAGGCGCTTGAGCACGCCGACCTGGATCTCCTGTTGCTTGAGCGCCACCAGCCGGTCGAAGCCGTCGGCGATGCTCGCCATATCTTCGCCGGGCAGGCCGATGATGAGGTCGACGTGGATGTGCGCGTGACTCTTCTCGCGCAGCCAGCGCAGGTTCTCTTCCGTTTTTGCCGCATCCTGCTTGCGCGAGATCAGCGCCTGCACTGCGGGGTTCAGGGTCTGGATGCCCACTTCGAATTGCAGCGAGCCGGGCGGGAATTTGACGATCAGCGCTTTCAGTGGCTCCGGCAGGTGATCGGGGATGACCTCGAAGTGCACGAACAGTTTGTCATCCAGGCGTTCGAGGAAGAATTCCAGGATGCGCACGCCGGTCTTGATGTTGAGGTTGAAGGTGCGGTCGACGAATTTGAACTGGCGCGCGCCGCGCCGATAGAGCTTGTCCATCTCGTCGAGGAAGCGTTCGAGATCGAAGTCCCAGGCCGTCTTGTCCAATGACGAGAGGCAGAACTCGCACTTGAACGGGCAGCCGCGCGAAGCTTCCACATACAGCGTGCGGTGCGCGATGTCGTGGTCCGAGTACAGCGCATACGGCAGCCTGATCTCGGATAGCCTGGGCTGGATGCCGGCGATGACTTTCTGCGCCTGCGGCCGCCGTTGCAACAGTTCGCGGCAAAGTTGGGCAAAGCTGATGTCGCCCCAGCCGGTGATGACGTAGTCCGCCAGGCGCACGATCTCCTGCTCATCGCATTCGTGGCTGACTTCCGGCCCGCCCAGCACCACGGTGATCTGCGGGGCGACGCACTTGAGCAAAGCGACCACGCGGGTGAGCTCGGCCACGTTCCAGATGTACACGCCGAACCCGATGATGCGCGGCTGGGCTGCAAGCAAACCCTCGACGATCTCTTCAGGCCGACTCTGCACGATGAACTCCATGATCCCGGTGTCTGCCTCCAGTTCGCCCATGTTGGCGGCGAGATAGCGCAAACCCAGCGAGGCATGGATGTAACGCGCGTTGAGGGTGGTGAGGACGATAGTGGACATGCGGGGCAGGCGTATCGAATGGGCTTTGTCTTAAGGCCTAGTGCGCGGTGATCTGCTGGAACAGTTGCAGCCGCCGCTGGTCGATCTTGCCTTCCGCCGCCGCCTTGCGTATCGCGCAGTCCGGTTCGTGCGAGTGGCTGCAATTGGCGAAGCGGCACTCTCCCAGATAAGGACTGAACTCGGGGAAGCTCCGTTCCATCGCAGCAAAATCCAGGTGATGCAGGCCGAACAGTTGCACGCCGGGGCAGTCGATCAGGTGGCTGTCGGCGTTGAGGTGATAGAGCCTGGCGTGGGTGGTGGTGTGCTTGCCGGAATCGAGCACGGTGGAGATCTCGCGCGTGGCGGCCTGCGCCTCGGGGATGACGGCGTTGATCAGGGTGGATTTGCCCATGCCGGACTGGCCGACCAGCACGCTGGTGTGGCCTTGCAGATAGGGCAGCAGCGGCGCCACATCCTGCCTGGCGGAGAGTTCCAGCACGCGGTAGCCGATCTTCACATAGGGGGCGAGCTGCGCGCGCGCAGCTGCGACCTGCGGCAGGTCGCATTTGTTCAGCACGATGAGGATGTCCAGGTCCTGCTCGTGCCCGGCGAGCAGGCAGCGCGCCAGCAGTTCGTCGTTGAACGAAGGTTCGGTGGCGACCACGACGATGAGCTGGGTGACGTTGGCGGCGATGAGTTTCTGCTTGAACGCGTCGGAGCGGTACAGCAGCGACGAGCGCGGCGCGATGCGGTCGATGACGCCCTGATCGTCGCTGGTGCGTTCGATCTCCACCCTGTCGCCGCAGGCGACCTCGCTCTTCTTGCCGCGCGGCACGCACTCCAATGTGCCGCCGTCCGGCAGCTCGGCAAGATAGTGGCGCCCGTGGGCGGCGATGATTTGGCCCTGCAGCTTCAAATCTTGAAGAGAGCGTCCACTTTTGCGGCGCAGATGAAGTCGTTCTCGGACAGGCCGCCGATGGCGTGGGTGGAGTATTCCACGCGGCATTTGCTGTAGCCGACCGTCATGTCCGGGTGATGGTCTTCGCGGTGCGTCATCCAGGCCACCGCGTTGACGAAGGCGATGGTCTGATAATAGTTCTTGAACGCGAAAGTTTTACTGATGGTTTTGTCATTCAGTTCCCAGCCATCGAGCTCTTTCAGCAGGTTCTTGGCTTCGTCTTGTGTCAGCGGCGGTACGCCGCCTTCACAGGGTTTGCAGTTCTTGCTGGTCAGGTCGCAGACGTTGGTCATGATTCACCTCACTTGAAGTGGTAGAAGTTCTTGTTCAGATGTGCGGCAAGATCAAGTTTCTCCTGTTCGGTGAGTGCCTTGCCGATGGCGCCGGAACATACCACCAGACGGTCGGTGAGTACGTCGGCGCTGGTTACTATGCGGTCCGGACGGGTGAAGATGGCATTGCCGTCGCCGCCCACCTTGCCTTGGTGGCAGCTGTTGCAATCATATTTGGCGAACAGTTTTTTGCCATTCTCCGCATTGCCCTTGGCGAACGGGGCGGCATGGGCGGTGGCGGCGAGAAGGCACAACAGGAAAAATGCGGTTTTCATTTGGCGGCTCCCAGTTTCTGCAGATGGGCGATGCGGATCGGTGCGGGCGGATGCGATTCGTAGAAAGTAGCGTACACCGGATCGGGGGTCAGCGTCTTGGCATTGTCCTGGTACAGTTTCACCAGTGCGCTCACCAGCTCGTTCGCGTCGGTCTGCTGGGCGGCATAGGCATCGGCTTCGAATTCGTGCTTGCGCGAATAGGCGGCGGCGATGGGGTGCAGCAGGAAGGTGAACACCGGCAACGCCATGAAGAACAGCAGCAGCGCGATCGCCGTCGATTGGGTGCTTACGCCCATGCCCAGATAGAACCATTCCGCATGCAGCAGCTGCGCCAACAGCCACAGGAAGCCGAGGCTGACGGCGAAGGTGAGCACGATGCGCTTGAGCACGTGGCGGCGTTTGAAATGGCCGAGCTCATGCGCCAGCACGGCATCGACCTCGCCCGGCGAGAGGCGCTGCAACAGGGTGTCGAAGAACACGATGCGCTTGGTCTTGCCGAAACCGGTGAAGTAGGCGTTGCCGTGGGTGCTGCGTTTGCTGCCGTCCATCACGAACAGGCCGCTGGCCGCAAACCCGCATTTGTCGAGCAGGGCCTCGATGCGCGCCTTCTGTGCCTCGTCCTGCAGCGGCTCGAACTTGTTGAACAGCGGCGCGATCCAGGTGGGGTAGATGAACAGCAGCAACAGATTGAACGCCACCCAGACGCCCCACACGTAGAGCCACCAGAATTCGCCCATGCCATCCATCAGCCACAGCACGCCGAGCAGCAGCGGCAGGCCGAGGGTGGCGCCGAGCAGCAGGCCTTTTAAGGCATCGAGCAGGTAGAGCCTGAGCGTCATCTTGTTGAAGCCGAAACGCGCCTCGATGTTGAAGGTGCGGTAGAGGTCGAGCGGCGCTTCCAGCAGCGATTGCAGCAGCAGTACTGCGACGATGACGAAAGTGCCCTGCAGCAGCGCACTGTCGAAGGCCGCCACCGAGCGCTCGCTCAACCACTGGATGCCGCCGCCGAGCGTGAACGCCAGCAGCAGCGCGGTCTCGAACAGCACGCTGGCCACGCCGAAGCGCACCAGCGTGCTGGTGTAGTCGGCCGCCTTCTGGTGCGCGGCCAGCTCGATCTTTTCGCGGAAGGCGAACGGGACTTCGGCGCGATGCGCGGCGACATGGTGGAGCTGGCGATAAGCCAGCCATAATTTGACGGCCATGTTGGAGAGCAGGGCGGAGACGAACAGGGCGGAGAATTGGGCGGCGGTCATGGTCGTTGGATTGGGCGGCGCGGCTGTGCGACAATGCGCCAGATTTCAATAAGAACTGCGGCGGATTATGGCACAAAACCAAAACAACCTCGTCTGGATAGACATGGAGATGACGGGGCTTTCACCCGATACCGATCGCATCATCGAAGTGGCGCTGGTGGTCACTGACAGCGAGCTGAACACCGTGGCGGAAGCGCCGGTATTGGTGGTGCACCAGCCGGACAGCGTGCTCGACGGCATGGACAACTGGAACAAGTCCACCCACGGCAAATCCGGCCTGATCGACAAGGTCAGGGCTTCGCTGCTGGACGATGCGATGGTGGAGGCGCAGATGCTGGAATTCCTCAAGGAATATGTGCCGATCCGCACCTCGCCGATGTGCGGCAATTCCATTTGCCAGGACCGGCGTTTCCTGGCGCGCTGGATGCCGAAACTGGAGGAGTATTTCCACTACCGCAACCTGGATGTGAGCACGCTCAAGGAGCTGGCGAAACGCTGGAAGCCGGAAGTGGCGAACGGTATCAAGAAGCATGGCAAGCATGAGGCGCTGGCGGACATCTACGAATCCATCGCCGAGATGAAGCATTACCGCGAGCATTTCATCAAACTATAAGAAATATCCGCCAATGGCGGACGGGAGAGAGATGAACCCCTTGAGAAAGATGTGGCGCGCGACAGGGGTGCAGGAGAAGCTGCACATCCTGATCCAGGGTGCGCTCATCATCCTGTTCTTCGTGCTCATGGAGTGGGTGGTCGATCGTTTCGAGGTGCAGATCGAGCGCGCCGCCGAGTCGCGCGCCGAAGAAACGGCGGACGGCCTCATCAATGGCCTCAACATGCTGATGCTGACCGGGCAGATCTCCAACCCGGAGAACCGCAAGCTGTTCCTGAACAAGATGTCGCAGTCGATGGGGATCGTCGAGCTGCGCATCGTGCGCGGCAAATCGGTGGTCGAGCAGTTCGGTCCCGGCTTGCCGGAAGAGCAGGCGATCGACGAGATGGACCGCAAGGTGCTGGCGACCGGGGAGACCCTGTTCGAGCGGGTGACTGCTCAGGACGGGCGCCCGGCCTTGCGTGTGGTGGTGCCGTTCATTGCGCAGCCGAATTTCCGCGGCACCAATTGCCTTTCCTGCCACACCACGCAAGCCGGCAGCGTGAACGGTGCCGCCAGTGTGACTATCGACCTGAGCCCCGAAGAGGCGCGGCTCGCGGAGATGAAGGATTGGCTGTGGGTCGCCCATATCGTGCTGCAGGTGCTGCTGCTGGTCATCATCTCGCTGTTCGTGCGCGTGGTGATCGTGCGCAACATCACCCGTCCGGTGAAAAAATTGCAGAACGCGATGGCAGAGATACAGCGCGACATGGATCTGTCCAGGCGCGCCGATGTCGATGCCGCCAATCCCGACATCGGCGATATGGCGAAGAACTTCAATATCCTGGTCGAGAAACTGGAAGACGCGACCGAGCGGTTGCAGCTGTTCGCCAAGATGTTCGACAACAGCGGCGAGGCGATCGCCATCACCGACGCCAGCCGTCGCATTGTCGCGGTGAACCCGGCATTCACCGACATCACCGGATATTCGGCGGAAGAGGTGATGGGCAAGAATCCCAAATTGCTCAGTTCGGGCAAGCAGACGGCCGATTTCTACGAGATGATGTGGACATCGCTGAACGAGACCGGGCAATGGTCGGGCGAGATATGGAACCGCCGTAAGAACGGCGAGATTTATCCCGAGTGGCTGTCCATCGGGGTGGTCAGGAATTCGAAGGACGAGGTGATCAATTACATCTCGCTGTTCTCCGATATCACCAAGCGCAAGGAATCCGAGGCGCGCATCGAATTCCTCGCGCATTACGATTCGCTGACCAAGCTGCCGAACCGGGTGCTGTTCGCCGACCGCCTCAAGCAGGCGCTGATCACGGACGGGCGCGGCAAGAAGAAAACCGCACTGATGTTCCTCGACCTGGACAAGTTCAAGGCCGTCAACGATACACTGGGCCATCTTGCCGGGGATATCCTGCTGCAATCCGTGGCGACCAGGTTGAAAGCCTGCGTGCGGGAATCGGATACCATCTGCCGTCAGGGCGGCGATGAGTTTATGATATTGCTGGCGGGCATCAACGATGCGGGCGATGCCGAGATGGTCGCCCGGAAGATCGTTGCGGCAATGTCCGAGCCGCATCAGGTGGCCGGGAACGAGCTTGCCATCACGTTCAGTATCGGCATCAGCGTCAGCCCGGACGATGCTATCGGCGACGAGATGCTGATCAAGCATGCGGACGATGCGATGTATCGCGCCAAAGAGCGGGGCAGGAACAACTACCAGTTTTATTGACGGGGCCGCGAGGTCCGATCCAACCGATCAGCAGAATTAGCTATGACGCATCACCAGGAAGATTCCCAATTCGCCGTGCACAACCGCAAGGAGGTCGTGTTCATCCTTGAGGATATTGCCAAGCATCGCGTGCCGATCAACCTCGATACCCGCGAGGGCGCGTATCTGGTGACATCGGTACTCGGTGTCAATGCGGAGGCGAATCAGGTCTATCTCGACATCAGCGGCGATCCGCAGGTCAACCAACGGATCGTCGACAGCAAATACATCTCTTTTGTCACGCAGACCGGGGTCAAGGTGCGCTGGCATTCGACTCACCTGCACCTGATACCGATGATGGACGGCAGCGACGCGTTCGTCATGCTGATCCCGTCGATGGTGGAGCGCATCCAGCGCCGCGAATATTTCCGCCTGGGCACGCCGCAGGGGGCCAATGCGCTGATCTGCAAGATACCGACCGAGGCCGGAGTGATTGAGGCGCCGCTGGCCGACATGAGCGTCGGCGGCATCGGCATCACCCTCAAGGGAGCCTTGAACGAGATATTTTCGCAAGGTGCGGTGCTGGAGGGATGCAGCGTGGAGTTTCCCGTGATCGGGGTCATCCCGATGAACCTGCGCGTTTGCGGCACCTGGTCAAGCACCCAGACCAAGAGTGGCGAGCAGATGCACCGGATCGGCCTGGAATTCGTCAATCTGAGCCGCGGCGCGGGGAATGTGATCCAGCGCTACATGATCCAGCTCGAGGCCGAGAAGATCAGCCTTACCTGATCAGCGCTTGGCGCCCAGGGCGAGCGCGCGCAAACGGCCCTGTTCGAGTTGTCCCGCATCCGGCTGTTCCAGCCAGCCCTGCAGGTTGTCCATCACCAGATCGGTCAGCGCGTGCATCCAGTCGTTGCGCGCGTTGAGGCAGGGGATGTAGTGATATTCGCCACCGCCCGCATGCAGGAAATCCTCACGGCCTTCCTGCGCGATCTCTTCCAGCGTCTCCAGGCAATCCGCGACGAAACCGGGGCAGACCACATCCACACGGCGCAGTCCTTGTTTGCCCCATTCCTTGAGCGTGGCGGTGGTGTAGGGCTGCAGCCATTTCGCCTTGCCGAAGCGCGACTGGAAGCTGATCTCGTACTGGCCAGGTTTCAGGCCCAGTTGCTCGGCCAGCAAACGCCCGGTCTTCTGGCATTCGCAATGGTAGGGGTCGCCCTTGTCCAGCGTGTATTGCGGCAGGCCGTGGAAGCTCATCAGCAGCTTTTCCGGACGGCCATGCTTCATCCAGTAGTCGTTGATGCTGCCGGCCAGCGCCTTGATGTAGCCGGGGTGGTCGTGGAAGTGCTTGATGGTGCGCAGCGCCGGGGTGTTGCGCATCCGTTGCAGTTCGGCGAACACGATATCGTTCACCGTGGCGGTGGTGCTGGCGGCATATTGCGGGTACATCGGCACCACCAGGATGCGCTGGCAGTTCTGTTCTTTCAGTTTGCGCAGCACGGCGGGGATGGATGGATTGCCGTAGCGCATGGCGTAGTCGACCACGAACGGCGCTTTAGTGCGCTCCCCCAGATAGCCTTGCAGCAGCGCGGTCTGCTTTTCTGTATGCACGCGCAGCGGCGAACCTTCCTTTAGCCACACCGAAGCATACTTGGCCGCCGATTTCTTCGGGCGCGTGTTGAGAATGATGCCGTTGAGGATCAACCACCAGATCGCACGCGGTATCTCCACCACGCGCGGGTCGCCCAGGAATTCCTTGAGGTAGGTCCGCACCGCTTGTGGCGTGGGTGCGTCCGGTGTGCCGAGATTGACCAGCAGGATGCCGGTCTTTTCCGGCGTGCCGTGGGTGTATTGGGGTTCGGTCTGATAGGGCATCGTCGGTTCAGTGTTGGGAGAGCGCGTTGCTCAGGAGTTTGGCGGTGATATCCACGATGGGCACCACGCGCTCGTAGTTCATGCGTTTCGGGCCGACCACCGCGAGCGTGCCGATGATCTGCCCGTCCGCCGTGTAAGGCGCGCTCACCACGCTGCACTCGTCCAGTCCGGCCAGGCCGGATTCGTTGCCGACGAAGATGTGCACGCCCGGTGCCTGGCGGCCGGCATCCAGCAGTTGCAGCAGCTCAGTCTTTTGCTCGAACACGTTGAACAGGTTGCGCAGTTGCGTCATGTTGGCGGAGAGGTCGTTGATGTGCAGCAGGTTGCGTTCGCCGCTGATCACGTAATCCTCGCTCTTGCGCGCCAGCGCCTCGTCGCTGGCGGCCATCGCCGCAGCCATCAGCGCGGTCATGTCGTGCTGCAGTTGGCGCAACTCGTTCTGCATGCGCAGGTGGATGTCGCCGAAGCCCAGTCCGGCGTAATGCTGGCTCAGGAAATTGCCCGCTTCGGCGAGTTGCGACTGGGTGTAATCCTTGTGCGTCACCAGCACGCGGTTCTCCACTTCGCCGTCCGGCATCACGATGATCAGCAGCACGCGTTTCTCGGACAGGCGCAGGAATTCGATCTGGCGCACGGTGATGCTGGCGCGCTTGGGCGTGGCCACCACGCCGGCGAACTGGGTGAGTTCGGACAGCAGGTTGGAGGCCTGCATCACCAGACGGGTCGGATTGTTCGGTTGCAGCTGGCTTTCCAGCTGCTGCACGCGCGCTTCGGACAGTGGCTGCACCACCATCAGCGTGTCGATGAACAGGCGGTAGCCCAGTGCCGTGGGCACGCGCCCGGCCGAGGTGTGCGGGCTGGCGACCAGCCCCATCGCTTCCAGATCGGCCATCACGTTGCGGATGGTGGCGGGGCTGACCTCCAAGCCGGAGAACTGCTGCAAGGCGCGCGAACCCACCGGCTGGCCATCGCTGATATAGCGTTCCACCAGGGTCTTCAACAGGATCTGTGCGCGGTCGTTCAACATGGGTGCATTCTACCATCGCAGCTTTGTCATTAAATCGCGCCTATGGTTTAATCCTGCGCCATGAAATCCGCCTTCCAGACCATCGCCCTCATCGGCAAATACAAATCCTTGGAGATCGCCGAGCCCTTGCTCAAGCTGGCCGATTTCCTGGCGAACGCGGGGCTGACCGTGGTGGTGGACAATTTCACCGCCGAACACATCACCCGCCATCCATATGGCGAGATCCCGCTGGAACAGATGGCCGGCAAGGTCGACCTCGCCATCGTGCTTGGCGGCGACGGCACGCTGTTGAATGTGGCGCGCACCCTGGCGCCGTTCGACATCCCGTTGATCGGGGTCAACCAGGGGCGTCTGGGCTTCCTCACCGACATCTCCATCGAGACCATGCAGCGCACCATCTCGGCCATTTTGCGCGGCGAATATGTCACCGAGAAGCGCATGCTGCTGAGCGCATCGGTATCGCGCGACGGCAAGCACCTGTTCGATTCGCTGGCGTTCAACGACGTGGTCATGCATCGCGGCAACAACAGCAGCATGCTCGAATTCGAAGTGCGCATCGACGGCGAGTACCTCTACAACCAGCGCGCCGACGGCCTGATCGTTTCCACTCCCACGGGCTCCACCGCCTATGCACTGTCGGCAGGCGGCCCCATCCTGCATCCGGCGCTGGAGGTCATCGCACTGGTGCCGGTCGCGCCGCACAATCTGAGCAACCGCCCCATCGTGGTGAAGAGTGAGTCGACGCTGGAGATCCTGATGCACCGTTCGGACGAGGCGCGCGTACGTTTCGACGGCCACACCCATTTCGACCTTCATCGCAACGACAAGGTGACGGTCACCCGCTATATCGAGCCGGTTCGCCTGCTGCACCCGGTGGGGCACAGCTACTATCATACCCTGCGCGAAAAGCTGCTCTGGAATCAGACGTTATAAATGCTCAAGCACCTCATCATCCGCGACTTCGTCATCGTCGACACCCTGGAACTCGATTTCTCATCCGGCTTCACCGCGCTCACCGGTGAAACGGGGGCGGGCAAGTCCATCCTCATCGACGCGCTGTCTCTGACACTTGGCGAGCGCGGCGATAGCGGGATGGTGCGCGCCGGTTGCGAGAAGGCCGAGGTCGCCGCCGAGTTCGACATCTCCGGCCTGCCGCAATTGCAAACCTGGCTGCGCGAGCAGGATCTGGAAGGCGACGAGGGCGTTTGTCTGCTGCGCCGCACGCTGGATAACAGCAATCGTTCGCGCGGTTTCATCAACGGCCGCAGTGCCACCTTGCAGCAATTGCGCGAAGCGGGCGAGATGCTGCTCGATATCCACGGCCAGCACGCGCACCAGTCCTTGCTGCGCGCCGATGCGCAGCGCGACTTGCTCGACAGCCACGCGGGTCTGGGCAAACAGGCGGCAGAAGTCGCCGGCGCCTTCAAGGCCTGGCAGGCGCTGCACCGCCGCCGCGTGCAACTGGAACAGAATGCCGAGGCGGTGGCAGCCGAGCGCGAGCTGTTGTCGTTCCAGCGCCGCGAACTGGAGACGCTCAACTTTGCCGTGGCCGAGTGGGAGACTTTGCAGTCCGACCATTCCCGCCTCGGCCATGCTGCCAGCCTGCTGGAGACCGCGCAGTTCGGCGTGGATGTGCTGAGCGAGGCGGATACCGCCTGTCTGGCGCAACTCAATGCACTGGTGACGCGCCTGCGCGCCGGGCTGGCATTCGATGCCGGATTGCAGGACACCCTGACCATGCTGGAGAGCGCGCAGAACGAATTGCAGGAGGCGGTGTACGCGCTGCGTCACTACCAGGAAAGACTCGACACCGACCCGCAGCGCCTGCAACAACAGGAGCAGCGCATCGCCGATGTGATGGCCGCCGCGCGCAAATACCGCGTGCCGCCGGAGCAGCTGCCGCAGGTACTGGCGGATATCGTCGCGCGGCTGGACGAGCTGGGCGGCAATGCCGATCTGGCCGATCTGGCCGAACAGGACAAAGCCGCGTATGCGGCCTATCTGGCGGCGGCGCAGAGACTCAGCGAGGCGCGCATGACCGCGGCAGAGACCTTGTCGAACGAGATCACCGCTGCCATGCAGGCTTTGGCGATGCAGGGCGGGCAGTTCTCCGTCGCGCTGCTGCCGCTGAACGAAGGCAATGCCAACGGCTTGGAGATCGTCGAGTTCCAGGTCGCCGCCAATCAGGGCACCCCCCTGCGCAACCTGGCCAAGGTCGCCTCCGGCGGCGAGCTGTCGCGCATCAGTCTGGCCATCCAGGTCGCCGCCAGTCGCGCCGCCACCGTGCCGACGCTGATCTTCGACGAAGTGGACAGCGGCATCGGCGGGCGCGTGGCCGAGATCGTCGGCAGCCTGCTCAAGCAACTGGGCAAGCGCCATCAGGTGATGTGCGTGACCCATCTGCCGCAAGTGGCGGCGCAGGCCGACGCGCAGTGGCAGGTGAGCAAGGCCGCGCATGCCGGCAAGACTTTGAGCAGCATCCGCGTGCTGCACGAGGCCGAGCGTATCGAAGAGATCGCGCGCATGCTGGGCGGGGTGAAGATCACCGATACCACGCGCAAGCATGCCGCCGAGCTTCTGGGCATCCCCGCTTGAGGTATGATGCCGCCTGTTTTGTGACAGCCTGACCGAATAAATACCCAATGCGCATCCTGATCGTACTGCTTTCCGCCTTGCTCGCCGCGTGCAGCAACTTTTCCGACTACCTGCCCACGTTCACTCCTTACAAGGTCGAGATCCGGCAGGGCAACCTCATCACCCAGGATATGCGCGCCAAGCTCAAGCCCGGCATGACCCAGGCGCAGGTGAAGGCCGCGCTCGGCGCGCCGCTGATCAACGATGCCTACCATGCGAACCGCTGGGATTACCTGTACAGCCTGGAACAAAAGGGCGAGGTGGTGGAGAACCAGCGTCTCACCCTGTATTTCGAGAACGCCTTGCTGGCGCGCATCGACGATGCCACGCCGCTGAAACCCGCCGGCCCGGCCGCAGAGGAGAAGAAATAATGTCCAAGATCAAAGTCGCCATCGCCGGTTGCGGCGGACGCATGGGCAAGGTGCTGCTGGAATGCGTGGCACAGGCCGATGACCTGGTGCTGCACGCCGCGCTGGAACACGCCGGCAGCCCGATGCTGGGCAACACCGTCGCCGAAGGTGTGAAGATCACTGCCGATCTTGAAGCGCTGAAAGGCGCGGATGCGCTGATCGACTTCACCCGCCCGGAAGGCACCATGCAGCACCTCGAAGTCTGCCGCAAACACAAGGTCAACATGGTGGTCGGCACCACCGGCCTCAACGCGCAGCAGAAAGCCGCGCTGGGCGCCGCGGCGCAGGACATCGGCATCGTGTTCGCCCCCAACATGAGCGTGGGCGTGAACCTGCTGTTCAAACTGCTGGAGACCGCCTCGCGCGTGCTGGACAAGGGCTACGACATCGAGATCATCGAAGCGCACCACCGTCACAAGGTGGATGCGCCCTCCGGCACCGCGCTGGGATTGGGTGAAGTGATCGCTAGGACATTGGGGCGCGACCTGGAGAAGTGCGCCGTGTATGGCCGCGAAGGCGTCACCGGCGAGCGCGATCCTTCCACCATAGGCTTCGCCACCGTGCGCGGCGGCGACATCGTCGGCGACCACACTGTGCTCTACGCAGGCATCGGCGAGCGCATCGAGATCACCCACAAAGCCAGCAGTCGCGCCACCTTTGCCATCGGCGCACTGCGCGCCGCGCGCTTCCTCAAGGCCAATAAGGCGGGGATGTATGACATGCAGGATGTGCTGGGGTTGAAATAAGTAGTAGTTAAACTAGGAGCGTGTAATGGTTGCTGCGATGTTTTCGTTTTTGGGAATCATTATTGGCGCTCTACTCCAGTATTTCTTTACGCGCCACCTCGATAACCAAAAGCATCGCCGAGAGTTAAAAACAAAAGCGTACACAGACTATCTGAACTCTGTGTGTGAATTGGCAAATTTCGGAAAACGAAGTCCAGAACTTTCCACAAAAACAGCTGACGCTAAGGCTCGAATTTGCCTGTATGGTTCAGCATCAGCGGTTAGCGCTTTCGCCACATTTGAGCGACTTGGAGCCACGATGAATACTCCTGAACAACGAAACGCATTCACCAATATGGTCGCTATTATGCGTAGTGATTCCGGTAGTGACTCTCAAGTGGCACTTAAGGATTTGGAGGCAGTGCTTCTTGGGGTGCGTCCTTAAGCATTGGCCAAAAGCAAATGTAATAGGTTGATTGGGCGTAGCGATACCCAACGAAAACGCCGGGGGTTGCCCGGCAGCAAGTCACTTTTCTCGTCTTGCCGAGAAAAGTAACCAAAAGAGGGCGCCCCCGGTGCGCCGCCCACTGCGTGGGTTCCCTGCGTTGCTCGACTGGTCAGGCGGCTGCGGAACTCGCGCTACGCGCTCAGACAGTCCTCGCCGAAATCCCCTGACCAGCCTCCGCTACTCGGCGGACGCACAGGGGAAAGAGAATCAAAGGCGGTTTGGTGTGCGCCGCACGCTTCTTTTTTTTT